>CAWIQW010000003.1:0-793081 GCA_963838315.1 uncultured Acidobacteriaceae bacterium
TCGCGGTGCTGGTGGTTGGATCAAGCCCCGCGGGCAGTTGCAAGCCCGCGAGTCTGAGCTCACTCGCCTGCACCTCGTGCAATATCTGGGATGGGAGCGAGAGCCCGGCAAGGCTGCGATCCAGCCGGGAACTAAACACCTTCACCATTAGGATCCCAAGTACGGCGATCGCGAGCACTCCTGCTACCCGCGCTACTGCATTGTTGATTCCGGAAGCCGCTCCTACCCGATCCTCCTTGACGGAATTCATGACGACGGTTGTGAGAGGTGCTACCGTAACCGTCATCCCTGATCCCAGGATCACAATCGCTGGGAAGAACGCCTTCCAGTAGCTGCCCCCAATCGAGGGCACGGCGAACAGGCCGAATCCGGCCGCGACAATGAGAGGGCCGATGATCAGTGGACCTCTTGCCCCGTAGCGGTCGACGAGACGCCCAGCCCAGCGCGATAAAACAAACATCAGGACAATCATGGGGAAAATTGCACCTCCGGCTGCGGTAGGCGTATACCCCTGAACCTGGATCAGGTTCAAAGGAAACAGAAAAAAGAAAATTCCGAGCGCTGCGTACAAAAGCAGTGTGAGCAGATTCGCCCCTGCAAACGTCGGGGATCGGAACAGGGTGAGTGGGACCATGGGTGACGCGACTTTAGCTTCGACGAAAACAAACGTGATAAGACCGCCGAAACCAAGTATCAGGCTTCCGAGGACCAGGCGATTCCCCCAGCCGGCGTCCGCTGACTCGATGAGGCCGTACACCAATCCGCCGAGACCGAGAATGGCAAGAAGCGCTCCCATCCAATCGATACGCCCGGGAGCAAGGCGGCGGCTTTCCGGAATTTGCAGAAGGGAAATCACGATCACGGACGCGGCAATCGGAAGATTGATAAGAAACGCCCAGCGCCAGGATGCGTGCTCAACGACCCAACCTCCAAGAACGGGTCCAACCGCGGTGGTGATCGCCGTAAAGCCCGACCAGGTACCGATCGCCTGGCCGCGACTCTTCTCGTCGAAAGAAGAACTGATGATCGCAAGGCTTCCGGGGACCATGAGCGCGGCGCCAACGCCTTGAACACTTCTCGCCACGATCAACTGGTGGATATTCGGAGCAAAGCCGCGGCGGATGCTGTGGCGAAGACTGACACCCCTGCGACGAAGATCATGCGGCGGCCAAAGAGATCGCCGAGCGATCCACCAATGAGAATCAACGCACCCAAGAATAGGCCGTAGGACTCCACCACCCATTGAACATCCACGACTGTTGCATGGAAAGAGGACTGTATCGCGGGCAAGGCCACACTAACGATTGTGCCGTCGATGAATGCCAGGCTCGAACCAAGAATGGTTGCAGCGAGGATCCAGGGCTTTGTTTTCTCAGCGCAGGAGACTTCGTTGCCGCCTGACCGAAGCAGAGGTTGCTCGCAAGGTAGTCCCATGGTGATTATGGATGCCGTTGAGAGTGTCTTGGCTCCCGAAATTCGATCCGACAAAAGCTGTTCAGGAGGCATCGAAACTTCGCAAGGCCGAACTCTGATGCATGTGCAATTTGACCGTATATCATGGACGTGCCGATCACCGAAGTCGTTGCATCGGCCTGAGAAGCACGAACGAATGACGTGGATCTCCCATGGTAATGACTAGCCTGAAGACTGGCCATGACGCCGCTCGCCGCCGATTCTGGTTGGCGATGTCGGGGTTTGTCATGGCGCTTGCGCTGCTGCCCTTTTCCTACAAAGTCGAACGTCGCCTGGAGACGGCTGTTCACATCAAGGGCGGAGAATCCGAAAAAGTTGATCTGGAACTGGCGCAGCGATTCCAGTCTCCTTACGCCCACCGCCTGGTTCTGGTGATCAGCGGTATTCCCGATATCGATTCAGCAAAAGGCGCAGATGCATTGGGCTTCTTAACCAGTTCGTTGCGTAGTGTGCCGGGAGTGTCGGGCGCCGTCTCGAGTCTGGATTGGCCGGATCCTCTGTTCACTGGGGACAATGGCGGGGCCTTGATCATCGTCGGGTTAGACCCGCACGATGTAATGACAACGTCGAGGCGCTGGTTCCCAAACTGAGAGCAAAAGCAGACTGGATGGAAGGTCAGCTCAGGTCGCAATACCCCAATATCAAACTGGAGATTACGGGCGAAACGCCCCTGAACTTCGATCTTCGCAAGGTCAGTGCGGATGACGTCACCCATGCCGAGGAACGAGCGATGCCGGTCACTCTCGTGCTGCTGGTGCTGGCTTTCGGCAGTCTTGTGGCCGCGCTATTGCCGCTGGGAGTTGGAGTCCTCTCAATCTCGATGGCGCTGGGCGCGGCAGCGCTACTCTCGCATTATCTGCATCTCTCGATTCTGGTACAGAATCTGGCAACGATGCTCGGTCTTGGCTTGGGCATCGACTATGCATTGCTGATGGTGAGCCGGTTTCGCGAAGCATTGGCCGAGGGATATGATCCCGGGCCCGCTGCCGATATTGCCGCCGGGCAAGCGGGGCGGACGCTGCTCATCTCGGCCACGACCGTTGCGATCGGATTTTCAGCGCTGCTGATAGTGCCCATCAGCGAACTGCGCTCGATCGGGGTCGCTGGCCTGCTGGTAACCGTTTTGAGCGTCATGTTGTGTACGTTCATTCTGCCTTGGGTGCTTGGTCTGCTCGGGCATCGCATCAATGCCGCAAGAGTGCGTCTTCGCAGCAAACGATTGCGAAACGCGCGACAGCCTGTGCGCGGCGAGTGAGCGGTGGGTGCGGTGGGGCAGCATCATAACCCGCCGGCCCTGGACGGCTCTGCTTGTCGCCGGGATTCCGCTGCTGATCCTTGCCTACCAGGCACGGAAAATCTCTCCCGGGATTCCCGACCGCGACTCGCTTCCGGCCGCAGCCGAGTCGGTGCAAGCACTGCACACGCTTCAGCGCATGGGGCGGTCGGGTATTGTGGAGTCCCTCCGAGTGATTCTGGAGTTGCCGCCGCAGTCTCCGCCGCTCTCGCCGGCTGGCTGGCTTGCCGTCAGTCGCTTGACGAAGAGCTTCCAGAGCGATCCCAGAGCGCAAGAGGTCTTGTCTCTTCCGACCCTCACGGGAATGTCTGACATCGGCGGATGCGGTCAACGATGTGCCCGAGGCGATCCGCAAGAGTTTTCTTCGCAGCGATGGCCAGGCTACCTTGATCGAGTTGCTGCCCACCGCCGCTCTTACGCCCAACGAACAGATACGATGGGTACGAGAGGTGCGTTCCTCGGATGTCGCGGCGATCACGGGCGTGCCCGGCGCGGTGCTTCGGGTCGGCGGCGTTCCCGCACAAGACGCAGATTATGACCTGGTAGTAAAGCAGCGGTTGCCGAGGGTGATCCTCGGCGTCGTGTTGGGCAGCTTGCTGGCGCTCATGATCGGGTTACGTTCCGTAGTTGCGGCGGTCAAAGCAATTCTGCTCAATCTACTCTCGGTTGGCGCTTCATTCGGTGCGTTGGTTGTCGTTTTTCAGGAAGGCCACGGGAGCAAACTCTTTGGGCTCGAAGGACCGACCGGCAACGTGTACCCGATTGTGCCGATTCTCTCGTTTGCCATCGTCTTCGGATTGAGCATGGACTATGAGGTCTTCCTGGTCGCCCGAGTCCTCGAAGAACGGCGGCGCGGTCTATCCGAGAGATCAGCGGTAATCGAGGGTCTGGCGCGGACGGCCGGGCTCATCACGAGTGCCGCGGCAATCATGATTGCCGTCTTCACCGCATTCACCCTGGGAAGCTTTCTTGTCGTCCAGATGCTGGGCTTTACGCTCGCCGCCGCGGTGTTCATCGACGCGACCGTGGTGCGGATGGTCGTCGGCCCGGCACTCTTGCAACTTGCCGGTGACTGGAATTGGTGGCCCTTTGGCTTATATGGGGCTGCCGGCAAGGTCTGAAAAAGGAGCTTGCGTCTTGACGGCGAACACGGCGGATGGTCGCACGACAGACTGGTCTTGGCAACGGCCTAATAGCGATTCGTTTATTTCACTTTCTCTGCCGCAGCGCTGGACTGGCTGATATCAAAGTCCTTGCGTCCAAGATTTGCCTTTCCCGAGCCCCATTCGATTGCCAGGATCGAGGAACCGGGCTTGCCCTGAAGCTTTGCCTCCACTTGCGATGCGGACCAATCGCCGCCGATCTGCCGCAGCCCGTAGTAAATGAATTCCTTCTGCTGTCCCGTCCCGCGAAGCCGTCTTCACCACATGCACAGGGAACAAAATGCCGCGGTCAATCCACGATGTGACCGAATCATAGTGAGTCCGTTCCTGAGAGCCGGGTATGCTCTTAAGAACAAAACAATCCCGTGCGCCGTATTTCTCCGGGGCCAGGAGTTCCTGATTCTTCCAGAAGAACTGGCTCTCTACCATATCTTCATAGGAGAAGTCCGTTCCCACCAGTGGGTCGTTCCAACGCTCGAATGGCAACACGCTGGCGGCCTTCTCGCCGGGAAGTACTGCCTCAATCGTCACGTGCCCACTCGCGTTCATATGCAGAAGAAGGCTCGTCTTCTCTGAGCCAGGCCCCGAGATCTCGCATAGCAGACGCAGACCATCGGGAAACCAGTGAGCCTTGGCGGCAAACTTGTAGCTCGTGCGCTTGCCATTACCTTCCACCCGTGTGAGTCGCCCGGTGACGCGGTAGTCCAATTTCTCAATACGCTGGCGCGAACCAGTCAGCACAGTCTCCAGGTCAGGATTCGCCGCGAAGGCGGGATGCACCAGCGACAACAGCACCAGCAAAGCGATGGGAGCTTGAATTATTCCGAGGGAGCGGCTCGCGCGTTTGGTTTCTGAATACCGGTTAAGCTTGCAGTTCCGAGGCAGCATTGTGAGGCGGTGTAGGAAGGTCATAACTATGTGCACAACCAAACTCCCCATTGACGATGACCGCGAGCGATAGTTCTACCGATTTTAGAAAACTCGCATAAAACGGCTCTTCACTTCGATGCAGCTTAAGCTATCAGAAGCTGCAATTTTGCGCCTCCGGACCCCGGTCTCTCGATCACGCGCAGTTGCAAATTCAGAGGGCTGGGCCAGGCTTGCAGCAATCCTTGGGATCAGTGTGCCCGCGTAAGATTCGGCCATCACCTGTTTCACTGCGTCTCGTGCCGCTACACTCATCGTTAACAAATGTGCTCCCGCTTGCCTTTTTGTATTTGCCTCGTGCATCATGACGCCGATGAACGATAGCTCTGGCGGCAGATTCAGTCTCGCAATCCGAATTATGGTTCGGTTGGTGATCGCTCTGCTAGTCCTTGTCTTTGCCTCCGGGCTTACGTTTTGGCTGGAACCGTTATGGGTTCTCGAAACCCTGGCGCGGTGCCAACTGTTGCGCGCCGGCATTCACAGCCACACGATGCTCATCGATGGGTTCAACGTTCACTACATTGAAGGTGGCACAGGCAAACCCGTGGTTCTTATCCACGGACTGGGGTCGCAGGCGCAAAATGATTGGGGCAAACTTGCACCTTACCTCGTGCGCGCCGGCTATCACGTGTACGCCTTGGATCTGCTGGGCTATGGACAGTCCGCAAAACCCGCCAACCGCAGCTATTCGATTCCCGAGGAGGCTAGGTTCGTCGAATCGTTTTTAGACGCAGAACATCTGGACGCCGTCGCACTCGGCGGTGTGTCGATGGGCGGCTGGATCGCCTCCACGGTTGCCCTGGACCAGCCGCAACGCGTGTCCAGCCTTTTGTTATTTGACAGCGCCGGAATGGCGTTCAAGCTGAGTTTCGATCCGGCTCTGTTCACACCGCAAACAACCGGGCAGGTAAACCAGTTGATGGCTCTGGTGACGCCCAATCCGCCGAAATTGCCGGAATTCCTGGCAGCGGCCTTCATTCGCAGGTCGAGTGAGAACGGTTGGGTGGTGCGGCGCGCTTTGGAATCGATCACGGCGGGAGCCGATACGCTGGATCAAAGATTCTCGGAATTAAAAATGCCGGTGTTCATTGCCTGGGGCAAACAGGATGGCATGACTCCACTGGCGCTGGCGGAATCCATGCATCGAGCCGCGCCCCAGTCGGTGCTGGCGGTCTATGACGGTTGCGGCCACATCGCAGTCGTGAACTGTATCGACAGAATTGCCCCGACGGTACTGGCGTTCCTTTCGGGCACGGGCCCCCAGCCTGGACAAACCATCGAGGCATCGGCGGGCGTGCGTTCCACCTATCGGCCGGGTTCACCGGTTGGGACGCGACATACCCAGTTTCCGGCCTCCGAACTTGCACCCTTCCCGGTTGGCTTGGCTTGTTGCGGATACGGACAGAGAGGCCGCGTCATCTCCACTCCCTTGCTTTGATCGTCATCGTGGTATTTGGTGGCGATGATCCGGTCTGGCGCCACACCTTCTTCCACCCAGCGTTGCAGAGCTAAGAAGATGTTGTGGTCGGGATCGCTGGCAGGAGAGAAATCCAGCGGATTTCCAAAAAGGTTGGGACCTTCTCCGGCTCCGCAATGCATCATGCCGGGCGCCATGTACAGCCTGTAAAAGTCCTGCGTCTTGCGGAATCCCCCCATCTTTTCCGCCACACGCTCGTAGTAGTTGACAGAGTGGAGCGGAGACGGGGAGCCATCGTTCCACCCGTGATAGTGAAGCATCTTGCCGCCACGGGATCGAAAGGGGGCGAGGTCCGGGTCGGAGGCGTTCAGAGCTGTGCCGACCTTTTCGTCAGTGGTGGCGATGTCCTTATCGAAGTTGAGGTCGCTGAGCTTCCATTTGGGATTTTCGAAAACGAAGCCCGCATAGAATGCGGTGGAAAACATGGAATCAAGGCTCATTCCGGGTCCGGCGCCAAACACATAGCTGGCGAAGGAAATTCCGGGGATTCCCGGCTCGGCTTCCGCTCCCGGTTCGTACCCTGGTGAGATGGGCTGTCCGGTGCGCGGATTGCGGGGTCCGGCGTAAATCTTCTTCAGAGCATCCAATTGCGGGGCGGTGAGGCAGCTGTCGGAATCAGGACCCTTGCAGAGCAGCGGGGATGGATCGAAGTTGCAATGCTGCGGATCTTTAACGAACTTATCAGCCACGCCGTCTTGCTTGCCGCAGGCAGCCACCACGGCGTCCTGAATAGCACGCCTTTTTGGTTCCGGGATAAAACTGGCGGGCGCGCTCAAAGCTTGCGCATTCCATGCGAAGGCGGCCATCAACTGCGTCCAATAATGCGCGGTAGCTCCCGCCAGAATGCCATTAAAGTCTTCGGGGAAGCGCTGGGCCTCCATGAGCGCTTCGCGGCCACCTTCGGAGCAACCGTTAAAGTATGAATAGCGCGCCGGCTTCTGGTAGAAGGCGGCGATGATCTTCTTCGCTTCGACGTTGGTTTCGTGCACGGCGCGATAGCCGAAGTCCTTCACTTTTTCAGGGTGCCCCATGGCCCACGAGGCGTCGGTGGGCGCGCCCTGGTGTCCATCATCGGTGGCGGCGGTGGCGAAGCCTCTCTTCAGAGGGCCAGCAAGCGCAAAAAGATTGATCGTTCCCGCTAAGCCGCCGTTTCCCAATTGTTCAAATTTTCCATTCCATCCGGCGGTAGGCATCCAGACTTCGAACTTGATCTGCGAATCGGTGGTGGGCTTGACTTCGCCGCGCACCCGGCAAAAAGCCGGCAGATCCACTGATTTCACTGGAGCCTGGCCGGGTGGCAAATCAAAGGGGCCGGCAGAAATACTTTCCGCGGACGTGATGGTAGTGTCCGGCAGCTGGAGCTGTTTCAGTTTTTCACAAGATTGCTGAGCGCGGGCTAGAGCCGAGGAGGTGGTGATCAACCAGAATAGAAATGTAAAGGCGCAGACGAACCGGTGGGTCATACAGCTCTCCTTGAATATTTCAAGTCGACGAGTATACGAAATCAGGAACCAGGATGCTCACGAGTGTTCGGCGGCACCAAAACGACGCGAAATTTCGCGCGCCGCCACTTTGACGCTGTTGATAATGTGGGTGTCTTCGAGAGAAACGGTGACACCAGTCACGCTCACAGAGGCGGGGACGCCGCCGATCGCGTCAAAAATCGGTGCCGCGACCGCCCGAATGCCAAGGAAAAGCTCGCCATCGCTGGTTGCATACCCCTGCTTGCGGGTCAACTCCAATTCCGCGAGGATCCGGCTTTTCGAGTCGATGGTGTTGGGAGATGTCTTTGCCAGCCTGTAATGATCGAACAGACCCTGGAGCTGACCTTCGGGAAGGTGCGCCAGCAGGACTTTTCCCAAGGCGGTCGAGTGCGCTGGATAGCGGACACCAATATCCATATCGATCTTGGCCAGGTCCGGTTTTTCAACTTTATCCACGATCATGACGCGGCCTCTCTCGAGGATTCCGATCAGAGCCGAGACTCTGGTTTCCGCCGACAGTCTGTGAAGAATGGGCTCGGCGATACGGCGCAGTCCCATATCGCGCAGCGCGCCGTGGCTGAGTGCGACAATCTTGAGGCCCATTTCGTATCGGCCATTTTCCGGATCCCTTCGCAGATATCCCTCGCGCTCAAGACGGCTCAGGATGTAGGAGGTGCTGCTGGTGGCGACGCCAAAGTGCTCACTGATCTCGGCATTCGTCAGGCCGCCGGACTTGTGCGCGACGAACTCCATGATGGCGAGCGCGCGTTCGAGCGAGTTGGTGGAGCGTTCCGGTTTCATGGGACTACTCTTTGCCGCCGCCCCAACACAGACACTGCTCCGAAGGGTGGGTGCGACTTCCCGTCGCGCCAAAGTCTGCGTTAAGAGCAAGGTACACCGTCTGGTACTGAATGATCCCGCATGGGCCCGAAGCGGGCGAACGCAGCCGCGCTTGAATCAAGATTGAAGCGGTTCGAGCTCCGCGCCAGGTCAGGAGCGCGGGCCCCACATCGTTCGACTGCTCGTTAGCATCGTCTCGCGCCGCCAAGGTGTCAATTACCCGCTCAACATATTGAGCATATCAACCCTGGGAGCTTTGATGTTTGGTTGAAAGCACCAGGCCCTCTCAACTAATTGAGCGCCGCATTGACACCACTCCGAAGAGATGGGAACTTGGCGGACGGTGTGGGGCCACGCCGCTCTGCAACTACCAAGTTACGGTGGACAACATGCAAAAAGCACTCTTGAGGTTTTTAGTCGTGAACCTGTTCCTGGGGATGTGCCTGGTCCTAGTCCAAGAACCTGCGGTGCACGCGCAAACCAGCACGGCTACGATCACGGGTACGGTTTCCGACAGTCAGGGCGCGCGGCTCTCCAACACCAAGATTATCGTCACGAATACCGAGACTGGCACCTCGACCCAGTCGGCGACGAACGCGAATGGCGCCTATACGGTCGCCAGCCTGCCCATCGGAACCTACCGGGTGGAGGCGCAAAAGGAAGGCTTCAAGACCAGTATTCAAGGACCCATCGTATTGACGGTGGGACAAGAGGCGACGGTGCAATTTGCTTTGACCGTCGGCCGGGTAGCGGAAAGTGTGGAGGTGGCGGCAGATGTTCCAACGGTGGACACCAACACCAGCACGGTCGGATGGCTGGTGGGCGAGAACCAGGTTCGCGATCTACCGCTGAATGGGCGCAACTTTATTCAGTTAACGCTGCTCACTCCCGGCGTACAGCCCGTTCCGCAGGAAACCAGCGAGGGAGCGGCGAGTCTTGTCCCCTTTGGCTTCGGATCGCCGCAGAGGTTCTCGGTTGCCGGCGGCAGACCGCAGGGTGAATTGTTCCTGCTCGACGGAACCGATACGGCCGGTGTATGGGGCAACGGCACGGGGGCGAATCTTGTCGGAACCACGCTGGGCGTCGATGGAATCGCCGAATTTGAGGTGCTCACCGACACCTACACGGCGCAATATGGCGGCAACGGCGCAGTCGTAAATGCGGCCATCCGGTCGGGAACCAATCAATATCACGGATCCGGCTATGAATTTGCGCGCAACAGTGCCATGGATGCGCGCAACTTCTTTGACCCACGTTCTGGTCCGCTGCCCTTCAGCCGCAACCAGTTCGGAGGCACGTTTGGCGGGCCGATCAAACAGAACAAGACTTTCTTTTTTACGAACTTCGAGGGGTTGAGGCAATCCCTGACCGTGCCCGTGACTTCGATTGTTCCCGATCAGAACTTCCGGAACGGAATCTTGCCTTGTACGCAAACGACACAGTATCCGACAAACTGTGAGGCTGGCCAGTTGGTAAATGTCGGAGTCAACCCGGGCATCGCCAGCTATCTGGCTACGTATCCAATGCCAACCGGCGCAGAAATCCTGGATGCGAACGGCAATCCCACAGGCAGCGCTTCTAACACGTCCGCGCTTTCCCAGCCCCTTGGTGAAAATTACGGGATCATCCGCATCGATCACACACTCTCTTCTTCCGATTCTCTGTTTGGCAGCTACGAAATCGACGGCGCGAATCTAACCGCCCGGCAAGACCCAGTGACCACGGATGATGACACGCAGCGCAATCAGTACCTGACATTTGAGGAGCGCAAAGTGATCTCACCCACGATGCTGAACGTTGGGCACTTTTCCTATGTCAGGTCCAATATCAGCGTCCAGACCCGGTATAACCCGAATTTATTGATGGTTCCCGGATCCAACGCAATCGGCCGCATTCAAGTGAGCGGTCTTGCCACGATCGGTATTGATGACGCCGCACAGGAATTAGTGAACCGCTTTACGTTCCGTGACCAGGTGTCGTGGACGAAGGGTCGTCATTCACTGCAATTTGGAATGGAAGTCGTTCGACACTATGTCGACGCCAACATTCCGATCGTGAACGGCGGAATTGCCGCGTACAACGGCCTTTACTTTAATTTTTCAACTCTCTCACTCGGGATAGAGCCTGCCTTCCAATCATTCCTGCAAAATCAGCCCTTGGCTTTCGTGGGCGTCCCGACCACCGCAAATGATTCGAGCCGTCAGATGCGGCACACGAACCTGTCTCCGTACATTCAAGACAAGTTCCAGGTAAACCGCCGTTTCGTTCTGAACCTTGGGCTTCGCTATGATTTTGAGACGAATCCGGTTGAAGCTCACGGCAAATTGTATAACCTGATTAACCCGGCGACAGATACCGGCTTTACCCATGTCCCGCAAGCTTTTGAGCACAATGTAACAAAGTGGAATTTCGAGCCACGAGTTGGTTTTGCCTGGGACGTCTTCGGTAACCAGAAAACATCGATACGCGGCGGCTTCGGAGCGTTCGCGGATCTTCCCCTCGAGATGCAGGTGGCCATCGCCTACTTGTTCAATCCGCCCATCTACAACGTAACTCAAATTTTATTTCCGACCATTCCCAATCCTTTCGCCAACGGAGTGGGGTCCGGGTTACCAGGCGGGGGTCAGCAGACCGCCTATAACCCCAAGATGAACGACTACATCATGGAATACAACCTGAATATTCAGAACGAAATATTCCCACACACAGTGTTGACGTTGGGTTATGTCGGCTCGAAGGCAAATCATTTGTTCATCGGCCAGGAAACGAACCCGTGTTTGCCCACCTCCGTGCTTTCGGACGGGACGATTGTGCGGAATTATCAAGCATACGGGGGTTCATGTCCCTCAACGTTAACTGTAAATCCAAACCTTGGCAGCATCATCGACCGCTTTGCCATCGGGACATCGAACTACAACTCTCTTGAAGCGGCAGTTGATCGGGGTTTCGGCAGGAATGTGCAATTTCGGGCTGCTTACACTTACTCTAAGTGCCTGGACTATGGGTCTTATTACACTGGAAATGACTCGATAGGTCCAAATGGACAAACAGCTGGGCTCCAGGCCGGCAATCTCGCAAATGTCAATCGCAATGTGGACTACGGTCCTTGTGATTTTGATCTTCGTCACAACTTTACGAGCAATGTTATCTGGCAGTTGCCATTCCAGGGGAGTCGCATCAAGGATGGCTGGCAGTTGAGTCTCATTGCCGCGGTGCATTCAGGCACCCCCTATAGCGTGTACGACGGTATCGATCAGGCGGAAGTGGGACAAGCGGGCGCTGCGGCCGCCGCAGAGAGACCTGACCTGGTGCCAGGGCGAAGCAACAATCCCACCGGTGTGCATATTACTCCGAGTGGAGTAATCGGTTTCGATGCGAGCGCCTTTCAGCTTCAGGCGCCCGGCATCTTCGGGAATCTGGGAAGAAATACGCTGGTTGCTTCGGGGGTGAGAGAGATCGATTTTTCTGTCGCCAAGGAGACAAAGATCACGGAACGCACGAATGCGCAGCTACGACTCGACATATTCAACCTGCCCAATCACACGAACTTCGGCTTTCCGAATGCGGCTCTTTACACCACGGCGACTCCCGGCGTGATCACCAGTACGTCAACGACTTCCCGGCAACTTCAATTTAGTGCCAAGTTTATCTTTTGATCTGCGATCGCCGAAATCCGGATATCGGCGAACAACTGGTAGCGGGAAATGATGAGCACTGATCTCGATCACCATGAAAGTGGTATGGAAGAAATGTCTTCTAATAAAGATTCTGCCGACCGTGCGGCCGCTCTCCTGTCTGCCGTTGCCGAGCTCAAATCGTTACTCGGCTCGCGGACGACAACCGGCGAGTCGCAGCGTGAGCTTCATAGCCATGGCGAATCGCATCTTCCGCCCGCGCTTCCCGACATCGTGTGCTTCCCGCAGAGCACAGATGAAGTCAGTGAAATCGTTAAGATTGGCGCGCGCTACCGCATTCCGATGATCCCCTTCGGGGCTGGGACTTCCGTCGAAGGCCAGGTGAACGCCATACGGGGAGGCATCAGCATCGACCTCCATGAAATGAACAAGATTGTGCGCGTCAGCGTCGAGGACTGTGACGCGACGGTCGAAGCGGGCGTGACACGCATGCAGCTCGTGAAAGCGCTAAACAATACCGGTCTGACTTTTTTTGTCGATCCGGGAGCCGATGCCACGATCGGAGGAATGACGGGGACACGCGCTTCGGGAACCACGGCTGTGCGCTACGGCACGATGGGAGAAAACGTGCTGGCTCTAACGATTGTTCTTGCGGATGGCCGTGTGATCAAGACGGGCAGCCGGGCGCGCAAATCGTCTGCCGGTTACGACTTGACGCATCTGTTCATAGGCTCCGAGGGAACACTTGGAGTTATCACCGAAATTACGCTGCGGCTGCATCCCTTGCCAGAGACGACCTCGGTGGCGGTCTGCGCTTTTGAGACGACACGTGGCGCCGTCGAAACCGTCATCGAAGCCATTCAATTCGGGATTGGCGTGGCGCGAGTCGAGTTTCTCGACGACAAACAGATCGAGGCGATCAACCGCTACTCGAAGATTGATCTCCCCGTTTTGCCCACGCTGTTCTTCGAGTTTCACGGCATGAATGACCGCGACGTGAAAGATCAGGCCACCCTGCTGCAGTCTCTAGCCGAGGAACATGGCTCCAAGGGATTTCAGTGGAAGACCAACCTGGAAGATAAAGATGAGCTGTGGAACGCCAGACACAACGCTTACTACGCGACCCACGCCCTCGTTCCGGGCGCAGAGGTGCTGATCACGGATGTATGCGTACCCATTTCACAACTCGCGGAGTGCATCACCGAAACCAAGAATGATCTGGCCCAGGTTTCATTTCCGGCAACCATCGTCGGCCATGTTGGCGATGGCAACTTCCATGTCCTGTGCGTGCTCGATCCGAATATTCCCTCTCAGCGCGAGGAAGGGAGCCAATTTGCGGAACGAACCGTGCAGCGCGCCTTGCGAATGCAGGGCACATGCACCGGGGAGCACGGGATTGGTTTCGGAAAAATGAAATACCTGCAAGAGGAACACGGAGAAGCTCTTGAAGTGATGCGCACCCTAAAAAGAGCCTTGGATCCACAGAACCTGATGAACCCCGGCAAGATTGTCGATCTGGGATGACGCGACAATGCGCTCTCTCCCGGGTCGCAGGCAAAACTGATCAGAGAGCGCGACTTCGCCGCACACAAGACATGAGGGCTGACAGGTGAACTGGGGTGGGAAACTTCTCGCATTATTGTTGACCGTTGCGCTGATTGCGTGGATTTTTTATCGGCCAGCGCATCGCGGCGAGATCACCATCGCCACCGTCAACAATGCCGACATGATCCTCATGCAGCAACTCTCTTCCGAATTCGAAAAGCAAAGCGGGATTAAAGTGAATTGGGTGGTACTGGGTGAGAATGTTCTGCGCCAGCGCCTGACGGTCGACATTGCGACGGGCAGCAATACCTTCGATGTGATTACCATTGGCTCCTACGAAGCTCCGCTCTGGGGAGAGCTGGGGTGGGTCCTTCCACTCGACGACCTGGGAACCAATTACGGTTATGACGACATCTTCAGCGTAGTGCGGCAGGGGCTCTCCTATCACGGCAAGGTCTACGCCCTACCCTTCTACAGCGAGAGTTCCTTTACTTACTATCGCAAGGACCTGTTTGAAAAGGCCGGGTTGGAAATGCCCAACCAGCCTAGCTACGAACAAATTCGCTCCTACGCGCAAAAGCTGCACGATCCCGATCACAGTGTTTATGGCATCTGTTTGCGGGGCGAGCCGGGGTGGGGAGGGAATGTCGCATACCTTAGCACGCTAGTGGACACATTTGGCGGCCGCTGGTTCGATCTCAATTGGACACCCGAACTCACGAGTCCGGCGTGGGTGGAAGCTACAACTTTTTATGTGGACTTGCTCAGGAGCTACGGTCCTCCGGGAGCGACGACCGATGGCTACAACGAAAACCGCGCCCTCTTCGCGAATGGCAATTGCGCCATATGGATCGACGCAACTTCCGCCGCCGGGTATTTTCTGGATCCGGCTCAGAGCCGGGTGTCGACGACCACCGGGTTTGCAAAGGCACCTATCGCCAAGGTTCCTAACGGCGCCGCGTGGGTCTGGAGTTGGGGACTGGCGATCCCCGCCACCTCAAAACATGTTGACAGCGCAAGGCGGTTCGTCGAGTGGGCAACCAGCCGGGACTATATTGCCAAAGTTGGCAAGCGTTTTGGATGGCTGCGCGTTCCTCCAGGTTCGCGAGCGTCGACCTACGGGATTCCGGAGTACCTTAAAGCGGCGCCGTTCGCGCCTCTGGTTCGCGAAGCGATTGTGAACGCGGACTACACCAAGCCAAGCGTCTTGCCCGTTCCTTACGTGGGAATTCAATACGTAGGGATTCCTGAGTTTCAGGCCCTCGGCACAGAAGTCGGACAGGAAATCAGCGCGGCGCTAGCTGGGCATACTTCCGTTGAGCAGGCACTGGCTGCATCGCAGGCAGAAGCGGAACGCGCGGTGAAAGGGCGAACCGCAAAGTGACGGGAGCTATTGTCACGAAACCAATCCGACGCACGCACAGCGGGTGGCTGCTCGCGCCGTCGGTTGGGTTGCTGCTCTTGTGGATGGTAGTGCCGCTGGCGATGACGCTCTGGTTTTCCGCGGAGCAGTACAACCTGCTCGATCCCGGGAAAAAAGTTTTCGTCGCCTTTAGCAATTATGTCGACTTGCTGACCCACCGCGCGCTGTGGATTGCGATGGGAAACACGTTATTTCTGGTGGGACTCGTTCTCGGCATCACGTTGGTTCTCGGCACACTCTATTCGCTTCTCCTGGATCTCGATTTTCCGGGCCGGAATATGTGCCGCCTGCTGGTAGTTGCTCCATTCTTCGTGATGCCGACGGTCAGCGCGCTCATCTGGAAGAACATGCTGATGAATCCGGTCTTCGGGCTCTTCGCATGGATCACGCGCTCGCTGGGCTTCGGTACCATCGAGTTTTTCTCCCGCGCGCCGCTGCTCTCGATTGTGGTGATTGTGGCCTGGGAGTGGACGCCATTTGCCGTGCTTATCCTGCTGCCCGCGCTCCAGTCGCTCAATCCCGAGCAGGTCGAAGCCGCGCGATTGGACGGCGCAGGCCGCGTCGCCCTCTTCCGTCATCTTCAGTTGCCTCATCTTTTGCGACCGATGGCGGTCGTGGCCATGATCGAGATAATTTTTTTTCTGAGCCTGTTCGCTGAGATTTATGTGACGACAGGAGGCGGTCCGGGGCTCGATTCCACCAACCTGGCATATCTGATCTTTCGCGACGCACTGCTGGGCTGGGACGTTGGTCGGGCATCGGCGGGCGGCGTCATCGCGATCGTTCTGGCGAACATTGTGTGCATCTTTCTCATGCGGATCGTCGGGCGCAATCTGGAGTCTTCGAGATGAAAAGCGAGCGGCGAACGAATTGGCGCAGAACCCTAATCGGTTGGACCGTTGCACTGGTCATGTTCTTTCCCGTCTTCTGGATGTTCTTAACCAGTTTCAAGACCGAGATCGCCGCCGTCGCGACGCCACCCGCTGTATTTTTTCATCCGACATTGCAGAATTACTCTGCGGTTCTTGAACGAGCGGACTATCTGGCGTTCGCAAAAAACAGCATTGCGGTTTCGGTGGGCTCCGCGCTTCTCGCTCTGGCGCTGGCTATTCCCGCCGCTTATAGCATGGCGTTTTACCCGACTCGCTGGACGCGCGACATTTTATTGTGGATGCTTTCCACGAAAATGTTGCCCGCGGTCGGCGTATTGGTCCCGATCTATCTGCTATGGCGAGACCTGGGACTGCTCGACAATGTCTTCGGGCTGATTCTTATCGACGGGATCAGCGTCCTGCCCATCGTGGTCTGGATGCTTTTCTCCTTCTTTCGTGAGGTGCCCGCCGTTATCCTCGAGGCCAGCCGCATGGATGGCGCTACACAAGCCGAAGAATTGTTCCATGTGCTGCTTCCCCTGTGTGCGCCGGGCATCGCTTCGACAGCCCTGCTTTCCATCATCCTATGTTGGAATGAATCGTTCTGGAGTCTGAACCTGACGACGGTGAAAGCCGCGACACTTACGGCCTTCACGGCGTCATTCTCAAGTCCCGAGGGTCTGTTCTGGGCGAAGCTTTCGGCGGCTTCGACGCTATCGATCGCTCCCATCCTGATCTTTGGGTGGATCAGTCAACGGCAA
Organism: uncultured Acidobacteriaceae bacterium; assembly: GCA_963838315.1. Classification (GTDB taxonomy): domain Bacteria; phylum Acidobacteriota; class Terriglobia; order Terriglobales; family Acidobacteriaceae; genus Acidiflorens. The sequence goes on from CAWIQW010000003.1 coordinate 16,895, forward strand.
ATGGTGCGCGGCCTTTCGTTTGGCGCAGTCAAGTAGAGGACAGCCACAATCATGGCAAATGTAGAACTAAGGAAAGTAAGCAAGAGATTCGGCGACCACGAAGTCATTCATGACATTGACTTGCGCATCGTGGACCACGAATTCATTGCTTTTGTGGGGCCATCGGGAAGCGGTAAATCTACTTTGTTGCGCATGATCGCCGGATTGGAGGAAGTCACCAGTGGAGAGGTCTTGATTAACGGGACTCCAGTCCAGAATGTTCCTCCCGCAAAACGCGGATTAGCAATGGTCTTTCAAAGTTACGCGCTCTATCCGCACATGACTGTAGCCGAGAATATGAGTTTCAGCTTGCGCCTGGCTGGGGTTCCGGAAAAGGACCGCGATGAGAAGGTGCGTGCTGTCGCACGCGTTTTGGAAATGGAATCGCTACTGGAGCGGAAACCGCGCCAGCTCTCCGGCGGACAAATGCAGCGGGTGGCGATCGGCCGCGCCATGGTTCGCCAGCCCCAGGCTTTCCTTCTCGACGAGCCATTGTCCAATCTAGACGCCTCCCTCCAAGGACAGATGAGGCTGGAACTGGTTCGACTGCACCGCGAACTCGACGCCACGATGATTTATGTTACCCATGACCAATTGGAAGCAATGACCATGGCAGATCGCATCGTGGTCCTCAACCACGGGAGAATCGAGCAAATGGGATCTCCAATGGAGCTTTACCGGCATCCGGCGACGCTGTTTGTCGCGGGCTTCATTGGCGCCCCGAAGATGAACATTCTAGGGGCGCAGGTGGAGCACGTCAGCAGCCAGCTTTTAACGCTGCTCCTGGCAAATGGCGAAGGCGTGACCGTGCCGACGCCCCCGCAAAAGCCGGCCATCGGACAGAAAGTGAAATTGGGGATTCGGCCTGAGCATGTTGCTGTGCACCCAGACGGGGAACTGCGTGGCGAAGTTGAAGTGCTGGAACGTTTGGGATCGCGAGCCTATCTGCATACGCGTCTGCCTGACGGAACAACTTTTGTCGTGCAAACCGGCGGGGAGACAGCCGCCCGCCCGGGCGATCGGGTATCGTTTCGACTTCGTCCGGAAACATGCCACCTGTTCGACGCTGCCGGAAAGAATATGCGCCGCAACGGTTCTGAGGCGGCGGTTTCAACCACGGAGAATCATGCCTGATCTCAACCACGCTCCGAACACGCGGGACATCGGCTCTCGAATGAAATCAGTCCGCTTTCACGGCCGCGGAGACCTGCGCCTGGATGAACTCACGCTACCCGAACCAGGGCCTGGAGAAGTCCGGCTTCGCCCACTCGCAGCCGGCGTTTGCGGCACCGATACCCACATCCTCAAGGGCGAGTTTCCAGCGAGCGCACCGGTAGTGCTGGGCCACGAAGTAGCAGGAGTCGTCGATGCCGTGGGGGGAAAAGTGGACGGCTTAGCCGAGGGCGACCTTGTTTCAGTCCAACCGAACACCTTCTGTGGCGTCTGCCGTTATTGCCGTTCCGCGCGTGAGCATCTGTGCACTGATTTGCGCGCGTATGGGGTTCATCTGAATGGCGGGTTTTCACAGGCCATGGTCGTATCCTCCCGCGCCGTTTACCGGCTGCCTTCAAGTGTCGACGCGCGCCTGGGCTGCCTGGCGGAGCCCCTGGCTTGTTGTATTCACGGCATGGATCGTCTCAACATGCGCTCGGGATCCACTGTCCTGATTATCGGTGCCGGCCTGATCGGACTGATGTTGACCCGGTTATCCCGCCTCGCAGGGGCAGGTGTGATCATCGTGAGCGAACCGCAGGAGTCGCGTCGCAAGAGTGCCCTTCAATTTGGCGCCGATGAAGCCGTCGATCCGGGACAACCGAGCGATCGCATGCCAGGAACTACGCAGGGCCGTGGATTCGACTGCGTCATCGATGCTGTCGGCGCGCCGGCGACCTTTGAACAGGCGGTGAACTCGGCCGCCCGAGGTGGAACGATTCTGCTCTTCGGGGTCGCAGCAATGCAGGCCACGGCCAGTATCCGTCCCTTCGAAGTCTACGCGCGCGAACTAACGATCGTCGGCTCTTTCATTAATCCTTACACCCACGATCGCGCTGTCGGTCTTTTGCCGCAGATGGGGCTGGACAAGCTTAATATCAACGCTTTCCCGCTCGAAAACTTCCAGGACGCTTTTGCCGCACAAGCTAGAGGCGGCTCGGCCAAGATCGAAATTCTGCCGCAAGGCTAGCTGCACCTTTGAATCCGTAGGAGTTCGCAATGCCAACCAGGCTATCGGAGGACAAACCAATGTATTTTGACCGGCGCCAGTTTATGAAGAACGCGCTCACCACAACTGTGGCGCTGGGCGTCACCCCCTCATTGCTCATCGCATCCGAATCAGCGCCGGATGCGACTCCCGTTCCAGATTCGACCGACCCGTACGGACTCGTCGATCCTGAACTCGTCGCAGCGGTCAGAGCCCTTCCCAAGACTCCATTGAATGCAGACACACTGCTGGTTGAGCGCAAAGGACAGCCATGGCCCACTCTGCCTCCGCCGGCTCCGCAACCCTCTCAGCGCCTCATACCTGGGCCAAAGGGTGCGCCCGAAGTTCCAATCTTCATCTTTGACCCTGCGCCAGGCAGTAAGAATCGGCCGGCGCTTCTCCACATTCACGGCGGCGGATACGTCGCAGGCCATGCGATCCAGTTTCCAGCTACTTTACAGAAGACGGCCCAGGATTGCGGCTGCCTCGTGGTGTCTGTTGAGTATCGTCTTGCCCCGGAGACGCATTTTCCGGGCTCGCTTGAAGACAATTATGCCGCTCTAAGGTGGCTTTATAACAATGCAGCTGATCTGGGCGTGGACCGTAAACGCATTGCCATTGGTGGTCTAAGTGCAGGAGGAGGCCATACCGCCGCGCTGGCCATCGCCGCCAGAGATCGCAAAGAGATTCCGGTAGCCTTTCAGCTCCTGATTTATCCAATGCTCGACGATCGCACCGGGAGCACACGTCCCGTTCCACCCCATATCGGTACGTTCATTTGGACACCGCAGAAGAATGTCTTTGGCTGGACATCATTGTTAGGCAAGCCTGCCGGATCGGCCAACGTGCCTTCCGGGGCTGTGCCCGCGCGCGTCACGAATCTGCAAGGGCTCCCTCCCGCATTCATCGGGGTTGGATCTCTAGACCTGTTCGTCGAGGAGGATATCGAATATGCCAAGCGCCTGACAGCAGCGGGCGTGCCCACGGAATTGCTGCTTGTGCCGGGCGCATATCATGCCTTCGACTTGCTGGTTCCGGATGCCACTGTTTCCAGGCGCTTCACCGCATACTGGATGGGGGCTCTTCAGCGAGCTCTTTCCGAAGGCGCGGTAGCAAGTCCTTAGGGCCACTGCGCCACGATGTGATTTAATGAGCCCGAGTGGATATACCGCCTGCCAACATTACTCAAGCAGAATCTTCGACCGCAGAAGAGCGCGCCGCGTCTGTGGCGGATGAAATTGCTCTTGCGATGGAACTCGGTCCGGAGAACGGGCTTTTGCCCGAAAAGCTGGGCGAAGAGCTTTGGCGAGCGGCGGCCGCGGAGTTGGTCCACGTGAGCAGTGCGGAATTTGCGCAGGCCCTGGAGACGATAGGAGGCGCGGAAAATTACGGCCTCGACCCGGAAAAACATGCCAATGAGCGGCAGCGGGAAATGTTCTGGCGGGCGCTGCATCTGGAGGAGCTTGCTCTTGCCCGTGGTTGCGCGCTGGGTCGCGAGTCGGCATGGCGCCGCTTCCTCGCGCAATATCGGGAGCCGCTGACCAGAGCCGCGGTGGATATGACAGGATCGGCGGCGTTGGGCGAAGAGCTGGCGAGCGCGCTTTACTCCGAGCTGTACGGGTTGGGGGAGCGCGAAGGCCGGCGCTGGTCTCCGCTGCTGCGATACTCCGGCCGAGGCTCGCTCATGGGATGGCTACGGGCGATCCTGGCGCAACGGCGCGTCAACCAGTACCGGAAAACCGGACGGGAAACCGAACTGGGTGAGATCGAGCCGGCGGCATCGGTTTCCGAGGCGCCTGACCTCGAACGGGTAGAAGATTTACGGCTCGCTATAAAGAAGACGCTGAGCGAGGCTTCCGCGGAGGAACGCTTTTTGCTCTCGGCCTATTACCTGGACCAGCATACCCTGCATGAGTTGAGCCGCGTCCTGCGAGTTCATGAAGCGACGATCAGCCGCAAACTGAAGCGCGCCACCGAGCGTCTGCGCAAAGAGCTGCTGCGGACTCTGAGGGCGCGGGGTCTGAGCCGGCGCGCGGCCGAGGAGGCCCTCGGGACCGATCCCAGGGATGTGGATATCAATCTGCGTAAGTTGCTGCAAAAATCGGAGGGTGAACCGATCTCCAATAAGGACGGGCAAGGTTGAGCCGGAATCTCCAACCCGGGATACATCCAGACGCTGATCAGCTCAGTGTGTTCGTGGAGGGTGCCGCTACGGCGCGGGAACAGGAGCGGATGCTCGCGCATCTGGCCGAATGCGGGGAGTGCCGGAAAGCTGTATTCCTGATGCAGTCGCATGAGGAGCCGCAACCGGCCGCGATAACGCCGGAGAAACAATGGGCGTGGCAACGATGGACGGGGCGGTGGCTGGTGCCGCTGGGAGCGCCCGCGGCAGCGCTTGCGTGTGCGCTGATTGCAGTGATGATTTATATCCGGCCGCATGGCACGCCCGAGACCGCTCAACAGATCGCAAGCGTTAGGCCGAGCGAGCGGCCTGGAACCGGGATCGCGCCGACCAGCAACGCGGATCGGACGCCTGCCGCCAATTCGGAGCTCGTTGAGCGACCCGCTAAACCTCAAAACGGCTTGGCGCAAAACGCGCCGGTACCGAGCCCGGCCTTGAAGAACGCGCCAACGTTACACGTCTCCAGGCAAGAGAACCAGACTTCTGGCGTACCTTCGCAGACAGCCGCTGCCGCTCCTACTGTTGTTGGGGGGATGATCGGCTCGGTGCAGACGACCGACTCGACGCTCGCGCAGAGCACCGTCAGCACGACGGCGAAAGCCAATTTGCCGTTGAATGGTCGCAATTTCACCCAACTTCAACAGCTCTCGCCCGCGAACACACCAGCGGCGGCGACGCAAGACGCCTTGGCCAAGAAAAACGAACTGCCTGCGTTGCAGATTCAGGGCGCGGGCGGCGAAGGCCAGACGCTTGCGGGAATCTCTGGCCGCGTCACGGACCGAGCTGGGGCCTCCATCGCGGGGGTCACGGTTACTGTGCGCGATGCGGCTGGCAAGACGCGACAAACGACAACCGGCGCCGATGGCACCTTCCATCTGACCCAACTGCCTGCCGGACAGTACCGGTTGACAGCGACGGCGAGTGGCTTCAGGACGGGCGATGAGTCGATCGAGTTGAAACCCAGCGAAATGGCCATGCTGCAACCCGTTCTGGACGTGGGATCCGTCTCAGAGGTGGTTGAGGTGGCCGCGGGCGCAACCACGATCCAAACTGAATCGGCCAACGTGAGCGATCAGGTGCTGACGGCAACGCGCGGAGAGCGCCGCGGACGCACGGCCCCATCCGACCGGCCGCTTTTGGCAAGTGTGTCGCAAGGTAAACGGATCCTTTCTCTCGATGACGAGGGCAGTCTCTTCCTGAGCCGCAATGAGGGCAAGAAATGGAAGAAGGTCAAACCGCAATGGGCGGGCAAGGCGGTGCGCATCGAGTCGACGACGACAGTCAGCGGCGAAGCTTTGGCGAAGACCAAAGACGAGGCGGCTGTGGCGAACGAAAAGGCGGCCTTTTTGCTAACCACAGACGCCGGCAAGGTTTGGAGCAGTCAGGATGGTGCGCACTGGCGTCAGCGGTAACTATCCGCAAGCCAGTGGTTTCCGAGAATAGATTTCGATAACAGGTAAAGATAGTAACTTCCCACAAATTCCTCGAAAAAAAGTCTGCAAAACTCCGAACCAGGCGCGAACTCCGATTGAACGACAAAGCGCGGCGCGGCGGTTGGCCGCTTCCCGCGAGGAGGACGCGCCATGTTTCGTGTGTTTCAAGCTCTCTCAGGATTAGCACTGCTAGTTGCGGCGACCTTTGGCAACGCCGAGTCGAGAACAATCTCAGCCGTATATTTTCGCGATGCTCTTGCCTTTTCCGTGCCCTACGAAGCCGCCCACACCGGCGAGGCGGAGCTGAAGCTGGAGTTGCTGAGCCCGGAGGATCACGTCCTTGGCGAAGTGAAGCGCCTTAAGCGCGTAATCGAAGGAAGCGCGATCTGGAAGGCGAGGATAGTTCCCGGCGAGCGGATGACGTTGGATGAACTGGTGTGGCAGCGCGTGCGGTTTACTTTGCGCTATGAAAACCAGACGACGCCAGATATGGAAGAGATACTCTCGCTGTCGGAGATTCTCGAACGGCCCGTGCTGCGCGTTCTGGGGCAGCGATCGTATATCGCGGGAGCGCCTGCAGCCATGCGGGTAATCGTCACCACTTCCAGCGCCGGCGAAACGGCTCTTATCGTCAAGCGGGGAAAAGTGAGGATTGAACTGCTCGATCCCGATCACACTCCCAAGTTGCTGTTTGCTGGAGAACTCGACCGCCGGGGATCCTTCGCGGCGGATTTCCATTTCCCCGAGGGATTGACGGGCAGTTTTCCTGTGCGCTTCTCGGCCGATACGCCGCTGGGCCACGTGGAAACCACGGAAACGGTGCAGCTCGAGGACAAAGTCTCCGTGCTGCTGACCAGCGAGAAGCCGATCTATCAGCCAGCGCAGACCATTCATTTGCGCGCCTTGGCGTTGGACCGCGCCGATCGACATGCCGCGGCCGGCCGCGCGCTGACCTTCGAAGTAGAAGACCCGCGCGGGAACAAGGTCTTCCGCAAAAGTACCGCGACCGATAATTTCGGCGTGGCATCGGCAGAACTTACGTTGGCCGACGAAGTGAATCTGGGAACGTACCACGTTCACGCGAAGATAAGCGAGGCGAGCGCCGCCGAATTGGCCGTGAATGTGGAGCGCTACGTCTTGCCGAAGTTCCGCGTGGCGATCGAGTTCGATTCGAAAAACGGCAAGCCGAAGCGTGATTACCGGCCTGGCGATCACGTCACCGGCAAAGTGAAGGCAAATTACTTTTTTGGCAAGCCTGTGGACAATGCAGCGGTCACGATGAAGGCGTCGGGAATGGATGCGGAGCTTTTCGACGCGGCGTCGGCAAAGGGACGTACGGATCGCGATGGAGCCTATCGCTTTGATCTGGTGTTGCCGCAATTGTTTGCCGGCGATGGAAAGCGCCAAGGCGCGGCCCCGGTCGTCGTGGAAGCCACCGTGAAGGATGCGGCCGAACACTCGGAGACGCGAGGCGAGCGTATCACCGTTAGCCCAACATCGTTGCTGATTACCGCTGTTCCTGAAGGCGGCAAGCTGGTGCTGGGCTTGGAGAATGAAGTGTTCGTTCTGGCATCGTATCCGGACGGAACGCCGGCCAAAGCGGACCTGGTCGTGCGTACGGCCGCTGCCCAGGATCGAGTGCGGACCGACGAGGCCGGAATCGCCACCATTCGGATTTCGGGCAACGACGCCAACAGCGTTTTGCGCATCGATGCCGACGATCACAAAGGCAATCGCGCCTCGGAGACCGTAACGCTGGAAACGCGGGCGGGAGAAGACCAGGTGCTGCTGCGCACATCCCGCGCAGTGGTCAAGACGGGCGATCGCCTGGAGATCGCGGTGCTGTCGACGCGGCAACGCGGAGCCGCCTATATCGATCTGGTGCGCGATGGGCAGACCATTCTGACGCGCGACGTCGATCTCGAGAACGGACGCGCGGAGATGAGCTTGGTCGTCGGTCCAGAGATGAGCGGGACACTGACGATCGATGCCTACGCGATCGGGCGCAACGGCCGCGAGGTCGAGGACCAAAGGCTGCTGTTCGTGCAGCCTGCCGAGGAGTTGCATATCGAAACCGTAGCCGACGCCAGGAGTTATTTGCCCGGCGGCGAAGCACGAGTGCATTTCCACGTCACCAATCAAAAAGGCGAAGGCGTCAGCGCCGCGCTGGGACTGGAGATTGTAGATCAGGCGGTCTTCGCATTGGCCGAGAAACAGCCGGGCTTCGCAAAAGTCTTCTTCTATCTGGAACAGGAATTGATGAAGCCGCACTATGAAATCCATTCGCTCTCTTCGACGCAGGTCATCGAGCCCGCGGAAGACGGGTCCGACGAGGCGCATGATCGCGCTGCGCGGGCGCTGTTTGCGGCGGCGGAAACGGTTGCGCCGCACACGCTCGAAAGCGAGGCTGGCCGCGCGTTGCCAGAGACGGAAAAGGCCGATGCGAGGGCGCGCTACCAAAATGCGCTCCTCGACTACGTTCGTGGCCTTGCCGCGAAGATGACGGATCTGCGCGACCAGCAGAGTGTGTTCCGGGCATTCAAAGAGTTGAAAGATGCAGACGGCCACTCGCCGCGCGATGCGTGGGGCACAGAGCTGCGTATCAATGTTGCGCCCTGGCGGAATGGAAACTACCGCTCGTATCAGGTGACGAGCGCGGGCCCCGACCGCACGTTTGGCACGGCGGACGACCTTACATTGTGGCTGGAGCCTAGAACCGCATGGGTGTCGAGCCAACCGCAATGGAATGCCTGGCGGTCGGCGGAAAATACAATCACGATGCGGATGGAACACGGCGTTGGAGCCGCGAATGGTCTTGCCGAAATCGACGGTACGGTAACGGATTTGACCGGCGCCGTGGTTTCGGGCGCGCGGGTTCAGATTCAACGCGAGGAGGATAAAAGCACTCGAAATACCTTAGCGGACGCGGCAGGAAAGTTTTCTTTCGCGGCATTGCCTCCGGGGCGCTATAGCGTGCAAGTCCAGTCGGCTGGATTCAGAACCAGCGTTCGAGTGATCTCCCTCGCGGCCCGGGACCGCGGTGTCCTTTCGGCGACATTGCAGATCGGCGCCGTCAATGAAGTGGTGGAAGTTGCTGCGGGTGCGGCCCAAGTGATGACTATGGATGCAGTAATCAGTGACGCTGCCCGTCCAGCATTGGCGATGAACGGCCGCAATATTACCGAACTGGTGCAACTCCAAAGCGCCAAGAAAACTAAAGAGGACGCGGGGGCGAAAGGCGGACCTGACGCCTCGGCTGCGCTAGGCGGTCATGTCCGCAGTTACTTCCCCGAAGCGCTCTACATAAATCCCGAGATCGTTACCAATGGCGAAGGCAAAGCGAGCATCACGATCCCGCTGGCCGATTCGATCACAACCTGGCGCATGGCAATGCTCGCCTCCACGCAAACGGGCGCGCTCGGAACCGGAACTTCGGAACTCAAGGTCTTCCAGGATTTCTTTGTCGACCTCGATCTCCCCGTGACCCTGACGCAGGGAGATACGGTCTCCATCCCCGTGGCTGTGTACAACTACGCAGGCCACGCCGGCGACGTGGATTTGAAACTGGAACCCGGCGATTGGTTCTCGCTGGAAGGCGCGCGCGAGCGTAGCGTCGCGGTCGGCGCTGGGCAAGTAGGCGCGGCGCAATTCACCATCGTGGCGGAGAGGATCGGCAAATTCAAACTCACGCTCAACGGCCGCATGAACGGCAGCTCGCAACGCGAAGACACTGTGGTGCGCGAGATTGAGGTTGTGCCCAATGGTGAGGCCAAGGAAATCGTCTTCAGCGGACGGCTGGATTCGTCGGCGCGTCACACGGTGAGCTTCCCGGAAACCTCTATCCCGGATGCAAGCAAGATTTTCGTCCGGCTCTACCCCGGGCCGTTAAGCCAGGTGATCGAGGGGATGGACGGCATCCTGCGCATGCCCTTCGGCTGCTTCGAGCAGACTTCGTCGGCTACTTATCCCAACGTGCTGGCGCTCGATTACATGAAACGGACAAAGAAGCTGACCCCGGAGATTCACGCGAAGGCCGAAGGTTTCGTCGCGACCGGCTACCAGAGACTCCTGACCTTTGAGGTCGCCGGAGGGGGATTCTCATGGTTCGGCAACGCTCCGGCCAATAAAGTTCTTACCGCATATGGACTGATGGAATTCCACGACATGGCGAAGGTTCACGACGTGGACCCACAGGTGATCACCCGCACGAGCGAGTGGCTGGTGCGGCAGCAGCAGACGGACGGAAGCTGGAAGCCCGACGCACAATTCATCAACGAAGGAGCGACGAATCGCTTCAACGCCGATCTGGTGCGCATCACCGCGTACATCGCGTGGGCGCTCGAGTCGGCCGATTACAAAGGCGAGGCGATCGACCGAGCCCGGCATTTTGTAGAGAAACATCTCGACGGCAAAGTGGACGCATACACGCTCGCGGTGGTCGCGAATTTCGCCGCAGAGAACGGCAAGGACTCGGAACTGGCGCCCCGGGCACTCGGACTGCTGAGGGACGCGGCGACGGAGAAGGGCGACCTCGCGTGGTGGTCGGCGGACGAAACCGGCGTCTATGCAACCGGCGAGAGCGCGGCCGTGGAGACGACCGGACTCGCCGTGCAGGCATTTCTCAAGGCAGACGGATCCAATGGTCTCGTTCGTAAGGCGCTCGCCTGGATTGCGTCAAAAAAGAATGGAGAAGGTAATTGGGGGACGACCCAAGGGACAATCATGGCCTTGCGCGCGCTCTTGAAAGCCTCCGAACAAAGCGGAAGCGACGCCCGCGGAACAGCCGAGGTTCTGCTCGATGGAAAGAAAGTCGTAACTCTGGAAATCGGTAAGGAGAACAACGATCTTTTCCACCAGTTCGTCCTGCCCCAAGCCAGCGCGGATCGCGACTCCGAGATTGAGATTCGTTTTTCCGGAAAAGGTGGACTGGCCTATCAAATCGCCGGGCGCTACTTTGTTCCCTGGCAGCATGCCGCAACGCCCGAGCCGCTGGAAATCGAAGTGAAGTACGATCGCACGCGGCTGGCCCAGGACGAGGTAGTGACGGGCACAGCGAAAATCCGCAACAACCTGGATAAGACGGCCAAAATGGTGATGGTGGATCTGGGGATTCCGCCGGGATTCGAATTGCTGAGTGAAGACTTGCAGAAGATGGTGGAGAGAACCACGGGCGCAAGAAGCGGTCGGTTGGAAAAATTCAATATGACAGCAACGCAGGCAATCCTGTATTTCGATTCCATTGCGCCGCATGATTCTTTCAAAGTGCAGTACCGATTGCGGGCAAAATACCCGATCCATGCGCAGGGATTCGCATCGCGCGTATACGAATACTACGATCCGAACGTCAGCGCGACAGCAAAGCCTTTGCGGTTTGAGGTAAGCGTCCGCTGACCGGAGCTCAGGGGCACTGCAGAGCGCAGGATTGCGGGCGGAGTCGAACCCAACAAAGTTAGTTACACCAACAATGGGGTGGATTGTGAGCGAGCGTGAATTCCTCTTTGTCCAGAAACCCTCAAGCATTCTGCCCGCAACCACCCCGTCTTCACGCCCGTCCTGCAAACTGCCGCGTCTCGGTCGAAACCTTGATGGTGTCTCCCTCTTTAATGAAAAGTGGAACGCGAATCTCAATCCCGGTCTCCAGCTTCGCCGGTTTGGTCACGCTGCCGCTGGAAGTGTCTCCCTTAACCCCCGGCTCCGTATAAGTCACATTCAGCTCGACGTGCGGCGGTAGCTGCAGGCCGATCGGATTGCCGTTGTACTTATGCAACTGAATGATCGATCCCTCCACGATAAAGTCGAGAGCATCGCCCATCATCTCCGCAGAAAGGGTCAGGGTTTCGAAGCTCTCCTGATCCATGAAGTAGTAGCCAGTTCCGTCGCCGTAAAGATAAGACGCCGGCACCGTCTCCAGGTCGGGATCCTTGAACCGGTCGCTGGCCTTGAATGTCTTGTCAAAAACGGCCCGCGTAAGAAGGTTGCGCATCTTCAGCCGGACTAAAGTCTGAGCGCCCCGGGCCGTTGGCGTAGATACTTCCGCCTCCAAGCACACATACGGCGTATCTTCGAACTCGAAAAACATCTTGCGTTTTACGTCGATGGCATCAATCAGTGCGGCCATAAAATTCCTCAAAGTCCAGGTGGAACGCCGGCCACTCCTCAGGTCTGCTCCGGCTTCCCGTCATATAACTGCTTTGCCGTCCATAGGATAACAGGGGTCCGTCGCACGGATCCGCCCTTCTCGCCTGCATATGGATTGCAATTGTGAACGCCTCATGAATGCAGCACCGAAAACCGAATCGCAGCGATAAAACATTTCAATTGGACTTGCTCCCGAAGGCCACATAAAGTCTGTGTTGTGCCCCATACGCAGAGTCGAACACGAAGTTTCATGAGGCCACTGCCACCGGCGGAGCCCACTCGTACACTTTTCCGGCCGCCCTTCCGGAATTACGAGCTCGACGGCGCCTACGATGAGATGTTCTCTGCCCCGGGTGTCCCGCGCCCGCACTATCAAGCTCTGTTCCAAACGCTTCTCGGATTGCCGCCCGAGGAAATGCGCAAGAGCCAGCAGGCCGCCGACCTGTCGTTCCTACATCAGGGCATCACCTTCACGGTCTATGGCAACGACGAAGGCACCGAGCGCGTTTTTCCTAACGACCTCCTCCCTCGGATAATCCCACACAACGAGTGGCGCAAGATCGAAAGCGGGCTCACGCAACGCATCGCCGCCTTGAACCTTTTTCTCGAAGACGTCTACCACCGGGGCAGAATTCTGGCCGATGGCATCGTACCCCGCGAACTCGTCTACAGTTGCCGTCATTTCCGGCGTGAGATGCGCGGCCTGACCGTCCCGCGCGGCATTTACGTCAGCGTGTGCGGCACCGACCTGGTCCGCATTCCCGATGGCAGCTTCGCCGTTCTCGAAGACAATCTGCGCGTGCCTAGCGGCGTCTCCTACATGCTCGCCAACCGCAAAGTTCTGAAAAAAGTTTTCCCCACGCTCTTCCGAGACTACGGAGTTTGCCCAGTAGATCACTACGCGCAGGCGCTGCTTGCCACTTTGCGCGCGCTGAGCCCGCCGAACTCCACCAGTCGCCATGAGCCCACGGTAGTGCTGCTAACGCCGGGCGTTTTCAATTCAGCTTATTTTGAGCATACGTTCTTGGCCCAGCAGATGGGTATCGAGCTGGTGGAAGGTCGTGATCTCTTGGTTCACGACAATGTGGTGTATATGCGCACCACGGCGGGTCTGAGGCGCGTGGACGTCATCTATCGGCGGGTGGATGACGATTTCCTCGACCCGCTATGCTTCCGCCGGGATTCCAGCCTCGGCGTCCCCGGCCTGTTCAACGCTTATCGCGCCGGCAACGTCATGCTCGCCAATGCCATCGGCACCGGGATCGCCGACGATAAAGCTCTCTACGCTTACGTCCCCGCGATCATCCGTTATTACCTCGGAGAGGATCCCATCCTCCCAAATGTGCAAACTTATTTGCTCACCGATCGCGCGCAGCGGGATCACGTCCTGCAACATCTCGACGAACTGGTCGTCAAAGCGGTCGGCGAGTCCGGCGGCTATGGCATGCTCATCGGCCCGCACAGCACCGCCGAACAAAGAGAAGAATTTCGTCAGCGCATCCAGGCCGAGCCGCGCAACTACATAGCGCAGCCGACGCTCAGTCTTTCGCGCGCGCCGTGCTTTCTCGAAGGAGAAGCCCAATCCCGCCACATCGATCTGCGTCCCTACATCCTCTACGGCGAAAACGTCACCCTCGTCCCCGGCGGCCTGACCCGCGTGGCGCTCCGGCGCGGTTCGCTCGTCGTCAACTCCTCCCAGGGCGGAGGCAGCAAAGATACCTGGGTGCTTCGAGCATGATCCAACACCGCGAAAACACCATGCTCTCCCGCGTAGCGGAGACCTTGTACTGGATGAGCCGCTACCTCGAACGCGCCGTGCAGACCGCGCGCCTGCTGGATGTGGACTTCCAACTCCGTCTCGACCAGTTGCCCGATGCCAGCGCCAGCCGCTGGCTGCAACTTCTCGAAGCCTCCCAGGCGCCCGCGCCCGTGGACGGCAAAATCGATGCGGCCACCCTCTCGCACATTCTGGCTCTGGATAGAACCAATCCCTCCTCCATCCTCTCCTGCATCACCAAGGCGCGTGAGAACCTGCGCCAGGTACGGGAACAATGCGGCTCGGAAATGTGGGAGCAACTGAACCGGCTTTATTTGAAGGTCACGGGCACCGCGTCGACCAATGCCCTGCTGCACCACTCCTATGGTTTTTTCCGCGAGGTGCAGGAAGGCGTTCACCTCTTTCACGGCATCACCGCAACCACCATGGCCCATGGCGAGGGATGGCAATACATGCAGCTGGGGCGCTGCGTGGAACGCACGGATGCGCTTGCCCGTCTGATCGGCACGCACTTCTCGTGGCTGCACAATTCGCTCGACCAGGCCGTCGAAAGCGAAGAATATCTGGAGTGGGTGGGCCTGTTGAAATCCTGCGCGGCCTTCGAAGCCTATTGCAAAGTCTATACCGCGGAAGTGCGCCCGCTGCGAGTAGCCGAGTTTCTCCTTCTCAACCCGACTTTCCCGCATTCGGTCCGCTTCTCGGTCGACATGGTACATGCCTCGTTAACCTCCATCGGACAACTCACCGAACGCAGGGCGGAGGAACCCGTTCGCCTCGCCGGCCGCCTGCGCGCCACTCTAAGCTTCAGCCAGATCGACGAGATAATGGCGTCGGGGGCGAACATCTTTGTCGAGAGCATCCGTTACCAGTGCGCGCAAATCCACAACTCCATCCACCAGATCTATTTTGACTATCCGGTGGAAACCGCGCTGGTGAGTTGAACCATTGAATCATTAAGTCATTGAATTGTTTAATCATTAAGTCATTGAATTGTTTAATCATTAAGTTTTGCTTTTAGTGATTAAAGGACTAAGTGATTGACTAACTAAGAGGAATCTGTGATCTACTCCGTCCGCCATACAACGACCTTCAGCTACGAGCCCGCGGTGCGGGAGAGCATGATGGAGGTACGTATGCAACCGCGCAGCGATGCCACCCAGCGCTGCCTCAGCTTTCATCTCGATGTAAGCCCGGCAGCCAACATCACCCAGTATCGCGATTTCTCCGGTAATACGGTCCATCACTTCGACATCGCCGGATCGCACACCGAAGTCAAAGTCACTGCCCGCTCCATCGTCGAAGTTCAATCCGTGCCGCCACCACGCGTTTCCGAAGCGGGCGAATGGCCCGATCTCGATGCCCTGACCGCCGCCGAAGACTATTGGGAGATGCTGTTACCCAGCGAGTTTGCCCATCCCAGCGAAGCCCTGCAACAGTTGGCTGCTGAACTAAGATGCGAACGTCGCGGCAACCCCCTGGAGTTACTTATCGAACTCAATCAGGGTATCTACACAATGTTCGCCTACGTTCCCAACAGCACCAGCGTAGACTCCCCCATCGACGAAGCACTCCGCACCCGCCAGGGCGTGTGCCAGGATTTCGCTCACATCATGATCGCCCTCGTGCGCCCGCTCCGCATCCCGTGTCGCTATGTGAGCGGATACCTCTTCCATGTCGATACCGCCGAGGAGAAAGATCGCTCTCTGGAAGGTGCATCCCACGCCTGGGTGGAAGCCCTGGTCCCTGGCTTCGGCTGGATGGCATTCGATCCTACGAACAACCTCGTCGGCTCGGCACGCCACATTCGGGTCGCCATAGGACGCGACTATGCTGACGTCCCTCCGACCCGAGGCGTATATAAAGGAGAAGCCCAGAGTAAGTTGAGCGTCGCCGTCACAGTAAGTCCCTCCGACGCGCCGCTCCCGGAAGAGTCTCTTCCCAGCATGGTAATCCAATCCCGCCCGGTATTCACGCGCTCCCAGTCGCGGATCGAGCAGGAACAACAGCAACAGCAGTAGCCATAGGGCGGCTGCCGTCGATCCCTCTTGGCACGGTGACCCTCTGCAACGAGATGTAGGACACCCGGAAGCATCCATGCATTCGGTATCATCGGGATCGCCGGTCACCCCGCACCATGAGCGTTACCATCGAACCGAGCTGCATCCGGAAGTAACTGTTGTTCACCGCCGATCCTGCCGATTAGGAGTTTCCCCTTGGAGGATCGCTCATGCACGCCCGTCGTGCGCTGCTGTATTTCGCCACAGTCCTATTTGCCGTAACATCCGCACTGGCCGCGCCGTTTGTGGTATTTCCGAAGGCCGGACAACTCGCCTCGCCCGACGGCCGGTTCGTGGTTCGCAATACCGACCGCGAGGCCCCTTTCACCGAACTCGTCGGCACCTTCCACTTCCTGTTCCTTGAGGACAACGCCAGCGGCCATTCCCGCAAATTGTGCGACTACGTTGGCGTGGCTGCAGTGGCCTGGACCGACAACGACTCAATCATCGTCACGCAGTACGTCGGCAAGCACACCTCGCGCGCCCTGATTTTTGCCGCTGACAGCACCGACGACCCCGTCGTCATCGACCAGCCCTTGCTGACACATCTGATTCCGTACGACCTCCTTCCGCACTTGCAGGGAAACGACCACGTCTTTGTGGAAGCAACGCGAGTCGACGGCGATAAGCTCACGCTGCGCGTCTGGGGATATGGCCAGCACGACGCCCACGGCTTCCGTCTGAACTGCGAATACAGCCTGCAGGAAGGCAGCGCTTCCTGCGCGGAAGCCACCCAGCCCTGAAGCTGGAGCGGAAGTTACACCCTACTGCGCGAGCGCCACGTACTTCTTCCGCGCCTCCTGGAGCAGGTCGAGCACCGACTCTTTATCGGCATCCGTGTTCCATGACGTATTGCTTCGCACGCCTGCGATCAGCCGGTCCATCCACTGCACGAAGTACGAAGCATCACCTCGGCTCTGGAGGGGAGAGCCAGCGATGTTCACATAAATCGGGCTGGTCGTGGAATAGGGATAGAGGTCGAGAATCGGATACTCCGCGCGATCGCTGAGCGCTCGCAATACGCACCATCCGCTGGTTGCAAGCGGAATCGAGCCATCGACGTGCGCAGATGTGCGATCCGCATCGAGCACAAGTTCACGAGCGACCTTCCCGTTGCAGACGATTTGCAGATGATCGACGGGCACGATTGAAAACAATTCGGCTGAGAAGGGAACCTCGCGTTCTTTCTTCAGAGGCGTTTCTTCAAGTCTCACTTCGCCTCCGATCGGCTGACCGCCCAGCGAGAATCGCAGCATCGGTCCGTTCGTGGCAAACGTGTGTCCAGCCTTGATGGCCGCCAGCCACGGTTCGATCTTCAGCGGGCCCGCGGAAACTTCCGCGTAAACACGGTTCAGTCCAATCGGACCGCGCAGCGATGCGTAGTTTCCCATGAAGTCGGTTCCCGCGGCGGTGGGCAGCCGGAAGCCGCAATTCAGCAGCTTGTACCAGACTTCAGCCGTCGACTTGTGATCGGAAAAACCGAGCACTTCGATGTAGTCGACCTTGCCAAGCGCAACATCAGCCGGCAATTCCGCAGTCAGTGATGCATCTTTCACAGGATCGGGAAAGCTGTCGAACGGATGCACGTAGCCCACCAGCGCTCCTTGTTCGTGCGCCAGGTCGGCAACATTTGCATTCGACGGATACAAACTCGCTGCCGCAGTATTGGGATATGCAGCATATCCCGGAAGCAGGAAGTTACGTGTCAGGTTGAGCAGCCCCAGATGTCCCCAGTAACTCGTGTGGAACTCCTGCCCATGCAGCAACAAATGATCGTTCGTCGAGGCCGCATCAAGCTTGGGAGAAAAATACGCGATATCGGGAATGCGTTGCTCTTTGTTGACGACCAGATCTTCGACGATTGAGAGATCCTCCGCCGCAGCCTGCTCTACCAGGTGCTGCGGAGAGTTGCGGTAAACGCCCCCATAGTTCATGTGCACATGCACGTCGCCGCTGACCCATCGGCTGGTAGCATTCACCGTAGCGAAAAGAGGTACCATCCGGACGGTGACTTCGCTGGTTTCCTCCACCTTCACATCCACTTTGCGCCGCTCAAGATGATCTTCGAATCCGCGCATCACATCGACACTGACTTCGCCCGCCGGAACCGTGATTTCCGACACGCCCGCCGTGTCGAAATAGTGTGCCTCAAATGGACGCTCGCTGCGGTTGAAGCTGTCATCGGCCTGCATCCAGGCATCGTCAGGTGCATATGCGAGTCCGTCCGAAGCTGTAACGAAAACCCGCCCCGCCAGCGGCTTTCCAAACGAATCGACCACGCGCAGCGAAATCCGCCCCATCGGCTTCAGGTATTTTCGTTCGCGCGCCACGACTTCAGTCTGCGCTCCGCCCGGAATCGTCTGCACCCACAGGGAAGTATTCCCGCCCCGATTGGAGATGAACGCAATCTTCGAGCCGTCCGGAGACCACCGCGGATTCGTGTTGTCGAACGCCCCGTAGGAGATCGGGAAAGCATCGCCTCCGTTCGAAGGCATCACCCAAAGTTGATGCCACGTCTGCCCCAGATACGACGCATACACCATGCGCTTGCCGTCCGGCGAGAAATCGGGACGCGCCTTCCAGTTTGTCTCCTCGTAGTGAATCTCGCGCGCCTCCGACACGGGCTCCGCCTTCATCCGCCAGAAGCCGCCCGTGCCATGAATGTGCCCGTGGTTCGAGACGAACAGAATCTCAGATCCATCGCGCGACCACACTGGGCTGATCTCGTGATCCACCTGGCTGTAGTAATAACGAGGCAGCGTGCTTACGTTTTCCGTAGTCAACTGCCGCGCGTCCGTGAGCGACCCGTCATTGAACTGGGCGACAAAAATATGGAAGTGCCCTTTGTTAGAAGTAGAAACAAATGCGAGCCGCTTGCCGTCCGGCGAGAAGCGCGGTTCAACATTGACCGCGCCAGAGGATGTTATCTGCCGAGTGCGGCCAGTGGTCAGCTCGAGCGACCACAATTCAATCGCATCGTGAGCGTAGCGCGCGAACACGATCCAGCGGCCATCGCTCGAGCAATCCGGCTGGTAGTCGTAACCGGACTCTCCCGTGAGTTGCTCTGCCTGAGTGCCGTCGATTTCCTGCCGCCAAAGCGAGCCACCCATCGAGTAGACAAGACTTTTCGAGTCTGGCATCCACGCCGCCGCGCTCGGACCCGTCGTAAGTTGCGGCAAATACATTTCGCGGAAGTAGTAAGCATGGGGAAGATCAATCTGCTTGAGCACGGGGTCACGTTGCGCACAGCAGGCAATGCATGAAAGTAAAAACAATATTGCGACTCTGAACATGGATCGGTCCTCAGGGCCCAAGGCCCTATTACCTGCCGCTTCGGTCGGGCGCGACTGACGCCACGCCTTTTCAAACCTGACTTACGGAACGCCGCCGTGCCCACAGCCAGTTCAGCACGGCAACCACCACAGTGACTCCGAGAATGACTGACTTGCTCAAGTCCACTTGCGTGGCCAGCACGAGCGTTATCAGCACTCCAAGCACCGCCCAGGCCGGGCCTCCCGGCAGTCGGAATCCGGAGGGCTGCTGCCATCCGCGCGCGCGATCCCTTCGCCGTAAAGCGATGAGCCCCGCGCACACGACTCCGTAATAAAACAGGCGCGCAACTACCGACAGCGTGACGTTCCATGCGAAGCTCCCGCCCAGCGCCAATCCCCACACCGCGCTCGAATAGATCAATATCGAAAACCACGGAGTATGAAATCTGGGACTCACGGCCGCAAATATTCGAGGTAGATCGCCCCCTTCGGCAAGCGCAAATGTGACGCGCGGCATCCCGAGCAGCTTGGCGCTCACATAACCGTACACTGAGATCAGGGCACCGATCGCCACCAGGCGCGCCCCGCGATTTCCCATGGTGACGCGCGCCACTTCGGCAAGTGGACGCTCGGTTGTGGCGCCCGGCCCAAGCACTCCAACCACCACCCACTGCACCAGCGCGTAAATCAGCGTGCAGGAAGCGAGGGTTATGAAGAGAGCAAACGCCGTATCCCGCGCCGGATTTCTGGATTCGCCCGTGGGAGCCAGCGCCGATTCAAACCCGCCATACGCAAAGATGAGCAGGAAAATCGCCTTCATCCATGCATTCGCGCGATAGGCCGCCGGGCCGGTCCACGGCATTGGGTGAAAAAGCGTAAGCGCGGCGCCGGCCGCGATGACCATCAGCAGGGGCAAGATCTTCGCCACCGTAAGCACATTGCTGACCAGCGCGCCCTGCCGCGCCCCGCGAGCATTGATGAATGCCAGGAGCCAGATCAGCAGCGACAGAATGGCAAAGCGCGGCCAGGTCTCTCTGGCCCGCGGCCAGAACTCCCCCAAGTAGATGACAAACAGATTAGCGTTGGCGGCCGGAGCCGCGGTCTGAGACAAATAGAGCGTCCAGCCCACCAGAATGCCAGTCAGCCTGCCGAATGCCGTGCGCGCATAAAGATAGGGCCCGCCGGCGTTGGAGAACCGCGATGCCACCTCGGCAAAACACGCCATGATGATGCCGACGGCGGCTCCCGCAATCAGCACCGCGATCGTGCTGCGTTTGCCAAGATAGCTCGCCACCACGGATGGGAGCCCAAAAATGCCGCTGCCAATCACCGAATTCACGGCGAGCGCGGTCAGGCTCCAGCGGCCAATCACCCGCACCAGGGGAGGTCGCGTTGAGCCACTTTGCGGCGGAATCATCGCGAACCGTTTGTATCACACCTAAGGTCTTCGTTCGATTAAACTTCCGCTTCCCTCCTGGTCACCTCACTCCCATCCCACGAACGCGCTGAACAACCGCGTGGAGCCTTGGGCTGCGAGCCCCCAGAACGCCTGACCAGAGCCTGCTTTCGCACCTAAGGTAACTTCAATTACCGAAGCTCATGGACACGGGGAATCTTTTCGCTTCTCCTCATAGGTGCGATCTTGATCAGGAAGGCTTGAGCAGGCAGAACGGAAAGGGCGCACATGGATCGCGAGAACCGGGAAAGCATGGAAGAGATTCAACTGCGCATTCTGCGCGTGGCCGACGACCTGCGCGTCATCCAGGGTGAACTCAACTGCGCCGCGATGCAGGCTCCCACCGATCCCGAACTCCTGGAAGCCCTCTCTGAGCCGGCCCAGATGGAGTCTCTGCAAGTCCTCAAGTCCGTCCTTGACCAGATGCGGCATTTTCTCTGGTTTTATACCCAGGTGGTAACCAGCGATTCTGAGATGGGGGAGAAATTCCGGCAGACCATGCGCCAGGATGCCCCGGTTCCCACTCCCGAAGTTGACCAGCAATTCCAAAGCGCGACCGATGCCATCATGCTGCGCTATATCGCCGACAGCCGTTTCCGCAAGCCCAACTAAGCGTGCCTTCTCACACACGCGTGCTCAGGCATCTCTTAACTTCAGTCACAAGCCTGGCGACCGCCTGTTACTCCATACTGCAGCAGGCGAAGGCACGCATCTCCACGGAGGCGCTACTCATGAAAAAAGGGCGCGCCAGCGCGCGCCCGAAATATAAAGAGGAGGAACACTTACCACCACAACAAGGTTCAGCACGGCAAAACCGTTTTCAGCCTCCGAAACCAGCCGACTGCATCGATTGCCGCGAGATATCGGCAGTCGACGCAATGCCCTGCATGCGGAGTTTGAATTCGTCGGCATTCGAAGCATTTTCCAGCGCGGTTTCGTAGTTCACCAGCCCCGCCTGGAACAGGTCCCACAGCGACTGGTCAAACGTCTGCATTCCGTACTGCGACGTACCCGCGGAGATAGCGTCACGAATAGCGCGCGTCTTTTCGGGCACGAGGACGCATTCCCGGATGTAAGCTGTGCTGACCATCACTTCCACCGCCGGCACGCGCCCCTCGGCGTCGGAGCGGCGGACCAACCGCTGGCTCACGATGGCTCGCAAGACTGCCGCCAGTTGCAGGCGGATCTGTTTTTGCTCCGGTGGCGGAAAGATGGCAATAATTCGGTTGATGCTTTCGACCGCGTCCAGCGTGTGCAACGTGGAGAAAACCATGTGACCGGTTTCGGCCGCATGTAACGCCGTCCCGATGGTTTCCAGATCGCGCATTTCGCCCACCAGGATCACGTCCGGATCCTGGCGCAGGCTGGCGCGCAACGCGGCTGAAAACGAGGGCGTATCCACTTCCACCTCGCGCTGGTTGACGTATCCCTTTTTGTCGCGATGCAGAAATTCGATTGGATCCTCAATGGTGATGATGTGCTCGGCGCGGGTGGAGTTGATGCGGTCCACCATGGCCGCCAGTGTAGTCGACTTGCCCGAACCCGTGACGCCCGTCACCAGCACGAGGCCGCGCGGCATGTCGCAAATCTGCTCCACCACCTTCGGCAGAAACAGCTCGTCGAGCGCGCGGATCTTGGTCGGGATCACGCGGAGCACGAGTCCAACATTGCCGCGCTGTTGAAAAACGTTGACACGGAATCGTCCCAGGCCCGCTACTCCGTAGGCCATATCGATTTCGGTCGTCTCTTTGAATTTCTGTTTCTGGCGCGCCGACATCATGCTGAAAGCCATGTTCAACATGTCTTCAGCAGACACCCGCGCCTGGTCGGTGAGCGGAATCAGGTCGCCATCGATGCGCAGGTGTGGGTAGTTCCCTACCTTGAGGTGCAAGTCGGAGGCGCGCCGCTCCATGGCAATGCGCAGCAGTTCATCAATATTCATGTCGTGGAGTGACTCCAGCTATCCCGTATCATGACCGGAACTGGTCCTCTCCGCGAGATGACGAAAGTAACGGGACTGCGGCGAGAAGTTGCGCGCCGCCCGGCCAGGCGCCAATAAAAAAGCCGCCCCAACAGGGCGGCTTCTCTCAGAAGATTGCTGTGGTCCAGAGCCTCCAGTAAGGAGGAATTTGTTTCACTTCTTCAATCTGGCTTCTGCCTTCTGACCTCGCACTCCCCGCTCATGCTGCGCTGTTCTTCGACGCCGGCGGCTGGAAAGGCTCATCATAGCTGCCCCCATAGATTTGCGGCACTTTCGATCCCATCGGCCGCAAATACGTCGCCAACTCGCCACGGTGGTGGATGCTGTGATTGTTGAGGAATTGTAGATAAAGCGCAGCTGGCATATTGTACATGCCCAGGAAATCAACGGGCGTTGCTAACTGCTCAGGCGACATCGCTCTTACTCGCTCGGTTCCACGCTTCATGTGCCGGTCATACCAGGCGACCAGTTCCGCGATCGTATTCGGTTTGTCTTGCCGGGGAGATGGATCCATGGTGAATTTCTGGTCAGCAATTGCATCCAGGAATTGTACGTCTGTATTGGCCAGATGCCAGGCCAGTTCCCAGGCCGTGCGGGCATGAGGGTCGGAACGGTAATCCTTCTTGGTTTCTGGAATAGCAGCGATAACTTTCTTTGTGGTCTCGGTTTCACGGGTAACGCCATCCAGCATCATTGCTCGATAGGCGACAACGAAATCAGTGTTGGGAGCGGACATTGGAATTCTCCTTCTATGTAAGTGGGAAAAGGCAATGGTAGCCTGCAATCAGGCGCGGACAACTATAGTCGAGAAATACAAAAGAGCGCAAACTTCAATGCGCCATCTCCGTGAAGACAAAACTACACAGCCACGGGTTGTTTTGTGGCAATTCCAACCGGGGTCAGCCAATTATGCCGGTCGGGTTTCTCACCGCGCACGATCCCGTAAAATTCCTGCTGGATCGACTTCGTCATCGCGCCGATCTTTCCCTTGCCAATCATAATCTTGTCCACCGACCGGATCGGCGTAATCTCAGCGGCCGTCCCGGTAAAAAAAACTTCGTCGGCGATGTAGAGGAACTCGCGCGGAATCTGCTGCTCCGCGATCCTGATGTTCAGGTCGCGCGCGACTTGCAATACCGAATCGCGGGTGATCCCGGGCAGCACCGAATTGCCCAGCGGAGCCGTGTGCAGCACGCCATTGCGGACTACGAACAGATTCTCGCCCGAACCCTCGCTCACGTAGCCGTTTACATCGAGCGCGATCCCTTCCGCATAGCCGTTCACAATCGCTTCCATCTTGATGAGCTGCGAGTTCATGTAATTTGCGCCTGCCTTGGCCATCGCCGGCAGCGTGTTCGGCGCAATGCGCGTCCAGGAAGAAACGCAAACGTCGACACCTTCGCTGGCGTCGGCGCCGAGATATTTCCCCCACGGGTAATTGCAGATATAAACCTCGGTGGGCGAGTTGAACGGATTGACGCCCGCCTCCCCGTAGCCGCGCAGAATCACAGGACGGATGTAGCACGGCCACACCCCGTTGTTCTTCACCAGATCGAGCATCCCGCGCAGCATCTGATCAACCGTAAATGGAACCTCGATGCGGTAGATACGCGCCGAATCGATCAGCCGCTGCATATGTTCCGGCGCGCGGAAAATCGCCGGCCCAGCCGGCAACGCGTAGCAACGCACGCCTTCGAACACCGAAGAGCCGTAGTGCACCACGTGCGACATGACGTGGATGGTGGCATCGTCCCAGGCAATGAACTTGCCGTTGTGCCAGATTTTGTCGGTCTTCTGAATCGCCATGAAAAAGCTCCTTCGGTGCGAGAGTGCCGCCCTTAAATTTGCTTGGGTACGAGAGGCGCGAAAGCGGCGGGGATCTCCGAATGCGCTTCGATCTTCCCGCCTTACAACCGCTGCTGCGCAGCCGCAGGACGCCAATATAAGCCGGCGGAAGCCAACTTCAGCTCAAATGACGGCCAACTTCCCAGCCTTGAATTATAGCGTGTGTACGGGAGGGAACAACTACACAAACCTGCCAGAATCGCTCGAAAAGCCGCGTGCGCGGCGAGTGGGATGTGCGCGCAGTCCTGAGTTTCAGCGTCGCTCAGTGCCGCCAGATTTTCTGGTCCTTATGGCCGGCATCGACAGGAGCGCTCGCGGGCACAACTAACCCACCTTTGCCCCTGCCGCTCGGCGCATTCGCGCGCATGACGGCATTGGCGGACGCATGCCCCCGAACGCCGACTGGCGGTGCCACGCTGGCAACGCCCGCCTCGGCTTTCATCCCTACTTCATCTCCGCGGAAGTATTGCCCCTTGCTCGCCCTCATCTCGGGCATCGCAGCGTAAGGTTTGGAGTAGTCATTGTTCGCGTTCCAGAATAGAAAGCCGACTCCACCCTTCTGTTTCGCGACCTCAACCTGCACCTCGACATATTTTGGCGAGTACGTTTTCGTCCGCCAGGCAAAAGCCTGCAGCCACGGACGAATCACGACCGGGCTGTCTTTGGTGATCAGTTTGAAGCGGTCCATCGACTCGCCAATAAAATGTTCCGGCGCATCCCCCGGCTTCTCGTAACCGTCCATGCCAAAGAAGTGCGAGGGGTAGATCATGGGCGAGAGCACGTCGCAGTGTTTGGCCATGGCAACAATATCCTGTCCCGTATGAGCCAGGTCTACCGGACGCTGCCACGCCATCACTCCGAAAACGTCCAACGAAAGCAGAACGCCTGTGGGATGGATCTGCGCATATGCGCGCTGCAGGAAATCCGCGATCACCTCGGAGCGCGGCCGGTCGGCCTCCTCGGCCTGGAAGTTGAAGGCGGCATCCTTCTGATCGCCCTCGGCGGGGAAGCGAACATAGTCAAACTGCACCTCATCGACGCCCGCTTGCGCCACGAATTTCGCCAGTGCAATGTCGTAATCCTGCACCTTTATGTTGGAGGGATCGGTCCACACCAGTTTGCCGTTCTCGCGCCACGGTTCGCCCGTCCGGCGCGACTTTACTGCTAGTTCCGGGTGGGTGGTTACCAGGTGCTCATCGCGAAAGATCGCGATGCGAGCGATCGCGTGCATGTTTTGCGAGTGCAGAAACCGTAGAAGCTTGGGCAGGTCGGAAATATAGTGCCGCTGCCCGGTAGCCAGCGGGTGATCGAAAGCGATATTGACGATACCGTCGCTGTCCTTGATATCGAAGACCACCGAGTTTCCGCCCACTTCACGCCAATGTCGGATAATGCGCTCGCCATGTTCACTACCCGCCATCACTCCCGTTAAATAAATCGCTCGCGCTTCGAAATCACTTGCAACTGGAACAGTCTTCTCTACAATAGGCGATTCGAGAATTCCGGGGATCAGGATCTGCTCTCCGGGTTTGAGGAACGTGCCCTGTCGGTTGCCATTTGCAGATCGGATGCTTTCGGCGAGTTCACTGGACGTCAAGTAACTGGTCTTCCTGAGATATTTTCGCGCCACCGAGCTGATGCTGTCGCCACGCTGCGCCTTGTAAACGTCGCAACCCGGAGGCGCGACTACGGGTGCCGCAGGCTCGATCTTTTTGTTGGCGTTGATTTTTGCAGGGACGAGTTTTGCAGCATGCGAATTCTGCAGGCTGCCTGTGACTTGTCCGAAAAGACTGGAAGAGGATATAGCCGCGATGGCAGCAATGGTCACGATAGGAATACGAGGCAACGGGGTTTCTCCGGGTAAGGCAATCTCTTTCTCGATTGTGTTACCAGGTAACGTCGTCCGCTAGTTACGTCCGGTCAGGTCTGTTCAGGCTGTAGAAGCGCGGGGCGACGGTCTCGGGACACGACGGAAGTTCCCGTATGGCTGCAAAGTATTGCTCTTAGGGAAACTGGGGCAGCATCCCGGGTAGCCCTGGATGCCAGCTAGACGCATCTAAACCTACGGAAAACATGGGCCTGGAGCGCTTTCCGGGGTTGGCGAATGGCTTGCACTAGTAGGCAGCGAGTGAGAGAGACCAGAACCTCTCACCCCGAGTGACAAAAATGAGCAGTTTTCCAGAAAACTTGAATTTTCCGGAAAGGAATCAGGGGCCCGACCGAATGAGAACGAACCTAGCAACCGTGCTCGATCCCACCCGCCGTAGCAACGACGCTCGCGAGTTTGAAGCGAGCCTTCGCCGCAAAATCGTAGGTCAGGATCAGGCGATCGAAAAGGTCGCGGAAATCTACCAGATGTTTCTCGCCGGCATGAATGCACCCGGCCGTCCGGTGGGCAACCTCCTGTTCCTGGGACCGACCGGTTCCGGCAAAACCCGCGTCGTCGAAGCCGTGGCCGAATCTCTCTTTGGAGATGCCAAGGCGTGCATCAAGATCGACTGCGCCGAGTTCCAGCACTCCCATGAGATCGCGAAGCTTATCGGCTCGCCTCCAGGATACCTTGGCCATCGCGAGACGCACCCCCTGCTCACGCAGGAAGCGCTGAACCAGTACCACACCGAGAAACTGAAACTCTCGATCCTGCTCTTCGACGAAATCGAGAAGGCTTCCGACTCGCTTTGGCAACTGCTGCTCGGCATTCTCGACAAGGCCACGCTTACGCTCGGCGACAACCGCCGCGTGGACCTCTCGAACTGCATCATTATCATGACTTCGAACCTCGGCGCCGCCGAGATGAACGGTCTGGTCGATGGCGGTCTCGGTTTCGCTCCCAAAGCCGTGCAGGTCGATAACTCGCTCGACGAGAAGATTACCCGCTCAGCCGTCGATGCCGCCCGCCGCAAATTCGCGCCGGAATTCATGAACCGCATCGATAAAGTCGTCGTCTTCAAGACGCTGCGCTCCGAGCATCTGAAGCAGATTCTGGAGATCGAACTCGGCATGGTTCAGCAGCGCGTGCTCATGGCTGCCGGAGCCCACCAGTTCGTGTTCAATTGCACCGCTCCGGTTAAGGAATTCCTGCTCCGCGAAGGTACCGACCCGAAATACGGAGCACGGCACCTGAAGCGCGCCATTGAACGCAACATCGTCTTCCCGCTCGCCAACCTGGTCGCCACCGGACAGGTAAAGCTGGGCGATTTCATCCGTGTCGACCTGCTCGGCGAGAGCAAGCTGACGTTTGTGAAAGAAGCCGAAGGCGCCATGGTTCCCGTGCTGCTCGAACGTTACGGAGCCGCCGCCGCTGTCCCGGCAGTAGCCGCCGCCAAAGCAGCGCGTCCCGTGATCCAACGCAAAGAGTTTGGGGCCATCGAAAATAAGTAAATCAAGTTGCTGGTAGGTAATGGGACACCGTGAGGACGGTGTCCCGCTTTTTTTGCGCTCGATGCGCCAAGCGAGACCCGCCAGAAAGCTCGCCATTATGGCTGGTTCCAGCCTCGCAGGCGCGGCCACCACCGACTTACATTCCGGCAATACTCTTCGTACTTCGCCCCAAATTTCTTGTGCAATGTCGGCTCTTCATAAAAGACGACAAACAGATGCACGCCCAGCGCAACCGCTGCCACGGCGCAGATCAATAGCGGGTCGGGACGTCCGAACACGACCCACAGCCCGATCCACCCGGCGGCGAAACCCGCATACATGGGATTCCTCACATAGCGGTAGTACCCCACCACCACCAGTCTTTTCGGCGGCGCGACCGGTACCGGCGTGCCGCGGCCTGTCCACCCGAAGTCCCAAACGCATCGGATTGCAACCGCGAATCCCAGTACCGACGGAATCCCAGCCAGCCACCGCCAATGCCACATGCCGCTTGTCTCGAGGCGAAAGCCGAGCCATCCCGGCAGCAGCCAGAACCAGAGAGCAAGGAAGGCTGCGCCTGTGGTCAGCGCCAATATCGCTTTCAGACATCGTTCCCAAGAAGTGCCTGCGGGCTGTCCTGGCGTCATGGAGCCTCCAGTCGCCTAACATTATGCTCCCCTGAATCGGCAGGCTGCGACGTTGTGTGTATATCCGCCGGATGATCACCCGTGCCCGGTGACCTCTTCACCTCGGGCCTCCGGAAGAACAGCAAGCCGCCCATCTCCAACAAGCCCCGGGCGGTTCTTCTCTCGGGCCAATCCGCGTCACACTTCCGTAATCTATTCGTAACCCGTCCATTCGTGCGATCCTCATCTCGCCGTCAAAAGCCCATCCACCGCTCCCGGAAATCATTCCTGCTCCGGGAGGGGAACTCAAGTGAGGTCAGGTATGTTGCAGTCTCCGGAACCCAAGTACTCTTCAGTCCCCGCTCCAGGCAACACTTACACCCCGCTTAGTTCGGGCCCATCCACCTTGGATCAGACTCATATCACCCGTTCGGTGGTCATCAAGGGTCAGGTTTCAGGCACAGAATCGATTTTCATTGACGGGCGTATCGAAGGCACTATCAGCGTCCCCGACAACCGCGTCACAATCGGACGCAACGGTAACGTCGCGGCCAACATCACCGCCAAGGAAGTCGTCATCATGGGCAAACTGCAGGGCAATGTCGAGTGCTCGGATCGCCTCGATGTCCGCAGCGAAGGCGTGCTCACCGGTGATGTCATCACTCACCGCATCAGCGTCGAAGAAGGCGCCATCCTCAAGGGCGGAGTCGAAGTCCGCAACACGGAAAAGAAAGAAGAGAAGACGCAGACCCAACACCAACAGGTTAAAGCGGCAGAAGCCCCGAAGGCTCAGGCGGCCGCTGCGGGCAGCCAATAGTTTTCGGATTGATTTCGTGAACCGGCGTTCGTTAACCGACCTACGTCATCCAGACGAAAGAGGGACGGACATGAAACCGTCCCTCTGATTATTTGCCGAAGACTCTCAAGCCGAAAGCCCCGAGCCTTATTTCTTAGCCTTAAAATCCAACGCTGCCGAGTTAATGCAATAGCGCATTCCCGTCGGTCGCGGGCCATCCGGAAATACGTGTCCCAGGTGCGCATCGCAGCGGGCGCAGCGCGCCTCGATCCTCGTCATGCCATAGCTCCGGTCGGTATGCTCAACGATGTTCGCCTTGTCGGCTGCATTGTAGAAGCTGGGCCAACCCGTGCCCGAATCAAACTTCGTATCCGAACCAAACAGCAGTGCGCCGCAGCAAACGCAATGGTAGGTTCCGTCGTCATGCATATTCCAGTATTTTCCGGTGAAGGCGGGTTCGGTACCGCACTGGCGAGCTACCTGATACTGCTCGGGAGTGAGTTCCTGTTTCCACTCTTCATCGCTCTTCTGGATCTTCTGCGCGTCAGTTGGCTGCGTCTTTTCCGTCGATTTGCCGGTCATTCTGATCTCCTGAAGTTTTGTTCTTCAGGAATAAGATGCGCGGGAGAGGCGAAAGTCGCACCCCGCAGGGAGCGGCCGCTTTGTCCCGAGACTTCAAGCCCCACGCATCGCCGGAAGTACGATGCGTGGGGCAAGGGGCATCAGTTTCTGACGCCCACAACCATAGGGAAGCTTGTATCCTTAGGGCTCGCTGGCCAAACCGCTGGGTGCGTTGCGTAATCCAGACCGCATCCTTACTCTGGCACCGCCTATCCCGGATTCGGCCCTCAGCAAGGGAACCTTGAAGTTCGGGCCGCACCCCACGTGGAGCCCACATTTTGCAAGATTGTGACCGTGTTACAGCGATATGTCAAATAAAAATTCGGCACCACTAGTATCTGGAGTACGGTAATGCACGGTGGAACTCCGGGTACTCTTACTAACAAAGACGGCCGATGTGGTGGCCGAAAACCTTCCGCCTTACTAAGATCTTCGCAAGTCCGCCCTCGAAGAAAGCCTGCCGGGCGGCACCACTCTATGGAAGCGTCGCTACTCCAGATATTTCTCCCGCACAATCCGCCGGTGATGCAACTCGTGTCCCGCGATTATGTAGCCGAGGGCCCGCGCGCTGATCGTCTTCTGGTTGGCGGTCCCGCAGCGCTCGCCGGCCGCAGCGTCGAAGTTGGAGAAGAGTTGAACGGTCGCGGTCCGGATCGTCATAAACTCCTCGATCAGGCCGTCGAGCGTGCGCCGGTCGAATCGTCCTTTAGTAACATAGTCATCCTGCTCGAAGCCCTCGATCGGAGTCTTATCGCCACGTCCAATCCGCAGTGCGCGATACGTCATAATGCGCTCGGTATCGTTCATGTGCCCCAGAACTTCCTTTACGGTCCATTTCCCGGGCGCATAACGAAAGTCCGCCCGCGCTTGCAACGAGCCGAATAGCGCCCGCGTCTCCAGAGGCTGCTCTCGGAGCGCGCCAATAATATCGCTGCCCTGAACCAGGGAAATATACCGCTCATAGTACGGATCATACTCGCTGGCATCAGGTCGGCCAACGCTAGTGGCAACATTGCTCATGCGCTCTCCTCGGCGGCCCGCCCCAGAATGGCGGCCAACCCCCACGGCTCATATTATCGCGATAGCCCTTCGCTATCGACCCCGCGAGAACAGAAACGACCACGGCGATCAAATCACCGACTCGGGAAAGAATGACTCGGAATCGGGAAGAGATTACCGGCTGCCGGCCATATCCCAGGTGATTTCATTATGGGAGGAACCAAACGAATCCCTACAAAAAGTTGGATTTCCACAGTGCACACGATGTTGCCCAAGAGTAGAATCGATTTGGCCCCCGAAATGCGGCGGTGATCTCAATACCTATTTCAAGGAAGGATTTTGAGCACAATGTGGAAGCCCACGAATCAACCTGCGACACCGGGACGGCCGGCTGAGCCGGAACGTCCGAACACGCCAGCGGCGACGACTGCTCCGGCGGCCAGCGAGCCTGCGGCGGCACCGCGCCCGGCTGTGACCACCACGACTTCGGACCAGGCTACGATTGGCAAGTCGCTGGTGATCAAAGGCGAAGTGACTGGTTCCGAATCTCTGTATATTGATGGGCGGGTCGAAGGATCGATCAATCTGTCAGGCAATCGCGTAACTGTCGGCCGAAATGGCGTGGTCGCAGCCAACATCAATGCACGCGAGATCGTAGTCCTCGGCAAGGTGCGCGGCAATCTCACGGCCAGCGATCGCGTCGATATTCGCAGCGACGGCTCTCTGACCGGCGACGTCGTCGCGGCTCGAATCTCGATCGAGGATGGCGCGTTTTTCAAAGGCGGCATCGATATCCGCAAGGCAGGCGGAAAGCAGGAAGAGCCCAAGCCCGCATCTGCTTCAGTCACGCAGGAACCGGCGGTTGCCGCCCGAGCGTAGCAAGCCTTCCGGCTCCTCGGCCTCCGAAGCATCAAGGCGTCCCTTTTGATTACGGGACGCCTTTTGTTTTTGCGTCCTGCTTTTTGAGATAGCCGGGGCCCAAAGCCCAGAGATCTCTCTTTACAGCTCCCTGCCTGAAGCCATGGTCTCCGCCGTCTGCCCCTCCACCACACCCGGAACGGCGATGGGCTTTCTCCTCCGTAAATCCCCCGGCAACCGCGACCGCAACAACCACAATCCTCCGGCCGCCGCCGCCGCCCAGGTCAATGAGCCCAGCGCAAGAGCGGCAACGTCCGCACTGCGGCTGCCATTCAAGCAGCACCTCGCGCATCACCGCATAACTCAACCCTCCTGAAACTACTCCGATCGCCGCGGCCTTCCCTAGCTCCTTCCAGTGCAGCCCGCCCAGAGGCACCATGCCTCGAATATGCAGCAGCAGCGCGATGGCGATGGCATTGGCCGCGATCCCGACATCCGAGGCAACCGCGAGACCCGTCACGGAGAGCGTTCGAAACAGCAGCGAATAAATGGGAAGCGAAGCCAGCGTGATAAGCGTTGTCGCGACCATCGGCGTCAGCGTGTTCCCCGAAGCATAAAACGCCCGCGCATACAAAGCCTGGCTCGACCACAAAGCCAGCGAGAGCGAGAACCAGAAAAAATAAATCGCGGTCGATCCGGAATCCGCAAAAGTAAAGTGCCCGCGGCGGTAGACAAGGTCGATCAGCGGCACGGCCACCGCCATCATCCATCCCGTCAGCAGCAGCGATGCCGCCGTGATGCGATAGACAGAACCGTTGACGGTCGCGGCGAACTCCTCAAATTTCTTTTCCCCGAACAGCCGCGAGAAAAAAGGCAGCGACGCCTGTCCCGCCGCTTGCCCCAGAATTGCGATGGGAACGGCAAAAAGCCGCTTGGCATAATTCAACCGGGCGATGTCGCCGATGCCACTCGATGCGAAGTAGCGCAGGATCCAGTCGTCAGCCGTAACCAGCGAAACGCCCAGCATGAGCGGGATCGAAAGCCGTACCCACTCGCGAAATGCCGGGTTTTTCAGGTCAAACGATGGCCGGTAGCCCGTGCCGATTTTCGCCGCGCCAATCGCATTGATCAGAAATGGCCCAGCCACACTGCCTACCAGCGCTCCATACGCGAGCGATGCAATGCCAAAGCGATGGCCGCCTGCCACTCCACCGGCAATAATGAAGACGTTGTAGATGAGCGGGCCAAACGCGGGAAGTAGGAACAGCCGGTGTGAAAGCAGCACCGCCGACACGACTCCGCCCACATAAAAGAAGATCTGCGCCGGCAGCAGAATGCGCGTCAGGTGAACGCACAGTGTCATCTGCGCGGGCGTGAACCCGTGAAACATCCAGCCGGCAAACTGCGGCGTAAAGATCTCAGCCAGGATCGTGCCCGCAATTAGCACGCTGGTCATCACGGTAATGATGATCGAGAAAGTCTTCTGCGCGTCCTGCTCGCGCTTTTCGGCCAGAAACCTCGTATAGATGGAAATGAATGTGATCGAGGCCGTCCCCCCGGCCACGATGTAATTCAGCCAGTCCGGCAGTGTGAAAGCGGCGACGTAAGCGTCGGTCTGTAGCCCTGCGCCAAAGGCATAAGCAATGTAGGCCTCGCGCAGGTAGCCGATCACGCGCGACAGCGTGATGGCAATCATCACCAGCAGCGTCGCCGAATACGCAGTGTGCTGGTGGGAGGGCCGGAAGAAGCGCAGCAAACGCATCCTTCGCAGATTAACCCATCCCGCACCCCGGTGGAGAGTTATCGCCGCCCTGGAATCGGAAACGGCAATCGATCATCAGGCTGGCCGTGTGGTGCGGTGACGGGGCTCCGCTATCCGGTCCGCGCGAAGCCATGCCACACAAACCTGCCTTACCACACCCGGCAAGCGTTCACCGGCATCATGGGCTGTCCGGTCTTGCAGCCAAAGGCCTGGCCGAACTCGGTCATATTCTGCACCACGCCATTCACACGAAACTTCCGCGGCGAATGCGGATCGGTCTGCACCTGCAAACGCAACTGTTCAGGCCGCGTGCTGCCGCACCAGCTTTGCCCGTGCCCCAGAAAAAATTGCTGCAGCGGAGTGTACCCATCCTCTTTCTGGCTCAGGTCGATACTCTTCCGCTTGGCATCCGCGAGAAAGGCGATGTAGGCCAGCCGCAGGCCGCCGTTATCCGCGGTATTCTCGCCCAGCGTCAGTTTGCCGTTTACCTTCACATCATCCACGGCAACAAAACTTCCATACTCCTTCACTTCACAATCTGCTTTCTCCTCGAACTTCTTGGCGTCTTCCGCCGTCCACCAGTCCGCAAGATTTCCAGTGGGACCAAACTGCCGTCCTTCGTCGTCAAAGCCGTGGGTCAATTCATGGCCGACAATTCCGCCGATGTGCCCGTAGTTTTCAGCGTCGGTTGCGTGCGGATCGTACAACGGCGACTGCAGAATGGCGGCAGGAAAATTGATGTCGTTCATCGTAGGGCTGTAATAAGCGTCGACTGTAGCCGGCGTGATCCCCCACTCGCCGCGATCCACGGGCTGTCCGATCTTGGCCAGTTCGCGTCGGTTCTCGAACTCCACCGCCCGGATCGAGTTGCCGAAGGCATCATCCCGCACTACCCTGAGTTTCGAATAATCCCGCCAATGGTCGGGATAGCCGATCTTGTCGGCAATCGCTCGCAATTTCTCTCTCGCCTTCACCTTGGTAGCCGCGCTCATCCAGTCCAGCGTGTCCAGATCGTGATCCATGGCCGCTTCGATGTCATGCACCATCTGCACTGTCGCCTGCTTGCTCGAGGGAGGAAACTCCTGCGCGACATAAACCTGCCCCACGGCCTCGCCTAAAGCGCCATCGGTGGCATCCACGCACCGTTTCCAGCGCACGCGCTGTTCCGGCTGCCCGGCCAGTTTGCGCCGATAAAAATCAAATTCCTCGTCCGCAAACGGCTTAGGTAGAACCAGGCTATCGGTGGAATGGATCAGCTGCCAGCGCAAATATGTTTTCACCGTTTCCAGGTCGGTTGAGGCAAGCAGGGCATTCATGCCTTTGAAAAAATCCGGGTTGGCAACATTCAGCTCGGAAACAGCCAGGCCATCGAATCCCTTGAGAAAGCGATCCCAGGCAAATCCCGGAGCCAACGTCGCCAGCTCCGATACCGGCATCAGGTGATAAATCTTGTTGGGGTCGCGCCGCGACGTGATATCCATGGAAACCTTGGCCACAGCCGTTTCCAGTTGCATGATCGCCTGCGCGTCCGCCTCCGCTTTCGCTTCGGGCTCGCCCATCAGCTTAAGGATGTTCGTGATGTGCTGCACATATTGCGTCCGCGTCTTCTCGGCAACATCGCCGGGTCGGAAGTAGAAATCCCGTTCTGGAAGCCCCAGCCCTCCTTGATCGACGGCCGCAATCTGCTTGCGCGCATCTTTGAAATCCTGCTGTTCCCCGAAATTGAAAAACGCAGACACGTTCATCAACTGATAGTGCGCGAGCAGTTCCGGCAGTTCGTTCTTGCTCTTCAAATGAGCGATGCGCGAAAGTTCCGGTTCTAGTGGCTTGAGCCCGTCTCGGTCGATCACGTCCTCGGCCATACAGGAAGCGTAATAATCTCCGATTTTCTGTTCGTTGGCCGTGCGTTTCGCGCCCCCTGCGGCTGCGCTCTCGAGCATTTTATGCAGCGCGGTCTCGGTGTAGTCGGCGACCATGGAACCCGTGCCATAGCTCGATCGGTCGCTGGGGATCGGATAGAGCTTCGTAAAGTTGCCGCACGCGTACTGAAAAAAATCGACGCAAGGGTCTGCGGAAGTATCAAGCAGGCCCTTGTCTAGCCCCGGCAGAAGCTTTGGAGAATTCGCCTCGCCCTTGGGAGCGCCATTCTGAGCCTGCGCTGCCAATGCCGCAACGAACACCAAGAAAAGTATGCCTGCCATCGCAACCCGTGTGGAGTTTCTTTCCGTCATCATTTTGCTCCTTGGAACTCTTAATTAATGAGGCTTCTCGAACCCTGGTCGCTCGCAGCGCGCCAGGAAGTATAGCCGCCCTAGACGATAAGCATCATCTCTTAGACGAGCGGGCCGCCTAAACGTCTGATTTATAGTCGCTTGGCTGTTGATCTGAATTTTACCCTCAGTGCATTGTCCTCCCTCAGCCCCTGTCGCATAGTCCCTCCAGCAATCGGAGGAATTATGGCTACTTCACTCTCGGATTTTGCGGAACAGGTCAACCCCTCAACTTCGGCCGAGGCCCAGAACGCCAGCTTTCAACAGGCGACCCGAGTCCATGGAAGTTTTCTCGCCGCGGTGGAAAAGCGCGCTCTCGTCTGGATGGCTGAGCGCATACCAGCATGGATCCATTCCGATCACTTGACCGCCCTCGGGTTCGCAGCCCAGATCGCGACCGGCCTCTGCTATGCCCTCGCCTCGCGTGACCTGCGCATGCTGCTCGCCGCCATCGTCGCCCTGTCTGCGAACTGGTTCGGCGACAGCCTCGACGGCACGCTGGCGCGCGTGCGCCAGCAGCAGCGTCCGCGCTATGGATTCTACGTCGACCACATTCTCGATTCCATCGGTGCCACATTCATGATGTGCGGTCTAGCGCTCTCCGGATACATGCATCCCGTCATCGCCATCGCCCTGCTGATCGCGTTCCTGTTGCTCTCCATCCAATCCTATCTGGCGACCTACACGCTCGGAGAATTTCATCTTTCATGCTGGCGTATGGGGCCCACCGAACTGCGGATTCTGTTAGCCGCAGGCACGCTCTTTGTATTTCGCTGGCCAACCGTGACCCACGCTGACTGCCGGCCGTTCGATATCGGCGGCGCCATCGGAATGGCAATCATGCTGCTAATGCTGACCGTCTCCACCGTGAGAAACACGATCCGCCTCTACAAAGAGGAGAGAATCCAGTGAACAATGCCAGTTCGCTCGTCCCGCGTAGCGCTGGCGACTCGTCGGCTCTCCCGAGGGCACATCGCCCTCGGTCCCGCACCACGACCCCGGCGACCCACCACTCAGATCGAGCCCGCTGGCTGAAGTTCAACCTAGTCGGCGGACTCGGCATGGCCGTGCAACTGGCAGCGCTAGCCACCTTCCACTCCGTGCTAAAGTTGGATTATCGATTAGCCACGCCCCTGGCGGTAGAAATAGCCGTGGTCCAAAACTATCTCTGGCACGAGCGTTTCACGTGGAGAGATCGTCCATCATCGCATCCCCTGCAATCCCTCGTGAGATTCATATACTTCAATCTGACGAACGGCGCTGTCTCTCTTGCCGGCAATCTCCTCATCATGGCGGCACTGCTGGGCCGACTCCATTGGAACTACGCAATCGCCAACCTGCTTGCCATAGCCGTGTGCTCCCTGGCAAATTTCCTGCTCAGCGATCGCTTTGTATTTCCCCACGCTAAGGGCTGACCTCGGGTCTGGCTCTCCGCTTATTTTCCCAGTTGTTCCCCAAAGAATCTTTCCGTTGCCCCATACGCTTCCATCCAGCTTTTCCACATTAGAAAGCCATGAATCTCATCGGGGAAGATCAGCTCTTCGACATGCACCTTCTGAGCGCGCAGCCGCTGCAGCAAATCGACCGTCTGCGAGAAGTCGACATTGCGATCGTCATCCCCATGGATCAAAAGCACCGGTGACCGCCAGGTAGCGATCGCCGCATCCGGCGACGATTGAAATGCCAGCTTCAGCGCCGCCTCCCGATCCGGCGCATCTTGCGGAAAATCTTCCAGAAACGCCGACCAGTCATGCACGCCATGCAGATCCACGCCCGCCGCGAAGAGATCCGAGTCGTGCGCCAGCCCCATTGCGGTGAGATAGCCGCCATACGATCCGCCCCACAGCCCGATCTTTTTCGGATCGACGTTGGGCAAGCTCTGCAGGTAATGTCCCGCAGCCACGATGTCTTTGTATTCCGCGCCGCCACGCGGCCCTCCATCGGAGGGTTCCCGGAAATGCCGGCCATACATGATTCCCGTCCGATAATTCACCGCCAGCACCACATACCCGCGATTCGCCAGGTACTGATTCATCGCGTAAGCGTTGTGGTAGTAGTCCATGTAATGGAAGCCCAGCATCATTTGCCGGATCGATCCGCCGTGAATAAAAACCAGCGCCGGATGCCGTGCACCTGCGCCCGATGCCGGCTCAAACAACTGCCCGTGGATCTCCCACCCATCTTCGGCCTTGAAGATGACCCGTTTCGGAGTGACCAGTTGCGCCGACGGAAAGTCCGCCGGCAGCGCGCTCTTTGCGATCACTTCGCGCCCCTGCGCCGTGACGACGTACGGCATGGCCGGAGTAGTAGCCGTCGAACCGAGACACACCACGTTCCCCGCAACTTCCAGCGGAGTCCACTCCATGCTTGCCCCGCGCGTAAGCGCCTGCAGTGTGCCGCCCTCGACTCCAACTTTCCAGAGATGCCGGCGGTCTACATCGTTCTTATCCTCGCCCGCCTGGTTCGAGGAATAAATAACGGAAGCCTTGTCGGTGCTGAGCGCGACATCCTCCGTCTCGAATTGTCCCGGCGTAAGCAGCGTCGCCGGGCCGCCCGCAGTCGCAACCGAATAAAGATGATTCCACCCATCTTGCTCCGAAGAAAAAACAATCCGATTCTTACCTGCAAACTGGAACGACGCGTCCTCCGTTAGTTCGGGCAGCGAATCGTCAAGACCACCGCCGCTTTTCCAAATCTCGCGGCCTGAGCCCTTCCCCACGTCACAAACCCAGATCGCCCACGGCTGCGGCAATTGCGGAATCATCGGCTGCTTCATTGCCCGTCCCACCAGTCGCACGAACGCGATCTGGCTGCCATCGGGAGACCATCGCGGATAGCGGTCGCGGTCCGCGCTCGGCGAAAGATAGAGCAGCGTCTTGCTTCCAAACTCATAGATGACGACAAAGCTGTGGTCGCCACGATTGCTCACAAACGCGATCTTCTTCCCATCGGGAGACCACTTCGGCTGCACGTTGTTGCCGCGCACATAGGTGAGTGGCTTGGCGGGACCCTTGGCATCGCCCGAGGCATCCTTGCCTGAAGCGCTCTTTACGGAACCATTCTTCCCCGCTACCGCGTTGCCCGAAACCGGAGCAATCCAGATCTGCTTTTTCGCCGCCCACACCGCATACTCGCCATTGGGAGAAATCTCGACATCTTCACATCCCTCTTCGTTGCAGCCCATCTCGCCGAGCAAACGCGGCACGCCCTTATCGACATCCACCGCCCAAACCTGCTGCAGCGGCTTTTCGACATCGCTCGTCGGATCGGCGACCTCCCCGGCCTGGTTAGTCTCGCTTCCCCGTACATATACGGCGGTCCGCCCATCGGGAGTCAATTTCAAAGCGGCGATCGGCATTCCGTCGTCGCCCGTGTAGTGGGTAATCTGCCGAGCCTTGAACTCGGGCGCGTCCGTGATCCAGATGTTGCGTTCACCCCGGGCGTCGAACAGCCAGGCGATTCTCCCGGCATGTTCAGCGGCGACAAGATTCGTAGGAAAAGGCGAACTCATGACCTGTGCCAGCGAAAATCCGCTGGGAGCGTTCTGCGCGGTTAGCAATGATGGAATGCCAAGCGGAAGAAAACAAGCGCACATGAGTGAAGCGAAAATTCGTTTGCCCATGCCGGGCAGACTACGTGAAAAGCAGGTTGATTGACAACCATCTCAAACATTCGAACACATTCAACGGCTTCTCTTGAGCCTGTCCGTAGAGCCTTG
This sequence comes from uncultured Acidobacteriaceae bacterium, assembly GCA_963838315.1. Classification (GTDB taxonomy): domain Bacteria; phylum Acidobacteriota; class Terriglobia; order Terriglobales; family Acidobacteriaceae; genus Acidiflorens. The sequence goes on from CAWIQW010000003.1 coordinate 56,285, forward strand.
TGGTGTCTGTGGGCGATGTTGTATGCCGGGCAAGGGATTGGGCGTTGCGGGGATTGTTAGTGCAATCGAGTTTGTTGCGCCCCCTGAGAAGTCAAGAAACCTCCCCGTCAACAGCAATAGCCCTGACCGTACTGCCTGCTTTGAGCGCGATGCCGTGGCCGGCAGGACCGGTGTTGTCGGTGGGCTATGGTCGCCCTACGAACCCACTTCCACCGATTGTGCCGAAGACTGCCGCAACGGCAGCGTGACCGAGAACGTCGTGCCTTTTGCCGAACTGCTCGCGACCTCGATCCGCCCGTGGTGCTCTTCAACGATACGCCGCGCCAGTGACAGTCCAAGGCCAGTCCCGTTTCCCTTGGTAGTGAAGAACGGCCGGAAGATATTTAACAGATGCTCGTGTGGAATACCTCGCCCCGTGTCCGACACGGTAATCACAGCATCCCCGCCCTCGTCCCCCTGCGCAGACACCGCGACCCGGACCATTCCCGGGCCCTCGATCGCCTGCACCGAATTCAGCAGGAGATTCAGCAATACCTGGTGCATTTGATCGCTGTCGTGATCCACTTCCAGAAGTTCCGCCGAAGGCGTGAACTCGATCTTGATCGGCTTGGATAACACCTGCTGCCGCGCCAGCATCACCGCATGTTCTACGGTCGTATTCAGGTCGCTCGTGCGCATTTCAGAAGCGCGCGGACGGGCCGTTCCCAGCAGATCGGTAAGAATGCGGTTGATCTGGGCGATCTCTTCCCTCACATCTTTTACTACCGCTTTCGCCGGGCTCGACGCCGGCAAGTCGCGCCCCACAATCTCGATCACGCCCGCAATACCGGCCAGCGGATTGCGGATCTCGTGCGCCAGTCCCGTAGCCAGTTCGCCCAGCGTGGCAAAGTGCTCGGCGCGCGACATCTGGGTGCGATGCAGGTGCTCAATCTCCTCGCCGGCTCTCGCGCAACTGCTGCACCATGAGGTTGAAATTGCGTCCCAGGTCGCCGATCTCGTCATTTCTTTTCGCGAAACTGACAGATGCGGTCATATCGCCTTCTCCGACACGCTCCATCTGCTCCTGCAGTTCGACCATCGGACGCTGGATGGTGGTGACGAGCACCACGATCACGACGCCGCAGATCGCCACTGCCCCCGACCCTGCGATCAGCAACAACCGGTGTCGCTCCGTGTCCTGTAACGAAACGCGTAGCCAGCAGAAACAGCAACATGCCGTTCAGCAGCACGACCGCCACCGGCCAGATGGCCTTCAGTTGCCAATTCACTCGCATGGAAGGCACTTGTTTTCTCCTCAGGCTCGTCGGAAGCGAACGCCTGTTCTGCGGTCACCACTCGTTCAGGCCGCATTGATCGTTCCGTGCGAATTTCTGATGCAACTCTTGCTCTGCCGAATTTCACCCTCACGCATAAGCGTGCAAGCCAGGCAGCAAATACGTAACTCCAAAGAACGTGAACATCACAACGCCGAATCCGAGGATGGCGAAATACGCCGCCCGGCGGCCTCTCCAGCCCCGCGTGATGCGCATGTGCAAGTAGCCCGCATACACCAGCCACGTAATCGCCGCCCAGGTCTCTTTCGGATCCCAGTTCCAGTACGACCCCCACGTCTGGTTTGCCCAATACGCGCCTGCGGCAATCATCAGCGTCAGCAGCGGGAATGCCAGGCAGATGGTCTTATATGTGATGCGGTCCAGCGTGTTCGCGTCCGGAAGCAAGCGCTCCAGATCCGCTCTCCGCCACAACAAAAGCAGGTAAAGCAGCGAGATGAATATCCCTCCCACTAGTGCCGAAAGAATGAAAGGGCTCGCGGCCAGGCTGGTGGCGAACAATCCATCCGCGTCCAGCGAAGGATAACTTCCATCGCGCGCCCGCAGCAGGAACATCACCAGCGTCATAATCTGCAGCAGAATGCTGACGAACACCGCGCGATTCGCAATTGCCAGGTAGCCGTTATCTTTCTTCCACCGAGCCAACCCGTAAAGAATCAGCGGCGTCGCTACCACGATCAACGCCAGCAGCATCAGCCAGCCCAGATCAGGAATCACCACGAACAGCCGCACTCCCCGCGATATAAAAACTTCCTGCTTATGCTCCGCGTCCCACGCGACCAGACTCAGGCTTCCCCATTTTTCGAAGCGCGTCAGCACGATGCTGGCATAGATCGCCACGCTACTCGCGCTGGTTACCGCGAGGAACGTTTCCGTCTTCATCTTGTCCTGGATCAGGAACATCATCGCCAGCGCAAAGCTCAGCGCGCATGCCGCGTAGGCAAGCATGGCCAGCGTGACGTGCACGTGCAGCCATGTGGATTGGAGCGCCGGAACCAGCGGATGCACCTCGGTCCGCAGCAACTGCATCAGCACGACGCCCACAATCGCGACCGGCATGGTGACCGTGCCGATGACCTTTACGTGATATTTCTTCTCCGCAATCAGCGTGAGCACCGCCAGGGTCCATACGAAGCTCAACAACATTTCGTAGACGCTGGCAAACGGCGGATGCCCCGCTTCATGCCAGCGATGGGCGATGGCGCCGGAGTTTGCGATCAGCCCCGCCCACGTCGCGAGCGATGCGAACTTTACATACGATTCCGTGCCCGTTACGCCGAATCCAAGGTAGAGGGCGCCCGCGCCCGCGTAGAATATCAGCGCCGCAAAAAGCAGGTTCGTCTCATTCAGCAGGTTTCCGCTCTTCACCACATTCAGAAATGCCATGAACAGCAGAAACGCGATGGCAAGTCCCACAAATACGATTAGCGTTGCGCCGGTTGCTGCCGGCGGTTGCTGCCGTTCTGTTTCTACCTGGGTCATTGCAGAATCCTCCCTCGCTGCCGGCTAGCGTGCCGCCGGCGTCGCTGTGCGCTCGCTCGGAGCGTTCACGGAAATTGTTTTCACTTCTTTCTCGACCGCCTCCAACAGTTCCGCAAAACGCTGTTCGAACGCGTCTCGATTGCGGTTGGTGCTGCCGCCCACCCAGAGCACGGTCTGTCCCGTCTTGTCGTCGCGCACCGGTACTGCCCAGAACCGCATGTGCACCACGTAGAAAACGAACACCAGTCCGACGCCCATCAGCACTACGCCTGCCCACACTCCCCATTGGCCCGGCTCGTGAGAAACTTCCAGTCCGGTGTAATGGCCCATCGTCAGATCTTTCGGCTCCAGAACAAAGGGAGCCTTCGAGTTGTCGGCAACTTCCGGAATCGAAGGAAACCACACATCGAAGTTCTGCGCAGCCGCCTTGGAGGTCGCTTTCGTGCTCACGATCAAGTGCGCTGCCGGATCGCCCACTTCATTCGAGCGCTTGTAAACCTGTCCATCGCGCACCGCGTAGTCGGAGAAAAATTCCGCAAACCGCACGCTCGTATTCGCGTCGAGATCCGCCGTTTCTCCCACTGTCAGGGAGATTTCCTTCGGCGTCGGCGCCGGCAATCCCAGGCCCGCCGCGCTCGCACCCGTAGGTTGCATACTCGCGTTGGGAGTCGCCATAATCACCAGTTTCTTGGCCTTCCCCGTGCCGCCATAGCTTGCCTGATAAAATCTCACTCCCCGATACAGCAGCGGATCGTTCACCACGATCTCTTTCGTCTTTACATCCCGTCCGCCTTCCACCACCGCCAGCTTCGACCACCACTTCTTCGGGGTTCCGTCCTTGTAATTCTCCTGCCCGGCGGAGTCACAGCGAATTGCAAATGGAAGGGTCCGAATCCTGCCGTCGCGCAACACAATCTCGTTCGACGTTTGCCCTTCATTCAAATTGATCGATCCGCGCCAGCCGTAGACGCCGTCGATAATCCAGCCAAAGAAAATCAGCAGCAGGCTGGCATGCACGATATACACGGCCATCTCCGAGATGCGATGGCGCTCCGAGAAAATTCCAAAATGATCTTCCCGCACCACGCGCTCCGGCTTCAGGCCCAGGGAATCAATCGCTCGTTCAGCGGCTACCAGGCCCGTCTCTTCGTCGGAGATCGGAATTGATTTCTGCGGATGCAGCGCCTTGCGGAAACTAGCGTCGGGATATTTGTAGGGACGCGAGTAATAACGCCACGCGTTAGGGAAGCGGTCAATGGAAGCCGCAATAATGCACAAGCTCACCAGGGCCATCAGCCCCAGAAACCACCAGGCATGAAACACGTCGGTCATGCCCGTCGCATCCAGAATGCGCAACGCCTGCGGAGAATAAGCGCGCTGCATGTCGTCCGCTTCGGTCATCGGACGCTGCAGGATGATCGTCCCCGCCGCCGCCAGAATCACCACCAGAATCAGGAGCACAACCCCCGTCTTGATCGAGGCCGCAGTCTGCCACACTCTTCGGGGCAATGACTTGCTGGCCTTCGTCCTGCTTTGAATGCTGGAACTCGCAGCCATATTTCTCCCCCAATAGGGAGAGGGAATGCACGTTCCCAGCCAAGCTCGTGGAGTTGTCTATGTCATTGACAATAGGTGCTTTATTGCTATTACCCCACCCTCGATTTTGGGCCGGGCTTGGGCCAAATCGCGCACAGCAATCCGGTCCGGCGGGGATTTCACCCATCACACATGCTTGGTGACAGCGGTCACTGTGGGACGTGACCGGTTAGGGAAGTCAGAAGTTAGAAGTCAGATTGCAGAAGTAAAAACCGAGGGCAGATGTTAGATTACAGAGGTAAAACCCTTCGCGGCTCGCGATTTTGCCTTTAACTTCTGCAATCTGACTTCTGACTTCTGACTTCTGACCTGATTTTCTACCTCATCACCAGCTTGGCGATCGTAGCCAGTTGCATATTCGAAGTCCCTTCGTAGATCTTCCCGATCTTCGCATCGCGCCAGTATTTTTCGACGGGATAGTCTTTGGTGAATCCGTATCCCCCGTACACTTCGATCGCCAGCGACGTCACTCGCTCGGCGACCTGCGAGGTGAAGAGCTTTGTCATGGCGGCTTCCTTCACGAAATCGACGCCCGCGTCTTTCATGCGCGCCGCGTTGTAGACCATCAGCCGCGCCGCCTCGATCTCGGTCGCCATCTGCGCAATCTGAAACTGGATCCCCTGAAACTCCGAAATCGCCTTCCCGAACTGCTTGCGTTCCTGCGCATATTTTGCCGCGTATTCCCAGGCTCCGCGCGCCACGCCCAGCATTTGCGCGCCGATCCCGATCCGCCCTTCGTTCAGTGTCTCAATCGCGATCTTGTATCCCTTGCCCACCTCGCCCAGCACGTTTTCCTTGGGCACGCGGCAATCCTCCAGAATCAACTCACAAGTGGACGACGCGCGAATCCCCAGCTTGTCTTCCTTCTTGCCCACGGTAAATCCCGGAAAATCTTTTTCGACCAGAAACGCCGTGATGCCCTTGTATCCCTTCGAGGCATCAATCGTCGCGAAAAGAATAAACAGCCCGGCTTCCTTGCCATTCGTGATCCAGAGTTTGCGCCCGTTCAGCACGAAATCGCTGCCCTTCAGTTCGGCCTTGGTCTGCAATGCAAACGCATCCGAACCCGATCCCGCCTCGCTGAGCGCATACGCTCCCACGGTGTCGGAGGCCATTTTCGGAAGGTAGCGTTTCTTCTGATCCTCGGTGGCCCAGCGCAGGATCGCATTGGCGACCAGCGTGTTCTGCACATCGACAATCACGCCCGCCGAAGCGTCGGCCCGCGAAAATTCTTCCACCGCCAGGATGGCCTCAAAGAACTTCCCACCGGCCCCCCCATACTGCTCCGGAATTTCGATTCCCATCAGCCCCAACTGGAAGAACTGGTCGAGCAGACCGTGATCAAACATAGCCTTCTCGTCCATCTCATGAGCCAGCGGACGAATCTTGTCCTCGGCAAACTGCCGCACATTGTCGCGAAACAGAATTTCGTCCTCAGTCAGCGAGGTCAGCGGAGCAGGATTAGCATGCTGGAGAGTTTCAGGCATCAGAACACCTCAAGGTAGAAACGCGGGCTAGCCGCGACTCAGCAGGTTCGCAACCAGAAATTGTAGCAGGAGGCTTAGCCCGCAGCTTCCGTCCGGGCTAAGCCAATGTACCCTTGCTAATCGAGCTCAAACGAGAGCCCCGGCAGCGAAGAGCGCCGAAGTGACCCAGTGCGCATTCTAGAACACCTTGCGGAATGTCCAGAACAAAAAGCCAGCCAGCATCATCGAAGCCGGCAAAGTCAAAACCCAGGCCATAGCCAGGTTGCGCACCGTACCCCATTGCAACCCGGAATGATTCGCCGCCATCGTCCCGGCGACTCCCGAAGACAGCACGTGCGTCGTGCTTACCGGCAGTCCATACCAGTCTGCCAGTCCGATCGTAAACATGGCAGTGATCTCGGCCGCCGCTCCCTGCCCGTAAGTAAGGTGGTCCTTCCCGATTTTCTCTCCGACCGTGACCACGATGCGTTTCCACCCAACCATCGTGCCCAGTCCCAGCGCCAGGGCAACCGCAACTTTCACCCATCCCGGAATAAAGCGCGTAGCCCCGTCCACATGCTTCTTGTAGTTGTCGAGCACTTCCCAATCGGAGGCGTTCAGAGCCGCCGGTTTGTTTTTCTTCATCAAGCGTATCGTTTCGCTGGCCACGTACATGTCGTTGCGAAAGTTGCGCACCCGGTCATTCGGCACCCTGGCAAGCTCACCGAAGAGCACCGTTTCGTTCCCGATATCGCTGACAAGTTGCCGCAGGGCAAGCATCGTATTCGGAGTGAATTCCTTGGTGCGGATGTAGTCCGTCAGTTCTTCGCGATCATCGCCAACCACGGCATCGGCGCTCACATATTTCGAAAGCACGCCTGCGGTCTGCTGCGACACCGCGATGAAGTCGTCCGACTGTTTATGCGTAACGGCGTGGTTCAAAGCATAAGCGGTAGGAACGGTCCCAACCAGAATCAGCATGATCAGTCCCATGCCTTTTTGCCCGTCATTCGAGCCATGCGCGAAGCTCACCCCCGTGCAGGTCAGCACCAGCAGCGAGCGAATCCAGAAGGGCGGGGGTTCGGTGCCCACCGGCGCTTCGTAGAGCGCCTTGTTCTTGATCACTGCCTTCATCAGCCACAAGAGCAGTGCGGCCACCACGAAGCCGACCACCGGCGACAACAAGAGCGACTTCCCGATGTTGGTTGCCTGCGCCCAATCGACCCCGCTGGTCCCGGAGCGCGCAGACATTAACTGGTTTGCAATTCCCACTCCGATGATCGAGCCAATCATCGTGTGCGAACTCGACGCGGGTAGCCCGAAATACCAGGTTCCGAGATTCCAGATGATCGCCGCTACCAGCAGGGCGAACACCATCGCAAACCCGGCCTTGCTCCCCACTTGCAGAATCAGTTCAACCGGTAAGAGCGAAACGATGCCGAACGCCACCAATCCACTTGAGGTCAGCACGCCCACAAAATTCCAGAATCCCGACCACACAACCGCCACATGCGGTTCCATCGAATGTGTGTAGATGACGGTAGCCACCGCGTTCGCCGTGTCGTGGAAGCCGTTTACAAATTCAAATCCGAGAGCCACCAGCAGCGCGATCCCGAGAAGCACGTACGGCATCACTGAGCCCGAGTGCACCGTCGAAAGATCGGATAGAAGATGGTAGGCAGCGTAGCTGACGCCGATCAAAACCACGATGCCGAAGCCGATCATGCCAACCTTCCCCGGGCTCCGGTTGATTTTTGAATCAAGAACGGACGTAGCGCTCGCCATAAAGGACCTTTCCTCGCTGAAGTTTTGTGGAACCTGACGCCGACCCTGGACATCAGGAATCGCCGAATATACCGGACGATTGTTACGGCCATATGAAACCCGCCGACACTACCCGCAAATCGGGTGGCCGTTCCAACACACTCTCCACTTGACAAAAGTTACGGTGTACAGTAATTTAACGATGTTAACTTACCACCGTTAACTTAGGAGCCGCCGGTATGGGAGTTAAAGAAAGACGTGAGCGAGAGAAGTCGGAAACCCGCGACAAGATCCTCGATGCGGCTCGCGAACTTTTCGTGACCGAGGGCTACGAAGGCGTCTCCATGCGTCGCGTCGCGGAAAAGATCGAGTACTCCCCCACTGCCATCTACGTCCACTTCGCCGACAAACAGGATCTATTCCACGAGCTTTGCCACCAGGATTACGCTCGCCTGGCCGAAGTCTTTCAGAGTTCCGCCATGTCGACCGATCCCATGGAGCGCCTCCGCCAGATCGGCAAGACGTACGTCGCGTTCGGTGTCCGTTATCCCAACCACTACAGGTTCATGTTCATGACACCCCATCCGGCGCACGAGCCGGACGAACACGACCGCGAAGTTATGGGCAATCCCGAGGTCGACGCCTACGCCTTTCTGAGGTGGGCCGTGCAGCAGGCGCTGGCAGCCGGCTGTTTTCGGGAAGAACTCCAGGATGCGGAATTGATCTCCCAGACGTTATGGGCGTCCGTACATGGCGTCGTTTCGCTGAACATTGCCAAATGCACTGACTCATGGGTCAACTGGAGCCCCATCGAAGAGCGAACCCAGCTCATGCTGGATGCAACCCTGCGCGGCTTGATGCGTCCCATCCCCCCGGCTGCGGACGAGGCCAAGTAACCATGCCACCTCTCGCGCAGCGCAACCTGTTCCATGACAAAGTCCGGCTGGCCGTCACGCTCACCGGAATTGTCTTTGCGGTGGTGCTGATTGTTGTGGAACTGGGATTGTTTGTCGGCTTCACGGTGACGACTTCGGGTCTGATCGATCACTCAGGCGCCGATCTCTGGATCATGTCGAAGAACGTGCCCTACGTGGAGCAGGGCGTCGCCTTCAGCGAGCGCAAACTGAACCAGGTGCGCGCCGTTCCCGGCGTCGCCGACGCCCAGAAAATGATCGCCCGTTGGACGCAGTGGAAGCGCCACGATGGCGGTCAGGATTCGGTTCAGATTGTCGGTTTCAATGTCGATGACCCGATGGAACGCCCTTGGAACCTGATCGAGGGCAGCGTAGAAGACTTGAAGGCCCCCGATGCAATCATCCTCGATGAACTCTACAAGAAGAAACTGGGTGTCACCCGCATCGGCGAGGTCTTCGAAATCGGCGGCCATCGGGCCCGCGTCGTTGGTTTCACGCGCGGCATCCGTTCCTTCACCACTTCCCCCTATGTTTTCACCACTTTCAAGAATGCCCAGACCTATACCGGCCTGCCCGAGGACCAGACCTACTTCATACTGGTGAAACTCGCGCCCGGAGCCGATGTTACGCAGGTGCGCAGCGAACTTCTCGGTCGGGTCAAGGATGTCGAGGTCTACACGACCGCCGAATTCAGCCGCATGACCCGCTTCTACTGGATGTTCACCACCGGCGCGGGCGTGGCTGTCTTGATCGCCGCAGCCCTCGGCCTGATCGTCGGATTCGTCGTCGTAGCACAGACCATCTATGCCACCACCATGGATCACGTCCGCGAGTTTGGCACGCTGAAGGCTATTGGTGCGCCCAACAGTTATGTCTACAAGGTCATCATGAAACAGGCCGCCATCAGCGCTGTAATCGGCTACGTCCTCGGAATGATCGTCAGCATCTTCGTAGTGCGGGCCAGCCAGGAAGGTGGTGCCGCCATCCTCATGCCCTTGCCGATGGCCGTGGGAATGTTTTTCCTGACTCTGTCCATGTGCGTAGGGGCCGCCCTGGTTTCCATCAATAAAGTCACCCAACTCGATCCGGCCACGGTGTTCAAAGCATGACGTTCAAAACGCCACCCGCCATAGCAGTTCGCCAGTTGACCAAGAGATACGCCGAAGGCGCAGTCGGGACCCTCGCCCTTCGTGGCATCGACCTCGACGTCCACGCCGGAGAACTGCTGATGCTGATGGGTCCCTCCGGGAGCGGCAAGACGACTCTCCTTTCGATCATGGGCTGCATCCTCACCGCCAGTTCCGGAAGCTTGCAAATTGCGGGGAAAGAGATTACTCAGCTGAAGGAAAAACAACTGCCCGCCATCCGCCTCGAACACATCGGCTTTATCTTCCAGGGATTCAATCTGTTTCCCACCCTGACCGCCCGCGAGAATGTCGAACTGATGCTCGACCTCAAGGGAGTGCCGCCCGCGCCCGCGAAGAAGCGCGCGGCCGAACTGCTGGATCAGGTTGGCCTCGGCAGCAAGCAAGGCAGCTTCCCGTCCGACCTGAGCGGAGGCCAAAAGCAGCGCGTCGCCATCGCCCGCGCTCTCGCGGGTGATCCCGCCATAATCCTGGCCGATGAACCGACCGCCGCTCTCGACTTCCACAGCGGTCAGAACGTGATGCAGATGATGAGCGAACTCGCCCATAAGCGCGACCGCGCGGTCGTGATCGTAACCCACGATTCCCGAGTTCTCGGTTTCGCCGACCGCATAGTGAAGATCGAAGACGGAGCCATCGCCGAACCTCAGGCGCTGGCTCCCGCGGAAACGCTCTCCAGTATTTCCCTGCCGTCGCTTCTCCTGGCCACCCTTCCGGCTGTTGGAATCACGGCAGCATCTTTAGAGGCAACTTCATGAATTGTCACCTTTCCGATCATTGTCAGAGCATCGCGGCCAGTTTCTCCATGGAACGAACGTCTCCCTTAACGCCAGATCGATCCAGAAAACACAAGACCAGGAAAGAAGGGGCCAAGAAAGTGGACTATGCAAAACCAGCCGATTTCTGCCAGTTGTTTAACGATCACCTGGACGACTTGTACACGCTCTCGTTGTTGCTGACGGCAGACCACGAAAAAGCCCACCAATGCTTCGTTTCAGGGTTGGATGATTGTCTGCACGGAAACCTGGTGTTCCGGGAATGGGCGCAATCGTGGGCAAAGCGCACCGTAATCAAGAACTCCATCCGCCTGATTGCTCCCTCGCGAAATGAAATGGAGCCGGCCGCCACACCCGCGGAACCACCGTCGCAGCCGCTTGCCGCGATCACCAGCCTCCCGCCCTTTGACCGTTTTGTTTACGTCTTGTCGATTCTGGAGAACTACTCCGACAACGAGTGTTCGATCCTTCTGGATTGCACGGTAGAAAAAGCGCTCGACGCACGAAAACGAGCCCTCGTCCATGTGAGCAGCCACAGCGGCCCGGCGGATAGCGCCATGGCGCGAGGCGCCGACTAGATCCTACTGGCAAAAAACGTTTCGTCCGAGGGAGAAGTCTATGAGCACCGATCTTTCAATCCGCAGTTTCAGGAAGAACCGCATCGCGTTAGTGATTGCCTTGGCGGCCTTCCTGCTCACCGCCTCGCTGTCGATGTCGTTCCGCCGCTTCCACGAAGACCCCGCCCCTTTAGCTTTGGCTGCTCCTCCCCAACTCATGCTCGTAGCCGGTCCCGGCCGTGTAGAGCCCGGCTCGGAAGACATCAAGATCGGTTCCGAGTTGAGCGGCCGGCTGAAGTCCGTCTCCGTCGAAGAGGGAGACGTCATCTCCCGAGGGCAGATTTTGGCTGAGCTTGAAAATGCCGACTACCGTGCTGAAGTCCAGTCGGCCCGCGCCAATGTCAACGCAAAGCAAGCGGCTCTGCGCAAAGTAATCAACGGCGCCCGACACCAGGAGCGCGACCGGGCATGGTCTTCCGTGAACGAGGCCCGCGCCGTCATGGAGACCGCGCAATCCGAGTGGCGACGCCGTCAGCAGCTTTTCACTGCCGGCGTGGTTTCCCGCGAAGAGCTCGATCGTTACGAGCGTGAGGCCGATGTCGCCCGGGCCAGATATCAGGCCGCGACCGAGCAACATTCTCTGGTCGACGACCACGCCCGCGAGGAGGACCGTTCGCTGGCCGAAGCCGAATTACAGCTCGCAAAATCGCAGCTCGAAGAAGCGCAAGCCCGCTACCAGAAGACTTTCATTCGCTCGCCTATCGACGGCAGCGTTCTGCGCAAGCACCATCGCAATGGAGAGAGCGTGTCCAATTCCTCCACTTCTCCCGATCCCGTCCTGACCATCGGCGACCGTGAAACCTTGCGTGTGCGCATCGACGTCGACGAAACTGATGTCAGCAAGGTCCACGTCGGACAAAAGGCTTACGTAACCGCCGACGCTTTCGGAAAGCAAAAATTCTGGGGACGCGTCGTCCGCGTCGGCCAGCAGCTTGGCCCCAAGAACGTCCACACCGGCGAGCCCACCGAAAAGGTCGATACCAAGATTCTCGAGACCCTTGTCGAACTCGACCCCGGTGCCCAACTCCCGGACGGCCTGCGCGTCGACGCCTCCATCGTCATTGACCCCAGCGAAGTAGCGGAGATGCGTTCTCGACAGTCGCAGTAGCAGGACGTGCAGCAGGAAGATGTGCAGAAACAGAACGCTGCCCAGCGCTCACCGTTTACTCATAGCGCCAAAGCTCCCATCGGATTTGATCGCGACATGGCCAGAAATGGTTCCCACTTAGCTCCGTGTTCTGACATACGCCCTGAACTTCGATTTGCAATCCAACCCACGGCTGACGTATGGTTCGCAGGGTCCTTCAGTATTCAATGAACTCGGCAAGTAAGCCTATCAACACCCCTCGACAGGTCTTGTTCGCCAGCCTGATCGGCACGACCATCGAGTTCTTCGACTTCTACATCTATGCCACCGCCGCCGTGCTCGTCTTTCCGAGCCTGTTTTTTCCATCTTCCGATCCCGCAACCGCCCGGCTCGCCTCGCTCGCCACCTTCGGCATCGCCTTCCTTGCCCGCCCCGTAGGTTCTGCCCTCTTCGGCCACTTCGGAGACCGCATCGGCCGCAAGACCACGCTCGTCATTGCCCTCTCGACCATGGGCGTCTCCACCGTTGCAATCGGCGGCCTGCCCACCTATAAGACGATCGGCTTTGCGGCGCCCGTTCTGCTCGCTCTCTGCCGATTCGGCCAGGGACTCGGTCTCGGTGGCGAATGGGGTGGCGCTGTTCTCCTCGCCATCGAGAATGCGCCTCCCCATCGTCGCGCCTGGTATGGCATGTTCCCCCAACTCGGAGCCCCCATCGGTTTCTTCCTCTCGGGCTGGGTCTTCCTGCTCCTTTCCCGTTCGCTTAGCGACCAGCAATTCTTCACCTTCGGCTGGCGTCTGCCATTTCTGGCCAGTGCTGTCCTCGTCTTTCTAGGTCTCTACGTGCGCCTGACGATCACCGAAACTCCAGTGTTTCGCGAGTCTGTCAATCGCCGTGAGCAAGTCAAACTTCCGATGCTCTCGGTTTTTCGCGATCACACCCGCTCGCTGATTGCAGGCATTCTGGTTTGCCTGGCGACCTTCGTCCTCTTTTACCTGATGACGGTCTTCGCGCTCTCCTGGGGGACCAGCGCACTTGGCTACAGCCGCAGCAAGTTCCTGCTGATGCAATTATTCTGCGTTTCTTTCTTCGCCCTCACGATCCCGGTCTCGGCCGCCTTAGCCGAGCGCGGACGCCGTCGCGTCATGCTCTGGATTACCGTCTCGATCGCGCTCTTTGGACTGATCCTCGCACCCATGTTCGTCGCCGGAACCGCAGGGGCGGTAGCCATGATGGCCTTGGGCCTCTCACTTATGGGACTCACCTACGGACCACTCGGGACCGTCATCTCCGAACTTTTTCCAACGCCGGTGCGTTACACCGGAAGTTCGCTAGCCTTCAGCACGGCAGGAATTCTGGGTGCATCGCTCGCCCCCTATACCGCAACCTGGCTGGCCAAAACCTACGGGCTCCAATATGTCGGCTACTACCTCTCGGCGTCCGCTCTCTTAACGCTGGTTGGATTGCTCTTAGTCCGCGAAACCAAGGACGACGATCTCTCCGCGGCAACCGTCTGACTGCATTCGCGGTTTCATCTGGAAAATCACGCCGCTATAATCAAAATTTCATGCCTCGCGGATCCAGCACCGGCCGTAATGACCCTTGCCCATGCGGCAGCGGGAAAAAATACAAGAAGTGTCACGGGGCATCGCTTTCCTGGGGATGGGATCCCGGCAATTCCTCTCCCGCTCAGCCCGAAAGCTCGCCCATCCTGCCCGCTCGCTCGAAGCCTTTCTTCGGAACCGCCTGCGTCGCGATCGCGCTCGCAACCCTGTCGGTCTACTGGCAGACTTCGGGACACGCTTTCATCCGCCTCGACGATGGGCAGTATGTCTACGAGAATCCGATGGTCAAGGCGGGCCTGACCGCGGCCGGATTAGCTTGGGCTTTCACCACTTTTGCCGCCTCCAACTGGCATCCGCTTACATGGCTATCCCTCATGCTCGACTGCCAGTTATTCGGACTCGACGCCGGCGCGGACCACGTTATTAATGTCGCCTTTCACCTGGCAAATTCCGCGCTCGTCTTTCTGGCCTGCTCGAAATTGACGCGCCGCCCCTGGCGCAGCCTGGTGGTCGCAGGCATCTTCGCTCTGCACCCGCTCCACGTCGAGTCGGTCGCCTGGATCGCCGAACGCAAAGACGTCCTCAGCACCTTCTTCGGACTGCTCGCGCTTCTGGCTTACGTGTTTTACACGGAGGCTCGTACTTCGCGCCGATACATAGTCATGGCTTCCCTGTTCGCGCTCAGTCTGCTCGCCAAGCCCATGCTGGTGACCTTTCCCTTCCTGCTGCTCCTCCTGGATTTCTGGCCCCTGCGCCGAATCGAATGGCCCACTTTATGGCCAATCTCCAAACCTCTCCTGTTGGAGAAAATTCCGTTGCTCGCAATGTCGGCAGCCTCCAGCGTGGTCACGATATTCGCCCAGCGCAACGAGCCGATGATCTCGCTCACCCACCTCTCGGTCCCCGACCGCTTCGCCAACGCTACCGTGGCCTACGTAAGCTACCTCGGAAAAATCTTCTGGCCCGCCAATCTGGCCGTGATGTACCCGTTCCATGTGCCGCCCGCCAGCAGCGTCCTCGGGGCCCTCCTGGTTCTGGCTGTCATAACCGCCGCCTCCGTGTGGCTTGTCCGCCGGGCTCCCTACTTTCTCGTCGGATGGTTTTGGTATCTCGGCATGCTCGTGCCAGTGATCGGCATCTTGCAGGTTGGGTCCCAGTCCATGGCGGATCGCTACACCTATCTCCCCCTCGTAGGCTTGTCCATCGCGATCGTTTGGGGAGCGGCCGACCTTCTCGAAAGTCGCCATCTTGCCTGGTATTACGGGGCCGTTCCCGCTGGAGTCCTGCTCCTTGTCCTTTCGATCGCGGCCCATCGCCAGGCTGCCTATTGGAAAGACAGCCAGACGCTTTTCGAGCGGACACTAGCCGTGACCGAAGGAAATTTTCTCATCGAAAACAACATGGCCTTGATCATGGCCGAGCAAGGCAAGCACAGCGAAGCGATCGACTACTACCAGAAGGCGATTGCCATCCAGCCTGATCTCGCCGAGCCGCACGTCAATCTCGCCCAGGAACTCATGACTGCGGGCCGTCCCGGCGAAGCAGTCCCACAATTGAATCAAGCCTTGCAGCTTAAGCCCGACCTCCCGCTAGCCCACATGGATCTGGTGATCATTCTGGACCAACAAGGAAACAGCGCCGAAGCGACTCGCCACCTCAACGAACTTCTCCGCGTCTCTGCCGGAGACCCCGTCGCGCAGGGTTATGCCTGCTTCGCGCTCCGCCAGATCGGGCGCCCCGACGAAGCCATCGCGCACTGCTCCGATTCCTTGCGCCTAGATCCCGATCAACCTTTCGTCCGCTTCAACCTCGGAGCTGCACTCGCCGCTCAGGGAAAGAAGAATGAAGCTGTTGCCGAACTCTCCCGCGTCCTCGCCTCCAACCCCGGTTACGCGGACGCGCGCTCTCTGCTCCAGCAACTCCAGGCCTCACCGGGACCCTGATCCCACAACCCGCCGCGCAACTTCTTTCCGCTTCAGCCCCAGTCGGAATTGCTTCGGCCCGCCTGCTTTCGGAGTCGTCGGTTTTGCGATAGCCTCTTCCTAACGCCACTTTGGTTCTCTCAAAATCTCCGCCCCATGAAAGGAGAACTATGTCTATACCGGTAGAACTTCTTCCCCTTGCAGGCAGCGAGCGCACTCCATTAACCGAAGCGAAAGAACTGGGCCCCGCCAATCCGAACGAAACCGTGGAAGTGACGATTCGACTGCGGCCACGCTCGGGAAAAACACCGTTTGTGAACGCGAACGAATTTACCAAGCCGGTTGAAAAACGCGCGGTTTTGACCCGCAAGGAATTCGAGCAACGTCACGGCGCGGACCCTGCCGGCATCGCCCGTATCGAATCCTTTGCCCGCGACAACAAGCTCACCGTGAAGGAAAAAAGCGCCGCGCGCCGCACTGTGATCCTGTCAGGCTCTGTTGCGGCAATGAACAAGGCCTTTGGCGTTGAACTGAAGGAATACGAATATCCGGCGGGCAGGTATCGAGGGCGCACCGGGCCCGTTCAATTGCCAGCCGATCTGCACGACGTGGTCGAAGGCGTCTTCGGTCTGGACAATCGTCCACAGGCCAAGCCACATTTTCGTAGGCGGCGTGAGCGAACCGGCGCACACGCCGCTGTCGCCGACTTGTCCTACACGCCATTGCAAGTCGCCGCCTTCTATCACTTTCCTGCCGCCGTAGACGGATCCGGAGAATGCATCGCGCTGATCGAGTTGGGCGGCGGCTACAAGCCTACCGATCTGAGCAAATACTGGAGTCAACTCAAATTGACCCAAACGCCGGCCGTATCGTCAGTCTCGGTTGGCAATGGCAGCAATCAACCAACCGGAGACCCAAATGGCCCCGACGGGGAAGTGATGCTCGATATTGAAGTTTCGGGCGCGATCGCTCCCGGCGCAAAAATCGTAGCGTATTTTGCGGACAATACGGATGCCGGTTTCTTGAACGCCATCACCACCGCGGTGCACGACACCACCAATAATCCCTCGATCGTATCGATCAGTTGGGGAGGACCAGAATCCGCCTGGACGCAACAAGCCATGATGTCGATGGATGAGGCGTTTCAAGCAGCGGCCGCAATGGGCGTCACCGTCTGCGTCGCGGCTGGAGATAATGGTTCGACTGACGGTGTTACCGATGGACTGAACCATGTGGACTTCCCCGCCTCCAGTCCCAATGTCCTGGCCTGTGGAGGTACGCGTTTGGTCGGCTCAAACAATGCCATCACGAGTGAAACCGTGTGGAACGAACTGGCCAGCAATGAAGGGGCTACCGGGGGCGGCGTCAGCGACGTCTTCCCCCTCCCCGCCTGGCAAAATGGCGCAGGTGTGCCCCCTTCCGCCAACCCCGGTAACCATGTGGGTAGGGGCGTTCCGGATGTAGCCGCGGACGCCGATCCGGCAACCGGATATGTCACTCTCGTCGATGGTCAATCCGATGTCATCGGAGGCACCAGCGCCGTTGCGCCTCTCTGGGCAGGTCTGATCGCGCTTATCAATCAAAGCATAGGAAAGCCGGCCGGCTTCATCAACCCATTGCTCTATCAGAATGCAGCTGGAGTTTCGGATTTCAATGATGTCACGTCCGGCAACAATGGCGCTTATTCCGCTGGTCCGGGATGGGACGCTTGTACCGGTCTCGGCTCCCCCGTCGGAACCCAGATCGCAACCGTGTTAGGTGCGAAGCCGGCGCAAGCCATGAAAACCAGTGGCCTGTCGCGCTGAAACACCAAATTCCAGGTCGTCCTGAGAGGCTGTGATTTTTTTGAGGAGGTCATCCTGGGCGTAGCGGAAATTTCACCAAGTGAAGTTTCTGCGGAGTCGAAGGATCGCTACCATCTCGCGAATCGTCCCACAGTTTCCGGCCCCCCGCACCGGCGGTTGGCAACATGGGTCTGAATCTTGACAAAATCTCACATTAGACATATTCTAACCCTTCCGATGAATCCCCAGGCGATTAAGCGTTCCTTCGACGGCACCGGGTTGCGGTGTACGCCCCAGCGCTATGCCGTGATGGCGTTCCTCATGGAACACAACCGGCATCCGACGGCTGGGGAAATCTTCGAAGCCGTGAATCGTGTGGACCCGCGCTCTTCCAGAGCCACGACTTACAACAACCTGCGGGACCTGGTAAAGGCGGGGTTGGTTCGTGAAGTAGCCGTCGAGGGTCGTGCCGCGCGCTTCGACGCGAAAGGCATGCAGCATCACCACTTCATCTGCGACCGTTGCGGCAATGTCGAGGACATTGCCTGGTTCGACGTGCCCAGGCCCGGGTCGAGTTCCCTCGGCAAGCGGGTCCTTCGCGAATGCGAACTTATTTTCCGTGGCCTCTGCACGAAGTGCGCGCCGGCACGGGTGATGGCGCGGCTCCCCCGCACAAGGCCCAGCCACGGCCGATCGGGAAAGCGTGTAGATACTTAATTGTGCGAACCCCAGTCTGAGGAGTTCGTTGGATCATCGCAGTTTTGAACTAATTCAAAGGAAAAAGCATATGGAAAATTCAAAGCACATGGAAAACACCTTGGCCTCTTCATCGGGGACTGTTTCCCCGGAGAACCAGAGCAAAAACACATCAACCGAATCCAAGTGCCCATTTAGCGGCGGAGCCTCCACTCCCACAAACCGCGACTGGTGGCCCAATCAGGTCAACCTGAACGTCCTCCACCAGCACTCCCCTCTCTCGGATCCCATGGACAAGGAGTTCGACTACGCCCGCGAATTCAAGAGTCTCGATCTGAATGCCGTGGTCAAAGACCTTCATGGCCTCATGACCGATTCGCAGGCTTGGTGGCCAGCCGACTTTGGCCACTACGGGCCGCTCTTCATCCGCATGGCCTGGCACAGCGCGGGTACCTACCGCATCGGCGACGGCCGCGGCGGCGCCGGAGCGGGCCAGCAACGCTTCGCTCCACTCAATAGCTGGCCCGACAACGTCAACCTCGACAAGGCGCGTCGCCTGTTGTGGCCTATCAAGCAGAAATATGGCCGCAAAATTTCCTGGGCCGACCTGATGATTCTCGCCGGCAATGTCGCCCTCGAGTCGATGGGCTTCAAGACATTTGGTTTCGGCGGCGGCCGCGCCGATGTGTGGGAACCGGAGGAACTGAACTGGGGACCCGAAGGCACATGGCTCGCGGATAAGCGCTACAGCGGCGACCGTGATCTCGCAAATCCTCTCGCGGCGGTGCAAATGGGTCTGATTTACGTGAATCCGGAAGGTCCGAACGGCAATCCGGATCCCATCGCGGCAGCCAAGGATATTCGCGAAACTTTCCACCGCATGGCTATGAACGACGAAGAAACCGTCGCGCTCATTGCCGGCGGACATACCTTCGGCAAGACCCACGGCGCTGCCATTCCTGAGGACTACGTGGGCCCCGAACCAGAAGCCGCCGAGATCTATGAACAGGGATTGGGTTGGAAGAACAAATTTGGCAAAGGTTTTGGCGCTGACACCATCGGCAGCGGTCTGGAAGTCACCTGGACTACAACGCCCACCAAGTGGAGCAACAACTTCTTCGCCAACCTTTTCAACTACGAATGGGAATTAACCAAGAGTCCGGCTGGCGCGCATCAGTGGACGCCGAAAAATGGCGCGGGCAACGGCACCGTGCCGGATGCGCACGATTCCTCCAAGCGCCACGCACCGTCCATGCTGACCACGGATCTCTCCCTGCGCTTTGACCCCGCGTACGAAAAAATTTCCCGGCGCTTCTACGAGCATCCCGATCAGTTCGCGGATGCATTCGCCCGGGCCTGGTTCAAGTTGACCCATCGCGACATGGGTCCAATCGCGCGTTATCTCGGTCCGCTCGTTCCGAAGGAGACGCTATCCTGGCAAGATCCCATCCCCGCCCTGAATCATCCGCTGATCAGCGAGTCCGACGCTACCGCGCTGAAGGCGAAAATCCTCGCGTCTGGCTTGTCCGTTTCCCAACTCGTTTCCACAGCCTGGGCCTCCGCTTCGACGTTTCGCGGCTCTGATAAGCGCGGTGGAGCGAACGGCGCGCGCATTCGCCTCGCACCGCAAAAGTTCTGGGAGGTTAACCAGCCAACGGAACTGGCGAAAGTTCTGGAAAAGCTCGAAGCCATTCAAAAGGAGTTCAACGCCTCCGCGACCGGAGGGAAGAAAGTCTCCGTCGCGGACCTCATCGTCCTGGGCGGCGATGCCGCGATCGAGAAAGCCGCAAAGGCGGCCGGCTTCGACGTGAAACTCCCCTTCACGCCGGGACGCATGGACGCCTCGCAGGAGCAAACCGATGTCGAATCGTTCGAACCGCTCGAACCGAAAGCAGACGGCTTCCGCAACTATTCCCGCGGCAAGCACGGCCTGTCACCCGAAGAGCTATTGGTGGATCGGGCGCAATTGCTGCGGCTGACCGCCCCTCAGATGACGGTCCTCGTCGGCGGCCTGCGCGTCCTCGGCGCCAATACCGGCAAGTCCAGCCATGGCGTTTTCACCAGGCGGCCCGAGACGCTTACCAACGACTTCTTCGTCAACCTGCTCGATATGAACACGCAGTGGCAGCCATCCGCGGACTCCAATGGCTCGGGAGCCGTATACGAAGGACGCGATCGGAAAACCAATGAGGTCAAGTGGACCGCTACCCGGGTCGACCTGATCTTCGGTTCGCACTCGCAACTACGCGCCCTGGCCGAAGTCTATGCCTGCGCGGATTCCGGGGAGAAGTTCGTGAAGGATTTCGTAGCGGCGTGGACCAGGGTGATGAACCACGATCGCTTCGATGTCGCCCCGTCTCTGCGGAAAACATAGGCGTCAACCCCCGTTCTTGTTTTGCGAATCCGCAAGGACGGGGGTTACGCTTCCTCTTGACTCCCACTGCCCCCTCGAAGCGGGCCATCCGCCAAAGCGAAGCGGGGGTTGCCGCGTTGCCATCGGGGCTCGGGAAATCCACCCCTGGCTGCTAATAGCAGCCCACGATGGTCACGGTATATTGGATCGGCGAACTTATACCCGTGACACTGACCGAATAAGTGTTGCCAACGGTGCTGTGCCAGCCTGTGGGCTGGAAAGAAATTCCGTAAGTTGCTCCGTACCCGGCTGCCTGCGCGACCTTTACCGGAAGATTTGTTCCCCCCGACTGCACCGAGACCTGCGCGTTATTCAAGTTAATCGTGTCGCTATGAATCGACCATCCTGTGTAGTCGACGCTCAGCAGCGAATTGATTGGAACTACCCCGGGCGCTGGCCAGGCCACCCAAGGCTGGGGGTTTGCTACCCCACTTCCACCTTCCACCTTGAGACACGAAGCTGTGGTTGTGCTTCCGACACCGACCGTGGAAAAATTATTGGAGAGTATCCAACTGCGATGGCCGAAGGAAGGGTTCCCGGGATCCTCCATGTAAACGGCAATTGACGATTGGGTGTTGATCGAAGACAGGTTGCTCTGCGCCGCACCGGTGGCTCCAGAGTTTGAATAACACTCCCAGGATGGCTGGGGATTATGACTCAAGCCGTAAGTGTTGATGTTGGCAGCCTCAATCAGCGCGCAAGCCTGGGCTTCCTCGTCCCAGGTCGAATCCTCCTGTACGGCAGCGAGCCCGGCCAGATTTCTATAATAGTTCACTAGTGATAGAGTTCCCTGAATCGATCCGGAGTCGATGGTTCCCGCGTTGCAACCGGCGATCTCGCCAGTCCAATCCGTAACCCACGAAGATGGTTGAGCTTTGGCCCAGGCCGTACACGCCGTTTGAGTCTGCTGGTTTGGTGTCGGGGGAGGGCTCAAACTGAGGGTCTGGTCGACGTTGGTGCCGCCAAAGTCGATCACCCAATACCAACCCATCGGTTGGGCATAAACGTGGGCCACGCCGATAACTGTGGCATAAGGAGTAGTAAACGCCGTATTCAACTCATAGACGACATTGGGTTCGTAGAACGTAGAAAGCGCGTCTTGTTGACCGCCAATCAGCATCTCGCCATTGTAAGGTTCAGTGCCGCCGAAGTAATCGAACGCGGAGATCCGCTGCCACAAATTTCGTCCCGTGCTGTCCGCGTCATAATTGTTGTTGCTGGTTTGCATCTTAGTGCTGGTCCACGCATTGGAAGCCATGTCGTTCGCCATCCAAAGCGCCGCATTAGTCAGGCTCGCCGAGGCCTGGAGCTGACCCAGTCCCGCGTCACTTCGGACCCGGTTGATGATCCGGATCATCTCCGACTCTTCAACGCCGATCGCTGATGAGCTGATGGTCACGTTCGCTGATACAACGTTTAAACCTGAACTTTCAGCGGAGGCAGTTACAGTTCCCTCACCCGGTTCAGCCGACGAGAAATAGAATTTGGTTCGAGTTCCCCCTTTGTAGATTACGACTGACGATATCGGCGAAGTGCAGGTCGACTCGGAAAAAAACGTTAAACTTGTGGCTCCTGTCGAGGCGAGTCTCACTACGACTCTGGAAGGGGCTTTCATTGCTTCCCCTCCTTCGTAAAGCTCGATATTTGCCGCGGATGAACATTGGCTGCTAGCCAGAGTCTCTGGAACATTAGCCAATTCGATTTGTTGCGCGAATCCGGGCGTCGCTCTCCCGCCGGCCAGGATGATCGTGACCACAATCTGCAGCGCGATTAGTAAGAAGCCGTTCAGTTTCCCCATGGATATTGTCTTCGCTTTCTCTTGACTAGCTATGTGTATGAATAACTCACCACTTACTATCGCACCGTGAGTTCCAGTACTACAGATGCCGGAAGTTGGCCGTGACGCGCGAAAGCGCCGCTTTCCTGCGGAAAAACGGCCGTCTCTTCGATTGGCCGATCGGTCACTCTTTGACAGGAACTTATGTCGGCAGCGGCGCCGCGATCCATTTCTCGAATCGCATCTTTACGGCTACGCCGCTAAGAGAAAGCTCCGCGATTTCGATCGCTTCTGCAAAATATTTAGTTCATGTGCGAATGGTGCTTCCGGCGCTTTGGATGCGGCCTTTGCTGGCCGCACTGAACCGGTCAAGCATGCGTGAGGCCGTGACCACCCGAATGGGGGCGAAACTGGTGAACTGGGTGGCGTATCGATCTGAGGCGGTCTATTCGGAAGTTCTTTTCGGGCAAGCGGTCAGTCGAACCCGAATCGTATGTGTTCGAGGTGCCACAGATCTCGTCCTCAAGCGGACGCCTCAGCAGCCAGACGCCTTGCGCCCCGCAACCACTGGTTCCTCGTTCGTCCCCACGTGCTCGAGTTCAGAGTGTCAGTGTTTTCTCGACAATCATCCTCTGCGACAAGTCCATTTTCGCCGTGATTTTGCGATTCTCCTGCTCCAATTCATGACCTGCACGTCGGCGGCTCTGGCACAGGTGACGACGACGACACAATCTCAAATTCAAGACACTGGCATTTCGGGCGTGTGGGTATTGGCCAACGTCAGTTTCGCGGGCATGCGGGCACAAAACAACCGGAGTGTGCTCTGGCGAACGTTAGCCTTCATTTTCGGCTTGCCCGGGACGATCGTGACGTTCTTTGCCGTGACCGAGGGCAGTGAACGTGCCTACGGCATCGACCTGCCGCGAAAAAGATAAGGCCGCCAATGGACGGCCCGATCTTGGTGGATTTCCGGCAAGTCAATGAGAGCGCGAGTTCATTTGCCTGTTCCAGACAACGCGACGGTTTGAGGACTGGTGACCGCGGCGTCGGAAATACTGAGAGTTGCCACTCGGGACCCGGTTCCAGTCGGCGTGAAAGCGACAACCACCGAACATTTCGACCCGGCCCCCAACGTCGCTCCGCAAGTGGTGGTTTGGACGGCAAAATCTCCGGCGTTCGTCCCTGCGGGAGCAATGCCCGAGATGCTGAGGGTCGCCGGCAGACTGTTCGTGATCGTAACAATCTTGGCTGCGCTGGTGGTCCCCACCTTTGTATTTGCGAACTTCAAACTCGTAGGACTGACGGAAACGGGCAGAATCGCCGTGCCCGTAAGGGCCACCGATTGCGGGCTGTTGCTGGCGCTGTCGCTGATGTGTAAGCTTGCCGACCGCGCTCCGGCCTGCTGCGGAGCAAATCCCACGTTGATGCTGCAGGAGGCGCCGTTATTCAGAACTCCGCCGCAAGTGGAACCGGTTACGGTAAAGTCCCCCGCGTTGGTTCCGGTGGACACCCACGAGACCAGGGTCAGGGCCAGGCCAGTCTTGTTGGTAATCGTTACCTTTTTGGAAGAACTCGTGCCACCGAGCGCCAGCTTGCTGAACGTCAATTTCGTCGGCGAGAAAGTGAGAGGTGGAGTCAGACTATACAGTTCCGCGCTCGCCAGGGCCCCGGTTTCCCCGTCCCCGCCCGCAGCCAGGAGTTTCCCACTGGGCAGAAGCGTCAGCGAATTACTATCGCGCGCCGTGATCAACGGGCCGCTAACCGTGAAATTCGCCGTCGCCGGGTTGTACAATTCCGCGCTCGCCAAAAGTCCCGCATTGCCCCCGCCCCCCGCGATCAGAAATTCTCCACTCGCCAGCAGCGCCCCCGATTGATACACGCGCCCGGTGGTCATAGAGCCGGTAGCGCTGAACGTTGCCGTCGATGAGTTATACAGTTCCGCGCTCACCAGGTAGCTGCGGGTTACGGAGCTGTATCCGGTTGCGACCAGAACCTGCCCGTTGGGCAGGAGTGCCGCCGAGTGCAGGGTCCGCCCCGTGATCATCGATCCGGTGGTGCCGAAGGCTCCGTTCGCCGGGTCAAAGAGCTCCGCGGTGGCCAGCGAAACGTTCGTGTTGAAGTCGGTTCCACCGGCGACCAGAACTTGCCCGTTGGGCAGAAGAGTCGCCGAGTGCGAGGCCCGTGCGGATATCAATGAGCCAGTGGCCGTAAATGTACCAGCCGTCGGGTCATAAATTTCCGCGCTCCCTAATAGCTGGCAGGGATTCCCGCCCGTGGTGTAGCATCCGCCGGCCAGCAGGACCTGGCCATTGGAAAGCAGCGTCGCCGTGAACTGGTAGCGCCCCGTCGTCATTGTGCCGGTCGCACTGAAACTTCCCGTCGTCGGGTCATAAAGCTCCGCGCTGGCAATCGCGTCGCTGGCACTGTCCACTCCGCCAGTCACTAGTACCTTGCCGTTGGCCAGCAGCGTCGCCGCGAAGCCATCGTACCGCCCCGTAATCATGGAACCGGTGGCGGCAAAGGTCGCCGTCGCTGGATCATACAGCTCGGCGCTCGTCAGAACATTTCCCGAGATATCCTGCCCACCCACCACCAGGACCTCGCCATTGGCCAGAAGGGTCGCGATTGCGCCGCTCCTGCCCGTAACCATGACCCCAGTGGCGCTAAAGGTTCCGGGTTGGGCGCTCGCTATCAGCGGCGCAAAAAGTAGCACAAGAGAACCGAGAAGAAAGCAGTACAGGGCGTTTCTCAGAAGGTGCATGGACGATCGGCTGGTCATAGACACTCCCCTCATAACTGGATCATGCGATTGTTTTGTAACTACCGGCTGCCCCGCAGATGGCTCACGCTGTCGATGCCTATCCGTAATCGTCGCGGGATGAACACCTTGGCACTGCCAAGGGTCAAGGTTGGGCTTACATTGACAGCCGCGTGACCGGAGCTGCGGGGAGATAACAAGCTCCGTCGGTGGGTCGGGGAAATGACCTACTGTACTTTACCGTACTAAGAAGTGTGACTCAGGCGAGTTACAAATTAGATCGAAAGCTGTCGCCCGTATCTGAATATAGCATTCGTCGCTTCGTGACAACGGGAGTTTCTCTGTTACGGATGGTCACCGTCTTATAGGCGGCTAGCGCGGCTATTCCTGGCACATTTTGATTCGTCAATCACGCCGAACGCAATATCCTGTCCATAGACGGACGTCCAAAGACGGGCGTCTTCAGCGAGGAGACCGGTGCTGTGGTCGAAGTCAGCTTTTTCATGAGCAAGTTCAGGAAATTGGGATTCGCGTGACTACACGCGAGCGACGAATTACAGATTCGCAGTTCACTTCTCAATGTCGTGGAAGACCAGGGTTGCGCTGCGAGATGGCGCATGTGCTTACTTTCACAACTGTCGCCGAGCCCTCTCTCGGCATACACTCGTATAACCCGGGCGACGCAATGAGCTATGTCGAAAATAAGGTCATTCCCGTCCGTTCATAACAGGGGCAATCTTTGGCATTACACTGTAAGGAACAATAACGCCGCTTTCTCAAAGGAGTGTCCGTGAAGCGGAATCACAAACGGAGTCTGGCTGCGACGTCCACGAAACTGCTGGCGGCTGCGATGGAACACATCGGTCAAGCCGTCTTGATTACCGATGTTGCCGGCACCGTCCAGTATGTGAACTCCGCTTTCACCGGGATGACCGGTTACAGTGCCGAGGAAATGGTTGGCCAGAACCCTCGGCTGCTCAAATCCGGGCGCCAGGATCCCGCTTATTACCGGGAACTCTGGCGCACGATTCTCGCCGGAGAGGTGTGGCGGGGAGAGCTCCTCAACCGGCGCAAGGACGGAAGTCTCTACCTCGATCAGATGTCGATCACCCCGGTGCGGGATGCGACCGGAGTAGTCACCAACTTTATTGCCATTAAAGCGGATATCTCGGAGAATCGCGCCACTCAATCGGCTCTCCAGTCAAGCGAAACAAGGTTTGAAGAAGTACAGCGGATTGCGCCTTTGGGGAGCTGGGAACTGGATGTGGAAGCCGGCGAGGTACGCGGGTCCGACGGCTTTCTGCGGATTTTTGAGTACCCGCCGGGAACAGCCACGCTGCGCTTGAGCGTTCTGCTGGAAGCCGTTCCCGAAGCCGACCGTGGGCGTATCCAGCAAGTCCTGGAAGAGACCATTCGCACCCTCGAGCCCTTCGATGTTAAGCATCGGGTGGTGCGGCGGGACGGGACAATGCGCACCGTGCGCAGTCGTGGCCAGGTTCTTGGCGGTTCCGGGAACGAGCCGCGACGAGTTTGCGGGACGATTCTCGACATCACCGAGAGCGCGTTGGCCTATGACAAACTTCGCATGAGTGAAGAGAAGTTCCGTTCGCTGGTCGCCAATATCCCCGATGTCATCTGGAGCGCTTCCGCCGGGGGCCAGATCGACTACCTCAGCGCCAACGTCGAACAACTATCCGGCTTTACCGCCGAGGAAATACGCGAACAGGGTGCTGCACTTTGGTTTAATCGAATCCACCCGGATGATGCCCAGAGCACCGCCCAGGCACTGCAAAGGCTTTTCACCGAAGGGCGGCACTTCGATCTCGATTACCGTGCGCAACGCAAAGACGGCCAGTGGATCTGGGTCCATGAAAAAGCTTATCGGACTTACGAGAGAGACGGCGTGCGTTTTGCGGACGGCTTATCCTCCGACATCACCCAGCGCAAGCGGGCGGTGGAGGTCGTTCAGCAGTCCGAGCGCTTCCTTCAATCTACCCTGGATGCATTGTCTTCGCACGTCGCGATCATTAACGAAGATGGGGTGATTGCGGCGGCGAACGCTGCCTGGCATCGTTTCGCCGCCGCTAACGGCGGGGAAGCGAACACCTGTGGAGTGGGCATCAATTACATCAATGTGTGTGACAGGAGTTCGGACAGTAGTGCCGAAGCGCGCCGGGCGGGCGAAGGCCTGCGACGACTCATCGCGGGAGAGTTGCAGGAGTTCAGTATCGAATATCCGTGCCACAGCCCGGACGTAAAGCGCTGGTTTGTGATGAGGGCCACACCGTTTGCTGAGGGCGGTGGAAAGGTAGTGCTCGCACACGAAAATATCACCCAACGAAAACTCGCGGAGGAGGCAGTCCGTGAATCGGAGGAGCGCTATCGCTCGCTCTTCGAGCGCAATATGGCAGGAGTCTACCGTTGCACCGTGGACGGTCGCCTGCTGGAATGCAATCAATCCTTGGCATCGATGTTTGGCTATAACTCGCCCGATGAAGCTCTGGCTCAGCCGGTAACCGACTGGTGGTACAACGCTTCCGAGAGGGCAGAGTTCCTGAAAAAACTGAAATCGGACAAAAGCGTTACCAGTTACGAGATGCGTTTTCGGCGCAAGGACGGCGATTCCTTCTGGGTGATTGGAAACCTTACTCTCATTGACGATCCGTCCAGCGCGGACGGGATTATTGAAGGCACGCTCGTCGACATCAGCCAACGCAAGTGGGTGGAAGAAGAGTTGCGCGAGAGCGGCGAACAGATCCGGTTAGTGTTGGATTCTATTCCCGAGGCGGTTTACGGTATCGACATGAAAGGCGACTGTACGTTCTGCAGTCCATCGTGCCTGCAGTTGCTGCGTTACCAGGAATCCGCCGAATTGCTGGGAAAGAACATGCATGAGGTGATGCACCATACCCGGCTGGATGGAAGTCACTATCCGGTGGAGGAGTGCCACATCTACGAGGCGTTTCGGCGAGGAGAAGGCACGCACATCGATGACGAGATCCTCTGGCGTCGCGACGGCACCAGCTTTCCCGGAGAATACTGGTCCCATCCTATGCACCGCGACGGAAAGATTGTGGGAGCGGTCGTAACCTTCCTGGATATTACCGAGCGCAAGCGGAACGAACAGATTCTGCGGGAAGCGCGCGAGGCCGCGGAAGCGGCCAACCGCGCAAAGAGCCAGTTTCTCGCCAACATGAGCCATGAGATCCGCACTCCGATGAATGGAGTAATCGGCGTGGCGGGTCTGCTCCTCGACACGCAACTGACCGAGGAGCAGCGGGAGTACGCTGAGATCATTCGTAGCAGCGGCGAAGGCCTGATGAAGGTCATCAACGACATTCTTGATTTCTCGAAGATCGAGGCTCGAAAATTCGTACTGGAGACAACTGACTTTGACTTGCGCACCGTGCTGCAAGACACAACGGCCCTGCTGGCCCTTCGGGCCTCCGAAAAGGGAGTTTCCTTGACTTCCGAACTGGAGAGGGGCACGCCCTGCCTGCTGCGAGGCGACCCTGGGCGTTTGCGTCAGATTCTCATCAACCTTGTGGGCAACGCAGTGAAATTTACGCACCAGGGTAGCGTGTCACTCTCGGCGAGGTTGGAAAACCCGGACAGGCCGAATGCGGACCGCGGCAGAGCAACCCTGCGCTTCAACGTCCGGGATACCGGCATTGGATTTCGCCAGGACCGGGCCTCCACCCTCTTCGAGCCGTTCGTGCAAGCGGATGGGACCAGCACACGGCGCTACGGGGGCACCGGCCTCGGTCTGACAATCTCCAGGCAGCTGTGTGAAATGATGGGTGGGCAGATCGGGGCAGAAAGCGAAGAGGGTAAGGGATCGACGTTCTGGTTTACGGCTGTTTTCGACACGCAGGCGCAGTCCAGTGTGCGCTCTGTAGCGAGGGATAGCGGGGCCGCCGCGTGCGCCGCACCATCGCCCTGGATGGATCTGGAAGCCGGAGAAAAAAGCCAGGCGCGAATTTTGCTGGCCGAGGATAATGCGATCAACCAGAAAGTGGCCATCGCGATTCTCCGCAAGGCTGGTTATAAAGCCGATGTGGTTGCAAATGGCATCGAAGCCCTCCGGGCACTTGCTGAGACCGACTACGACCTGGTGTTGATGGACTGCGAAATGCCCGAGATGGATGGCTTTGAGGCTACGCGACGCATCCGCGACGGCCGTGCACCTACACGCAATCCCGGAATCACTGTCATCGCAGTGACGGCCGGCGCGATGGCGGGAGACCGCGATCGGTGCCTTCAGGCCGGGATGAGCGACTACATGACCAAACCCATCGGGTCACTGCAACTCCGCGAGATCCTGAAGAAATGGCTAAGCCCGAATCCGAGCGATCGCTAACGGACCTCTCGCCCTACGTTCGGATTGCCCCGCCAGAACTTGGGGCCGCTTGCATTCGTGACACTGGTAGCCTGTTAGCCTTCAGCCTGTCCTTGTAGAAGCCAGCAAACTACGTACTCGGCGCGACAAGCGAAGGCTAAAGGATGTTCTTAGAACTCGTAATGCACTCCAAGGGTTACGTTGTTTGCATGGAAGTTTCGAGGAGCAGTGAACCCGTAGGCCGGACCGCTCATCGCAGTATTTGGCAGCGTGCTGCAGGGCACGACCGGAGCCGGCATCGTCGGCTGCGGAAGCGTGCTGGAAGTATTGCAATACTGTGCTCCCGATTGACCACCCTCGCCGTATCCGAAGTAGTTGTACTCGCCCTTCCAGACCAGATCCTTTCGCATCGCATAGGAGAGATTTACAAAAGGCGTCTGGTAGTTGGAGACCAGCGATCCGTTCACATCGCGCGCATCGTTGAAAAAGCGGCTGCCGTTGACCGAGCTTATCCGGTAGCCGATGTTGGCATGAAACTTCTCGATCGGCGAAAGAGCCAAGGCCACGGACGCGTACTGCGTTGGAGCGTTCATGTAGTCCTTCGCCGGACCAAAAGTATAAGGACCAGTTCCCCCGCGGGGAGGCGGAGACGGGCAAGCCGCGCCGGTGGGCGTCGCTGCGCCCGGTATAGTGGGGCTTGAGGCGGTGCCGAGGAAGCAGATGTTGGTCGCCGTGTACACATCGTTGTAGGCATAACCGATGTCGAGCCCGTAGTGCTCGTTCGGCATCAAGTCGGTGTTCAAACTCACTATGCGGCTATGATCGACGTGCTGGAGCGGGCCATCAACGGACGCTGCGCCTGTGTTGTTCGTATTGTTGTGGCGCTCCAGGTCGTTGTACGCGCCGGAGAACGTCGCCCAGGTCTTCGGCCGGTAAGTGGTGTGAATTCTGTAATGCTGAAGCTCGCGGGGTGCGACCGGGGTAAGGACGTTGTCGGCGTACAGAACCTCGACCGAACCGTTGATTTTCCAGTTTTTCGCCGGCTGCACAGCGACGCCGAAGGTACCGCCGTTCTCGTTGAGGGTGAAATTGGAGATGCCGGACAAGTATCCCGTCGTGTTCGCGGCACCTTCGCCGATGTTGTGCTGCTGGTGGTGATAGGTGAGCGTGAACACGGTGCGATCCGTAAGGTCGTACGCCGCTGTGAGGTTGTTGGTGATGAACTTCTGGCCGAAGAAATCAAACAGCGGCGTAGCGACCGTCGGACTGCCTTCAAACGTAGAATATGGTTTGTTCGTGACCGGGTTGATCGGAAGGTTGATCACCGTGGTCGTTAACGCCGTGCTATTGATGTTCGGGGTTGCGGAAGTCACGGTGGTCAGATTCGTAATGTTGGCAACTCCCGGCTGGTGAACATTCGAATAGTCGATCTGCTCGGAGATGCTGAGCTTTTTCAGCGCCTGCCACGTGATCCCGTAGTCGGTCGCGATCGCTTCCCGCTTGGCGTAGGCGTTGCCGGCATACCTGGTTTCGCGATTCGTGCCCGCCAAACCCTGGAAGTCGTCGTAATAGTTGGCCAGGCTCGTGTTCGCCCTGGTGTAGCGAATGCTGCCGTTCATCACAACGTTCTTGATGCTAGAACTTTGGAACCGTAAGATTTCGGTCGGGAAGATTTCGCGGGTCGGCTGGGAACGCGAATAGCTGGAAATCACATTACACGCCGGATCGACGATGGGTGGACCGTTCGGAGTCTGCGCCGGGGAAATTGGGGAGGTACCAACGCCGGCGTTGCAGGTGATGCCGACCGGCTTGTTGATCGGATTATCGTAGTTCTGGAGCACTGCGACCGGGAGTCCGTTCGCTTCCTGCAGGTTGAAATACTGCGGCGCCATACTGAAAGTGGAATCGCCTTTGTAGTGAGTGATTTGCTGTTCATAGGTCAACCGCGTCCCCGATACGGGCTTCCACTCGACCGATCCCGTCCAGTCATCCGTGCTGTTGCGCTGGTATTCCTGCAGGAGAACGTCGTAGGCGCCGGCAACCTGATAACCGCTGGGCGTCAGGCTCGGACCCTGGAAGATGTTCTGCGAGTATCCGACGCGGAAGGTCACCTTCGACAGCGGAAGCAATGTGAGGTTCGTGTCCGTTATGCGGCGGACCGAGTTGTTCAAAAACGGCGACTGTGTCACCTGTGGCCACGGATAAGATCCGGTCGGTGCTGCGGAGGGACCGATCGGAATCGACTGGCCGGGCGGAAGGTTCGGATTGCCCAGCAGGTTGTAGTCGAAGTACTGGCGGTCACGGCGGAACAAGCCGGAGAACTCGTAGAGCTTGCCCTTGGAAACGTCCAGCTTGGCAACGTTGTTCTGATCGCCGCCGAAGCCGCTGGTAAAAGCTCTCATGTGATCGACGAGCGTATTCTTCGTTTGCGGCAACGCGCGCAGTTCAAAGGTCTCGCCCATTACGCGCGGACCGGACTGCTGGTTGACCAGAGTGTCGTACATGGCACCGCTCCCGTCGATATTGGCCACATGTCCGCCCAGATCGATCGACTCATGAAGCGTGTAGCCGTCCGGAGCGGTTTGGTGAGACGCAAATATTGGAATCTGCGCGACGGCAGTGCCCGTCAAACCCATAATGGCTGCCGCCATGCCCCCGACAATGCATCGGATCGCCGCAAGAAAATGCTTTTCACTGAACCGCCGGGAAATCCATCGTGGGTGCATCATATTGAAAGCCTCACTTGAAAAACATTGCTCGTCGGGAACCGTGAACCCCTAAGCGCAATCGAAACGCGACCGCGCTCCGCAATTCCCCAGGCGCGTGGAATCCAGACTCCTACCTGAGGAACGCCGCATTCATGTTCGAACCATGGATGTAGGTATGGCAGTTGGTACAAGTTATGGTTTCCGACGACCCCGCGCCCATTCCGTGAACCGTGTTGGCAGCCACGCCGCTGTGGCACTGGTTGCAGAGCGGGTTGATGGCTGGCATGTTCAGCAGCCGGGCGTTCTGGGAACCGTGTGGAGTGTGGCATCCCAGACACCCCTCGGCTTTGACCGCGAGATGTTCATAGACGAATGGCCCGCGCGTCTCGGTGTGGCACTTGGTGCAGATCGCGTTCTGGTCGGCCGTCGACTTCACGCTGTTGGCCAGGAAGGTGCCGTGCACGTCGTGGCAATCGCTGCACGTGATCAAGCCTTCGTTCACTTTGTGGTGGAATGGCATATTGAACGCCGGCTTGGTGTCGGCGTGGCACTGGAAGCAGAGCGCCGGCTGCGCGGCCTTCAGCAGCTTTTCTCCCTTGCTCTGATGAACGCTGTGGCAGCTTGTACAGCCGACGTTCGCCTTGGCATGGGGCGAGCGGTCAAAGTTCGGGTGCGCATCCGCGTGACAGGTCAGGCACTTGGCATCAACCTCTTTGGCCGAGTGCTTCGCGGGGTTGAATATCTTGCTCGTGTCGCCGCCGCCCTCCACATGCGCCTGGCCAGCGCCGTGGCAGTTTTCACACCTAACGCCAGCGGCGTTGCCATGCATCAGCGTCATCTTGGTGTGTGGGTTTTCGTCAAATCCCTTGGCGATTCCGTCGTGACAGCCGGCGCAGGTTGCATCCCCGACAAATTGAGCAGCTTCCGCACCCGTAGGGGTTGCCTTGTCCTGCTCTTTGGTTTTATTGGAAGCCAGCGCGAAGCTGGACAGGGCTAAGATCAGGGAGATCACAATTACAATCGGCGAACGCCTAAGAGTCGGTGGATGTAAGGCCGAGAACAGAAGAACTCGAGCAACCCTGGAATTTGCTGGCGATCTCTTCATTGGATTCTCCATATATGTTCTGGTGCTGCTCAATGCAATATGCCGCTATAAGTCGGCGACGGTACCTAGCGGGAAGAGTACAGATGTCGTGTCAGCGCGCGCTGTCCTGTTTTGCTCAGTTATCCAGAGTGAATGTCACCGTCTATTTGATATCCACTCGCGGGGGCACCAGCGAGATCTTGTAGCCTGGCAGAGACCTGACCCGCTTAAGTCATCGGCTTCTGCTGCCGGTTCGCCGTGACGAATGTCCGCTCGAAATCGGGTTCTCCTTTGAAAACGGTTCGTTGGGCAAGAATCCGTGCCAATCCAAAGAGTTGATCGGCGATCAGTAGAGGAACTTTAATCAGACTACATTCATCACCGCGCGGCCTGTCTCGATTCTCGCCGCGTCATTCTTCAGTAATCGGGCTGGTCGTCCGTAGTTACGAAAACCTTCTCCCCGGCTCGCCCTCAGAGTTTTGACAATGGTTTTACATTTTCACGACAACTGCCAGAGTCTTCCTCAGGTACGTTCAAGGGACCAAGGGGAACAGATTTTTCATTGGGAGGCAGGGAAATGACGAGACACATTCGTAAATTGATCGCAATGGCGTTGGCAACCGCGGCATTCGCCCTTACCACCAGCGCTGCCATGGCGCAGAGTTACACCGGCAACTTGCAAGCGACTGTGACGCAGTCCCAGCGCTCCAACGGCACTTACTGCGTGGCCCTTACCGACGATGGCAGCTACGGCTGGCCGCACAGCGGCGAGGCTTCGCTGGTCCCCAATAACAGCTCGTATCTCGGCTATTTCACGGTGATCGATGGGCTCATCACGGTAACTTTCACTTATCAGTCGGGCGAGGGAGACTGTTGTGCCTACTTTGTGTTCACCGCTCGCGCCAGCAACGGCCACATCAGCAAGGGCGCCTTCAATTATTTCGGCATAACCGACAATGGAATCGTGGCGTTCGGCAAGAAAGACGGCTGCTGAAATCGGCCGGTGTCTAAAGGCTGGATCCCCTTATTCAGTTTTCATAGTGTTGGGCGGGTAAGCCCCTCGAACGCAAAACCGCACGGGCTCGCAGCAGGGGCCATTTCGCTCGCGTGGAATGGTTTGCACTTCCCCCGTGCAAGAACCTGGCGCCCTCAGCACTAAAAAGGGCCACCTGACCTGACCGCTCTTTTCGTAACAGCCTATTTGTCC
Source organism: uncultured Acidobacteriaceae bacterium (assembly GCA_963838315.1). GTDB lineage: Bacteria > Acidobacteriota > Terriglobia > Terriglobales > Acidobacteriaceae > Acidiflorens. The sequence goes on from CAWIQW010000003.1 coordinate 90,716, forward strand.
AGTTGCCCGAGTTTATCCTCTGACCTCTTTCAGGAAGACTGCGGCGCGTGAATCTTTGACGTGTCAAAGATGATGAGGGAATGCGGGCGCCACCCGATCAGGGTTGACGGTCGCTTTCGACACGATCACTCCGGCCTGGGGACTATAGCCATCATGGTGCTTCGTGCGTCATTGGGCTACGCTGATAGAAGTAGGCCATGCGCGCCACATGTGGCGGATTGACTTGGGGTTGGTGGTGCTATATGTTTGCCGAACTGTTTCGCGGGGGACGTCCCGGAAGGGTTCGTGAACGATTGTCCCCGCTCCGGCAGTGTCCTTTCGCAGGAGATCTCCCCATGACTAACCGGTTCGCTGGCTTCGCGCTGTCTTCCTGTCTCGCAGACTCTTCCTCTTCTTCTTCTTCTTCTTCCTTTTCCTCTTCTAACGGCGCGCGGGGGGCTCGCAGCTGCTTTGACATGGTTCGGGCAAAGATCGCGCCGACGAGATCACGGCGGTCTATTTCCGGGGTGGCGCGGGTGTGCGCGCTTTTGCTGGTGCTGCTGGGAGCGCTTTCGGCTGGAGTGCGCGCCCAACTTACCGTCACCAGCGCGGCCGACGATGGCTCTTCGGGAACTTTGCGCTCCGTAATCGCCGCGGCCGCACCCGGCGACACCATCACCTTTGACCCCACCCTGAACGGACAAACCATCACCCTCGATTGCACCGATCCCGGGTTCGGCACGATCGTGATTAGCCAGAACGTGACCATCGCCGGACCGGGCGCGAACAACCTGGCCATCAGCGGGAATAGTCTATGCCAGATTTTCCTAGTGAACTCTGAGGTGACGGCAACCATATCCGGCCTCACCATTGAGAACGGATACGCCGTAGAGGGCGCCGGAGGCGGCATCTTAAACGGCGGCGCCCTGACCGTTAGTAACAGCACCTTCGCCGGCAACTCCACTTCCATGGAGGGCATCGGCGGCGGCATTTTCAACCAGAGCACCCTGACGGTGAGCAACAGCACCTTCTCCGGCAACCGCGCTAGCGAATTGGGCGGCGGCATTTACAACCAGAACGCCTTGACGGTGAGCAACAGCACTTTCTCCGACAACTACGCCTACCTGGGCGGCGGCATTTACAGCTCCGCGGGCACCCTGACGGTGAGCAACAGCACTTTTTCCGGAAACTCTGCTTCTGGGGGGACCACCGGCGGCGGCATCGCTGCTCCTGTTAGCACGCTGACCCTGAAGGGCGTGCTGCTGGCAGGCCAGCCTTCCGGAGGAAACTGTTTCATTTATGGTAGCACCCTAACTTCCGACGGCTACAACCTGTCGGACGACAGCAGTTGCACCTTCCTCACCGCGACCGGCGACCAGAGCAACGTAACCAACGCCGCATCGTATCTCGGCCCCCTGCAAAGTAACGGCGGTCCCACGCAGACGTTCGCGCTGCTTTCCGGCAGCACGGCCATCGATGCGATCCCACTCGGCGACTGCACCGACGCCAACGGCAATCCCGTCATCGCCGACCAGCGGGGCATCACGCGTCCGCAGGGCGCGTCGGGTAACTGCGACATCGGAGCCTTCGAAGTGCAGCAGACGCCGACGGCCAACGTGTGTCCCAATGGACAGACCGGTCCGGCGCCGTGCAGCTATCCGATCACGCTCCAGTACTTCATCCCCTCCGGCACAACGCTGGGTACAAATCCGGTGCAGGTGGTGACGCAAGGCGCGGCGAACCTGGATTTCACGCTGACGCCCAGCAGCATTTGCTCGCCGACGGGGAAGGTCGACTGCAGCATAGCAACATCGAGTCCGTGCGCGGGCCTGGCGGGTCCGGCGTATTGCACGGTGCCGGTGACGTTCGCGCCGCTTGCTCCGGGATTGCGGATGGGCGCGATCACGATCACCGATAACAACGGAAACCTGGTGGCAACCAGTTACATCTACGGCATTGGCCAGGGCCCGGCGATTGCGTTTGGGCCGGGCGTGCGGAGCCTGATCGGCAGCGGGCTATCGGCCCCCGTGACATTAACCGTGGACGCAGCCGGGGATGTGTTCATTTACGACGTGGACACTGGGAACATTGTGGAAGTGCCGCACGGATGCGCAGACAGTTCCTGTCAGATTACGGTTGCCAGCAATGTCGGTATTATTTTCGGCTTGGCGGTGGACGGGGCGGGAAATTTACTCTTCTCCAAAAAGGGCACTACTGGGATTTTCGAAATACCCGCCGGCTGTCCCACCTGCCAGATCACATTGCCGGTGACGCTCAGCTATCCGTTCGCGCTGGCCGTGGATGGAGCGGGCAACCTTTTCGTTGCAGACGATGGTCCGGGTGTCGTGGTGAAGTATTCGCTGGTCACCGGAACTCAGACCACACTGCCTGCAAACACCTCCGGCCCCACGGACGTGGCCGTGGATGCGATCGGCAATGTATTCATCGCCGACCAGCGTGGCGGGAGAATCGTGGAACTTCCGGCGGGCTGTAACAGCAGCTCCTGCCAGGTGACGGTACCGATTAGCGGCTTAAAGTACCCGCTGAACGTCAAGGTAGATGCGGCCGGGGATCTGTACATCATGGACACCGGAAGTAATGTCGTGCTGGAAGTTCCGCCAGGATGCGCCACCAGCGATTGCCAGATCAATCTTGGGCTTCCCGTTACTCCATCCCCGCAGACGCTGGCGGTTGACTGGGCGGGCGATGTCTTTGTCCCGAACGCGGCGACTTCGCAGGTGTTGGAGCTACAGCGCTCGCAGCCACCGTCGTTGAGCTTCGCCTCGACGAGCGTCGGCCAGACGAGCAGCGACAGTCCGCAATCGGTGGCGGTGCAGAACATCGGCAACCAGGCGCTGGATGCGGTGAGTCCGGGACTGGTGGTGACGGGACCGAACTTCGCGCAGGTGGCGGGAACGGGCACGCCTGCCGATTGCACGAGCACGTTCGCGCTGGCGGCGGGGGCGAGTTGCAATCTGAGCATCAGCTTCAAGCCGCAATCCAGTGGCCCGCTGAGCAGCACGGCCGTGTTCACCGACAATGCGCTCAATGCCAGTCCATCGGCCACGCAGAGTATCGGGCTGAGTGGCATGGGGGCGGGAGTGCCTCCGGCGATTACGAGCACGAATTCGGCGACGTTCACGATTGGCGTGGCGGGATCGTTTACGGTGACCACGACGGGCACTCCGACGCCCCACATCATGGAGTCAGGGGCGCTGCCGAACGGGCTGATGTTCGATGACAACGGCGACGGCACGGGCACGCTGAAAGGCACGCCGCTGATTCCCGGTGGGAGCTTCAGCATCAGCTTCACGGCACAGAATGGAGTGGGTTCTCCGGCAACGCAGACGTTCACGATCACCGTGCTGCAGCCGCCCAGCTTTACCAGCGCGAACAGCGCGACGTTCACCATCGGCGTGGCGGGGTCGTTTACGGTGACGACCGCGGGCGACCCGACGCCGAGCATTACGGAGGCGGGAAATCTGCCGACCGGGCTCGCTTTCCATGACAACGGGAACGGGACGGGGACGTTGTATGGAACTCCGCTGGTGCTGGTAGGCGGGGACTTCGGCATCAGCTTCAGGGCGCAGAACGGAATCGGGTCCCCGGCGACCCAGGCCTTCACGATCGTGCTGCGGCAGGCGCCTGCATTTACGAGCGCGAACAGCATTACGTTCGGGTATGGAGAGGCGAACTCCTTCACGGTGACGACTGCGGGCTTCCCGGCTCCGAGTATTGCGGAGGCGGGGGGATTGCCGCCGGGAGTTACATTTGTGGACAACCACAACGGGACGGCTACGCTGGCGGGGACGCCCAGCGCGGGTGGACTGTTTCCGCTTGTGCTGACGGCGACGAATGCGGTGACTACTGCTACGCAGAACTTTACGCTGGATGTTTCGGGGCTGAGTATCTCGCCGGCGAGTCTGAACTTCGGGACGTCGTATCTGAACGGCTCGACCACGCTTTCGGTGACGCTGAAGAACATGACGAAGGCGACGGTGACGGTGAGCGGGTTGAGCGTGACTCCGGGGACGGCGAATGCTGGTGCTTACACGGCGGTGAGCCACTGCTCGGCGGCTCTGAAGCCGGGCGGGAGTTGCACGGTCGCGGTGACGTTCGCGGCGAAAGCGCTGGGCTTGCAGACGGCTACGCTGAACATTACGGATAACACGATGGGGAGTCCGCAGCAGGTGGGGCTGAGCGGGTATGTGATCGATCCGGTGGCGCAGTTTAATCCGACGAAGCTGAGCTTTGGTTCGCAGGCGGTGAACAGCAGCACTACGTTGCCGGTGGTGCTGACCAATGCGGGGCAGACTTCATTGAATATCGGCGGGATCGCGATTACGGGAGCGAACTCGGGGGCGTTTACGGAGAGTAATAACTGTCCGGCGGCGCTGGCGGGTGGCGCGAGTTGCACGATTTCGGTCACGTTCGCGCCTACGGTGAAGGGAGCGCGGTCGGGGACGCTGGTGGTTACGGACAACGTGTCAGGCGGGCAGAGCACGGTGGCGCTTTCGGGGACGGGACACTGAACGAACGGAGACGGCGGAAGAGAGTCCCGGGATCACTCCCTGCCGATTTCTAGCTCAGGGCGAGTGCTAGGCTGTAGTGCACCCCCGCCAACCAGGCACATGGGGGCATGTTTGAAGTAAGGGTTAGGGGGCGAACCGGGCACGGGTGTAGTGCGGGGTTTGCCCATGGAGTCCGCGATGCGGACGGTCGTGATTGTCCTCCTCGATCCAGTTTGCGATGCTCTGCTTGGCCTGGTCAAGGTGCGATGAAACCGTTCGATGTAACGATTGCCCTCGGGATGCTCAACCTCATCATTCCGTTTCAGCCCCGAAAGCTCAGTTGTGATGTTCATCACAAACGGCTGTGACTCGGGCTACACCGGCGATGCCTCTCTTGAGTTCGAATAATTCCATAGCGGACGGGGTTCATGCAGTCCAGTTCTACATCCAGTCTCAAGGTATGTGCTTCGCGGATCAGGAGTTTGATCCCATGGCACCAGAGGCTTTTTGCGCGTTGTGGCATCTCGCGCAATCCGGAGGCCAGTGGTGTGCCAGAACTCCCAAAGGGAACGGGATCGGCGCTGGCTCCTCCCCTCACCATCGCATCTGTGGACGACCGAGCTCTTGTGGTACAAGTACTTAGACACCCATTAAGAATCTCTGCACTGTCTGTCGAAGCGGTGACTATCGTGCACAGGACTTGCCGGAGAACCACGTGAGCACCCTCCCCCAATTCGTAAGTAAAGATGCGCGTCTCCAGATCGAGTCGACCCTGAATCCGATGCGTCGAAATCGGCCCCTGCAATTCATCCTTATTCTGAGCCTGATCCTGCTCTCCAGCACCCAACTCTTCTCTGCCGTCCACCCCGTTCCCCTGGACCCCAAAACGGATTCCGCCAAGTGCCTCGAGTGTCACGACGACAAGGCCAAAGGCAAAGCAGTGCATTCCGCGATTGCAATGGGATGCTTGAGTTGCCACGAGATCCGGGTCAACCGGGATGTAACGCGGGTTAAGCTAATCACAACTACTCCGCAATCGCTTTGCTTCAGCTGCCACGGAGACAAAGACCCGAGCACGCTGAAAGGGACAGTGCACCCTCCGGCGGTCCGAGATTGCATCAAATGTCATGACCCGCACCAATCCGACAATAAGAATCAGCTACTTAAGCCCACAACCGGTGAAAAAGGCAAGAACCTTTGTCTCGACTGCCATAATCAGGGCGTAAATGTACCGGAAAAAGGCAGTCGGCACGCGGCTCTCGATATGGGCTGCGACGCGTGCCATGTGACTCACAAAGTGGGCGAGGTGGGGAAACTGGAGTTCGACAAGCACCTCGCCAAGGGAGTCCCGTCGCTTTGCCTCGACTGTCATGATGTCAAGGACGAAGCTCTCATCAAGGCGCACCAGGGGCAACCCTTCGCCACCGCGAACTGTCTGCAATGTCACGATCCGCATCAGTCCGCCCAGCCCAAGCTGATGGCGAAGTTCCTGCATCCGCCTTTTGCCGATAAGGACGGCTGCGTCACCTGCCACGCACCTGCCAAAGACGGCAAGGTGGTGTTGACGCAAGCCAACGTGAAAGACCTGTGCGTCACCTGCCACTCCGACAAGGCCGAATTGATTGAAAAGGCAAAGGTCCAGCACCCCGGTGCCGCTGGAGATTGCACGGACTGCCATAATCCACATGCCAGTTCTCAGCCCGGCTTGCCCAAGACAAACGGCGTCGACATCTGTCTCACTTGCCATTCCGATCAGGCCGAGCAGTTCAAGAAAGCGCACGTTCATCAACCCGCCTTCAAACAAGCATGTGCTATCTGTCATGAACCGCACGGCGGCGAGAACGAGCATCTGTTACGGACCAAAAAGCCAGATGCGCTTTGTTTGGAGTGTCACGGGCCCGATTCGCAGCCCAAGAAGCTGGAAGCTGAGCATCTGGTTACCATCTTCAATGGCAGCGTCAAGCTTCCCGAAGACTATTTCACGAAGAACAAAGTCGTCGTGCTGCCATTGAAATATGGACGGGGGCATCCGATTGAGGGCCATCCGGTTTCGGATGTGCTCGATCCCACGGATATTACGAAGATCAGAGCAAAGATCGATTGCCTGTCTTGCCACCAGCCGCACGCATCGGCACAGCCCGATCTGCTGGTGAAGGATCAGGTCAACAACACTGCCTTCTGCGCCACCTGTCATAAGGATCTGACGCGAAGATAGCGATGAGGAGAATGACAATGCTGGGAACCTATACAAGCCGGATTCACAATCGCAAAATGGGAACGGTCCTCCTTATTATTTGTGGATTGGCGCTCATTTCGCCATCCGCCTTTGCCAAGAAGAAAAAGGACGACGACGCGACGAAAAAGCCGCCTCCGGTGATCGACTATTCGAACATCGTCTGGCCGAATCCTCCGGCAGTCGCTCGCATCAGGTACCAGGCTTTTTATGCGGCCCAGAAGATTTCTCAAGTTGAGGCGGGCACCCAAACACAAAAAGCGAAATGGATGGACCGCTTGGCTGGCACGCAGCCGGCCAGCGAAAATACAAAGGTCCTGTACCAGTTGGGCGAACCTTACGGGATGGCGGTTGACTCGAAGAACAATCTCTACGTGGCCGACCAAAAAGTCGGAGCTATCTTCGTCTTCAACACGGAAACGCGCGAAGTCGAACTAATCAAGAACAAAGAGCACGCGCACTTCGTTCGGATCATTGGCCTTGCCATGGATGACGGCGACCGGCTATTCGTTGCGGATCCCGGGCTCCGGCACGTGTTAGTTTTCGATTCCACCCACAAAGCGGTCGACGTTATTACGGAAGGTATGAGCGAACCGGGTTCGCTCGCGCTGGACAAGGAGAACCGGCTGCTTTATGTCTCCGATGTAAAGCTCGATCAGGTTCTCGTCTACGACGCCGACAGTTTTAAGCTCAAGCGCAAGATGGGCACAACCGGGAAGAACCACGAACTCACCACGCCGGGAGACTTTGCTAAGCCCACCGGGCTCGCGGTCGACGAGGAGGGCAATCTCTACGTCTGCGACACGCTCAACGACCGTATTGAAGTATTCGATGCGGATGGGAAATTCATAACGACATATGGCAAGAATGGCGATGGTCCTGGGTACTTTGCTCGCCCGAAGGGCATTGCCATTGATGGTGACGGCCACATCTGGGTCGCCGACGGCATGCAGGACCGCGTTCAGGTCTTCAACAACCAATGGCAACTACTCATCACATTCGGCGGGCACGGGCTGCTTCCTGGACAATTTCAGGGGTTGGTCGGGATCACTATCGACAAAAACAATCGCGTGTTCACTTCAGAAATCTACCCTGGCCGCGTGCAGCAATTCCGCTACGTCACCGACGCCGAGGCGGAAAAGTTGAAGAAGGAAAAAGAAGAGCAACGGCAGAAGAAAGCAGGCGAAGTCTCGAGCGGCGCGAAAACTACGGGAAAATGAACGTCGCGCGGCGGCACTTCCCCCCAGCCAACTGACAGCAGTCTGCTGAAAATTCCCTGATCTGGATCGGCACAGGCGCCTTCCAGGTCAGACCTTCAAAAGCCGCTATGAGCGCGCTTAGTACTCGACGTCGAACTAACCTGCGTGACAGCTGCCCGGCTGCCGGTCACATCGATAAGTGCGTCGTATCACCGACAGCAGTTATTCAGCGCTGCTACACCTAACCTCGAATGGTCCCATAAGCAGTTGGAATAGAAAGCACTCGACGGTCTGGCTTTGAGGAGCAGGCCTTTTTCTTCTTACCCTGGCGTTCGCGGCCTGAAATTAATAGTTATGCGATCGAATGGAAGAGCCCGCCCTGGCAGCTCCCCCGCGAGCGGTTCTCCCTCTCACCTCAATACGAATAGGGCGGCACGCGCCGGATCAGCAGACCGCCTGAAAACGCGGAGACGAAGATGACATCGAAGCCGAAGGTTCTTTGCTTATTCGCAGGATTTATTGTTCTTGCCCTAGTAGCGGGCTGTCCGCTTAATGGTTTTGCCCAGTGCTATTTGAATGAAGGCTGCAAGCCGGTGGATTATTTGACCTACCAGCCGAATGGAACAGGGCAGGTCTATCATGGCGACGGCGCGTCGAGTAATGGCTCGGGGGGATGGACAACTATTTACTCCGATGAAGACCAATGTCTAAGTTGCCACTACGGGACAGACACGCTGCCGTACCTTATGACCGGGCATAAGAATACACTCCGCAAATTCGCGCCGGGTGCGCTGTGGGGCGGTCCCGACAATGCCTTATATGCGACGACGGATGCTTACTATGGGTCTGGAAGCACGTCCAACTGGACTACGGAGCAGATCACCCTGGGATGGTGCGATCCCTTGGCGACGGCGCTGCAGAACGGTCTCAGTTTGGCGGATCCGTCATGCCAGTATCCCTATTACACGTTGCCCAATACCAACGCTCCCGCCGTGTACACACCCGTGGCGCCAACGGTCGCTGCCGGTGGCGTGCGGAATCTTTTTTACCTTTATGGAGGCTGGCTGAACTACGGAGGCAGCAGCAATCCCGCGGGCACGAAACTGAATTCGGTTTTTGATAGCGGGTTTACCGGCGACTTGTACCCGCAAGGGAATTTCGACTGCGCCCGTTGCCACGCTACCGGCTATAACTTCGACAATTGGGGGCCGGAGCCTACGCAGAACACAAACAGTCTGTTGTCGGTGATCACGGATGCGCAAATGAGCCGAGTTCCGAGCGATGGATTTGCAGCTTCGGGAAGCAACGGCACGTCGTCATGGTTCCTGACCGGCATCCAGTGCGAACGCTGCCATATTGCAGCCTATGAATATGGATCGCATCCCTGGGACCCGGTGAACGTGACAGTACCCCAGCACGAAGCGGCTACTGCCTTATGCATGGAGTGCCACCGGGAAGAGAATGTCACCATGGCGAACCCCACCGGCAATCCGCCAACCGCGGGAAGCATCGTTCCGGCGAACGCGCCGGTCACGCGCGATCATGGATACTGCTCGGACTTATCCGGCTCGGCATATGGAACATGCGTGAGCAATGCGGCGAACCATTGGATTTACAAGCCATACATCGATCATGAAGCAGGGCAAGCGTTCCTGAATAGTCCACACGCGCGGTTCAGCGGCACTTTGGTGCAGAATGCGCAGCACACGGCGGATCTCTCGATCACCATATCAGGAACTTATGGCACGCAATTCAGCGAGAACGCGTCGGATCCGACCAAGAACCTAGGGTGTGTTGGCTGCCATGATCCGCACGAGAGTACGGTCGCGGCGGCGGGGGCGGTGAACCCCATCGTTAACAAGTGCGGGGGGTGCCACCGGTTATCGCAGACGATCTTGAGTACGGTGAATCATCCTATGGGGCCGGGGACTCCGTTCCCAACCGGAACGATGGCGGACATTCCGGGGGCGTGCGTGACCTGCCATATGCAGGCGGCGTTGGGGACCGCGAGCAGCCATCTGTTCCGGATCAATACCAGCGTTAACTACGCAACTTTCCCTTCGCCGGACCAGCTTTACAACCAGAACATTACTGCGCTGGGCCTGGCGCCGGAGTATTCACCGTTGAACGGCACGACCTTTGCTCCGGCGGCCTGGCTGGATGTTGACCTGGCTTGCGGGCAATGCCACGTGGGCAATGACGGGGTCACGAATCCTTATGGACTGACGTTGCCGCCGGGAATGCCGGGATCGCATGCGTACACCAAAACGCAGCTGGCCTATTGGGCATCGGTGATGCATCCGCCGGATCCTTCGGTGCCGACGCCAACGTTTGCTCCCAGACCGAATACTTACACTTCGCCACAGACGGTAACGATCTCCGATTCCATGGCGGGCGCGGTGATTTACTACACGACCGACGGGTCTACACCGACAACGAGCTCGGCGGTCTATTCGTCGGCCATCACGATTGCGGCGACGACTACGATCAGCGCGATCGCGACTTATCCAGGCTATCCGGCGAGCAATGTGGCGCAAGGGACGTACTCGATTGTGCTGCCGACTGCGCCTCCGCCGAGATTCTCGCCTACGCCGTCGACGTTCACTTCACCGCAGATGGTGACGCTGTCGAATACGCTTGGCCTGCCGATGTATTACACGACCGACGGGTCGACTCCTACGACTGGTTCGGCGGTCTACTGGACGCCGATTTCGGTCACCAAGAACACTACGATCAATGCCATCACGGCGGCTTACGGGTACCTGACGAGCACGGTTTCCTCCGGGATGTACTTCATCCAGGATCCGGGGCCGACTTTCTCTCCGGCATCGGGGACCTTCTATGGGGCGCAGAACGTGACGATTTCGGACACCAACAGCGCTTCCACTATCTACTACACGACCGACGGGACGTCGCCATCGACTTCGTCCACTTCCTGCGCGAATCCCTGCACGATCACGGTTTCGACCACTACAACCGTGAAGGCCATTGCTTCGGGAGGAGGATACAGTTCGAGCAGTACATCGGTTGCAACGTACACGATCGCGGCGAACGCTCCTACGTTCTCTCCAGCGGCGGGCACGTATTATGCGCCGCAGACGGTGACGATCTCGGATACGACTGCGGGCGTGACCATCTACTACACAACGAATGGATCGTTCCCGACAACTTCGTCTACGTCGTGTTCGAGTCCTTGCACGGTCGCGGTTGCGATCACTACCACGATTCGGGCGATGGCTTTGGGGAACGGGATCTCGCAGAGCAATACTTCGGTGGCGGTTTATACCATCGCGGCGAATACTCCGACGTTTTCTCCGGGAGCGGGAACTTATGCCACGGCGCAAACGGTGGCGATCTCGGATACGACTGCGGGCGTGACGATCTACTACACGACCAATGGATCGTTTCCGACAACTTCGTCGACATCGTGTTCGAATCCGTGTTCGATCACGGTTTCTACCTCGGAAACGGTTAAGGCGATCGCGGCGGGAAACGGGATTTCACAGAGCGGGCTGGGATTCGCGACTTATACGATCACAGGTCATTGAAAATAAAGAGGTTGGAGTTTGTTCTGGGCCTTCGCGGGAGCGAAGGCCTTTTTTTTGTCATGCCGAGGGCCTGGGTACCCCCTCCCCCCTCCGGTCTCCTGGAATCAATACTTTAGGGGGAAAGTATTGATTCGAATAACTTTATAGGCAAAGTATTCAAAATAAAGATCTTAGCGGCTTATCGGGATGATCAACCCCCCTATTCGCCTTGTCTGCTTCTCTTCGGTCTACTTATTTTGTGCTTCGGGTGGGGCTAAGTCAATGGAATCCCGGAGTCGGGTGAGCCGCCGAGGTTCCTCGGGTTCGGGTTGAGGGTTTTGGGGGCCTTCGACTGCGCGGGGCTCGCTTCGCTTACCCCGCTACGCTCAGGAAGACCCCTGGAGTGTTGATTTGAGAGTTTGAAGTTGTGGGGGCTGAACCGAGGGCGAGGACGCCCTCGGGACTGCCGGCGGGACGCCGGCGCTACTCCACTTGGGGTCCTTCGACTGTGCGGGGCTCGCTTCGCTTACCCCGCTTCGCTCAGGAAGACCCCTCCGACGGGCGGGATGGGGACTCTGAAGTTGTGATGGCGGGACCGAGGGCGAGGACGCCCTCGGGACTGCCGGCGGGACGCCGGCGCTACTCCACTTGGGGTCCTTGGACTGTGCGGGGCTCGCTTCGCTTACCCCGCTTCGCTCAGGAAGACCCCTCCGACGGGCGGGATGGGGACTCTGAAGTTGTGATGGCGGGACCGAGGGCGAGGACGCCCTCGGGACTGCCGGCGGGACGCCGGCGCTACTCCACTTGGGGTCCTTGGACTGTGCGGGGCTCGCTTCGCTTGCCCCGCTTCGCTCAGGAAGACCCCTCCGACGGGCGGGGTGGGGACTCTGAAGTTGTGATGGCGGGACCGAGGGCGAGGACGCCCTCGGGACTGCCGGCGGGACGCCGGCGCTACTCCACTTGGGGTCCTTCGACTGTGCGGGGCTCGCTTCGCTTGCCCCGCTTCGCTCAGGAAGACCTCTCCGACGGGCGGGGTGGGGACTCTGAAGTTGTGATGGCGGGACCGAGGGCGAGGACGCCCTCGGGACTGCCGGCGGGACGCCGGCGCTACTCCACCCTTGGCGTCCTACGCTACTCCACCCTTGGCGTCCTACGCTACTCCACCCTTGGCGCCGGCGCTACTCCACCCTACGCTACTGCTGGGCGCTCTGGCAGTGCGGGATTTGACCACGCCCTTTATGGGACTGGCTCATTTCCCCCAGTTTCTAGGCGGGAGGGGAGGTGTTGCAAAATTCATCTTCCGAACGTAGCAGAATGCAATCAATCACTTACAGGCGGTAACCGGAAACTGGAACTGTAGTTCCGATTCGGCGTGGTAGTTGCAATAACAGGGGCGTGAGGCGACTGCGAATCGTTCCCCAGGGCGCGGGACGCGGTCCACGGCCTAAGCCTCTGAGAGTTTCGTAAGAGCTGTACACATCTGATGGAGGACTTATATATGAAGAAAGCGATGTTGCTCGTAGTATTTATGCTGGCACTGACGGGTTTGATGATGGCGGCCGGCAACTGGTCATCGACCGTTGACGTGTTGGGCGCGCACAACAATCAGGGCCGTGGCTGCGCAGGCTGCCATGCTCCGCACAGCGGTTCGTTCGGTTCGGGTCACGGTGGCGCATCTGATGCCGGATCGTATGCATTGTGGGGCCAGGACGCCAGCCCGCTGTATGGCAAGACCATATCATTTGGCGATAGCGGCCGGTTCGTTGAAGTTCTGCCCAGCGGAATTTCCACCGGCGCCACCGAAGTCGGCGGCATCCTGCTCTGCCTGAGCTGCCATGACGGCAACCTGACCCAGTCCAACATGATGCAGAACTGGTCCTATGAACAACAGATCGGTCTGCTGACCAACACGACCTACGGCGCGCAGAAGATCCCCACCCTGCTCGGCAACGACGGAACGTCGGCCGGCAACTACACCAACGATCACCCGGTGGGACAGAATGCGACGATCAGCACCGGCAACGGCCTGGTTTCCACCAATGGCGTACTGTCCGTAACCGCGGGAACACCCTATGCGCAGTTCGTAGCCAACTACGGCTGGCCGGCCCTGGCGCCTGGCAAGTACTCTGCTCCTTATGGCATCAATGGCTCCAGCAAACCGTACGTGGTTTGCACGACCTGCCACAACCAGCACGTGATGACCGTCTACACCTCGAGCGCGGCTAGCCCGATCGCGGGCGACGGCGGCGGCGGGTTCTATGCCACGTTCTTCTTCATCAACGGCCCGTACAACCCGAACCTGCAAGGGAAGCTGACGGCCGGCCAGGCACCTTCGACGACACAGTTCTGCCGCCAGTGCCACTTTGGCGAGTCGAACGAAGCCAACAACACCACCAACATCCCGACGGTCTTCCAGTAGAACCTTGGAGTGTGGCGAAGGGGGAGAGAATCTTTCTCCCCCCTTTTTTTGATCTGATCATCTGGTCATTTAATCATTTAGTCATTGAAAAACCATTGGACAATGACTTAATGATTAAATGATCAATGATTAACTCAGAGTGGGTGAAACGGGGATAGTGATGACATACAAAGTTTTCTTCTGCACGGTTCTTCTTCAGGTATCGCGCTGGCTCAGGTGGCTTCGCATGCGCCTACTACGGTGGCTTCGGCTGCGCCTCGGCCGGCGGTTTCCGCGCAGGGTTCGCCACTGGTGGTGACGGATAAGCCGGTGGCCCGGGTGAACGGGGCGGTGCTGACGGACCGCGATCTGCTGCGTGAGATGTTCTCGATCTTCCCCTACGCCCGGCAGCATAATGGCTTTCCCAAAGAGCAGGAGGCGGCGATCCGGCAAGGGGCGCTGGAGATGATCATTTTCGAGGAGTTCGTGTACCAGGAAGCCGGGACACCGGAAGCTGACGATTCCAGCGGCCAAGCTCAACGAGGCGGAGGCGGAGTTCAAGAAGCAGTTCCACAGCCCGGACGAGTACGAGCAATACTTGCAGTCGGAGATGCATGGATCTGAAAAGGCGGTGCGCGAGAACATCCGGCGCTCGCTGCTGATCGACCGGTTCTGAAGAGCGATGTGGAGGCGAAGTCGGCGGTGACGCGGCCGAGGTGCAGGCGTTATTACATGAAGAACGCCGCGAAATATGAGCAGCCGGAGATCGTACAGCTTCCAGAGCATTTCGATTGTGCCGCCGCTGAAGCCGACGGCGGAGCAGGCGAAACAGGCGCAGAAGAAGGCGCAGAGACGCGCTGCAGAAGGCGAAAGCGACCAAGGACTACCAGGATTTCGGGCTGCTGGCGGAGAGCAGTTTCGGAGGACGATTTCCGGGTGAACATGGGCGACCACAAAGCGGTGGGACGGGAAAAGTTGCCTCCGCAGATCGTGAAGGCGTTTGCGGGAATGAAGGCGGGACAGGTGAGCGGGCTGATCCAGATCGAGTCGGCATACACGATTGTGCGGCTGAACGCGCATAATCCGGCGCGGAAGCAGCCGTTTGCGGAGGTCCGAGGAACCAGCTTACGGATGAGCTGCAGAAGATGAAGTATGAAAAGCTGCGGTCAGGGCTGGCTAAGACAGCTTCGGGCCAAGGCGAAGGTTGAAGTGGGATAGGTAATCGGCTCGTCGAGTCATTTCGGCATTCGAGTGATTGGTCATTGAGCGATTGAAAACTCAAGCTTTTGCTACAACTTGGCTGCTCGGCTTTGGCTTTTGGATGCCTTAATGATTTAATGATGACGACTAAATTTCCCATTGAGCCTTTCTTCGTCGGGGTCCGCGTGATATGCCGCACTGGCGGCTGTGAGGCCCATTCCTGGCCGCCTGACATTGCCCCCAAGTCGTTGAATTCATTGGACAATAAATAGGGTTCGCGGACTCCTCGGATTTGGCATGGTTTGTGCCTTCTATATTGGCACAGATTGTGGGTGGACTGGCTGGTTGCCAATCTCCACATTCCCGCAGGACGGGTCAGAAGGTGGGCAGTTCGATGAGGGTGGCGCGACGCATCATCGGGATGGCGGGGTTGGCGATGGAGCGGATCATACTTGTGGGAATCGCTACTGTCCTGTTAGCGACAGCCCCGGTCATGGTGGCGCAGGCGCCGTCAGGCGCTGACACTTGGTGAAAATACCAAGACTGAATGCGGGCGGGCTGTTCAGCTTCGGGTATGCCGGAGACTACGGCGACGCGATTCCTTCCGACCATGGGTTGACGTGCCGGCTTGGACGGCAAGCTGAGCGGGTATTACTACAATCCCAATTTTTTGAATTTCTCCGCGACGCCCTATTACAACCAATCGCGCTCGGACTCGAGCTACCAGTCGCTGACCGGGGCGAGCGGGATCGACGGGACGGCGAACTTTTTCACGGGCAGCAACTTTCCGGGATCGGTGAGCTACCACTACGACCGGAACAGCAGCGGGACGTTCGGCCTGGCGGGACAGCCCAACTTTACGACGATCGGTAAGGGCGACGGGTTCGGCATCAACTGGAGCGCGCTGCTCCCCGGCTTGCCGACCCTTTCGTTGGGATACTCGCAGGGGGACGGAGGCGGGACGATCTACGGGACGAACGAGGAGACGAGTTCGGATACGAAGCTGTTCCAGGCGCATTCGAATTACTCGGTTGCGGGATTCCGGCTGAATGCGTTTTACACGCACAACAGTCTGAACTCGCAGTACCCCGAGTTCCTGACCTCGGAAGGGGAATCGGTACAGGAATCGACGGCGCAGGATGTCGGGTTCGGCGCGCAACATGCGCTGCCCATCCGGGGATCGTTTTACGCGTCGTTTAACCGGGATTCGTCAGAAGGCAGCTACGGATTGTCGGGACAAAGCCCGAGTGTTTCCAGCTTCATCGACGACAGCGAAAACGCTGGGGCGAGTTTCCGGCCGACCGACAAATGGGGATTCAGCGTCAACGAGAGCTACACCAGCAATTTGAACGGATACCTGACGCAGCAGTTGGGAACGAACGGGATCTCGCCGGTGAACCTGGGAACGGGATCGCACGCGATGACGCTGGCGGGAGGGACCAATTACCAGTTCACGAGTTTCCTGGTGGGCAGCGCGCAGGCAACGCACTACGACCAGTACTACTTCGGGCAGGACTACACGGGAACATTCATCAGCGGGACAATCAACTGCTCGAAGCGACTGTTCGACATGTTCAGCTTCTCGACGTCGGTTTTGGACAGCAGCAACGGCACCGATTCGAATGCGATCGGATTCATCGCTAACGTGAATTACTCGCACAACATCGGAAGGTGGCAGACGTCCGGGGTGTTCAGCTACGCGCAAAATGCGCAGACGCTGCTGGTGACGTATACGACTTCCTACTACAGCTACAGCGCGAATGTGCGGCGGCGGTTTGGCCAATGGGCATGGACGGGAGCTTTCAACGGGTCGCACAGCGGGTTGACGAATTACTCGGGGACGACGAGCCAGAGCGAAGGGTACTCGACGTCGATCGGGTCGCGGCGCTTTACGATGACGGGCAATTACTCGACGGGGACGGGAATCTCGCTGATCGGGGCGACGGGGTTGCAGGGACTGCCGCCCACGCCCGGAGTGAATAATTTCATCACCTTTAGCGGGGACAGTTACGGCGGGGGGATGTCGATGACTCCGATAAAGCGGATGGTGCTTTCGGGAAGCTACAGCCGGGCGATCAGCAACACGCTGGGGACGACGCTCTCGCACAATGATTCCGAGATCTACAACGCGCAGTTGCAGTACCATCTGAGAAGGATCTCACTACAGTCGGGGTATACGCGCTTCACGCAGGGCATCAGCGCGGTGGGAGCGCCGGCGAGCACGACTTCGTATTTTGTGGGATTCACACGGTGGTTTGACTTCTTCTAGAGTTCCGTTGGGATCCAACTGAGGGTAAAGACTGTGAAGGAGGCGAGGGGATGGACGCTGCCGGAAAGAGGGCAGAGGTCCATCGCTGCGCTCAGGATGACAACATTTCTCAAGAAGGCGCTGGTTTTTTGGGTGGCGATGACGATCGTGGCGCCGCGGGCCGCGGTGGCTGCGGGATTGCGGAAACATAAGGAGACGGTGGTGGAGGCGGGGCCTCCGGATTTGCTGATGGAGGGAGGGAGGAGGCTGGCGTTCGAGCGGAGCTTCAGCCTGGAGCGGGAGGTCAAGCCGAAGAGAAGTTTCTGGACGAAGGTGGTGGACGTGATCGCGGGGGAGCCGGATTTCCGTTATCTGGTGAGCCCTTATAGCGTGGTGACGGATTCGCGAGGGCGGATCATCGTGACGGACGTGGCGGCGGTGGGCGTACACATCTTTGATTTCCAGCAGCAGAAATACAAGTTTATTTCGCGGCGCGATACGTGGAAGGATCCGATGCTGATGCCGCAGTGCGTGGCGGTGGATGCGCAGGACAATATCTATGTGACGGATTCGGAGACGGGGAAGGTATTTGTCTTCGACACGAACGGGAAGTACAAGCGGGCGCTGGGCAGCCTGAAGGGCGGCGAGGGATATTTCAAGCGGCCGACGGGCATCGCGGTGGATTCGGCGGCGGGACATGTGTATGTGACGGACACGCTGCGGAACAAGATCTACATGATGGATATGCAGGGAAGCGTGCTGCAGGTGATCGGGAAGCCGGGGACGGGAGACGGGGAGTTTAACTATCCGACGGAATTGCGGCTGAATGGGGCGGAGCTGGCGGTGGTGGATGCGATGAATTTCCGGGTGCAGGTGCTGGACCGCTCGGGAACATTCGAGTACGCGGTGGGGAAGATTGGAGACGGGGCAGGGTGGATGTTCCGGCCGAAAGGGATTGGATTCGACTCCGAGGGACATTTGTATGTGGTCGACGGGCAGTGGGGAATCGTGCAGGTGTTCGATAAGGAAGGACGGCTGCTGTATTACTTCGGCGGGCGGGGAACGGGACTGGGACAGTTTCAGTTGCCGGCCGGGTTGCAGATCGATCATGACCGGATTTATGTAGTGGATTCGTTCAACCGGCGAGTCGAGGTGTTTCATTACTACGGGTTGGCGGGAGAAGCGAGGAAGCAGCCATGAAGCGGATTTTTATCTGGACGCTGTTTTTCACGCTGAGCGGCGCGGGAGGGTTCGCGCAGGCGCCGCCGACGGCGGATGTGCTGGGGATGCATAACCTATCGCCGGGGAGCGGGGCGTCCATATATTCGCAGGGGAGCCTGGGGTGTACGTTCTGCCATGCTCCGCATAGCGGGCTGGGCGGGATCTCTCCATTGTGGAACCAGAAATATTCGAATGCTTCGTACACTCCGTACACGAGCTCGACTTACGTGGAGACGGGAAACACAAAGCCTACCCTCGGGATTACGAGCAGCCTGTGCCTGAGCTGCCATGACGGGACGATTGGGGTGGGAAACTCGGCCGCGTACGGTCAACTGCCGGTGACGGGATCGTGGGCTCCGGGGGACAGTTTCGGGACGACGCTGACGGGATCGCATCCGTTCAGCCTGGTGCTGCCGCTGAAGGACTCGCCGGATCTGGTGGCGTCGCTGGTGGCGCAGGGAAAGACGGCGGATCCGACGGGGGCGGTGAGCCTGATCAACGGAAATATCGAGTGCACGAGTTGCCATAGTCCGCATGTGCAAGCGATCGACACCGTAGTGCAGCAGTTTCTGGTGCGGGACAGCTCGAACGGGCAGATGTGCCTGTCGTGCCATGATCCGACGCGTTCGACGCAGGGGCAGGTGAATCCGCTGGCGGGGTTTGTCGGCAGCGCGCATCAAACCGCGACGAACCAGGTTTCGGCCGCAGCGCACGTTGGGCAATATCCCACGGTGGCTGTGAACGCGTGCACGTCGTGCCATATGGAGCACAATTCCGCAGCGCCGGCGCGGCTGCTGCGATCCGGCAGTTCCGGCGGCTCCGGGAGTGGATGCGGTCACGCAGGCATGCATGACGTGTCATAGCGGGGCAGGTTACCTGTCGCCGGTTGCGCCCAACATCATCGCGGAGACCTCGAAGACGACAAGCCATCCTCTACCGGCGGGCACCAATTTTCACGACGCGGCGGAAAACACGCTGCTGAACAACAACCGGCATGCCACTTGCGTTGACTGCCACAGCGCGCACGCGGGAAGTGCCGAAGCGATTCCGTATGCGGGGCCTCCGGCCATTCGTTTGCCGCAGCAGGGCACGACCGGGATAAGCGCGGCCGACGGGATCACTCCCGTCATTCCTGCCGTCAATCAGTACGAGAATTGCCTGCGCTGCCATGGAACGAGCACCGGCAAACAGAGGCTGTTGATGTACGGATATGCACCGATTCGCGTTGTGTCCGCGCCCGATCCTCTGAACGTGGATCTGGAATTTTCTCCCTCGGCGACTTCCAGCCACCCGGTTACGCATCCGAGCTCAAGCCCACTGCCTCAGCCGAGCCTGCTCACAAATATGTTGAGCATTACGGGACAGGCCACGGCGCGACTGACCGGGACGCAGATGTTCTGCACGGACTGCCACAACAGCGACGACAACCGCGAGTTCGGCGGCACCGGGCCCAACGGCCCGCACGGTTCGGTGAACTCTCACCTGCTGGAACGCAATTACCAGTTCAGCCAGGCGGCGACACCGGGCGGCACGGTCACAAATCTCTTTCCTAATCCGGATACCAGCACGGCCGGGCCCTACGCGATGTGCGCGAAGTGCCACGACCTCTCGCAGATTTTCTCGAACACGAGCTTCAACCAGCACAGCCTGCACTCGTACCAGTACGGATTCACCTGCTCGACATGCCATACGGCGCACGGCATGGGAGCGACTTCGCCTTACTTCACGGGCGAGCGACTGGTGAATTTTGACGCCAATGTAGTGGGCCAGAATAATAGCGCGCCCATCTCTTACAACCGAAGCACGAATACGTGCACACTGGCTTGCCATACCTATAATCACAACGCCGACGGCACGGTCACGCCGGCGTCGCAGCAACCCTTGAAAAAGAAGTTCGGGAAATGAACGCGCGAGCTGGGATGGGCGTGCGCGTTCCGGCATTGCTCGGGCTGTTCACAGTGTTTCGCGCTGATCGAAGCGGTGCGGTGCTCATCGCTCTCCAGCCTCTCGAACGCCGACGCGTGGTGGCATCTCAGTTCAGGATTGTGGATTCTGCAGCATCACGCGCTCCCGCATACCGGGGTGTTCTCACAGTTGAGCGATGCGCCGTGGATTGACGCCAGTTGGCTCTACGATTTGAAGCTGGCGATTTTTTACCGGCTGATTGGGCTGCGGGCGATCCCGGTGTTTTCGATGGGCTGTAAGGCCGGGCTGGCGGTGGTGACGTTTCTTCTCGCGGGCGGCCGGCGCGGGAATTTTCGGGCGGCGGTTTTGATTTCGCTGGTTGCGCAGTATATTCTCGCCGGGGTGCCTCCGACGCCGACCTATGCGTCGGTGCTTTTGTTCGGGGTGGAACTGGTGGCGTTGCTGGAAGCGCGGCGGAGCGGTCGGCTGCCGATGTGGTTGCCGCTGGTTTTCTTGGTCTGGGCGAATGCGGATATGCACTTCGTCTGCGGGCTGGGGTTGTTGCTTCTGTTTGCGGCCGTGAGTGTGGTGGAGTTTTCTGTTGCGCCTCGGGGGCTTGAATCCGGTATGGCCGCTGCCCACGGCTTACGTCGTGGGCTCACGCCTTCCGCCGCTTCGCGGCTCGATTCCTCCGGGGATTCGCGGTTCTCTTCTTTCATCAAGCCAGGTCGGCAATCGATTTGGATGCTGGGGGCGGTCGTGGCGGCTTGCATGTTGGCCACTCTGATTACGCCTTACTTCTTTCATCCCTACCAGATTTTCTTTGGCACTACGTTCAGCGCGGCGACTGCTTACCTGCCGGATTGCCATGCTCCGGGATTTCGGCGGGCTCAGGATTATGTTCTGCTGCTGCTGGCGATGTCGGGTTTTCTGGCGCTTGGTCTGCGGAGGTCTCGCGATTGGTTTCTGATTGCGCTGCTGGCGATCAGCGCAGGAGTTTCTTTTTACTCGCAGCGCGATGTGTGGGTGGTTGTGCTGGCGGCGGTCGCGGTGCTGGGGGAGACGGTTGCCAGTTCTCAGTTCCCAGTTCCCGGTTATCAGACTCCCGATTCTAAGGCTCCATGGCGGGAGCTTTTGATCTCCGGCGTACTGGCTTGCCTCGTTCTTACCCTGGCGGCTTTTGTGATCGTGCCGCGCAGCGCTTCAGCTTTGCTGGGGAAGGTTGGGGAGAGTTATCCGGTTGCGGCCAGCGACTACATTCGCGCGCAGCGATTGCCGCAGCCTCTTTTTAATGCGTTTGAATGGGGAGGGTTTCTTAGCTGGTATTTGCCGGAGTATCCGGTGGCGATTGATGGGCGCGTCACGCTTTATGGCGACGACTACGTGGTGGAGTATTCGAAGGTCATGAACGCGGATGTGCGCTATACGGATTTTCCGGCGATGGCGAACGCGCGCACGATTGTTTTGCCGGCGAGCGCGATCATGGCGCAGGCTTTGAAAACGCTGCCGGGGTTCAAGGTGGCGTACAGCGACAGCGTGGCGCTGGTGCTGACGCGGGACGACGGGGAGACGCCCCTGCAACAGGTAGAAAAGCCATGAGCGAAATGAGCCGGGAGACGTGCCAGGCCGCGCGTGAGAGTGTGATCCCGATGACGAATGGACACGCGGGCGCGCCGGCTCCGGCGCTCGCATCGGTCACGCCCGGGCTGTCCCCGTCGAATCGCCATGGTGGCGGATTGCCGATTTCGGGGTGCTTGGGCTGTGGATGGCGGTGGTCGGATTCATCCTTCCTTACCACGAAAAATGGTGTGACGAAGCCCAAGCTTGGTTGTTCGCGCGCGATTTGAGTCTAAGCCGGCTCTGGTTCTACGAATTGCGGTACGAAGGCTCGCCGGGACTGTGGCACACCATACTGTGGATTGCGCAGCACGTCTTTCATGCTAACTACAACGCTCTAGGTTACATTGGAGCCGCATGCGCTGTCGGCGGCGCGGCTCTGCTGATATTCAAAGCGCCGTTCCCGCGTTATATCCGTTGGCCCCTCGCCTTTACTTACTTCATGGTCTACCAGTATGCCGTGATTGCGCGCCAGTACAACTTGCTGCCGGTCCTCGCATTTGCGGCAGCGTCATGTTCAAGGACCTGGAGCATCCTGAGCGCATGACGGTGGTGCTGGCGCTGCTGGCGAATTTGAGTCTGCATGGGACGATTCTGGCGGGATGTCTGGGGCTGGCGTATTTGATTGACGCGTGGCGGGCGCGAGGGACGTTCGATGCCCGGGTGCGGAAGAAATACTGGATTTGCATTGGGGTGATGGCGGCGGTGTTCGTGTTTATCGTGGTGATTTTGAAGCCCACACCGGACGTGGGAGAGTTCGTCAAAAGGGCGGTCGAACCGATGCCTCCCGAAATCCAGGCGATGCAGCCCACGAAGCTCGTGAAGTTAGAGTCAACGATCTCTGGCGCTTTTCTCGACTACTGGATCCCTTCCGCTTTGTTCATACTGTTTGCAGGATGGTGGTGTTTTCTGCGCCGCAGGCTGTTGATCTTCGCCCTCCCGGTGGGATCTTTGATCGCGCTTTACGCCCTGATCCACGGGTATGCACACCATCACGGAACGGTTTTTCTGGCTGCGATTACGGCACTCTGGATTGCGTGGCCTGGGTCCGAAGAGCAGCATTGTTTCCACCGACTGGAGCGTCGCGCGCTGCACGCATGACGTTCGCACTGCTCTGTCTGTGTGCGTTGAACATCTGGGATGCGGAAGTCGCAATACGACACGAGTACTTGTATCCATACAGCGGAGCCGAGGACGCAGCGAAGTATTTGAAGTCTGTCGGAGCCGGCCAACAAAAGATAGTCGGTTTTCTTTACGGAGTTGTTGGAATTCAGCCTTATTTTGATCGTAACATCCTGGCCAACATCCCGACCGCGTACTACCATCATGGCCTACCCCTGCGTGGGTTCGATCTTGACCCCGAAGAATTCAGAAGGATCAATCCGGAGTATGTCGTTGCTTTCACAGAACAACCACAACTGATGATGCAATACGGCATGCCTGCCATTACTGCGGAAGGCTTCGAGATTGTGCACGTCTCGGACGGATACATGATTTACAAGCAGGGAGTTTACGTTCGGCAGATGTACTTCATTCTCCGTCGAGTTCCGCGGTAGCGGCCATTTTGGTTGGCTCTCAAACTCTCAGGATTTCCATAAGCAATTGGGACCCGGTAGCGCCCAAAGAACGGGCTCCGCTCCGGTCGGGAATGACAAAATTATTTGGGGAATTGTTCGGACAGGATGCGCCGCGCGAAGACGGTGGCAATGTCGTCGTGGAAGACGAGTTGGAAGCGGGGATCGATGGTGAGGACTTTGGCGAGAGGGAGTTTGGAGTCGAGAAGAACGACTCCGGCTTCGTCGAGGTAGGGATCGGTTCGGTAGGAATCCTGGGCGCTCTCGGAGTTGAAGAAGATGCGGTCGAGGTCGTCACCGTAGAGATCGTTGCGTCCATCGATGGCTACGGGGTAGTCGGGCATATACCACATGAGGAATCCTCCCCAGTTGAGGTTGTTGTAGAGAGGTCCGGGGACGGGATTGTGGCGGAGATAGTTGATGGCGTTGACGGGATAACTGGCGCTGATGGCGCGGTCGAGTCCGCGCTCGTTGAAGTCGACGGCGCCGGCGACGAGGGCGAGGCAGATGGTGACGACGGCGGCCAGGCCTAGTCTTTCCGGCCAGGTTTCGGTGGGGACAGGAGGCTGGGGCGGGGCGATTTCTTCGGGGATTGGATGGTCGAGATCATTGGGTTCGCCCGGCTGCCCAGGCGCGGCAGGCGTCGGCTACGCAGGCGGCGGCGGGCAGGCAGATAAACCAGGCGTCGCGCATGGTGCGGAAGGCGACGACGCTGCCGATGGAGAGGAGCGAGAGCTTGAAGAGGTCGAGCTGAATTGTTTTCGCGCCGTCTGCTGGCTTGGGGACATTGGCATTGGCCTGATCCGCACTTGCTTGATCCGCGTTTGCCTGATCGGCATTTGCTTGATACCCCACGGCGAAGAATCCGGCGGCGGCGATGAAGAGCTCGAGGAAATGGCTGTATCCGCGGAAGCTGAGGGGCTGGAGTTCGATGATCATCGAGTAGGCGAGCTTGGCTTTGGAATATTCGAAGACGACAACGTACGGGTGATAGAAGTTGGGGCCGAGCAGGGTCGCGAGAACGCAGGCGGCGAAGACCGTCCAGAGCGTGGCGAGCGGCAAACGCGGAGGCTGGATAAATTTGGGGAGAAAACCGACGCGCTGCGCGATGCGCTCGGCCAGGTCGACTCCGGCGAAGAGGCCGACGAGGAATAATCCGTAAATAAATTGGATGTGGATGTTGGTCCAGAGGCCAAAGATCAGAGGGAGCCAGTAGAGCGCCTGGACGCGGCCGGTGCGGCTGGCTTCGAGCAGCAGGGTGAGAGTGACGGCGAAGAAAGCGATCGAGAAGAAGAACGGGCGGGGCGTGCCGTTGAACAGGAACGACCAGCAGACGATCCAGGTGAGGAGCCAGGAGATCCAGAAGTTGCCGGAGAGGCGGAGGAGCATCCAGTAGATGGCATAGGCGACGGCCAGTGTAAGGATGGTGCCGAAGACTCCGATGCCGACGAGGCCGGACCAGGCGTAGGCGCGGGAGAGCAGAACTTCGTATCCCCAGGAATAGGCGACCCACGGGCGATTGGCCGCGATGCGGGAAAGAATTCCGGTGTGGGGGACGGCGACGTGGTCGACGATCCAGTCGCCGACTTTGAGATGCCACCAGATGTCAGAATCAAGAACGAAATATTTCAGGCGCAGCGCCATCTCTCCCACGACGACGAAGAATGTGGCTAAAGCGGCGAGTTGGAGAGGGCGGAGACGAGTCATTTCATCATTGAGTCAGCTGATCATTTAATCATTTAGGCAATCCTTCTACCAACGGGCTAACCGCTAAGTGATTGCTGGAGAGGCGGTGAGACCAGATTCACGGGTGGGATGAGGGTCAAAAGACACGTTCAGTGCGGGGAAAGGCACGATTCTGGCGCCGGGGCTGGGGTCGGGGGCGGCAGTGACGATCTAAGAGGCTGAAAACAAAGATGGCGGCAGGGCTCTGCCGGGGATGCTTTTGGCATTTCTGGTGCATTTGCCTTTGGTTGCAGCGCCGCGTCGCGGTCCTACATCGCTTTGCCCTGGCAGACGGAAGCCGCTTTGGCGGAAGGATGAATGCCTTGGCACCGGGCAGGGCTGGATCACCAAGGTTTGACACCGTGGTTAGGCCTACGGAATCGGACCTGATCCAGCCCTGAATCGTTGCCCGGGAGCGGATCGGCTGGCGTTAAACTCGACGGCTTTGACAGTGGCGAGGCGGATCGAATCATGAGTACAACTTTGAATTCTTCGACAGAAAATCTGGAAGCCACGAAGCCGGCGGCGGGCGAGCAAGCGACTAGGCATGGTGCGGGCTATTGGGGGCTGCGGATCGCGAGCGCGATCCTGTTGCCGCTGGTGTTGCTGGGGCTGATCGAAGCGGGACTGCGCTTGTCGGGCGTCGGATATTCGACCGACCTGACAGTGCCGTGCACGGTGCAAGGAAAAGCGGCCGCTTGCTACAACCTGTTTTTCCCGGCGCCATTTTTTCCTCCGGGGATGATGAAGGCGCCGCAGGTGTATGCGATTCCGGCGGAGAAGGCGAAGGGAACATACCGGATTTTTGTGCTGGGCGAATCGGCGGCGATGGGCGATCCCGATCCGGCGTATGCGTTCAGCCGGTACCTGGAGGTGATGCTGCGGCAACGCTATCCGGCGACGAAGTTTGAAGTCGTCAACACGGGAAGCGTCGCGATCAATTCGCACGTGCTGCTGCCGATCGCAAAGGGGCTGGTGAAAGAGCAGCCTGACCTGTTCATTATTTATTCGGGAAACAACGAAGTGGTGGGGCCATACGGGCCGGGGACGGCGCTGACTTCTGGTGGCATGAGCATGCCGGTGATTCGGGCGGGCATTGTGCTGCACTCCAGCCGAATAGGGCAACTGCTTACGAAGGTGGGGACGCAGAAGCGGGAGTGGGGCGGGATGGAAATGTTTTTGGACAAACAGATCCCGGCCAGTTCTCCGCTGATGAAGGACACGTACGCAAATTTCGAGCAGAACCTGCGCGAGACGGTCGAGGTGGCGCGCAAGTCGGGTGCGCGGGTGATTGTGAGCACGGTGGCGACGAATATGAAAGACTGCGCGCCGTTCGCTTCGATACACCGCGAAGGCCTGGTGGCGAGCGACTTGCAACGGTGGAGCGCGCTGGTGCAACAGGGGGCAGAACTGGAAGGTGCGCGGTCGTACGCGGAGGCGCTGAAAGTATATTCCGAGGCCACGAAGATCGACGATCAGTACGCGGAACTGGAATTCCGCATGGCGCGTGCGCTTTGGATGCTGGGAGACTACATAGGTGCGCGGCAACATTATTTGCGGGCGCGCGATCTTGACACGTTGCGGTTCCGCGCGGATGGGCGCATCAACGACATTAACCGCGCAGTGGCATCGTCGGCAGCGGGCGCGGAACTGGTGGATGCCGAGGAAGTTTTTTCCAAGGAGAGCCCGAACGGAGCGGTGGGCAGCGAACTGGTGTATGAGCACGTGCACATGACTCCATTGGGAAACTACGTGCTGGCGCGGGCCATGTTCTTGCAGATTGCGAGCAAGATGCCAGCGGAGGCGGGGCGCGCCGCGGCGGAGGCCGACGTGGCTTCACAGGCGGATTGCGAACGGCTGCTGGCGTTTACGCCACACGACCACACGCGCATTGCGGGCGAGATGCTGCAGCGGCTGCAGAAGCCTCCGTTTACTAATCAGCTGAATCACTCCGACCAGCTTTTGCGGCTGGCCTTCGAGGCGGAGGTCCCGGACGAAAATCCGGAAGCGACCTCGGCGGAGTATCAGCTGGCGATTGCGCAGAATCCCAATGACCGCGTGCTGCGGTACAACTATGGGCTGTTCTTGTTCGGATACGATCGCAATGCCGCGATTGCGCAGTTGCGCCTCTCGCGGCCCTGGGATGGGTTCCCGGTGTTTACGCCGGACGGGATGATGGTGGAGTAAACCGCGCGGGGAATACGCATCGGTTGCTGCTAGAAATTCCCGTACATCATCTGCGCGGTGCTTGTGCCTCGGCTCAGAGTCACGATCAAGACGAAGATTAAAGCGAGAGCGTAGAGCGGGGGCAGCCAGAACCAGCGCCAGTGCGCTAATGCGGCCATGGGATTTCTCCTGGAATCTGGATGGGGATCTGTTGTGTCGAGCGCTCTCGTCGATTCGCGATTGAGGCTGTCAATGACCAGCAAAACAATCGCATAGGCGACGGCTAACGCGAGAATCAGCCAGTAGAGGCTTCCGGTGAGGAAGTGGATGCGATAGCTCGCGGGGGAAAAGAGCGCGGCGAGCATCTGACTTGCCTGATGGAGAGAGTTGGCGCGGAAAAAGATCCATCCCAAACTCACCAGGCTGATCGTCGTGACCCAGGAGAGAGCGTTCCATGGGACTGTCGGAGGCGTCCAGTCGTATTTGCGTTCGGCACTATCGATGAGGCGGTGGAGGATGAGGAGAACTCCGTGATAGGCGCCCCACAATAGAAAGAGGATGGTGGCCTTGTGCCACAAGCCGAAGATCACCATGGCGATCAGCAGGCTGAGATTTCTCCACCAGGCTTCGCGGCGCATGCGCATAAGCGGGAAGAAAACATAGTCGCGGATCCAGAAGGAGAGCGACATGTGCCAGCGGGTCCAGAAGATGGAGGGGGTGGTGGATCCGAAGGGTCGTGCGAAATTTTCGGGGATGGTGATGCCCAGGGCCTGGGCGGCGCCGATGGCGATGTGTGAATAACCGGCGAAGTCGAAGAAGAGCTGAAGTCCGTAGCCGAAGGCGAGACACCAGACATCGGGGCCGCTCCAGTGGGTCACGCGGTCGAAGCCGGACGCGATGCCGTCGCCGGCCAGAATCCCCTGTCCCAGCAATTTGGCCAGTTGCATCATGAGGGCGCCGGTTGCGATGCGCTGGCATCCGCGAGTGATGTCCGCCCAACGCGTGACGCTGTCGGAGCGGAATTGGGGGAGCATCTCCGACATACGACAGACTGGGCCGGAGATGGTCACGGGGAAGAAAACCATATAGAGGGCGAATTCAAAGAACGAAGGGTCCGTGTCTTCGCCTTGATAAGTGTCGAGAAGGTAGCTCAGGGCCTGGAAAGTCCAGAACGAGATGCCGAGGGGCAGTGCGAGATGCGCGAAGCGCTGCAGCGACGAGAAGGGGATGTGGACGGCGGCTTCGGGCAAATATTTGAAGGTGCTCAATAGGGCGAGGTTCAGAAAAATGCCGATGAAGAGAGTTGCCGCGGAGCGTTTTTGCCGTAGCTGTTGTCCCACGAGATAGTTCACCAGTGTGGAGAGCAGGAGAACCGCGGCGAACCATGGTCCCCAGCTCAGGTAGAGCAGATAGCTGGCGATGAGCAATGTTGCCTGCCGCAGAGGACGCGAGCGCAGTAGCGCAAATACGGCAACGCAAAGCAGGAACGTCAGTGCATATGCGAAGATTCGGAACAACGTTCCTCCCGGGACACAACTTTGCCGTGACTGATAAATCGGTAGTCTTGCAGGACAATTTATAGCAAATCAGCATGACGGGCATGTGAGGACCGTCACAAGGGCACTAGGTTTCATCCACTAAAATGTCGTGTGCTCCCTTACAAAAATCTCATTGAAGCGCTCGACACCGCTCCCGGCAATCGCCCGTTCATCACCTATTGGGTCAATGAGGATGAACAGGAGACGGTGACATTTGGCGAGTTTCGACGCCGGGCGCGGGTGCAAGCCGCCGCGCTACAGGCGTATGGCTTGCAGTCCGGCGATCGTGTCATTGTCATCATGTCGCAGGGCATTCCCGCGATGACAGTCTTCGCCGGGGCGATGATGATCGATGCCCAGCCCGCATTCATCGCCTATCCTAATGACAAAGTTGAGCCGTCCAAGTACCGCAACGGAGTGGCAGGAGTCACGGCGAATCTCGATGCCAGGGCAGTGGTCATCGACGACGGATTTCCGGAGGAAATGCTCGGTCACATATCGTTAGGCGAAGGCCAGAAGTGGATTCGTGCCGTCGCGCATGCCGAAGGCACAGGTGGCGAGGAAGAATCCGGATGCTCTGACCATAGCTGCGGTCCGAGCGGCCACGTGGCGTTCATTCAGCATTCGGCGGGCACGACGGGACTGCAGAAAGGCGTGGCATTGACCCATACCGCGGTGTTGCGACAACTGGGACATCTCGCACAAGTACTGAAGATTGACAGCGCGACCGACCGGATCTACAGTTGGCTGCCCCTATACCATGACATGGGTTTGATCGCCTGCTTCATGCTGCCCATGGTCCTGCACATCCCCATCGTGATGCAATCGCCGCTCGACTGGGTGATGCATCCTGAAACGATGTTGCAGGTCATCAGCGAGCATAAGTGCACGCTAGCCTGGATGCCGAACTTCGCCTTCCAGTTTGTTCCCCGCCGCACGCGGGCGAGCCGGCGGGCGCAGTATGATCTCTCCTCCGTTCGCGCGCTAATCAACTGTTCCGAACCAGTCCGGGCGAGCAGTATGCAGGAGTTCGAGAACGCGTTTGCGACAATCGGCTTGAAGCGAGGTGCGTTACAAAGTTCCTACGCGATGGCTGAGAACGTTTTTGCGGTGACGCAGTCGGACGTCGACGGAACTTCCGGGCCAACATGTATATGGGCCGATGGCAGGGAGTTTAGGAGTTCGCATCGCGTGGTCCGGGTTGCAGAAGATAGTGCTGGTTCGATTTCTTTCATTTCATCGGGGCGTTTGCTTCCCAATCACGAAGTCCGAATCGTATTGGATTCGGGTGCTCCGCTCGCGGATGGGTATGCGGGCGAGATTCTTATCAAGAGTGATTGCCTGTTTGACGGCTACTACAATCGTGCCGATCTTACTGCTAAGGCGATCGTGGATCGCTGGTACTGCACGGGTGACCTCGGGTTCGTGGCGGGCGGGGAACTTTATGTAGTCGGACGGAAGAAAGACCTCATCATTGTAGGCGGAGAAAACATTTACCCGCAGGACATCGAGGAAATCGCCGCCAGCCATCGGGCTGTCCACGACGGCCGCGTCATCGCAATGGGTGTGTACAATTCTGATCTGGGAACAGAAGAGATCCTGATCGTGGCCGAGGTGGAAAGCCAAGATCTACTCGCCAATGCCATGGAAATTGAGCGGGAAATTCGGGGCCAGATTGCTGGCGGTCTAGGAGTGACGGTCGGAGCTATTTTGCTGAAGCCGCCGAAATGGATTGTTAAGAGCACCGCTGGCAAGCCAGCGCGGTCCGCCACACTGGAAAAGGTAAGAAAAGAACATCCGGAACTCATCGTCGAATGAACGGCTGCGTCTAGATGTGCGCGCGAATTCCGTACGGAAAGCGAATCGAAATGACAGAAGAAGCAAAGAAGATGATCGAATACATCCTTAAGAGAATTCGAAAACCGACACTGGTGATCGACGAAAACACGCCACTGGTTTCTTCCGGACTGGTCGACTCGATGGCGCTCGGCGAAGTGGTGCTGGAACTCGAAGACCTCACCAATACGCGCATTCCTCCAGGCGCGGTAAAACCAAAAGACCTGGACACCGTCGAGAAAATGTTCGCCACGGCCCAGCGTGTGGGGAAGCCTCGTAAGTAGGCTACGGCGGTTTCGCCACATAATTAGCATTCATGAAGAAGGAAAATATCCCACGATCCCCGAAGAAAATTACCAAATACTGGTGCTCACCGGGAGTTCTGATCCCAATCACATAGAGGCAAGATCTTACTTCCGCGCCTTTGGGTTCAGGGCGGCAAACTTGTAGCCGTCAGGCTCTTACGACCGATTCGTTGCTTAGGTCAGTCCCGACGGTGCCTACAGATCCGCATTCATCTCCCCCTCCCATGCAGGGAGCACTTGACCTCCCCGGACATGACGGTCTCCGCCACGACTATCAATACTCTCGCGTGGCGTCACACATCCGCGTGATGTTTGTCACAAAAGGCTAAAGTTTTGCAGCCATAGTCCCGATAATGCGATCGCTCGGCGACTCCCTTTAGAGTTTTTGGTCGTCCAGGCCACGGTGCTTGCAGACGGCGTGTGCCGAATGTTGCATGAAGTGAAAATCTGCCTGCACGTGTACGTCATAGCCAAGGCCCGTGGAATTGCGAAAGGCGGTTGTTACTCGCAGCACTTATGGAGGTCTTTATCTTAATGAAGAAAACGATGTTGAGCTTACTCTTCTTCCTGGCAGTCGCGACGTTTGCGACAGGCCAATCCTGGACATCACCTGTCGACGTGTTAGGAGCGCACAGCAACCAGGGTCGCGGCTGCGCCGGTTGCCATGCTCCGCATAGCGGATCGTTTGGTTCCGGCCACGGCGGCGCGGCGGATGCTGGTTCCTATGCATTGTGGGGCCAGGACGCGAGCCCGCTCTATGGCAAGTCGTTCGCTTTCGGCGACAACGCCCGGTACGTGGAAGTGATGCCCAGCGGCATCGCTGGCGCAGGCCCGGAAGTGGGCGGCATACTTCTCTGCCTGAGCTGCCACGATGGCAACCTGACATCTCAGAACATGATGCAGAACTGGTCTTATGAGCAACAGATCGGCCTCCTGAGCAATACGACGTATGGCAGCCAACACATCCCAACGCTACTCGGCAATGACGGTACGTCTAGTGGCAACTACACGAACGATCACCCGGTTGGCCAGAATGCCACGATCAGTTCCGGGAACGGGCTGGTGTGGGCCAACAACACATTTACGATTACGCCGGGCTCGCCCTATGCTACGTTCGTAGCCAACTACGGCTGGCCATCTCTGGCGCCTGGGAAATGGTCGAGTCCGTGGGGTACTAACGGCAGCGGGAAGCCGTATGTGCTTTGTACGACCTGTCACAACCAACACGTTATGACGGTGTACACTTCGTCATCGACGAGCCAAATCGTGGGCGATGGCGGGGGCAAGTACTATCCGACGTACTTCTTCATCAATGGCCCGTATAACCCCAACCTGCAAGGCAAGCTAACGGCGGGCCAAGCCGCATCTACGACTCAGTTCTGCCGTCAATGCCACTTCGGCGAGGCAAACGAAGCGAACAACACGAACACGATCCCGACGGTGTTCCAGTGACCCAAGGGTGATGAAAACGGGGGAGAGATTCTCCCCCATTTCGAATACCAGTCACGGGAAAGGCAGGTTGGTCTCAGTCAGTTCGCGTTGCCGGGCTCGGTAGTCCAGCAGTACATGCTCGGGTGGGTCACCACAAGGAGTGCATTTCGTCCCAGTTTGTTCTCGCGGAAGTTGAATGACGGCGAGCAATTCATGCTCGCTCAGATAATCTCTCGGCCAAACCCTCGGCTTGCAAGTCAAGGCTCGTCCGGCCGCGACTTCCTGATGCAGATCTAACAAGGAGACGATATGCGTGCTTCCAGCTCTCTCGTCCATTTGTCCCGCCGGGCCGCAGAATTGATATTGCTGCTGTTCATAGCAATGTCCGCCTATGGTCAGATCACACCTTGCGATGATTCGTTCATCAACACGGCGCGTCCCACCACCAACTATGGCACTGCTACTACTCTGAATCTTCCAAGTGCCGCCGAAGCCAGCTTCATTCGTTTTGACCTGACCGGGGTGGCGGCCGGTTATAGGGGGTCTTCGATCACCAAGGCTACGCTGAAACTTTATGTGTACTCGGTTACAAGGGGCGGAAGCTTCAACGTTGATCTGGTCAACGGAACGTGGGTCGAAAATACGATCAACCGGAACAACGAGCCAGCGATGGGGACGACGATTGTTGCCAGTGTCCCGCTCACAACCGCCAGCACAGGAAAATATGTGGAAACTGACATAAAGCCCGCCATCGTCGAATGACTGAACAATTCACAGCCCAACGACGGGATCGCATTAGTAGCGAACAGTCCGCTAGTCGCAGCTTTTGAGAGCAAGGAAAACACGGATGCCGCCATCCACCCGAAATCGACATCGTGTACGCCGGGATCGCAGGCGTAACGACAGCGAATGGCAGTGGACTCATTGGTGGCGGCGGCAGCGGCACCCTAAATCTCAGCCTAACCAACGTCCGATTGAACTGAATTTGCTGGGCGAAACGAGGACGCCTTCTTGCTGTCTGCTAGCCGCAAAACCGCTCTGAGCCTACCCACAATTGAGCCCGTTCTTTCAGGTTGTGTTTGTATGTACGCGTTACCAAGTATTCCTTCCCACCCTTTATGCGCAGCCGGCATTCCCCCGTCGGTAAGGGGTTGGATCTCTTCCACGGCCGAAATATTCACGAGGACCGAGCGGTGAATGCGGATGAAACCGTAGGTTTTGAGCTTCTCCGCCATGGACGAGAGAGGCTCGTGCACCAAGTAGAGATTGATCCGGTGTCGCAACGAAACGTAGTTGTCTTCCGCTTGCACGGCGAAGATGTCAGCTAAATCCAAGAGTAGATTCGGATGTAGAATAGGCAGCCGGATGGGGTGCGAGGCCTTTATAATCACAGCCGCCTCCGCCAAGAATGGTGTAAGGATGATGGAACTGCCCCTATCCCGCCGCGCTTTTCTCCGATCGTCTCTAGGGCTGTCCGCAGCCACTGCACTGGGATCTGCGTTCACTCTGAAGGGTGGGGCTGAGGCTTCGCCGTCACCGGCCTCGCAGGGGTGGCGCATGCCCGCCGAAACGGCGCGCCACAAGCGGTGCTGGATGGCTTGGCCAGCCCGACAAGACATCTGGGGGAATCAGCTTGACGCCGTGCGCGGAGACATCGCCGCCGTTGCGCAAGCGATTTCGCAGTATGAGCCGGTGGTGATGGCGGTTCGTCCGAACCAGAAAGCGGGAGCGCAGCGACTTTGTGGTCCCACCGTAGATTTTTTCGAAGTTATGAATGACGACCTGTGGGCGCGGGATACCGGTCCCTCATTTCTCGTGCGGTCGCAGGGTGAGCTGGCAGGTTCCAGGTGGAACTTCAATGGATGGGGGAACAAGCAGCCGCACGATAATGATTCGAAGCTCGCGGGTGAGATTCTACAGCGGGTCGGAGCTCGCCCGTTTGATGCACCGATCATAACCGAAGGTGGCGCGATCGAAGTGGATGGGGACGGAACCCTGATCTGCACTGAGAGCTCAATCCTGAATCCCAAACGCAATCCCGGAATGAGCAAGGCGGCGGCGACCGAGATTCTCAAGGGATGGCTCGGGGTGAAGAAGGTGGTCTGGTTGCCTGACGCAAAGCCGGACTTCTGGACGGATGGACACGTCGATGGATACGTTAAGTTTGTCCGTCCGGGCGTGGTTTTGTTCGAACTCAGCACGAATCCACACAAACCGGAGTATGAGGATTTGCGCCGGATGCTGAAGTTCCTCGAGCAGGAGCGTGATGCCCAGGGGCGCAAGTTTGAAGTCATCAAACTGGCGCGGCCGCTGCAGCACGCGCAGAGGAAGAACAAGAATTTCTGCGATTGCTACATTAATTGCTACCTGGCCAATGGAGCGGTGATCGGCGCAAAATTCGGCGATCCCGAGGAAGATGAGTTGGCGCGTCATATCTTGTCGCAGGCATACCCGGACCGCAAAGTCGTTCAGGTTCGCGTCGATACGCTCGCCGGCGGCGGCGGTTCCATCCACTGCGCCACCCAGCAGGAACCTGTTCCTGCCTAGTTGTATTAGACGAGACTCCTCCTTGACATTCGCTTCTTCTTCGCCTATGCTCCGCGCATGGCGATCACTCGGCGTCAGCATGAACTGTATGACTTCCTGTCGCGTTTCCAGCAGGAGAAGGGATACTCCCCTTCGTTTGAAGAGATCAAGGATGCGATGGGTCTGAATTCCCTGGCCACTGTGCACAAGCACGTCACGAACCTCGAAAAAAAGGGTTT
Organism: uncultured Acidobacteriaceae bacterium; assembly: GCA_963838315.1. Taxonomy (GTDB): domain Bacteria; phylum Acidobacteriota; class Terriglobia; order Terriglobales; family Acidobacteriaceae; genus Acidiflorens. Next base: position 126,094 of record CAWIQW010000003.1, read on the forward strand.
GCTGACGCGCGACTACAATCGCAGCCGCTCGATTGACCTCGTGCCTCCACGCGGGAAGTTGAAGCAGTCGATGGCGGTGAATACGGGGCTGGTGTTACCGCTTTTGGGGCGGATTGCGGCGGGGCGTCCGATTGAAGCGGTAGAAAATCCGGAGACCATTTCCCTGTCGGATTTTGTGCGCTCCAAGGAAGTGTTCGTGCTCGAAGTCCGCGGCGAGTCGATGCAGGACGAGGCGATCCTGGATGGCGACTATGTGCTGGTCGAGAAATCAAAGACCGCTCATAACGGGGACATTGTGGTGGCGTTGATCGACGGCTCGGACGCTACTTTGAAACGGTTCTTCCGGGAAGGGGAGAAGATACGGTTGCAGCCGTCGAATGCGACGATGAAGCCGATTATTGTTCCGGCGGCCGCGTGCGAAATTCAGGGGCGCGTGATTGGAGTGCTGCGCAAATATTGAAATTACGGTATGGGGGCGCCAGAGGTCAGATTGCAGAGGTCAGATTGCTGAGGTAAAGAACCTCAAATCGAAGCGACAACGCGAACCTCGAGGGTTGTGAACTTCTGCAATCTGACTTCTGACTTCTGCAATCCGACGAACCGCTCAGACCAGGTGCTTGTCGAGCGCCTTCTGGATGTCGTCCTTGGAACGGTAGCCGACCAGTTGCTCCACTACCTGTCCGTTTTTGAAGACCAGCAGAGTGGGAATGCCGGTGACTTTGTAGCGCATGGGGGTGGCGCCGTTGCGGTCAACATCCATTTTGCCGACCGTGACTTTGCCCTGGTACTCGCCGGCCAGTTCTTCCACGATGGGCGCAATCGCGCGGCAGGGGCCACACCAGGCGGCCCAGAAATCAACCAGTACGGGCTTGTCAGACTTCAACACATCCGAGTCAAAATTAGCGTCGGTAACCTCGACGATGGCGTTGCTTGCCATTCATCCTCCAGAGTTCTAAAACCGAATTAAGTTCCCCGCGGCAGACCAATGGTCCCCGCGGCACGAACCTTCTATCCTAGCATTGTTGATTGGATGCTCTGCAAGAGCGGGAAGTCGCAACATCGCGGGCCCGCCGGAAACGGGACTTTGAACGACAAACCATGACAGGCAAGCTCGACAATCTGCGCGTGGTGCTGGTGGGGACGCGGAATCCGCTGAACATGGGAGCGGCGGCACGCGCCATGAGCAATTTCGGATGCCCTCATTTACGGGTGGTGAATCCCTACGACGTAGCGTTTCGCGAGGCGCGCTCGGCCGTGGGCGCGGCTGAATTGCTGGCGAATGCGGAGGAATTCGGCACGGTGGCCGAGGCAGTCGCGGACTGCGGGCTGGTCGTCGGAACGACGGCGGCAGGACGGCGAGAGCTGCAGCATGAGCTCTGGAGGCTGGACGAGGGCGGCTCGGAAATTCTCCGGCAGATGAAAGCGGGGCGGGTGGCGCTGCTGTTTGGCTCGGAAAAAGTGGGGCTGTCGAATGCCGATATGAGTCATTGCCACTGGCTGATGCGGATTCCGACGCGCGCGGAGCACGGGTCGATGAACCTGGGGCAGGCCGTGGCCATCTGCCTGTACGAACTGGCGAGAGTGGAGACCGTGAGTCGGCAGAAGGATTCTGCTCTCGTCGAAGATTCTACGAATAGCGAAGCTCGGGCCAAAAGCGAGGATATCGAGCGTCTGACGCAGTTGTTGTTCGAAGTGCTGCGCGCCAGCGGATACGTCGAACCTCGCGGATCCAGCGCGACCGAGGAAAAGTTGCGGCGGATAGTGCGGCGGATGAAACTTAACGCCACTGACGCGGAACTCTGGCTGGGAATGCTCCGGCAGGTGGCGTGGAAGGTCGGGGCGCGGCAAGAGAAAAAATAAGTCGGCGCCGATGGGAACAATCCTGACAGCCAAGCCAGCCCGGCCCGGATCGAATCACGGCATCGTACTGTCGCTCTGCATCGAACCGGCGATCACCGTGCCCAGCACAAGCAGGGTCAACAACGAAATCACTCCCAGCGAGGCGACGCAATAGATGCACCACACGCCAAGCACGTAAGCTTCAATGTCGGCCAGGTGGATGGCAAAAACCAGTGCGAACACCACGAACGGCAGCATCCATGGGTACGCCCGGCGGAATGCCAGCAGGCCCAGCAACAGGTATCCGGCGATGCCCAGCACCGCGACGGGAATGCCGTACACCATGGCATAGGGACTGTGATTGACGATGCCGCAGTCCCAGCGCTCATTGATGCTGCAGGGGGAAGCCTCTGTGCGGTAGTGCTCACGCAGGGCGAGAGCGGAAACAACGATACCTATGATTGCCAGGATCACCAGCACCCATCTCATGAAAAACTCCCAGATGTAATCGTTGAGATAAATTACTGAATAGATATTATCCGTGATTTGTGGCGGTCCGTCTCCATGAATTGAGGGAAGCTGGCAACGACCGCGAGGCTTGGTCTGAGTACAATGGGTTGGTTGGTTCAAATTCCACGAATTGATTTGACCTCATCACAAGGAGATTGGAATGGAACGCAAGGCTAGTGCGGTTTGGAAGGGCGGACTGAAGGATGGAAAAGGCTCGGTGTCTTCGGCCAGCGGTGTTTTGTCGAACACGCCCTATTCGTTTACGACGCGGTTTGAAAATACTCCGGGAACAAATCCAGAAGAACTGATTGCGGCGGCCCATGCGGCCTGCTTCTCGATGGCGCTGTCGGCGCAACTGGGCGGCGCGAACCTGACGCCCGAAAGCATCAGCACATCGGCAACGCTCACCATGGAAAAGCTGGAGGCGGGGTGGACGATCACGGCCGTGAACCTGGATGTGGTCGCGAAGGTGCCCGGCGCTTCGGCAGAGGCATTCAACACGGCGGCGCAGAATGCCAAGGCGGGATGTCCGGTGTCGAAGGTGCTGAACGCGAAGATTACGATGAATGCGAAATTGGGGTAAAGCGGCTTTAGGCTCCAGGCTTTCGGCTCTCGGTTCATGCCGGGGCCAAGGCCCAGGGCCTAGAGCCCAGAGCCTAATGCCCAAAGCCCAGAGCCTAAAACTGAGCCCTAACTGTGCTCCCGCATGATCTCGCGCAGCTTGTTGTTGATTCTCACCGCATCCTGCGAGGCCTGATCGATGAGTTGCACCCAGCGTTTGGATGGCTCGGGTGGGCCGGCCTGCGTGATCAGGTAGGTGGCTTGCACGATGGTTTCGAGGGAGTTGCTGAGATCGTGCGCCAGCGTGCGAAGCTCGCGGGCGACATCTGCCGGGATCTTCCTGGCAGGCGTTTTGTCGTCGGTGTTTGCCATGGTCGGTTCGGGTCTTCGTCGGCCAGTCGCTGCCTAAAGGCACGGCTCCAAAGACACTGTACGCACCGTCTAGTTTAATTGACAGCCGGGGCGCGGCCAGTAGATATTAGATGTAGTCCTCTTGAAAAAAGGGCTCCTGCCGATTTTTTCTAGTTGCGGATATGGCGGAACTGGCAGACGCGCTAGGTTCAGGTCCTAGTGGCCGCAAGGTCGTGGAGGTTCGAGTCCTCTTATCCGCACCAAAAATCCAATTGCCAGTGACTGGCTCATGCCGAGGTGCGCATGATGGAACAACGTCGAATCATGCTGGTGCGGTTACTCATGGTGCCGTTGGTCTGGATGGCTGTCCTCCGCCTGGTTGCTCAGACCATACATAGCGAACCGAACCCCGATAGCGCTTCTCCAGCAGAATCGATGCATAGGCTGACCCAACTCGCGGACGAGGCACATCAACGCGGCGATCTCGCTAAAGAGGTCGAATATAGAAGAGACTTCTCTCGTTTCGCGTGGGACAACTTAGACCGGAAGAGCAAATCTCCACTCGATTGGAGCCGCTGGGAAATTGTGTTTCACAATGACTTGCCCCTTGCAATCTTACTTGAGGGAAGCGGTCAATGGCCGGAGGCCGAAACGATATACCGTCGCAATCAATCCTCCCTGGCACACGAACGACTTGCGGGGAACGACATAAAGTCCGACAACCAGCTTCTTCTGGCGCATCTCCTGGCCAAGGAGGGCAAGCACTCGGAAGCGAGAGCGATATGTTCGTATTGGAAGGATCGAATAAAGCACAACGCAGATTTCGCTCTCCGCGCAATAGCGAACAATGTCCCCACTCCCCCGTTATATGACACGCCAGAGGTAGAAACCGGAAAATGGAAACTTGCCTGCGGTCCACCCGCCGAGGGGCTCAGGCTGCTTGAACAGCAGATTCAAGCTCACCCAGGGATGCTCGCTCCATACACGGTGCTGAGCAGGTATTACTTAGCGGAGGGAGATTCTCAAAAGGCGCTGGCTGCGGAAAGAGATGGAACGGCGGCTCTTTCACGCCGCTGAGAACCTTCCGGTGATACGGTCCGTTGTCGCGAAATGTTTTGCGATTTTTCCGGTTTGCTTTGGTCCTTATGCCCCCGCCGATAAGCGGTGCGTGCTCCTGGTCTGGGCGATTCCGTACTGGCGGATTTTGTAAAGCAGCGCTTTGTAGCTGATCTGCAGAAGCGCGGCGGCTTGTTTGCGATTCCAGTTGGTTTCTGTCAGCGCGCGCGCGATGGCTTCGGCTTCCGCCTCATCTTTGGCGCTGCGGCCCAGAGACTTCAATCCACCCGCGCCTTCCGCGCCCGGAGAATCCAGGCTTAAGCCTCCGCCACCATCGGAACGAGGTTGCAGTTCGCTGGCGGCCAGCGTTTCGTCTCCCAGAACCAGGTAGCGTTTGATGAAATTGCTGAGTTCGCGCAGATTGCCCGGCCAGGAATGGCGCAGGCAAGCTTCCATCAGAGCGGGGCCCATTGGCAAAGGCGCGCGCGCGTACGATTCCGACATGCGCGACATGAAGTGCTTGAGCAGAATAGGAATCTCTTCCTTGCGGTCCCGCAGCGGCGGCAGCGAAAGCGTGAAAGCGTTGAGCCGGTAATAGAGGTCCTCGCGCAGGCGCTTGCTGGCAATCGCTTCCGCAATATTAATGTTGGTCGCGGCCAGTATCCGGACATCCACCTTAATGACCGCGCGGCTGCCGAGACGTGAAAATGTCTGGTCCTGCAGCACGTGCAGTAGTTTCGCTTGCAGTAGCGGCGGCATCTCGCCGATTTCGTCGAGCAGGAACGTGCCCTTGTTGCACAGTTCGAACTTCCCCGGCTTGGCGTGATTCGCTCCCGTGAAGGCTCCCGCTTCGTAGCCGAACAGTTCACTCTCCAGCAGGTCGGCGGGAACGGCGGCGCAGTTCACTTTGAGGAACGTACGATGCGCCCGCGGAGACAGCTTGTGAATGAGGCGCGCCAGAACTTCCTTGCCAGTGCCGCTTTCCCCCAGCAACAGGACCGGGATGTCCACGTTGGCAACGAGCGCCGCCTGGGAACGGATTTTCTTCATTGCCGGACTGGCCGCGACGAAGAATACGTCGTCGCACAGCTCTTCCACTTCGCCGGCATAGCTTTCGCCTTTGGCGGTGCCGACACACTGGCTGATTACGGAATCGAGTTCGGCTTTCTGAAAAGGCTTGGTCAGGTAATCGGTCGCGCCCAGGCGCATGGCCTGCACAACCTTGCGGGTATCGCTTACACAGGAAAGCATCACGACTTTGAGGCCGGGCTTGATCTGGCGAAGCTGTTCGAGCGTCTGCAGGCCGTCGATGCCGGGCATGAGCAGATCGAGGAGCACGAGGTCCGGAGAAAGTCCCTTCTGAACGTGGGCGACTGCTTCTTCTCCGCAAGTTGCGGTCTGAACCTTGTGATCATCGACTTCGAGCAGGGTGCGTATATAGCGCAGCATTCCCGGTTCGTCATCGACGAGCAGGATGTTGGCGGTCTGGCTCATTGACTCATTCCTCGATGCGGACTGCTAAGAATAGGTTTTAAGGGGATCAGAAAGGAAAATTTGCTGCCCGCGCCCAGTTCGCTTTCCACCCAGATTTTGCCGCCCATCCCCTGCAAGAGGCGGCGGGCGATGGCGAGACCCAGCCCCATGCCCTCGGCCGACTCGGAGCCCGGGAGGCGGAAGAAGTCATCGAAAATTTCCAGTTGAAACTCGGGGCGGATTCCGGGTCCGGTATCCGACACGCTGACCTTGACCGCATTCGGAGCACTGTTGGATTGCCGGCGGCGATCGCCATTGGCCGCGGTCTTGCTCACCGAGCGGCGCTCCCACATATGCGGTTCCGCATGAAGCCAGACCGTGCCGCCCTGCGGCGTGTATTTGCACGCATTTTCAAGCAGGTTGGAAATAACGCGCTGAACTTTGGGCGAATCAAAAGGAAATGGAGCCAGCTTGTCGTTCCCCAGAAAGTAAAGGGCGACCCCTTTTTCCTGAAACCGGTTGGACCAGATACGGCAAACCTCGGAGAGCGTGTCGTTGATGTCGGCTTCGCTGAACTGCATGCGCAGTTCACCGGTTTCGAGCACGGTGTAGGTCAGGAAGTCCTGAATAAAGTGTTGCAGGCGCTGGCCGCTGGAAAACATGTCGGCGATGATTTCGCGCTGGCGCTCGTTGAGCGGTCCTAGTTTTTCTCCCCGCAGCAGTTCGATGTAGCCGTTGAGGATCGCCAAAGGCGTCTTGAGGTCATGGGCGGCGGAGCCCAAGGCGTTTGTGGTTTTGCGGTAGCGGTCCCGTAATTCTTCCAGCTCGCGGGCGATCTCAGTCCCCGGAGCAGGCTGGGAAATCGACCCACTCGGGGCGGGTGTCAAGCCCTCTTTCGTCGAACTGGCGCCCGTAGACACGGTTGGTTTTTTCTCGCGCGTCGAAGCCATCAAGAACCACGTGTGACAGTATTCGAGGGGAGGGAAATCTTCTACCGTTATAACGAGGGATGGCCTCATGCTAAGGCAGGTGCAACAAACTGTCAATTGGAAAACAGGCTCCGCTTGCTCCCTCGGTGGGAAAAACCTTGCACTTTAGTGTGGGTACCTGCAGGCATAGCTCCGCCGGCATGACATCCGTCAGTACGAGCAAAAGCGGCAGTGGGAGCACGGATTAGCGCGATTTACCGCGGAACAAGGGGGTGTCCTGGAGTTTGGCCCGTCAGGTGCGACTATCAGGCCAGTCGATGCCTCTTTCGGGTAGGTACTGTACGGGGGAGACCGGGTGATCAAGACAGACGCGCGGAAATGGACTCGTTTACAACTCGCAATTCCTGTTTTTGTCCGGACCAGGGACGGCAATGGGAAGGATTCGCTGGAGTTTGCCACGGCAGTCAATATCTCTGCCGGGGGAGCTCTGGTGGTTGTGCGCCGGTCTTTGCCGAAATCAACCCTGGTTTCCCTGGAAATACCGAGCGCACCAGTCGGCCCGGCCAACGGCTTGCCCAGTACTTCGCGTGTGATCCGGGCAAAAACGATCTGGGTTTCCCATCTGGACGACTACCATCTCCTTGGTCTTAAGTTTCTCCGGCCTCTGAGCACTGACCGCGCCAGCCTTCCGGCTAGGCAATTGAGAAAAGCCCTCGCCGCAGTGTGAAATGTTTTCCCTATAGGGTACTCGCTTGACGTGGCACCTTCGTGCCATCCCCCGGCTGCCATCTGTGGGATTATTATCACTGTAAGTAGTCTGTAGAGTGTGCATTAGCCAGTACCCCCCTGGTTGTACTTCCCATCTCCCCCGTTTGGTGCCTAGGGTGCACTTTTAGTGCATGGGGGCAACACGTCCCCAACGGGGATCACGGTCTTATGACGACACTTCCAATCACGTCTCTCCAGCAGTCGCTGGGTGAAGTTCCTCCCGACAATATTATTTTTGGCCACTCGGAGGCAGTGCAGGCGATTCGCGCCCAGCTTGCCCGAGTAGCCGCAGCGAATGTTCCGGTGCTGATCACCGGAGAGAGCGGAACCGGGAAGGACATCATCGCGAGACTGATCCATGGACTTTCTCCGTGGAAGGTCGGACCGTTCGTTAAAGTGAACTGTCCCGCAATTCCGGGAACCCTCTTGGAGAGTGAGTTGTTCGGCTATGAAAAGGGCGCATTTACGGGCGCCTTCGGAGCCAAGCCGGGCCGCGTGGAAATGGCGCACCGCGGCACGCTCTTCCTCGACGAGATTTCCGAACTCGACATGTCCTTGCAGTCCAAATTGCTGCAACTCCTGCAGGATGGCCAGTTCTGCCGCATCGGCGCCCAGGAAGACAAGAAGGTCGAAGTTCGTGTCGTGTGCGCGACCAACCGCGACCTGCAGGCCGAGATCGAAAACGGAACCTTCCGCCAGGATCTTTTCTACCGCATCAACGTGGTCAATCTGCGCATGCCGTCGCTCCGGGAGCGGCGCACCGACATCGAAGACTTGTGCAAGTATTTCCTCGAATACTACAACCGGAAATTCAACTGCAAGGCGAGGCCAATCTCAGCCGAAGTTCTCGCCGTGCTGCAGAAATATCATTGGCCGGGAAACATCCGCGAACTGGAAAACCTGATCAAGCGCTATGTCATCCTCGGGACTGAAGAGGCGATCACGGGCGACCTGGTGCATCGCGAACCGGACTTCCTGAATCCTGACATCTCCTTTGACGGGCCGATCTCGCTGAAGAAGCTGACCCGGCAAGCCGTCCGCGAACTGGAGCGCAAGGTTATCCTGAAGGTTCTGCAAATGCACCACTGGAACCGGAAGCAGGCGGCGCGCACGTTGGGTATCAGCTATCGCGCGCTCCTGTACAAGATTCGGGACGCCGGGCTCCCATCAAACCGGGCCCTGCGCTTGCGGCAGGCCGATGAGGCAGCGTCAAAAAGCGGAGCGGCCGCCGACTGACTCAAGACCAGGCTTTGCCGCCGCCTACGAAGGGAGGGGGACGCAAACCCTCTATAAGGCATGCGGAGCCGTGCTCGAGTTTGGGCTCAGGCCCGCGCTTCTTCGACCGGCACGATCCTCGCAACCCGCGCCATGACCTTCTTGTTCTGCTGGAACTTCTTCAGGTCATAGGTGGCCTGCAGCCGCATCCACACTTCTGGCGAGCCGCCAAACAGGCGGGCAACCTTCAGGCACATGACGGCAGACAGGGGCTTACGCCCCGCCAGAATATCGTGCAGCATCTGCCGGGAAACTCCAAGAGCTTTGGCTGCGGCCGTCACGGACAGGCCGACCGACGGCAGGATGTCTTCCCTCATAATCTCGCCCGGATGGACGGGCGGCAGTCCGTTCTTTCCTGTCATTCTCGCCATAGCTTCCCCACTAATGGTAGTCTTCAGAATCGACATCCAAAGCGTCTTCGCCGGACCAGCCGAAAGTGATCCGGTAATTCCCGGTCACGCGCAAGGACCAGCGTTTCGGGTTGCCCTGCAGGCGATGGAAGCGGAAACCTGCAATGTTCAAGTTTTCCGGTTTGCTTGCTACTTCCAATAATTGCAGGATACGCACGCACTTCCCGATTTGATCGGCACGGATTCGACGCGTCTTGCCATTGCGATGAATCTCTTCAAGCCCTTTATGGCGGAAGCCGCCGATCATTGTATTTACCGTAAATGTTATAGTTTACAGTGTCAACTAAATAGTTGTCGATTCAACGGCTCAACCCTCAAAAACAATCGCCTTCCTGTTAAGCCCAATACGTCCGGTCCAGCGTCCGGTACTGAATTGCCTCGGCGATATGCTTGGGTTCAAGTTGCCCAGCGCCTTCCAGGTCGGCGATCGTCCGCGCCACCTTCAAAATTCTGTCGTGCGCCCGGGCGCTGAGTCCTTGCTGGGTCATAGCCCGTTCCAACAGCCTTTCGCAATCCGGGGAGAGCGGGCAGAACTTGCGAATATTCTGCGACGACATCTGGGCGTTGCAATAGAGCTTGGCCTTCGAGGAAGCGAAGCGGTGAAGCTGAATCTGGCGCGCCCGCACCACCCGCTCCAGAATCTGCGCCGAGCTTTCGGGCTCGTTCGTGCTCCGCATATCTTTGTAGTTCACCGCCGGCACATCGATGTGGATGTCAATGCGGTCCAGCAGCGGCCCGGAGATTTTCGACATGTAGCGCTGGATCATAGGCGGCGTGCAGTGGCATTCGCGCGTGCGGTCGTTGTGAAAACCACAGGGACAAGGGTTCATGGCGGCGGTCAGCATGAAGCGCGCTGGAAAAGTGAGCGACATGGCTGCGCGCGCGATGCAGACCGTTCCGTCTTCCAGCGGTTGGCGCATCACTTCCAGCACGGTCCGCGGGAATTCGGGGAGCTCGTCAAGAAAAAGCACGCCGTTGTGGGACAGCGAAACCTCGCCCGGCCTCGGAATAGCCCCTCCACCAATGAGTCCGGCATCGGAGATGGTATGGTGGGGCGAGCGAAATGGGCGCACCCCGACTAATCCGGCGTGAGCGTCGAGCACTCCCGCCACGCTGTGAATTCTGGTCGTCTCCAGGGCCTCTTCAAACGTCAGTGGCGGCAGAATACTCGGCATGCGCTTGGCCAGCATCGTCTTGCCGGATCCCGGAGGCCCGATCATCAGAATATTGTGACCGCCGGCGCAAGCTACCTCGAGCGCCCGCTTGGCAGTTTGCTGTCCGCGCACATCTTTGAAATCCACGTGGAACAGTTGCGCCTCGCTGAGCAGTTGCTCGCGGTCCACCTGCAGGCGGGAAATGCCATTGCCGGAATTGATGTAGTGGATGACATCGACCAGCGATTTGACGGGGTAGACCTCCACGTCGCCGACCATAGCCGCTTCGCGCGCATTCACTTCCGGAACAATCAGGCGCTTCACCTTGCGGCTGCGCGCCTCGAGCGCGATCGGCAGCGCTCCCCGGACACCTCGCAGGCTGCCATCGAGAGACAACTCGCCCACAAACAGCGCGTCGGAAATCTCTTTCTTGTTCAGACCTCCGTAGGCGCCCAGAATCCCCAGCGCCATGGGCAGGTCAAAGCCGGAGCCTTCCTTGCGAATGTCGGCCGGCGCCAGATTGATGGTGATGTGGGTGGGCGGAATATCGTAGCCGCAATTCTTGAGCGCGGCGCGAACCCGGTCGCGGCTCTCGCGCACAGCAGCATCGGGGAGGCCGACGGTATGAAAATAGTCTTCGTTTAGCTTGATGCCGGAAACGTCCACTTCGACTTCGATGATGTTGGCGTTGACGCCATAAACCGCGGCACTTAGGGTTTTATAGAGCATAGAAATCCGGAGTTACGCTAGCACTTACGCACGAACACACGAGCAGGAAGGCGCGGATGGGAGATCGCTGGGGTCATCATACGGTGCCCCACCCAGGCCTTCTGTGATCGCGGTCACCCCGTTACCGTGATGGAACCTGCGTTGCAGGAAACAGGCCAAAAGGCGCGTTCGGTGCTACGCTAGGGCAATGCGGCAGATCCGTCGGGGTGTTGGCAGGTTGTTGCGCGCCAGTGGTGGCTGTGATGTCCGAAGAAGATCCTACGCCCAAAAGGTCCGATGCCCCGCCGAGCCGCCTGGAACGCGAAGAGGGCCAGTTATGGCGATGGGCGCTGGGATTAATCGTTTTGCTCGCCGCGGCGGTCGCGGCATTGTCGTGGCAGCAGCTCGAAACTCTCCCGTACCGCTTGTGGGCAATTCCCGCCGGACTTTTTGTCCTCTCGTTCCTGTTTGCGATCTACGCTTTCGGCCGCCGCCGCGAAGTTTCTGACCTGAAGCAGATTCTGAAGGGGATTGAGCAACGCTCGGGCGCCGCGCCGTCCGAAGAGCAACTGGACCAGTTGGGGCAACTGATCTCGCGTTCCCAGCGCAACTTCAAGGAGCTGATCGATTCCCTGGATGACGTGGCGCTCGCGGTCTCCCTGGATGGCACCCTGCGCACGGTGAACCGGCGCATCACCGAAATCCTCGGTGTGCCGTATTCCCAACTGATGGGCAAGAAACTAGACAAATTCCTGGCCGCGCCCCTGGTTGCAGAAGAGCCATTCGATTTGCTGCGATTTCTCGAGAGGCGCACATGGACGGGCGTGGTGGCAGTCCAACTCAAGGGCAATCCCAGGCGTTTTTATTATGATTGCGTGGCCAACGCCATCGTTAAGGGCGGCGACGTAACCGGAGCGAGCGTTTTGGCACGAAACATCACTTTGCAACGGGAAAAAGAACAGCGCTTCACACAACTATTCGAGACGCTGCGGGAAGGCGTGTACATCTGCACGCCCGAGGGAAAGCTGCTGGAGGTAAATCCGGCGCTGGCGGCGATCCTGGGCTATGAGAGCAAAGACGAACTGCTGCGGTTGCCGCCCGACGCGTTGAAGGTGGATACAGACGACGAGCTTGTGTTGGGGCGCTCGGGGAGCGAGAGCGGCCGCACCCGGGTACGCGAGGTTCGACTCCGAAGAAAAGACGGGGGCGTGGCCGTCTGCCACGACACTTCGAGCGGCGTAATCGAAGACGGACGCATTGTGCGCTACCAGGGGACGCTGGTCGATGTCACCGAAAAGCGCGCCCTGGAGCGCCAGGTACGCGGCCAGGAAGAATTCCGGCGTCACCTGCTGGAGAGCTTCCCGGATTTGATTGTCGTCCTCGACCTGACCGGCAAATATACGTTTGTGAGCCCGCGCATTCGCGAACTTCTGGGCTACGGACCTGAAAATCTGCTCGGCAAGAGCATCGACGATGAGGAGAGCAGTTCGCCGGAGCTGTCGCAACTTTTTCACACCGTCGCCAGCGGAGAGAATTCCCGGCCGTCGTGTGAGTACACTGCGCGCCACCAGAATGGAGAAATCCGCACCATGCTCGGCATGGCGAGCCCGTTGCTGGATGCCGAAGGCAAACCGTCGGGAGTCATCATTTCCGTCCGCGATGTGACCACCGAAAAAAAGCTGGAGCAGCAGATCATTCAGAGCGAACGGCTCGCGGCCATGGGACAGATGATTGGCGGCTTCGCCCACGAACTCAATAATCCGCTGACCAGCATCCTGGGGATGGCCGAGTTACTGCAGGAGGGCGGCGGCATCAATGAAGGCATGCGCAAGCAGCTCACGATTCTCCAGCAGCAGGCCCGTCGCGCCGCCGAAATCGTATCGAACCTGCAATATTTTGCGAGGCCGCCCGCCCCGGGCCACGTTCCAGTAGACCTGAATGAACTCGTACAGCGCACGGTGCATCTGCAGTCCTATCCGCTGCGCAAGAGCAACATTACGGTAGATTTTTTGCCCGAGCATACGCTGCCTCCCGTGCCCGCGGATCCCAACCAACTCATGCAGGTATTCCTGAATCTTCTACTGAATGCGGAGCAGGCCATCCGCGAGACGCGCGACAAGGGTACGATCCGCGTGCGGGTGGGCCGAAAACACGGATTCGGTCTGGGTCGTATTTCAGGATGATGGTCCGGGAATTCGCCGAGGAGAACCTGAGCCATATCTTTGATCCGTTCTTCACGACGAAACGTCCCGGGCGCGGGACTGGGCTGGGCCTGAGTATCTGTAAGACGGTAGTCCGCGAACATGGCGGCAACATAGAAGCAGCGTCAGCTCCGGGCGGAGGCGCCGTGTTCACGATCACCCTGCCGGTGGGCGCGGAAAAAAGGGCAGCGGCAGGGTAGAGATAGACTTTTGGCCAAATTGGAGGTCGCCCAACCCATCAGCCCGAGGTTTTACTTCTGCAATCTGACTTCTAACTTCTGACTTGTCTCTCTACCGTTCCACCGCCATGGCCACCGCATTCCCGCCGCCCAGACAAAGCGCCGCAATCCCGCGATGCACGTCGCGCCGGATCATCTCGTAGATCAGCGTGACCAGCACGCGCGCCCCGCTCGCGCCGATAGGATGTCCGAGCGCGACCGCGCCGCCATTGACGTTAACGCGATCCATGTCGAGTCCCAGTTCGCGGCACACTCCGAGCGCCTGCACCGAGAACGCTTCATTCAGCTCGTAGAGATCGACTTCGTCTTTCTTCCATCCCGTCTTCTGCCAGATCTTCTGCACCGCTCCCACCGGAGCCATCATGACCCACTTCGGCTCGACTCCGCTGGTAGCCTGCGCCACGATCCGCACCATTGGCTTCGCGCCCAGCTCAGCCGCGCGCCCGGCGCTGGTCACCACCAGGGCCGCCGCTCCGTCGTTTACTCCCGGCGCATTCCCCGCCGTCACCGTCCCATCTTTCTTGAACGCCGGCTTCAAAGCGCGCAGCATTTCAATCGTCGTATCCTCGCGCGGCCCTTCATCCTTATCGAAGATCACCGGCAGCCGCGCCCTTCTTCTTCGCCGGCAGTTCGACCGGAACGATCTGCGCCTTGAAGCGGCATTCTCTTCTGCGCGGCGATCGCCTTGCGATGCGAGTTCACGGCAAACTCATCCTGCTCTTCGCGCGTGATGCCGTATTTTTCCGCCACGTTCTCGCCCGTGATGCCCATGTGGTAGTCGTTGTAAATATCCCAAAGGCCGTCGTGCACCATGGAATCGACCAGTTGCTCGTTGCCCAGCCGGTATCCCTTGCGCGCATTGGGCAGCAGATAGGGCGCGTTGGTCATCGATTCCATTCCGCCCGCGACCACGACCGAACTGTTGCCGGTCTCGATCGCCTGCGCGGCCAGCGCCACCGATTTCAATCCCGAGCCGCAAACTTTGTTGATTGTCATGGCACCTGTTTCGGGAGCGAGTCCGCCGAAAATCGCCGCCTGCCGCGCCGGATTCTGACCCAGTCCCGCCGAGACGACATTGCCCATGATGCACTCGTCAACCAGCTTCGCATCGATGCCCGCGCGCTTCACCGCCTCGCGCACCACGATCGCACCCAGCTGCGGCGCCGTCAGGTCGCTCAGGCTTCCCTGAAATTTCCCGATCGGTGTCCGGCATCCGGAAATAATCACAACATCGTTTGAACCCGCCATAAATGCGCTCCTGAGAATAATTTATTACTGCTCGCATAAAGCCGGCGTATTTGTCCGCTGCCTTGGTTGCTCCAAAACGCCTACATTATAGATCGCGGATTGTCCGGAAAGGTTCACGGCACGCGCGTCGCAGATGGATCACGATGCGATATCGTTATTGCCGCGGGCTTGAGTGAGCGAACCGTGCGAAAAACTACAAAAGGGACCGCGTTGCGATGTGAGTCTGCGATTTTTTTCGCGTGTGAAATATGAATGTGACTTTGGTGCCGAGTTGTATGCGCGAGTTTCGATCATTTTTTTCTTGACTTCGCTTCGCGATTGACTCTATACATTCAATTAGTTGCAACAAAACACCGTTGCAAAATTCCATGAAGAATGGAAAGGGAGAATAGATCCATGGCAACCAAAAAGAAAGCAAAGAAGAAAAGCAGCAAGAAGCACTAAGCAACTGCAATAAGGCAACCATGGGGACGCGATGAGCGTCCCCAAAGTTTTTTGGGGCAAAAGTTTCCATGATCACGTGCGCGCGTCAGCTCAATTCGACAGGTCGCCGGTCTTTTTCTGCGCAACGAGTAATCGGCTTCTCGGTCGCCGGGCAGAGATTCCGGTACGGGCAAAAGCTGCAATGGTAGCCTGGTTTCGGCGACAAACTTCCCCGCTGCAATATTTTCCGCCGCCTTGCGCACCCTGAGCTTCGCCTTCTCCAGATCGCCATCATTCCGCGTCGTTTCCACCACGCGTGTTGTCTTCCAGATTGTGAAAAACCAGCCGATCGGCGCGCATGACCCCACACCTCTTTTGCGGCCAGCGCATACAACGAGAGTTGCAGGCTGTCGTCCGCATCTTCTTGTGACTTTGGTTTGCCGGTTTTGTAGTCGACGATCGCTACGCTGTCAGTTCCAATGCGATCCATGCGATCGATGCGCCCGGTTAACTTCGTTCCCTCCACCGGCAAATCGAATTTGTTGCTCGGTCTGCAAAACCTCGGGCGGACTGGCGGCGCGTGCCCATTCCAGAAATTGCGTGAGCTGTTCTCTCCCCTGCCGCAGATACAAATCATATTGATAACGGTCGGCGATGCCGGCGGTCGCCAGGTCCGCGCGGAAATTTTCCAGCAGTTGCTCGTCGCCGATTTCCCGTCCGTAGCGCTGCGCATCGTAAAAGGTGTGGAGCACGCGGTGCATCGCTGCTCCGTAATGCAGCGATGCAGGCACATCGCGCGGCAGGTTCCACTCTTTTTCGAGTTTGAAGCGCAGCGGGCACTGTTCGTAGGTGTCGATCGTGCTGGCGCTGAGACCGGTCACGAAGTCCGCGGTCGGAGCGGCCAGCAGCCAGCCAGCGACGTTCGATCGCTCGATGGCGATGCGTTCTTCCTCCGCCGCGGCGAAAAGTTCATCCTGCACGGCAGCGGCCTGGAGAGAACGCCAGAATCTGCTGTAGGCAGACGCGCCCATAAACTCGCGCAGAAATTTGGTGGGCCTGGGATCCGTGCCCGCGCCCTGCTTGGCATAAATCGTGAGCGTGTCTTCGGCCCGTGTCATGGCCACATAAAAAAGCCGCCGCTCCTCCTGCTCGCTCAGAACCTTGTCGTTATACGCGGACTGCGATCGCCGCAACTGCGGCGGGAAATCGACCAGCGGCTCTCTATAAGGACATGGAAACGAAGTCGACGAGCCGCGCAGAATCGCCACGTGCCCGAACTCGAGTCCCTTGGCGGCATGGACGGTCATCAGCCGCACGCCATCCTCTTTGCTCGGAGGCAGAGCAATATTGCTGCCCCGGGCTTGCCGAAAATAACTCAGGTACTCCAGGAACTCAGCCGGCCGCCCGGTTTCCGTGGTCGCGCTTTTCTGCCAGCGGGCGACGAACTCGCAAAACGCGTTGATCGCCGGAGTGCGCTGCAGCGCGAACTGGCGGATCACCAGGTTGATCGCATCCGTCGCGATAATGTCGTCCGGCTCCACGCCGGCATGCGCTTTCTCGATGTCCGTCAGAACAGCCACGCCGTTGGCGAGTTTCGCGAGCACGTTACGCAGATCAAGCTCGCCTCGCCGCGCCGCCCGCATCGCAGCTTTCAACTCCACCGGATCGATGGCGAACTGTGGCAGTGCCGACACGCGAAACACATTGGCTGCATCCTTCGGATTCACGGCCGCGCCCAGGCAAGCCAGCACGTCGCGCACGTCGGGAGTATCCAGCACGTCGAGGCCTTCGATCGAAAATGGAATGTTGCGCTCGGCCAGTTCTTTGACCAGTTCCTCACGATGTCCGTGCGTCCGGTAGAGCACCGCAAACCGCTTCCACTCGCAGCGGAGTTCTTTGCGCTTCCCACGAATGCGCCGGGCGAGATCGGCCGCCTCGACCTCTTTGTTGCACCACGTCACAATCTCAACCGGGGGACCGGCTAATGCTTCGCCACGCTCCCGTGCATCCGCCTCGCGCCACGATTCGAGTGGGGAGCGCTGGTAGGAAATCGCGCTTCGTTCCTCCGGTGCGCTCCCGGCCTGCAACCTGTTCGCTTTCCCCGCCTTTTTCGCCTTCTCGCCAAAGACCGGAGGATTCTCGTTCACGATCCCGAAAGCGCAGCGCAGAATTGGAGCAAGCGAGCGCCGGTTCTGCTCCAGCGCGACGAATTTCGCGTTCGGAAAGCGGCTGTCGAACAGAGAGAACGCCTCGCTCGACGCCCCGCGAAACTGGTAGATCGCCTGGTCGGGATCGCCCACAATGAAAAGGTTGGCCGCGTCTCCCGCCAGCAGCGACAGAATTTCGATCTGCGCAAAGTTGGCGTCCTGAAATTCATCGACCAGCAGAAAGCGGATGCGAATGCGCTCTTCTTCGAGCAGCGCCGCATCATTTTTCAGCAGATGGTGGGCGCCGGTGATCATGTGGCCGAACGTGCCCAGGTTCTTGTCCGCAGCATTTCCTCCACGGTGGCGAACACGCGCGCAATCTCGCGGCAGCGGTCAAGAATCTCCGAATCCGCGAGTTCCGCTTGCTTTTTCGATTTGGCCACCCGCGGCAGCGGAATCTCGCCCCGCTCCAGCCGCGCGACATACTCGCGCATATTGCTCCGGGCCGACCAGTTCGTCCTGGCACCGCCGCATAAATTCGAGCAGGTCGTCGAGAAACTGGCTGACATTGGCGGCGCGCACAAAATACTTCAGACGCAGATCGCGAATGCGCCGCCGCAGAAAAACCCACAGATCTTTGTCGTCGAGCACCTGAAATGCCGCGCCCCGCCGTTGGAGCAGCGTATTGCACCAGCCATGGAACGTG
Organism: uncultured Acidobacteriaceae bacterium; assembly: GCA_963838315.1. Taxonomy (GTDB): domain Bacteria; phylum Acidobacteriota; class Terriglobia; order Terriglobales; family Acidobacteriaceae; genus Acidiflorens. Next base: position 144,092 of record CAWIQW010000003.1, read on the forward strand.
CACGGTCTGAAGGCCATCGATGTTTGTGCCTTGCAAGCTCCGCGCGCACGCGCTGTCTGCATTTCGGCCGCAGCGTTATCGGTGTAGGTGAGCGCCAGGATCTCGTCAGGGCGCGCGTGCCCTTCGCGCACAAGATTGGCAATGCGCTGAATAAGGACGGTAGTCTTGCCGGTCCCGGCGCCCGCCAGCACGACCATCGGGCCATGAACGTGTTCGATGGCCTCCCGCTGGCGTTCGTCGGGAACGATCTTCTTCGTTGTTGAAATGACGGTGGGGCTCACTTGCCGGAGGATACCAGAGGACCTTGTGGAAGGGATGTGAGGCAAGTGGCTCTACTTAATGAAGAATCGGTAGACAGGTGGCGTGCCTTGAAAGCGCAAAGCGTTTCGCATCGCTTAAGGATGGCTCATCGCTGATGGCTGAAAGCTGAGAGCTGATGGCTGAAAGCTGAGAGCTAAACCCTACCGCAGCAAATCCAAGGCGAGCGCCGTCGCGACAATGGCCGCGGTTTCAGCCCGCAGAATCGTTTCGCCGAGCGAAGCCACCGCGCATCCAGCCTGGCGAAACCAACTTAATTCTTCGTCGGTCCAACCGCCTTCGGGGCCAACCGCCAGAACGGCTTCGGAAGTTGATGGCGCAAGAACATCGCGCAGGCTGTTGTTCATTTCAGATTCAGCAAGAACGACTCGAGGGCCGCGCGCGCCGGCTGCGACCGCGAGCTCACCACCTTCGACCGGCGATGCCAGCGATTCGCCGGCGCTACCCAGGTCTTTCAGTTTGATCGGATTCGAAATCTCCGGCGGCGAGACGCGCCGCGATTGTTCGGAGCCTGCCTGGCGACGCGCACCCAGCGCTCGTGGCGCTTGGCGGCGGCTGCCGCCAGATGCGCATCCGTTCGCTTCGCAATGATTGGGATGATCCGCGCCACTCCAATCTCGGTGCATTTTTCGATCGCCCATTCCATGCGGTCGAATTTGAAAATGGCCAGAACCAGCGTCAGCCTGGGGGGAGCCTTCACAATCACTTCGTCTCCGAGCGCGAACTCCACGCGCTCTGGCAAAACTGAAATGATTGTCCCGCGCCGGACTGAATCGCTCGTGGAAATATCGAATTCCTGCCCCACCTGCGCGCGCAGAACGCGGCTCAGATGAAAAGCATGTTCGCCTGTGAGGTAGGCGATGTTGCCGTGGACCTCATCGGCAATCCAGCGGCGGCGCGTCATGAATTCGGCTCTGGGCTCTCGGCTTTAGGCTCTGGCAATCGTTTCTGGCACAGACCATGATGGTGGCCCATTCAAGCCGTCTTTGGCTTGAGTGGGAAACAAACTTGCTGCCAGTAGCGAGGGCCCAAAGCCGAGAGCCGAAAGCCCAGAGCCTGCCTCACACAAACATATCCTTCACCCGTCCCAGCAGAGACCGCCGCTGCGGCTTGTTCTCCACGGGCGAAAGCTCTCCCAGTTCTGTCAGCAACTCGCGCTGCCGCTTGCTGAGCTTTCCGGGAGTTTGAATTCTCACTTCGACAAACAGATCGCCCTTGCCATGCCCATTCAGCACCGGCACGCCCTTGCCGCGGATGCGGAACGAAGTCCCGGACTGCGTGCCTTCGGGCACCTTCAACTTGTGGTCGCCTTCCAGCGTCGGCACCATGATCTCCGTGCCTAGCGCCGCCTGCGAAAACGAAACCGGCACCACGCATTGCAGATCGTTGCCCTCGCGCTCGAAGAAGGAATGCTCTTTCACATGAAGCACGACATACAAGTCGCCAGCCGGTCCGCCGAACGCGCCCGCCTCGCCCAAACCCGAGAATCGAATACGCGTGCCGTCTTCCACTCCCGCCGGCACCTGCGCCTCGACTGCGCGCTCGCGCAACAACCGGCCGTCGCCCTTGCATTTGGGGCACGGATCGGTAATTACGCTCCCCGCGCCCTGGCAGGTCGGACACGTGCGCGCGATGCTGAAAAATCCCTGCTGGTAGCGCACCTGTCCGCGGCCTTCGCATGCCCGGCACGGCACCGCGACTTTGCCTGGCGCTGCCCCCGTCCCCCGGCAGCCGTCGCATGTCTCATGCCGCCGCACCTTGACTTGCTTCTCGGTGCCGAAGACTGCTTCTTCAAACTCGAGGTGCAGGTCTTCGCGCAGGTCCGCTCCACGCTGCGCGCGCGTTCGTCGCCGCCCGCCGCCGCCGCCAAATAAATCCCCGAAACCAAAGAACTCGCCAAAGATGTCGCCGAAATCCTGGAAGATCGCGGGATCGAACCCCGCCGACGCACCCGCATTGCTGCTCACGCCCGCGTGCCCGAAGCGGTCATAAAGAGAGCGCTTCTCGCCATCCGCCAGGATCGCGTACGCCTCCGTGATCTCCTTGAACTTGTCTTCCGAGTCGGGATTGTTCGGGTTGCGGTCGGGATGGTGCGTCATCGCCAGCTTGCGGTAGGCGCTCTTGATCTCGACCTCGGTGGCCGCGCGGCTCACGCCGAGCACTTCGTAATAATCGCGTTTTGTGTTAGCGGCCAGAAATTCCCCCTGACTCCTCAATCGGCTCGAATGAAATGGTCTTGAAAGGACACGGTTTCCGCCGTGCCGCCCAGCTAAATAACCATGGGGCTTCGGCCCTGAGTCCCACGCCTTATCCCCGCGCGTTCCGCGCCACCCTCACCATTGCCGGACGCAGCAACCGCTCCTTGTATTTGTACCCGCGCTGCAACTCCTCCAGCACGTGATGGTCAGGAACCGTGGTCGAATCCACCATCTCGATCGCTTCATGGAACCGCGGGTCAAAGGGCGCTCCCACGGCATCCACCGCCTGAACGCCTGACTTTTGCAGCGCATCCTGCAACTGGCGATAGATGAGCTCAATGCCGTTGCGGAATTCGCTGGAATCTCCGCCCGCCTTCAACGCGCGTTCGAAGCTGTCGAGCACCGGCAGAAAGTTCTTGAGCACATCTCCCGCCGCGAACTCGCGGAATTCCTGCTGCTCGCGGGTTGCGCGCTTGCGGGCATTGTCGAATTCCGCTTGCTGCCGGGCCAATCGGTCGAGCAGGGAATCGCGCTCCGATTTCAATTTCTCGACTTCCGAGCCTGCGCCGTCCGCCTGGGCCGCGTTCGCCTCAACCGCCTCCCCGCTTTCAGCCGCGGGCAGTTCGTGATCCAAATCGAGGTTGTGGACCTCGCTCTTTCCGTTTCCTTTAGCCATACAACTTGCTACTCCGATTCATTCAAAAGTTTGTCAAACAGTCGCGCGATGTATGACACCGCCGACATGGTGTGCTGGTAATCGAGCCGTGTCGGCCCGATCACAGCCAACGATCCCCTGACCTCGCCCCCCACCCGCGCCGGAGCTCCAATCAGCACAAAATTCTGCAACGACGACGACGGCAGCGCCTGGTCGAGCCCGATTACCACCCGCACCGCCTCCTGTCTGGTATCGAGATATGCGCTCAGCAGCTTGATGACTTTCTCTTTCTCTTCCAGCGTACGCAGCATGTCCTGCAGGCGCTGCTGGTCTTGTTCGCCCGTGACCAGGTTGGCCGCGCCTTCCACGAACACCACATCGCTGCCCTCATTCGAAGCCAGCGCGCCCTGCTGGTACAGGAGCTCAATCGACTTCATCAGCGCCTGGTACTCCCCCCGCTCGCTTTCGATGCGCCGCGCCAGCTCCGCGCGCATATCTTCCATCGTCCAGCCGCGAAAATTCTCGTTCAGATACCGCGCCGCCAGATCGAGATCCGCCTGCGGAATATCCATCCGCAGCACCCGATCGCGCACCACGCCCGAACGCGTAACCACCACGGCGAGCACCTTCTGATCGCCAAGCCGCGAGAAGTACACATGCTCCAAGGCATTTCGCGGACCGGTACTGGCCACCGTCACGCCCACCCCATGCGAAATCAGCGAGAGCACATGCGAAGTCCGCTCCATGAACTCCTGCACATCCGTGACCCCCGTCAGCGTGTCCTGAATGATGCTCTGATTCTCCTGCGAGAGATGAGCCTCGCCGCTCAGTTGCTCGACGTAATAACGATAAGCCTCCGCGGTCGGAACGCGTCCCGCCGAAGTATGCGGCTGCTCAAGATACCCCGCATCGGCCAGATCGGCCATCACATTGCGAACCGTTGCCGGACTCAATCCCTCCCGGCTGGCGCGCGCAATCGTGCGTGAACCCACGGGTTCTCCGCTGGCAATAAAAGTCTCGACGATCGCGGTCAGGATTTCGCGTTCCCGTCCGCCCGGTGGCCCTGGAGGCATTTGCTCGGTCTCAAATCCGAAAATCGGGGCTGGAGCCCACTTGTAAATACTTTAGATGCAGTGGCTTAGATTAGGATTCCACAGCTCCTATTTGGAATTCTAGGGAGCAGGAACAATGGTGTCAATCGGATAGAGCGATGGGGTGAGCTAAGTTTCTGATTACAACGATTACGCGCGATCGGGTAGGCGACCAAGGGCAAGCGCCTTGCCTGCGATATCGCCCTTGGCAAAGTGCCGCAACGCGATCCGGTTATTGGCTGGGTAGTGTCACGATGATGGCCGTTCCCCACTCTCCCGATTGAATCTCAAAAGTCCCGCGGAGTTGTCGCACTCGTTCCTGCATACCCTGCACGCCGACCCCGATTCGCATCGGCAATTTCTTCTGCGCATCGAACTGCGCCACCCCTCTCCCCTCATCCCGAATCTCAACCCTCATGGTCGGCCCGCTGTACTCGATCCGGATGTTGGCGCGAGGGCTTCCCGAATGGCGGTGAATATTCGTGAGGCACTCCTGAATCACCCTGAAAACCGCCGTCTCGACCTCTTGCGACAGCCTCGGCAAGTTCGCGTCGATATCCAACTCCACCTGAATCCCGCTTCTTTCCGTGAACCCTCCCACGTACCATTGCAGCGCTGACCTCAGACCCGCTTCGTCCAATAAAGGTGGATGCAGCAAGTGCGACATGGTGCGAAGATCCTTCGACAATTCATCGATGAGTTCAATGCTTCCGGTCGCGATTTTATTGAGTCCCGGATCGCTGCTCTTCAGTTGCTGCTCCAGGCCGGCCAGGCTCATCTTCAGGGCCACCAGAATCTGCCCCGCACTATCATGCAGATCCCTTGCCAGCCGCCGTCTTTCTTCATCCTGCGCCCGCAGAAGCCTGCTGTTGAGAATCCGCAGTTTTTCTTCCGCTTCCTGCAATTCCGCGGTCCGCTCCCTCACCCGTTCCTCAAGTTGAGTTCGCGCCTTCACCTCTCCCGTGACATCCACGGTGTGGGCCATGATCCCCTCGACGTTTCCCTTGAGGTCTTTTACGGCTTGATAGCTGAAGGTCACGTACTTGGTCTTCTCCTCCCCATTGTGCTGGAGTCGAAGTTCACGGTCGCTCGCCAGAAAGGGCTCGCCCGTTTCATAAACCTGATTCAACAATTGCACGAATCCTTGATGCTCAACTTCCGGGAACGCTTCTTTCACGGACTTGCCCACCAGGTTTTCCCCACGATCGAATCCGACCAGATCCAAAAATGCCGAATTCACGAATGTGAACCGGTGATCCGGCCCGCTCAGCAATGCCATTCCGGCCGGAGCCAGGATAAAAGATTCGCGAAACCGTCTGCGCTCCAGATCGGCCTCGGCGCGCAGCACTCGTTCTTTCTCCGCGGCCTCGGCCCGCACCCGCGACAACCTTAAGTGTGCGCCCACTCGCGCCAGCAACTCTCGTGCCGTGAAGGGTTTTACCAGATAGTCGTCCGCGCCCGCCTGCAACCCTTCCACTCGCGATTCCTCTCCCGACCGCGCCGAAAGCAGGATGACCGGTATCGCCTGCGTCTCACGATCCTGCTTCAAGGTTCGCAAAACTTCAAAACCATCCAGTCCCGGCATGATCACGTCGGTCAATACCAGATCCGCCTTCAACTTTCGCGCGGCCTGAACCGCCTCGTCTCCGTTCGCGACTGCATGTACCCGATACCGTTCGCCTAACAAACGGCGGAGATAGTCGCGCATGTCGGCATTGTCATCCGCCAGTACAATCAATTCCCCCGCCGCTTCCAGACCAGAAGGCTCTCGATCCGGACTCGCCAGATCGCGCGAGCCGGTGATCCTCACGCTCGGGGCAACCTCGCGATCCGATTCCGGCAGCCATCGTAAGGCTTCCTCCACGTAGCTGTCCGCGCGAATCGCGCTCGACGCCAGCGTGCGCGCAGCTTCCACCCGATCCGGCGGAAGATGACTTTTTCCTTTAGGAATGCTGACCGAAAACGTGGTGCCTCTTCCTTCTTCGCTGCTGACTTCGATGGTTCCGTGATGGAGCTTCACCAATTCCTGCACCAGTGCCAGCCCAATTCCGGTCCCCTCATGCGTGCGCCCCCGTGCTCCCTGCACACGATGGAAGCGCTCAAATAACCGCCCTGACTCCTCCTCCGATATGCCGATCCCCGTATCCGCCACTTGGAGCCGGGCAAAACCATTGGCCGACTCCACGCGGACCGACACGCTGCCCTCGAATGTGAATTTGAACGCATTGGAGAGCAGGTTGAGCACGATCTTCTCCCACATGTCGCGATCGATGTACACCAGTTCGCCGCCGGCAGGGCACTCCACGTTAAATTGCAACCCCGCCCGTTCCATGGCCGATCGGAATGAACTAGCCAGTTCCGCCGTAAAGCTGCCCAGATCCGTTGGCTGGTAAACCGCTTCCACCCGCCCCGCTTCGATGCGTGAGAAATCGAGCAGCGAGTTGACGAGTTTCAGCAATCGTAGGGAATTGCGATGCACGACCGTCAACCGCTCGCGGTCATTCGCGTCCAACCTCCCGTCCGTGGAACCTAACGTATCCTCCAGAGGCCCAAGTATCAGCGTCAATGGAGTCCGGAACTCGTGGCTTACATTGCTGAAAAATGCCGTCTTCGCTCGATCAAGTTCCGCCAGCGCCTCCATGCGCTTTTGCTGGTCGGCATACGCCCGCGCGTCCGCGATAGCGGCGGCAAGATTGCGCGCCAATAACGTGAAGAACGCCTGATACTTTTCCTCGTAAGATCGCCGGGGACTCACTCCTGCGATCAGAACTCCGGTCGCCTGCTTCTCACCCGCCGCCGCAATGGGCAGAATCACCGCGCTTTTCGCTCTCTCCGGCCAAGGGCCGCCGGGTAGCTTGTCCAATGGTGGCCGCAAATTCCTGACCAGTTGTGGTTCCCGGCTGGTCACCACCTCCCGCACCGGCCACGGCGTCTGCTCCTCATCCTGCAGTGAAATACGATTCGGAGCGGCCTTCGATCCGCCCTCGAGATTCAAAGTCGCAGCCAAACTCGCACTCGATCCTTCCTCATCAATCAGATAAATCAGCGCGAAGGGGATATCCAGTGCGTAGTTGGAAAGTACTTTCGTCGCCCGCTGGCACGCCTCCTGTGCCCCCGTTGACTCGGCTTGCCGTGCTCCTAATTCCTGCAGCGCTCTCAGTCGCCGTTCCCCAAGGATTTTGTCGGTCGTTTCTGTGACGGCCGTGAAGATCCCGCCCACTTCTCCCGACTCATCCCGAATCGGACTGTAGGAAAAGGTGAAGTAACATTCTTCCAGGTAACCGTTTCGATCCAGAAGCAGAAGTTGATCCTCCGACCAGGTCGCCTCGCCTTTTTGCAGAACTCCTTCCAGCATCGGTCCGATCACGTCCCATATTTCCGGCCAGCACTTCGCTCCCGCCTGCCCCATCGCCGCTGGATGTTTTATGCTTCCCAGGATTGTCCGGTAAGCATCGTTGTAGAGCATGAACATCTCGCTTCCCCACCAGATCAGAATGGGAAAACGCGACTCCAGGCAGATGCCAACCGTCGTGCGCAAACTTTGCGGCCACATCGGCACCGGTCCAAGCGGATGCGAGTTCCAATCGTAGGCCCGCATCAAATCGGCCATTCCCCCGCCCGCCACGAAATAGTTGATCTCCCGATTGGAATTGCCCGTTGCCTGCGAAGAAGCCAGCCCGGAAGCAAGCCGGATTTTTCCCTCCGGTTCGCTTCTTCCTTCAGCGGCAACCAAATTAGTAGGAATGTCAGATCTAAGGGAACTCATTTAAAGTCAATGAAAACTCGGTCCTTTGCCGATGCCGTAGATTCTAGTGACGACTGCAAATCTTCATAGTCGCGAGCAGCAGCGCTTCTGGCGACGACAATTATGACGCCGTTTGCCGCCCGCTGAAATTACGGTGTTTACTGTATAACTAGCTGATTAACTTCTGTATCTCCGGATAGCGGGTGCATCCATGGCGGCTCAACTCCATATCGCAGTCATCGGCGCCGGCGCCTTCGGCGGATGGACCGCCCTCTATCTCCAGCGTGGCGGAGCGCGTGTGACGTTAATCGATGCCTGGGGTCCGGGCAACTCGCGCTCTTCCTCCGGAGGCGAAACTCGCATCATCCGCGGCGCTTACGGCCCCGCTCAGCCTTATACCAGCCTCGCCGCCCGCGCCATGACGCTCTGGAGGGAACACGAGTCACAATGGAAGCAGAGGTTTTTCTTTCCCACCGGCGTCTTGTGGATGGCGCACGGCCCCGGCGAGTTTGAGCGCGCATCCCTCCCTCTGCTCAAAGATGCCGGCATTCCCTTCGAGGAGCTTTCGACCAACCAGATGGCGCGCCGCTGGCCGCAGATCAACTTCGACCAGATTTCCTGGGGTTTCTACGAACCTCAGAGTGGATACCTCTTGGCCCGCGCATCAACCCAGGCAGTCGTCGAGCACTTTCTTGCCGAAGGCGGCGAATACCGGCAGGCCGCGACCGCGGCGTGCGACCTTGAGGGAGAAAACGAGAATTGGCTCGGGCAAAACTCGAAGGGCCTCCCACTGTCCGACGGAACCGAACTTGCCGCTGACCGCTTCGTCTTCGCCTGCGGTCCCTGGCTGGGTCGCCTCTTTCCGCATACCGTGGGCCCGCATTTTATCTCCACCAAGCAGGATGTCTTTTTCTTCGGAACTCCCGCGGCCTCTCCTGCAAACGATCGCCGCTACGATGAGGGCAACATTCCCGTATGGGCCGATCACGGCGAACGCTTCTTCTACGGCATTCCCGGGAACCAGGGCCGCGGCTTCAAACTCGCCGATGACACGCGCGGCCCCGCATTCGATCCCACCTCGGGAGAGCGCATAGTCAGCGATGACCGTCTCGCCGCAGCCCGTCAATATGTCGCCTATCGTTTTCCCGGCATGAAAGGCGCGCCGCTGGTTGAAACCCGCGTATGCCAATATGAGAACACGACCGATCATGACTTCATCATCGATCGTCATCCCGCAAACCAGAACGTGTGGATCGTCGGCGGAGGATCGGGGCATGGCTTCAAGCACGGTCCCGCGCTCGGCGAGCTGGTGGCCCGACTGGTGCTCAAAGGCGAAACAGCCGAACCGGTCTACCGGCTGTCAAGATTCTCCCGGAACGCCAGGCCGTGAAACGCCCATGCATCGCCTTGTTATAAACTCGCAGGATGCCCACTCGCCAGGGATCGATCCGCTTATTCCGTCTCGCCGGAATTGACCTTTTCCTCCATTGGTCGTGGTTTCTGGTCGCCGCCTACGAAATCAACGGGCGCAAGGGGAGTTACTCCTCTGTTACGTGGAACGTGCTGGAGTATCTTGCGCTCTTTCTGATCGTGATGATGCATGAGTTCGGCCACGCGCTGGCCTGCCGGCAGGTGGGCGGATCCGCGAATCAGATCGTGCTCTGGCCGCTCGGCGGCGTCGCCTATGTAGATCCTCCGCCCCGGCCGGGCGCCACGCTCTGGAGCATCGCCGCCGGTCCGCTCGTGAATGTGGCGTTGCTGCCCATGATTTGGGGACTCGGCATGCTGGGTAAATCCGTGGGCTGGGCCGGGATCGCCGATGCCCACATGTGGTTGCGTGCCGTCTGGCAGATTAACCTGGTCTTGCTGATTTTCAACATACTGCCGATCTACCCGTTGGATGGCGGCCAGATTCTTCGCTCTCTCCTCTGGTTCGTGATGGGACGCGCCCGCAGCCTGATGGTAGCCACCATCCTTGGTTTCATCGGCATCGCTGGATTCATCGCGCTCGCGATTTGGACCCGTTCCGGCTGGCTGGGAATTATGGGCGTCTTTCTACTTCTGAATTGCTGGGGCGGATTGCAACATGCCAGAGCTTTGTCTCGCTTCGCTAAACTGCCGCGCCGCGACGGCGTTGCCTGTCCTCAGTGCAAGGCAGCGCCGCCCATCGGCAATTTCTGGAAATGCGGCAAGTGCGGACAGGCCTTCGACACTTTTCAAACTCATGGTATTTGCCCAGACTGCGCGACCGAATATTCCGTGACCAGGTGTCTGGACTGCGGTTCGGTGAGTCCGAAGGGCGAGTGGGTCGCTCCGATGACAGGCTCACCGGCTGTGAACTACGAATTCACCGGGAAAGTGTAACTTCGGCTCAGTTTGCTAACTGCTCTTACTGAATCTGGATCACGCTCTCGGAACTGCTCGACTTGATCTCATCCACTCGAGTCACCACCTTGCGCGCGAATGCGAACAGCGATTTCGCATGTGCCGAATCTTCGCCCTTCAGCACCGCGGGCGATCCGCTGTCGCCGGCTCTCCGAATTTCGGGATCGAGTTCGATGCTGCCGAGGAAGGCGATGTCGAACTGCTTTCCCGTCTTCTCCGCGCCTCCGCGCGAAAAAATATCGACCTCGTGTTGGCAATGCGGACATACAAAATAACTCATGTTCTCCGCGATGCCAACGATATCCACCTTCATCTGCCGGAACATTTCGATCGCCTTGCGCGCATCCTGCAGCGCCACGTCCGAAGGAGTCGAAACCACGATCGCGCCGGTGAGCGGAACGGTCTGGATCAGCGAGAGCGCCACATCGCCCGTTCCGGGCGGCAAGTCAATGATCAGGTAGTCGAGCTGTCCCCACTCCACTGAGCCCAGAAACTGGCGGATGATCGAATGCAGCATCGGCCCGCGCCAGATCAGCGGCTTGTCCCCTGGATTAAGAAAGCCCACCGAAATTACTTTCAGCCCATGAACCTGAATGGGAGAGATGTGATTTTCCCCCATCACCTTCGGCTGCTCGTTGGTGCCGAGCATCAGCGGAACGTTGGGGCCGTAAACGTCCCCATCGAGAAGCCCAACCTTGTAGCCCATCTTGCTGAGCGCGAGCGAAAGGTTAACGGCAAGCGTAGTCTTGCCAACTCCACCTTTGCCGGAGCCGACGGCGATGATAGCGTTAACGCCAGGCAAAGGTTGCGGGCTGGGCTGCTGCTGGCCGGGAGAATGGGAATGAGCGCTCATTTGTTGATTATACGGGAGGAAGGCATCGGGAACGGCGACGGAGCGATCAGGAATTGCAGAAGTCAAAAGTCAGATTGCAGAAGTAAAGCAGCGTTGATGCACAATGTCGATTCTGAAAGATTTTACTTCTGCAATCTGACTTTTGACTTTTAACTTCTGCACGGTGTCTTGACTTGTGCAATCTGTCTTTTAACTTTTAACTTCTAACTTTTATCTTCTAACCTCTAGTAGTGTCCTTCTCCCGCCTGCACCTTGCCCCGGAACATTCGATAGACATATGTAAAGTAGCCGAGCGCCAGCACCGCGCCCATCGTCCACCAGACCAGGCCCACTTGCAGTCCGTGGATTCCAGCGCTCGTATTTTCGATGGTCAAATCGTATTGATGATCACGCGCCGGCAGCACCACCGGATAGAGAGCAAATGCGGCGCCAACCAGCATGCCGGCAATGTAGAGACTCGAAGCCATGAAGGCTGTCGCCTCCTTGCTCTTGGGAGTCGCCCACAGCATGACGGCCAGGCTCGAAAACACCACGATCGGGACGAGGAGGCCAATCTTGTATCTGCCATAGTTCCCCATAATGTCAGGCCGGATGAAATAAGTCGCCAGCAGCGAAGTGCAAGTCAGGAAGAATTGCAACGGCCATGCAATCAGCGCGAGACCCTGGGCCCGGCGGCCGAGTTCCCCGTCGGTTTTCAGAGCGACATAATGGGAGCCGTGCGCGGCCAGCGTCACCAGCGCAAGCACGCCAATCAGCACCGTGTACCAATCGAGGATCCCCGGATGGGGCCCCAGTTTGAAATTGGTCCACAGCGGCTCGAAGAAATATCCAGTGGCATCGAGCGGAACCCCGCGCACCACATTGGCCAGCGCAGCGCCAAAAAATACGCACAGCAGGATGCTCGAAACCGCGAAGACAACATCAAAGAATTCCTGCCAAATGGCGCTTTCAATGTGGGCCCTGAACTCGATCCCGACCGCGCGCAGCATCAGCAGCCACAACACCATCATCAGCGGAAGGTAGAAGCCGCTGAAACTCGACGCGTAAAGCTGCGGAAACGCAAAGTAAAGCGTAGCGCCCGCCGCCAGCAGCCAGACTTCATTGCCATCCCACACCGGACCGATGGTGCGCAGAATCCGTCGCCGCTCTTCACTGGTCTTGCCCGCGATCAGATAAATCACGCCCGCGCCCAGGTCGAAGCCATCGAGCACCACATAAAGCGTGACCATCACGCCGACAATCCAGAACCATAGGCTTCCCATAATTACCTCGCCTCCGTCGCGGAGTGGGCCTCAAGAGCGGGTTCCAACTCGAGCGGACCGTTCTCAATTTCCCGCCGCACCAGAAACAGGAACAGAATCCCGAGCACCGTGTACATCCCCATGAATCCCAACAGCGTAAACATTCCGTTGCCCGCGGAGACCGATTTCGAATAACCATCTTCGGTCCGCATCAGTCCGTAAATCAGCCAGGGTTGCCGGCCAAGTTCCGCGGTCATCCACCCGGCCGTGTTCGCAATGTACGGAAACGGCGCGCACAACATCAGAATCCACAGCATCCAGCGCGAGTTAAACAGCTTGCCTCGCCAGAGCAGCAGCAACGCCACCACCATCACTGCGATGAACACCGTCCCCAGTCCGACCATGATGTGATAGCTGTAATAGAGCAGCGGGATATTCCCCGGCCAATCTTCTTTAGGGAACGCATCCAGGCCGCGAACTTGCGCGCTCCAGCGCCGGAAAGTCAGCATGCTCAACATGCCCGGCACTTCGAGCGGGTTATCGATCTTGCCCTGCTGGTCGTTCGGTTGCCCCATCAGCACGAGCGGCGCTGCCGTCTGCCCGTGAAACAGTCCTTCCATGGCGGCCAATGTCACCGGCTGATAATCCGTCACCATCTGCCCCTGCCGGTCGCCCGTGGGGAACACCTGCAGGACGCTGAATATCGCGCCCGCGATCACGCCCACCGTGACGAAGATGCGTCCGTATTCGATCCACTTGCCGGAGAGCAGATAGAAAGCGCCCACCGCCGTCATGATGAAAGCGCCCGTGATGGCCGCTCCGCTCATGTTGTGCAAATATTGCCAGAGGGCCCAGCGGTTCAGGACGAAATCCCAGAAGCTCGCCAGTTGCAGGCTGCCATCCGTGGCCCGGAAATACCCAACTGGAAATTGCATGAACGCGTCAGTCGCGATGATGAAGTAGCCAGAAAGCCATGAACCCACAAAAACCGCAACCGCGGACAGCCAATGCGCCTTCGGGCTCAGCCGCTTTTCTCCGTAAAGAAACAGTCCCAGAAATGCCGACTCCAGAAAGAAGGCGAACATGCCTTCCATGCCGAGAGTTTGTCCGATCACTCCCCCTGAAAAGCGCGAGAACACGGACCAGTTCGTGCCGAACTGGAATTCCATCGGAATGCCCGTAACCACGCCGAGCACAAAGTTAATGCCAAAAATCTTGCCCCAGAATCGCGCCGCCTGGTGATAAAAGGGATCGTTGCGCCGGAGACCGATCGTCTTGAGCACCACAATCAGCAGCGCCAGCCCCATCGTGAGTTGCGGAAAAAGATAATGAAAAGTAGCTGTAAATGCGAAGTGAAGACGGTGAATCAGTAGCGCGCTATCCATCGAAAAGCCTCTGTCGTTGTCCCTTCCGGGACCCCACGGTTTAGTAAGGAACGTCAGCCTGCAAAGTTTAGGAGTACAAGTGAAGAAATTATCGAGGCGGATCGCACTCGCCGATGTGACGACCATCACACATCTTCAGCGCCGGTTCGCTTTTCGCATTTCGGTTTCCGCGCGTCGTATTTCCCGGCGCCGCAGCGCGCCCTCATAGCGCCGCTTCTCATCCTCGGTTTCCGGAATCACCGGAGGCACAGGCACGCGCTTGCCCGCCGCATCGATCGTGACAAATGTCAGGTAAGCGGAGCTCACGTGCAGTCTCTCGTCGGCCCGGTAATTTTCCACCCAGACCTTCACCCCAATTTCCATCGAGGTATGAAAGGCCCGGTTCACCGACGAGCGCAAAATGCAGAGATCGCCCACCCGCACCGGAACCAGGAAATCGAGATGATCAATGGAAGCCGTCACCACCCACTGTCGCGAGTGTCGATGAGCGGCCAGCGCGCCCGCCAGGTCGATCCAGTGCATCAGGCGTCCGCCAAGCAGGGCGTTCAGGGGATTGGCATCGTTGGGCAGAACGATCTCGGCCATCTCCGAAATCGATTCGCGTACCGGCCGCGGTGTTAACTTGATTTTGTCGTCACTCATGGAAATTAGATGAACTCGCCGTCTGGTGGACTCGGTCGCTGGCGCGCGCGATACGCATAGAGGTAGCTGGTCGCCAGTCTGTGTACCCGGGAATCTTTGGGAGCGTGCCGCCAGACCTCGCCGCCCAGGTCATAGGTCAGCGTCCCGTATTCGACCGGAGCGTGGCCCAGTTCGCAAACATAGCTCAGCGTAATCTGCTCCGTGCTCGAGCCGGCGACCGAGAAACGCACCGCATCCCAGTCCCGGCTCGCCGGAAGATGTGGACAGCCGGAGGCGTATCCCAGGTTGCAAAGATCGCGAATGTGCGGAGGCTGAACCGCCATTCCGCGCTCCGATTCCTCGCCGGACGCGCAGCATGTCCCGCTCCATCCCGCCCCCAGCGGCAACCGCGCCGGATGCGGCCATGACCCATCATGAACAATTTCGCGCGGCACAAAAAAAGGACACGCCAAAGTTTTCTCCCGGGAACAGCCATTGTAACCCCCACCGTGATATGAATGGAGAGGCACTTGTGAGCTGTCACTCATCAGCCATCGGCGGTGACTAAACGATGAATGTCGGCGCGTCTGTCGATTTCATTCTCGACGGCGGCAGACAAGACTGAGAACTGAGAACTGCCTCTATGGACCGCATAGCCATGTTGACCGAAATTCTAGCCGCCACTCCCGAGGACACCTTCGCCCGCTACGGCCTGGCCATGGAGTACTCCAAGTCCGGCGAGATCGAACGCGCACTCGCAGAATTCAAAACGCTGATCGAGAAGAATCCCGACTACACCCCCGCATATTTCATGGCAGCGCAGACGTTGGCCGGCGCCGAACGAATAGAAGAGGCAAAGCGAATGTTAGTGGACGGAATAGCCAGCGCCCGCCGCACCGGCAACCAGCACGCCCAGGGCGAGATGACGGCCATGCTGGAAGAACTGAAGTGAGGTCAGAAGGCAGAAGTCAGATTGAAGAAGTAAAACCCGCCACTTCCTGTTGAAGTTTTACTTCTTCAATCTGACTTCTTACTTCCGACTTGGCTGCTATCAATGCTATCATTGATAGCATGGCCAGCATCACCATCCGCCGCCTCGAAGAAACCACCAAGCGCAAGCTCCGCATACGCGCCGCCCGCCACGGCCGTTCCATGGAACAGGAAGCCCGCGAGATTCTGAAATCCGCCCTGAACCAACCCGACGAGACACCCAAGGATCTTGGGAAGGCGATCCGAGATATCTTTGCGCCCTTGGGAGGTGTCGAGCTCCAGATTCCCCTGCGCGGCCCCATCCGCGACCCGGGCATTAAATGAGATCCCCATCGGCCCCTCAATGATTCTTCTGGACACCAACGTCATTTCCGAACTCATGCGGCCCGAATCCTCGCCCACGGTGCTGCGCTGGCTCTCGAGACAACACTCTCCCGATCTCTACACCAGCACCGTCAGCCTCGCCGAAATCTTCTACGGTATCGAACTGCTTACTGCTGGCAAACGGCGCGACGAACTTCGTGCCGGTGCCGAAAGAATGTTCACGAAGGTACTCGCCGGGCGCGTGATTGCATTCGAAGACGAGGCCGCGCGTGCTTTCGCCAAAATCGCCTCGGCACGAAGAAAGGCGGGAAGGCCCATCGCCGAATTGGACGCCCAGATCGCTGCCATCGCCTATGTGCACGGCGCCACTCTCGCGACCCGCAACACCGCCGACTTCGAAACCTGCGGCATTCGCCTGGCGAATCCGTGGCGCGATTGAACTCCAGACGTCTCCGTAATGCTCACCCGGCCTGCGATCCATCCTGGTGAATAATCCACACTCATGTCATGGGGAGCGAGGATTGAGCTTCGCGAACCGGGGTCGTGGCATCCGAGAGCAGCCTGACCCGGACAATCAAACGTGTTAACGTGGCCGAACCGCCTGTAAACTGTTAGGTCTCTTTCCGGAGGTTGTCATGCGCGTCCGTCTGTTCGCCATCGCCGTTCTTCTTGGAGTGCTTACTACCGCTTTAGCATTACCGCTCGCGGCCCAAGCCAGGCATCCCTTCACCTTCGAAGACATGATGAAGCTGAAGCGCGTAGGCGAACCGGTCCCGTCGCCCGATGGCAAGTGGGTGCTCTTCAGCGTGGTCGATGTCGATCTCGCCGCGAATAAAAAGACGCCCCACATCTGGATCGTCCCGCTGAACACTGGGTCCAATGAAAAAGGGACCCCGGAGGGCAGAGCGGGTTCCGAGCGCATCCTTATCGCCGATCAGGACGGCGACCGCCCGCGATGGGCTCCCGACGGCCAGCGCTTCGCCTTCATCTCCAATAAAGAAGGAGGCTCGCAAATCTGGATCGCCGATTTCGATGGCGTGGCAGGCGCAGTCAAAGGCGCATACCAGCTGACGTCGATTGCCACGGAAGCTGGCGGCGAACTCTGGTCGCCCGATGGACGGCACGTTCTTTTCACTTCGGACGTCTATCCGGAATGCGACAGCACGCCTGCGAGGGAGAAGGGATGCAATGCAAATAAGCTTAAGGATGTGGAAAACTCGAAGGTCAAGGCACTGGTTTTTGATCGTTTGCTTTATCGACATTGGAACTCGTTTGAGGCGGGAAAGCGCAGCCACATATTCGTAGTCAGCGTACCGCAGCTCGACGAGCCGCTGAATGGAAGGCTTGATCCGAACCCTCACGATCTCACCCCCGGCGACTACGACGCCCCCGTCTTCTCGCTCGGAGGCCAGGACAACTATGCCTTCTCGCCCGACGGCCAGGAAATTTGCTACACCTCGAATCACGACAAGGTCGAAGCTACGTCGACAAATAACGATCTGTGGATCGTCCCGGTGAATTGGCCCGCAAACGCCACGCCTGCTGAGGTTGTGGCCAAAACCAGGAACATCACCGGCGACAATCTCGCCAGCGACTCGACTCCGCTCTATTCGCCCGATGGCAAGTACATTGCCTACCGCGCCCAGCAGCGTCCGGGATACGAGAGCGACCGCTTCCGGCTGATGCTCTACGACAGAAAGACGGGGAAATCAAGAAATCTCACGGAGAAGTTCGACAGCTGGGTGGGAACGTACGCATGGGCATCAGATTCGTCGACTTTGTACTTCGGAGCAGAGATGTCTGGGAAGAGTCCAATCTTCAGAATCGAACTCGCGAATTCAACGCCCCAGGCAATTACAAACGCCTTCAATGACGATGTGGTAGTTGTTCCACATGGAAGAACAGTCTTGTTTACGGGAATGCGACTATCTCAGCCCAACGAGTTGTTCATTGCAACGTTAGGTCGTACTGCCTCGAATCTACCGGTTCCCGATCGTGCACAGTGTTGGAGTACGCTTGGCGTGGGAAGCTTTTGCGTTGAAGTGGAGCAGTTGACGCACGTGAACGAAACCCTTCTCTCGCAAGTCTCTATGTCCCCTCTCGACACCTTCTTCTTCACTGGCGCGCACGGCGACGAGGTCCAAGGCTTCCTCGTCAAGCCGCCGAACTTCGACCCCACCAAGAAATATCCCGTAAAGTTTCTAATCCACGGCGGTCCCGAAGGCGCCTGGGGAGACGACTGGTCCTACCGCTGGAATCCAGAACTCTTCGCCGCCAGCGGATACGTTGTCATCATGATCAACTTCCACGGCTCAACCGGATACGGGCAGAAGTTTGTCGACGCGATCAATGGCGATTGGGGAGGCGCTCCCTTTGAAGACCTGATGAAGGGCCTCGACTACGCGGAGAAGACTTACCCGTTTATAGATAAAGCCCGCGAGTGCGCCCTCGGCGCAAGCTACGGCGGATACATGGCCAACTGGGTGCTCGGCCACACCGACCGCTTCAAGTGCATCGTCTCGCACGACGGCATGTTCAACACCGACTCCGCCTGGGGCACGACCGAGGAACTCTGGTTCAATAACTGGGAGTTCAAAGGAACCCCGTACACGAATCCGGAGATGTACGAGAAGTGGTCCCCGCGCAACTCGGCAAAGAATTTCAAAACGCCGACGCTGGTCGTCCACGGACAGCTCGACTACCGCCTCGACGTAAGCGAAGGTTTCCAGCTCTTCACCACGCTGCAAACCATGGGCATCCCATCCAAGATGCTTTACTTCCCCGACGAAGGCCACTGGGTGCTCAAACCGCAGAACTCCCAACTCTGGTACAAGACCGTCAACGACTGGGTCGACCAGTGGACAAAGAAGTAGGCAACAATTACAGCGCGTAAGTGAGAACGTAGCGTCGGCGCCCCGCCGGCAGTCGCGAGGGCGACTCGCCCCCGCTCAGCCGTACCCATGCCCACTGCCTCGGGAGATCGCGGGGGAAACCAGCCCCCAGGTTCCGATTGGATCCTTCGAGTCGGTAACCTTGGTAGTCATTTAATCTCGACCAAACCAGTCAGGCCGGAAATCCGGAGTCCACGCCAGCCAAGCCACCGACCGCCCTGACCGGATCAGCAGGCCCGGGGATGAGGGCCGATTTTGTCCCGCCCCCTGATACAGATTTTAGTTCTCACGCACGCTCTCGTCGCGCCCCATCGTTCCCGCCCCGGAGGGGCGACCGACAATAGCCCGGCGCTTCAGCGCCGGGTGCAAGCTCCCATTGAGATCAAGTCCCGGAGGGACGACTGAGTTCTTACCCACACCCGACGAGCCTCCAGGATCCGGCGCCACGACTTTCTAGAATCGAATCACGTCGACCTCCGCGCTGTACGCTGGCACCCTCCCCCACCCGAAGACCCCGGTTCCATAATTGATAGCGGTTGTAACGTTAAACGTAAAAGGTTCGCCGGCGCTCCCGTTGCGATACCCTGCGCCCACGATCCCGATCGGCGCCGCAAAAGTCCCATTGTTTCCCGGCGCCCCGTTCGGCTCGGTATCGAGAATCTGCAGAAAAAGATCGTCGCCCCAGAACGCCAGCTCAGCAGGTCCGCCGTCTCCCGGCACGCGCGCCATGTTCCCTGCAAACACATACATCCCGGGACTTGTGCTGGTTACAACGTTCACAAAATAAGGCCATTTCACGTTCGTGTAGTTGAGCAGGTTCATCTCATAATCCGTGAGTGGCCCGGCCCCGGCCGAGGGCGTTCCAAAATGCGCGGCAAAAACAAACACCGGTTCAGTCTCCGCTGCACCCGAGAAAGTGATCTCCGTGCCCCCCAGCGCGTGAATCGGAAATGCATACCCGTTGTTGGAGGAAGACCCGGCCAGCGACTGCACTCCCTGGCTGTCGGTCCATCCCAGCGTCCATGTCGTTGACGCCGAAACCGCAATCAGATAGTCGCCCGTTGCAGCCGGTGTCAGCAACGTTCCATCAAATGGTTTCAGGAAGTGGCGGGCGATTGGCTCCGTGATTCCGCCCTGGCCTTGCGCCCCAATCGTCCAGAACCCGAAGCCAGTAACGAAGAGTTCATAAGCGCCGGAGTAAGTTCCGTGCGTCTCGATCGTGGGAGCGGTGCCGCCCAGGTTGCGGATCGGATTGCACCCGCTCAGGTAGCCCGTGGGTGCCGTAAACGTGAATGTCTGCGGCATGGAGTTCTCGTCGGTCCACCGCAGCAGCGCCGTGATTCCATTCTCAAAACCGGGCTGGGCAAGATACACGCAGACGAGATAGTTCGCGGTTGAGCCGGGTGCCGATATAAATTCGGTCGCAGGTAGAAGGGACGTCTGGTTGGGAAAGTCCATTCGGATTTCAGTAATGGCGGCACGCACCGTGACCGACAACACCACCATCACTGCGAGTGCAATGAATGATCGCTTCATAACAGCCTCCGTACTTGAATTATGAAAATCGCAATTTCGTCTCCCGTCGAGCGGTTAGTCACTGGAGGCCTACCAATATCCCTATGGGGAATGCGTCTCCTCCGCCGGCGAAGGGCAGATGTTCGTACCCGCGGTCGGACTGCGATCGGGAGGCAAAGCGCCGGCTGAGGCCTGCGCGCAACCATCGCTGCCGGACGCATCGCTACCTGGTCCATCGCCGCGAACACTACCGCTTGCGGACGAGTCTGCCGATAGCAGCACCGTCGGCCAGGCAAAGAAGGTAGGATCGGCGTCCGCCTTCGGCGCGGCTGTTTGCATAGCTGCGGGCTCCGGCCGTCGCGGCAGTCTCGTCAAGCCTCGCCTGATCGGCTTCGCCGGGGTTGCCGTCATCGGAACCACGCTCTCCAGTTCAAACTGCGCTGTCGCGCTACCCGCTGTTGCTGTGATGTAGGCATCGCAAGGGCTGAAACTTCCAACCGTGGGCACGATCGAAACAAGTCCGTTCAGATCGGTAATAGCCTCCGCTACTGATGTTCCGAGAATGACGGTCGCCGCGCTGGACGCGCGCGCACTCCCGCTTAAAGGCCCCCCGCTGATTCCGGCCTGATCGCCATCGCCCCCCGGCGGTCCTCCCGGCCCGGCCGTATTTCGTTCCAGCGTGGTGACAAATGTGACAGGCGCTCCCAGCACCGGATTTGCGCTTGCCGAGCCATCGGTTACGCGCATGCTCAAGGGCAGAAAAGCCTGGCCGGTCGAAACAACCTGCGCGGTGCCGCTTACCGGCTCAAGCGTCCACATCGAGGCGGGTGTCGCGAACAATGCGAACGTCTGGCATGGACTGTTTCCCGGCGCAACGCACGCATTCACCTGCACCAGCGCCGCCAGACTTGTCAGTCGCGCCGTGACCGTGGCGAATCCATTGCTGCCAGTAGTGGCTGTAGCGGAAGTCAGCGAAGCCATGCCTTGCGCGATCGTGTAATTGACAGTGACATTCGGAGCGGCAACACCCATATTCAACGCTTTCACACTAAGCGGAACGTTCGCGGTCGCTCCCTGCGCGATCCACCGCCTCGGCATGACGGCGGCGAGATCGAGCGTGGACTCGGTGTTAACCAGGGTCGCTTGTTGCGTCTGCGGCGGCGATTCAGCCAACGGCGCGAGCGCTGCCGTAATCGTGCTCTGGCCCAGCGCCACGCCCGTGACCCAGGTGGAAGCTTCTCCGGACTCATCCGTGAGTACGGAACACGAAGAGGATCCCGCGCACGTGGTGAGTTGCGCGCCATTGGTCGCGCTCCACCCCAGGGTCGCGCCATTGACCGGCGTAACGCGATCCGAGGCAGTCGCGCGCACGCGGATTGGATACGGTGCCTGCGCTCCCACCGGCGTCGACGGTTCCGTGCCCTGCAGCAGCAGCAAAAGATCGGTGGCCGCCGCTCCGTAGGTCAGTGCGCCGAGCATTTGAGAATAGGAACCGTCGGCCGGGTTCGTGACTTGAATTGTCGCCGGCCCATCCAGCGTGGCGGACGGTAGCGACACCTGCATCTGGGTCGCGGACTGCGAAAGAACCGCCCCGTTATTTCCTCCCGCCGTGACCTCTAAGCCCGCCTGGAAGCCGACGCCTTGCAGCGTGGTAACACCTCCGGCGAGACTCAGGCGCGCCGGAGTGACCGCATCGGCATAGAGAACGCTGGCTTGGTAGGAATAATCAGGGCGTCCGTCGCCGCGGTAGTCGGCGATCCCCACGCGGTAGGCCTCGGACGCTGAGAACTGCACATCCAGACGGGTCGTGCCAAAGGTAGTTGAGTTGAACGCCGAGGGAGTCGACGCGGGCGCCGGGTTTTGTGTCTCGTCCGCCAGTTCCCATATTCCAATGATCGGCAGGAGTTTGGATTCCGTCGGATTTCCCGCTTCATCAAGAGCGGTCACGGCCACCGAAGCGGTGCGATTTGCCTGAGCCGTAAATTCAAACCAGTCCGACGCGCCGTAACCGGAGATCCATGATCCCCATCCCCCACCCAACGGGAGTGCTCCCGGCGTCGTATAACTCGAACCCGATCCGGGATGCGCCTGTGCAATCTCGCTCCCCAGCATAAGGATGTCGCGCTCGACATTCGCTCCGCTGGTCACCGTGACGACAACCGGAGCAAAAGTTCCGGAAGGAACGACCTGTGTTGGGCCGTAGGGCTCCACTCCCCACGACCAGTTCGGATCGACCGCCTCCACGCTCAACTGGTACTGCGCTATGGTCTGGCCTGCGGGAATCGTCAACTGGCCAAAGTCGAAGAAGCCTTCGAGCGAAGTGTCGTTTGACCCGAAACGATCGAAGCGCAAGCCATTTGCGCCCACATATCCGGTGATGATGTTGCCGGCATTGCCAACGAACTCGAATCCTGAGACTGACGTCACCACGTATTGCCGCGAGGGCGCGCCCGCAACCATCAGTCGTGCCACCACGTTAACCCCTTGCATAGGCTGTGCAGCAGCGCCCGAGGAGTCGGTGAAATACACGTTGCCCCAGATCCGTCCTGAAGCCTGCGGGTTCCCGCCGGGCGCGGGATATAGCCGCGCCAACGCGGTGACGTCATCCATGGCAGGCACGGCCGGGTTCGGATAACAAACCGTGATCGGCACACAATCGGGAGAATCAAAAAAATGCATCACAGGAAATCCCGCAAAATCGCCTGCAGTGGGAACTGGATTCCCGCTCTGGACATTAAGGTTAGCCTGCGACCATCCCAGCCCAAACACGCGCCCCAGCAAGCGCACCAGCCGGTATTGCACATCCGGCAATTGCCCATTGGTGGCCGCGCACACGCCATTGATGATCACGAGCGCGTGGACAATATTTCCGGTAGGCGCAAAGTTGTCGGGACCGCCATAAACAGCGTTGATAAAGCACTGGTCAACGCTTCCCGCCCCTCCGCCCAGTACCGCGTCGGTGACAGTGCCGTCATAGTCATAGACGATTCCGAGCGGCGTGCCGGTCGCCGACGAGGTAATGTCCGCGGGCGCGGTGACCACTCCGCTGACAGTCGCCTGAATATTGCTGCCGTTGACGTCTTCGGCAAGATGGCCCGTAAGCGTCGCGGTGAGCCCGGCGCCGGGCGCGCTCGTCCATGGACTCATGGCGGCAACGACGAAAGCATCCGCCTGTGCGCCCGTGAGGATGGGGCTCAGATCACCCTGGTCGGTGAAGTATTGAACCGTTGCATTGGTCCATACCAGCGGCTGGCCTTCAACTCCGGGATCGTAGCCTGAGCCCGCGACGTAAGCGGGCCCACCCGCATAAGAAAGCGCCGCGACGGACAACAGGAGCCCGGCGATTGCCAGAAATCGGTGCGCCATAACTCACTCTCCTCGGGCAGCCCGGATCGCGCGTTCGAGTTGCATGACCGAGATGGCAACGCCCGCCGAATTCCGAGCCGCGGATGTCAAAGCCGCCGCTGGGCCGCTTCGAAGACCTGGCGACGCAATCAATCCCGGCCTGAGAACGTTCTGGCCGCCAGCGTCCAGTTCAATCTGCCCACGCCATCCACCCACGGGACTGGTCAGCCCCAGTCGGCTCGGCGGATATAAAAAGATCAGCAGCTGTTCTCCTCGGCGCATGGGTCGTTGGAGGGACCATGCGCCCGTCCATTCATGAACCGTAAGGACCTTTCCCGCTTCGACTCCCGCAATAGCCCGGTCGACTCGAAAGGTAAGGTCCATCACTGGGAATGAACGATCGGGTCGCGCGCCCGCGGCTGTCGCCGTCGCGGGTCCAATGTTGAGCACCGTGCCGGCGAAAATCATCCCCGCCCGGCGCGCAAGCTGCTTCCACTGCGCACCCAGAACATCAGCCGTGGCGGCTTCATCGGCTTGCGCTCCAGCCCAGCCCGCCATGGCGCAAAGGAATACACACGCAAGCCCGGCGAGTAACAACCGTCGTGTCGCACACATTGGCGAAGCTCTTTCTGGAGGGAACAGGACGGGAGCGTCCCGGGAGTGGAATCAGCGTAGCGCGCCGGCCGCCAGCCTGGATATGATCTCCGTCACGCCCAAATTGTGATGAATCGGGAAGTGGTCACAGGTGAGAACTCATAGCGAACAAGCGGGAAGTTGCAGAGGGGCGTCCATTCGAAAGGAGGCAAGATTGACCATGGTGTTTGACCATGGTATGCTGGCAAAGTCATGGAAGAAATCGCCATCTCGAAGTTCAAAGCCACCTGCCTTGCCGTGCTCGAGAAGGTTCGCACGTCCGGTAAGCCCGTCCTGGTCACTCGCTTTGGCGAACCCATGGCCGAGGTCGTTCCTCCCTTGACGCGGAAGCGATCCAAGCAATGGGTAGGCTCCCTCGCAGGCACCGGCAAGATCACCGGCGATATCGTTTCTCCCGCCAGCGACGAGGCGGATTGGGAAGCTCTGCGCTAAATGAAACTGTTGCTCGATACGCACATCTGGCTCTGGAGCGCGCTCGAACGCCCCCGCCTTTCCGCACGAGTGGTAAATGCGCTTCAAAATCCGGGGAACGAGTTGTGGCTTTCGCCGATCTCGCTGTGGGAAGTCCTTACGCTCTGCCAGAAGCAGCGTCTCACCCTCAATCCGAACCCGCAAGCGTGGATCACCAACACTCTGGATGCGATTCCGATGCGGGAAGCTCCCGTCACGTATGAGATCGCCCAGGAAACCGGGCGCGTGCAACTCCCGCATCGCGATCCTGCCGACCGGTTCCTGGTAGCAACCGCGCGCATTTACGATCTCACTTTAGTGACCGCGGATAAAACGCTGCTCGGGACTCGCCAGGTGGCATTTCTGGCAAACCGGTAGGAAATCGGACTCCGGGGAACGGCCGCGAATGCGCTAGCGGGAGCGCCGTTTCGCCAGCGCCTTATTCGCTTTCTTGGTCGCCTTGCGCTGTGCCTTTTCATACTTCTTCGTGGCTTTGCGCTGCTTCTTGTTGGCCTTGTTCAGCATTTTCTGCTGCTTCTTCGCGGCCTTGCGCGACATGCGGGCGTTCTGTTCGGGACTAACCCGCTGCGCATAAGCGGCGGTACCAAAGCATGTCAAACTCAAGGCGCCAAGCAGGACGAGAGCAGCCAGTCGTTTCATGGGTTCTCCGGAAATCGGGGACTTGCGGCGATTTTACACCCCGCGCGCCGCCAGATTCATAACTAATGAATGAACCCGCAGTACATGTCTTGCGGAGTTTCCCTCACATTCGACCATTTGCGACGAACGCCGAGGTTAAACTCCATATGCTGTGACTTTTTTAAACGAGGTCATCCTGAGCGCAGCCGGAGGCTCACGAAGTGAGGCTCCCGTGGAGTCGAAGGCCCCCCCACCCCGTCTCCAACTATTCCACGAACTTATCAGACGCCGGAGCTAGTGAATCGTCTTGCTCTTGCGCGACATGTAATCCATCAGCAGATACTGCCCCAGCGTGTAAGGCGTCGTGAAGTACGCTTTGCCGCGGCACATCTGCGTCACTTTTTGCACGAACTGCACCAGGCCATAATCCGAAGCGAGCATGAAAGTATTAATCAGAACTCCCGCCCGCTTGCACTTCGAGACTTCTTCCAGCGTCTGGCTCACCACCAGCGGATCCAGTCCAAACGCATTCTTGTAGATGCGTCCATCTTCCAGCGTCAGTGCCGACGGCTTGCCGTCGGTGATCATCACAATCTGCTTCATATCCTTGCGCTGCCGCTGCAGAATGCGCTGCGCCATGCGCAGTCCTTCCCGCGTATTGGTGTAATAAGGACCGACTTTCACCCGCGCCAGTTGCGACAGCGGAACCTCCTCCGCCGAATCGTGAAACAGCACCAGCGAAAGCGAGTCCCCCGGATACTGCGTCCGAATCAGCTGCGATAGCGCCATCGCCACTTTCTTCGCGGGAGTGAACCGGTCCTCGCCGTACAGAATCATCGAATGCGAACAATCCAGCATCAGCACCGTGGCGCATGAAGACTGGTACTCGCACTGGTGCACCTGCAAATCGCGATATTCGATGTTCAGCGGCAACTCGAGCCCCTCACGTTGGATGGCGCTCGAAAGCGTCGCCGTGATGTCGAGGTTAAGCGTGTCTCCAAATTCATATTGTTTCGAAGCGCCGCTGGCCTCGATACCGGTAGCCATGTCGCGTGTGTCGTGGCGACCGAAGCTCGACTTGCCAAGCGAGCCCAAAAGATCGCGCAGTGCCTTGAATCCGAGAAAATCCAGACTCTTGTCCGTGATTTCGAATTTCGCCTGCTGCCCTTCGCCCACCTGTCCGCCCACGCTGGACCGCTTCGAAGGGTCATGCGGCTGGTCGATGGAAATGTAATCTTCCTGCTGCATCCGCTCGATCAGCTTCTCGATCATCTCTTCGAGTTCGCCATTCATCTGCATTTGCTGCAGCCGGTCGCGCATCTCTTCGTCAAACGCCTCGCTCTCCAGCAGTGCCTGCTCCAGCGCGCGCCGCAGTTCGTCCAGAGTCTGCTCGCCATCCTGCATCTCATACCAGAAGTTGTCATTGAACCCGCTCTGCAGAAGGTAATCCGAGAGCGCGCCGAGCAGGTCCTCCATGCTCATCTCGCCCGCCGGATCGGGCACGTATTTGGAATAGCGAATGCGTTTCATAACGGCAAGCCTTCAGCCTTCAGCCATCAGCAATCAGTTAACTTTCGCCGATCCAAACTATCTGCTCTCCCGCAAGAATAGCGGCGCCCATGCGCGAGAACGCCTTTCCTGACGGCTTAGGGCTGACGGCTGATGGCTGACGCCTAATTAAAACTCCTCTTCCTTCCAAACCCTGGCTCTTCCCGCTCAAACATAGGCTTCTCCGAAACCTTCGGTTGCTTTTCTCCCGCCGTAAACACTCTTTCCTCGTTGCGCCCGATTTTCTTGTGTGCATGCAGGCCTTCAAGCACAAACTCGGCCGCCGACACCTGCACCTCGGGACTGTCTTTCGGCCCGACATTGAGCTTCGTAAGCTTATCCATCAGCCCCTGAATCTGCCGCAGTCCCGCAAGCACCTCCTGAGCGCCGGCGTTGTCGCTCAGCTGAATCTCCCCGCCCAGGTCGAACCACTGCACGATCTGGCTCATGTTCACGCCATGCAGGTGAGCATCGTATGCCTTCGCAATCGCGGTGCGGATCAACTCCCGGCTCACGTGATCCGCGCCCTTCATCTCGCCCTCGTATTCGAGTTCGAGCTTGCCCGTAATCGCAGGCAGCGCAGCATAGATGTCGCTGATGCGCGGGACAACCACGTTTTCCTATGCGTCAGCGCCCGCCGCTCGGCGTTCGACACCACATTTTCCATCGCCGAAATCGGAAGCCTCTGGCTCACGCCTGACCGCTTGTCGACTTTCTTGTCGTCGCGCGCCACGAACGCAATGCGCTCGATGACCTCGCCGATATATTTTGGAATCTGCAGTCGCGGCCCGTTGCCCTCGGTCTCGCGCTTAAGCCATGCTTCCTGCGCCGTAATCGCGATTCCTTCCTCCACCGTCGCCGGATAGTGCGTGCGAATTTCGCTCCCGATGCGATCTTTCAGCGGAGTAATAATCTTGCCGCGCGCCGTGTAATCCTCCGGATTCGCGCTGAACACAATCGCCACATCGAGCGGCAGCCGGATCGGGTACCCCTTAATCTGCACGTCGCCTTCCTGCATGATGTTGAACAGCCCCACCTGAATTTTCCCGGCCAGGTCGGGCAGTTCATTGATGGCGAAGATGCAGCGATTAGCCCGCGGCAGCAATCCATAGTGCACCGTGAACTCGCTGGAGAGTTCGTGTCCGCCCCGGGCCGCCTTGATAGGGTCGATGTCGCCGATGAGGTCCGCGATGGTTACATCCGGCGTGGCCAGCTTTTCCACATAGCGATGTTCCGGAGTAAGCCACGCAATCGGCGTAGCGTCCTTTTCTTTAGCGACCAGGTCGCGGCAGCGCCGGCAGATCGGAGCATAAGGATTGTCGTGAATTTCGCATCCTGCCACATACGGGAACTCGGGATCGAGCAGGGAAGTGAGCGCCCGCAGAATTCGGCTTTTCGCCTGTCCGCGCAGGCCGAGCAGAATGAAATTATGGCGCGACAGTATCGCGTTCACGATCTGCGGCACTACCGTATCGTCATAGCCGACGATGCCAGGAAAAATCGGTGCCGTATCCCCCCGATTGCCCTGCTCGCGCAGCCGCGCCATCAGATTCTCGCGCAATTCGTCTTTCACACGCCGCGAACCCAGCCGCTTCTCTGTGAATGGACTGACGCGCAACTCGCCCAACGTCCGGGCAACACTCATGGTGGGAACCCCCGAAAAAGGAAAAGCCTTAGCCGGATTATACGCTGCGAGGAGCCGTCAGCCATTAGCCGTCAGCCATTCTCTGTTAGCTAGCGCGTGGCAGTGTAGCGAGCCGAGGGGGGAACCTGTACAGCGGGTTTTTCTAGAGATCATATCGAGTTGGGGGGGAAGCGATTTACCTGACGGCTGACGGCTGATGGCTGATCGCCGACAGCTAGTTCCACCGCGCTTTCGCCGCCCGCCGCAATCCCGGCAGAATCGCTTGCAGAAATCCGACGATCGCTTCCAGCCGTTTTTTCTCCGAAAGCGTAGCCAGCAGATTCTGTTTGAAATCCAGGTCTAGCGGCAGCGATCCCGCCAGCAGATACGAGAGGTTGGGCGCGCCGTCGTCGGCGGGCGAAAGGTCCGCGCCCGCGAGGTTGCCAATTTCCGCGTGCAGGCGCACCGCCTGCTGCACCAGCGCCGCATCCGGACTCCCGGCCCCCTCTCCTTCTCCGTCCTCATCTTCATCCGGCAGCAGCGAGATTTCGGCTCGCAGAAAGCTGCGCTCTTCGTTCACCTCAACCACTTCAAAGCGCTCTACGCCCCGGGCGAGAATGTCCATGCGGCCGTCTTCGTATTTCTTGGTGATGGACACAATCTCCGCCGTGCACCCGATATCGGCAACTCCCTCTTCCGACGCCCGCACGATGCCGAATGGCTTTTTCTCCTCCACGCATTCCGCGATCATCTCCCGGTAGCGCGGCTCGAAGATGTGCAGAGGAAGCGGGACCCCGGGAAGCAGGACCAGTTCGAGCGGAAATAAGGGCACAAGCGACACAGTTCTAAGTTCCAGAGTTTCAAGTTTTCCAGGCTGTATTCGCAAACCTTCAGCCACGCGAATTTTCGCGAGCCCAACCCCGCGATTCTACCAGCCATTGACTGCCCGCCATCGCAAACGATACAAGGGTCGGCATGGAAATGGATGGAAAAGTCGTAGTCGTCACCGGAGCTTCCATGGGCATCGGCGAAGCGATCGCCAAAATCTTCGCCGATCATGGAGCCAGCGTCGTCCTCCTGTCCCGCGATGTCGCCCGCGCCGGCGAGGCCCGTCATCGCATCGGCCACGCCGATCGGACTCTCGCCCTCGCCTGCGACGTGCGCCATCGCGACCAGATCGATCAAACCCTCAGTCTGACCCTCGCCCGCTTCGGTCGCGTCGACGTCTGGGTCAACAACGCCGGCATCGGCATCCGCGACTCGGTCGCCGACATGGAACTTTCCGCCTGCCGCGAGCTCTTCGAAACCAACTTCTTCGGCGCCCTTCAATGTCTTCAGGCGGTCGTGCCCGCCCTGCGCAAAACCGGTGGAGGCACCGTTATCAACATCTCCAGCGTCGCCGGACATATTCCCGTGCCGTTCATGGCTCCCTATTCCGCCACCAAATTTGCCCTGAACGCAATCGGCAAAGGCGCCCGCCTGGAATTAAAGCGGGACAACATCAATATCCTCACCGTCTGCCCCGGCTACATCCAAACCGAATTTGGATCCCACATGGTGGCCGCGAAAAGAGGCAACGTACGTCCGCAGTCGGTGAAAGGCATCACCCCCGAGCGTGTGGCGCGCGCCACTTACAGCGGCTATCGCAGCCGCAAGCGCGAAGTCATCGTCCCCTGGACCATGATTCCCGTAGTCAAGCTCTACCAGTTGCTGCCCGGTCTGGTCGAGTGGGGGATGGGGAAGGCGATGAAATAAGCAGGTGATGGGCGATGCTAACGTCACAGGTACCTCGTCGGCTCGCCGGAAAATTCCCCAAGGAGTTCGACGGCCCCCATCCAACCGGAACGCGCTCATGTTCCAAGAATGCACAGCATACTTCAAGAATGCAGAGCATGCTCCAGGAACGCAGGTCATATTTCGCAGGTCATATTTCAAAAATGCAGGGCATGTTTCAAGAATGCAGGTCAGGTTTCAAAAATGCAGGGCATGATTGCAAGAATAGGGTTTGGTGGCGCACTGCCTCACAGTTTGCTGGAAAATTACTCCCTTAAGCCCCGCAGGGGCGACTGACAATAGCCCGGCGCTTAAGCGCCGGGTATAGCCCCACCCTTGGATAAAGTCCCGGAGGGACGACTGAGTTCTCACCCACGCCCCGAGTGATCCGCTGGGTTCAACCGTGTCCCCCACCCGCCGTCGCGTAAAGAAAAGTAAACCCGGCTACCGTTTCGCCTCCTCGCGCATCGAACTATGCAGGCAGAACTGCAGTCTTCCACCCCCGCTGAAGAGCTGACGCACGGCGGCTCTTGGGGGTGGAGGCTGCTGTTAACATTTCCTGGGGTGGTTTTCGCTAAAATACATGTCATGACCTCTCTGTCGCGCCCCGCCCGGCTGATCTGGCATACCCCCTCGATCGCCTTGTCCAGCCTCCTGCTGCCGCTCCTCGTTTCCCTCTTAATCGGCCCCGCAATCGCGCGCGCCCAGGAAGGTCCGCTCGACAAATCCGACCCCAAAGGCACCACCGTCCAGGAGATCATCAAGCGCTTCGCCGCCAAGGAAAAAGAATTCAAAGAGGCCCGCGACCAGTACACCTACCGCCAGGACGTCAAGGTCATGACCCTCGACGGCGACAAGCCCGACGGCGTCTACCAGCAGGTCTTCGACGTCAGCTTCGACGACAAGGGACGCCGCGTAAAAAACGTAGTCTTCGCCCCCCAGGACACCCTTCAGCGCATCCAGATGACCGAACAGGATATCGACGACATCGAAAACCGCCTCCCCTTCGTCCTGACCTCCGACGAGATCGGAGAGTACGACATCCTTTATGTAGGCCAGCAAAAGCAGGACGAACTCAACACCTACGTCTTCGATGTCGCCCCCAAACAGATCGAGGGCAAGAAACGTTATTTTCAGGGACGCATCTGGGTCGACGACCACGATTTCCAGATCGTAGAAACCTATGGCAAGACAGTCCCCGACATCCGAAAGAAGAAGGGACAGGAAAATCTGTTCCCGAAGTTCACCACCTGGCGTGAACAGATCGACGGCACCTACTGGTTCCCCACCTACACCCGCGCCGAAGATACGCTGAAGTTCACCATCGGAGACGTCAAGATCCGCGAGATCATCAAGTACACCAACTACAAGCGCTTCGGATCGAAGTCCAGAATCACCTACGAAGGCCAGGAAGTAAAGAAGGGCGCCGAAGACAAACCAGCCGATCAAAAGCCGCCCACCCCGCCCAAACCGCAGTAGGGACGGCAATTCAAACTCTTCCGGAACTTTCTCCGGAAGACGGCATGAGGTCCCCATTCCCAGTCAACCTGCACAACCCGGTGACTGTATCGCAACAGCGATTAGGAAGATGTGCGGCCCAGCTTAGTTCCGCGCGGATGAGTGAAGTGTGTGCGGCGCTGCGCTTCTCTGGGGTGCAATCCGGACTATTGAATTCGTACGAGCAGCCCAGGTTCGATCGACGATAACGACACCAAAATCTTTGCCGCCAAAGGGATCAAGTCCGCCAGTCATTGGACTTGGCACGGAGCAAGATCACAGCGATCTTGCGTCCCATCAAATCTGTTGAAACTCGATTCCCTGGTCAAGGGAGACGAACACCTGAAAGCCGGCATTCTCCGCCAGCGACAACAACTCGCCGTTCTTCTCGCCAGCCCACCCGGCCTCAGGCACAGTAACGCAATCGTACCCGGAGAGATGATTCTGAATTTTTTCGGAATGCACTCGTCCAGCAGGAGTTTCTTCACAGTTCACTGACAACGAGTTCTTTCGCATGCTCAAGGGCGCGGATGGCGGCTTCGCGCTTCACGGTGGGAAAATCCTCAAGAAACTCGTCCAGCGTCTGCCTCCCTTCGAGGTAATCCAGCAAGCTCTGGAATGGAACCCGAGTCCCGCTGAACACAGGGGCCCCTCCAAGAATGTTGGAGTCTTTCACGATGATGCCGTTGGCCGACGCCATAGCAGGATTCGCCTTCAGTCTACCCGAGCGGCTCATGAAAAACCAACCCAGTCGCTAAGCTCCGATTTCAAAGCAATACCGACCAGGATCATTGTGATCCCCAGCCTTGCCCGCCGACTCCGTCGCCGCTGAGACTACTTCCAGGGCCCGTATTGTAAGGGGAACACGGCACTCTGTTACAGTCGCAGATGCGGGTTCGAATCCCGCCGGGTCCATTCTCCAGGTTTGTGGCGGAGAGTTCTATTTGAGGAGAGAACGCAGAGATACCTCCTCAAAGTAACTTGACTTCAACTTATACCGCGCCGATACTGATTACGACAGAGTGCCTTGCACTACGGATTCACCAATGGCTCCGCGATCGCGGGGCCATCTTCATTTACGGCAGGTCGCCCGCGTGATGGCGTCAATGGAAACATTGCCCTGTCGTTACGGCGTGATCCTGAACACCGTGCCGCGATTGTTCGCGCCGCCAGCGTACGTTGTTCCGACGAGGTTCCCGGAATTATCCAGGATGACTCCGTTCGGGATATTGCCGTCGTTCGCCGCCTCGCCAAAGTTATACAGCGTGGTGAGCACGCCGGAAGGCGAGAGCTTGAACACGGTCCCCTGGCCGTGACTGCCCCCACCCGGAGTTGCGCCCCACAAGTCGCCGGCAGCATCCAGTACGAGCGCCCCCGGCACACCTTGAGCATCTTCCAACGAACCATCCGCTCCGTTGAACCGGAACAGTGTCGTGAATTTCCCCGCAGGAGTCAGCATGAAAATTATGCCGTCACTGGATGCGCTATTCTCCGGACCCATCCCGTAAATATTCCCCTTGCCATCTACCGCCAGCGCGCCGAGGGAGATCGGATTGGTCGTGTCAACAAAGCTTTGCATCACCGTCGTCTTCCCGGTCGGTGTCGTCTTATAGATCGAGTACTCGGATTCAAACTCGTTTCCCGCAACGGTGGTTGTGTACAGGTTGCCTTGAGCGTCCATCGTCAGGCCAAGGATATTGCGAAAGACCAGACTGCCAGTGCCGGAGAACTTATGCACCGTGCTGACTTTCCCCCCGGGCGTGATTTTAACGATCGTGCAGGTGACATTGCCCGCGTCGGAACAGTGTGTGCTGTAAGCCGCGACGTAAGCGTTGTGTTGCGCGTCCAATGCAACCCCGGCAATCTCGCCTGCGCCATTACTCGGGCCTACTGGGCCTGTGGGTGCGAGAATATTGAAAGCGTCAGCCGAAGTAATCTCGAAAGCCAGCCGGTCGTCAGGGTTGGCGTTGAAAGCCGTACCGTACAAATTGCCTTGCCCGTCCATGGTCAGCCCGCTGACATCGGTAGCTGCCCCCGTGAAATTCGGAGTGAACGTGTGCAGCACCGAAAAATTTGCAGCCGAGTCGATTTTGAAAACAGTGCCCGCCCCCGTTCCAAAGTTCGTGTCCCCCGACGCCCCTCCATAGAGATTGCCCTGCCCGTCGGCCACCAGAGCCGAGCTTGGGAATTGACCGTCGGTGGTTCCCTCGAAGCTGTGCAGGATGATTTCGGTTTGCGCCTGCACAGTGGCGAACGCCGAGAGCGCGAAAATCGCCAGCAAAGCCAGCCTGCCAAACCCGAAGAGCGAGGATCGATCTCGTCCGCTGGCCGAGGTTGTAAGACTCGAAGAGCCTGTAAAACTAGAAGAGGCTGTAAGACGTGAGAAAGATATCGGGACACCCATTTGTCATTCTCCTGGGAAGCAGAGTTTCGGCACCGAGCATTACGCAAGAACATTGGGAAGCTTGGCCAGAATATCGGTTGCGTTCCATCCTCTTGTCATCGCTGTGTAAAATCCGTGTCAAAAACCCCTGAGAGAAAACCCGGGGACAGACGGGTGGAGTGCACCCTGAACTGCACCCTGGAGTGCACCCCAAAAGTGAGACAGAGATAATGGTGACAGTTCTCAAACAGGAGAACGCATTTATTTTCGCCCGTTTCATTCGTATTCCCTTCGCCATTGTAAGCGCACAAATGTACGTACAATTAGTTATGCATAGTGTCTACGTGGAACACTCCAGGCCGGGGAACTTCCACCCTTAATAGAAGAGGTATTTCCTCCACTTATCGTCCGAGTGCCCCATCAAACGCATGATGTGGCGTGACGTGTGGAGGTTAAAAGAGCGCGGCTCGCGCGACGGCCGCATGTTGGCTTCGTGCGGTAACTGGTTTCCTTTGCGCCGGTTACAGGGATGGCAGCAGGCCACCAGGTTCTCCCAGGTGGAGAGTCCGCCCCGCGACCGCGGTATCACGTGGTCGAGCGTAAGCTCGCCCGACGGGAGAGCCGTGCTGCAATACTGGCAGGTATTCCGGTCGCGCAGCAGGATGTTCTTGCGCGACAAAGCCCGCGACTGGTGCGGAATCCGCCGGTATTCCAGCAACCGTATGACGGAGGGCACACGCATGGCCACGCGGGCCGCGTGCAGGAAGTGCCCATTCTCTTCTTCGGTCATCGCTATCCCCTTGAGAACAAGCACGATAGCGCGCCGCGCCGCGCACACGTTGATCGGCTCATACGACGCATTCAGCACCAGCACCGGCTGGTGCAGAGCATAAGTATCGGTCTCCGAATGCACGCCGGCCGCAACCATAGCCGCCGGCAGATGAGGCCGGTACGCTCCTCCGAAACTGTGCATCCTCAATGACATAGCTCTACTCGTAGGACGCGACTCGCTAAGCCGCGCCGACCGGGGAATCCACTTCAGTCCCCATACCCTGACCGTCCCCAAAAGTCTGGGCCACCACCGCCATATTGAAAATCTTTTGCGTGCGCGCAACCGTCGCGACCCATACCCGCGCCGCTCCCGCCCGCTTTAACACCCGCGCGCACTCCGACGCCGTCGCCCCAGTCGTATAAACGTCGTCCACCAGTAAGACGTTGCGCTTCTCAATCAGCGTTGCATCCCTCACCGCGAAAGCTCCGCGCAGGTTCTCCCGTCGCTGATGCCGGCTGAGCCCGATCTGGCTCCCAGTCTCGCGCCGGCGCTCCAGAGCCCTTGTGGAGAGCGCAAAGCGGACAGATTTCAAATCAGGGCTTCCCCGCGAGATTTGCTTGAGAGCTGCCCCCGCAATCACCTCTGCCTGGTTGAATCCCCGCTGCGATCGCTTTCGCGCATGCAGAGGAACGGGCACAACCACCACGACTCCCGGCGGCAAGGCAGGCTCAAGGAGGACCATGGACTCAGCCAGCATGCGTCCCAAAACCGGTGCCGCCGTCCGAATTTCGCGGAACTTGAGCAAGTGGATCAGGTCGCGCAACGCGCCGTCATAGCTGCCATAGGCGACTGCCCGCTCAAACGGCGGAACAGCAAGTTGACACAGCCGGCAGCGCACCGTCGCCAGATCCGGAATCGCCGGAACATCGCACGCTTCTCCGCAAATTCCACACAAAGTTCCGCTCAGCGGACGTGGTGCGTCCAGGCAATCCTGGCAGACAGGTAGCCGTGAAAAGCGAAGCAGCGGGGAACCACAAAGAGAGCAATCGGCGGGAAAAAGCGTACAGAAGACACTCGCGGCAGTTTTCTCTGCCCAGCAGGCGACCCGAGTGGCCGCTGCTGCAGGCTGGGCAGCACGTATTCGAAAGCCGGTACTGCTGAAGACGGCCTCCTGCCCCGGCAGGGCTAGTTTGCCGCGCCGGGCAACACATCGCAAGTATAGCCTTGGTTTACGGCCTATGCAATGCGACTATTGTGCCCCGATCCCCGCGAGGATTGCGCCCCCGACACCTTACGCAGAGGCCTCGGGCGAGCCTGAGCCGCAATCGTACGGAGCACGTACGCTCGCACATAGCAATGCGCACAGCGGACTACTCGAAGCAACACGCAGGGAAGCAAGTATCGTTCGAAAAAGCCGCGGGGCCGGGACTGGAACGCCTCATAGGAACCACATTCCCGGCAATGAAATTCCTTCGGGAAAAGGGTCTTAGAGGGTCGAGCGGGCGACGACAAGGAAGGACCTCCTGAAAATATTCGAACCCCAACTATGATGACCGGCCTCAAGAACGGGGTCTTGTCTCTATATTGATCTATATTCTCTTAGGGGAACCCGCACTTGTAAAGCCGCCTCTCCGCATGGTAAGGTGCGCCGTTCCTTATACTGTGTGAATCTGTGGTGAAATTTTTTCCAGATCACGAGGTCTTTATGAGCACTACTATGCGCCGCCGGCCGAAACACCCCGCAAGCATCGTCCCTACGTTCCCGAAACCATGGAGATGAAGGAATTTACCTTCCGGGCCGTCCTGATCGGCCTGGTTTTGACGGGCATCCTGGGATCGGCGAACGCCTACCTCGGCCTGAAAGCCGGCATGACGATCGCTGCCACCTATCCGGCAGCGGTCATCGGCATGGCGCTGCTCCGCCTGATGAAGGGGTCGCTGCTCGAAGAGAACATCGCCCGAACGGTCGGCTCGATTGGCGAGTCGGTCGCGGCCGGGCGCGATCTTCACCATCCCCGCCTTCGTGATGGCCGATTTGTGGCCCGCCTTGACCCCCGATTGGCGCACTCCCGAATACTGGAAGTCGGTGGCCCTGATGATGATCGGCGGCACCCTCGGAATTATGTTCGTCACCCTCCTGCGCCGCGTGATGGTCGAAGATCCCGATCTTCCCTATCCCGAGTCGGTCGCCGCCTCCGAGATTCACAAAGCCGGCCAGCAAGGCTCAACCGCCGCCAAGATTCTCTTCGCGAACATGGGATTCGGCGGCTTCATGTACCTGCTGGGCGCGGTCAACATATTCAGCCCGAACAACACCTTCAACGTCACCATCGGCAATCTCGGCAAAAAATTGCTGCTGCGCACCAGCACCAATCCGAACGTCGCCACCACCATCACCGGCGGCGCGACCCTTTTCACCGCGCCCGACGTCAGCCCCGCCTATCTCGGCGTGGGATACATCATCGGCCCGCGCCTCGCCGCGTTGAACTTTGCCGGCGGCGTGCTCGCCTGGGGATTGCTGGTTCCGCTCCTAACCTTCACCATCGGTCCTTACATTCAGGCCGGACTGCCTGCCGGACAATCCATCGCGTGGCCGCTGCTGGCGCAATCCATCTATTTTTCCATCGTGAGGCCGATTGCCGTCGGCGGCATGCTCGTCGGCGCATCCTACACGCTCTTCAAGATGCGCAAGCAGCTCGCCCTCGGCATGGGGCGCGCCGTTTCTGATCTCAAGAAATCCGCAACCGCGCACGCTGGCACCAATCGTACCGAGCGTGATCTGCCCGCCAAGGCCGTATTCGCCGGCATCGCCGTCGTGTTCGTCGCCATGATCCTGCTCTACCACTACTTCATCGCCGGCGCCGGCGGTTTGTCTTCCTCGCGCGTGCTCGCTGGCTCGCTGGTTGCGGCCGGCGTCATGATCATCGTCGGATTCTTCTTCGCCGCCGTTTCCGGCAATCTTGTGGGCATGATCGGATCGTCCAATAATCCCGTCTCCGGCCTCACGCTCTGCACGCTGGTGATTGCGGCCCTCCTCATGGTCGCGTCTGGGCGTTTCCGGAACCGGCGGCGTAGCAGCTGTCCTGGGAGTCGCCGCAGTAGTCTGCGTTTCCTCAGCCGTGGCTGGAGAAATGTTGCAGGACTTGAAAGTCGGCCACATTCTCGGCGGCACGCCTTCCAAGATGCAGATTGGCGATCTTCTCGGCATCGTCGTGGCCTCGCTGGTTCTGTTCTTCCCGATCGCCATTCTCGCCAAGGCCTATCATTTCGGCAGCGCCGCGCTTCCCGCCCCGCAGGCAGGCCTCATGGCCATGCTCTCCAAGGGCATCGTGGGCGGCGACATGGCTTGGCCGCTCGTGATTGTCGGCATCCTCCTGGGTCTGGGAATGATCATGATCGAGGTCAAGAGCGTCATGCTCTTTGCCGTCGGCATGTATCTGCCGCTCGGCACCACCTTCGCAATCTTCGTCGGAGGAATCATTCGCTGGATCACCGACAAACTGCGCGACCGCCGCGGCTACAACGACGCGCAAAAAGCGCGCGTGGAAAACGCTGGCGTCCTGACGGCTTCCGGCATGATTGCCGGCGAAGCTCTCTGCGGCCTGGTCATCGCCAGCCTGGTCGGCTCCGGCCATGACGTGACGCTCATGAAATGGAACCCGCCGTTTATCGTCGCCCTCATCGCGCTCGGAATACTGGCGCTCGTGATGATCCGCGTGCCGTTGGCAAACGCCGGCCGTCCGGAAGATCCGGCGCCGCCGACCGCAATCATGTAAAGTCAGAAGTCAGAAGTTAGATTGCAGAAGTAAAATCGAAATCACCCGGTTTTACTTTTGCATTTTGACTTCTTACTTCTGCATTCCTTCTCGTGTCCATCGCCGCAAACATAGTCCGCATACGCGAACGTATCGCCGAAGCCGCCCGCCGCGCCGGCCGCAATCCCGCGGATATCACGCTGATGGGCGTAAGCAAGACCTTCCCCGCCGAATCGGTACGAGAAGCATATGCGGCAGGCATTCGCGTCTTCGGCGAAAACCGCGTTCAGGAATTTTCCGGAAAGAGCTGGGACCTGCACGATCTCCGCGACGCCGAGTGGCATCTGATCGGACATCTTCAGACAAACAAAGCAGCGAAGGCAACAGAGCTGTTTACGGCGATCGATTCGGTGGACTCGTCGAGACTGGCAGAAAAACTAAACGCCGCCGCCGAAAGAATGCGCAAAACCGTTCCCGTGCTGATCGAGATCAATGTAGGCGGTGAAGAAGCAAAAAGTGGAATCGCTCCCGATTCTCAGGAACTGGAGCAGATTCTGCTGGCAGCCCCGCAATGGAAGAACCTGGCGGTGCAGGGACTCATGACCGTTCCGCCGTACGCCGAAGATCCCGAGGGGGCGCGACCCTACTTCCGGCAGTTGCGTGAGATCCGCGATACGATCACCGCGCGTCATCTCCCCGGCGTTTCCATGAATGTGTTGTCGATGGGCATGTCGCACGACTTCGAAGTGGCCATCGAAGAAGGATCGACGTGCGTGCGCGTCGGAACGGCGATTTTCGGGGACAGGACGGTCGGGGAATGAAATGGTCGGTGGAAGCGCAGTATGAAAATTGCCATAGCTATACGGGCTGCGGAAGATTTCGCGGAGTCCCCAACTTTCATCACACTTTTCCGGTGCGCTCATCACAGACTTACACCACCGTCGCCGATAAAATTGCTCGACAGTAGACCATCGAAAACTGCGCCCGTCTCCAGAGACGAAGCCATTTCCGGCCGCAAACTTTTCCTCGCTATTTGACAACTTATGGCCCCGGTCACCACTCCGCAAGTGCACGCCAAATGGCGAAATTCGCAGCTAAGTCCAATCTTTTGGATAGTTTAGAGATAACTTATTTATTATCAATAATTTAACTGATTTTAGGTAGGGGGGGGGGTACCCCCCCACTTTTCTGAATTCAGCCTCAGCCTGCCGCCCGATAATGTACACGGCGATCCTTGCGGTAGCGCTCATCGACGAAGTAATCTTTCGAGATTCCCCAGGAATGATCCCCATCCGGCAGCTCGAGTCTGGCGTTTCGTTTAGCGTCCGCGTTCATCCCCGCGCCAGGAAGGACGCCATCACCGGCGAAGTCGGCGACGCGCTCAAGGTCGCCCTGACGGCTCCGCCGGTGGATGGCAAGGCAAACCAGGCGTGCGTCGAATTCTTCGCAAAACTTTTGAAGGTGGCGCGATCCTCCGTTACTATTGCCTCCGGCGAAACCAGCCGGAATAAAGTGATTCACGTGGCGGGGTTGACCAGCGCGCAATTGAGGGAACGGCTGAGCGTTTAGCGACGGCATCAGGTGCGAGATCACCTGCCCCACACCAATAACAGGAGACTCTTTGACCTTCGCGGAACGCCTGCAGGAAATTCGCACCGGCTTCGAGCGTCCCTTCTGGATCGCTAACCTCACGGAAATCTTCGAGCGCCTTTCCTACTACGGAGCGTTTGCTTCTCTAGCTCTCTACCTGCAGGAGCGCCTGAATTTCTCCACCGAGCAGACCGGGACGCTGACCGGCATCTTCGGCGGCATGGTCTGGTTTCTCGCCATCTTTGGCGGAGCAGTCGCCGACCGTATCGGCTTCCGGCGCGCTCTTTCGACCGCCTACCTCATTCTGGCGGTCGCGTATTTTCTGATCGGATCGATCGGGGCTCCGTGGCTGGCTCCGGTGCGCAACGTCGTCCCGCTGGCGCTCTTCGTCGGCTTCATTCTCGCGCTCCCCGCTCTCGGCATCTCGATGGTAAAGCCTTGCGTTGTGGGCACAACGGCGCGCGCATCGAAAGAGAATGTTCGCTCCATCGGCTATTCGATCTACTACACGATGGTGAACATCGGCGGCGCAGCCGGACCGTATTTCGCCTCGTGGGCTCACCGGCATTTGGGAGTCGAAGGCGTTTATAGAGTCGCCGCGCTGAGCGTCTTCCTGATGTTTTTCGTCGTCGTCCTGTTTTTCCGCGAGCCCCGCAAAGCAGGAGACGCTCCTCCACCTTCAATCGCAACCGTTGCCCGCAATTTCTGCGTGGTAGTAGGAAAAGCATGGCTGGTTTTGCCCGTGCTGGCGGTCGCGCTAGTGTTGCGCATCGTCGTCTTTTTCTATCCGCAGATGGCAGTTCCGTGGTGGATCTGGGTTGCGTTTTCTGATCCTGGTTCTGGCCGGGATCAGCCGCTTCATGTGGTTCCTGGTGCTCTTTACCGGCTACTGGGTCGTGTTCTGGCAGCAGTACATCAGTTTGCCCGGATACATCCACGGCTACATCAATTCCGCCGCGGACGTCGAAATAATTCTGGTAACAGACGGATTAACCGTCATCTGCCTGACCCTCGCCATCAATTACCTGACGCGCAAGATTCCCGCATTTCAAGCCGTCATCATCGGCACCGTGATTACATCCGCATCGTGGCTGATCCTCGCCTTCTGGCCGACGGTTCCCGGCGCAATCCTGTCGCTGTTCGTGCTCGCCCTCGGAGAAATCATCCAGTCGCCGCGCTACTACGAATATATTTCGCGGCTCGCGCCTCCCGGACAGCAAGGCACCTACATGGGCTTCGCGTTCCTGCCGATTGGCATCGGCTCGCTGATCGGCGGATGGTTCGGCGGAACTCTGGTTCACCACTTCGGAGAAGTAGCGCATCAACCCGCGCGCATTTGGTGGAGCGTGACCGGAGTAGGAATTGCCACGGCGCTCCTGCTCTGGATTTATGACAAGATCGTCAGAACCGGCAGCGAGGCTCCGGTCTCTTAACGTATGACTCCCAGCGCGGCCGTAGCGCTGGGCAAGACTGCAACATGCCAAAGCCCAAAATCACGCCGCAGTACATTGCAAGCCACATCCGGCGCGTCCTGAAGGATGGTGGATCGTCGCCGCATTCCACGGAAGTCCAACACTTTTTTAAGGAAGAGGTCCAGTCGCGCGGCTGGCGAACCGCCGAACTTCGAAAGGTTGCGGTGCGTTTCCGGCGCAGCATTGCACGGGAGCAAGGAATGGCTTTCGTGGTGCAGGTTGCCGATCAGCTTTTCTCCGGTCGCATGCTCGAAGAGAAAGTGTTTGCCGTCTTCCTGCTCGAAAATCAGACCGGGGATTTCGGCAAGCGCGAGTTCCAGCTCTTTGCATCATGGATCGACCGCATCACGAGCTGGGCTGACCACGATGCGCTCGCGCATTACGTGCTGTCGCCGATGGTGGCCGCCAATCCTGCTCTGGCAAAGCAGGCCTTCGTCTGGGCCAGGTCGCGAAATCGCTGGCGCCGGCGAGCGGCCTGCGTTGCGCTGATTCGCGGCGCGCGTCAAAGGCAGTTCTTCCCCGAGATCATGCGGCTGACTGAAATGCTTCTAGACGACGAAGACGACATGGTGCAGAAGGGTCTTGGCTGGCTTCTGCGCGAAGCAACAAAGTACGATGCCAAGCGCACCGTGCCTTTCCTGATCAAGATTCGTAGCCGAGCGCCAAGGCTGGTACTCCGCACGGCATGCGAGACGTTGCCAGCTTCTACGCGCAAGCGGGTACTTGCTTAACGTCCTTCAGCAGAAGCGCCGCGCAGCGTCATGCAGGTCGAGGTAGCGTGCGCGACCAGCTTGCCCTGCTCATCGGTGATGCGGCACTCTACGAGTCCAGTCGTGCGTCCCTGCTTCAAGACTTTGCCTTCAGCCGTAAGAGTTGCTTTCCAGACGGGCTTCAGAAAGCTGATCTTGAGTTCGAGCGTGGTGAACGTTTCGCCTTCGGCCAGGTTTGCGGCGTAGGCCATGCCCATGGCCGCATCCGCAATGTCGCACAGAATCCCGCCATGCAGCGTGCCCATCGGGTTGGCATGTTGCGGCCCTGTTTCGAGTGTGATGGTCGCCGCTCCCGGAGTGATCGCAACCAGTTTGAAACCAATCAGCGTCGCAATTGGCGAAGGAGCGATTCTCCCAGCCATCTGATCGTGAAGTCGCGCCAGCATGGTCGCGGTTGATGTCGTATCAGTCATAAGTCAGCTTGCCATCAATCGACGTACATATCGTCGATG
Source organism: uncultured Acidobacteriaceae bacterium (assembly GCA_963838315.1). Lineage (GTDB taxonomy): Bacteria > Acidobacteriota > Terriglobia > Terriglobales > Acidobacteriaceae > Acidiflorens. Next base: position 187,028 of record CAWIQW010000003.1, read on the forward strand.
TAGCACCAGCGCCAATCATCCCCAGGCTGAAACGACTGGATGATCGGGTGCCTGGTCGACTGGAAGTGGGCGCGGGCGTGTTTGTTCTTCGACGAGTCGCAGCACCCTACGTGGCCACACTCCAGGCACAGGCGCAGGTGAACCCACGTGTCACCCATCTCCAGGCATTCCTTGCACCCTTTGCCGCTGGGAGTCACTTTGTGAATTTCGCCGAGGTGCTGGCACTTTGTGGTTGCCATTCTTGAAACTCCTCTCAGGATTTGCCTAAGGCCTGCGTCACGGCCGCGTCCTGCGTCTTTTCCTGAAACCAGTTGGGATAAACGGAATTCGGCTTGGTGAACTGCTCGAGTTCGTTCAGTTCGTCGGACGACAGCTTCACGTCGAAAGCGCCCATATTGTCGTCGAACTGGCGCAAGTTGCTGGCGCCCATGAGAATCGTGCTCACATAATCCTTGGAAAGCAACCACGCCAGCGCCAGTTGCGCAACCGTCGCTTTGTGACTGGATGCGATCGCCTGCATGCGATCGATCAGACCATAGCCTTTCTCTTTATCGGTAGGCAGGAAGTCAAAATTCGCCAGCCGGCCTTTGCCGCCGGTTGGATCCTTGCGCGTGTAGCGGCCGCTCAGAAACCCTCCCGCCAGCGGACTCCACACGACAATACCGATGCCCGCGTCCTTGCAGAACGGCACGACTTCATTTTCGAGATCGCGCCCGACCAGCGAGTAATACATCTGCGCTGCGATCAACGGAGAATAGCCAAGTCGCTGCTGAATCCCCAGCATCTTGGCCGACTGCCACGCGCTGAAGTTGGAATAGCCCACGTAGCGCACCAGTCCACGCTGCACCAGATTCTCCAGAGCGCGCGCAGTCTCTTCCAGCGGAGTGTAAGGGTCGAGTCGATGGATCGAAAGCAGGTCGATGTAATCGGTCTTCAGCCGCTTCAGGCTGGCTTCCGCTCCGGCCACCACATGTTGGAACGATCCGCCGGTCGCTGTTAATTCGGGACCGGTACGAAAGCCGACCTTCGTCGAAATCACGACTTGCTTGCGGCGCGCTCCGAGCGCCTGCGCCAGCATCATTTCGGCCCGGCCCTCGGTATAAGCGTCAGCGGTATCGAAAATGTTGATGCCGGAATCGATCGCCTTCCCGACCAGCGCGTCGGCTTCCTGCTGCGGCGTCTTCCAGGTCTGCGCCATCGGATGGCTGGAGCCGGTCCCGTCGCCGAATGTCATTACGCCGTATGCCATCCGGGACACAATCAATCCCGAATTGCCGAGGCGTGTGTATTGCATGAACAATCCTCCTTGCGCGGTCACCATTCAGACGCAAAAAGTGGAAAGAGGATTCAAAAATCAGCGAGTGCTCGCGACCAACACGAGGGGGAGACGAACCCCAGGCGCTTCCTGTTCATTCAATCCTCTTTTGTGAATGCGCCTGTGCCAACCTCAGTGGCCTTCTTCCTCCAGATGCTTTTCCACCTCGAGCGCTGCCATGCAGCCCGAACCGGCAGCGGTAATGGCCTGTCGGTAGCGGCGGTCCTGGACGTCTCCACAGGCGAATACACCGGGCACTTTGGTAAAAACGTTTTTGTGCGTTACGAGGTAGCCGTCGGCGTCGGCATCGAGCTGGCCCTCAAAAATCTTCGCATTCGGAATGTGCCCGATTCCCAGAAACATGGCGCTCGTAGGAAATTCCCAGCTCTCGCCGGTCTTGGCGTTGCGCAGGCGTAGAGCGGTCACTTCTTTCTTGCTGACATCAAGCACGTCGTCGACAATCGTGTCCGTCATAAAGGCGACTTTCGGATTGGCGCGGGCGCGATCCAGCATGATTTTCGACGCGCGAAACTGCTCGCGGCGATGGATAAGCGTCACCTTGCTCGCGAAACGCGTCAGAAACGTCGCCTCTTCCATCGCGGAATCGCCCCCGCCAATGACGGCGATCTCTTTGCCCGAGAAAAAGAAGCCGTCGCAGGTCGCGCACGAGGAAACACCGTGCCCAATCAGCGCATGCTCGTTGGGCAGTCCGAGCCAGCGCGCCGAAGCCCCGCTAGCAATGATGAGCGTGCGCGTCTGGATAATGTCCTTGCCGATCGTCAACTCGAGCGGGCGCTTGCTCAAGTCGGCTTTGACCGCGTGCCCGATGCGGTACTCCGCGCCGAATCGCGATGCCTGCTTGCGCATGTTTTCGATGAGTTCCGGACCCTGAATTCCATCGGGAAAGCCGGGAAAGTTTTCGACCAGCGTAGTCATGGAAAGCTGGCCGCCGGGTTCGTGCCCCTCAATGACGAGCGGCTTCAAGTTGGCGCGGGCGGTGTAGAGCGCGGCGGTATGACCGGCGCAGCCCGAGCCAATGATCACAACATTGCGAGTTTCCATAGGATTCAAAGAAGTGTTCATTTAGATTCCGGCACAACGATTTTTGGTGCAGACTGCGAAATCGCGGGACAGACTAAGGTTTTTTCTTGCTGCCGCCCGCGGCCTTGGAAGGTATCCCCACGCCGAGACGCGCCAGTTCCTGCGGCACCGTCTTGCGAACGCCCAACGCGTCGCGATAGTGATTCAGAATCGCCGAAGCGCTGCGAAAAATCGGTTCGTACGCGCTTTGATCCGGGCCGGGTTTGTCCGCGGTGGCGGGACATCGCGCCAGCGCCACCGACGCCTTCCCGAAACGTTCCAGCCTTATGCGCGAGACCGGCGTATCTGCCGACAGCATGGCGCTTGCCGAAGTCACCGAAGAAGCGTTGTCCTCGATGGAAACCTGCATCAGGTCCTTGGGGTCGCGCACGCGCAGCACCAGCGTCTCCACCATGTTGTTGGCGTCCACGCTGAATGAGTATTGAACATTGCTGAACATCCCACCGGCAGGAAACTCGCGGCGCACTCGCACCCAATCGGCGGACGCGGCCGCATCGGGTGGCAACGGCTCCATGCCCGGAATCGGCGCATTCGGATCGAGCGTCGAGTGCCCGCGCGCCATCTCGAAATCCTTGCCGAACGCGGGCTTGGCCGGGACCTTGGCCAGAGCTGCAGACAGTTCCTTCTGCTCGTCGGCCGAAGGCGTGCACACGTTGAGCACGTTAACTTTTACCGGAGGCTGTTGCTTGGCGGGAGGCTGTTGCGCGAAGGCCATAAGCCCTGCAAGCAGGATTGCTGCCCCGGCCCCTTGTGGAATTCTTGGAGAGAACACGGCGAGATTGTATCAGGCAAGGTCAGAGGTTAGAGGCCAGATTGTAGAGGTAAGGATGGAATCTGCTTACCGCGAAGTGGTTCCTTCACGTCTGCAATCCGACCTCGGCCTTCTAGTCGGCGGCGTTCGAGGCGGCCTCGGCCGCTCCGTGCCGGCGCAGCAACTGCGGCAAATTTTGCGAGAACGCCGATCGCGGCAGCACCATGTCGCAGCCTACTTCGTGCGCTTTCTGCTTCAGATCGCCCTGCACATGCGACAGAAAGCCGATGATCGACGTTCCCTTCTTAAGCTTGCTCTTCAGTTTTGGAATCAGGGTCAAAGGTTTGGCATTGGCGTTGTTCAGGTCGAAGATGATCAGCGACGGCTTCTCTTCGCCATTGTTCTTCATGTGCTCGGCCAGGTCCTTCTCGGTCTTGACGAACTCGACTTTCACGTTCATCTTGCGGCCCGTATCCTGAATCTTGCTGAGGAAAAACAGGTCCTCGACAAATGCGAAGACGCGGGAGGCTGAATCTTCGGCGGGAGCAGGGAGCGGCTCGGGATCGACCACCGGATAGGCCGCCGAAAAGCCGGGGCGCCGCGGACGGCCGTTCCCGTTGTCGCCCGCACCATTGATATTGGCGCGGTAGCTGTGATCCATCGGAGCGGTAAAAATTCCCTGATGTTCCGGGCGTACGCGGCCGCTGGCTGCGCCTCCGGTCCGTCGTTGCGAGCGACGCCCACGGCGCCGTTTGTGCCTTCCTCCTCCCGAGGAGGAGTGTCCGGGTCCTGCATTCATGGATTTTCTCTTGTTAAGCTTTTGAAGTTACTTCCCGGCCTGGATCGCAGGCCCGATTGTTTCGTCTTCCACTCACGCCCCTTGGCGGCGCACTTACATGCGGCTTAATACACACCTGCCAACGGACTACCGAGCCCCACTTCGGCATTGGATGCTATTAGAGAACGATGTTCAACTTTATAGGCGCCTGGAGTTGATTGGGCGCATGCGGCCCGCTGAGAAGCACAGCCGCTTGAGAACACCTTGATGTTACCTAGGAAGCGTCCCCTGCGCAAGGGGGGAAACCCCTTACTTTTCCACATTCTATCCATTACTAAAGGTCTGCCTCTTGTAGATTTGTCTGAAGTTCCCTGCCGCACAACCGATAGAAGAACAGTGAAACCCGGCAGTTCTTCAGAAGTGATCGTTGTTGCGACCTCCTCCCCGGCCCCTGTTTCAGGTCCCGCTTCGGATTCCGTCCCGAAAGCGCGCCCAACCTCGCTGGCCGCGCCGGGGCAGCGTTTTGTGGCTCGGCAGCCAATTCTCGATCGCTCCCAGAAGGCATTCGGATACGAAATTCTTTTCCGCAACGGGATCGAGGACCACTTCAATGGCGACCCCGATCTGGCGTCGCGCTCAACCTTGGATAGTTCGCTGCTGTTCGGACTGAACACTCTTTGCCACAATACCCGCGCCTTTCTGAATTGCACTCGCGAGATCCTGCTTCGCGACCTGATCACGCTGCTTCCTCCCAGTCAAACGGTTGCGGAGATTCTCGAAAGCGTGGAGCCCGAAGACCGCGTGTTCGCCGCCTGCAAGCGCCTGAAAACTGCCGGGTACCAGATCGCGCTGGATGACTTCCTGCCCAACGATCCACGCACCCCCCTGGCCGAGTTTGCGGATTTCATAAAAATCGACGTCCGGGTAACTCGCCTGGAAGAACGAGTCAAGCTGATGCAGCGCTTCGGTTCCGCGAAGTGCCGCATGCTGGCGGAAAAACTCGAGACGACCCGCGAATTCTACGAGGCCCGTAATATGGGCTTCGACTATTTTCAGGGCTACTTTTTCTGCCGTCCGGAGCTGGTCGTGGGGCGCGAGGTTCCGGCCAGCCGTGCCCGCCATCTACGCCTGCTCGAAATGGTGTCGCGTTCGGAAATCGACCTTCGCGAACTGGAGAAGCTGCTGAAACAGGAACCCTCCGTCTGTTACCGCCTGTTGCGCTATCTCAATTCCCCGATTTTCGGCTTTTGCCTTGAAATCAAATCGGTACGCCACGCCATGGCAATCCTGGGCGAGCGCGAATTCCGGCGCTGGATCCGCCTCGTCGTCACCGTCGGGGCCGCGGAACAAGGATGCAGCGAACTGGTGCTCATGGGGATGACGCGCGCCCGCTTCTGTGAACTGCTGTCGGAGCGACTGCGATCGAGCAACGACCTGTTCCTCATGGGACTGCTCTCGATCATGGACGCGATTCTGCAGGTCGAAATGGACACAGTGCTGGCCCAGGTGCCCGTCGACCATGAGATCAAAGCAGCGCTGCTCGGCCAGAGTGGCGGCCTTCGTCCTTTGTACCAACTCATGCTGGCGCAGGAGTCCGGCGAGTGGGATCAGTCGAGCATACTGGCGAAACAACTCAGCCTGACGGACGATGAAGTCGGCGAAACATGGTGGCAGGCCCTGACGTGGGCTCAGTCAGTCACCAGCACCGTATAGGCTTTTCATCCCCGAGGCTGCGAGAGCGTGGAGAATACGCAAACATCTTCTTTGCGCTCTCTGTGTCTCGGCGGTGCAATACGTTTCCCAATAGCTGACCGCTGATCGTTATCTACGGAGCTTCGATCAACTCCATTTTGCCGTCACGCCTGCGGTGCAGCACCATGAGCTTGCCCTTGGGATCGCGAAACACGAAGACGTCGCGGTCGCGGAAATGTGCTTCTTTGATGGCTTCTTCGAGCGTCATGGGACGCAGCGCAACCGAGTCCGCGGAGCGCACCAGATGCACTTCGGTTGTCTTGGCAACCGACGGAAATTTATGAACCGTCACCGACACGGTCGCGCTATCGGCCAGTCCAAGGGACCCCCGATGTTTTCTTCCAGCGCCTGCCCATTGAACTTCTTGACAGCCTTGCGCTTCTTGCTCAGCCACTTCGTCTTGTATTTCAGCGCCTGCTGTGCAGGTGGTCGAGCGCGTCGTTCACCGCGGAGACCATGTCGGTGGCCTGCGCCGCGCCCACAATTGGGCCATTCGGCGGGTTGATCGTGATTTCGGCTTTGTGCCGGTGCTTTTCGACGGCGAGAATCACCTTGGTTTCGAAACGGTCCCCCAGGATTTTGCGGATTTTATTAGGCCAGTTTCAACTTCTTTGCGGATGTTAGAAGGAATTTCGTATTGCCGACCGGTGTACTCCACGTTCATTGAGCCACCTCCACAAGATTAAAAGTCAAAAGTGACAAAGTTAGATTGAAGAAGTAAAATCGGCCACTGGGTTCACTTCTTCAATTTGACTTCTTACTTCTGACTTATTTTTTCACTCTTCTTTGGTGCGTACTCGGAATCTTCATGTCTTCCCGGTATTTTGCCACGGTGCGGCGCGTCACATCGATGCCTTGCGACTGCAGGATGCGGGTAATCTGTTCGTCGGTCAGCGGGCGCGCAGGATCTTCTTCCTCGATCAGCTTCTTGACCCGCCTTTTCAAAATCAGCAGCGAAGTGCCGCCGCCCTCCGGGTCCTTGCACACTCTCGGAGAAAAAGTAGCGCAATTCGAACACGCCCTGCGGCGTATGCACGTACTTGTTGGCCACCGCGCGGCTCACCGTCGAAGGATGCACGCCAATTTCCTCGGCCACTTCCTTGATCATCATCGGCTTCAGTTGATCGATTCCGCGTTCCAGGAAGTCCTGCTGGCGCGCCACGATCGAATAGCAGACCTTGGTGATGGTCTGCTTGCGCTGTTCGATATTCTTGATGAGCTGGATGGCCGACTTGTAGCGGTCCTTGACGTAGTTGCGCGTGTCCTTGTCGTTGCCCTCGCGCGTCAGCAGCCGCTTGTAGGCGGGGTTCAGGCGCAACTGCGGCATGTCCTCGTCGTTCATGATGATCAGCCACTCGTCGCCATGCTTGACGAATGCGACGTCGGGCTCAATCAGCCGCGCGGGAGTTTTGTTGTACTGCAGCCCCGGACGCGGATCGAGCGTGCGGATATATTCGAGCGCAGCCTGCACGGCTTCCAGCGGGCGCCGGATGGCGCGCGCGATTTCCTTGAACTGCTTCAGCGTGATGGCATGCAGGTGCTGATCGACGACGGCAATCGCATCGTTCAGAACTTCTTCGGTCGCGCCATTCGCCATTGCGATGCTGCTGCAATTGCTGCATATGGTAGTGCAGCTGGCGCAGCAGGCATTCTCGCAGGTCGCGGCAGGCAACGCCTGGCGGATCCAACTGGCGCACAACTTCCAGAGCTTCGTGCAGATCGGCAAGCGTGAAGTTTACCGCCAGCGGGGCGCGCGCAGTGGCCGTCGCTGTCCCTGTGCCCGGAGTCCCATTGCTCTTGCCGGCCGCAGGCGCTGACGTCTCGGCGGCCGCGCTCGGCATCGAGATTTCTGAAGTGCTCTCGGCGATAATCCCGTGCTGGCCCGTCGCCCCGTCGGTCATGGACTGGAACGGAGAGCCACTTTCCAGTGGCGCGTCCGCCAAAGGCGCTTCGCCCAACGAGAAATGTTTCAGCGTTGCTTGATCCGGCGTATTACCCGACAACGGATCAATCAGCGTATCGTTCAACAACGCCCGGTCAAACTGCGACTCTCCCGGACCCGCATCAATTTCAGGGGACTCGGACACCGGCAAGGCCGGAGCCACGGCTTCCAGACCGAGCGCTTCAGCTTGCCCGACGATCTTCGCCTGGGTCTGCGCATCTACCTCCGGCGCGGCTACCGGCGCGATCCCCAGCAACTCATCGTCGCTGGCAATCAGATATCCTTCTTCGTTCAGGTTGCCAATAATCAACTCTGCAGCCTCGTGAACCGGTGGCCGGACTGAAATCGCACCGAGCTGCCACATCAGGTGGTCGGTCAGATTGCCCGGCTTGGACAGGAAGTTCTCGAACGAAGGCTTCTCGATTTCCTCCATCTCGCCCGAACTGCGATAGCCCGGATCGAGATACTCCTGGAAGAACGAGCCGAAGTCGATCTCCTCGAAGGGGTCCTTCTTTTCGGTCGCCGTGATGGGATTTTCTTCCGTGGTGGCCTTGGCGGCAATGCGGTCGCGCTCTTCTTCCTGGCGCCCAACGTCGTCCAGCATGGGGACGGCGTCTTCCAGTTCCTCAAGGACCGGGTTCTCGACCATCTCGGCGTTGATCATGTCCTTGAGCTCAAGCTTGTTGAGCGCGAGCACCGAGACCATTTGCACGAGGCCCGGCGTAAGGATCTGCCGTTGCGAAAGCTTTACGTTCAGTTTGTGCTGAAGAAGAACCATGATTTAATTAAGAAAATAAACTCAGCATTCCTACAGGCAAGTCAAAAGTCAGAAGTCAGATTGAAGAAGTAAAAACCTTTGGAACCAGAATGATGCCGACCACAGACGCCTTTACTTCTCAAATCTGACTTCTTACTTCTGGCTTGCCTCTTTCAGCTTCTCATGCCGCGGGCCATATAGGCTCGGCACGAAAGTCCAATCTGCCTAAGCCTTGGTAACTGACATCACACCAGCGAAAAACTTTCCCCCAGATAAACCCGCCGTACCTCCGGGTCACTTCCCAACTGTTCTGGAGTACCGGAGCGGAAAATCCGCCCTTCATTAATGATGTAAGCGCGATCCGTCACCGAGAGCGTTTCCCTGACGTTGTGGTCCGTGATCAGGATTCCAATGCCACTCGCCCGCAAGTCCGAAATAATCTTCTGCAAGTCCAGAACAGCGATGGGATCGATTCCCGAGAACGGCTCGTCGAGCAGGATGAAAGTCGGATTGATGCAGAGCGACCGGGCAATCTCAACTCGCCGCCGCTCCCCGCCCGACAGGGCATATCCCTTGTTTTGCCGGATGTGCTCCAGCCCGAGCTGGTCGATCAGCTTCTCGGCCTTCTCCCGGCGCTCATGCCACGAAATCGGCTGAGCCTCCAGCACGGCCAGAATATTTTCCTCAACTGTCAGTTTTCGAAAAACCGAGGCTTCCTGGGGGAGATAGCTGATACCATACTGCCGCGCCCGTAAGTACATGGGAACGCTGGTGATATCCTGTTCGTCATACAGAACCCGCCCGGTGTCGGGAGGCACCAGCCCAACGATGGCATAAAAACTGGTGGTTTTTCCGGCGCCATTGGGCCCTAAAAGCCCGACCACTTCTCCCTGCAGAACCTGCAGGCTCACTCCACTTACTACGCGCCGGCCACGGTAGGACTTTCCAATTTCGTCGGTTGACAGCGTATGCATTTATCGTGCCACTTGCGTCCTGGTCACCGACGGGGACGTTATTCTTCCTTCCACGAGCACCCTATCATCGTGTCTGTAGAAAGTCAACGAATCGCCCGTGATTCTGCCCCGTTCGGCATCAAAAATGCTAGGCGGTCCCCCTGTCAAGACCGATTTGTCATCAGCGGCGGTATAAACCAGGCGGTCGCCGGTCGCTCTCCGCGTCGGTTGAGTCACGACAACGTCATTTTCGGCCACGATTTTCTCAATCTGTCCTGAACTCGCAAGGCCCGACGCGCCCGAAGTCGCTGCTGACGGAGCCGACTGGCTGCGCGCTACCAGAAATACCGTCATCTGCCGCGCCGTAAGGGTGGCATCGGCGCCCTTTGCCGTCACCCCCCCATCGAGCAGCACCTTACGCTGCGCATCGGCGTAAGTCAGATGAGCCGAATTGATGAGGACCGGGGTCACCTTCCCGGTCTTGTCCACCTGCACCAGGACGGTCTTTACCAGTTGTGTCGGACTACTGTCTGCCACCAGAGACCGGTGATCGCGGTCGAATTGCAGTCTTGGAGCTTCCACCACGTTGCCGTTTTGCCATAGGCTCGCGTTCCCCTGGTATACGGCCACCGCCGAGGAACGATGCGCCGTCATGCTCTGGCTCACGACATGGATCGGGTCGGACGAGGCGAGCATGCCGCCATCCGGCTGCGCTTTCAGATCGGAGTACGTGCTCTTGACGTTGCCTTCGGCGACCGCATCTCCGGTCGTGCGGTTAAACCGAATCGTCTGCGCCGTCGTCGTCAGCCCTCCGTCCACAACCCGCGGAGATCCCGACAGCACCAGCATCTGATCGGCATCCGTATAGGTGCCCCGCTCTGCCCAGGCCTTTTGCGGTCCGCTGACGTAGGTAAGTCCGCCCGCTTGGGTGATGGTCGATATACCGCCCTGGGGCAGGAACACGGCATCGAGAGTGGGACTGGTCGAAACCCGGTCGATCTGTCCGGGTGCGCTGCCGACGATCCTGGCATTCGGCTCCCCGTGCAGTACGGAGATGCGATTCGTGTCCGTGAATTTCGCGGTAAATCGGTCCGCCGTGACCACCGTCTTCTGTTTCGTGTCTGGCTGCGAGATCACAATCCGGGGCGGTCCGCTGGTCTCGGCAAGCTCGAGTTGATGCCCATCCTTCACAATGAAGTCCATGACCGGGGCGATCATCTCAACGTCCTGCCCGCCGCCTTGCGTGGCCATACCGTTCACGCTTTGTCGTTTCTGCGCCAGTCGGACGCCCTCCGCGGCATGCACCGTCTGCAGTATCTCGTTGCCGCCAAAGTTCAACGTGACCTCTCCCGCGCTACCCTCGGAGGGCTGTTCCCCTTGCGTCGTCATCCGGACGTTTCCGGTCAGCACGGCCATGGTTAGCTGATTCCGCGTGCCGGTCAGCGTCAGGTCGGCACGATCGGCGCGAGCGTGCCCCTCGGACTTACCGTGCAACTCGGACTGCACATCACCCTCGGCGAGAATGCGTTCGACAGTGTTGTCGCCGCGCAGAAAAAACGTGGCGTGTTCGGATCGCACCCGCTCTCCTGGGCGAGTCATTTGGACGTGGGTGAGCACCACTAAACGGGGACCCTTTGTGATCACGCCATAATCGGCGCTGAGCCGCGCTGACCTGGGTCCGCCCACGTTCACCTCGACAGCCGAGCGCAAAGTCATCGTGCCCGTGCTTGCTGCGTACTCCACGCCGATGGCCGAGCCTTTGGCTTGCGGTGTTTCAAACGCCACTTTCCCACTCGCCGAAGCGTCGCCCGTGTTCTTGTTGAAGACCAGACCATTGGTTTCCACATGAATTGGGTTCCTGGCTTCCGCGGGAGCTGACTGGTCGGACTTCTTGATTCCTTCGGGATTGGCTTCCAGATCGATCAGCACTTTGCCCTTCGCGGCGACGCTGCCCGTGGTGGGGTCGAATTCGAAATCATCGCCGGTGATGCGATCGAAGCGGCTGGAATCCTTGCCGTAGACGATGATTTTGACATTATGCAGTTCCGCCCGGCCTCCTTCTTTGAACTGGACGGCCTTGGATGCACTGACCGTGAACTGGGTGCGGCCTTGCACCGACTTCGAGATGGAAAAGCCTTCCGCGGTCTGCTGGATGTCGAGGCCCAGCTGCGCCGGAATTTCGTGCACCACGCCGCGGACGCGCCAGCGCGCATAGAAATACATCCCGGCCACAATCGCAATCATCAGGATCGCCGCCGCCGCAAACCAGCGGCGCAACCGAGTGACAGGAAGGGTCATGGGTCAAGTCTAAAGGAAAGATCGGAGTGAGGGCGTGGAAGCCAAGTCAAAAGTAAGAAGTCAAAATGAAGAGGCAAAAATCCGGACGGTTGCGCTCCCAAAAATTGCGCGACGACATCAGGTTTACTTCTTCAATCTGACTTCTTACTTTTGACTTCAATCGCAATCAGTTCCGCCATACCAGCGTTCCCGCCAGCAGATCATGCAATCCCTGCTTGCGTTCCGTGAGGCCAACCATAATGAAGCCGATGCAGAGGATCATTCCCGACAGGATCTTGGCAAAGTGCCTGCCAGTCGCGCGCGCAAACGAAATGCGGTTGCCAGAAAGGTCGGTGACCTTCATGCCGAAGATCATCTTGCCGAGCGTCGCCTGGTAGGAGGAACTCTCCATGAGTGCCTCGTAGAGCCAGCCAGCCCCTATGGTGAGTGCCGCCAGGACTCCGCCGCCAAAGATCATGAAGGGCAAACTCAAGCCCCCGTGAAACCCGTGCATGCCGAAGCCGCTGGCAGCCAGCCCTCCAAAGCCGAAAATAGCAGCGATCGGATGCACGACCACACGTACCAGAACCGCATCGACGATGGCCGCGATCACACGAATCCAGAAACCGCCGTAACGGGTACCGGCTTGCGCAACCGGAACCGCTCCGCCCAACGGATATGGCGCGGCAGGCACTGGCGCAGGATTGCTCGGAGCCGCCGGTCCCATGGAGGCGCCACAGCGACCGCAGAACTGAGCGCTGGCCGCGTTTGAGGCCCCGCATTTATTGCAGAATAAAGTTCCATCCATGGCGGGCACTATAAGCGTTTCTCCGAAAGCTGTAAAGAGTTTCGCTCTGCAGACCGAAAGACAGGCCGCGGCGCTAACCGATGTGTTTGAGGTCGCGCAGCGTCAACTCCAGCCCGCCAAATTCCGGATGATCGTTCATCCCAAGCGTGTAGGCGATGTCGAGGCGGTCGCCGGCAAGAAACTGCAATTTGTCGCAGGATTCTTTCAATCCCCAGCCCATCGCCTTGAAAGCAATATTGCTGCGCCATGAATTTTGCACGGCTGGTGGTGGCGCCGGCGTCTCGCCGGCCCGTTGTTCTCCGAAGGCGGAGGGCTTGACTACGGCCGGCGCCACGCGCATCCGCACATGCTTGTCTTTCACCGCTTGCGGCGGCCCCATCAACCGGACCGCTCTCGCAGTAAAGACCGGCTCGGGATTCTCCATCCCAAATGGTTCGAGCAGACACAACGCGCGCTGCAACTCCGGCGTCACCTCATCCAGCGGCAACTCGCGATCAACCTCAAGCTGCGGTTCGAAATCGGCAATGGTCAGCCGGGCGCGAGCATAAGTGTCGAGTCGCTCCCGCAACTTCTGCACATTATTACTGGGCAATGCAAACCCAACCGCGTGCGCATGTCCGCCGTAGCGCGAGAACAGATCGTGGCACGACTCGAGCGCGTCCAGCAGATGGAATGCCGGGATCGACCGTCCCGACCCATGCGCCTCTTCGCCTTCGCGCGAGATGACGAGCGTGGGGCGCGTGTAACGTTCCACGATGCGCGACGCCGTGATGCCGATCACCCCGCGATGCCACGCCTCTCCGTCAACTACCACACAGTAGGCTTCATGGAGCGCGGGCTCATCCACAAGGCGACGCTCGATGCTGTCCAGTATGCGCCTCTCTTCCTCCTGGCGTTCGGCATTGAGCTGGTCGAGGCGGCCGGCAATCTCCCGGGCGCGCCCCATATCTCTCTCGCTGAACAAGTCGACCACGTCGCGCGCGACGTCCATGCGCCCGGCGGCGTTCAGGCGCGGAGCCACGCGGAAGGCGACCTCGGTCGATGTCATCTCGCGACCATCGCCCAGTTTGGCGACTTCCAGCAGCGCCTTCAATCCCGCGTTCACAGGAGACCGCAGGCCCTGCAATCCCAGCTTGGCAAACACGCGGTTCTCGCCGAGCAGCGGCACGGCATCGGCGATCGTGGCGATCGCCACCACCTTCATAAACGACATCAGAAGCTTGGACTGGTCCTTCGCGTCCAGCCGGCGTTGCAACAGCCCCTGCGCCAATTTGAAAGCCACCCCGGCTCCGCAAAGATATTTGCAGGGATATTCGCACTCGGCCTGATTGGGGTTCACGACCGCGAGCGCCTCCGGAACTCCGTCCAGCCCAGGGAGATGATGATCGGTGACGATGAGGTCGACCCCGGTGCGGCGCGCGGTTTCCGCGGCGGCAAACGCACGAATGCCGGTGTCAACGCTGATGATCAGCCGCACGCCATTGGCCGCGGCCCGTTCGATCACTTCGTCGCGCATGCCATAGCCTTCCCGGATGCGGTGCGGCACATGGAAATCCGCCGCGCCGCCACTCAGTTCAAGGGCGGTCTTCAGGATGACGATTGCGGTTGTGCCGTCTACGTCGTAGTCGCCATAGATCAACACTTTCTCTTTGCGCTCGACCGCCCCCTCCAGACGATCGAGCGCCAGCTTCATGCCCGACATCCGCAAGGGATCATGCAGGTGGTCCAGCGAAGGCGCGAGAAAACGCGCTGCGGCCTCGGGATCGGAGATGCCGCGCCCGACCAGCAGACCGGCGAGCACCGGAAGAGAATCTGAAGCGATATCCAACTTCAAATCACCCAGCGCCGATGCCAGGAGCCGAGCCTTCGCTCCATCGACCGCCTTGGAGGCCCATCGCATAAGTAGTTTTCGTGAACGAATCAGATTAGCAGCTTATTTAATCCCCACAATGCGCCGCCAGCAGACGGCGGCCCGAGACGCCGCCCAACAACGACTGGCATAACCGTCCTCCGCCCGGCGAAGACTCGGAACTCAGGGTCACTAAAGAAAAGTGCCGTGATTGCCGATTTAAATCTTTGGCGTCGATATGGCTAGCTCCCCTTCCAAAGCGCTGTTGCCGGTTCACCCCGCGTGGAAACCGGACAAGCTTCCCCCGTTTCCCGCGGTTGCGCTTAAAGCCCTGAACCTGATGGCAGGGACGGACACTTCTTTGCTCGAGTTATGTAACCTGATCCGCGCCGATGCCGCGTTTTCGACAGCCATTCTCCAGATCGCTAACTCCCCGCTGGTGGCCTTCTCCAAGAACATCACGAGTGTTCTGCAGGCCTCAATGCTGCTCGGCTTTCAGCGCTTGCGGAGCATAGTCATCACGGTGGGGTTGAAGTCGTATCTGCGGCAATCTTTCACTCCGCTCCTGCAAGCATGCTGGCGCCACAGTCTCGCGTCCGCCATCATTGCCGAGCGAACGGCCAGCCGCTGCGGGTTCGATCGCGATTTCGCCTACACGGCTGGCATTATGCACGATGTCGGACGCGTGGCGCTGGCGTCCGCTCTGCCCGAAGCCTACGCGCGTGTCGTCGAAAAAGGCGCCGACCAGCCACGTGACCTTCTTCAGTCAGAGTGGGAGTTTTGCGGCATCGATCATTGCCAGGCGGGACGCGCGCTGGTGCTAGCCTGGAATATTCCAGAAGCTTTTCTGGATGTCACTCTTTCTCACCACGACCCGCCCGCCGTCGGCCGGAGCATAGCTTCCATCCTGCCGCCAAGTTGCCTGCTCGCAGATTCCCTCGGTTTTGGAGTGACGCAGTACCGGACGGTGCAGAGCTACCATGAGACGATCGCCCAGTTTCCGGAAGCGGCGCGCAGTTCGCTCCCCCAGGAACCGAATGAACTCGTCTCAGAAATCTGTGACGAAATCAAAGTGATTGAAACCGTTTAGAGGGGTAGCACGAACGAACGTTCTTAGCCACCGCTAGGGTTCTTCGTCGTGACCGGTTTCATCGATCATGAACCCGCCCGTATCATCCGCCAGTTCCCGCAGATGCTGGTAGTGCTCGTACCACTCCGTTCCCGCCTCATAGACAAACATGCATCCCTGGTAGGCCCAGCCGAGTTGTACGAAGCCGGTTTTGCCGACATAGGTCTTCAACCACCGGCCTTCCTCAAGGTCCTCGTCGCTGGAGTAATCGCCATCCGCCAGGCGCTGCGTCAAGCGTTCGTACTCTTCCCGGTCCAGCACCCACGCGTGCATCGTCAGGAATGCCGCGCTCGTGGATTTGGCGAGCTCCACAAAATCCTTCCACCCATCCGGATTCTGGCCCGAGTCCCACAGCACGCTGGGAACTTCTTCGCACTCGACATAGCCAAAGAAGCGCCGCATGCCCAGGCCTTCAATGAAGGCGGTCATATCGTCTTTCATTCCGGTTAGATCGTCTGGGTGCGGAGACATGCAGTGTCACTATTGTACGGCTTCCCTCAGTCAGTCGCCAACGCCTTGCGAGCCTCGAGTCCGTAGCGAGCGACAGTTTATGCGAAACCCGGGGCTCGCAACTCGTGGCTCAGAACTCGCCTGTGTTAGACTTTCTCTTCACAAACAGTCTGTCATCATGCTCTTTTCCAAAGAATATGTAAGCTATCTCGCGCGCGAAGTTTCCAAAAAACTGGTTGCGAGCGGCCTCATCGAGACGAAAACTCCCTCTGCCTTAACGGAGAAGGTCCACGCTTCGCTCCTGGAAGAACTCGCGCTCGAAGATCGTATCAACGACGAAGTGCGCGTCATCCTCGAAGCCTATTCCGAGGAAATGCAGAAGAGCGGCGCCAACTATCAGGAAATGTTCCGCAAGGTGAAGACCGAACTCGTGAAGAAATATAAGGCTGTGCTTTAAGCCCGTTCTCCGAAGGAATACGCCACTGTGCGCTTGAGCCGTGACAAAGTCAATAAACTGGCCCACACCGTAACCGACGCGGTCGCGGACATGGACGACGTCGAGTTCATCGAGGACCGCAACACCATTCGCCTTGAAGTCCGCAAGATTCTCGAAGAACTGTTCATGCAGGAAGCGCGCATCGACCAGGCCGCCCGCCAGAAGATCGAAAGCCAGCGCCGGACCATTATCGAAGGATCCGAGGAGTGGACCATCCTCTACCGCAAGTACTACAACGAAGAAGTGAAGAAGCTGGGAATCTAGGCTCTCGGCTTCATCCCTTCGGATTCACGCTTCAACTCCCAGAGCCTACTTTTCCATTTCCAGTTCCGGCATGCTCAGCACGTCATCCTGATCCTTCCGCGCGTGCGTGATTCCCGCCGCTTTCAGTTCCCTCGCCACCGGTTGTACATCCTGCAGAATGCGGATCAGGGTTTGGCCGACGGCTTCCTTGTCGCTATTCTCGGCCCCATGGCGCTGCATCAGAGACTCAACGAGAGTTTTGGCCCGCGGATACACGACAATCTTGACGTCGTCGCTTTCCGGAATGTTCGCCGCTCTCTTGGCCAGTTTCAGCGCTGTATCGTAGCCGCCAAGTTCGTCCACCAAGCCAAGGTTCTTGGCATCCTGGCCAGACCAGATTCGACCCTTCGCAATCTCCAGAACTTTTTCCTTCGGGAGCTTGCGCCCTTCGGCGACCTTGCCGGTGAAGTCCACATAGACGCGGTCAAGCCACGCCTGGAATCTTCCCCATTCAGCGGGCGTGTAATCCTGCGTGCCCGTGAACATGGTGGCATTTTCACCGTGATGCACTTCGTCCCAGGAAAGTCCGGCCTTATCCCACAAGCCCGAGGTGAGCATCTTTCCGCCCAGCACACCGATCGATGCCGTAATCGTGCCCGGCTCCGCGACGATCTTATCCGCCGCCATCGCGACAAAATACCCGCCCGATCCCGCCAGATTTCCCATCGAGACAATCACCGGTTTGCCCGCTTGTCGTGCCTTTACGACTTCCCGCCAGATCGTATCGGATGCGACATAAGATCCTCCCGGACTGTCTACCCGGAACAAAATCGCCTTCACGTCGGAGTCGTCCGCAGCAGCCCGAATCGCGCCCGCCACCGTCTCCGAACCCATCGTCTGGCTGCCCTGCACCGGATCGAAATCGCTCTTGCCGCGCGTCACGCCGCCGACTCCAAACACCAGCGCGACCTTCTTCCCCGAATCATGCGGACGGCCCGCGCGCTCCAGATACTTATCGAGATACAGCAGTTCCGCTCCGCTGCCCGCCTGGCTCTTGACCTTGCCATAAACCTCGTCGCGATACGCAACCGCATCGACCAGCTTCGCGTCCACCGCTTCCTTGCCGAGATAGGGTCCGGCATCCACAATCGCCTGAAATTTGTCGGGAGCGATTCCGCGCGCTTGGCAGATTCCGTCCTTCATCTGGCCGAACCAGGAGTTCATGATCGCGGTCATCGCTTCCTTGTACGGGCCCGTGTACTTGGTGTCAGTGTAGAAGTTGAGGGCGTTCTTGTATTCGTAACGGTGATCCCCGTGGAAAGTCATGCCCAGCTTGCTGAGCGTGCCTTTGATGAAAGGCGACTCCATGATGATGCCGGTAAGCCCGACGTCACCGGAGGGCTGAAGATAAATGTGATCAAAGGCAGTCGCCAGGTAATAGGCGCCATTGCCCGGGCCGAATTCGCCAAACGTCTCCGCATAGGCGACCGCAAATTTCTTGTGCGCGCGGAATCTCTGCACAGCATCGCGGATCTCCTGCACTTGCGCCATGCTGATCGAGGCAGCACCGATGCGGGCAATCATGCCGGCCACGCGATCGTCATTCGCGCCTCGATCAATCGCGTCCACCACGTCGCGCAGCGTTTGCCGGTCGTTCATCGTAAAACGCGCGGCTGGCGTGTCCGGTATGTCCTCCGGAAATGACTGTTCAAAGTTGGCTTCGAGAATCGTTTTGGAGGGAACCTTACCCTTCGAGCCGATAGCTACCGCAATCACGATCACCATTCCGGCGAGGCCGAGAGCACCCAGGATGGCCAGGAATCGTACGATGAACTTGGACACAATTTGCTCCTTTCACTCGAAAAGAGCAGTGTATCCGATTCTTCGCCTGCGACGCGGAGTCATGGTCTCCAGCGTCACGTTCCAGAACTCGCGGAACTTGAGCGTTTAAAAGGACGCGGCTTTACTACTCTGCTCGAAAAATCGGAACAAGGAGTTGCCCGATGAGCAACACTTAGTGATGACCGCGAGGCGTCGTAATAGCGCCCTCGGACGCAGATGTTACCAGGGCGGCGTATTTGGCAAAGACTCCCGTCTGGTAACGTGGGGTGGGAGGCTTCCACCCGGCCATCCGTCGAGCGATTTCCGCGTCAGAGATTTCCAGTTCCAGCTTGCGGCTCTTGGTGTCGATCGTGATCTTGTCCCCTTCGCGAATCGCCGCGATTGGGCCTCCCAGCGCCGCTTCCGGAGCCACATGCCCGACCATCAGTCCTCGGGTAGCGCCGCTGAAACGTCCATCGGTGAGCAGCGCGACGCTTTCGCCAAGGCCTTCGCCGACGATCGCCGCAGTGACGCTCAGCATTTCGCGCATGCCGGGGCCACCCTTTGGACCTTCGTAGCGAATCACAACCACATCTCCGGCTTTGATTTGTTTGCCGGTCACAGCATGCATCGCGGCTTCCTCGGAGTCGAAGACGCGCGCCGGACCAGTGTGCGAGGCGCGTTCGTGGCCGCTCATTTTTACTACCCCGCCGCCTGGAGCGAGGTTGCCTTTGAGGATAACGAGGCCCCCGGTGGTTTTCAGCGGCTTATTCAAAGGCGCGATCACAGTCTGGCCAGGAGTTTCTTTTGCTTTGCTGGCTTCTTCGGCGAAAGTGTGGCCTGTAACGGTCATCGCGGAGCCATGGACGTGCTTGCCATCGAGCAGGCGCTTGGCGATTAACTGGATTCCACCCGCAGCGTCCACGTCGGCGGCAACATATTTTCCGGCTGGCTTCAGATCGGCCAGCAGCGGCGTGCGCTCGCTGACGCGCTGGAAATCGTCGATGTCGAGCGGCAGGCCCATCTCGCGCGAAATCGCCAGCAGATGGAGCACGGCATTGGTCGAACCGCCGGTCGTGGCCACTCCCGCAATCGCGTTCTCGAAAGCGGCGTGCGTCAGAATGTCGTGGGGATGAATGCCGCGCTTCAGAAGATTCATGACTACTTCGCCGCAGCGGAAAGCAACTTCATCCTTGCGCGGATCCATCGCCGGAATGCTGTTAAATCCCATCGGAGACAGTCCGATCAGCTCCATCACGGTGGACATCGTGTTTGCGGTATATTGCCCGCCGCACGCGCCCGCTCCTGGACAAGCCACGTTCTCGAGCGCCAGCAGATCGGCGTCACTCATCTTTCCGGCCGCATTTGCGCCGACCGCCTCAAAGACATCCTGAATCGTGACGTCTTTGCCGCCGAACTTGCCGGCGGCGATGGTGCCTCCGTAAAGAACGAGCCCAGGCAGATCCATGCGCGCCAAAGCCATGGCGGCGGCAGGAATCGTCTTGTCGCAGCCGACGATGCACACAGCGGCGTCAAACAACTGGCCGCGGCAGACCAGTTCGATCGAATCGGCAATCACCTCGCGGCTCACGAGCGAAGCCTTCATGCCCTCGGTGCCCATGGTCTCCCCGTCGGAGATGGCGATGGTGTTGAACTCCATCGGCGTGCCGCCGGCGGCGCGAATGCCTTCTTTTACCTTGGCCGAAAGCCGCCGCAGGTGGAAGTTGCAGGGCATGGTTTCGATCCAGGTGTTGGCCACGGCGATCAGAGGTTTGGCGAGATCGTCGTCGGTGAAGCCAATAGCTTTGTACATGGCGCGGGCCGGAGCCTGGTCGCGCCCATCGGTGATGAAGCGGCTGCGATGTTTGAGGTCCATGGAGGAGTTCCCAGTTCTCGGTTCTCAGTTCTCAGAGAGAACCGATCGCGATCATTCTACGACCTGCGCAAAGACTTAGTCGGAAAATACGAGATGGCGCAAGCCGCTTTCCGGCAGTGACGGGAGAATCGAGCCAAGACGAATCCAGCGACATCGCGCGAGATCCGCGCAGAGATTTAACTGGGAACTGAGAACCGGGAACTTCTTCTACGCTGTCGCCGGCTGCACACTAGCCGCCGACACCACCGACTCTGGCGGATGCGGAATGCCAAGATGAGCATGCTCCCAGAGTTCCTTGATAGGCGCGCCCGGACGCACCTCGACCACATCCACGATCGCTCGCCAGTCGCGGCACAACTGACCCAGTTGCTTCGCATTGATATCCATCAGCAGCGTTACCCGGTGCGCGTTCTCGGAGGGTTCGGCCTGCACGAAGGGCAGTTCGATTCCGCGCCGGGCAACGGCGTTAAGAATCCGCATCAAGGTTCCCTGCGTATTGCGATAGCGAATCTGGAAGATATGCATCGGGTTCTCCATTAAGGGGTTTGTGTCCCGCCAATTCATTCTTTTTCAAAAACCATTTCCGAAAGCGACGACCCCGCGGGCACCATCGGATAAACATTGGCCTCGGGATGGCATTCGAACACCAGCAACTCAGGCCGCGTCGACCGGAAGAAGCGAGTCAGCCGGCGCGCCACATTTTCGCTCTGCCCCGGATCGAGGAACTCTTCTTCTTTTATCCGCGAGGCCGCAATCTTGTACGCCTTGGCGATCTCGACGAAATCAGGGTTGTCGCTCAGATCGGTCTCGGCGTAGTTGCAGGAGAAGAAAAGCTCCTGCCACTGCCGCACCATGCCCAGGAATTTGTTGTCGATGATGACCATCTTGATCGGCAGTCCGAGACGGTGCACCGTCGCCAGTTCCTGAATATTCATCTGGAACCCGCCGTCGCCCGACACGCACAGCACAGTCGCGTTCGGCTTGGCCAGTTGCACTCCGATCGCAGCCGGTAACGCAAAGCCCATGGCTCCCAGGCCGCCCGAGGTAATAAATCCGCGGGGCCCATTGCCCCGGAAGCATTGCGCCGACCACATCTGGTGCTGTCCCACATCCGCCAGAATGAAGCCCGAGTCGTCCTTGGGCATGCGCGCGAATAGTTCCTGCAAAAACGCTTTGGTGGGATGCGCAAGCCCCTGCTTACGAGTTTCGCCCGGCTCAGGGGAATGCGTGCGCTCCGCTCGTTCCGGTCCGCAGGCCACCGCGCGCCAACTGGCAAAGTCCGGCAGGTGCGCGTGCTTCGCCGCCTGATAAAACGCGGGAATGGTCTCCGCCAGGTTGCCAATCACGGGCACGTCGCACGGACGCACGCGATCAAGTTGCGAGGGATCGATTTCAAAGTGTGCGATCTTCGCATGCGGCGCGAACCGTGTGGGCTCGCCAGTCACGCGATCGTCCAGCCGCGCGCCAAAAACCAGCAGCAGGTCAGTCTCATCGAGCGCCAGGTTGGCCGCCTTCGTTCCATGCATGCCCACCATGCCAAGGTAGTAAGGCGACTTCTGCTTCACCGCGCCCAGGCCATGCACAGTGGCGAAAGAAGGAATGTTGAGCAGGTCCAGCAGTTGTTGCAGGTCCTCGACCGCGCCCGAAAGCTTGACGCCCGCGCCGACCAGGGCAACGGGCTTCTTGGCTTGCTGAAGCAGAGCAATCAAAGTCGCGGCAAACGTGGATTCCGGTCCTACATGATTGGCCAGCCTGGGCGGCGTGAACTTGACTGGACCGCCGAATTCCATGCTTGCCTTCAAAATATCCAGAGGAATGTCGATGACGACCGGGCCGGGCCGTCCGCTGCGCGCCCAATAAAAGCCTTCGGCGATCGCCGCCGGCAATTCGTCAATCGTGCGAATCATGCGATTCCACTTGGTGAGTGAAAGCGTCATGCCGAAGACGTCAGTCTCCTGGAAGGCGTCGCTGCCAATCAGTGGCGACCGCACCTGTCCCGTGATGCACACGAGGGGGACTGAATCCATCTTGGCGTCGGCAATGCCGGTCACCAGGTTGGTTGCACCCGGACCACTGGTAGCGATCGCCACGCCGACTTTGCCTGTCGCGCGTGCGAAGCCTTCCGCCGCGAACACTGCCCCCTGCTCGTGCCGCGTCAGCACGTGCCGGATACCGCTTCCCTCGAGCGCGTCATACAACGGCATGATCGCGCCGCCGGGATAGCCGAATGCCAGGTCCACGCCTTCGGCGCGCAGGCAATCGAGAACGATTTGGGCTCCTTTACGCATTCACAGGCTCGCCTTTCGCTTTCTCGGTGGCTTTCTTCGCTCCCTTTTCGTTGGACGGGAGCCACGACATCATCGCGCGCAACTGTTCCCCCACTTTTTCGACGGGATGCTGTTTCGCCTGTTCGCGGAGTTTCGCGAAATTCTTGCCGCCCTTTTTGTTTTCTTCGATCCACTCCCGCGCAAAACTGCCATCCTGGATGTTGGCCAGAATTTCTTTCATCGCCGCGCGCGTCGCGTCGCCAACGCTTTTCTCGCCGCGCGTCAGGTCGCCATATTCGGCGGTGTTCGAAATGGAATAGCGCATCCGGCTGAGGCCACCTTCATAGATCAGGTCGACGATCAGTTTCATCTCATGCACGCACTCGAAATAGGCGATCTCGGGAGCGTAGCCGGCCGCGACCAAGGTCTCGAATCCCTTCTGCATCAGCGAAGTCAAGCCTCCGCACAACACGGCCTGCTCGCCGAACAGGTCGCTTTCGGTTTCTTCCTTGAACGTGGTCTCCAACACACCCGCGCGCGTCGAGCCGATGCCATGCGCATAGCTGAGCGCAAATTCGTGTGCCTGGCCGCTCGCATCCTGATGTACCGCCAGCAGCGAGGGCACTCCCCCACCTTGCGCGTACACGCGCCGCAGTAAATGGCCTGGGCTCTTGGGAGCGATCATGACAACATCAACATCCTTCGGGGGAGTAATCGTCTTGAAATGAATCGCAAAGCCATGCGAAAAGCCGAGCACCTTCCCTTTGTGCAAATGCGGCTTGATGGCTGACTCGTAAAAATCAGCTTGAGTCTCGTCGGGCGTCAGTATCTGGAGCCAGTGGGCTTTGGCGGCCGCTTCAGCCGGTGCGAGTACGATCAAGCCGTCGGCACGCGCCTGTTTAGCCGAGGAACGCTCCGGATCAAGCCCGATTATCACGTTGCACCCGCTGTCGCGGAGATTTTGGGCTTGGGCGTGGCCCTGGGAGCCGTAGCCGAAGACGGCTATGGTTTTGCCCTTCAGGGCGGAGGGGTTGGCATCCTTTTGATAGAAAACAGTGGCCACGAATGACTCCTTTATAAGTAGGTGATGGCGTACGTGCCGAAGTACCAGAAAGACCGACCGGTCGGTTTCACGATGCTACCCACCGATCTGCCCCTTGTCAAGATCAAACTCTGCCAGGTCAACCCGCAACTTGAATCTGGTCTTGTAAAACACAAAACCCACCGGCCATTCTCTCTGGCGGTGGGTTCGGAAGTAGCTGAAACTTAGGATCTTTTCTGTTTCTAGCTGCTCTTCTCCCGGCCAGAGATATGCAGTCGCAGTCGTACACTGACGACTACCACGCTAATTCGAATCGAGTTCTGGCCGTGAGTCATAGCTAAGTTCGCCTTCCACGCTTGTGGAAGTCTGGCGAGAGTACCAAGTCACCAGCCGTCCGTCAATCGAATTTTTGGACTAGGACAAAGGTCGCATTACGAAAGAGTGCGACGAGATGAAAATACGAAAATTACGGGGCGAAAATAAATTAGTTTTCGGACCATTCGGTGAAAGTGGCTGAAAGGGGATTTTTCATCGAAATTTTGTTTACTACCTGGTTATAGCGGCGCGTCGTCTTTCCCTTAGTCGTGGAGGGTTGAAGTAGGGGGAAGGAATCGAAGTTTCCCTCATCGCAAAAAAGCAATTGAATGCGGGCACTGTCTCTCTGGGCCAGCGGCTCTCAATTCCTCCCGCCAAGTAATATTCATACTCGTAAAATGTTGACGGACTTTTAAGTCGATGTCATACTTCTTGGTATGAGTACGACTGAGAAGCCCGAAACCGTATGGTTCACGACCAAGGGGCAGGTCGTCATCCCACTTCGCCTGCGCAAACAATTCGACATCGAGGACGGGACAAAGGCAGTGGTTCAAGCCACACCGGATGGAATCCTTCTCAAACCCATGACGGCGGCGCTCATCAAGCGCGGGCGCGGCATCCTCAAGCGGGAGCCGGGAGGAAAGCTGCTGACGGAGACCTGGGCCGAGCACAAGAAGGAGCAGCGGGCCCTCGAGGAGCGCCATGCCGGCTAAGGTGCTGGACAGCTTTGCGCTTATCGCCTACTTCCGCGATGAGCCGGGCGCGGAGACGATGGAAAATCTGCTCGTCTCCGCCGGCAGGAAGGACAGCCCGTTGCTCATGACCGATGTGAACTACGCGGAAGTGAAGTACTCCATTGTGAAGAAGGATGGCGCGGCGGCGTGGGGGGAGGCCGCGAAGGTCCTGCAGGGTTTGCCGATCGATTTTCATTCCACGACCCGCGCGCTGGCCGATAGCGCGGCCGATTTCAAAGCGCGTTTCAAATTGAGTCTGGCCGACGCCTTCGCCGCCGCGCTGGCAAAGGAAAGAAAGGCTGATCTCGTTACCGGCGATCTGGAATTCAAGGCGCTGGAAAAGGAAATCAAGGTTCAGTGGCTGAAGTAATCAAAGCCTGAGAAAGCTGTTTTAGCTTCTCACGCGCGTGATTTCCTGCGCGTGTCAGACTTGTTCCTCAACCGGGTACGAGCATCTGCAGGATTGACGTGTTCGCCGCGTTCGAGCGACTTGATATGGCGTCCAAGTTCGTGGTTGAATGCCGTCAGTTGTCCCGCCCTGGCATGGTCGTGTTGCTCGAAAGACGCAGGGCCTCCCGAACGACCTCGCTCGCCGAGTTGTACCGGCCTGACCCGACCTTCGCACTGACAAACTGCTCCAGTTCGGGCGTGAGCGAAACAGTCATGGGACACTCTCCCTTTGCACAACTACGCGTGATAGCAAACATTGTCAATGTTCGTTATTCAACGGTCATTGCCGTAATGAAATGACGGCGAACGTCTCAAAGTGGCCGGCACCCACTCAATCACAGAAAGCACGATTGACTGGGGCCCCACCATCTGGGCCACCTGATCGGCATTGTTGGTGCCCGGTCTAGCCAGCGAAAACATTATCGTACTCCGTTATATTCAGCCCCGGAAACTGGGTAGGCACTATTTCTTGGGTTGATCGTTTGCTACCAGTTCTTAAGGGTGCAATCATCAGGCAGTCGACGAGGACAAATGGGAAAGCAAAACACCTCAAAAACCACACCGGCGTCTGGCGGAGTCGGGCCGCCTACCGACTTGGACTTTGAGAAAGCCCTGATGTTCTTTCATGCCTACATGTATGGCCCGCTACAAGGAAAGCTGCGCCTATACCGGGCGCGCGATGTGCATTCCGCTGGCAAGGCACTGTCTTCTGGCTGGGAAGTCTTCGCGTCGATTCTCGTCAAGGACGTTGGCACGAAGTTGACCAAGGGCGTCGATTTGAGCAAGTACGAAGTCAAGTCCGCTGAGGACGGTGGAAGCTACGACTATCAGTACCACAAGAAATCAGGGAGACAAAGATTTGTAGACGACAAACGGGTCGGACACTTGTTCTTCGACCCACAAGGACAATCTTCGCCTCTAGGCGACTGTGCACCGTCACATCCGGTGCATAACCACGCCGTTTGAGTTGAAATAGTTCGTCGCACCTTCTTCGCAGTAGCCGTCCCCGTTAGTAGTTAGCGTCAGGTCGAGACCGTGGCGGGAGTTCATTCCTTTCGCGTCCACAATGGTCCATTGGCTGCCGCACTCCAGGCAGGTAATCCCGAGTCGGGACAGCTCAAAAGTAGCTACGAGTCTGACATGATGTCCCAGCAGGCGATTCGCCGTACCTCTGATGCGCTCGCTAATCTCCGACGTGTTGACTTCGTTTGTGGCTGTTGAAAAACTCGGCTTTAGCCAGCGGCTTTTTGGGGTGAGTGTCCGCTCCTCGTACTTTTCTTACTCCTTACGGTTACGCGGTAGCCGGCAGGACGGGTGTTGCCAGTTGGCTGAGGAATCGCACGAGTCGCTTGATGTTCTGCGCCGTCGCTGCCAGGAAGAACTGCTCCCGCACAAACTTCAATCTCCGCAGGCGCAGGCGACGCAGTCCGATCTGGTTCTTGAGTTCCGCAAACAACGCTTCTACTTTCTTCCTCTGCCGTTGTGCCTTGGCGAACTCGGGTGTGTTGGCTAACTCCCGTGCGCGTTGCCGCGCGGATTCGTGCTGGTGGATGTTCAGAGACCGAAAAGCGGCGCTGGTGCATTGGGCTTTTAGAGCACAACCACCACAGCGTTTGCGGGTTCCAATGTAGTTGAAGGCGCGATTCCGATACACTCGCCCCCCATAGTTCAGCGGCTGCCCAGCAGGACAGATATAGCGATTGTGTTCGGGCTCGTACCGGAAATGCTCGGGACCAAAAAACGGGCTGTTCTTGCGGTGGATGCTGTCGCGGGTTCGCATATACGGGGTGATGTTACGCTCCGCCAACCATTGCAAGAAGTCTCCGTTTCCGTACGTCGTATCGGCCGCCACCGATTCAGGCGTTTGTCCGCTCCATTCGGCGAAACGGGTCAGCATATCTTGCGCGGCCACCGTCTCCTGACTCATGCGTGCCGCTGTGCCCTGCACTCCCACAATCACGCAGCTGTCATTATCGATCAGATAGTTGTCGTAGTAACCGAGACGCGCCGGCGTCCCGCCTTTCGTCGCGTAGGTGGAATCGGGATCCGTGGTCGATACCTGATCCTGCTCGTGCACTGGCTCCTCCACCGGGTTCTGCTCTTCCACCTCCCGCAGATACTGCCGCACCGTATGATGCACCTGCGCCGCTTCCCGTAGTTGTTCACGTGGAATGCGGCTCTCCTTGGCCGCGTTTGCTTCCACGAAACTGCCATCCACCGACAGATGCTGGCCCTGCACCAGTCCTACTTCCACACACTGCCGCACGATCTCCTCAAACAGTTGCTCGAACAGCTTCGACTCCTGGAACCGTCCGTGCCGGTTCTTCGAAAATGTCGAGTGATGCGGGATCTCCTGATTGAAGCCCAGCCCGGTGAACCAGCGCCACGCCAGATGCATGCGCAGTTCCTCGACCAGCTTGCGCTCGCTGGTGATGCCGTAGAGATAGCCGATCAAGAGGATGCGCAGCAGAAGTTCGGGATCGATCGACGGCCGCCCGGTCTCGCTGTAACTGTCTTTCAGTCGCTGCCGGACGAACTCCAAGCTGATGTGCTTCTCAATCAGCCGCAACAGATGAGTTTCTGGTACCTCATCTTCCAGGCGGAAGTAATAAAACAACGGCTCCGAACGGGTGTGTTGCCCCATCATGATCAGCAGGCCTCCGACGATGAGAATCAAACAAAGCACGCGAATGCTTTTCTTCTAACATGCTTCTGCCCAATTTCATCCTGCTAATCGACGTGACTTTTTCAACACCCACGTTTGATTGCTTCATAGGCCTCCGAATTCGCTCTTGCGAAGGTACTAAGTAATTGGAATACCGTTGCGAATAACTATTCCAGCAAGTTTGTCTCCATCTATCAGCGCGATCGACGGTTTCAGCTCATGACGGGACTCTGATAGGGCCGCTCGTGTGAAATGGCTGGTTGTAACGAATACTCCCTTTGCGGTCGTGCTTAAAGCTCCTCTAAAGTTGTTGATTTCTGGGCTGCCAACTGCGTGTCTCCACCGCTTTACTTGCGCCTGCACATGAGTCCCGGCGAAGAACTCGTTCTTCTCCTCAACATACGCGTTCACGTCGATTCCCCCGTCACCTGCGGCTCGGGTCACGGAAACTTGTACAAATCCACTCCGTTCGAGCACCAGCTTTATGAAGTGCTCGAAGTCGTATGGGTTGAAATGGAAGAGGCGCACCCGCACAGTTTCAACTTCCACTGTCGTCGTTCCTCTAGGCTCAGCGCCTCCCTCCGGAAGGGGGGAGACCTCACGCTCCAGGTTTCCCCACGGGGTGTTCAAGCGCGATTCGGCTAAGAGCGCGGCCGAAATGGATGCCGCCGCCTCGATAGGAACGACCGACGGTTGTTCGTGAATACGAAACTCGAATATCCAAACCTTTCTGATAGACCCCCTTTTGTCCGCCTGATTCTCCTGATAATGACGGAGCAGTTCTAGTAATCCAAGGAACCGATAGGTTTGCCGTCCGATGTTGGTGAATCCGAAAAATGGCGTCGGGACCGCGTACTGCTCTACGAGGCGCTTGTTTCGGCCGGCGAGGGATTGGTCTCCTTCCCGGCCCTGCGCCGTGTAGACCAGGATGTTTCCTTCAATTCTGTCTTGATAAGGGTTCTCCGCTGGAAGCCTTCCTGAATTCTCAGCAGCAGTCAGTATCGCGACATGCCGAAGATTTCGGTTCGCATCAAGGGCTGGCCGAATACCTCCGAGGTTCTCGAGGTCAAGAGCGAATCGAATCTGGTCGTTTGTATAGCTCTTGCCGACTTCGAAAGAGGTGAGCTTGTCCATTTATCGAGATCGGTTGCAAGAAGAGGCTGCACGAAGACTGGTCATATTCTCAATGGTGCACGCGTGCCATCCTTTTACCATGGTTTTAGGCCTAACGTCACGCGTGAAAACGTCATGAGTAGTGTTGCGGCGACCGAAGCACAATCTACCGTCGGGTGCGATATGGCAAGTCGAGATCGGAGATTCGCACCGATGGGCTTGCGGGTTGTCTGCGAACGCCGCGCGGTGGGAGTAGCAAGCAGATCGTATTCACCGCTGGCAAAGGCAAGATTCGGATGCGGTGGATGACACCACGCGAGTACGCCCGTCTTCAGGGCTGCCCCCAATACCCCATCAAGGTCGGGCGCAACGACGCGTTGTGGGGCTTCGGCGACGCTGTGTGTGTGCCGGTGATCAGTTGGATAGCAGAGAACGTGCTATCGCAGATTTTTCCTGCCACGATTGCTCAGTTTCAACAAGCGGCGTGCGATTGAGTCTGCATTCTTGAGGTTGCATTCCCAGATCACCGCAGTTCGCCACCCAGCTTTGCGTAGAGCCTCGCGAACGCGTCTGTCACGCCTCCGGTTCCTATCGATTTTGTCCACCCAATAGGTCACATTCGACTTCGGCAGTGCCGCGCTCTTGCAGCCCTTGTGGGCGTGCCAGAAGCACCCATGTACAAACAGAGCCAAATTGGCAGCTCGAAGAATGAAATCAGGCTGTCCCGGTAGGTCAGCTTGTCGGGTGAATCCCAGCTTCAGCGCCCGCAGCAACGCTTCGCACTTATTCTCCGCACCAGTGCCCTTTGAATGCACGGCCCGCATGATCTGGCTGCGCTGGGACTTCTTAAAGGTATCGGCCATGATCTATGACTGGCGGACTGCCGGGCATGGTGATCACTGTGGCAGGCCTAGACGTTTCATTAAGTCGCCATAGCGGGGATCGGAGCGCAGGGGATCGAAGGCGGGGAAGCGGATACACTCGGTCAGATCGCTGTCCTTTCCGGCGAATGCTTGTTCCAGATACTGGAATGCCTGGTCGCGGTCGCCGGCCAGGGCGAAAGCGGCGGCTATGTCGGCGGTGGCTTGCGCGCCTCGATCTTTGCCCATCCGTAGCGCGACGGCGGCGACCATCAGCCGGCTGAAGCCCTGGGCGTCGGCATTGAACGCACCGGGCGGGTTCGCAAATTTCTTCAGTTCGCCGATGGCATCCTCGAATTTGCCGGTGAGGGCATAGAACTGCGAGAAATAAAAATGAATGCCCAGGAAGGAAGGTTCGCGCTCCTCGACCTGCCGGAATTGCGCGAGCGCTTCCGGGTAGCGGTGCGCCGTCATCAGCGTGATAGCGTAATTCAGATTCACAATGGGCGAGAGCGGGTCGAGCGAGAGAGCGGTATGAAATTCCTGCAGCGACTGATCTAGACGCTTTTCAGGGGCGAGAAAACTGAAGGCATAAAAATAATGCGCGGTGGCGTTGTTGGGATTTAACTGAATAGCGCGTTGGAATTCGGGCTCGGCTTCGCTCCAGCGCCAGGCGTTGGCGAGGGCCATGGCGCGCGCGGAGTGCGCTTCGGAAAGGCTGTCGTCGAGTTCGAGCGCTTTGCGCGAGGCTTCGTCGGCGAGCGAGAGCGCTTGCTGGGAGCTTATGCCCGCGGGATAGCTGGACACGACGTTGTAGGTGTCGGCGAGTCCGGTGTAGGCGAGGGCATACTTGGGATCGGCGGCGATGGCCTGCTGGAAGAGATCGATGCTTTTCTTCAGTCCCTCGGCGGTGCGGCCGTACCAGGCCTGGCGGCCTTCGAGATAGAGGCGGTAGGCCTCGGGATTGGTGGTTCCCTCCTTCGCCATGCGCTGCTGGTCGTTTCCGCTGAGCTGGATTTGCAGCTTGCTGGAGATATCGCGCGTGATCTCTCCCTGCACGTGCGTGATGTCGGCCATCTCGCGGTCGTAGTGTCCGCCCCAGAGTTCGGTGCCGTCGGCGGTGCTGACCAGATCGGCCTGCACGGCGACGTGGTCCTCGTGCTGGATGATGCGCCCCATGAGGAGCGCTTTCACCTGCAGTGCCTGGCCGATTTTTTGCGGGTCATCCTCTTTGCCCTTGTAGCGGAAGACGGTGCTGCGGGCGAGAACCTTGAGGTTGGGGAGTTGCGAGAGGCTGGTGATCAGGCTCTCGGTCAAGCCGTCGCTCAGGTATTCATTGTTTGGATCGGTCGTGGCATTGACGAAGGGCAGGACGGCGATGGAGTCGATCTTTTGCGCCTGGCCGGTGGCGGATTTTCCACGCAGGAAATACGCGGCTGCGGCGACGATCAGTGCGACGGCAACGATGCCGGTGACCAGGTACATGCGCGAGCCGCGCGTGGCGGTTGAGCCCTGAATCGAGGAGGCACTTGCCGACGCCACACCGCTTGTCTGTCCGCTTGTCGACGATGTGGCGGATGGCGTGGCTGACGAATCGCTTGTACCCGCGGCGACGGCTGCGCCGGAGGTGCGGACGGGATCCAGATCGCGCTTGAGGCGCGCCAGGTCGGAGCGCATATCGGCGGCGCTCTGATAGCGGAGGTTGCGATCCTTCTCGAGCGCTTTATTGACGATGCGATCCAGTTCCGCAGGGGCGTCGGGATTGAGGCGAGCGATGGGCGCGGGCGTTGCATCGAGGATGGCCTTGAAAATCTCAGCTGAGCTGCCGCCGCGAAACGGGAGGTTCGCCGTCGCCATCTCGTAGAGCACGACACCGAAGGAGAAAAGGTCGCTGCGGGCGTCGGTATCCTTGGCGCGAGCCTGTTCGGGAGACATGTAGGCAATCGTGCCCAAGGTCGAACCGGGGCTGGTCAGGTGCTGGTCGGCGATGGGAGCCGCCATCGTCGCTGTGTTCATCGAGGCTGTCAGCGTTGACGAAGTGGATGAGGGCAGCGCCTTGGCCAGTCCGAAGTCGAGGATCTTGGCGTGGCCGCGTTTGGTGACAAAGATGTTGGCGGGCTTGATGTCGCGGTGGACGATGCCCTGGGAATGCGCCGCATCGAGGCCGTCAGCGATCTCGATGGCCAGCGACAGCAGAGTTTCGTTCTCGACCGGCCCGGCGGAGATCAGATGCTTGAGCGTGACGCCGTCCAGAAACTCCATGGCGATGAAGGTCTGGTCGCCGTGCTTGCCGATCTCATGGATGGTGCAGATGTTGGGATGGTTGAGCGCGGAAGCGGCGCGGGCCTCGCGGCGAAAACGCTCGAGCGCTTGCGGGTCCTGTGAAAGCTGGTCGGGGAGAAACTTGAGGGCAACGAAGCGGCCGAGTTCGGTGTCTTCAGCCTTGTAGACGAGACCCATGCCGCCGCCGCCCAGCATTTCCACAATGCGGTAGTGCGAGATGATCTGGCCAATCACTGGACGGAGTTTACCCCTATTGAGTGGCTTCATCTTACGGAGCGGGGGTGGGGGAGTCAATGAAGGGGCTTAGTAGAACCATCAACGCTCTTTGTGGTGCGGCCCATCGCCGCTAAATGCTGTTGCGAGAGCGCATACGACGATCCGGGGTATTCGAATTCATTCTCCTCGACGCGGCGATACATGCTCTCAGCAGCATCGACTGCGCCGTATTGCTCGGCAATCAGCCCGAAACCAAACCATACCTCTGAGTTTGGCTCTTCGAGTTGCGCGACATCCATGGCCTTAAGCAGATATTCGCGTGCTTGGCTCGTCTTGCCGGCTTGCGCATAAACGCAAGCCAATGTATGCAAGACGGCAAAATTGCTATTCTTGCCGAGATCGTTTGCACGGTGCGCCACGTCCAGCGTTTCATCGGTAATCGGGCTCGGAAGTAGAAGGGCGTACCAGGCATAAAGGTTCAGGTCCTCTTGCGTCGCCATCCCTTTGTCGATGATTCCCTTCAATATCTCGCGGGATTTCTCGGTTCGCCCGCGATCGGCTTCGAGCGCTGCTGCCGAGCGCGTGTAGGCGAGTTCATCAGGATATTGGTGAATTTTTTCTCGCACTAGATTGTCCCAGTCGTCATAGAGCTTGAGTCGACGGTACGCGGTCACTAAGAGGTTGAAGGCGCGGACCGAACTGGGTGCGGTTTTCGATAGTTCCTGCGCCGCTGACAACAACTCCTGCCAGTTCCTGGAAGCGGAATACGCATAGGCCATTACCAGAGTCAAACGTTTGCGGTCAATATCCGCCTTGGAAGCGTCCCTGGCCTGCTTGAGATCGCCAAGATATGCCGCTGCTGGTTTTGAAGGCATCAACACCAGTGCAGCGGTTCGCATGGAAGACATGTCGGCTTCCTGCCCTTTGGTCCAGAACTGCGGGAACAGGGCCCCCGACAGTGGATCATCACCGCTGGAATTATGGATTCGCTCGCGGGCGCGGTCCAACCACACGCGCGCGCCTGCGGGATTGTTGTGTTTGAGTTCTTGAAGGACGAGCCACGCCAGGTCTTCTGTGTTAGTTTCGGTGCTGTTGGAAGAAAAGGCCACGATTTTGTAGGCGCCTTTGTCGCGGACGACGAAAAGTTCCTGCGCCGCCGCGCCGGGACTCTCGATGGTAATCTTGTAGCCAGAGGCGTCATCCCCGTCAACCGCGCAGTGCATATTGGAAATGACGGTATCGGCGATGTTAATGAGTGGCAGGCCGGCGGCGCCGAGTTGAACCCTCAACTTAGACATCATTTTGTCGAATGCTTTCGCGTCAATAGCCTCTTCCTTGTTCTCCGGGTCGAGATAAATTAGAGATTGGATGTCCTCTAGTTTCACATTTGTACTCAGCAGTTGTCCGAAGAGCCGGTAGACAACGCTCTTCGGATCCGCCGGATCGATCTTTACCTCGGTATATGGCCTGGTTTTGCTGAGAATCGAAAAGCTGCGATTTTGGTTATCGTTGCTTTGCCCGCGAGCAGCTTCCGCTAGCATCGCGGCCGCTTCCCGATATTTCCGCGCCCGCACCAGGACGGCGGAGGCATTCGCCAGGACTTTACTTCGTGATTGTTCGTCGGGGGTAGCCTCCAATGATTTCTTCAGCGCAACATCGGTGCCCAATTCGACAGCCATTGCCGCAACCACGAGTCCCTTGCGCACGTCGCTCGAGGGCAGCGGAGCTGCGTATGCAAGAACGCCTTTGTAGTCGTTCGCATACCACAGGTCGTAAAGAACATTGTCCTCATAAGAGCGCTCGTAGTCCTCATCCAATTTCTTGAGCTCACCCAGAACATCGACGGCCACCCTCAACGCCGCGGGATCGTTGTAACGAAGACCATTCGCGTCATATTCGAGCAAGAGAGCCAGATTGGCGCGTGTTTCTTTGTCCTTGGGGTCGAGGCTGATTGCTTTCTTATAAGCGGCGATGGCACCTGCATAGTCCATTCCTTTCTTGATGGGGCGTCCCACGAGATCGTTCTTGAGCACTTCGGCGAGAGTGCTATTGGCGATAAAAGAATTGGGGTCGAGTTTAGTTCCTTCGAGGGCTATCCTTCGCGCACTTTCGCCAAGTCCGGCCGCCAACAGGGCGCGTGCGAGTTGCGCTTTGTGCAACGCTTCTTTGGGATGCTGGGCCGCGATCGCCTCATAGGCAACGAGTCCTTCTTTCACATGGCCACTGGCTAGCAGGGCATGGCCGACATGATCAAAATTTATGAAAATCGCGTCTCGGTTCGTGGCCTTCACCACCGCGTCGCGTAGCAGTTTCCCTTCTTCAACTGTTATTCGCTGCTGTGTATTTTCCACTCGCAGAGTGGCTTCGACCACCGTGCCGTCAGGATTGCTCGAATAGTGCTGAGTGAACTTGAGCGTCCCGATCTTCTCATTACTGTCCGAAGGCAGGGCTCGAATTTTAAATCCGAGCGGGGCCGTGATTTTGTAATCCCACTCCGTTGTAAACGGATTGATCCACCAGTCTACGGTGCGTGGTTGGTCGGCATCTTCAACATTTTCGGGCGACTTCTCTTCCGCGGTCTTGAAGTACTTTGGAAGGCTGTTGAATAGCGCTTCAGTGCGGATCGCCACGGTGCCGCTGTCGATATAGGTATTGCCCCTCCGCCCCACGGCCACGTATTTCACAGACGCCAGCTTCTCCAGATTAGCCAGGTCGCCATGTTCCATTGAGATCAGAGAGTCGGCAAGATACATATTCTTGACGTACTTTTCTGCCTGCTTCTTGAGTTCCTTGCTGTCGCCGCTGTAGTAATCGCGGGCATCCGCGTCGCCCGGGCCGACGTCTTCGTTGGTTTCTACGATCTTCGAGGGCCCATATTCCGCCATCGTGAACTCCCGCAACTCGCGGTGGATTACTTTGTAAGAGGTCAACTCTGGAGTCCGTGCCAAGGAATCCGTGTCTGGACTGATCACTAGCGCGCGACGACCGTAATCGCCCCACGGCAAAGTCCCCACTTGGGAGTATCGTGCGGTGGCGTCGATCCAAAGCTCCGGTTCCGTTCCCGCAGCTGGGACGTAGACGATGGCGTGATCGAAAACGCCCATACCGGGCAAGTCGGGGTCAATATCACCTCCGGGGCCGGCGTCGAGCAGGGCGAGATTCGCCGCAATGCCTGCGCTTCGGAGCATCGTGACCAGCAATGCGGCTTTATCCTTGCAATCGCCGTATTTGCGACTGAGTGTCTCCGAGGGAAACTGCGGTATCAAGTTCGATTCGCCAAACTCCACGCCCGTGTAACGAATGTTCGCGTGAAGTAAGGCTACGATTCGGCGAATTACCTGCTCACGGGAGCCGTCCTTCACGTTTATCTTCATCATCATCGGCTGAACGTCGGCAAGCCGCAGTTTTTCGTCAGTGAGGCGTGCGTACTCAGCGGCAATGTTCCGCCAGGCTGTGCCCGTCGTAAATTCGAGGGCCGGATAAAGGACAACGTCGGGTGGTACATGGTCCGGGTCTTGCGTAAATGCGGGGAGCGGACCCTGTTCCAGTGTCACGGATTCGATATTTTTTGCGGTGGACTTAGTTATTGATATCTGCGGGAGTAGCCGTACCTTGTAACGAACCGGAGAAGATTCCGGATAGGCAAGAACAACGCGTGTCTTGTTAACTGGTACAGACCAGGCAAAGCTACGTTCGGTCGCACTGCCCGTTGAAAAAAAGGGAGCCGTGTCGGTGAGCGTTACTTCTTCTTCAACAATTGTCCCGGGAGAAACCGCGGGCAGCGGCCCTCCAAACTTGCGGGTGTCGCTGTAAACCGCCGGCGCGTCTTCGTGAATGGGAAGGTCTTCTAACGTCTTGTGGTCGAGCGTGTGGACCACTCCATCGGCGGCGATAGTGCGAGCGTTGATCTCGGGCCTGGACTGATGCCACGGCGCCCATTGCGCGCTGACTTCGGACCATCGATTCACACCTTCCTGCGTGTCCACTCGATAAACCCTATGCCGCACCTCGATCTCGCGGCCGGCGGCATCGAAGGTGAAACGTAATTCATTGAGGAGAACTGTTGCCTCGTTGTCCTTCCCCGGCTTGACCTTGTCGGCCGCGTGTCGAAGCG
Organism: uncultured Acidobacteriaceae bacterium; assembly: GCA_963838315.1. Lineage (GTDB taxonomy): Bacteria > Acidobacteriota > Terriglobia > Terriglobales > Acidobacteriaceae > Acidiflorens. The sequence goes on from CAWIQW010000003.1 coordinate 223,385, forward strand.
CATCGGGGGATGCGCTGAAAGCAGGTACATCCCAAATGTCAGCGGCATTTAGACGCGAAGTTACGCAGATTATCCAAAGCAAGAACAACTTGAACAAACGTGGTGATAATTGCACGACTTAGAACCTCAGGCTAATAAGGTAGAAGGTATTTTGTACGCCTGCGGGACGCGAAAGGAAAGGGCTCTTCCCTTTCTCCCAAAGGCTAATTAAGCCAATGGGCTAGGAGGGCGATTTTCCCGAAGTGTGCTTTTCCGTGAATAAAGCGCGCGGAGCGGACTCTACGAAAAAGTCCCGCCCAAGCCGCGCTTGGACGGGACAATCTTTTGGGTCAGCTTACGTACGTGGACAATCCCTCAGGAAATGCGGGGCGCAAACCTATTGCGGGCCCGCCAGCGCTCCAAAGGTTCCCAGGTAGGAAGCCCAATCGGAATTCCATTGCACCGTACCACTCCCGCTGGTTGCAGTTCCCGGGAACCACTGCGTCTGATACCCGAGTGTGCCCGTGAGAGGATTGATGAATTTTGTAAAGGTCAGGCCCTGGGATTCCAGTTGGCTGATCGCCATCTGCTGCAGTTGATACGTATCCAAGACGCCGTCCGCGGTGAGCGATACCGAGAAAACAGTTCCTCCCGGCTCGGTCGCGGTCATGGAAAGGACAGTCCCGCTGGGCGGCACGAGGCCGTTGGGATAAATCCAGAATGTAAAGTCCCATTGCCATGTGCCCTTCACAGGTGGCGCGATCGTCACAGTGTCGCCCTCGCCGGTTGTGTCGGGCGGGTTGACGTCCACTCCCCAGATTGTTCGGTTCGGGTCTTTGTTGATGAGCTTTACGGTGTTGGGCTTGAGCCAGATCACTTCAAACGGGCAGGAGCAGCCCTTGATCACGCGGCGCATGGCTTCGGTTATTCTTTGCGCCGCCACGGCCGAGCTCATGCCCGCTTTGATATAGACATTCACCAGGCATGTTGATCCGGAATTGACGTCGTAAAGTTCGAATACCAGCAGGCCAAGGCCCTGGCTGGCGGGAATCTGCGGTGTGCCGACGTTGATTACGACTGTGTTTACGTCGAATTGCGCCAGGGCGGCCTGAGGCGCACTCAGGAACACTCCCAGCAAAAAGGCCAGAACGAAAAACGGTGTTAGCTTGGCAAATAACCTCTCTTTCATAACCCTCCTCCAATCGAACATCCAAGTAAGAGGAGCCCTCGCGTATCCATATCTTGTAAGGATTCGCTTACGGGTTCATTTAGTTTGGGTTGGTTTGGCAAAGATGCCAACCCCCCGACTTCGATGAGGCTTGGCCCATTTTTCTTTGGTATGGATTCCCGTGAGGTCTACGAAGTGTGGCGCAGGACGGGAACACGGGAATCGTCGCGCAAGGCAGGAGGAAAGTCTGTGACGCGTGGATCAGTTGTGTGTGATAGGGGTAATTCCGTGGAGCGTGGGGCATCCGCCGTGGAACTCCGGGATGCCCCACCTCGATGGAAAAGGAATCAGTAGCTGAGAATTACTTCCTCCGGGAGTGATCCGCCATAGGTGCATTGGGGAGTCAATCCGCCGGATACGTTGCTAACTTTCCATGCCGGCTTGGGGATAACCTTAAACGCGTCGGTGTAAAGATACTGCTCATAGAAATCGATTTGGCCGCCGCCGCCGGGGTAATCGCCACACTGGGCGATGTTATAGACCTCGAGCACGCCGCCAAAGGCCCAGTTGAAGGTCTGACCGAAATTTGAGGCATCGTCATACTCAGAGGAGTTTCCATTGCTTACGTCGTAGGTAATGATCTCCCACGAGGTGCAGGTTTTTGTTCCGGCGGAACAGTTGTCGTAAACCAGACCGACGATGAGATCCCCCGCGCTGACTGGAGCGGGTGTGGCCTCAAAAACCGAGCCGTTCTTGCAGCAATTCCAGCTGGCGATGCCCCACGCGTTGGAATAATCAGAGTTCCAGCCCAGGACAGGCTGAATGATCGTTACGACATCCTTGTAGTCCTCCAGCCCGTTGAAAAAGTACACAGTCTGGCCATCACTGTTGGAGGGCGCCGGGGGGACGTTCCATTCGGAATAGATTTCGCCATAGGACGACGAACTGGTAGTGACGCTGGCGTATTCGATCCAGGAGTGGCTGATCTTGGGCTCGCGCTGAACTGCCCGCTCGTCTCCGATTATTTGTTCTCCGTCGCCCGTGTAATGGGGATAGGCGCACACATGCATGCTGTCGAAGGTTCCATTGGCGTGCTCGATGGCATTTTTTTCCTTGTGCAGAATATCGCCCTTGGCCAGGTGCGTGACGCAGCTGGGATCGAAATAGCCGTAGGGTGTGATCACATAATGCGCCGGGACGGTAGCTGGCCGGTTGGGTCCGGCGAGGGGTAGGGCATGCGCGGCGGTCAGGCCGGCAACGAGCAGGGTGATGGCTGTCAGACTCAGAAGTCGGGAGTTGGCTGAGAAACGGGACATAGTATTACTCTCCTGTGGTGGACGCGCGGCTTTGAGCAATGCTGCTTGCCGGAGGGAATTCATCGAACGGATTCAACCCCCACGTCCACTCTTACGGACCCTATACTGCACCGCACTCGCGGAAGTGACCATGGAGGGCGTCTGAAATGATCTGAAATGATCTGAAGAAATTGAGGTACTATTCGGCACTCTGGCGGACAGGTCGGGAATGACATCGCCAGCTGCGCGCAGCCTCCCCGCCTCAACCGGGAACTGATTCGGGGTAGAGCTTTCGAAAACACTCGGGGCAAACGCCGTGGCTGAAGTCGGCGGAAGACCGGCTGCTGATGTAGGTTTCCAGGGGCTCCCATCGGCCTTCTTCGTCGCGAATGTTCTTACAGGAGGCGCAGATCGACAACAGGCCGCTGAGCAACTTCACTTTGCCGAGCGCCTCCTGGAGTTCACCGATCGACCGTTCGCGTTCGGCGTCGAGGCGCTTTCGGCCGCTGATGTCGCGCAGCATGATGCAGGTAAACTCGGTGCCTTCCGTGTCCGCAAATACGACGGAGGACAACTCCACCGGAAACAGGGTGCCGTCAGCGTGGCGGGCCCGCAGTTCTCCATGGGCTTTCCCGGTGCGCCGCCGTTCCTCGACCATACGGTCCAGGCTGGGGTCGGAGGCGTCCATGAGATCCTCTCGCCGGCAGGCGATGATCTGCTGGCGCGTGCGGCCGAGGGTGGCGCAGGCGCTGGGATTCGCGTCGAAGATTCTGCCATCCGGTGAAGTGAGCAGAATCCCGTCCATGCTGTTTTCAAAAAGGAAGCGATACCGGGCTTCGCTGTCGGGAGCGAACCGCGAGCGCGTTTCCTGCAAGGGGATCTGGGTCGACATAGGTTTTCAGGAATTGGTGGGCTGACGGCGCGATTCTAGCAAAACCTGCAGCCGTAAAGCACTAATCTTCTGGGCCGCCCGGGGCGGCGAAACCGGACACATGGATGTCCGGACTCTCGGATTGAAAATCGGCAAACCCCTTTGTCCGGGCGGTTTCCAGGGGGGGCAGGAATTTTCGCCGCTCAGACGCCTCCATTAAGTGGATGGCGTACAAAGAGATAGATCAACCAGAAAAACTTTAGGCACGAAAGGGCGTGTCGGGGCTGCGAATAGAATCATGCCCCGTAACGACACTCTGGTGCGGGGGTACGCCCTTTGGAAACCTTTTCCCAGCGCGGGAAGTGGCCCAGAATGGGATCCATAGGAGTTCACTTTATTCTTATGTCTACTACCTTTGGCACCTCCCTTGCTTGCTTCCTCGCTCATAACGGCCCAGGAAATGTAGTTCTCCGGGCGTCCACGCTTCCGGAACCTCAACGACTGCTATTGCTGGGGGGCGGACTGATCGTGCTGGCGAGCTTGGTTCGGCGCCTCTATCCCATAGGGGGCATTGTGGCTCCCAAAAGCATGCAGGTGATGCTCTGGATTGCACCCGAGGAGATTGCCGCGCAACTTTCTTCGGGAGAATCTTCGCGCGAGGATGACTAAACGAAATGAGGCGGAGCTTTTTCCGGTCGATTCATGGGAAGCCATAGCTCCGTGGTTTAGAACTCCAGGTAGGAACCGGGGCGCGGAGGCCGCACGCCTTCGCTGCCAGTCGGCAACAAGCCTTCTTCAACTCCGTGTAAATTTTCCCACGCTGCTTCGGTCAACGCCGGGTCCGCGCCCACGATATCGCGGATCATGTTCCAGGCGGCCAGGTTGAGCGCGCCTTCGGGCGCCGGGCCCATGGCCAGCGAAACCGAGCACTGCGGACAAAAGCAGATGCGCTGCGCCGATGACTTTTGCCGGGGACGAACTCCGACGGTCTGCGCGAACATGTACACCGCGACCGATTTGTCGCCCGCTTCGAGTTCCCGATTACAGCGCAAACAATAGGAATGTTCCAAACCTTCCGTCCCGGGTTGCCTGCCAGTTGGACAACCTGCACAGCTGTGATCATCCACCGAAGTGAATGAGTTTCTGATCCTTCTTTTGCTTCGCGAACGTCGTTCTACTTTCTCCAATGGCCGGGGAGCGGAACAAGTATGCAGGAAGATTCCTGCGGGTGCCGGGGCGCTCGTTTGACCGGCGGCAAGATGCCAGCGCGACTCGGGGAACCAAGTTGTGTTCTATGCAAAGGGAGCGGTCATCCCGCACTCTACGGACGTGGGCTCACTTGCGCCATCACCGGGGGTGGAGAAAAAAGTGTCGTCGGCACGACTTACGCAGTCATCCGGGCGCCAACTGGTGGCGGCTGTTTGCTACCGCGCCGGCAGCCATGGGGCGCTGGAGTTCCTGCTGGTGCAAACTCGAGGGGGTCGTTGGATTTTCCCCAAAGGCGGAGTCGAACCCGGGCTGACACAAGCGCAGTCGGCGGCCCTGGAGGCGTTTGAGGAAGCCGGCGTGCACGGGCGAATCGAAGAGATGCCATTTGCGCGGTACTACATCACCAGAACCGGGCGGAAATCCGGCAAGGCGAAGCTGAAGGCGCGCAGCAAGTCGGGCAAAAGCGCGCGCAAAGCCAGCGAGGCCGAGGATCAGGGCGAGCCCGTCACCGCTCACCTCTGCGAGGTTTCCTACCTGGAACCGCCCCAGGAAGCGGATCGCAACCCGACATGGTTCGCACCGGAGAAGGCCAAGCGGCGTCTGATCGAGGGACGCTCCGCAAAATTCGGTGCCGAGTTAGCAGGCCTGGTGGATCGCGCGGTCGCAAGAATACGGCGGCTTGAGGGCGCCCAGGGACGCGAATCCCAGAAAGATGAGTTGCAGAGAGCGCGCTTCGAAGCGGCGGAGCGCCTGCGTTTGCCGGGCGTCGGAAATGACGCCGCGATGGCGCGCTATCTGCTGCTGAAACAGCGGCGGCTGCGTTCAGCGGTGCTGGAAGTTAAAGGTTCCACGACTTTGCAGTGACAATTTCCGCTTGAAATAGCTATCTTAGATAGCTATGATTGTGCCATGCAAGTCAGCGTGGCCGACGCCAAGAACAAGCTCCCGGAACTGATTAAGGCAGTTGAAAACGGGAAGCCGGTGACCATTTGCCGACGGGGCGTTCCCGTCGTGGACATCGTTCGCACCGAGAAGCCTGCTCGCAAGAAGAGGACGCTGGGCACACTGAAAGGGAAAATCCAGATTCTCGATCCGAACTGGTGGAAACCCATGACGGACGAGGAAGCGAAAGAATTTCTTGGCGAGCGCGATTAAGTGCGCCTCCTTTTGGACACGGCGGTTTTGATTTACGCGGTGGAATCGCCGCAACGTCTCAGCAAGCGCAGCACGTCCATCATTCGCAATCCTGGTAATATCCTTGAGCTAAGCTCAATCTCGCTGGCTGAAATCGCCATCAAAGCGCGGATTGGGAAGCTGATGATTTCAGATGCGGTTGTAAAGCAAGCGATCGAAGAACTCGACATTCGCGTGCTGCCCTACACCGCCGAACACGCGCTCGGGCTGTTTGGCCTGCCGCTGCACCATAGCGATCCCTTCGACCGCCAGATTATTGCGCAAGCGCTGTGCGAGAGGACTCCGGTGGTTACTCCGGATGAGAAGTTCAGTTTGTATCAAGGTATCAAGGTCATCTGGTGAGCTGGCGGGTTTTCCTCAGTTCTCAGCTTTCAGTCTTGCCTGCGATGCCGACAGGCACTCTTCCATCCAGAAACGCTCGTCTGTGCTCCGGATCACCCAAGTCTATCGTGAACGCAACCCATTTTCCGTCACGATCCAGAACGGCCATGTTCCAGTCTCCCTCCACGCCTTCGCCGAATTGCCAGAGGATATGGTAGCCCTGCTCATTTGAGAAGCCTTCCATGTCCGCCTGCAGAATTCCGCCCACTCGATTCCAAATGTAGCTCTGTAGAGCGCGGACCGCATTCTGTCCTTCCTGTAGTTCTGCTCCGCTGAGCAGTTGAAAGGCATAAATGACGGAGATCGATGGCAGGTATTCCGCCAACCATTTGGAGGCAGAGGCAGGTTGCGCATCCTGTACCTCATCCACAAATTCACTGATCTCGTCTGCGCCCAACTCACCGGGAGTCACCGGATTTTTTTCGATGACCGCGATATCGGCACCGTCGCCGTGACGCAGAATCAATCGCGACCAGCCAGACTCATCTGAGGGTTCCTCGTTGAGATCGATGCCGGAATTGGCGGACAAACAAGCGCGCAAGTCGGTGATCGCCAGCGAGACATTCTTTCTCCCCAGCACGCGGATGTTAGTGACCCATCTCTCAACTCCTCCATTTGAGCGTGACCGGGCCCGTGAGCGGGTGCCGGAACTCACCTCCGGTCTTCTTCATCTCCAGGTAGGCGCTCTTCAGCCCGAAATACCATTTGGCGGGACGGTCGGCGTCGTCGATCAGCATTAAGTGCGGATTGTGCTTCAGGCCCTCGCTTTGGAGTTCCATGGTGCGGCGGTCCTGCTCGACGAATTTCGCGAAGACGAATTTCAGCAACGCGGGGCCGAAGGGGATCCAGCGAAAAAGGTTCCAGGCGGCGACCACGTCGATGCGGCACTGGCTGCGCGTGATGGGCGTCACGGTGGTGACGCTCGAGAACCAGTATTTTCCGGCGCGGATGATCTCCGAACGCAGGTTGGGCAGGACGAAGTCGATGGTGGTGGTGATCGAGTCGGCGTTGGCGTACAGGCGCAGAAGCTTGTAGGGCGCGCTGTTCGAGCTGGGCGTGTGCGCGCTCATGCGGAATCCGTACGGAATGGGCTCGAAGTTTTTCTGCTTCTCATGGATCGAGTTTCGAGTGCGCCACCACCATGCCTGGTGAACGAAGGGGCCATGAGCGGGATCCATGAGGCCGATAATTCCGTGATTGACCGAACAGGGCAGATCGGCGGTCAGGTAAGCGAGTTTGTAATGCTCGCTGAACTTGGGAATTTCTGGCGCGGGTGTCGGCGCAGGCGCGGCTTTCGTGAATCCGGCTCCAGCGGGGGCGGGATCGGGGATGAAGACCCAGATGAAGTCGTCGCGTTCCTCGCACGGATAGCTTCCGGCGTAGATGCGGTCGATTTTCAGTTTCTGATCCGCCACGAGCGACGGAACCAGCGTGCACTGTCCGGAGTGGGCATCGAATTTCCAGCCGTGATAGGAGCACTCGATCTGAGCGCCATCGAAGCGTCCGCAGGAAAGCGGCATGCCGCGGTGCGGACAGGCATCGCGCATGGCGAACGCGCGGCCCTGACGGTCGCGGCCGATCACGAGAGGCTGCTCGAGAAGCATCGCCGGCAACATATCATTTCGCTTCAACTGGTCGCTCGGCAGCGCGCGATACCAGAAGCCGAACAGCATCAGAGAGTCGGGCAGTTGCGACTGCAGTGGAGCGTCATCAGGCATGGACTAGGCAGGATATCAAAGGCAGCTCTCAGCTCTCAGTACTACGCTCCCCGTTCCTAAGTTTTTACCTCCCGGCGCCTTGTATCCCTGACCTTCGCCGTCGATCTTCGGCGGCGGACCTGCCTCGAAAAAGCTTGACTTAACCCGTAACGGCACACAAGCTTGATTCACAGCAAATAGGGTCGTTGCCTCGTTCAGTACTCCGCTCTTTGACATTAGATTTTGGGGGATGTCCGACTGAAGCCAACATCCCAAGCGCTCCAGCGACCTCATAACTCCTTATTCCGCCATACTTTACCTGTAAGTCATTATGTTTGAATACTTTGAAGAAAATTCCCGCTAAAGTATTGATTCCAAGAGACCGGGTGGGGGGAGGGGTGGGAACCCAACCGTAAACATGGCAGGCGGGAAGCCGGGAGCTGCGTTACTGCAGTCGGCTGATCAGCTGGAAATATTCTTCTCGCGCCGCTCCCGGTTCGTGAATGTGGCTCAGGAAAAGCTTGCGCAGGGCGGAGGGGGTGAGGCGTCCCTCCACGTAGGCATTGTAGAGATCGTTGCCGGCCAGGTATCCAAGTTGCTCACTCACGTATTCGGACTGGGACCGGGTGAAAGACAGAATCCGGGTGAGGCATTCAGGTGCCCTGCAATTTTCTTTGGCCGAACTGCCCGGCTTCGAGGCACGGCGGGCGCTGCGGCGATCGAAATCGCGCAGGCGGCTGACGGCGTCGAGGGCCTGAGTGGCATCCGCAAAAGGCAACGAAGTTTCCTGTTCGAGATCTTCGTGCGTCAACTCATACAACTCCGCGATCTCCGCATCACGGAAGGCGGGCCGCGCGGGGTGAAGAACACGGGATCCGAAATAAGCGAGCGCGTGTTCGAAGACCGCCAGATAGAAAGCGTCCTCGGGCGAAAGGGCCGGGGCCGGGGATTTGTTGCCGCGATTCGGCGCACCCTTGGCTAGAGCTCCGCGATAGGGTAAACCGCGACAGGCCTGGTGCAGGAAGCGGGTCGCATCTTCCGCCGCCGAGGTCATGCGAAATTCGCGGACGTAGACTGCATTCAGCGGCGCGAGGTAGACGCTGCCCCGTTGGCGAATGCGGCGCAGCAGCGCGTTGCGGCGGGCGGCGGTAAACCCTTTGCGCGATAACAGGCGGCGCAGCAGCGCATCCGAACCGCGGAAATAGACTTCCGGCATGAGGTCGACCAGAAGCCGCGGCTGGGTGGTATTGTGCGGCGAATAGCGGTTGATACCGAGAAAGCGCACGAGCCCGTCAATCAGGTTGTAAAAAGTCGGGCCGAGATCGGTAACGCTGTCATCGCGACGCCAGCGGTCGAGCCAAAGGCGGTAGTTCTCGTATTTTTCCAGCGGTGTGGCGTTGAATACACAGAAAGTATGCGAACCGATTTCTACCGCTTCAACCCGGTCGCTGGCTTCTCCGGCAGCCCGCCAGTAGAGGGCATCGACGTTCTGCAGGACGGTAAGCAACGGCCGCTCTGGAGCTGCCGTTTCGGCCGCATCGTTTTCGGGTGAGGCTCCAGTCGATTGCGACGATGGCCTGGGGCGCGCTTCCGGCAGGCGTTCGGCGACGAGTGCGGGCAGGTGGCGCGGCGCAAGATGCGACTCGCCAAAGAGCACAAGGATCAACGCGTCGGGGTGGCGGCGGCGAATATCGGCGATTTTGTCGGCCGCGTGACGGTCGCGGGCGGCGATTCGGCGCAGGTCCTCGCGCGGCATACAGTCGAGCCCGTAGATCGGTGCCGAGTTGTCGCGGGCGGCGTTGAGCAATTCGGAAAACGGAGTCCAGTCGTATCCCCAGTCGAGATCGAAGCGGATGCGCTCGCGGAGTTCGGTTTCCTCAATCTCGGCGCGCGACCATTCGTCGAGAATATGCTGGTCGCGGGAAAAGATGGTCTCGACTCCAAGCACGAGAGGACGGCGATGCAGCGCGGGATTGCGGAGCAGCGAGGCGAGGTAGCGCTGGGAATTCGGAAGCGCATGGTAGTCGCCGAGCAGCACGACTCCAGCGCCGGCGATTTCGTCGCGGACCTGGTCCGACGTCAGAACCCTCTGGTAGGAACGGTAGGCATCGCGGAAGTCGCGTACGTATTTGCGTCCGCCCGCGGAATCGTTGGCCCGGATTTCGCGTTCCACGCTGGCAATGGCATGGCGTTGCGCTACGCTGCGTCGCGATCGTAGGATGCCAGTCGTTGCCATTTGCGAAATCAGCCTCTGCTCAACCACTTGTCTGCCAGCCGCTTGACTTGCGTTGGATGCGTCCCTATGCTCAAAACGTTTCGACCCGAGCCGGGCGTTCTTACCTTAGGGAGCACCAACCTTGACTGTATTGCCGCCGGAAAACCTCACGATCGCCACTACCGGCGCCAGTGGATCGTTGTTTCTCAAACACTTTCTGCTTACCGTCGAACGCGATGAGCGCGTAAAAAAGGTCAATTTCATTGCGTCTGACAGCGGTCTGCGCGTTCTGGCCGAGGAACTCCGCATCCAGGGACGCGCTGAGCTTCTACGTCAACTTATCGGTACTTCGTCCTCCAAAATTGAGACTCAGTCGAACAACGACGTCGGTGCCAGCGTGGCCAGCGGTTCCTATCCGTCGGATGCGATGGTGGTGATCCCGTGCAGCATGGGAACGCTGGCCCGGATCGCCAACGGCATTGCATCCCACCTGATTGAACGGGCGGCCGACGTGATGCTGAAGGAACGGCGGCGGCTGGTACTCTGCGTACGAGAAACCCCTCTGAACCGGATTCACCTCCGCAACATGTCGCTGGCCGCCGAGGCCGGGGCGACGATTTTCCCGCTGATCCCAACCTTCTATAACCATCCCTCGAGCACCGAAGAAATGGCGCAGGAGTTCGCCAACCGGGTGCTCGCCCATATCGGCCTGCCTCAGGCAGACGCGTACCAGTGGAAGGGCTGATGGCACGTTGCCGGTTCAGTTCTCAGTTCTCAGTTGCCAGTTCTCAGCTCCCAGCAAGCAAAGTCCAATCTCCGGTGGCTCCAGCGGGCTTTGGAGTTCACTGGGAACCGGGAACTAAGAACTTTCTTGAGGATGTTTGACCTGGGGAAAGGTCCATCCTGCTTTGCAGGCGTCCTTTTAGTGTAGGAAGGCGAACGGCACGAAGGTAGGTATCAGGCGGGCATGTCCGGGGAGGAACGGCAAACCTAAGGTCGTTGGGCGGACGATACTCCGTCCAATTTTTGCAGCTCGGCGCTGGCGGCGGTGTTCCCGGGATGCTGGGCGATCTCAGTTTTGAATTCTCCGGCGGCGCGCGCGCGATCTCCCGCAGCCTCGTAGATGAGGCCGAGGACGAAGTGGTATCCGCGGGTGTTTGGGCTGCGAGCAATGGCTTGGCTGGCATTTTCGTTCGCTTCGGAGAGCTTCTTCAACTCGAGTTGGGCGAACGCAAGGTAGATATATTGGTCGGCATCGGCGGGGTTAATGCGGATGGCGCGCTGCAGGTAGCGCTCAGCCGCAGGAAATTGCGCCGTTTTGTAATAGGCGAATCCGAGGTTGTAGTTGGAGCGCCAGAAGTCAGGGTTCCTGTTGAGAACCTCCTGATAAAGCGGGATGGCGCGCTCGGGCTGGTTCGCTTTCAGAAGGGCGCTGGCCAGATTGTCGCGAACGGTCAGGTTCACGGGCGCGGATTCCACTCCGCGCGTGTAGAGCAGGATGTCGCTGGCCCACGGCATTTGCTGGGTTATAGTCAGCGCGGCGAAAGCGACTCCGATAATCGTGACTGATACGACCGGCAGAATGGCGCGTTGCCTTCCGGGCAGGCGTTGCGCGAGTTCGCGGATGAGAAGCGCAATCAAGAGCGCGAATCCGACTGAGGACAGGTAGAGATAGCGGTCATGAACAATGTCTCCCACGGTAAGAGAGTGCAGATCAAGAACGGGCAACAAGGGGACGATGAGTAGCACGAGCGCGAAGCGGGCGATTTCTCGAGAGCGCGCATGAGAATTTCGCCCAATGACGATCAGAACCAACGTGACGGCGAGCGCGACGATCACGAGGAAAGCCAGCGGAAGCAAGACGGCTGTGGCGCTGAAGTGCGGCACGTAGTCGAGCCCGTAGAACTCGCTTAGGCGGAGAGGCAGGATGAGGTGCCGGACATAAAACCAGAGGACGGCGGGCCAGGTAAGAACGACCTCGGTCCAGCCGATGGGAATTGTCGGATGCGACCAGCCGCCCAAGGCGCGATAACGAGCGATGCCATAGACCAGTACCAGCAGCAGGTACGGAGCGGACTCCTGGACCGCCGCTAGTGAACGCCGGCCGAGACCGGAACCCGCTTCGTCGTCTCGTTCGAAGATGAGCACGAATGCAAAAATCAGTACCGGCAGGACGATGGCGGTTTCCTTCGACAGCAGAGCGAGCGCGAACAGTGCGAGCGACATGGCAGCTTCGAGCTTCGAGCCGCGAGCGGCGAGCAGGCCAATGCCACCCTTTTCATCATGGGGTTGCTCGCGGCTCGCAGCTCGGGGCTCGCGGCTCCGCTGGAAGGCCCAAAAGCTCCCGAGCAGGAAGCATGCCATCAGGGGATCGCTGACGCCGGAGATCCACGCTACGTTTTCGACGTGCGCGGGATGCAGGCCGAAAATCAGCGCCGCGACGAATGCCATCGGGCGATCGTCCAGCAGTAGCTGCGCGATGCGGAACACCAGCCAGGTGGCCAGCACGTGGCAGGCAATATTGGTCATGTGCCATCCGGCAGCTTTGGTTCCGAAGAGCGCATAGTTCAACTTGAGCCACAAGAGAAAAAGAGGACGGTAGTAATTTCCGCTGCTATTGGGGTAGATCGCCGCCCAGACGTGCGACGTGAAGTACTGCGGCACGAGGCGCCAGCTATGGATCGCCGGATTGTTGAGGATCTGCGGCACATCGTCGTAGACGAATCCGAAAGAGAGGGTTGCGACGTAGACGAGCGCCGCCACGCCACACACCAGCACCTCCATGACGCCGGGCCGCAAGAAAGAATTCGGCGCGGGGGGATGGTTTGGCTGGGCGCGGTTCATATTATGTTTTGAAGTTCTGCCGGTTGGGACGATTCACTTTGGTGATGCTTCCCCACGCCTGATACCATGCGACGATCCACGGAACGAGCAGTGAAAATGCGAGGCGAGCGGCGAGCGTCCGAATCCGCGCTTTGTCCGCTGCCTTGCGAAGATCGCTCCAATCGAGACGAAACGCGAAATAGACTTCGAGCGCGAGCACACATAGCAAAGGAATCGGCGAGACAATGAGCGCCACCAGCGCGACAATCTCGGCCAGGCAGCGAACGATGTTTCTCCAGAGGCGCGCAGAACGGCCTCCCAAAACGCCATCGGTCAGCGAATAGCTGATCATCTGGCGCAGGGCGGAGCGGAAAGTATGGCGCGGCTGGTACGACGCTTTGGCGCCCTCCGGAAAAGCAGGCGTAGTCAACCGGCGGACCTTGGCATCGAAAGCCGTGTCTTCGCCCAGGAAAACAGTTTCCGGAAATCCGCCGACGCTTTGCCAAAGTTGCTTGCGGAAGGCCATGGAGCGGGCCGTGCAGGACTTGGTCGGCGCATCCGGATTCAGTTTCACTCCGAAAAAAGGAGCGGTGGCGATATCCCAGATAGTGGAAGTCGCCGGATCGACGTAAGAACCGCCGACGGAGTATTCGTGGGGCTGGCCGGTATGAGGCCCGGAAGCGTTATTCAGTATCGGAGCCGTGAGCCGGGCGAGCCACTCGGGATGATACGTGCAGCCGCAATCGGCGCACGCCACCACTTCCGAGGTGGCCGCGTTGATTCCGACGTTGCGGCCCCTGGCAATCGGCCCGGGTGAGTTCTTCAGGCTGCAACTGGGGTCGCGGATCGGAACCAGGTTTGGATGCTGAGCGCGGGAGGCCTCCAGACGCTCCCATGTTCCGTCGGTCGAGCCGCCATCCACAATGATGACTTCCGCGGGCGCGAGGGTCTGGCTGCACAGGCTCGAAACCAGCAAGTCAATGTCCTCGCGCTCATTCAATACGGTGGCGGCCACGCTCACGGCGGGTCTTTTCGGTTCCATATTGCTGGAGACCAGTTTACCTGCGAAGAGGACGTTCTCCGTTATCAGTCTCAGTCCTCAGTACGTGGGGTGACGAAGTGCTCCAAACTGAGAACTCGGAGGCGAAAAGCGGCACAAGATACAGGATATTGTGTACTTGCCATTAATTCCTCCGGTACATCCCGTTCGTGCCGTTGACCTGGAAATGAGTTTTGGGCTAATGTGGGCCTACACCGGAAAGGAGGTGGTCGGATGACAAGTTCAGAAAGTGGCTGTTGTAGCAATTCCAGACCAGGTGAGGTGGCTGAGTCTTAGGGCGGTTGCTCTAAGCGGAGTTCTCGAGGAACCCTTTGGTCGGGGGAAATCGGGAACATCTCTCGCACACAATCCGTGAGTATGGGCTGAATCCGCCGGGCACAAGTAGTGACCGGCACCGGAACGAGCGAGGGGCCACGAGAGTGACCACCTCAGTCAATCCCAAACAGTCCACCGGGGCAGCCCGCAGGCTGAAAAGCTTGCGGGCTGTTCTCTTTTTACGAGCGGGGCGGCAGTTCTGCTATTTCGCCACCAAGCTTTCAGGCAGCCTCTCCACGAACTCACTGCAAGGGCGACCCTGGTTTCTGGGCGGACTATCTTGATCTTCAGTGGTGCGCGCGCGCCTGGTGGTGAGGTCTATTCGATCTGACTAATCCATCCTGATGCTACTTTCCACAACGGAAGGCGTGATACGATTCAGCACCGTTTTGGATGGCCGACCGGGAGCAGTGTGGGAAAAGGTCCAGAGATATCCCAGGAATACAGAAAAATCCGCAAAAGCGAGTACTCGTAAAACAATGAGGAACCAGCAATGAAGAACATGGCAGGTCGTTTTGTATTTTCGGCGGTCTTAATCGCGGGATGGGCTGTTTTGACGTCGGGCATGGCGAGCGCGCAGGCGGGCAAATGTTCAAACGCGATCACGTCTTGCGGCTGCACGATTGCGGCGGAGGGCAATTACGTGGTGGAAAGTCCGCTGTCGGCTGCGCAGGGGTTAACGGGGAAGCAGGGCTGCATCGACATTTCCGCGTCGAATATCACGCTCGATGTGTACTTCCCGATAACGGGGCCGAACTTCAACGGCGATTGCGGCGGGGTTCCGCCAGCGCCGCACGGCGAAACGGCAACGGTGAAATCTGGAGGGGGCGCCTATACCGGCGTGGGGATCCACGTGCTGCCCGGTTCGAACGATGCCGCGATCAACTTTTATGGCGGAGAGTACGGGACCTGCGGATGGAACTACGGGGTGGAGAGTGAAGGTAGCAATGCGAGGTGGAGCCTGATTCCCGCCTATTACAACAATGTGGGAGTGCTGTTCCTGAACGCCACCGGGAGCAGTTGCAGCTCCTGTTTTCTCGAGCAAAATGTCACAGGGTTGGAGATCGCAGGAGGCTCGGAGAACACGATTGCGGGAGGGTATTCCATTGGGAACGAGCAATACGGATATTGGCTGAGCGGGACGCGGGAAAATACGATCAGCTACAACAACCTCTACGAAAACGGGATCGCCGGGCTTTATCTGGGGTGCTCCACCAAGGGGAACGTGGACCCCGCGATACCGTGCAGCGTGGCGACGAGCGAGAACGAAGTAACCCAGACCATCCTGATCGAGAACGGCAAGTACGGGATCGCGACGGAAAAGGGAGGGATCGGGAACCGGTACCTCGACAACCAATCGGGCTACGCTGGGAAGTACGACTTCATCGATGGCAATGGCAACTGCATTTACAACGAATACCTGGACAACACCTATAACTCGAAGCTTCCCAAGTGCATACAGTAAGAGCCGCATCGCGGCGCGAAGGCGGCACCGTCCGGCGGAAAATAATGAAAGCCGAGCCGATACGAGGAGAAGGAATATGAAGATCACAGTTAGCCGTTTTATTGCTCCAGCCATGATGATCGCGATGCTGATGGTATGGTGTGGCGGGGGGGCCAGCGCGCAGTCACCGAAGTGCAGCAATACGATAACGTCGTGCGGATGCACGATTGGCGCTCCCGGAAACTACACGGTTGACGCCACGCTAAGCGCCGCGCAGGGATTGACCTTGAAGGGGGGTTGCATCGACATCGAGGGCGAGAACGTGAATCTCGATGTGTATGACAATATCGTGGGCCCGGGAAGCGACGCGGGGTGCGATTCCGATGAGCCAAAACAGAATGCGGGCGTAGGGATCCATGTGCTGAGCACCGCGAAGAATACATCGATCAATTTTTTCAATGTTTCCACTTACCTGCCGGCGGCCTGCGGGTGGAACATCGGGCTGGAGAGCGAAGGCAGCGATGCAGGCTGGAATCAAGCAGTGGGGAACTACAACAACGTCGGGATGCTGTTCGAGAACGCCATCCACAGCAACTGCCTGGCGTGTGATTTTCGGTACAACGTGACGGGCGTGGAGATCGCGGGGGGATCGGGAAACACGATCGCCGGCGGAGAGTCCGTGGGCAACAGCCAATATGGAATCTGGCTGAAGGGGACGACGGGCAACACGGTGAGCGAAGCTTTTCCGGACGGAAACAACCTGGCCGGGATCTATCTGGGGTGCTCGGCAAAGGGAGATGTAACACCGGCGATTCCGTGCACGATCACCGCGACCACGGGCAACGTGCTGACGAATAGTTTCTCGGAAAATGGGAACAAGAAATATGGGATCGCGGTGGAAAAGGGCAGCATCGGGAACGAATTCCTTGAGAATGAGTCCTTTTTCAATGGCAAGTACGACTTCATCGACGGGAACCGCAACTGCGTCTACAACCTGTACTCGGACAACGAATACAACACGAAGTCGCCGCAGTGTATTCAGTGAGCCGGGATAGATCGGGCGCGGGGCGTGAGGAGATGGCTGGGAGAGCGGGTTATTCGCGTTCCGCGGGCGCGAAGAATACGAGGACTTCGAGATCTTCCTGAATGTCGTAGAAGCGATGCTCGCGTTCGGCTTCGACGAAGATGACGGAACCGGTTCGGACGTCTGCATGATCGGAGCCGATCTGCATGCGGGCGCGGCCGCGGACGACGTAGTAGAGTTCGTCCTCGTGATGCGGTTTCTGCGGATCGCTTGCACCCTTCGGCAACACATAGACGCCCGCGCTCATCGCCGGGACCCGGAGAAATTCAAAATACGGCCTGCCCTTTTCGCCTCGGGCGCGGGCCAGATCGTCGATGTGGAAGAAATGAGTCATACGAACTGGCTACCAGTCATTGGCCACTCGCCAGGAGTGAGGGCCCACGCAGACCACGTGGAAGTCCGCATTCTGTCTAAGATTATGTGGACTGGGCACAGACCACTGAATTATCCGATCGCTCCCCGGAAAAAAATGTCCGTGAATTGATGGAGAATTGCGTCGCCGGTGAGCGTGCCGCCGGGC
This sequence comes from uncultured Acidobacteriaceae bacterium, assembly GCA_963838315.1. GTDB lineage: Bacteria > Acidobacteriota > Terriglobia > Terriglobales > Acidobacteriaceae > Acidiflorens. Next base: position 240,640 of record CAWIQW010000003.1, read on the forward strand.
TTATACCACTGATAAATCCAATTGATCATTCCGACCAGGGCGAAAGCTGCGGCGCGCGGCGTTACAGTTGAGTTGGAGTTCCGCTGGCGCTGGACATCGGCGATCATGTTTTCGACAAAGTGCACGTAATCCTTTTTGCGGCCGTTGATCTTGCGGCGCAACCCTGTAGGCAAAGGATGGTTTTCGTGCAGCATTACGGTGATCTCGCGATCCTGCTCGCTCAGCACGACACCGATGTGCAGACGAATCAGGGTACGCAGACGCTCTTCGGGATCCTCGACGCGGCGCGCAACATTGATGACCCTCTCCTCGGTTATGTCCATTGCGTGCGACATGATGTGGTACAGAATCTCGTCTTTCGATTGAAAGTGGTGATAGAGGCCGCCCTTGGAAAGCTTGAGCGCGGCCGCCACATCGTTCATTGAAGTAGCGTCATATCCCTGTTGCTGAAACAGACGAGCGGCGGCACGAAGGATTTCCTGGCGCGGCTCCTGACGAGGTTCGATCGCGGCTTCCCGAAGCATCACTGGAGATGGTAACGCGGAACAGGCGTTTTGCTCCACTCGCTGGGCCGGAGCGATCTGTCGAGGGGATTGTTCACCACAGAGTCACAGAGAACAAACCGGACCTCAACAACTACAAAGGCAAACTAATCCTCCGCCAGCCAGTCGAGGGCTTCGGCCCGCGTTTTGAAGGTCACGATTTCGCGCTGGGAAAAGGTATGGAAATTCTCCATGAAGGCATGCGGGATATGCCCGGCTCCGACCCACGCGGATTTCTTCACGAATGGACGGTCGAGCGTGAGAACTTCCTTGATCTTCATGGCCACGGCATGATCGATTTCCGCGCCCTCAAAATCGGCGAGAATGATCACGGAATCACGGCCATGTTTTGCCACGGTTGTGCGCGTGTATTCCAGCAGGAGTTGCATCTGTGCGGCAGTGGCCCGGGAAAAATCGAGCAGCAGAATCTGCTTGCCTTTGTGCTTGACGAGATGGATACGGTCATCCAAGGAAACCTATCCCAACATCGATTCCACGATCTTGTACACGTCATCCAGCGCCGAGTCCAGCGCCGCGGCATCTTTGCCGCCCGCTTCGGCGAGATCTGGACGGCCACCACCTTTGCCGCCGAATTTTTCCGCGACCTTGCCGACGACTTTGCCGGCCTGAACGCGTCCGGTCAGATCCTTGGTGACGCCTGCGATCAGCGAAACGTTGCCATTCGACGCCGAGCCAATCACAACCACTCCCGAGCCCAGCTTGTCGCGCAGTTGATCAACCAGCGTGCGCATCTGCGGACGTTCGAGGTTATCCGCGCGGTAGGCTAGAACTTTCACGCCGCTGAGCTCTCTTATTTTGTCGCCGAGATTGGCGGCACTCGATGATGCCGACTTCATCCGCGCCTGGTCAAGTTCGCGCGTCAGGCGCTTGATTTCGGCGTCGCGCCTGTCGATTTCCGAGCGCAGCGCATCCGCCGGCGACTCGGCTTCTTTACTGGTGAGCGTCGCTACAACGCCTTCCAGTTGGTGATCTTTACGGAAATGCCGCAGCGACCCCTCGCCGGTGACGGCCTCGATGCGGCGCACGCCGGATGACACGCTGGCTTCCTTCAGAATTTTGATGAGTCCGATTTCGCCGGTTTGCGCGGTGTGGGTGCCACCGCAGAGTTCGGTCGAAAAATCTCCGATCTTGATGACGCGCACTTTCTCGCCGTACTTTTCTCCGAAGAGCGCCATGGCGTGGTACTCGTTCACGGCCACGTCGATGGGCACGTTTTCGATGACCTGAATTTTCTCGTTGGTGAGTACTTCTTTGTTGATGATGTCTTCGATGTCCTGCAGTTCCTCTTCGGCGACTCCGGTGAAGTGCGAGAAATCAAAACGCAGATGATTGGGCGCGACCAGCGACCCCGCCTGCTTCACATGTTTGCCCAGAACTTCGCGCAGACCGGCCTGAAGCAGGTGAGTCGCGGTGTGATTGCGCATGGTGGCGGCACGGAGATCGGTGTTCACAACGGCGTCGATCTTATCGCCTACGCGGATCGGTTGCTTGGCAACGAGTTGATGGGCGCGCACGCCTTGAATCGGGTAGTAGCATCCGGTTACGTCGGCGACGATTGTGTTCTGATCGCCGGAGTAGAACCATCCGCGATCGCCAACCTGGCCGCCCGACTCCGCATAGAAGGGAGTGTGGTCGAGGATGGCCTCGCCCTGTTCGCCGGGCTTGAGTTCCCGCGCGCCTTGTCCGGCTTTGATGATGGCCAGCACTTCGCAGTTTTCGGAGCGCGTCTGGCGATAGCCTTCGAATTCGGATTTCGGGAGTTGCTGGTACGCAGGGTTGGCGGTTTGCTTGACGGCGCCTTTCCATGAAGCCTTAGCGCGTTCGCGCTGTTCCTGCATGGCAGAGTCGAAGCCAGCTTGATCGAACTTGATTCCCTGATCGCGCGCGGCATCCTGCATGAAGTCGAGGGGCATGCCGAAGGTGTCGTAGAGCTTGAAGGCGTCTTCGCCGACGAAAGTGCCTCCGGACGACTTCAAGATTGCTTCGAGCTTTTCAAGTCCAATATTCAGGGTATTCGCGAACCGCGTTTCCTCACCATGAATGGCTTTCGACACGCGCTCCGCCGTTTCGTTCAGTTCCGGATAGGCATCCTGCATCAGGTCGCAGACCGCGAAGACCATCTCGTGCAAGAAAGGTTTCGTCTGTCCGAGCAGCCTGCCATGGGTAATGGCGCGGCGGATGATTTTTCGCAGCACGTAGCCGCGGCCTTCGTTTGAGGGAATGATTCCGTCGGAGATGAGAAAGGTTGCTGCGCGGGAGTGGTCGGCAATTACTCGCAAGGAGGCTGCTCCGTGCGCGGGAGCCGCGCTTTGCTCGGCTGGACGGGCAGGAATGCCTGTCTCCACACGGTTCGTGCCAGCACTTGTGGCGGCGCTCCCCGTCAGTTCCGCGGCGCGCTTGATAAGCGGTGTGAACAGGTCGGTGTCGTAATTCGAGATCACGCCTTGCAGCACGGACGCAAGCCGCTCCAGTCCTGCGCCGGTGTCAATCGAAGGCTTGGGCAGTGGAGTCAGTTTGCCGCTGGCGTCGCGGTCGAACTGCATGAAGACAAGGTTCCAGAGTTCGACGTAGCGTCCGCATTCGCAGCCGAACGTGCAATCGGTGTGCCCCTGATCGCTGGCGGCGATTCCCATGTCGTAATGAATCTCGCTGCAGGGGCCGCAGGGCCCTGTATCGCCCATCTGCCAGAAATTATCTTTCGCGCCGAATTCGTAGATGCGATTTTTTGGAACGCCCTGTCCGAGCCAGAGGTCGTAGGCTTCCGCGTCGCGATCCACTCCGTTTTCGCCTTTGAAAATCGTGACGTACAGCTTTTCTTTGGGAAGACCGAACCAGTCGGGCGCGGTGAACAATTCCCACGCGTAGGCGATCGCGTCTTTCTTGAAGTAGTCGCCGAAGCTGAAATTGCCGAGCATTTCGAAAAACGTGTGGTGGCGGTTGGTGAAGCCTACGTTTTCGAGATCGTTGTGCTTGCCTCCGGCGCGCACGCATTTCTGGGACGTGGTGGCGCGGTTGTAATCGCGCTTTTCCAGTCCCAGGAAGACGTCCTTGAACTGGTTCATGCCGGCGTTGGTGAACAGGAGCGTGGGGTCGTTCGCGGGAACGAGCGAGGACGAATGAACCTCGCGGTGTCCCTTGTGAATGAAGAAGTCAAGAAACTTGCGGCGGATTTGGGAACCGGTAAGCATGGAAACTTGAATTCTAAATGAAGATGGGCTTTCGGTTACGCGGGCAGCATTGGTTTGGAATAGAAACCCCACCCACTGAGTACAAGGATGAGCGCAGGGAAGATTTCTTGTCATCCCGAGCGCGACCGCCCGGGATGACATGGGAACGTTTGTTCGCTAACAACGACCCGGAGAAGAATGTACGCTTTGATTATTGTGGCGCTTACTTCGCCACTTCTTCGGTCTTTTCTGCGCCCTTCTTGACGCCGTGTCCAACCGCCTTTGTGCCCTTCTTTACACCGTGGCCGGTATCCTTGGCAGCGGTCTTGGTGGCATCACCGGTTTTGTCGGCAGCCTTTTCCGTGGCTTTGCCGGTGTCTTTGGCGGCCGTCTTGGTTGCTTTCCCTGTATCCTTGGCGGCTGTTTCCGTGGCGTCGCCGGTTTTCACGGCCGCTTTCTTGGTTGCATGGCCGGTCTTTTTTGCGGCGGTTTTGGTCGCTTTGCCGGTATCGTCAGCGGCGTTCTTCATTTCGGTTCCAGCCTGGCCAAAAGCAAATGCGGCCAGACTTAGCAGAATCGCAGCGGTCATGAGCGAGAAGATCGATTTCATAGTGCGTGTTTTCATAGAGCGTCCTTTCATAGCGCCTTCAGAAATTCAAAGAGTTCGCGGTGGCAGCTTTTTATCAGAGTATAGAAATCTTCGCAACCAGGACGAACGTCATTCAGCTTTGGTTCTCCGGAACCGTCTCCTCAAGTTCCGTCAGCGTTTCTTCGTCCACGTCCCATTTCTTAAGAATGGTAAAGATAGTTTTCGACGCGAAGCCCGCACGCATGAGGTTGCGGAAAATACGCGCCGCCTGTTTCTGGTCGGCCGGTTTCTGGAGCCGCTTGCGCTTGAGGTAAGCGCGCGCCAAGTCCTCTTCTTTGACCTCGTCATAGACGGAGGCGACCGCCTTTTCAATCACGTCGCCATGAACGCCTTTGGCCTTCAGATCGGTGACGACACGCATGCGGCCGAATTTCTCGGTTTCGCGACGGTAGGAGGAATAGGCCGCCGCGTAGCGGGCATCGTTGAGATATCCCTGATCTTTGAGACGAACGATGATCAGTTCGACTAACGTTTTGCCAAATTCCGTGTCCGCCTCGACCCGGTTGCGGAGCAAGCGCTTTAACTCGGCGACCGAGCGGCTGCGGCGTGCCAGCGCGCCGATCGCGTATTCATAAAGCTCGGGTTCGGTGAAGAGTTTTCTGGGGCGGGCAAACGGCATGCCTATACGATAGCGCCCAAGCGCGTTGTTGTCAGGCAATGTCGCGCAGAGACGTGTCTCCTCGCGCCGATGGAGAAACTGGTCGTCTCTTCAGCGTGTCGGTACCAGGGGCGGTGAACTTGGCGCCGGAACGCTCCCTGCCGGAGCGGTTGTGCTCGGGGCAGCCGTGACCGGCGGAGGTGGAGGCGCAACCAAAGCGGACTTCACTGAGGGAGGCAGTTTATCGGCGTTGGCGAGAAGCAGGGCCATTTGCCACATCTGAGTTTCATTGAGCGACTTGCTGAAGCCGGGCATGCCGGTCAGACGAAAGCCGTTGAAGATCTTCCAGTAACTTTCACCGGGAGTGTCGTCGGTCACGCCTTTGCCTTCGAAGAGCTGCGGGGGCCGCGGATACATTCCGGTCGCGATTGCCGTTTTCGGAGACAACGGCAATCCGTGACAGACGGCACAATGCTGCTTGTAGAGCTCGGCGCCCGCCAGGTAATTCGTCTCATTCGCCGGGATCGGGACATTCTTCGGCATGTCTTTCTCGATACGCGCGTTCTGCGCTTTACGCGCCAGGAAGGATTCGAAAGGCATGTCGGGATCTGTCGCGGCGACGGGAGCGCTACCTCCGGTAAAGTAAAAATAGACCAAAACCGGGACCACGATGATCCCGAGCACCAAGCCCGCAATGAATTTCAAGATTGTCCCTCGCGTTTCCGGAATTGAAATAACTCTAGCATTTCGGCGCCCCCGCGCGCCCGTGCGTTTATATTTGTATCATCGTATCGGACTGCCCGTGCCGTCTCTCCGTCGCATACCAAAGGCTTGCCGTGGCTTCGGGGGGGAAGATCGGAAATTTTGACTGGGGCGTGACGAGTTTTTAGGCACTTTTCAGCCTAGAATGGGTCACCCGGCCTTTCCGTGACTGCTGCGGGCCAGCGCTCCAATGAGGATATGACCCAACTATGCAAATCGTAAGTACTGCCACCGCATTCCCGAAACACTACTATTCCCAAGACATGCTGCTCGCCGCCTTGCAGCAGTTCTGGGGAGATCGCATCGAAAACCCAAACGTACTAAGGCGTCTGCACCGCCACGTCGGCGTCGATGGCCGTTACCTCTCCATCCCCAAAGAAGAATATCTCACTATGAAAACCTGGGGAGAGGCTAACAAGCATTGGATTCGCACCGCGGTGGAACTGGGCGAAGAAGTGGTGGCGGGGGCGCTCGCCGGGGCCGGGTTGGATGGCAACAACCTGGGCGCTTTCTTCTTCACGTCGGTGACCGGCATTTGCAGTCCGTCGATTGACGCGCTGCTGATCAACAAAATGGGGTTGTGCCGAAATATCCGCCGCGTCCCGATTTTCGGTCTGGGTTGCGTGGCTGGAGCGGCGGGCATTTCGCGCGCCGCCGATTATGTGAAGGCGTATCCGGATCAGGTGGCTATCGTGCTCTCGGTGGAGCTGTGTTCGCTCACTCTGCAGCGCGAAGATATTTCCATGGCGAACCTGATTTCATCGGGACTCTTCGGCGATGGCGCAGCCGCGGTCATCGTGGCGGGCGCTAACTGCGGACTTGCAGGCCCGACCATTCTCGCCACGCGCTCAGTCTTTTATCCCAATACTGAAGAGATGATGGGCTGGGACATTTCAGAAAAGGGTTTTCGGATCGTTCTGTCGCGCGAGGTCCCCAATCTGGTTCGGAATAATCTGGCGCACGATGTGGATGAATTTTTGGCGACGCGCGGGTTAACACGCGCCGATATCGGCAGCTGGGCTCTGCATACCGGTGGTCCGAAGATTCTCGAAGCCACGGCGGAAGCCCTCGGTCTGAACAATGGCCAACTTGACGTTTCATGGGAGTGCCTGCGGCGGACGGGCAATTTGTCATCCGCGTCGGTGCTGGTCGTGCTCAATGAGGTCATGAAGAATCGGCGCCCCGCGCCCGGCACGCTCGGAATTCTGGCCGCAATGGGCCCAGGGTTCTGTTCGGAATTCGTTTTGCTGGAATGGTAGGGTTCATTTTTCCCTGACGACGCATCCAAGATGTATGCCGCCAAATCATGGGTTGGAGCACGCGCAGCGAGGGGGCGATGTTTTTGTCGTCGGCGGAGGCCCGGCGGGTCTCGCCGCCGCGATCGCTGCGCGGCGCCGGGGCCTGAGCGTTGTTGTTGCCGATGGCGCGATCCCGCCTATCGACAAACCGTGCGGTGAGGGACTCATGCCCGATGGGATCGATGCTCTGCAGGAATTGGGCGTCGAAATTCCGTCCGATGACATATATCCCTTCCGCGGCATTCGCTTCGTCAACGGAACCCGAGAGGCTGAGGCTGTTTTTCCCCGGAGCTCGGCCTATGGTATCCGCCGTACCGCTTTGCATCGCATTCTGATCGAGCATGCCTCCTCATGCGGAGTCACCATGCTCTGGCAATCTGTGGTCACCGGGCTTCATCCGGATGGTGTTTTAGTTGGTGGAAAGCTAGTGCCCGCGCGCTCAATTGTGGGCGCGGATGGCTCGAGTTCGCGCGTCCGCCGGTGGGCGGGTTTGGATGGGCACAAGAAGAAGAGTCTCCGTTTCGGATTCCGGCGGCATTATCACGTTGCGCCCTGGACCGACTTCATGGAGTTGCACTGGGGGAATTGCCAGCGCGATGCATGCCAGATTTATGTCACTCCTGTTGGGCGCGAAGAAATTTGTGTGGCGCTGATCTCGACCAACCCAGATCTGCGACTGGACGAGGCCCTCAAGGATTTTCCCGGACTCGCCGCGCGTCTCGGACACGCAGCACACGCATCGACCGAACGCGGAGCGGTCACCGTCAGCCGCACTCTGCAACGCGTTTATCGTGGAAATACCGCCTTGGTGGGTGACGCTTCGGGCGGAGTGGACGCCATCACAGGGGAGGGGCTTTGCCTTGCCTTTCGTCAGGCCGCGCTGCTCGCCGATTGCCTGGCGGATGGAAACCTGGCGCGCTACCAGGAGGAACACCGGCGATTGATTCGGCGTCCTGCGCTCATGGCACGACTCATGTTGCTGATGGGAAACCACGCGCGTCTTCGCCAATGCGTCATGCAGATTTTTGCAGTCCGGCCGCGATCCCTTTCCGCCTTGCTCTCCTTGCACGTCAGCGATAGTTCCGCTCGCGGATACCTTGCGAATGGAATCGCCCTTGGGAGGCAGATTCTCAAGGCCTAGTTCTCCGAACCGGAACTCATGAGAAAAACTCACTCGATTGCTGCGCGCTGGATTCTCCAGTTGGCATTCTTTCTTTTGCTCCCAGAATTACTGGCCGCGCAGTCGCCGGCCCATGAAATTCAACTGCAAATCGACCCCGCCCGGAGCGGCGCCGGCATTACGCTGACCGGCAATTTTCATACTGTCGAAGGGTCGTTCGCGCTGAAACACGGCTTCATTCGCTACGATCCCGCGACTGGGCGGGCGAGTGGAGAAGTCGTGTTCGACGCCACCAGCGGCAAGACCGGGAGTGATGGGCGCGACAGCAAAATGCATAAGGATGTGATCGAGAGCGCGCGCTTCCCGGAAATTTCCTTTCGGCCCAATCACGCTGAAGGCACGTTGGCGCGGTCGGGCGACTCCACACTCCAGGTGCGTGGAATGTTTTCAATCCACGGCGCCGAACATGAAGTCACGGTCCCGGTTGTGGTGCATCTGGAAGGCGGCGCATGGACCGCCCAGGCTACGTTTCGGGTTCCTTACGCCAACTGGGGGATGAAAAATCCGAGCGTTCTTTTTCTGCGCGTGGCCAGCTTCGTCGACGTGCAGTTTCACGCTGCGGGAAACGCAACGCCGTAGTCCGATGATTGTCCAATCGCTCGCGAAGCTGTCCTCTTGCAGCGCTATTTCGTTTAGAATTCGCTGCGAAAAGTTAAAAGGACACGCCCATGCCCACCATTGGACACCCGCATTCGAAAACTCAGGAAAAGCACCTGGTTCGCTTCGGACTGGGACTGGCCAATTGGAGCGAGCGGTGGTTTCCCGATCCCCTCGTCTTTGCGCTCCTGGGAATCGTCATCGTATTTATCGTCGGGCTGTTCCTTCACCAAAGCCCCGCCAAACTCGCCATTGCCGGAGGCAAGAGTTTCTGGGTGCTGGTCCCGTTCACCATGCAGATGGTGATGATCATCATCGGCGGCTATGTGGTCGCGTCCACGCCGCTTGTCTACCGCGCCATCCGCGCGCTCGCGGGGATCCCCAAAACGCCGAAATCAGCCGTCGCCATGATCGCGCTCTTTTCCATGCTGACTTCTCTCATCTCCTGGGGATTGAGCCTGATTTTCAGCGGACTGCTGGTGCGGGAGCTAGCCAATCGGGTGAAGGGAATGGATTATCGCGCCGCTGGCGCTGCTGGGTATTTGGGCTTAGGCGCAGTCTGGGCGCTGGGCCTGTCTTCTTCCGCGGCCATGATGATGGCCACAAAATCCGCCATGCCGCCGGCACTGTTCAATGTCAGCGGCCTGATCCCCCTTACCCAAACTCTCTTCCTGTGGCAGAGCCTGGCGACGGCGTTTATCCTGATCGTGCTTTCGACGCTGATCGCCTACTTCTCCACTCCATCGGCGGAGAATGCCCGGACGGCGGAATCCTATGGCATCGAGTACGCACCGATCGCCGCCAGTCTCGAGCCCAAGAGCAAGCCGGGAGAGTGGCTGGAATATAGCCCGCTGCTGACTATCCTCGTGGCCGCGCTTCTCATCTGGTATCTCATCGATGTTTTCCGCACCTCTCCGCAAGGGGCCTTGGCGGCCCTCGATCTCAACACTTACAACCTGATCTTCATCACCGTGGGACTGTTGCTGCACTGGCGTCCCAAACGCTTTATGCGCGCGGTCGCCGATTGCATCCCAGCCACCGGAGGCGTACTCATACAGTTTCCCTTTTATGCGGTTATCTTCGGGATGATCTCCGGCACCGGCATCTCCGATTCGCTGGCCAGGCTCTTTGCCTCCATCAGCACGCACGGCACTTATCCCTTGTTAGTAGCTACTTATTCGGCGGTATTGGGAGTATTCATTCCATCCGGAGGCAGTAAGTGGGTCATCGAAGCGCCTTATGTGCTACAAGCCGCTAACCTTCACCAGGTACACCTGGGGTGGGTCGTCCAGATATACAACGCCGCGGAGGCGCTGCCCAATCTGGTCAACCCATTCTGGATGCTGCCCCTGCTCGGTATTCTAAGATTGAAAGCTCGGGATATCGTGGGCTATGGAGTACTCCAGCTCATTGTGCACGTGCCGGTAGTTTTCTTCCTCTGCTGGCTGTTCGCGCGTTCCATCCCGTATATGCCGCCCATCAAGTGAGGGCGGGCAGAATCGTTCCCCGGCATGTGCCCAGCCCGATTCTCCGGAACCCATCGGATTCGCAGAAACCGTGGAAGATGACTTCATCGCCATCTTCCAGAAATTTTCTCTGTTCACCGGCCGGCAGGGAGATCGGATTCTTCCCACGCGTTGTAAGTTCCAGCAGGCATCCGCGTGCGGAGATTTGTCCCGCGACATCGGGACCCGATACTGTTCCGCTGGCCAGCAGGTCGCCCGTGCGCAGATTGCAGCCATTGCTTGCGTGATGAGTCAGCAACTGCGCCATGGTCCAGTAGAGATCGCGAAAATTACCACGGCTTACGATTACGGGATCGAGACCGGCTTCGCGCATCCGCGCCGTTTGAATCGAGACTTCGAGATTCAAGTTAACGCCACCGTACTGTTGATCGTCCGCATTCAGCAAGTAAGGCAATGGAGAGGGATCACCCGCCGGGCGCGTAAATGCCGGGGCGCGAAATGGAGCCAGCGCTTCGATTGTGACCACCCAGGGAGACACCGACGTGGCAAAACTCTTCGCCAGGAACGGCCCGAGCGGCTGATATTCCCACGCTTGAATGTCGCGGGCCGACCAGTCGTTTACCAGGCATACTCCAAAGATGTGGGATTCCGCGTCGCGGATGGGTATGGTCTGTTCGCGGGTATTTCCTCTCCCCACGAGGCATCCAACCTCAAGTTCGTAGTCCAGCGCCCTAGTCGGGACGAACCTGGGATCGGCGTCGCCATCTCGCGTTTGTCCCAAGGGACGCCGCACTGGCGTGCCGCTAGGAATCAGTGATGATGCGCGTCCGTGATAGCCGATCGGAACGTACTTGTAGTTCGGCAGCAAGGGATTGTCGGGACGGAACAGCTTGCCCACATTTGTCGCGTGGAAAATGGAAGCGTAGAAATCGGTGTAATCGCCAACGTCCGCTGGCAGCAGCATTTCCGCTTCGGCCTGCGGCAGAAGATGGCGCGCGACAATTGCACGATCCGCGGCAGAAGCATCGTCGCGAAGAAGAGCGTGAAGTCTGCGGCGAAGCGCACGGCGAAGAACCGGGCCCAGCGCGACCAGCGTATTCAGCGAGACTACATCCGGCGAATTTGGATCGCTCGGACGAGGCAACCCTGCATCGGCCGCTGCAGCCACATTGCTCTCCGCGAGCAACCCATCGTCGCGCACGCCGGCGAGGTCGAGAATGCTGTCTCCGACGGCAACTCCGATTCTCTTTTCGGAGCGAGAATCGGCGCCCCTGTCCCGCCGCCGGTACATCCCGAAGGGCAGATTCTGAATGGGGAAATCCGAAGCGCGGGTATTGGCGGATTCAACCCAGCTTCCAGCGTTGGGATCATGCGTCTCGTCGAGGACAGGTTTCATGGCGGCAGGAGCGACTTTTATAACAGATGTAAAGACCGCAAATCGTCGACAGGTTCGATGAATGAACAGGACCCGAACGAGATCGCGAATGCTTCACGGGCGGCAGCGATGTTGCGCAAGCTGAGCCGATGGTCGCGCCAGATCGCGCCCTCCGAATCGAAATGGAATGCCGACCCCGACTCTTCTTGCAGTAATTGCAAAACGACTTCCGTTTCCATCCCCGCGCGCAGGAAAGCGGCCGCGAGAAAAACGTTCAGAAAGCCATGCATCATTCCAGAGGGACTGCCGGGCTCGTAGGTAAAGCGGTGGACAGAGCGAAGCGGATGATGCAGTCCTGCCGTAGCTTTGAAAGGCAAATTGAGTTCAGCGCACAGACGGATGAATTCGATCACACTCTCAGGTCCGGGGAATTTGTCTGCGGTCTCGCCGCCCGTCCTGATTTTGGCGCGACGGCCGCAGTGGGCGACCGCTGCGAGGCAGTCACTCACGCCGGTGTTGGGCGGGACTTCGAAGTAAGTCTCGAGTTCCGGCGGGATGATTTTCGCCAGGCTCTCAACTTCTTCCGGACTCCCAATCTTCACTTCTACGGACTGGATAGAGACCTCGACTGGCCGAGAAGACGCAGCGAATCGATTTTTAAATTCCCGTATTTGATCCAGATCGGCAGCGACATCCCCGACCAGCAGGGCCGACAAGGGCCAGGTTGCTTCCCCTTCTAGCCTCGTAAATCGAGGGGGCGTTCTTAAATCTATGGCGCTGACCGATCTCTCGAACTCGCCCAGCCGTGTAACCGGAACAATAAATCTACCCAGAATCCAGTTCTCTGCCGATCTCGAATACTCGTGGTAGTTCTCGACAGCAGCATTCATAGCCAACGAGGCGGGCGGAAAGAGTCCTGCATAATCGATCAGGTTCCGCAGCAAAGCGGCCGCGGAGTTGACCACAGGTGCGCGACTCATCTCTGGTGTCTTGGGCTGCATTTCGCTAGGTGCCGGACTTGTCGAATTTCTTTCCCAGGCCCTGCCAACACTCGAAGTACTGATGATCGAGCTCTGAAGTTTCCATGGCGAACCGGGTGGGTTGGCATACGAAACGGGTCTCAAACATAAAGGCCAGAGTGTCCTTTACGTAAAGGGGCTTCAGATCGGCTTTGCTTGCCTTCTCAAAGGTCTCGGCATCCGGTCCGTGACCAGCCATGCAATTGTGCAGGCTGGCTCCGCCGGGAATAAATCCCTCCGCCTTCGCGTCGTACTCGCCGTGAATCAATCCCATGAACTCGTTCATGAAGTTGCGATGGAACCAGGGCGGACGAAACGTGTGTTCGGCAACCATCCAGCGCGGGGAAAAGATGACGAAGTCAAGATTGGAGGTACCGGGAATTTCCGAAGGTGAAGTCAGCACGGTGTAGATCGAAGGATCAGGATGATCGAAGCTCACCGTGTTGATGCAGTTGAAGTTCGCCACGTCGTATTTATAAGGGACGTAGTTTCCGTGCCATGCAACGACGTTAAGCGGCGAGTGATCGATCGAGGCAGCCCAGAGCCTGCCCTGGAACTTGGTGACTATGCGAAAGTCGCCTTCGCGATCTTCGAACTCCGCCACGGGAGCCATGAAGTCGCGCGGGTTCGCCAGGCCGTTTGCGCCAATCGGCCCCAGATCGGGCAACCGGAGCAGCGCGCCATAGTTTTCGCAGATGTAACCACGCGCCTTCTGGTCGAGCAACTCAACCCGAAATCGGATGCCGCGCTGGATCACAGCGATCTCGCCCGGAGCAACGCCAAGAATTCCCATCTCAGTACGCAGCAGCAGACGGCCGACCTGGGGCACGATCAGCATTTCGCCGTCGGCGTTGTAGAAAAAGCGATCCGTCATGGACGCATTCGCAACGTAAATGTGGATGGCGACACCTGCGTGCGTATGCGTGTTGCCATTGCCCGCCATCGTGATCAGGCCGTCGATGAAGTCTGTAGGCTCCGAAGGAATTGGAATCGGAACCCAGCGCAGTTGATTCGGAGGAGTAGGCACTTCGTCAAACGGCGCGCTGCGCAGTCTGCCTTGAGCGATTGGCTCAAAAGGCTTGTGCGCCACGGAAGGCCGTATACGGTAAAGCCATGTCCGGCGATTCGAGACGCGCGGCGCGGTGAACGGAGTTCCGCTCAGTTGTTCGGCATAAAGTCCGTGGGCAACTTTTTGCGGAGAGTTTTGTCCGCGCGGCAACGTTCCTTCCACCGCCTCGCTCGCGAACTCGTTGCCAAATCCCGATTGGTAACGCAGTGCCGTCCCTGTTGAATGCGCGCCATTCTTTGATTTTGGATTGGTGGTTTTGGTCGTCGCCATCGCTTACAAATTCCCTCGTCGCGCCTGCTCCAGTTCGATCGATTCGAAGAGCGCTTTGAAATTGCCTTTACCGAATCCGCGGCTGCCCTTGCGCTGGATGATCTCGAAGAAAACCGTCGGCCGATCTTCGACTGGTTTCGAAAATATCTGCAAGAGATAGCCTTCGTCATCGCGATCGACGAGAATCCCGAGCGATCGCAAGTCATCGATGCGCTCCTCAACACGACCCACTCGCGATGGCAGCGCCTGGTAGTAATCGTCCGGCACGCGCAGAAACTCCATGCCATTGCGCTGGAGTTTGGCGACGGTGTACATCACATCCTTGCATTGCAGAGCGATGTGTTGCGCGCCCGCCCCGCCGTAGGCTTCGATGTATTCCTGAATCTGGCTCTTCTTGCGGGCGGGCGCCGGTTCGTTGATCGGAAATTTGACCGAATGCGAGTCATCCGACATGACGATGCTCATCAACGCGCTGTACTCGGTCGAAATATCCTTGTCGTCGAAAGTGATGTAGCGGTGGAAGCCGAAGACGCGTGTATAAAAATCGGCCCACTGCTGCATCTGTCCCAGTTCGACGTTGCCGACGATGTGGTCCACGCGCAAAATACCGCAATCGTCGCCCTCGACCGGAGCGGCCGCGAAGCCGGGCAGGAACGAACCCATATAGTCCTTGTAGGAGATCAGGGAATGAATGGTGTCGCCGTAGGTATGCACGGCGGCGCGGCGAATGGCGCCACACTCATCACCGACGTCGTGCGGTTCCTCGGCAGGCTTGGCTCCACGCTTCACTGCCTCTTCGAAGGCCTGGTCCGCGTCCGCGACTTCGAGCGCGATGTCACGCACACCGTCGCCATGTTTCCTGATGTGTTCGGCGGCTGGATCGTCCGGCGTGAGCGGTGTGGTCAAGACAAAATTCGCCTTACCCTGGCTAAGCGCGTACGAGGTTCGTTTACGCTGACCGGTTTCCAGTCCGCTGTAGGCGACTTGCGAAAAGCCAAAGCCTTTACGGTAGAAAAAGGCGGCCTGGCGCGCGTTGCCGACCCAGAATTCAACGTGGTGAATGCGCTTTAGTTTGAGCGGATTTTCCATGCATCCTCTCCCCAAAATCCATCTTCGCACATTTTGATGCGTGCTAATCGACCCAAGCAGCATTCATGACTCCTCACGGCTGAGGAATGGAGAACTAGGTCAGCGCTCGCCCGGCTAATTTTTCAAGCACGCGAATCGGTGAAACCTGGGGCGCAACCAAGGCGTCCATGGGAATGATGAAAGTCTGCTCCATGGCGGACTGACCCGACAGCGCCGCATGCGGTACCCCGTCGGTATAAACCAGCCAGGTTGCCATCGGGGGAAATGCGACCTGCTCCTTCCCTTCTTTCGCCCGTTGAAATTCGGCGTTCTCCTTCAGCCAGTCGTGGAAGTGGAGCATGAATTCATCATAGGGCGCGCGGTCCGGCAGCGGCAGCCCGATGCGCGACAGGGTGCGCTTCAGCTGAGACCACGCTCCCGTCGACTTCGCATAGTTTGCCAGTCCGGCTGCGCGGGCGAAGCGTGACGCGAGTTCGGGAAAGCGTTCTCCCACCACCCACACTCGATCCTTGGCCGGGTTGACGTTGGTGAATATTCGCAGGATGCGCCCACCCCGTGTGGGGCGACTCGGGAACGCATCTACATGCAGCAGATCGTTCCTCTTGTGGAGTGGTAAATTGCGTCCTTCTTCTTCCAGAGGACGAAAGCTGGCATAGTCCATCTGCAACCGGTCCGCGTAGGGCGCAAGAAACGCGGAAACAAAATGGCGAACCTGCGCCGCATAATCGCGCATGATTCTTTGAACACGGGGTTTGCCGGCACGGTCCGGAAGGCCGCGTAGCATGTCGCTCTCCGGACGATAAGAGATGTTCTTGTGCAACCGCGAATCAGAAGGCTTGAGCGCGAGCAGAAAGTCAACATCGCGCTGCGGCAAATCAAAGGGAGGAGCGGGAAAATACAGAATGATTCCCGCTTCAAGCTCCGCGCAGTAGTGGCACGAACTGGCCTCCGGGTCGGTCCCCGGCTTCCACGCCCCAGCCGCGTAGTCGTTGACCGTCAACCACGGCATCTTTGTTGACGGCATCGTCAGTGGCTTAGCGCTCATTGTGACCTGGCTCCTCCGCTGTGTCCGCGCTACCGAACCTCGATGGACACCACTTCGCCCTCGTGCTTCCCAGTAGCGCGGTAATTTACCGACACGGGGCGATTCTTCCATGCGCAGGAAAACTGATCTTCGCCGACTACCACCAGCGTCTTGTAATCCGAAACATGCATGGTGTAGGTCGTCATTCCGCTTAGGACCGTGACTGCGGCTTCGGGTGTCTTGGTACAGTCGCTGGCGACTATCTTGCCTTTCAGAAACAGCACCGGCCCGGTGATTGCGGGCCTGGCCGGAGGCGGCTTTGGTGAAGCATCGGCATCTTCGTCCCCGGATGTATCCGCAGCCGATTTTGCTACGCTTGGGGACGCAGAAGGCGTGCTTGCCGCTCCCGCCGGAGTCTCGGTTTCGCCCGGCCGCTGCGGCCGCACTCCATACTTCTGCAGCGTTGCCAGCTCTTCGAGTTGCTTCCTCGCGGCTGACGCGGCTTTCCGATCCGGACCTTCTTTCAGGCGCGTGAAGACCTCCCGCGCCTGTTCCCACTTCTTTCCCGCCACGTAAATCTGACCGAGGTTGAACTGGTACTCGAGATTGCGAGGCGAGAGCGCGATGGCCTGCTTTTGCGCCTCCAGGGCGGAATTGACTCCGCCCCCTTCGATCCGGGCCATGCCCAGCATGTTGTAGGCATCGGCCAGGTCGGGATACCAGTCGATCACGGCTCGCAGGTCCTGCATCAGGTTCGCCAGTCCTTGCATGCTCTGACCCGTCGCCTGGGCCTTGCGATACTTCAGCACCGAGCGGTAGTACCAGATCCAGGGATCGCGAGGATTCAATTCTGTTGCCGTGTCCAGTTCGGCAGCCGTTTGATCGAACAATCTCTGCTCCAGATAATCGCGGGCCAATCCGCGATGCGCCAGTTCATTATCTTTGGGATCCAAGATAAGCTGCTTCAAGTCGCGCAGCGCCTGGTCGCGATGCTCCGGGATGCGCGCCATCACGTCCCCAATCACCGCCTTCGCCTCCGCCTCTGGCACTGGCGTAATGGCCATACCGACCTCATCGGCCGCGAGCGGCGCAGGAAAGTGCTCGGGCTGCGGAACTTCGCCGGGATTCTCGATGGGCTTCTTCGCCTGATCGAGAGCGATCCCGAGGTTGTTGAGCGAGTTGAAATAGAGCTTAACCGAGTGTTCCATCTGCTCCGGCGTCATATCGAAAGCCTGGATGATGGCCTTGTCTACGGGCACTTTCTGGTTCTGCACCAGATCGAAATACTCCCCCACCTCCGGCATCTTCTTATGGCTTAGCAGGTAGTGCATCACCATCCACGACTGGGCGTAATACATCGTGTTGTGGGATCCCTCATGCAAGCCGGAACCGTCATGCTTCATGGTGAACAGATCGGTCATGGAGATCCAAACCGGGGAACTATCCATCTGGGTCAGCGATTGCGGCAGGTTTGGATCGCGCATCATGTTGTCGAAAATATCCTCGTGCCACTCGGGGGCGAGTTCCGGATCGCCACCCAGATTGACCTCCTTGCCGATCTGGACTGAGCCGAAATACTCGGCCATTCCTTCGTCGAACCATCCCTGCGCCGGAGGATAGTTGAAGTTCAGGAAGTAGTGACCCAGCGGATGCGCGACCGCTCGCCAGGGCTCAATCTCAAACAGGTTGAGGACGATATAAACGCGGTCATATCCGGGAACATAGAAACCGCCGTCCATGTTCAGCTTGGTAGGCGCGACATCGCCGTACTGCTTGTCGCTCTTAAGCGCGATCACGGTGACGGGGACAGACATCTTGAGCTTGTCTTTTCCCAGCAATTCGCCGAACACGGCGCGCAACTGCTCCATGCGCAGGGCTACTTCCCGCCCGCGCTTTTCGCCGGCGTCGGTGATCACGGAAAAGTGCGCGGTATGCACCTCGATCCACTTGGGTTCGTCCTTGGCGAAGGCCGCGGCGGGCCAGCAAGAGCCAAGCAGCAGGCCAAAAGCAATCACGGCGACATGGAATCTACGGTTCACGACAAGAATCCTACAGGACAGGAAAATGCTAGCACGCCTGACGATATACTCGTTTCTTCCGTGGTACTGCATCTAAACAGGTTTAGCAAGAAATCCAACATGAGGATTACCGTGAAGACTCTCCCATTGGTTGCCATGATTCTCGTCTGCGGCCTGGGCATACTCGCCGCCGCCGATGACCATAATGCAAAGTCGGCTGCGCTGACCGCGAATCCGGTTTACCAGAAAGACTGTGCCAAATGTCACGGCAAGACGGCAGAAGGGCGCCATTTTGGCGGCCCGTCATTGATCTCGGATAAGGCCGCGGCTGCATCCGCTGACGATCTTCACGGCATGATCACGAATGGGAAAGGAAGGATGCCCAAGTTCGGGGGCAAGCTGGAAGCGAGCGCGATCGATCAACTGGTGCAACAAATCAAGGCCGCGAACCAGAAATAGTTCTCCTCTTCTCTTGGCCGCAGCTAACCTGGCACGTTAAACTCTGGCCGTGACTTCGGCTCCATCGCGGCTGGCTTGGATTGACTGGATGCGCGGGCTCGCCTGCGTGCTCATGTTCCAGACGCATTGCTACGACTCCTGGCTGGGCGGCGACGCGCGTAATACCTCTTTTCTCAAAGGATCGCAGCGTCTGGGAACTCTGCCCGCGCCGCTCTTCCTGTTTCTCGCTGGAGTTTCCTTCGCTCTGGTGGCCAGCAAGCTTTTCCGCAAGAATCTCAGTCCCGGTCAGATCACGCTGACCATGGCGCGCCGCGGCGCGGAGATCTTTGCGTTTGGCCTGCTCTTCCGCTTGCAGGAGTACGTGATTGCCTGGGGATGGGCTCCGTGGACGGACCTGTTTCGGGTCGACGTCCTGAATGTCATTGGAGCTTCGATGATTCTGATGGCGCTCCTGTGCGGACTGGTTTTTTGGAGAACGCAGCGGCAGTCCACTGACGGCGCGTTGCCTGTGACTTCTCTGGTGGTCGCGGCGATGGGCGTCGTGACGGTCATTGCCTTGCTGACTCCTCTTCTCTATACCAACTGGCGTCCAACATGGCTTCCGTGGGAGATCGAGTCCTACATCGATGGATGCCACAACCTGGGCGCCCCTCAGCCCTGGCTGTTCTGCATCTTTCCCTGGACTGCGTTCGCATTTGCCGGGCTCGCCTCGGGTTTCATCCTGTTCAGCGACTGGGGACGCGAACAAACAGGCTCGATTCTGGCGGTGTTTGGCGGCATTGGCGCGGGCGCGATTCTGATTGCATGGCTGCTCGACCACTCTTCGATCCAGCTATATCCCATCTATGACTATTGGCACACGAGCCCGAATTTCCTGATGATGCGGATTGGCATGCTGCTGGTGATTGCGCTGCTGGCATATGCGTGGTGCCGATGGGCGCTCCCGAGTCTGGGAGATTGGGCCATGCGCTTGAGTCCACTGATCCAACTCGGACAGACATCTCTGCTGGTGTATTGGGTACATATTGAATTCGTTTATGGACGCTTTTCGATTCTCCCCAAACGCAGCGTCGGAATTGCGACGGCGACCCGAGGACTGATCGAAATTTGCGTTTTCATGCTGATTCTGTCGGTGATCCGCACGCGAACGGATTGGAAAGCGCTTGGCGCCTCGCTGCGGGGTCGTCTGACTCCGGAACCGAAACCCGCGGAATAAAACAGTTTTCCTGGCTGGAAACGCTCGTAGGGTGACGAAGTTGTCTCTGTCCACAGGGCCTTCAACGGCGTCCCCTTAAAAAGCAATCCGGTAATGATTGTTCAGCGACGGCCCCAGCGGAGCGCGTTCACTCCAGGAGTGAGCCACTGGTCTGCGCGGCTCGGGGCGAGAGTCACATGCTAGAATCAAATGCGTGACATCTATGGCCGATGCTTCCTGACATTGAAAAATTATTGAGCCTGCAGGAGGCGGATCAGGAGATCCGCAAACTGCAGGAAGAGATCGCCGAGTTGCCCAAGCGCATCGCGGTGATCGAGCAGAAGCTCGCTGGGACCAAGGCCCACCTCGAAAAAGCGCGCGCCGCGGCCAAAGCCGACGAGGCCAACCGCAAGAAGTTCGAATCCGCCATTCAGGATCTGCAAGGCAAGATCTCCAAGTATCGCGACCAGTCACTCGACGTAAAAACCAACGAACAGTACAAAGCTCTGCTGCACGAGATCCAGTTCTCCGAACAGGAGATCCGCATCAACGAGGATCGCATCCTGGAAGTGATGGTCAACGTCGAAGCGCGTGAGAAGGATGTGCGCTCGGCGGAGGCGAAACTGAAGGCGGAGACGGCCGAGATCGAAAAAGAAAAAGAAGATGCGCGGCGCGTCACGGCCGAAGATCAGACAAAGCTCAGCGAGTGGAATGGCAAGCGGGACGGGCTGCGGCGCGAGATTTCCGAGGACATACTGCGGCACTACGAGCGGGTGATGAAGTTTCGGCGGACCGGGCTGGCCGAAGTGCGCGCGCAGAAATGCATGGGCTGCCAGGTGATGTTGCGGCCGCAGATTTATAACGAAGTGCGGATCGGCGACAAGGTTGTGGTGTGCGACTCCTGCCAGAGAATTTTCTACTACAACCCGGAGAACGATGTGATGCCGGAAGAGGCGGCGGGACAGGCGAAGAAGCGTCCCCGGCCGAAGTCGGATTCTCCGCAGGCATGGTTCTACCGTCCCGATTACGGCGAAGACGGGGAAGTTTTTCTGGTCTTCACCAATAAGGATGGCAATTCGACTCGGCGCACTTACGAAATGCACACGGGACGCCAGATTGGCGGGGTGCTGCAGCGCGAAGGGAATTACCGGCAGGCGTTTCCGGAGGACCTGACTGACTCGGCCCTGCGGTTGAATGGCCACTGGGACGAAAAAGAGATCGACGAAGAGTGGGGCACGGAAATTCCGTCGAATGTGCTCGACGCGCTACTCAAGGATCTGCTGGCCATCCAGCGCGAACATCGCACCGCGCATCATCGGGCGGGGTCGGCTTCGGAACAGACGGCGGCGCGGTAAGAGTCCTGCTACCTCAGCCATAAAACCAAGACAAATTCTACGGCGTGGAGAGGGAATCCCGCGGGGTCGGCTCTTAGACCCGGCGGCAAGAGCCTCACTTCGTGAGGCTCTTGCTACGCTCAGGATGACTCGATGAGGGCGCTACGGTTTGGCTAGTAGGGGCTGGGATAGCGGAGGATCTTGGTCAGGTCTTTGCCTCGTACGATGCCAAAGGTGTGGTATGCCAGTCCCCAGGAGTCGATCGTGGACATGTCGGGGAAGATGCAGGCTTCGAGCACGGGATCCACGGGATCGGATTTCTTGACCCATCCGCCGCCGTTGAGGTTAACTCCGCCGAAGAGGTCGCTGCCGCCCAGTTGCGAGCAGTAGCAGGAAGCCGGGTTGCCATTGCAGCTGCCGGTGATGGGAACCTGTGCATAGTAGGCGAGCGCCGCCATGCTGGGTTGTTCGGTATAGAGCGTCGAGAGCAGTACGAAGATGCGGGAGCCATCTTTCTTCGAGGTGAATTTGCAGAATTGGCGGACTCCGGAAAGCTGCAGCCAGCTTTGCTCGTCGGCATTGGTGTTGAAGTAGGGCTCGCGGACATCGACCTCGCCGCCTTTTTTCACGCAGTATTCTTCCGCTGTGAGCTTGGTGGCGGCGCCGGCCTGGGTCTGGGGCGGGCTGCCGGCCTGGACCGGGCTGAGTGCCGGAAGAAATATGGCTACGGCGAAGGCAAAACAGATCAGTAATGCTACGAGTGGACGTCTCACGAAGGGCCTCCTGGGGATGAGTGGAACCTCGACTTCCGCCGTCTGCCGGTGATTGTCGGCAGACGGGCTTTGCGCGAAAAAGCCGAGGCAGGAAGGGTACCACAGAACGGAGGCAGTTTTGCCGGTAGTTTGTGGCGGGGGCGAGTCGCCCACGCGACTGCCGGCGAGTCGCCGGCGCTACCTTCGAGGAGATTCACCAGGCGACTTGAGGTAAGATGACCCGATGTGAGGTGAGTTCCATGGTTGACTCTCGGATTGTGTCTTCTCCGTCCCGCCGTGCGTTTTTGGGTAAGTCTGCTCTCGGCGTGTCTGCGCTTGGACTGTCGGCCGCTTCGGCCGGGGTTGCTCTGCGGGTAATTACGGAACCGATGTTGGCCTATGCCGCGGCCGCGCCCCGGATGGGGCACGACGGCATCAGGATCGACGCCAATGAGAATCCGCTGGGGCCGTGCGCGGCGGCGCGCGAGGCGGTGGCCGCCATCGCTCCACAGGGCGGGCGCTACTCGATGTGGCTCACCGACGATTTCATCAAACAGCTCGCGCAAGTGACAGGTTTGCCGGAGGAGTATGTCCGCGTCTATGCGGGATCGAGCGAGCCTTTGCATAGCGCAGTAGCTGCTTTCGCATCTCCGCAGCGCAGCTACGTAACGGCCGATCCCGGTTACGAAGCCGGCATGTTTGCCGCCGAGGGCGTGAAGGCGCGCGTGGTCAAAGTGCCGCTGGCCAAGGACTACGCGCACGACGTGCGCGCCATGGCGGCAGCGGGCGCGGATGCGGGAGTATTTTATATCTGCAATCCCAACAATCCTACGGGCTCGGTCACGAGTCATTCGGACATCGAATACCTGGTCGAGAACAAGCCGAAGGATGCGATCGTGCTGGTGGATGAGGCGTACATACACTTCTCCGATACGGAGTCGGCGCTCGATCTGGTGAAGGCCGACAAGGATGTGCTGGTGCTGCGGACCTTTTCGAAGATCTATGGAATGGCCGGATTGCGCTGCGGAGCCATTTTCGGAAAGCCCACGCTCATGGAGAAGGTCGAGAATTACGGGGGATGGAACTTCATGCCGATCACCGCGCTGGTGGCGGCGGCGGCCAGTTTGAAAGACGCGCAACTGATTCCGGAACGCAAACGGATTAATGCGGGCATCCGGAACGATGTGTTTGCATGGCTCGACCGCAACGGATACCACTATGTGCCCTCGCAGTCGAACTGCTTCATGCTCGACACCAAGCGCAATGGCAAAGAAGTGATCGAAGCCATGGCCAAACAGAACGTCCATATTGGACGGATCTGGCCGGTATGGCCTAGTTACGTGCGCATCACGGTCGGGACGGCGCCGGAGATGGATCAGTTCCAGACGGCGCTGAAAAAAGTGATGACGGGGGCGGTGACCGCCAGTTTGTCGCCCGTGCGTCGCTCGCGGAGCAGCGATTTGCCGGGGCGCGGCGAGCTGTCATCCTAAGTTCTTAGGCTTCCATCGTCAGCGGGGGGCGGCGGAGGTCCTGCGATTTCGTAGGAGCTGCGCTTCGCGGAGCAGTTCCCGCGCTCAGGACGACAAATCCCAAAGACGCGGGCGATGTAACATCGCTTCATGCCGAAAAAGTCTGCGGGATTTCGTCGATCTTCTCCATCCTCGTCTCCATCACCATCTTTCCCCTCTTCCGCTTCTGCGCCACCTTCCCGACCTTCTTCATCGGCTTCGTCTTCCTCGCCTGCTTCACCTTCTTTCCCAGCCTCCGGATCAGTCGCGGCACTCTCTTCATCATCCTCAACGTCCCCAGCGTCTTCTGCGGCGGCCGAACGCAAGTTGCCCTCGCTTAAGCTTTCTTCTCGCGGTGCGGGGCGGCTCAAGGCGGGGCATCCCTGGGTGTACCGGTCTGACATCTCCGGAGCCGAAGCGATCGCACCGGGGGCGATGGTGCGCGTGGTGGACGAGCGTGGGAAGGGGCTGGGAACGGCGCTCTACAGTTCCTCGTCGCAGATCGCGATTCGCATGCTGGCGCGCGACCGGGAAGAGATCTCGGATTTGCCCGCGCTGATCGCGGAGCGCATCCGCGCGGCGATTGCTTATCGCCGGCTGGTCGTTACCGGCAGCGATGCGTACCGCCTGGCTTTCAGCGAGGCCGATTTTCTGCCGGGGCTGATTATCGATCGATATGGCGATGTGGTGTCGGTCCAGATTCTGACGCAGGCCATGGACGCGGAGCCGGTGCGTGGAGCCATTATCGCGACGCTGGTCGAAGAACTCGCACCGGCAGGAATTGTCGAACGCGTCGATCCGCGAATCCGCGACCTCGAACAATTGGCGCCGCGCGAGTCGGGTCTGCTTTGGGGAAAGAGGACATCGACCGTTGTCAATATGAACGCCAATATGAACGGCGTGATGAACACAGTGCAGGGCTCCGCAAGAGGCGCAGACGGCGTGCGCTTTCACTACGACGGGCTGGAAGGCCAGAAGACCGGGGCGTTCCTCGACCAGCGCGAGAATTACGCCGCCGCGGCTCAATATGCGAACGGCAACGCCCTCGACGTCTTCTGCTATCAGGGAGGGTTCGCACTCCACCTGGCGGCGAAATGCTCCAGCGTTACGGGGGTGGACAGCTCGCGTCCGGCGCTGGAGATGGCGGAGAAGAATGCCGGGCTTAACGGGCGGGAAGTGGAGTGGATCGAGGCAAATGCGTTTGATTTGTTGCGCGATTACGCGTCCAGCGGGAAGAAATACGACATGGTGGTGCTCGATCCGCCCGCTTTCGCTAAGACCAAACGCGATCTGGACAAAGCTCGCAGCGGCTACAAGGAGCTCAATCTGCGGGCTTTAAAGATGCTGGGGCGGGGCGGGATCCTGGTGAGCTGCTCGTGTTCGTTTCACGTGAGTGAGGCTGATTTTCTGGAAGTGGTGGGGGATGCGGCCAGGGATGCGCACAAATCCTTGCGCGTGCTGGAGATCCGCGGGGCCGCCAAGGATCATCCGAGGCTTCTGAATGTGCCGGAAACCGGGTATTTGAAATGCGCGATTATGCAGGTAAACGATTGAAAAATATGGATGATTAAATACTTGACAATAATACACTCATGTTTTATTATTCGATCACGCTAACGACAAGCGCAGGGAGCTATTGGGGCTCTCATCCAAATTTTGAAGCTGGAGGATTTCGCAATGACTGTAATGACCCGTTGGGAACCGTTTCGTGAGTTTGTGACGCTGCAGGACCGCATGAATCGTCTGTTCCGCGACTCGCAGGGTGGGCAGGAAGAGGCGTTGACGACCTCGACTTTCGCGCCACCGGTGGACGTCTACGAAGACGAGCACAACATCACGCTGAAGATCGAAGTTCCGGGAATCGACGAGAAGGATATCGATGTCCGGGTGGAGAACAACACGCTGACCGTGCACGGGGAGCGCAAGTTCGAAAAGGAAGAGAAAGAAGAGAATTATCGCCGGGTGGAGCGCCAGTATGGCAGTTTCACGCGGACGTTCACGCTGCCGCAGACGGTCGACGCAGAGAATATCCAGGCCGATTATGACAAGGGCGTGCTGAAGGTCAAGCTCGCGAAGAAGGCGGAAGCGAAGCCGAAGCAGATCAAGGTGAACGTGGGCTCGTCCAATGGCGGCCAGAAGACGCTGGACAGCAAGCCGGCGAAGAGCGCGGGGCAGGCGGCTTAAGCAGCTCCTAGCTCCTAGCTCACAGCTCTCAGCTGTCAAAGTAAGAACATTTTCAGGCCGGGACTTTTCTCCGGCCTGCTTTTTTTTGGAGCAGTTCTGGCGCGATCTAGGACGATTTTCGAGGGCGGGTTTCTCGCGGGCTCGGGAACTGGAGTTCGCTCGGGGGGACGCCGGTGACTCGAACATGACTGATGGCTGGGTGTTCCGAAATGGGACCGGGGCTTTGCTCCGGGGTCTGTCCTTGGGGGACAATGCTGGCAGGCGGGAGCGGAAACGTCTCGCCGCGCTCAGCTTCACGGAGAAGATTAAGATTCTGGAAAAGCTGCGCGACTGGGAAAGGGCGATTGCCGCTGCCGGTCTGAGGAGAAACGACGAAAAGACGCCTCCTAAACACTGAGGATAGGTTTCGCTTTCCTTCTCGGAAGGTCGCGGTTGATTTGGCAGGAGGAAAAATTCATGGCAATTCGTTGGGACAAATTTACGGTTAAGGCGCAGGAGGCAGTCCAGCGCGCGAGCGAACTGGCTTCCGAGCATGGCAATCCGGAACTGCTGCCTATTCACCTGCTCGCCGCTCTCGTCGAGGACAAGGAAGGCATTGTGCCTCCCGTGCTGGAGAAGATCGGTATTGGGCCGCAGGCTGTTCTGGCTGAGATCTACTCGGAGATCGAGAAGCTGCCGAAAGTTTCGGGGAGCGGGGCGCACCAGGCGACCATGTCATCGCAGGTGAACGAACTGCTGGAGAAGTCGTTCAAGGAAGCGGACGGCTTCAAGGACGAATACGTGTCGACCGAGCACCTGCTGCTGGCGATGACCGATCAGAAGCGGGGGCGGAATCAGGCGGATGCGGCGCAGCAACTGCTGGCTCGGCATGGCGCTACGCACGACGCGATTCTCAAGGCGCTGACGGCGGTGCGGGGATCGCAGCGGATTACGGATCAGAATCCGGAAGGAAAATACCAGGCGCTGGAACGCTATGCGCGCGACCTGACCGAGCAGGCGCGGCGCGGGAAGCTTGATCCCGTGATTGGGCGCGATGAGGAAGTGCGCCGCGTAGTGCAGGTGCTGTCGCGGCGCACGAAAAATAATCCGGTGCTGATTGGCGAGCCGGGCGTGGGCAAGACGGCAATCGTCGAAGGGCTGGCCCAGCGCATTATTTCGGGCGACGTGCCGGAGGCTTTGAAGAACAAGCGCGTGGTGTCGCTCGATCTGGGCGCGATGCTGGCGGGGGCGAAGTATCGCGGCGAATTTGAAGACCGGCTGAAGGCGGTGCTGAAAGAAATCGAGGACGCGCAGGGGCAGATCATCCTGTTCATCGACGAGCTGCACACGCTGGTGGGGGCGGGCGCGTCGGAAGGCGCGATTGACGCTTCGAACATGCTGAAGCCGGCGCTGGCGCGCGGCGAACTGCGGGCAATCGGCGCTACTACGCTGAATGAATATCGCAAGTACATCGAGAAAGACGCGGCTCTGGAACGGCGCTTTCAGATTGTGTTCGTGGGCGAGCCGAACGTGGAAGACACGATTGCCATCCTGCGCGGGTTGAAAGAGAAGTACGAAGTGCATCACGGGGTACGGATCAAGGATTCGGCGATTGTGGCGGCGGCTACGCTGTCGCATCGCTACATCTCCGACCGCTTTCTGCCGGACAAGGCGATTGACCTGATCGATGAGGCGGCCGCGTCGCTGCGCATCCAGATTGACTCGATGCCGACCGAGATCGATCAGCTGGAGCGGCGGGCGACGCAGCTGGAAATCGAGAAGCAGGCGCTCAAGAAAGAAGATGACCGCGGCTCGCGGGATCGGCTGGCGCTGGTGGAAAAAGAGCTGGCGGGAATACGGGAACAGTCGAACGCGCTCAAGGCGCGGTGGAAGCTGGAAAAAGACGTGATCGCGAAGGCGCGCGCGCTCAAGGAGAAGCTGGAACAGCTCCGGCTGGAAGAGCAGGCGGAGGAGCGCAAGGGCAATCTGGAGCGGGTGGCGCAGATTCGGTATGGGCTGATCCGGCAGACGGAAGAAGATCTGAAGAAGATCACCGAGCAGATCGACGGCGGAGCGGACAAGAGTGTCCGCTCTTCGCGCATGCTGAAAGAGGAAGTGGACGAGGAGGATGTGGCGCGGATTGTTTCGAAGTGGACGGGGATTCCGGTGTCGAAGATGCTGGAAGGCGAAGTCAAGAAGCTGATCAGCATGGAAGACCGGCTGCGGCTGCGCGTCGTGGGTCAGGACGAGGCGCTGGAGCGGGTAGCGAATGCGATCCGGCGGTCGCGGGCGGGGCTGAGCGATCCGAAGCGGCCGATTGGGTCGTTTATTTTTCTGGGGCCGACGGGCGTCGGAAAGACGGAGCTGGCGCGGGCGCTGGCGGAGTTCCTGTTCGATGACGAGAAGGCGATGATCCGCATCGACATGTCGGAGTACATGGAGAAACATGCGGTGTCGCGGCTGATCGGCGCGCCTCCGGGATATGTGGGATATGAGGAGGGCGGACAGCTTACGGAGCAGGTGCGGCGGCATCCGTATGCGGTGGTGCTGTTCGATGAGATTGAGAAGGCGCATCCGGATGTGTTCAATATATTGCTGCAGATCATGGACGATGGGCGGCTGACGGACGGCAAGGGGCGCAAGGTCGATTTCAAGAACACGGTGATCATCATGACGTCGAACCTGGGAGCTTCGTTTCTGCAGGCTGAAGGTCTGGGCTCAGAGGAAGGATTCGAGGAGGCATCGAAGCACGTCCTGGAGGCGCTGCACGGGCACTTCAAGCCGGAATTTCTGAACCGGGTGGATGACATCATTATTTTCAGGCCGCTGGGCAAGGAGCAACTGGTGAAGATCGTCGAGCTGCGGCTGGAGGATTTGCGGCGGCTGCTGGCGGACCGGAAGATTTCGCTGGAGCTGACGGAGGCGGCGAAAGAGCTGCTGTTTACGGAGGGATATGATCCGAATTTTGGGGCGCGTCCGCTGAAACGGGCGATTCAGAAGCTGGTGCAGGATCCGCTGGCGATGAAGATTCTCGATGGGGCGGTGCTGCATGGGGATCACGTGGTGGTGGACGCGGACAAGAAGACGGGCAAGATGACGTTCAAGGTCAGCGAGCGGGTGGGGGAGCGGGTGGCGCGGGAGGCGGCGAAAACAAAGTAAGTTCAGGCGTTCCAGATTCCGACGATGCGGCGATAGTACTCGGGCTTGTCGAGGACTTTCGTGAGGAAATCAGCGACCTGAGCGGGATAGACAACTTTCATTCCGCCGGGGAAGACATCGCTCTCGATATAAGTTGAGGCGGGCAGGCCGTCTTTGATCCAAGGGCAGCCTGCCAGCGTCCAATCGAGGGGGCTGGCAGTTACGATATCGAAGGCGCCCTGATGGTCCTTGATGGCATGACGAACGGGAGTCAGTTCGAGCACATCTGTGGCGATGGTGCCGACGAATGTTTTTGGCATGCTGGCGGTGCCGGAAACGGCGACGTAGCGGCGGACTCCGGCATCGAGCATGGAGTGGACGATGGTTCGGGCCGAGTCGGTCACGAAAGTGGAAGGCTTGAGTGGATCGACTCCGACGGCGTTGAGGACGGCATCGATGCCGTTTAGTGCGGCACGCAGGGTTTCAGGCCTGGTGACATCGCCAATGGCGACGGCGATTCCGGTTGACGAGGACAATTTTGCGGGATCGCGAACAAAAGCTGTGACTTGGTGGCCGGCCGCGCATGCCAGCCGAAGCGCTTCAGAACCGACTCTGCCGGTTGCTCCCAGCACGAGAACTTTCATCCTGCCTCCCACTAACTACGGATTAATAGACGCGGGACTGAGTCGACGGGATTCAAACGGCGGGGTGCCGACGCTATGGGCGCATTCCGTGGAATTCTTCGGCTACATCTTTGCGTCCCAGATACCAGGCTATGATCACGCGGACTATGATTCCTCCGCCTCCATAGATCAGACCTTTTAAATTTGTCATTACTGTCGCCGCCGATACGGATGGGACCAGCATGACTACTCCCGCTATCGCGATCAGCATGGCTGCTTGGCGGATGATGTTGTTGCGCTTGACGAGGCCCCAGGCTACGGCTCCGGCTACGAAGGCCATGAGCAGGAACATGTACGGGCCGGCGAGTTCGAGGCCGAAGAGGAGCGGGGCTCCGGCGGACATGGAGATGGAGCCGGGACGCAGCAGCATCAGGATGGCGACGGCTCCCAGATAAATTCCACAGCAGAGGAAGAGGGCGGCGATGGCGCGGACTCCGGCGGGCGGTGGGTTGTTTGGCAGAGGCATGGGGGTCGCGAGGGTCATTGTATTCCTGGGGTGGTGGAGGCTCGGGGCTGTGGTGGGAACGGGGAAATGCAGATCCCTCACTTCGTTCGGGATGACAAGGGGTGGGTTCGGGAGGACGAGGGTTATGGTTTCGGGATGGCAACGGGTAGTTTGAGGGATGCTTCGCGGTGGAGCGGGACGCCACTGGACTGCCGGCGGGGCGCCGGCGCTATGGCTTGCCTGGGAGCGCTCGCGGCCTCACTTCTGCAATCTGACTTCTGCAATCCTTTAGAATTCCTTCCTGTGTCGATCTCATTTCAGGTTCAGGCTATTTCTGGCTCCGGTCGCGCGGGTCGGCTTGTCACTCCGCATGGGGTCGTGGAGACGCCGGTGTTTATGCCGGTGGGGACTTTGGGGTCGGTTAAGGGCATCTCCCAGGATTTGCTCGAGGAGCTTGGGGTCCGGATTCTTCTCGGAAATACTTATCATCTTTATTTGCGGCCGGGAGTGGACATCGTGCGGCGGATGGGTGGGCTGCACCGGTTTATGGCCTGGGAGCGGGCCATTCTTACCGACTCGGGCGGGTTCCAGGTTTTCAGTCTGAATGAGCTGCGGAAGGTTTCGGAGGAAGGGGCTACGTTCCGGTCGCACCTGGATGGGTCATCACATTTTCTCAGTCCGGAGCGGTCGATGGAGATTCAGATCGGGCTGGGCGCCGACATTGTGATGGCGTTTGATGAGTGTACGGAGTATCCGGCCGATGCGGGGCGGGTGCGGGCGTCGATGGAGATGACGCTGCGGTGGGCCGGGCGCTCGAAGCGGTATTTTGAGGAGCATAAGAATGAGGTGGCGTGGGGCAGCCCTCAGCGCCCAGCTCCCGGCTCCCAGCCAGATGCTCTCAGCTCTCGGGGAAAGCAGATCCTTCGCTCCGCTCAGGATGACAATTCTTCCTCTGATGACAATTCTTCTCGGCATGACAATTCCCGGGGTGATTTTGCTGGTCAGACGCCTGCCTTGTTTGGGATTGTGCAGGGGGGGATGGATCGGGAGTTGCGGCGGGAGTCGGCTTTGCGGACGGTGGAGATTGGGTTTCCGGGATATGCCATCGGCGGGCTCAGCGTGGGCGAGCCTCGGGAACTGACTCGGGAGATTGTGGAGTCTACTTTGGAGTTTCTGCCTTCGGACAAGCCGCGGTATTTGATGGGAGTGGGGACTCCGGAGGAGATCGCACTTTATGGCAGCATGGGCGTGGACATGATGGATTGCGTTCTGCCTACGCGCGCGGCGCGGCATGGGCTGCTGTTTACGTCGGAGGGGCGGGTCTCGATCAAGCAGGTGCGGTATGCGGAAGACTCGGGGGCGCTCGATCCGGCGTGCTCGTGTTTCGTCTGCGGGCGATACTCGCGGGCTTACCTGCGACATCTTTATGCTTCAAACGAACTGCTGGCGCAGGTTTTGAATACGGTGCACAATCTGCACTTTTATCTGCAGACCATGCGGCGGGTGCGGCAGTCGATGTTGGGCCGGGCCTGAGCTACACCTAATCCTTGACACTTGGCGGGGGCGTCCGGCATTCTAGTTAGCTTGGGGCATATTTTTTCCCTCTTTAGTAGAGCCTTGGGGCTGGACTTGCGGGTTCGGCTGGATTAGGCACTGGCGAGAGAACATCGGTCGCCAGCAAAAGATAAAGATTTTCATCTGCCGGAGCCTGGAGCGGCGCACATTCACGCGGCAACCCCATGCGGTACGCTTCCGACTGCAAAGTTTTGATTCGACAGCTCATTCCGGGGGATTGACTTGGCTGCAAGTGTGATTTTTATGGGAATCGTTGGCCGATTGGCGCTCTGGTTGCAGCTTCCCGGAGGTTCGGGGCTGCTTGGACTGGCGCCGCTGCTGTTTATTTTTGCCATCTTTTACTTTTTACTGATCCTTCCCCAGCAGCGAAAGCAGAAAAAGTGGCAAGCCATGCTGAGCGAGTTGAAGACGGGGGACAAGATCGTCACGACGGGCGGGCTGCGGGGTACGATCATCAGCCTGAAGGATGATGCGGTGACGTTGCGAGTGCCTCCCGATAATCTGAAGCTGGAAGTGACGCGAGCTTCGGTGGTGTCGGTGGCTCCGGCGGAAGAGGCGAAGTGAGTGGCGAGTTGCGAGTCTTGAGTTGCGAGTCTTGAGTTAAGAGTCTTGAGTTAAGAGTCTTGAGTTTTGCGGCATTCTTGTGGTGGTTCGTTTGGGGCTGAGTAGGGAGTAGGGGTCCTTCGACTCCGCAACTGCCGCGCTTCGCGCTGCAGTAGCTCCGCTCAGGATGACATCGGATTGGGGTTGGAGAGTTGTTCGAGACTCGCTACTCGCAGCTCGATACTTTGTGCTTTGGATTGAAACTATTCTGTTGGGTGAAAGATTGTATTCATGAAGAACCTTACTTGGAAGCTGGTGGTGATTGTCGCGATCCTGGTCTTTTTTCTGGCGGGGATCTTTGGCATTCCTAAGGATTGGTCGGGCAAGGGATTGCTGGCTTCGATCACGGATCGCATTCACCTCGGACTTGATTTGCGCGGGGGCACGCACCTGATTCTGCAGGTGCAGGTCAACGACGCGGTCAATGTCGATTCGGATAATGCGGTGGCGCGGCTGCGGGAAGATATGCGGACGCGCAAGATCAATTACACCGACATCACCAAACCCGATCCGGCGAACCATCCGGAGACGATTATCGTGAAGGGCGTGCCGCCCGAGCAGACGAGCGACTTCAAGAGCATCGTCACGGAGCGGTTGCCGGATTACGACGTTTCTTCGGGTGCGGAAAATTCTTTTACGGTCGCGATGAAGGCGCAAAGCCTGGCCGATCTGAAGAACCGCGCGGTCTCGCAGGCGATTGAAACCATCCGCAACAGAATTGACGCGCTCGGCGTCAGCGAGCCGGTGATTCAGGAGCACGGACTGGGGCAGTACCAGATTCTGGTGCAACTGCCGGGCGTCGACGATCCGGCGCGCGTGAAAGAAATTATGCAGTCGACGGCGATGCTGGAGATCAAGCAATCGCTGGGCGGACCGTATCCGAGCCAGGAGTCGGCGCTGCAGTCGAAGGGTGGAGTGCTTCCGCCCGATGCGGTGCTGATGCCGGGAAAGAGCATTGGCTCGACGAACTCGGAGAACGGCGAAAACTGGTACCTGATTTCGCGCTCGTCGGCAGTGACGGGCCGCGATCTGCGGACAGCGGAACCTACGCGCGATGAGAACGGGCAACCGGCCGTGCGCTTCATTCTTACGGGCGACGGCGGGCGCAAGTTCTACTCGTTTACCTCCGCTCACGTCGGGGATTACCTGGCGGTGGTGCTCGATAACAAGGTGCAGGAAGTCGCGGTCATTAAAGAGGCGATTCACGATACGGGCATCATCAACGGGCGCTTCACGGATCAGCAGACGCAGGATCTTTCGATGACGCTGCGGTCGGGCGCTCTGCCGGCGGGCATCAAGTATCTGGAAGAACGGACGGTGGGGCCGTCGCTGGGAGCGGATTCGATCCGGTCGGGCGTACGGGCCGCGGTGGTGGGCATGATCGCGGTGCTGGCGTTCATGCTGATTTATTACCGCTGGGCGGGCGTGAATGCGGATATCGCGCTGATTTTGAATTTGATTATCCTGCTCGGTTTTATGGGCTACTTCGGAGCTGTGCTTACGCTGCCGGGAATTGCGGGTGTGATTCTGACGGTCGGCATGGGCGTGGATTCCAATGTGCTGATTTTTGAGCGCATCCGCGAGGAACTGAGGAACGGCAAGACGCCGCCTTCGGCGGTGGAGCAGGGCTTCAGCCACGCGTGGATCACGATTGTGGATACGCACGTCACGACGATTGTTTCGGCGGCGATTCTGTTTATCTTCGGGACGGGTCCGGTGAAAGGGTTCGCGACTACGCTGGTATTCGGTCTGGCGGCGAACCTGTTTACGGCGGTGTTTGTGTCGCGCGTGATTTTTGATTGGGTGCTGGGACGGAAGCAGCGCGGAGAAGCGTTGAGCATTTAGCCGCGAGCTACGAGCCGCGAGCCGCGAGCTTGTAGCGAACCGGTTTCTCGCGGCTCGAAACTCGCTTCTCGAAGCGGAATTTTGGAGTTTGACTTGGAATTCTTTCGCAATACCAATATCGACTTTCTTGGGAAGAAGTGGTACTTCCTGATCTTTTCACTGGTGTTCAGCGTGGCCGGGCTGCTGTCGATGGCCTTCTGGCACGGCATCCCGCTGGGCGTCGATTTCCGGGGCGGGACGCTGGTCTATGTGAAGTACTCGCACACGCCGGACCCATCCGCCATTCACAATGAAATCGAGCGCGCGGGGCTGAAGAATGCGCGCGTGCAGAGATACGGACAGGCCGCGAATAACGAGGTGCTGATTGCGCTCGACATTCAGGAAACCAGCGAACAGGATTTGAGCAAGGGCAAGGACCTGATCAAGCAGGCGCTGGAAGGAGCGGCCGCGGGAGCGGAGGCGAATTCGGGCAAACAGGATCTGAATAACGCCAGCTCGATCGGACTGCTGAATTATCTGCTGGAGAAAGATCCGCTGCATCTGGGGGCGGGATCGGACGCGAACCCGCGCTATACGGCGATCGCGCAGTCGATTGTGGGTGAGCGCGACAAGACCCGGGGCGGCGTGTTCGGGTCGCTGGACGAGTTGAAGGGGCTGGTCGATCCGGCGGTGGTGGCTTCGCTGAAGGAGGGTTATTTCCTTTCGGACTTCGGCATCCGCAATGTGGAGATCGTCGGGCCGCAGGTGGGACAGCAACTGCGCAAACAGGCGCTGCTGGCGACGCTGTATTCGCTGGCGGGAATGCTGATCTACCTGGCGCTGCGGTTTGAGTGGATCTATGGGGTGGCGGCGGTGCTGACCGTGTTCCATGACACTTTGATCACGGTGGGCGCGTTCTCGCTGCTCAACTGGGAGATCTCGCTGACGGTGATCGCGGCGATCCTGACGCTGATCGGATATTCGAATAACGACACGATTGTGGTTTTCGACCGCATCCGGGAAAACATCAAGCTTTTGCGACGAGAAAAACTTTCGGACATTGTCAACAAAAGTATTAATCAAACTTTAAGTCGAACTATCTTGACAGCGGGCTTAACTTTCCTTACCGTGCTTGCTCTGTTTCTTTTCGGCGGCGAAGTGCTGCACGGATTCAGCTTCGCGCTGGTGATCGGAATTCTGATCGGGACGTATTCGTCGATTGCGATTGCGGCGCCGATTCTGGTGGCGTATCAGGAATGGCGGACGGGACGCGGACAGAAGCCGATTGCGATGCCGGTGCGGACGGGTAGTAGCCAGCCGAAAGAAAAGGTTAAGGTCTAACCCATCCCCTAAAGGGGCAGTCGTCTCGAGGGATTCGCGGTATCGCTAAAGCGATACCCTGCTCGAGGCTCAGGATTTGCAGGACGGGGTGACTGGCTTCCCAGATGGTTGGAAATATCGTAGAATCATCGACCTGCCCGAAGAGGCAGGAGAACTGGCTCTCCTGCTCGGTCGGGGAGAAATAGCGGGAGCAAAAAACCCGTAGCCGGTGTCTAAGATGTCGTAGGGACTGATGTCATTTCAGGGTCTGGTGTAGGAGAAGCCCATGTTTGAAGACAGTCTTATCGAGTCCGGGAACAAACTCAAGACCCGGCGGTTAAGCACTACGATTCTTTCGTTCGTGCTGCAGGTCGGGCTCATCGGCATATTGATCCTGATTCCTTTGATCTATACCGATGCGCTGCCAAAGCAGCAGCTGATGACCTTCCTGGTGGCACCGCCTCCGCCACCCCCGCCGCCACCACCTCCGGCGGCCGCACCGGTCAAGGTCGTGAAGATGGTGAGCGAAGTAGTCAATGGGCAGTTGCGCGCGCCGACCAAGATTCCAGAAAAAGTTCAGATGATCAAGGAAGAGGAAGCGCCACCGGATCTGGGTGGTGGCGGCGTCCCGGGCGGCGTTCCGGGAGGCATTCCGGGTGGTTCGGCAAGTGGAGTGATCGGCGGCATTCTGAGCTCGCAGCCGGTCGCGGTTCCGAAGGTTGCGACTCCGCAGAGAGTGCGCGTTTCGTCCGGCGTTTCGACGGGACTCCTGATCAAGAAAGTGACGCCCAACTACCCGCCACTGGCGCGGCAGGCGCGCATTCAGGGGCAGGTGATTCTGCAGGCGGAGATCAGCAAAGAGGGTACAATTCAGAATTTGCAGTTGATCAGTGGGCATGCCATGCTGGCGCCGGCCGCAATCGAGGCCGTAAAACAGTGGCGCTACAAGCCATACCTGCTCAATGGAGAGCCGGTGGCCGTGGAGACCCAGGTAGTGGTCAATTTCAGCCTGTCCGGGGGCTAGAGGTTCGCGCCCGGCTGGCCTTGGTTTTTGTGGCGGTTTAAGTCCTCCCCGTCCGAACGTATCCCGATGGGTTATGGGCGTTTTTCTGCGCCCCGAG
Organism: uncultured Acidobacteriaceae bacterium; assembly: GCA_963838315.1. GTDB lineage: Bacteria > Acidobacteriota > Terriglobia > Terriglobales > Acidobacteriaceae > Acidiflorens. Next base: position 276,904 of record CAWIQW010000003.1, read on the forward strand.
GGCGATCCTGCCCAACTCGATTTCTTTTACGATGCAACAGACAGATCAGGCTCAGCTTCTAACCGGAGACGGGCAAGATCTTCTATTATTGTCGTTCGTTTTCTGGCGTGTCCGGATTTAGAGTCCGGGCCGTGCGGAGGGACGATGAACAGGGATTTGGGCCGAGAACTTTGGCTCAATGGCAGGTATTTGCACGGGCGCCGGGCGCCGGTTAAGCACCCGAGTCACAAAAGTTCCGAGGAGGAAAGCAACTCATGGTAGTGAACCTGGCAGCAATCGCACTCAGCAATCTCCACCTTCATGCCGCCTGGCTGTTTCAGGAGGCTTCGGTGGGATGGGATCCGATCTCGCTCTGGAAACAGATGGGCATTCTGGCGAAGGTCGTGGTTATCGTTCTGTTTATCATGTCCGGCTGGTCGATCGGCGTGATGATCGATCGTTGGATGGCATTCAACGCGGCGCGGAACCAGTCCCGCTCGTTTGCTCCCGCAGTTGCCGGGGCGCTGCGTGAAGGCAAAATCGACGAGGCGATCAAAGTCGCCGAGCGCAACAAGAAGAGCCACCTGGCGAAGGTCGTCACGGCTGGCCTGATGGAATTCAAGGCGCACCAGGATAGTCCGGGGGAAATTCCGGGCGAGACGATTGAAGCTTCGAAGCGCGCATTGGAGCGCACGGAAGCGATCGTACACGCGGAACTGAAGCGCGGATTGGGCGGACTGGCGACGATTGGGTCGACGGCTCCGTTCGTCGGACTGTTCGGCACGGTGGTCGGCATTCTGAACGCGTTCAACGGCATCGCGAAAGAAAAGGCAACCGGTCTGGCAGCGGTCGCGGGCGGCATTTCGGAAGCGCTCGTCACCACGGCCGTCGGATTGTTCGTGGCGATTCCGGCCGTCATGATGTTCAACTATCTGACGGGCCGCGTGGAAGCGTTCGACGTGGAGATGGATAACTCCTCGAGCGAACTGATCGACTACTTCCTGAAGCGCCGCAGCATGCGCCGGTCCTAAGTTCAGGGACTGAGCCCATGCGGGCCTGCTGAGTTGCTGGCAAGGCGCCGGTTTCGACCGGCGCCTGCTCCTCACTCACGCGGCGATGGTAGCGGGAAGTATCCGCAGGAGACGGAATTCATGGCATTAAACAAGCGAAACGAAGGCGCCAAGGTCAACTCCGACATCAACGTTACACCCATGGTGGACGTGATGCTGGTGCTGCTGATCATCTTCATGGTCGTCACGCCCATGTTGCAGCACGGCGTGACCGTGGATATGGCGAGGGTGAATAATCCGGAGCAGATGCCGGACGCCGACAAGGAAGACGCGCTGCTGGTCGCGGTGATGCGCGACGGGAAAGTTTTTTTCGGCACGGATCCGATCGCGGTAGCCGACCTGACGCAAAAGATCAAGGATCGTCTGGCGAACCGCACCGACAAGCGCGTCTTTATTAAGGCGGACGCGCGGGCGAAGTTCGGATCGGTGGTCGAAGTGGTGGATAATGTCCGCGCCGCCGGCGTGGATCAACTTGGCCTGCTGACGGATCAGAAGAAGGCGGGGGCGATCGCGGCTCCGCCGGGAACGGCAGCGCCAGCGGCAACACCCACCGGCGGGCAATAGCGGTATTCGAGGAGAAAGATTATGGGAATGGCAGTCGGCCCGAGCGGGGGTCAAAGCGCAAACATTAACGTCACGCCGCTCATCGACGTTCTGCTGGTGCTGTTGATCATTTTTATGGTGATCACACCACTCACCCCAAAAGGTCTGGATGCGCTGGTTCCGCAGCCGCCGCCACCGAACCAGAAGCAGCCGCCACCGACTCCGGATCGCACGATTGTTGTGCAGTTGATCGATCACGGAGCGGGCAACCCTCCCGGGCTGAAAATCAATCAGGACGAAGCGACCTGGGAAACGTTGCAGGGACGGCTGGAAGATATTTTCAAGACTCGCGCCGAGAAGGTGATGTTCGTGAAGGGCGATGACAACGTGCCTTTCGCCGACGTGGCCAACGTGATTGACATTGCGCACTCGGCGGGCGTCGACAAGGTTGGATTGATAACGGCGAAGATTGAAGCGGGCGGGTAGAAGCGGCCGAAACCATCGGATCAGCGGGTGATCTGAAGGGCGACTGAGCGCAGTCCGCTGTAGGAAGCATGTCCTTCGCTTCGCTCAGGATGACAAGTCATGATGATGACAAGTCATAATTAAGATATCGATCGTGCGTCGTTCCAGTTCTTACACTCCGACGCAAGGAGCTTCATAAAGCAATGAAAACGATTCACAGGATTCTGGTGATTTTTGCCGCTGTTCTGGCAATCCTTGCCACTACCAGTTGCGCCAAGCTGCAGGCGCGCGATCATCTGAACAAGGGCGTGCAGGCGTACAAGAATGCCAAGTACGAGCAGGCGATCGATCACTTCCAGCAGGCGGTGGCGCTCGATCCGACTCTCATCAATGCGCGGCTGTACTTGGCGACCGCTTTTGCGCAGCAATATATTCCCGGCGCCGATACTCCGGACAACAACAAATTCGCCGAACAGGCGATTGACCAGTACAAGATCGTCCTGGAGAAGGATCCGAAGAACATCAACAGCGTGAAGGGGATTGCCTACCTTTACCTCCAACAGAAAAAGTTCGATCTGGCGAAGCAGTTTTACAAGAAGGCATCGGAGATCGACCCGAACGATCCGGAGCCGTATTACTCCGTGGCGGTCATTGACTGGACGCAGACTTATGTTCCGCGGCAGGAAGAACGCGCGAAGCTCGGCATGAAGCCGGATGACTCGCTGCCCGCCAAAGATAAGAAGGTGTGCGCCCAGGTGAAAGAGAGGAACATCGGCAACGTGCAGGAAGGCATCGACAATCTGACCAAGGCGCTGCAACTGCGTCCCGATTACGATGACGCGATGGCCTACATGAACCTGATGTATCGCGAACGGGCGGACATTCAATGCGAGGATCCGGCGGCCCGCGCAGCCGATCTGAAAAGCGCCGACGAGTGGGTCGACAAGACGATGGCCACCAAGAAAGCCAAGGCTGAAAAGCAGCCGGGCGCGGGTGGAATTGTCATGGACCAGAGCAAGTAGATTCGATACTCTTTCTTAACGCGAAGGCCCCGACAGTCGGGGCCTTTTTTATTTCCTGCGCGCTCTTCGATAGAAGAAGCTTGACTTCAATGCTGAAACAGACTCTCCTGACGTGAGGGGGCGCAGAGTCTCATCGTTCCGATGCGGACGCAAACAAAGATCGTGAAGCACACATAGGAACAGGTCAAAGAGGCCAAGAGCAACGCTAACTCCTTATTCTCGAATACTTTGCCTTTAAGTCATTATGTTTGAATACTTTGAAGATAATTGCCGCTAAAGTCTTGATTCTAATATACCGGCAGGGGGAGGGGGGTACCCCAACGGTACAGACCGGGGGGCATCCCTGACAGAACAGACGCATTCCTGACAGAACAGACTGGATGGCTATCATAAGGAAGAAGAGATGACGGAGCGGTCGTCACAATGCAGTGTGATTCGCCGCATGCATGCCTCTCCCATTCACAAGTAGAATGGGGCGGTCCCGATGTGGGCGGCCTATTCATGTTCAAGAAAATTCTGATTGCGAACCGGGGAGAAATTGCGGTGCGCGTCATCCGCGCGTGCCGTGAGATGGGCATCTCCACGGTAGCTGTTTATTCCGATATAGATCGGGGCGCGCTGCACGTGCGCAAGGCCGATGAGGCTTATCCGATCGGACCGGCCCAGGCATCGGAGTCCTACCTCCGCATGGACAAGATTCTGGACGTTGCCAAACGTTCGGGCGCGCAAGCGATTCATCCCGGCTACGGCTTTCTTTCGGAAAACGCGAAGTTTGCGCAGGCGTGTGCGGATGCGGGAATCAAGTTTATTGGCCCGACGCCGCAATCGATGGAAATGATGGGCTCGAAGACGCGCGCCCGCCAGCACATGGAAAAAGCGGGCATACCGTTCGTGCCCGGAACAGCGCGCGGGCTCACCTCCCCAGAAGAAGCCGAGAAGGTCGCCGGGCAGGTGGGCTATCCGGTGATGCTGAAAGCCGCGGCGGGCGGCGGCGGCAAGGGCATGCGCCTGGTACACACGCGCGAAGAACTGCGGTCGGCGCTGGAATCGGCGCAGAGCGAGGCGCAGCGTTCTTTCGGCGACAGCGAAGTTTATATCGAAAAAGCGATCGTGAATCCTCGCCACATCGAGATGCAGGTTCTGGCGGATGAACATGGGAACACGGTGTGGCTGGGGGAACGCGAGTGCTCGATCCAGCGGCGGCACCAGAAAGTTCTGGAAGAGGCGCCGTCTCCGATCGTGGATGCCGACATGCGGCGGCGGATGGGCGAAGTCGCGGTCAGGGTCGCGCAGGCGGCGAATTACACGAACGCGGGCACGGTGGAGTTCCTGGTCGACCAGCAGAAGAATTTTTATTTTCTGGAGATGAACACGCGGCTGCAGGTGGAACACCCGGTTACCGAGTTGACGACCGGGCTGGACCTGGTGCATTTGCAGATCCGGATCGCGAGCGGCGAGAAGTTGCCGTTTGGGCAGGCGGACGTGGGGATTCGCGGGCACGCGATTGAATGCCGTATCTATGCCGAGGATCCCGACAACAATTATTTTCCGAGTCCGGGGAAAATTACTTTGCTGCTCGCGCCTTCCGGGCCAGGGATCCGGCGCGACAGCGGAATGTATGAAGGGTGGAACGTGCCGATCGATTACGATCCGCTGCTGGCGAAGCTGATCAGCTACGGGACGGACCGGCAGCAGGCGATCATGCGGCTGCAGCGCGCGCTCTATGAATATTTTGTGGCCGGGATCAAGACCAATATTTCGCTTTTCCAGCGCATACTGCGCGACCCGGATTTTCAGGCGGCAAAACTCGATACGGGATATCTGGATCGACTGCTATCGAAACCCGACGCGGAAGTGGCGGCACGAGCTCCGGAACCGCGTATTGCGGCCATTGCTGCCGGGATGTTTGCGGTACTCGATCCGCAAACTACGAGCGGTTCTGCAAGCCGGAACGGGCAAGCTCCGGACGGGGCGTCCGCCGCGTCGAACTGGAAAGAGAAAGGACGCGCGGAAGCGCTGCGCTGAATCCTATGGTCTATGAAGTGATCGTGGGCGGCAAGCCACACCGGTTGGAACTGGAAAAGGCCGACGGAGGCTGGAAGTGTCGCCTGGATGGCAAGGAAATCCATGTGGACGCCGTGCTGCCGCGCCGCGATGTTTTGTCGCTGCTGGTGGATGGGCACGCCTTTGAAGTGAAGCGCGAGCAGACGGCCACCGATCTCCATATGTGGGTGGGAAGCACGCGTTTTCCGGTGGAGCTGCGCGATCCGCGATCGCTGCGCGCGCGCAAAGGAGCGGCGGCGGATGAAAAAGGGCCGCGCAAGATCGTGGCTCCGATGCCGGGGCGGGTGGTTCGCCTGCTGGTCGCCGAGCATGATGAAGTCGCGGTGGGGCAGGGGATCGTGGTGGTGGAGGCGATGAAGATGCAGAACGAGATCAAGTCGCCCAAGAAGGGGATCGTCAAGAAGATCATCGCGACGGCGGGTGCGGCTGTGAATGCGGGGGATGTGCTGGCGATTGTGGAGTGAGATTGTCCACGTTCGGTCACCGTCCGTTTTCAACTCGCGGCGACAGTGAGGGATGATTGTCCCCGCCCCGGAGGGGCGACCGACAATAGCCCGGCGCTTCAGCGCCGGGAATAGGCGCCCATTCAAATAAAGTCCCGGAGGGACGGCTGAGTTTCCAAGTGTCTGCCTGGGGCGGCCAATCACGCGGCATCGGAGAGTTGGGTCATTGGCCTCACGGGCCGAACGGGGTGGCAGTCGTCCCTCCGGGGGCAATTCGTAATGGCCATATCGCGCACCTTTTGGCCAAACAGCCCAACGACCTCCGTCATCTAAAACCGGCGCGCACCGCGGCTTACCATGAGGTAAGCGGAGGTGCCTTCTGAAACTGCAGCGCATCATCAGTTATGCGACTTTGGCGATTTCGATTTTCACGCTGATTTTGGTGCTGCGGAAGCCGGCTCCCGTGGCCGCGCCAGCTGCTCCCGCGGCCGCAGCTGCCAATGCGCAGTCATTCCAGGAAAAACTGGACCGGCTCGAGAAACCGAGTCCCCCCGGGCAGGGTGGGAGCGATGTTCGGATGAACTCCGACGAAGTGAATGCGGCGCTCGCGCAGGCCGCGGGATTGTTGCCGGCGGCGGCTTCGGCGAGTGGGACGTCCGGGAACGCGAACGGTTCGACGGCGACGCAGAGTCCCAGCGGTTCGATGGAATTTCCCGGCCCTGTTCCGAACATCAAGGATTACCAGGTGTCGATGGATGGCGACATTGTGCGCGGGCAATTTCTGACGCAGATCGCCGGCAAAGATGTGTATCTCACGCTGGCTGGCCATCTCGGCGCGAAGGACGGATACGCTACTTTCGACGCGACCGAAGTGAAGATTGGAGATCTTTCGGTTCCGGCCTCGCTGGTGAACGATGTGCTGCAGAAGAAGCTGGCGGAGCAGCGCGATCAGCTCAAGCTGCCCAATAACGTGAAGGATCTGAAGGTTGAGAACGGGGAGCTGGTGTTTGTGGAGAAGTGAGCTTCTAGCTTCTCGCTTCTAGCCTCTGGCTCTCGCTTCCCAGAAGTCGACACTTCGGATTGCTTGCGGCCCCGTTAGCAGGTTGTTGGGGGATTGAAAACTGCCAGGCAGAAAATGCATGAGCCTGTCACTGACCTACTGCTGTAAAGCAAAACTTGCCGGTCGCGTCACACGATAGTTTCCTTTCCTCTGATTTTTATAATCTGCGTCTAATCTCGTTTTAATCATTTCCCGCTTCAATCGTCAGCATGACGACTTTTCCCGTGCCTCCCACTTGCGCAGACCATGTCCTGGTGGCCAGTCCCAGCAGCGTGGTTCGAGAGCGAGTGCTTGCGAGTTTGCAGTCCAGCGCATTGCGGGTCGAACAGGCGAGCGGAGGCGCCGAGGCGCTGCTGCATCTGGAGAGGACCGTGGCAGGTGTTGTTTCTTGACCGGAGCCTGCCCGATCTCAACGCGGAAGAACTGAGTGAGACGGTGCGGCGGCGCTATCCGGCGATCGAGGTTGTTTTGCTGGACGACGGGAGCGAGGCTCCAGCGGGCGGCGAGAGCGAGTTCGATCATCGAGCCGGTGGGGATATTGACGGGCTATCCGCTGCGGATTCCCGAGCAAAGCTCGAGCCCAACCCGGCGGCGAGAAGCTCGATGAGCAGTGAGGGTCGAGGTGATGCGGCCGAGTCTTGCAAACGCGACGTCAGGCTGTTGGCGTTGCCCGGGATGATTGGCGGATCCGCGATCATGCAGCCGGTCTACCGGATGGTGCATCTGGTGGCGCCGCGCGACACGACGGTATTGATCACCGGTCCGACGGGCAGTGGGAAGGAACTGGTGGCGCGGGCGCTGCACCAGTTGAGCCCGCGGGCGGCGCACGCGCTGGCGGTGGTGAACTGCGCGGCGATTCCGGAAAGCCTGCTGGAGGCGGAACTGTTCGGGTATACGCGGGGTGCTTTCACGGGCGCACTGCAATCGTATGCGGGGAGAATCCAGGCGGCGCATCTGGGCACGCTTTTCCTCGACGAAATCGGCGACATGCCCCTCAGCCTGCAGCCCAAGCTGCTTCGCTTTCTCGAGCAGAAGGAATTGCAGCGGCTGGGCAGTTCGCAGGTGGTGCGGGTGGACGTGCGGGTGGTGGCGGCGACGAATGCGGATTTGCCGGCTTTGGTGCGCGAGGGAAAGTTCCGGGAGGATCTCTACTACCGGGTGTCGGCTTTTCCGCTGGCGATTCCAGCGCTGTGCGAGCGGCCGGAAGATGTGCTGCAACTGGCGGAGCATTTTCTGGGAAAATTCTCGAGCTCGCCGGCCGCGCCCGTTCTGTCGGAAGAAGCGCTGGGGTTGTTGCAGGCGGAACCGTGGCGCGGCAATGTACGGGAGTTGCAGAACGTGATCGAGCGGGCGCTGATTCTGGCGGGGGGCCAGCCGGTGATCCGCGCGGCGCACCTGATGCTTTCCGGCGCGAGTGGTCCCATGGCTGCGAGCGATAGGACACTCTCATCCGTACCAGCCATGAGAGGCTTCTAAGGCAATATGTGCCGGGCTGGCAGGGCTCTTGCAATGAAGTGAATGTATGTCGACTTCACCTCCATCGCCGCGCGATCCCGCCCGCGAAGGCGACCATCCGCTGGCGCGGGCATTCCGATCCTTTACCGAAGCGGCCGGCTCGCTCGAGCGCACCTACGGACAGTTGCATGGCCAGGTGGCGCACCTGCGGCAGGAACTGGAAGTGACCAACCGGAACCTGACCGTGAGCCTGGAAGAGAACCGCCGTATGCGGGAGCGGCTGCGAAGGATTCTCGAAGGTCTTCCGTGCGGCGTGCTGGTGACCGAAGGGGGCGGGCGCATCGCGACGGTGAATCCGGAGGCGGCTCGCCTGCTCGGTGGACGATACGAAACGGTAGAGGCGTTGCCGGGCGCGCTGGCGGCGGCGCTCGAAAACGCGCGGCAGACGGGGGAAGAGCGCGAGCTGGAATTTTTTCCGGATGGGCCGGGAGAAGAAAAGGGCGGGATGTGGGTGGCGATCCGGCACGCGTGGCTGGAGCGTGCGGCGGAGGGGGCGAGCTCGGTGTTCATCGTGCGCGATGTGAGCGCAGCCAAGCAGATGGAACGCGACTCGGAAGATCTGCGGCGGCAACATGCGCTGGTGGAGATGTCGGCGCTGCTGGCGCACGAGATCCGCAATCCGCTGGGCAGCCTGGAACTGTTTGCCGGGCTGCTGGCCGAGTCGAGCCTCGATGAAGAGAGCCGGCGCTGGATCGAGCACGTGCAGGCGGGGCTGCGCACGCTGTCCTCGACAGTGAACAATGTGCTCGACCTGCACAACCAGCCCGTGGGAGAACGCGCGTCGATCGACGCGGGAGAACTGATCGGCTGGGCGTATGAATTCCTGATGCCGCTGGCGCATCAGGCGCGGGTGGAGTTCGAGGTGGTGAACGGGCTGGCGGGGATCCGGATTAAGGCCGACCGGCATCTGCTGGAGCAGGTGCTGCTCAACCTGGCGCTCAACGCTTTCCACTTTATGCCGGGGGGTGGGTGGCTCTCGATCCGGGGCGTGGATCGGGGAACGGCGGGGATTGAAATCGAGGTGCGGGATACGGGTCCGGGAATTGCGGAGAGCAACCTGTCGCGCATCTTCGACGCGGGATTCAGCACGCGTCCGGGGAGTTCGGGGCTGGGGCTGGCGGTGTGCCGGCGCATTCTGGAGCAGCACGGGGGCGCGATCGCGGTCGAGAGCCGACCGGGGTACGGCTCCTGTTTCAAGATCAGCCTGCCGGCGGCGGGAGCGCGGTCATGAAGCGCCTGCTGATTGCGGACGACGATGCGGGCATGCGGGCGGCTCTCGAAGCGCGCTTTGCGCGGCGGGGCTGGCAGGTGGATGTGGCGGTGAATGGCAGCGAGGCGCTGGCCAAGTTCCGTCCCGGGCAGCATGCGCTGGTCATCACGGATGTGCGCATGCCTGGAGGCGACGGCTTCGCGCTGATGCGCGGCGTGCAGAGCTGCTCGGCGGGGACGGCGGTGATCCTGCTGACCGCCTATGCGTGTGTGCCGGACGCGGTGGAAGCGATGCGGAACGGGGCGTGCGACTATTTGCGCGTGCCCTTCGATTGCAGCCTGGCCTCCGCCGAGCACCTGACGTATCGCGAGTTCCTGCAGCGCGTTCCGGAAAAGACCTACCTGGCATCCTGCGGGGTGGCTCCGTTCGATGCCGTGGCGGTGCTCCACTTTGACCTGGGCATCACGTTTCCCATCATCGACATCATGCTGGGGGGCGGGGGCAAAGCGGGAGAACTGAAGCGCGGGCTCACGGAAATCGAGGAACAAATTCTGGAAGGGGTGGTACGCATCATTTGCCGCGACCTGCAGACGAGCTGGCAGGCGATCAACCTGGAGTTCAATTTTGGCTCCTGCCTGCAGATCTCGCACGCGCAGCGGCTGATGCCTCCGGATGAAAAGAACCTGTGCCTGAGTTTCGAAATCAAAATGTCGGAGGCGCGGGGGACGCTGAACGTGGCCGTGCCCGCGCTGGTCTCAAACGCGCTGCTGCGCAAGATTTCGGCGGACAGCAGTTACCAGCGCCCGCACAGTCCGGTCGAATCGCGGCTGCAGATTCAGAAAAGGCTGATGGATTGTCTTTTCTCGGTGGAACTCGCCTTGCCGGGCCTGGAGGTTCCGCTGGAACACCTGTCCCGGGTGGCGCCGGGCGATCTGCTTTCGTTCGGACGAAGCGTTTCCGCTCCGGCGGTTCTCGCGGTGGAAGAAGTCACAGTCTGTTCGGCCGCGCCCGTGCGCGTGAACTCGCGGCGTGCCGCCCGGGTACTGGCCCTGGAAGCGCCGGGTCCCGCGCGAGGTGAGCGATGAGCGGCGCTTCCAGCCCGACCGGGATGGAAAGGGAACTGCAGTCCTGGATCGATGCCTGGAAAATCAGCACGGAAGATGTTCTGTTCCAGGTCTCGGGACATCCCAGCAAATTTGAAGTGGTGAGCGAGCCGCCCGCCGCCGCCGACACCGACTTGCGCTACACGATCATGGCTGGCGGGAAGGTACAGGGAGAGATGGGTCTGCGCCTGGCGGAAGGCGCCGCCATTCGCCTGGCGCGCAAGTTTCTCGGAGAGCCTGTCCCGGCGCCCCGGCCCGAAGGCGCGGGTCCGGAGACCATCAGCAATGACGATCGCGACGCGCTCGAAGAGTTGCTGCGCCAGATCGCAGGACTGGCCGCAACCGCCGTCGCTCCGGCCGCGGGCGGCGAAGTTCAATTGCAGGTGACACGCGCCGAGGCGGCTTGGCCGTGGACTGCCGAGTCGATCGTGGCACTGCGGACGCGCGATGAAGCCGGGAACGAGATTGCAATCGAGATTCGCATCAGCCCAGCTCTGGGAGTTGCGCTGGCACCGCGGGCGGCGGATGGCGCGGCCACGCCGCAGACATCGTCGGAAGCCCATCCGGCCGCCGCTTCCACCGCCGACTTTCCTTCCGCCGGTTACCGCCGTCTGCATGATGTGGGCCTGGGCGTGAAGCTACGCTTCGGGACCCGCCGGATGTCACTGCGCGACGTGCTGGCGCTCAGTTCGGGACTGGTCGTTGAACTCGACAATGCGCTCAACTCTCCGGTCGACCTGCTGCTCGACGGGCGAGTGATCGCGCGCGGCGAGGTGGTCGTCATCGACGGGAAGTACGGGTTGCGGGTTATCGATGTTGTCGAGCCTCCTTCCGGAGCGGCCCCGGCCTGAAGGTTCACGGGACCGTCCAAAAAGGATTCGTCTGTCATGCCCGATCTTCTGAAGCCGCTCTCATGGTCCGCAGATTGGATCAAACGCCACCGCGCCCACCCGCGCATGGTGTGTGCGCTGCTCTCGTGCTCGGGACCGAGAACGCTCTGGCAGCGGCTGCGCCGCCGCCGGGGGACGTTCCTCCATGACGCGTTCTATTGCGGCCCGCAATGTCTGGAGACGGCGCTGATGGGACAGATCTCGCGGTTGCACGCCCTGACGCCTGCCGTGCAGCCTCCCAATCGCATTCCGCTTGGATTGCTGATGGTCGCGCGCGGCAAACTCACGCATCTCGAGGTCCAGGCGGCGCTCGAAGCACAACGCCGCGCGCGCTACGGCAAAATCGGCGAGTGGTTCGAAAAGCTGGGTTTCGCGAGCGAGCAGGATGTTACGACCGCGCTCGCCCTGCAGTGGGGATGCCCGGTTGTTTCCTCGTTCGGACCTTCGCTGGTGGATTCGCCCGGCCGTATTCCTCTGCGGATACTGGAGAGCTTCCAGATGCTGCCCTTCAATTATGCGGCATCGACCAACACGCTCTCGCTGGCATTTGGAGAGCGGGTGGATCATGGAGCGCTTTATGCCATCGAGAAGATTCTGGATTGCCGCACCCAGCCCTGCGTGGCGGGCCGCAAGACGATTGCCCGCCAACTGGAATTCATGCGGCAAATGAACCATGGGGGCGACGTGGAATTTCTGAGCCGGGATCTGAACGAGATGTCCCGCATTACGTCCAGTTATGTCACGCGCCTCTGCCCGGAGGAGGTCCGGCTCAGCCGCGTCGGACGGTTCATCTGGCTTCGGCTCAAAGCGCGGTCGGCGGCTACCAACCTGCTCTTTTGCTTGCAGGCGGCTGCGGCGACGCGTTCGGGAGCGAATTCGGTGGCGGTTTCTGCCAGGGCGCTGAGCGGTTGGAGTCCTCCCTCGGGGGGATGAGAGTGAGACGTAAGTTCATGGGCTCAACGTCAGTTTGCAGCTCAGAATGCCGGGCGCATCGGGCGAACTCCCTGAGGCCTTGAGGCAGATTTGAAGCGAGTAGGGGGCCTTCGACTAGGTGACTACTGCTGCTTCGCGCACCAGTCACTCCGCTCGGATGACAAAGTGCGGAAGAGGATCGCAGAGCGAAGTTCGAGGCTCGCGACTCGCAACTCGAATCTTTTCTACTCGACCGTCACGGATTTTGCCAGGTTGCGGGGTTGGTCGACGTCGCAGCCTCTTCTTACGGCGATGTGGTAGGCGAGCAGTTGCAGAGGGACGATTTCGAGAATCGCTGAAAGCTCTTCGGGCGCGGGCGGAACAAAGAGCACGTGGTCGGCTTCTTCGACGATCTCTTTGTCGCCGGTGGTGGCGAGCGCGATTACGATGCCGGAACGGGCTTTCACTTCTTTCAGGTTCGACATGGTTTTCTCGTAGCGGACCATCGACTGCGGGCTGTTCACATCACGGGTCGCAATGATGATGACCGGGAGATTCTCGTCGATGAGGGCGTTCGGGCCGTGCTTCATTTCTCCGGCGGGATAGCCTTCGGCGTGGATGTAGGAAATTTCCTTGAGCTTGAGGGCGCCCTCAAGGGCGATCGGGTAATGAATGCCGCGTCCGAGGAACAGGAAATCCTGGGCGCGGAGGTAAGTCTTGGCTAACTCGTCACAAGCTTCATCGTGAGTCAGGATCTGTTCGAGCTTGCCGGGAATGAGAGTAAGTTCATGGACCGCGGCTTTGGCCTGATGCGGCGTTAATGTTCCGCGGACCTGCGCGAGATAGAGAGCGAACAGATACAAGGCGGTAAGTTGTCCGGTGAAAGCCTTGGTGGAAGCAACGCCGATTTCCGGGCCGGCATGGGTATAGATGGTTCCGGCAGCCTCGCGTGTGATCATGGAGCCGACCACATTGCAGATGGCGAGCGTTCTGGAGCCCTTGGCTTTGGCCTCGCGCTGGGCGGCGATGGTGTCGGCGGTTTCGCCGGATTGGGAGATCAGGAGCGTGATCGTATCCGAATCGAGGATGGGATCGCGGTAGCGCCACTCGCTGGCATAATCGACCTCGACCGGGATGCGGGCGAGGGTTTCGATCATGAACTTGCCGGCGAGTCCGGCGTGCCAACTGGTGCCGCAGGCGGCGATATTGATCTTCTTGAGCGCTTTGAACTCGGTTTCGCTGACCTGCATTTCGTCGAGGAAGATCTTGCCGGTATCCTGCGAGATGCGGCCGAGAGTGGTATCGCGGACGGTGCGCGGCTGCTCATAAATTTCCTTGAGCATGAAGTGCTTGAAGCCGCCCTTTTCCGCCATGATGGGATCCCAGGTGATGCGCTGCGCCTTGCGCTCCATGGGATTGCCGTCGAAGTCGGTAACGCGCACGCCTTCCTGGGTAAGGATGGCTAGGTCGCCATCGGCGAGAAAGAAAAGGTCGCGGGTGTGATCGAGCAGGGCGGGCACGTCGCTGGCGACGAAGTACTCGTCCTTACCGATGCCGATCACCACGGGCGGGCCGTTGCGCGCGGCGACGATCTTTCGCGGGTCGTCGGTCGCGATGACTACCAGCGCGAACACGCCCGTCAGCTCCTTGACGGCCTTGCGAACGGATTCCTCAAGCGAGGGGCGATGCCCGTTCCCGGTCTGGAGATAATATTTTTCGATCAGATGAGCGATGATTTCGGTGTCGGTCTCGGTGGTGAACTTGTGGCCTTCGGAAATCAGCTTTTTCTTGAGCGATAGGTAGTTTTCGACGATGCCATTGTGGACGACGACGATCTTGCCAGTGCAGTCGCGATGGGGATGGGCGTTCTCCTCGGTGGGACGGCCGTGCGTGGCCCAGCGGGTGTGTCCGATGCCGTAGGTGCCGTCGAGCGGCTTGATGCGGATGACTTCTTCGAGGTTGCGAAGTTTGCCCTCGGCGCGGCGCACCTGCAGGCCGGCTCCATTGCCGGCAACGGCGATGCCGGCGGAGTCGTAGCCGCGGTACTCGAGCTTTCGGAGGCCTTCGATGATGACATTAACGACCGGCTTGTTTCCTACGTATCCCACAATGCCGCACATTTGCGATTAGTCTCCTTGGCGAAGGCAACGGTGGGGAACCGCAATATTCGCACTGCGACGCGGCGGACCGCGTCTTTACTCACGATGGCAGACGAGGCAACCCCGTCTCTACGACTCGTCGAGGGAGAAACGAAATTCCTCAATCACGGGGTTGGTTAGCACTTCCCGTGCAATGCGTTCCACCTCGGCCGCGGCTTGGGTCTTCGAAATACCGCCATCGAGGGTGATTTCAAAATACTTGCCCTGGCGCACTTCCTGTAAGCCCTTGTAGCCGATCTTGCTGAGGGCTCCGTGGATGGTTTTGCCTTGCGGGTCGAGCACGCTTTTCTTCAGCGAAACGTAAACTTGAGCTTTCATCGACTATCAAATTATACGTCACTCGCGAGGAAACGCGTCCCAGGTTTTGCTTATGGGAGGTATGCAGAAGGGCCAATCACTTTTGTTCTTCCACGCCAGCAAGTTTCTCAAAATGAGCGAGTTGCTTGTCGATCTCGGCGAGGGCCGCGGCCAGCATCTGGCGATGCTCAGGGCGGGAGCTGGATTGCATTTGATCCACCAGGCGCTTGCGGGAAAGCACCAGGCCGGCGCGTTGGCGGGTGAGTTTTTGCTGGGCAGGCGAAAGGCGCGGACCTGAGGATTTGCCCGAGTCTGCCATTTCGGCTTGTTGCTGTTCCACCGATTTGCTCTCCCAACCGCGCGCCATGCAGGAGCCTCCATTTTTCTATTTCAAAGGTCGTGTAACGTTTGTCAATGACAATTCGTTGGATTGCGTAAGTCATCCAACTAATGCTGGAAGCAGAACTCACTCGATATCTCCTTGTCGAACCTGACTGAGGAGATACAATTTAAATAAAACTACTTGATTGTAAGAAAAATAAGCTTAAGATGTCAGATTCCCAGGTAAAGATGTAATCCTGAGAATGGCGATGCAGCCTGAGGGGGCTCCCGTCCCGGAGAATCGACCGGTTCCCATCGATGGAACCGGCAGCTGCCCATCGTCAAAAGACTGCGCGGCCTGGCACGCTGCGTTGACCCGGGTACTGCTCGACAATTAAGAGAGGGCCCTACAGTTCGAAGGGGCAGAACTCGCCACGTATGCAGTCTTTTGTCCGCGACCCAGATGAGCCTCACCGGGAAGACCTGCCGGGACGAGGTCAGAAGCAACCGAGTGTTTCGAAGCGTCCGGATACCGATATCTTACTCGCGATAACGGATTTGATCGCCAGCGGCGCTGCTCTACCGGACATGTTTGAGGAGTTAGCCCCTTGCCTCAGGGAATTGGCTAACTGCGATGTTATAACTGTTGATCTCTATGATCGGGCGCAGGACATAATAGTCACTCACTGCTGGCAGAAGGATTCGCAGCCGGTGTCATGGTCGACGGCAGCCGTAGACGATTCGCCGGCGGGCTGGGCATGGCGGCACCAGGAGTCAGCCACGATTCCCGACGTGCAACAGGAAAGCCGGTTCGCGGGGACCCTGGGAGAGTTGCGGAAACTGGGGATCCATTCCTACACCATTGTGCCCCTAAGTACCAAGAGGCACTACGGGGCGTTTGGTATTGGAGAAGCCTCGCCGGACGCGGAAGTCCCGGAGCGTACCCTAGAGAGGTTGGCGGGCTGGCTAGCGCTGGCGGTAGAAAACCGGAATCTTCAGCGCGAATGGCAAGAACAGCACGACCAAGTGCAAAGCCTGGTGGCGATCAGCCGCGAGTTGAGTTCCACGCTGGATCTGGAGCATTTGATACCGCTGGTGTTCGCGAGTATCCGGCAGATTACGAATTATGACTACGCGCGCCTCATGTTATTGGAGGCAGACGGGCGCAAATTAGAAGTCCGGGCGGTCGATCCTCCTCAGGGTACCCTCTCGGAACTGGGCGAAGGCCGGCGGATTCTGTTAGACGGCGCGATTTGTGCGCAGGCAATCGCAACGCGGAAGGTCACCTTTCACCATCGTGCGGAGTTGGATGCGTTCACAAGCCCGACGATCAACGAATTGCGCGCTGAGGGTGTAAAGTCCCTTTGTTGCGTTCCACTACTGATGGGACGCCGTGCGCTGGGCACGCTCAACCTGGTCGCGGTCCGCGAAAAAGCCTTTAGCCAGCAGGACGGCGAGTACCTGCAACAAGTGGCCACCCAGATTGCGGCGGCGATTCATAACGCCAGCGAATACCGGGCTGTTGCACAAGCCAAAGACCGGCTGGCGCAGGAGAAGAAATATCTCGAGAGCGAGATTCGGTTAGAGCGTCCGGACGATATTGTCGGCAAAAGCGCCGCGCTGAAGCGGGTGCTCGACCAGGCCAAGATCGTGGCCAATACGGACGCCACGGTTTTGATAACGGGCGAAACCGGAACGGGAAAGGAGCGGATCGCACGAGCGATTCACCTGATGAGCTCGCGCCGGGACCAGAACTTCATCAAGCTGAATTGCGCCGCGATTCCGACCGGACTGCTGGAGAGCGAGTTGTTCGGACACGAGAAAGGCGCGTTCACGGGCGCGGTCAGCCAGAAGTTAGGCCGCCTCGAACTTGCGGACAAGGGCACTCTGCTGCTGGATGAGGTTGGAGAGATTCCGCTGGAATTGCAACCGAAGCTCTTGCGGGTGCTGCAGGATCATGAGTTCGAGCGGCTCGGGGGCGTCAGGACGATCCACTCGAATATGCGCCTGATCGCCGCCACGAACCGGGATCTGGTACAAGCAGTGGAGCAAAAGCAATTCCGCCAGGACTTGTTCTATCGATTAAACGTGTTTCCTTTGCATGTGCCGGCGCTGCGCGACCGGCGGGAGGACATTCCGCTGCTGATCCGGCACTTTGTTAAGAAGTGTGGGGAGCGGCTGAACAAGCGGATCAATTTCATCCCGGATGAAGCGGTGGCGGCCATGATGAACTGGAAATGGCCAGGGAATATCCGCGAACTGGAGAATTTCGTCGAACGTTCGGTAATCCTGTCGGAGAATGACGTGCTGAGTGCTCCCCTGGCCGAATTACGCGATGAGGGGGAGAGGCGCGGGGTCAATCTCGAAGTGACGTTGCGCGACCGGGAGCGCGACCACATCATTGAGATTCTCCGCCAGACGCGCGGCATGCTTTCAGGTGCGAAGGGCGCGGCGATCCGACTGGGCCTGAAGCGAACCACGCTGCAGTACAAAATGCAGAAACTCGGAATTTCACGCCGCGACTACCTGGACTGAGATAGGCAGTGATGGTTGCCCAATCCTCGTCAGGCGCGCCCATAGCACGGCACTTGAACGCCTCGTCCGAACGCGCCGAGCATTCCAAAAACGAAGAGCACAGGTCATTTAGCGGATTGGGCGCGATGGCCATGAGGGTGCTAATACAACCCGTTCAGCGCGCGCGATTTCCGGAAGAATTCCGCCAGCGAGGAATTCAGGCATATCAGGAGCTTCCGCATGGGTGGGTTACGGCGCTTTATTGCACCAAACGATTGCGTGAATTGCAGTTTCCGGCAAAAGGGGGATTTCTGTCATTTGCCCGACCCACTTCTGAGCGAGTTTAACGCGATTGGGCACCTTACCTTCTATCCGGCAAACTCGATTTTGCTGAAGGAAGGGCAGATTCCGAGGGGGGGCTACATTATTTGTACCGGCCGAGCCAAGATGTCGGTCGAGTCCCGTGAAGGAAAGACCATCATTATGAAGATTGCGGGTAACCGCGAGGTGTTGGGAATGAGTGCGATTGTTTCCAGCCGTCCTTCGCCGATTACCGTTACCACCATCGAATTCTGCCAGATCAAGTACGTGGAAGAAGAAAGCTTCATGCACTTGCTCGAAAGCAACAAGCAGGTCGCGCTCGCTTGTGCCACCCTGCTGGCGCGCGAGGTAAATGGCACTTTCGGCGACGTTCATGACCTGCTGCTGGCGCGCAGTTCCACGGAGAAGCTGGCGCGTTTACTGCTTTCGTGGGTCGCGGCTGAGCCTCGTAACCGGGAGCTGCGCGTCCTGTCGGAGTTCACGCACGAGGAAATCGCGCAGATGATCGGGTCATCGCGGGAAACGGTGACTCGACTTCTGAGCGAGATGAAGCGGAAAGAGTTGATTCGGATCGAGGGCTCCACGCTGGTGATTCCCAACCGCGTGGCGCTGCAAGCGATCGCATAGAGTTTACCAGTGTCCCTCCCCCGGGCGGCCGATGCTACTTTCGCGGCTGCCCTTTTTTATGGGTGGGGCAAGTAGCGTGCGATGGAGAATTTTCTCGAAAAGGGACGAGCTCTGACCGCGGGAGCTAGAGGTTAAACAACTGGCGCAGGCGGCGGGTTTGAGCGCGGCTCACTGGAATCGCGGTCTGCTTCTTGTCATCCATGCGCAACTGGTACGAGCTCTTAAACCACGGGACGACTTCGCGGATATGCTGAATGTTGACCAGAAACGAACGGTGGGCGCGCCAGAACAGATTCGCATCCAGATTTTCAAGCAATTCCTCCAGGGTCCGGCAGTTCGACTGACCTTCCATGCCGGCGTGGCCGGTAGTGGCCACGGTAATCACACCATCCTGAATGGTCGCGTAGCAAACATCCCGGGGATCGGTGAGCAACATCCTGCCCGCGGCTTTGATCAGGATTTTGGCGGTTGCCGGCTTCTGCGACTCGAGCATCCGAACCAGCGTCTCAAATTTCTCACCCGTGGTGCTGCCGGTCTCAAGCTTTAGTCGCGCCTTCTCGATCGATTGCGCCACCCGCTTCTTATCGAAGGGCTTGAGGATATAATCCACTGCATTGACCTCGAAGGCCTTCACCGCGTATTGATCGAAAGCGGTTGCGAACACAATCTGCGGCAATGGGACCTTGCGATCGAGCAACTTCTTGATCACGCCGAAACCGTCCAGGCCGGGCATCTGAACGTCGAGAAACACCACGTCCGGGTTATGTTCGCGGATCAGGCCAATCGCCTCAAGTCCGTTTTTTCCCTGCGCGACGACGTTCACGTCCGCATTGTGGCTGAGCAGATAGGCCAGTTCATCGCGAGCGAGCTGTTCGTCATCGACAATGACAGCGGAAAGAGGCATAAGATGTCAGCGGGCAAGAGCCCCGCACTCTGCACGCGAGGCACATGTACGCGCTCGCTCTATCTTTGAATTCAAGTATAGCGACCGCGCGAAGAGAGGCGCAAGGAAGGGAGTCCGGCGGTGTCACGCGTTCACTCCGCACGGATGCGTTCTCTATTTAAGAGTCCCATGCCGAACTTGGTAGAATCAACGCTGTTTGCGTCACACCGACAGACTTGTTTCGAGGTCATGGTTTTACCAGCGTGGAATCGGGTGCTATGCCCAATACTTTAAGCCGTGGCGCCTCTCCTAATCTTGATCTTCTGCGCACGATTGCCGTCTTACTGGTGCTCGTCAACCACCTTACTCGCCACTATCATTACGATCATTTCGACGACGTGGGATTTTTCGGGGTGCTTCTCTTCTTTGTTCACACTTCGCTGGTGCTCATGTATTCCATGCAGCGAAGCCATCTCACCGGGTTCGCCCTGGTCAAAGACTTCTACGTTCGCCGCGTCTTTCGGATATATCCGCTGAGTATTCTCGCGATTCTGACCGCGGTCGCGTTGCATTTGCACGCGGACGGCCGGGGGCTCGCCCTTGGTCCGCGCCCGGCCCCGCTTGAGTTCTTTTCCAACCTGTTTCTGGTGCAGAACCTGACTTACTCGAACTCCATCATCGGACCGCTATGGTCTTTGCCGCTTGAAGTTCAGATGTACCTCTTTCTTCCGTTTCTTTTCCTGTGGCGGAAGCGTTCGCTTGGAAGTTTGCTTGTGTTGTGGGTGGTTTGCGGAGTGCTGGGGCACTTTCCCCAGACTGTTCCTGCACTGGCGTGGTTTACGCTCTTGCTGTTCGTGCCGAACTTCTTGCCGGGCGTGATCGCGTTTACGTTGCCGGAGAGGCGGTGGGTGCCTGCCTATCTTTGGCCGGTCTTTATTCTTGCGCTCACGGCTCTGTTTTTCGAGTTTCCGTCTCGGCGCACCGGTGGGATTGCTTGCCTGGTGCTCGGTTTCGGAATCCCGTTTTTCAGGGAGATTACTTTCCGCCCGCTGAAATTTGTTGCCAGCCGGATTGCCACTTATTCCTACGGGATCTATCTGGGCCACGCTTTTTTTATCTGGTGGGCGCTCACCCGGCACAACAGTTGGCTTCTGTTCTGGGTGATGTGGCTGATTATTCCGGTCGCACTGTACCACGGGTTTGAGCACCCCGCGATTGAGGCCGGCAAAAGACTGGCGGAAAGATGGTCGGTACCTCGGCAGCCTATTGTTGAGGCGGGACCGCAAGACGCGCAAGATGAACCGCCCGCGAGTGCTTTGAAGTCAGCCTAGTTCGTGCAACGGCAGCCGGTGGATGTGTTACGTTACATTTTCGATGGCGAGCGCCATGCCCATGCCTCCGCTGACGCAGAGAGTCGCGAGGCCGCGATGGGCTTTCCGCCGCAGCATTTCGTGAAGCAGGGTTACCGTGATGCGCGTTCCTGTACATCCAATAGGATGGCCGAGGGCTATCGCTCCGCCATTGACGTTGAGTCTGTCGGGCTCGAAATGTAATTCGCGATCGCAAGCCAGGATTTGAGCGGCAAAGGCTTCGTTGAGTTCTACGAGATCGAAGTCCGAGAGCTTGAGGCCGTGCTTCTGCTCCAACTTGCGGATAGCAGGGACGGGCCCAATGCCCATGATGCGGGGATCGACGCCGGCGGAAGTGGCGGCGAGAATACGGGCAAGGGGCTTGAGGTTATTGTGGGTGGCGAACTTTTCGCCCGCGAGCACCACGGCGGCTGCGCCATCGGTGATGCCGGATGAGTTCGCGGCGGTAATGGCTCCCGTCTTCGAAAAGACGGGCGGCAGCTTGGCCATTTTCTCCATCGTAGCGTCGGGAAAGAGATGTTCATCGCGCGCGAAAATGGTGGCGCCCTTCTTCCCCTCGATTATCACAGGAACAATTTCGGCGTCGAAGCGTCCGGCAGACTGCGCGGCGGCAGCGCGTTGTTGCGAGGTCAATGCAAACCGATCCTGCTCCTCGCGCGATATTTTGTACTGCTCGGCCAGAACCTCGGCGGTTTCGCCCATCAGCAACTTGGCCAGCGGACAGAAAAAGCCATCGCGATACATGCCATCGACGAGTTCCTGATGGCCGAGACGGTATCCCCAGCGCGCGCCCTCAAGATAATAAGGAAGGCGCGACATCGATTCAGTTCCGCCGGCAAGCACGCAATCCAGATTCCCGGTGGCGATTTCCTGATAGCCGAGCGCGATCGACTTGATGCCAGAGGCACAGGCTTTGTTTACGGTGTAAGCGGGGACTTCCTGTGGCACTCCGCTACGGATCGAAATTTGGCGGGCGGGATTGGGACCGCCTCCTGCCTGGCGCGCATTGCCGAAGATGGTTTCCTCAACCTGCCCGGGTTGCACTCCCGCGCGCTCCATGGCGGCTTTGGCGGCGATGGCACCCATGTCGGCTGCGGTCAGCGAAGCGAGTGAGCCTCCGAATTTGCCGATTGGCGTTCGCACAGCGGAAAGGATGTAGACGGGGTTCAAAGGGGCCTCCCAAGCATCTCAGTCTAGAGGATATTGATGCTGGCGTGGGATCGCTGGCTCCAGCAGCACAACCCGACCACACGACCTGTAAACTAGTCGCGTGAATATTCTCTACGGAATCAATACCGTTACCGAAGCGCTCAAAGCTCGCGGACGAGCGTTCGAGTGGGTAGCGGTCGCCAAGGAACGCAAGGACATCCGGCTGCAACGGGTGATTGACGAGTGCCGCAAGATCGGCGTTCCGGTGCGCGTTTTGTCGCGGATGGAACTCGACGAATTGGCCGTCAATACTGCGCACCAGGGAGTGGTGGCGGCGACTTCGGCAAAGCAATATAGCGATCTCGATGACCTGGTCGCGGCGCGGCGCGCAGAGCATTCACTGATTGTCGTGCTCGATGGCGTGGAAGATCCTCACAATCTGGGCGCGATTCTCCGCACAGCCGACGCGGCGGGCGCCGACGGCGTCGTCATTCCCGAGCGCAGATCCGCGGCCGTCACGGGCACGGTGGCGAAGGTGTCCGCGGGAGCAAGCGAACATCTTCCGATTGCGAAAGTCACGAACATCTCACGCTCGCTCGAAGATCTGAAGGCGAAGGATTTGTGGATTGTGGGCCTGGATGAGCGGGGCGAGCAAACTTACGATCAGGTCGATTACAAAATGCATTGCGCGATCGTGCTCGGGGCTGAAGGTAAGGGAGTGCACGACCTGGTGCGGAGACATTGCGATTTTCTGGTTTCGATTCCGATGCTGGGACAGGTGCCATCGTTGAATGTATCGGTGGCGGCGGGGATTGTGCTTTACGAAGTCGTGCGCCAGAGGCGGTTGGGCGCATCGAAACAATCATGAGATTCGTCTGTGTTCTATGCGTGCTCTGTGGTTCAAGCCTTTTCTCGGTGGCGCTGAACCGCGAGGCGTTTACGATCACGAAGTACGAACTGGAAGTACGGCTCGATCCGCAGCAGCAGCGTCTGGGCGCGCGCGGAAAAATTGTGTTGCGCAACGATTCCTCCGAGCCGCAGAAGATCGTGGCTCTGCAGATTTCGTCATCGCTTGCCTGGCGCGCCATACGGGCGAATGGCAAAAGCCTGCAGTTTGTTTCGCAACCCTACACTTCGGATGTCGATCATACCGGGTCGCTTTCTGAAGCCATCGTCACCTTGCCGGCGGCAATCAATCCCAAGGATTCGCAGGAACTTGAAATTGGATATGAGGGCGTGATTCCGCAGGATGCTACGCGTTTGGCGCGGGTGGGCGTTCCGACGGAGATTTCGAGGCACACAAGCTGGGATCATATTGGCGCATCGTTTACGGCGGTGCGGGGCGCCGGATACGTCACCTGGTATCCGATCACGACCGAGGCGGCCGATTTTTCCGAAGGCAACAGTTTGTTTGAGGTGGTGGACCGGTGGAAGGCGCGGGAAGCGGCCAGCGAATTTGAGCTAACGCTGATTGCCAATACCTGGCCGGTCGACACCTCTCCGATTCTTCTCTGCGGCACGGAGGCGGGAAAGGTTGGCGGCGAGGGGGCGAGCCACGAGATCCGCGCAAAATGCGGATGGAATCCGCTGGGAACGGTCGCTCCTACATTCGCGATGGCCGAATATGTGGATGGCACCAAGCAACTGTTGGAACTGTTCAGCCTGCTGGGACACGAAGCGGGCGCGGGAAAATATTCGAGCGCGCTCGCACCGGCGACGAAGTTCGTCACCGAATGGTTTGGCAAGCCCAGCGCTCCGGTGGCCATCGCCGATTTTGTCGATCCGCACGCGGCTCCATTCGAGAGCGGAACATTATTGATGGTGTCGATGGCGGGCGACGATACAAAACTGGCCGGCATCAACCTGGTGCACGAACTCGTGCATTCGGCTCTCCCCTCGCCGCGACCGTGGGTTTACGAAGGCCTGGCGCACTTCGCGGAAGCTATGTATCGCGAGGAACAAGGGGGAAGGCCGGCGGCGCTCGATCTGCTGGGCATTCATCGCTCGGCGTTTCTGGATGCCGAAAAAGATGTGGCCGCTGCCGCGGGC
The DNA here is from genome assembly GCA_963838315.1 of uncultured Acidobacteriaceae bacterium. Lineage (GTDB taxonomy): Bacteria > Acidobacteriota > Terriglobia > Terriglobales > Acidobacteriaceae > Acidiflorens. The sequence goes on from CAWIQW010000003.1 coordinate 300,870, forward strand.
AAGAACGCGGGCCAGCCGCTCGCTACAACTTTTGATGAGATTTACTATCGCAGCAAGGCGGCTTATGTCTGGTGGATGTTGCGCGACATGGTCGGCGACGATGCGCTGAAAGCGGCGATCGGAAAGTATCGAGCGGATGATGACAAGGATCCGAAGTATGTCGAGGGATTGATCGAGGCGGCGTCGAAGCGCGATTTAAGCTGGTTCTTTGATGACTGGGTGTATCACGATCGGGGATTGCCGGATCTGAGGGTGCAGTTGGTGCATCCGTGGAAGGATGAAAAGGCGGCGCAACTGATGACGGTCACGCTGGAGAATTTGGGCTATGCGGGCGCGGACGTTCCTTTCACCGTCCGTTGCGAAGACAGCGAGGTCTCACGACGCCTGGAGATCAGGGCGAAAAGCACGGCGACCACACGCGTGGAGATGCCGTGTGTCCCCTTGGAAGTGGTGGTGAATGACGGCAGCGTGCCGGAGAGCGATCTTACGAATAATGTGTTCAAGATTCCGCAGGGGAACCAGTCAGAAGTGAAAAGTCAAAATGAAGAAGTAAAACCGCCGCACTGACAGATCGACCAGAAAAGATGGCGGCGCGGCCGGGTTACTTCTGCAATCTTACTTTTGACTTCTGACTTCTCTACAATCTGGCTTTGGCAATCTGCATCCTGGAGGGTCTTTGCCCTACATCCAGTTTCTCGGCGCGGCCGGAACGGTAACCGGTTCCAAACACCTGATCAACTCGACGAATGATTCGAGCGGCAAACAGGGATTCCAGGTTCTGATCGATTGCGGGCTTTTTCAGGGACAAAAGGAGTGGCGGGAGCGCAACTGGCAGGATATTTCGATGCCGGCGCGAGAAATTGACGCGGTCATTCTTACGCACGCTCACCTCGATCACTGTGGATGGATTCCGCGGCTGGTGAAAGAAGGTTTTCGCGGGCCGATTTACGCAACTCAGCCGACGATCGATCTGTGCTCGGTCGTGCTGCCGGATTCCGGACACCTGCAGGAAGAAGACGCCGCCTTTCACAACAAGAAAGGCACGTCGAAGCACAGCCCCGCCCTGCCGCTCTACACGCTGGAAGAAGCGCAGGATTGCCTGCAATATTTCAAGCCGGTCGCGGTTGAGGAGACTTTGCAACTGAGTCCGGAGCTTTCATTTCGCTTCGTGCGCGCCGCGCACATTCTTGGCTCGTGCATGGCGGAGGTGGTGTTGAAGACGGACGGGCAGGTACGACGGCTGCTCTTCACCGGCGACGTGGGACGCGTGCGCGATGACGAAATGGCTCCGGGCAAAGTCGTGCACTCCGGCCCGCGGGAAGGCGAAAGCGCCGACGTGCTGGTCATGGAGTCGACCTACGGCAACCGGCGGCATCCCGATACCGACCCTCGACCGCAACTTGCCAGCCTGATTCGTAAGACGACGGAGCGCGGCGGCAGCGTCATCGTTCCGGCGTTTGCGGTGGAACGGACACAAAAGTTTCTTTTCATCCTGAAAGAAATGATGGAGGCGGGTGACGTTCCGCGCGTGCCAGTTTTCTGCGACAGCCCGATGGCGATCAAGGCGGTCGAGATTTTCATGAAGCACTCGGAAGAGTACACGCCGCAAGCGGCACAGTTGATACGGAAATACGGTTCGGCTGTCGATTGGCCCGGTTTTACTTTTGCGCAGACCGCGGAGGAATCGAAGAAGATCAATGAAAACAGTTATCCCTCGATCATCGTCTCGTCGAGCGGAATGGTTACGGGCGGACGCATTCTGCATCATCTGGCGCAGCGGTTGCCGGATCCCAGGAATCTGGTGATCTTCATCGGGTTCCAGGCTCCGGGCACGCGGGGCGCGATCATCAAGGATCATTCGACCAGGGGCCAGGCAGCCGAGGTGAAGATCTTCGGCCAGTTCATTCCGATCCGCGCGCAGGTGGCCGCCATCGAACAGTTCAGCGATCACGCCGATCCACCGGAGATGCTGGAATGGCTGCGGACATTCAAAAGCAAGCCGCGCGCGACTTATTTGGTGCACGGCGAGCCGGCGGCATCGTCGCAACTTCGGGATCTGATGAAACAGGAATTGGGATGGAATGTGCAGGTGGCGGAGTATCGGGAGCGGGTGGATGTCAGCTAGGTTGCCTCGCACCGCGTCGTGGCAACGAAACGTTGGTTGAGCACCTTCGTGCCGTTGGCGCGGAACCGGATTCGGATTTATTCTTGACGTTGATCCCAACAACCCAGGTTTTGTCGCAATGATTTCGCTTCGCCTCTATACCCTCATATTAGGTGGGATTGGTCTGGCCTTTGGCGGCTATGCCCTGCTCCGCCGCAAACCAAAAACGGCAGAGGAACTGGAACGCGAGCGGCGGGTCTGGCTCAGCTCGATCGGGCGCATCACGGATGGCACGGTAATCGATGTGCAAGAGGTTTCGCCCGAAGGCCAGCGCGCCGCGACCATGCTGATTTACCAGTACGACGTTGCCGGCGTTTCCTACGAAGCCTCGCAGGATGTCACTTACCTGCGCCAATGGATCAACCTGCATTCGTGCCGGCTGGGCGTGCCCACGTCGGTCAAATACGATTCGCGCAATCCCGGAAACTCCATGGTGATTTCCGAGAACTGGGTGGGGTTGCGGCAGTAGCCGACTTAGCGCGCGTCGATCCTGCGAAGTTTGAAGCTGCGTGGAAGCAGATTCTCCTGCCGTCTCCGCTGATCCTTAATTAACGTAACCAGGGTTAATGCAACCAGACTGCGGCCGCGACCAAATAGGCAATTTGCGCGGTCGCGAGTCCGATCCAGATGCGCTGGCGGATGCGCGAACGGCGGATGTCGCGCAACAACTCTCCGGCAGTGAGTTCGGCGATCGCTGGCATCTGGGCCTTCGGTGGATGAGGGATCGGGTCCAGATTGAAGGCTCGCGGGGTGTGGGCGGCCTTCGGTTCGTCCGGGTAAAAAACCTTGGGCGTATCCACAACTTCGGACCACAGGGGCAGCAGGATCCAGGATTTGGGAATGATGTCGGGGATCGGCTTGGCCGTGAGTTGGAGAGCAGGCTGACTTTCGGGAGCGATCTTGTCCGCCAGATTACGCAGAAGCGAGCCCCACCAGAAGTGGCTGAGCCGATCGGTGATCAGTTCGCCGACATCGACGGGCTGGGATTCGAGCTCGATCGGAGGCAAGGTTTCCGGCGAAAGCACGTCGCCGATGTTGGTGAACACGGTTCGAAACCAGGGCAGGCTGATGCGGTCGCCCAGCAGCAGTCCGACATTGACGGGCCGGGAAGTAAGCTGAAGCGGCGGTAACTTCTCCGGAGCCAGGGTCTCGCGCAGATTGCCAACGAGCGAACGCCAGAGGGGCTGCGTCAGGCTGGAAGGGGGAAGAAGGTCCAGCGAGATCTCCTGATGAACCGCCGACTGCGAATCGGGGTACCAGGCTTCAGCGGCATTGGAGCGGAGAGTCATTAAAGAGAGATTAACGCGACCGAGGGTCAGACCCGGGAAGCCGATCCCCACAGTGTCTCTCATCTTAGATGCCGCACTGCCTTCTGTCACGCGTATTCCCCTTTTTGCTGGAGAATCGTGTTCCAGTGCGACACCGTTTCGGAAAAGAAGATCAAACTGCGTCCGCCAGGCTCCTCGCAAGCTCTATCTCTAAAGTCGGAAACCCTCTGAACATACACCTTGGTGCAGTGTCTTTCGGCCCCCATACGAAGGCTCTATCACTGCCGTAATTAACGACCGGCGAGGTCGCTCCCATACGATTGAACGTACCGCAGGCGCGTAAGGAAGGGACTGTACTGTATGGGGGAGAAAGTCGCCCCAGCGACAGATTCGACGGAAATACTTCGCGCGAGCGCGTTGCGGGAATCGCTCCAATCCGCAATTTTGCCCACCCTTCCACACAGTTCAGCCGCCACTCTCGATGCGAATCTCGTCCGGTCCCGGAGCGTTCCCGAACTACCACAGCAGGTTGAGAGGGCCAGCTTCGAGCAGATCATCGAGCATGCTCCCGAAGCAATCAGCATTGTCGATGAAGGCTGCCGCATTCTGCGCATCAATGGGGAATTCACACGGCTCTATGGCTTTACGGCCGCCGAAGCTACGGGAAAAACGCTTGACGCACTGATCGTGCCCCCGGATCGCTATGCGGAGACCGCGTGGATCAGCCAGAGCGTCAAGGCCGGAAATAATCTCACACTGGAAACTCGCCGGCAGAGAAAAGACGGATCGTTGGTGGACGTGCTGCTCTCCACCTCTCCCGTGACCATGAACGGCAGGGAAATCGGAGCTTACGCATCCTACCGCGACATCACGGAGCAAAAGCGCGCGGAAGAATTGAGCGCGGCCATGTATGCCATTGCCGCCCGCAGCCAGTCGGCAGAGGACCTGCAACAGTTTTACGCGGCAATCCACAACATCGTGGGCCAGTTGATGTACACGCGAAACTTCTATATCGCGATCTACGATCCGCAAACCCAGTTGTTGAGCTTCCCATACTTTGTCGATGAGGCAGACCCGGCTCCCGAACCCAAGCGGCTGGGCCGCGGACTGACGGAATATGTGATGCGTTCCGGTGAGCCGCTGCTGGCCAACCCAGCGGGTTTTGAAGAGCTGGTAAAGCGGGGCGAGGTGGAACTCATTGGCGCGCCCTCGCTCGACTGGCTAGGCGTACCACTGAAGAGTGGCGCGAACACAATTGGCGCTCTGGTGGTGCAGAGCTACAACGAGAATGTCCGCTTCGGAGAACGCGACCGCGAAATCCTTGAGTTTGTCTCCCAGCAACTGGCGGCGGCCATCGAACACAAGCGCTATGAAGAGGCTCTGCGGCGTTCGGAAGCGCGTTACCGTTCGCTCATTTTGAGCGCGGTGTTTGGAATTTATCGTTGTACCACCGGCGGAAGATTTCTGGATGTCAATCCGGCACTCGTCAGCATGCTGGGCTACGGATCGCCGGAACAGGTGCTGGCGCTCGACGCGCGCCGCGACGTTTACGTCCATCCGGCGGAAATCGACCGCTTGACGGAGACCTACCAGCGCACGGGCAGTCTGAACGGCGTGGAAGTGCAGTGGAAGCACAAGAACGGCCACATCATTACGGTGCGCCTGAACGGGCGCGCCGCCAGTACTCCGGATGAACCCGAGCAGGTGCTGGAGTTGATTGCCGAAGACATTACGGAGCGCCGGCAGCTGGAGGAACAATTCCGGCAAGCGCAAAAGATGGAAGCCGTGGGCCGGCTGGCAGGTGGCGTGGCTCACGATTTCAACAACCTGCTGATGGTGATCAATGGATACACCGAAGTCCTGCTCGAGGAACTGGAACCCGCGAGCGAAATGCATCAGAAGGTGCAATCCATCCAGCAGGCAGCCGATCGGGCCGCCACGCTAACGCGCCAACTGCTGGCGTTCAGCCGCAAGCAGGTGCTCGAACTGAAACTGGTCGATGTAAATACGGTCATCGGAGACATGGAGCGCTTGCTGCGTCCGCTGATCGGCGAAGACATTGAACTGGTCACGCGGCTGGCCAGCGAGGCGGGGCGAACGCGCGCCGATGCTGGGCAACTCGAGCAGGTCCTGATGAACCTGGTGGTGAATGCCCGAGACTCGATGCCGAGTGGGGGAAAGATCACCATCCAAAGCGCGAATGTCACGGTGCGGCAGAACACGGGGGAGCATCGCTTTATCCAGCCAGGACGCTATTGCGTGATTGCAGTTTCCGATACCGGTCACGGAATGGACAAAGAGACACAATCCCGAATCTTCGAGCCATTTTTCACGACCAAGGAAAAAGGCAAAGGCACCGGGCTTGGCCTTTCGACCGTGTACGGCATCGTCAAACAAAGCAATGGATACGTGTTCGCCGAGAGCCAGATTGGAATCGGGACGAGCTTTTACGTTTACCTGCCGCGCGTCGAAGACGCCATCGAGGAACTTGGGCCGATTGCCGCGCTGGACACGGAAAAGGGTGGATGCGAAACAGTGCTGCTGGTGGAAGATGAAGAATCGGTGCGGGAACTGGTTCGAGTAACGCTGGTCTCTCGCGGCTACCGCGTTCTGGAAGCCGAGAATGGCGAGTGCGGACTTCGCATGGCCGAGGAATCCAAAACGCCCATCGACCTGCTGGTGACTGACGTTGTCATGCCCGGGATGGGGGGTCGCGAACTGGCGAAAAAAATGGTCGCGATGCGTCCCGGGACCCGCGTGCTTTATCTTTCCGGTTATACCGAAGATACGGTGATCACCCAGGGGACAGACAGTCCCGGTACGAGCTTTCTGCAAAAACCGTTTACGCTCCAGAAACTGACCACGAAAGTTCGCGAAGTATTGCGCGCCCGCCCGCAGTCCAAGTCCGCTTCCGCCTCAAACTGAATTCCTCCCCCGCAGTGAAACTTTTCCCAAGCGCGGCGCGTCCTATACTGTAGTTACTTGGTTGAGGAGCGAGCCGGCGCAGGTTCCAATCCATGTCCGCGTGCCGCACGTACTTCACAGGGGTCAAGCAATGCTGATCGGGAAAGCAGGCGGGATTCTGTCGTCCGAAATTACGCCTAAGGAAACTTATCTGAATCGACGCCGCTTTCTCACGGCTGCAGCGCTAACCGGAGCCGCCGCGATCTCTGGCGTGGCGTTCCGCGAACTGGCCAAGCCTTCCCTGACCGCCGAGGCCAACGAAAAAATCGATGGGCTGCAGAAAAGTCCCTTCAGCACGACCGAAAAACAGACTCCCTACAAAGACGTCACCAATTACAACAACTTCTACGAGTTTTCCACTGACAAGTACGAGCCCGCGGGTCTGGCGAAGAATTTCAAAACCCGTCCCTGGACGGTGACGATCGATGGCGACGTAAAGAAAAAGCAGGTGCTCGATGTGGATACGATCATCAGGATGGCCGCTCCCGAAGAGCGCATCTACCGCCATCGTTGCGTGGAGGGATGGTCGATCGTGGTTCCGTGGATCGGTTTCTCTTTCAGCGAACTGGTTAAGCGCGCCGAGCCTCTGCCGAAAGCGAAATTCGTAGAGTTCACTACCTTGTACGATCCCAAACAAATGCCGGGGCAGCGGGTCGCCGTGCTGAAGTGGCCTTATGTCGAAGGCTTGCGCATGGACGAGGCGATGCATCCGCTGGCCCTGCTGTGCTTTGGCATGTACGGGGAAGCGCTTCCCAATCAGGATGGCGCGCCGCTGCGCATTGTGCTGCCGTGGAAGTACGGGTTCAAGAGCGCGAAGTCGATCGTGCGCATTCGCTTTACCAGCGACCAGCCCCTGAATACGTGGCAGATCTCTGCGCCCAGCGAATATGGCTTCTACGCGAACGTGAACCCGCATGTCGATCATCCGCGCTGGAGCCAGGCCAAGGAACGCCGACTGGGCGAATTTTTCAAACGCCCCACGCTTATGTTCAACGGATACGACCAGGTGGCGAGCCTGTATTCTGGGATGGACCTGAAGAAAAATTTCTGAACACAAGTCAGAAGTGACAAGTCAGAAGTCAGAAGTCAGATTGCAGAAGAGAAACCGGCCTGGGTTGTGGGGTTTCACTTCTTCAATCTGACTTCTAACTTCTGCCTTTCCCATGGGGGTATTGGGCTTTTGATGTTTACTTCTTCAATCTGACTTCTAACTTCTGACTTTCCTTATGGCTCGTCTTCGCCTTAGCAAACTCGTCCTCTTTTTCGGCGCTCTTGTTCCACTTGGGCGACTTGGATGGAAGGCTTTGCATGACGGGCTGGGGGCTAATCCGGTCGAGGTCATCACGCATTCCACAGGCGACTGGACACTGATCCTCATCCTCGCGACGCTCTCGATTACTCCGCTGCGCCAGTTGACCCGCCAGTACTGGCTGATTGGGGTGCGGCGCATGGTTGGGCTGTTTGCCTTTTTCTATGGGACGCTGCATTTTCTGACCTACATCTGGCTCGACAAGTTCTTTGACTTCCACGAGATGTTCAAAGACATCGTCAAGCGCCCTTTCATTACCGTGGGATTCTCGGCTTTTGTGCTCATGATTCCGCTGGCGCTGACTTCGACGGCCGGATCGATCCGGCGACTGGGCGGGAAGAACTGGCAGCGCCTGCACCGCCTGATCTATCTGACCGCAATTCTCGGCGTGATCCATTATTTCTGGCTGGTGAAGGCCGACAAGCGCAAGCCCCTGGAGTACGGATTGGTGCTATCCGTTTTGCTGCTTTACAGGGTCGGCGCGTGGGTGCGGCAGAGCCGGAACCAAAATACTTCGACAAGAGTGCCGGGGAAGCCTGCCGAAGTCATCAACAAGGCATAGCGCCTGCCGACCGACTATTCGATTTACTTTTCTTTACAGAAACTTATTCCCGGGACACGGGTTTAGCGCATCTTAACGGTTAAAATAACAGCAAAACGTATCGACAGGAGTGTCTTATGAATTGCGTTTTTGGCTTTCGAGGCCGCAGTGTGCGCACGGCAACGGTCTTACTGGCGGCATTGGCTGGCATTTTTCTGACGGCCGGTTGCGGCTCTTCCAGTCCAGCCAAAGCCAACAGCAATGGATTTACGAACAGCAATCTGAGCGGCACCTACGTTTTTTCGACGGAAGGCTCGGATGCGAACAATAACTTCCTGGCCTTGGCAGGCGCTTTCGTGGCCAATGGGAGTGGCGGGGTCACCTCGGGAACGATGGACGTGGTCGACTCTGGCGTTACGCCCGCATCGCCAATTGCTCAAGCGATTACCAGTGGTTCCTACTACGTCAACACGGATGGCCGCGGCCAGGTCAAGCTCACCAGTTCCGTGGGGACTTTCACGCTGGATTTTGTGCTGACCTCAAGTGTGAATGGCTTGAGCAGCGCGAGTAATCACGGCCTGATTAGCGAATTTGACGGCAACGGTTCCGGTAGCGGCACGCTCGATTTGCAGACCACTGCCCCAACTCTGAGCCAGCTCGCAGGTCCATACGCGTTCAGTTTTTCGGGGATTGATAACGCCCTCAGTCCATTTGTTGCGAGTGGAGCATTCACCCTCGACTCCAGCGGCAATATCACATCAGGCACCGGGGTTGAGGACTTTAATGCGGGCGGCAGCATCTACTCCGGCGAAACTCTTACGGGCGGCCCCGCGACGCTTGGTTCCGGCACGGCCCCGGGTTCCCTTACGATGACCACTACCAGCTTTCCGCTCACTTTCGACTTCTATCCGATCGACTCCTCACATTTGAAGTTCATTGAAACCGACTACACCGAGATTCTCGTGGGCGACGCGTTTAGCCAAACCGGCGCTTCCATTCCCACCGGTACGATGGTGTTCACCATGGCGGGCGGCCTCAGCGCTCCCATCGCAGTCGGAGGCCTTATGAACTCGGTTGACGGGCTGGGCACCTTCAGCGGTGGCTTGGAGGACGTCAACAATGCTGGTTCGCTTTCTCCGTCGCAGTTGCCGTTCAGCGGCACACCTGTCTTGGCTCCTTCGACAGGCGGCCGAGTCGTTGTGAATCTCACCGGTTTCTCTCCCGCCATTCAGTGGGTCATCTATCCTTCCAGCGGCGGACTTTTGTTGCAGGAATCCGACGGGGCGAACGTGATGCAAGGCGTCGCTTACGCGCAGACTGCAACCTCCTTTTCAACTGGTACCTCAATCGGGTACGGGCTGAATCTCACGGGAGCGAATCAGAACAGCGAGATCGACGACATTGCGCAGTTCGATGCCACCACCGCGACTTCCAACAACATGACTGGCATTCTCGATGAGAACGACCAGGGATCTCTGGTGGGGAATTTGAAATTGACCGGCACCTTCACACCGGATTCGCCGGCAACAGGACGTGGGTCGATCGTGGTTCCCAGCCTGGGTACGCCGCTAGGCGGATTATCCCTGGAGTACTACGTGGTCGACGACTCGACCGTCCTCACAATAGAGAGCGATACTCAGCAAGTCTCGGCTGGCTCGTTCCAATTTCAGGGCACTTCGGCGGTGGGACCGACCCAGGGTTCGGCTGCTCACCGGTCGATGTTCGTGGTTCACCCGCTGCTTCGATCTCGAAGCGGCAAGCTGCGTAGCAGGAAGTAACTTGGGAATAAAATCAGAAGGCGCGGCTTCCCGGAGTCGCGCCTTTTCTTCGTGATGACGCCTACATCGGAAGAGTATTCTCGGCGTAGCAACTCAATAATCGGGCTGTAACCTCGGGATTAGGAAAACTCTGTTCCAGTGTGCCGCGCCCCCGGCCCTGTCACCCCGAGCGTTCTGACTTTTTTTACAGATTCCGCGGGAACGTTCACACGCTTGGGGTCGCCCCGGCCACGCGGGCCTGCGCCTGAAAAGCCTGTACTCGACGCTCTCCTGCGTTGCATAAGCAGAAAGCCAGAAAGGCTTTGACCTAGCCGTCCGGATCAACGATGCTTGGATGGCAGGCACTCAGCATGCCGCTAGGGCTCGCTCTTTGATAATCCGGGGGTTGGGTCCGCTCCGCCCGATCCAACCGGCGTGTGGGGCGTATACCCGTCGGGGCCCATGCGCGATGGCAGTAAGGTCCGAGAATCGCGTGAATTTGTGCTAAAGCATTATTTTTGAATACTTTACTTATAAGTCCTTATTCCTCAGAGACCTGGCGGAGATTTTCCGCTAAGTCTATGATTCTTTAAGACCGGGGGAGGGGGGTACCTGACTGCCGGGATAGGGTTGGGTGCCACCCTCGATCCCGGTTCGACGTGATCCTTACCGGCTAGGCGATGCCCTCGGCGGCTATTCTTTCGGTCAGGAAGGCTTCGATCACGTCTCCTACCTTGATGTCGCCATAGTTAGCGATGGAGATACCGCACTCCATGCCGCTGGTGACCTGGGAAGCGTCGTCTTTGAAGCGGCGCAGCGAGCCGACTTTTCCCTTGAAGACAACCACGTTGTCGCGGAGGAGGCGGACTTCCGAATCGCGCTTGATGATGCCATCGGTCACGCGGCAGCCTGCAATCGTTCCGACCTTCGGGATGCGGAAGGTTTCCTGGACTTCGGCCCGGCCCTGGTAAGTCTCTTTGATGGTCGGCTCGAGCAGGCCGGTCATGGCGCGCTTGATCTCATCCTGCAACTCGTAAATGATCGAATGCAGGCGGATGTCGACTTTTTCCTGATCGGCCAGTTCCTGCGCCTTGCGCTCGGGACGGACATTGAAGCCGATGATGATGGCGTTCGACGCCGAGGCCAGCAGCACATCGGTTTCGGTGATGGCTCCGATGCCGGAGCGCAGCAACTTCAGGCGAACCTTGTCGTTCGAGAGACGGCCCAGCAGGTCGCCCAGCACTTCGACCGAGCCTTGCACGTCGGCCTTCAGGATGATGTTCAGCTCCTTGATGCCGGCGGTCTTGAGCTGTTCGGCCAGGCCTTCGAGTGAGACTCTGGAACTCTTGGCCAGAGCGGCTTCGCGGGCTTTCTGCTCGCGGTACTCGGAGATGTCGCGGGCTTTCTCGCGGTCGGTGACGACCACGAACTGGTCTCCGGCCTGCGGCAAGCCTTCCAGGCCGAGGATTTCGACTGGCGTAGATGGAGGCGCTTCCTGGAGGCCCTGTCCGCGGTCATCGAACATGGCGCGGATTTTGCCGTACACGTTGCCGACCACGAAATTGTCGCCGGTGTGGAGCGTGCCGTTCTGCACCAGGATGGTGGAGACCGGACCGCGTCCGCGATCGAGCTTGGCTTCGAGCACCACGCCGCTGGCGGCACGTCCGGGAGTTGCCTTCAATTCCTGCAGGTCGGCAGTCAGGCAGATCATTTCGAGCAGCAGGTTCAGATTTGTTTTTTTCTTGGCCGAGACATCGACAAAAACCGTTTTGCCACCCCATTCCTCGGGCACCAGGCCGCGATCGGCCAACTGCTTCTTGACGCGCTCGGGCATCGCATCCGGCTTATCGATCTTGTTGACCGCGACGATGATCGGAACCTCGGCGGCGTGGGCGTGATCGATTGCCTCGACGGTCTGCGGCATCACGCCGTCGTCGGCAGCGGTTACGAGGACAACAATGTCGGTCGCTTTCGCGCCGCGGGAGCGCATACGCGTGAACGCTTCGTGGCCGGGCGTATCGAGGAACACGATCTCACGTCCAAATGCCGGAGACGATGCATCGCCAATACGAACCTTGTAAGCGCCGATGTGCTGGGTAATGCCTCCAGCTTCGCCGCCGGCAACGTCGGTGGAACGAATGGAGTCGAGCAGGGTGGTCTTGCCGTGGTCGACGTGACCCATGATGGTGACCACCGGAGGACGCGAAATGGCTTCGGCCCCCTCTTCGCTGCTTTCGGTCGCCTCGGCTGTTTCCTTGGCGGCCTGCTCTTCGAAGGTGATGACTTCCGTCTCGGCTCCGAAGAAGCGCGCCATTTCGCTGGCAAGTTCGGCGTCGAGAGTTTGGTTGATGGTGGCGAAGACTCCACGGACGACGAGGCGGGCGATGAGATCCTTGGCGCGGATGCCGAGCTTTTCTGCCAGATCCTTCACCGAAATTCCCTCGGTGATGGTGATGTTCTTGGTGATCGGCATCGGTTCGTTGCTGATCGTCATGCGGGGCGGAGGAGTGTAGCCCTTCATCGGGCCTTCCTTCACACCACGCGGAACATATCGTTGACCCGGACGGCGCGACGGAGCTCCTGGACGGCTGCCCGGGCGACTTGGACCCGGCGGAGGCATGGCTCCCGCTCCCGGGCCGACGCCCAGCGGACGCGCTCCCGCGGGCGCGACGCGGGTCGGGTGCATGGGACGGCGCTCACCAGGCCGTAAGGGTGGACGCGCTTGTCCTGGGACTTGTGGACGAGCCGTGCGCTGAAAGATCGGTTGGCCCGGAACAGGCCGCCCCGGAACTGGCCTCGGAGGCGCTCCGGGAGGTGGAACTGGAGCCTTGTAAACCGGACGCGGCCCAGTCTGCGGCATGATCATGCGCGGCAGCGGTGTTGTCGGAACTGGCGGCTTCGGCGGAACAGTAGTCTGCCCCTGAGCACTCTGAAGGTGAATGCCTTGGGCCGGCGCCTCGGTGGTTGGAGGAATGCCGGCTACCGTTGGTGCTGGAGTAGCGACTCGCGGCGGAATCGCAACGGCCGGTGGAGCAGAGCTGGCGGCCGGGGCTGGTGGTTGAACGGAAGCGGGCGGCGCGGCAGCAGCGGGAGGAACCACCGGAGCTTTCGGCGGAATCACGACGACTGCGGGCGGGCGCAACGCGGCGACCGAAGCAGGTGTCACCAACTTGGGCGCGGGAGGCTCGGCGGCAGGTTTGGGCGGCGGAACGGGTTTTGCCGGAGCCGCTGGCGTTTCTTCTTGCGCTTCGATCGAGGGCGCGGTTTTCACTGGAGTGGCCACGGGCGGTTTCGCCAAAGGCCGGGCCGGAGGATGCTCGACGGCTCCCTTTTGCTGTGTGATGGCGCGCAACACGTCGCCGGGGCGGGAGATGTGGGAGAGATCGATCTTGGTCTTGATCTCGTCTTCGACGTGGGCGGAAGACGCGCGGGAAGATTTTGACGAAGATGAGCCGGATTCAGAACGGGAGCGCAGGTGCTTGCGGACGAGTTCGGCCTCGTGTTCTTCCAGAGAACTGGAGTGGGTTTTCTTTTCCGTGACACCCACCGTGGTCAGCACGTCAAGAATCTCTCTGCTCTTGACTTCCAGCTCACGGGCCAGATCATTGATTCGAATCTTCATCCGCTGTTGTCTTCCTTTTCCGGTCCCGCACGACCAACGACGCGCGACTCACTCCGCTCGAATCTTTACGCTCGCATATCAACCTCACGGAATCCCTGTCGATCTCAACTGCGCGGGTGGCGAAGCTCGCGCTTTCGGTCTGGACGATGTTCCAGACTCGCCGTATTCCCAAAATCAGCTCTACTTGTCTTCCGGAGCTTCTTCCGCCGGGGGCTGCTCCGATTTTTCTTCGGGCGGCGCGTGCTCTGCTTCTTCGGAGGCAGCCGTTTCTACAGGCTCGGTTTCGGCGAGCCCTTCCGCTTCGTGAGTACTCTCCGCCGGCACTACCTCGGCAGAAGCAGCTTCGGGGGCGGCCTCCTCCGAAATTCCACCTTCAGAGGCGGCAGATGCATCGATCGTCTCCGATTCGGCGGCAGCCACAGCTTCGCCGCCATCTAGACTGGCGAAATAATTATTGACCGCAATACTGATTTTTTCCACCGTTTTCGGGCCAATGCCCTCAATCGCTTCCAGTTGCTCGGGCGTCATGTCGGCCAGCGATTCGACGGTATTGACGCCGGCCGCCTTCAACTTCTCGACCAGCGCTTCGCCCAGTCCAGTAACGTTTTCTAGCGGGGTCACCGTCTGGGTGACAAGCGCCGACATCTGCTGCTCCACTTCCTGGCGCTTCTCTTCCTCGCTCTTGATGTCGATCTTCCAACCCAGCAACTTGGCGGCCAGGCGCACGTTCTGACCCTTCTTGCCGATGGCCAGAGAGAGTTGCGTGTCGTCCACCACGACTTCGAGGTGTTTGTCGGATGAGTCCACAATCGTGACGCGGCTTACCTTGGCCGGCTGCAGGGCCTTTTCAGCGAAGGTCACGGCATCTTCGTGATATTCGATAATGTCGATCTTTTCGCCGCGCAGTTCGCGGATGATCGATTGCACGCGCATGCCCTTCATTCCAACGCACGCGCCGACAGCATCCACATCCTTGTCTTTCGACATCACGGCGATCTTGGTGCGCTCCCCCGCTTCGCGGGCGATGGCACGGATCACCACGGTGCCGTCATAGATCTCTGGTACCTCGGTCTGAAACAGGTGCTGGACAAGCTCCGGCGCAGCTCGTGAAACTACTACCCCCGGACCCTTGGCCGCTTTTTCAACCCGGACGATGACCACGCGAATCCGTTCACCCACGGCGAAGGATTCCAGCCGCGACTGTTCCTTGCGGCCCATGCGGGCTTCGGCTTTGCCGATGTCGACGATCACGTCCGGCCCTTCGATCCGCTTCACGGTGGCGTTCACGATTTCATTCACATGGCCGATGTATTCGTTGTAAACCGTGTCGCGTTCGGCCTCGCGCACCTTCTGGAAAATGACTTGCTTCGCGAGTTGCGCCGCAATCCGGCCCAGAATTCCTTCGGTAGCCTTCGGGATCAGCAGCTCGCCGCCAGCTTCCGCGCTGGGGTCCAGTTTGCGCGCCTGCTCCACGGTTACCTGCAGATTGGGGTCTTCTACCTGCTCAGGAGTTTCAACGATGGACTTCACCGCATAGGCGTTGATCTTGCCGGAGTCCTTATCGAGCACGGCGCGGAGATTCTCCTGCGTCTTGTAATACTTCCGCGTAGCCACGACAATCGCGTCCTCGACCGCGCTGACCACAATCTGCGGGTCGATTCCTTTTTCCCGGCTCACGCCTTCGATGATGTTGTAGAGCTCACTTGCCATATGAAATTCCAAAACCGGCTCCGGATTTCGGCTTCAGCCGAAGTTCCCAAAGCCTAATGCCGAAAGCCTAAATCTCAGGCACCAGATTCGCCTTTTCCACGTTCGCTAACTCAATCTCAACCGAAGGAGTCCCATCTTTGGGCCGCATCTTCCGCCGAGCCGCGCTCAGGTCGAGTAACAATTTCCCGTTCTCGAAGCTCTCCAGCTTTCCTTCGAAATGCCGGTTGTCGTTCACCGGCTCCCGCGTCGTCAACTTCATGCGATGTCCGCGGAAGCGCTCGAAGTCGGCCGCCTTCGTCAGCTTGCGATCCAGTCCGGGAGATGAAACCTCCAGAACGTACGATCCACCCGGCACCGCGTCTTCAACGTCAACAATCGTTCCAAACTCACGGCTGAACTTCGAACAGTCCTCGTGAGTCACACCGTCGGGATGATGCGCCGACGGAACCGCTCCGGGCCGGTCGATGAACACGCGCAGCATTCGATGCTTACCCGTCCCCAGAAAGTCAATTTCGACGACTTCGAGTCCGATCGAGGTTGCTACGCGCTCCGCAATCTCCCGGAGCTTTACTTGATCAAACGCCATGTTCTCAGTAACTTACGCTAAACCGTTCCAGCAATGTCCGTGCAACTAAAAAGTGGGCTTTCGCCCACTGGTGTGCTTCGACAATCCGGACACTACGACACAACAGTTTTCGTTACTAACTATACGCCCGCGTCCTTGAAAATACAAACTGCGGGTAGGTTTGGGCGCTCAAGACAAAACCGTCATAGCTGTTCCCGATTTTTAACGCGTCGTTCGCATTGGATGATGGATCGAGGTCTGCGGTTTGCGATTCAATGCCGATCGTAACCTTGCAGCCGCATTCTCTTTACCCCACACTTCTTACAATGCCGGTTTCGAAGATCCATATCGGGATTGCCGCGGGCATTGTCATTCTCCTGGTTGCGGGTTTTCTCGGCTATCTGGTCTGGCTGAGTACGCAGCCGCCCGTCCTTTCGAGGTCGGATGAACGCGATCCGCTCACGAAGATGCCGGTCAGCATCACCATGAATCCGCTACGCGACCGGACCATCGAGCGCATCGCCAATGCCTTCGTGAATCAATTGCACGATGGCAACTGCCGGGAATTGCTCGCCGGCTGGGAGAAGGACTACCGAAAGAAGCGGGCTGACTTTATCTGCGAATCCGAGATTCAGCACCCGCTGATTTCCTGGAACCTGGTGGAATGGGAAGACGTCCCGCCCCTCATCATTCTGCATTTCAAGGGGCTGCGCTACTCCACTCCGTCGCGGGATTCGACCTACAAGGATCTGTTCTCCGTCACCGAGGAAAAAAAAGACATGGGTTGGGTCGTTACGAAGTACGACGCATTCTACTGAAGTGGCGCCCAGACGTTTCCGCATCGTGGCTTAGCGACTTGCGAGATTCCGGCCGTGGGAAGGGTCGGGCGAGGTCGCGCTATTGAGATCGAGATGAAGTTTCTCTAAAGCTTCGCTAGTCTGCGCGTAGCAGTTTCCGTCGGAGTTGTATCCTGTGCACCTTGCCGCCACATCTTTTCGCCGCGGAGATTGAGCAAACTGCCAGATTTCTGCAAACTCAATTCCACTGGCGTTGGGCGCCTTGGGCCGTTCATCCGCCACGCATCCCGGCGAGGGCGGACAACCATCATTTGTCACCCAATAAGAAATGTCACGACCCGAGGCGTGCTGTCGAATGTCCTCTGCGGTAATGACGCTTACGCCGCCTTTTTCGGGAGCGGGAATGCCCGAGCAATAGACGCCGGCGCGAAATCCCGTTCGGCTGAGTCCATCGACCCAGGCAAACAGGTATGCCTTTTGTTCCGGGAGCAACCGGCCGCCTTCTTCCTGATCTAGAAAGATGATGGATCGTGGCGGAAATCCCTCTCTGATTGCAGCCTGCACCGCGGACTTTGCATCCGCTTTGCCCAGCACCGCTGCATGCGCCTCGTTGCCGAGGGTGCGATAGAACCGCCCGTTAAACAGGATCACAAATCCGAATCCCGCCGCTTCCAACGTGTGGCGTTTGCCCAACCAGGTGTTCACTCTTGTGCCCGGAGGATTGTTAAGCCAGTAGGAAGTGTAGGAGAAAGTCGCGCGCAGCTGCTTGAGGTTCTGGTCACCGGGATACTCGTTGCGATCAAAGCCCAGGTAGGAGTGGGGTCGAGCGTGTTGCGCCGGCATGGAAACGATCAGCAAGGCGAGAATTGCGGCAAGAGCATATGGCTTTTTCATGGAGGTCTAATTCCGGACGCATTTGAGTCAGCCGCCGATATGCACCATGGTTCGCGATGCGGGGACAAAACCTGGCTCGCCGATGTGATGCCGCTCTTCTTTTTTCTCGACGACTGCCAGGATGAACTCGGCTAGCTTCTCATCCGGTGCGCCACGGCGCATCAACTCGTGCAGGTCGTGGTCCCAGACGGAAAACAGGCAGGTGCGCAGCTTGCCGTCCGAGGTAATGCGGATGCGGCTGCAATGTCCGCAAAAAGGATGCGAGACGGGGGCGATGATTCCGATTTCTCCGACGCCATCGGGGAAACGATAGCGGCGCGCGGTCTCGCTGTGCTCGCGATCGATTTCGACCAGCGGCAGGTACTCCGACATGCGCGCCACGATTTCGTCGAGCGTGCACGACCGTGTCCGGGCGTCCAGACCCGGTCTTCTTCGAGCGGCATGAATTCGATGAAGCGCACGACGACGCCTTCCTCGCGCGCGAACAAGCCGAAGGGAATGATCTGATCTTCGTTAAATCCGCGAAGGAGCACGCAATTCACTTTTACGGGATCAAGGCCGGCGCGTTCGCGAGGCGCGAACTCCGGCGAGCACACTTTCATATCCGTTGGGCACGCGCGTGATGCGGGCAAAGCGCTCGGGATCGACCGCATCCATGCTGACGGTCACGCGATCGAGGCCCGCGTCTTTCAGCGGCTGCGCGATCTCGGCCAGCAGATGGCCATTGGTGGTCAGGGCGATTTCTGGCTTCTCGCCGTGTCAGGGTGCGCAGGTTTGCCAAGTCGCGCACAAACTCGACGATGCCTTTTCGCAGGAGCGGTTCGCCGCCCGTCAGCCGAATCTTTGTTGATGCCGAGTCCCACCAGAATGCGAGCCATCCGCAAGTAGTCGTCGAATGGGAGTTCGGCGTAGGCGGCGCCATTCGTTCCCGTGCGGCAATAGACGCAACGGTAGTTACATCGATCGGTGATGGAGATTCGCAGGTCGTGAATGGAGCGGCCGAATTTGTCGGTCAGGGGCAAGCGGTTCGCCGGCCTATTCTCGCCCTCCGCCAGATCGCAAGCTTCGGACGAGGAGCGACCCAGGGGCGACATATCTCTTGTTGGATTCCGCCGCGACCGGAAAGAAACACGCGAGCAGGAGAGGACTCCGCGAGCGTTTCCTTTCCAAGCACGGGAGGCGCAGGCGTTTCCACCGGCACCCTCGGGAAGAGCAAGCCCGTTTTCGGGCCACCTTCCCTCGCCCAGGCCGCCACGACTTCTGATCAGGCGGAGTGGGTCGGAAACTCGCGTTATTATATGCCGTTGATGGCGCCGTTGGCACGATGCGAAGTAGCTTCGAGCCTTGAGTCTCGAGCCTCGAGTTGTCTCGTGCCAACGATCGAGATCCGCGTTCGGTGCGTCTCACTTCTCCAACCTGACTTCTAACTTCTGACTTTCAGGATTACACTTTCCGCATGAAGGCTCTTGTAATCACTCGTTTTGGTGGACCGGAAGCCCTGGAATTGCAGACGATGCCCGATCCGCACGCTGGACCTGATCAGGTTCTTATCAGGGTGGAAGCGGGCGGTCTCAACTTTGCCGACCTGATGACTACGCGCGGCGGATACGCTGGAACGCCGAAGCCTCCGCTCATTGCGGGGCGCGAGTTTGCTGGAGTCGATCCGAGCGGGCGGCGCGTTATGGGATACACGCAATGGGCTGCGTTCGCCGAGCAAACTACCGCTTATCGCGCGCTGCTTTGGCCTGTGCCGGAGAACTGGACGGCTGAACAGGGCGCTGCTTTCCCGGTCAACTTCTTTACTGCCTACTTCGCGTACTGGAAGGCTGGACTGATCGATGAGCCGTCGGGAACACGCGTGCTGATTCATGCGGTTGCTGGCGGAGTTGGCACTGCTGCGGTGCAGATCGGGAAGATTCTGGGAGTCGAGATGTATGGCACATCTTCTTCGGACGAGAAGCTGGCGCGAGTCCGCGAACTTGGGCTGCAACATGGCATCAACTACAAGCAGAAGGATTATGTTGAAGCGATCAAGGATCTGACGCGCGGCGAAGGCGTCGATGCCGTGTTTGAGATGCTGGGCGGCGAACACGTAGCCAAGAGCGTCAAGTGCCTGCGCGATTTCGGACGCGTGATTGTCTATGGCGCTGCGACCGGGGAACCTCCTCAACTCGACACGCGCCTGCTTTATGCCAAGGGCGCGAGCGTGCACGGACTTTGGCTCACCTATCTCAGCCAGAATCGCGCGCTGATGGATTCGGCGTGGAAGCATCTTTCGGAATGGCTGGCTGCCGGCAAATTGAATCCGGTGATCGGAAAGGTCTTTCCGCTCGCCGATGCGCGCGCCGCTTACGCGCTGATGCAGGAAGGCAAGAACTACGGCAAGATCGTTTTGAAGGTGAGTTAGCGGAAAGCCTGACACAAGACCAATCTGTCCGGCTGCGTCGAAGTCGCAGCTGAGAATCCTGAGCTCCTCACAAAACAGTCTCACGCTGTTGCTGCACTAACGCGCGTCCGCGCTGCTAACGCGGCTCGTGTCAGCGCGTCCAAGAGACATGCTATCGAGAAAACCGGTTCGAAAAAATTCGGGAACTTAGTTGATTGGGGATTCGTATCCTGAAGCGAACCGAGGTGGGGCAAGAGGAAACTCCTCATGCCCCGAGAGATCCGAAATATTTTCGCAGGGTGACAGGACTGGCTCGCGCATGGTTTGGCGGCCCTGGCGAGCCGAGTCCGGCAAAGAGATCGAGTTTGAGGCCCGTTTCTTTTAGCGTCACCCTGACAGGCGCATTGTAGGGCTTTGCCGGAAAAAGGCAAGTCTGTCTGTCGTGCTCGCTCTGAACCAGCCGCCCGTCCCGGCAATCCGGGCAAAGGAGCGTTTATGAAGCTGAACAATCTGGCAGCGGTGAAGAGTGTGGCAAAGGGTCTGGTGCTCGGGCTGGCGCTGATCGCAGCAACGGGCGCTTTTGCGAGCAAAGGTGGCTTGCACCTGCAGGAGGCGGTGGAAATCAACGGCCAGCAGATTCCCGCGGGAATTTACGAAGTCCGCTGGGAAGGCACGGGCTCCAATGTCGAGCTGAGCTTGATGCAGGGGCGGAAAGAAATCGCCAAGACTCCGGCGAAAGCGATTCAACTCGACCGGGCTCCGGAGTACGATTCGGCGCTGGTCGACCATAGCGGCGGGAAAGCGACGGTTTCCGAAGTGCGCTTCGCGGGGAAGAAAACCGCGTTCACCTTCGGCAGCTCGGACCGCGCCTCAACGGGCGGGAATATGGGCAAGTAAGTCGAGATATAAGTCGGGCTAACAAGGGAGCGCTAGCGTGCTCCCTTTATTTTTTCCCGAAAGGGGAAACTTAGCCGGTCGAGATTATTACCCTCTTGATGAGTACCCCCCCCCTCCCCCCGGTCTATTAGAATCATGGAGTTAAACGATTCACCCCGCCAAAGTATTGGATGTATTGTAGTTGTAGGCAAAGTATTCAAAAATAAAGACTTGCGATACCTGTTTCGTCCCATGAGCATTGTATTGAGGCGCTGGGAGGCTGCGGCACGACTTTCGCGTGTTTTCAAAGAGCGCTGATGCGGATCTGGGTTCCGAGGGCAGCCTCTGGAGGCGGCGCTTTCGGCAGTTCACGATCAGAAAGTTAGTATGGCAGTCAGTTGAGTGTAAGTCCAGAATTACGTTACCTAACCGCTAAATTCAAATTAGGACACCACCGTTACCTATCTTCGTGTTAACGGTGACAGGAAGTTGGGGATGAAATAGGGCCGAGAAATCACCCAGAGCCGGTTTAACGACTGACACTCATCCAATGGCAGAATCGATTTGCTACTGAGGAGTTGGTGCTTTCTCCAGTTCGGCATTGACGTGGACGCTGCTGCCCGCGCTGATTCGCATCATTCGCTTCCAGTCGTTGTAGCCTTTCTTGAGCACAGCGACACTATGTTCGCCTTCTGTGACTTGAACGTCGGAAGGAGTGTTGCCGACGAAGCTGCCATCGATTTCGATGTCGGCGTCGGGCGGGTTTGATTCCAACTGCAGCTTGGCTGACGTCGGAGCGGCGCTCATAGCGGAGCTGCCCGCCGCAACATTTTGCGTGGGGACCGGTTGAAACTTGGCGATATCCATTTTTACATCGCCGTTTACGTAGGCGGTGATCTCGGTTCCCTTGGGAATGCTGATGTCCTTGCCATGCATGAACAGGAAAAACGGGGCAGCAGGAAAAAAGACGAGGCTGGTCGCTACCATCCCACCAACCATCCCTCCCGTGTGGCCTCCGCCTTTGACGTCTTTAACCGCTTTTAATGCAGCTTTGTCTCCACTTACCAGTTTCAGGTAATCGATGTTGACGTCGAGCTTTCCGCCACGTGCCATTCTTCGTTTCGCCTGCGCCTCGGTGACGGTCGCGAAAGCCAGGCCTCCCTTCTGAATGACCAGAATTCCATTCACAGTGATGTCGTCCAGGGTCTCAAAATCGACGGTGTCGCCAACATGGGCGTCGGCAGAAGATATGGTCCGATTCAGCCGGAGTCTTACAGGCGTTTCGTCCTCAAGGATAAATCCTTTTTTTGAGGTGAAGTCCGTTTGAGTGGGCTGCGCTTGCGGTGCAGGCTGTTCATTTGTAGAAGAGGGAGTAGTTTGAGGCGCCGGGGACTGAGCTACTAATGCACAAGATAGGAATAATGTGGCAGGCCACATGAAAGGATTCGTTTTCATAGGATTCTCCAGTTGCAGCGACGTCTAATGTCAGGGAGCATTCGGGAACCGATCATTATCCTCTTGGCGGGGGTCGTGTCAATTTAAATCTAAAGGTAGTTTTTCCCCGGCGCTGAAGCGCCGGGCTATTGTCAGTCGCCCCTCCGGGGCGAGGGAGACAGGCGATTCGTGCGACCGGAGGGACTGGTGAATCAATCCAGACGGGTGAATCAATACGATGGAGGGTCGTCCCTCCGGGACTTGATCTAATTGCGCACGAACACCCGGCGCTGAAGCGCCGGGCTATTGTCAGTCGCCCCTCCGGGGCGAGGGAGACAGGCGATTCGTACGACCGGAGGGACTAGTGAATCAATCCAGACGGGTGAAATCAATACGATGGAGGGACAGGGATGGGTTTCAGTCGTCCCTGCCGGGACTTGATCTAGTCGCGCACGAACACCCGGCGCTGAAGCGCCGGGCTATTGTCGGTCGCCCCTCCGGGGCGAGGGAGACAGGCGATTCGTACAACCGGAGGGACTGGTGAATCAATCCAGACGGATGAAATCAATACGATGGAGGGACATGGATGGGTTTCAGTCGTCCCTGCCGGGACTTGATCTAGTCGCGCACGAACACCCGGCGCTGAAGCGCCGGGCTATTATCAGTCGCCCCTCCGGGGGCGAGGGAGACAGGCGATTCGTACGACCGGAGGGACTGGTGAATCAATCCAGACGGATGAAATCAATACGATGGAGGGACATGGATGGGTTTCAGTCGTCCCTGCCGGGACTTGATCTAATTGCGGACGAACACCCGGCGCTGAAGCCGGGCTATTATCAGTCGTCCCTCCGGGGCGAGGGAGACAGGCGATTCGTGCGACCCGAGGGACTGGTGAATCAATCCAGACGGGTGAAATCAATACGATGGAGGGACATGGATGGGTTTCAGTCGTCCCTCCGGGACTTGATCTAATTGCGCACGAACACCCGGCGCTGAAGCGCCGGGCTATTGTCGGTCGCCCCTCCGGGGCGAGGGAGACAGGCGATTCGTACGACCGGAGGGACTGGTGAATCAATCCAGACGGATGAAATCAATACGATGGAGGGACAGGGATGGGTTTCAGTCGTCCCTGCCGGGACTTGATCTAATTGCGGACGAACACCCGGCGCTGAAGCGCCGGGCTATTGTCAGTCGCCCCTCCGGGGCGAGGGAGACAGGCGATTTGTACGACCCGAGGGACTGGCGAAATCAATCCAGACTGGCGAAATCAAATCCAGACTGGTGAGATTAATCCGGACTTGTGAAATCGATCCAGACGGGTGATCTCAATCGGGACTGGTGAAATCAACCCAGGACGTGAGCGGGATCGTAGTCGATGCTGTGTTTCTTTAGAAAGGCCAGGAATTCCTCTTCGAATCCGCGCTTGTGGTGGTGCTCGGCCTGAGAGTGAATGTAGGCGGCCGTCGTATTTTTTTGCGAGATACCAATTGAGAACGCGCCATAGCCTTCCTGCCATGCGAAACCATTCGCGCCGGAGCCGTTCATCCATTTCGAGGAACCGCCCTTGAGAAGTTGCGCGGCCTTGGCCAATGTCATGGTGGAAGGGAGCGAGACAAGAACGTGTACGTGATTGTCGGTGCCTCCGGCGGCCAGTGTCTTAAAACCATTTTTGCGGGCGATTCCACCGAGGTAAGCCCAAAGGCCGGGTTGCCTGGCGATAGGGATGAGTCCGCGGCGACCTTGGGTGGAAAAGACAAGGTGGAATAGGGCGGAAATGTAGGTATGGCCCATTCGCTCTTATGTCGCCACAATTTGGGACGGCCGGCAGTGATGGGCGAACATTAGTCTTGTGGTGAATCGAAGGGCGGGTCAGGTTTACGGGCGGTTGCGTTGCCGGGGATCAGTCGTCCCTCCGGGACTTGAATCTCAGACTGCGCGTTCCCGGCGCTGAAGCGCCGGGCTATTGTCAGTCGCCCCTCCGGGGCGAGGCAGACGGGCGATTGGTACGACCGGAGGGACTGGTGAAATCGACCCATGCCATTGAAATCGACCCATGCCATTGAAATCCATCCAGACCAGTGAATCAATCCAGACTGGTGAAATCAATCCAGACCAGTGAATCAATCCAGATTGGTGAAATCAACGGAGGACATGAGCCGGATCGTGCTCGATGCCGCACGACCGACGGCCAACGACCGGCGACCAACGGCCAACGACCGGCGACCAACGACTAACGACTAACGACTGACAAATATCTTAGTACTTCGGCATCTTGGGGTCGATCTTCTCGGCCCACTCGGTGATTCCGCCGGTTAGGTTATAGACCTTTTTGAATCCCGATCTGCGGAGGAAGTTTACGGCTTTGGCGCTGCGTCCGCCCATTTTGCAGTGGGCTATGATCTCGCGGCTGGAATCGAATTCGCTTACCCGCTTGGGCAGATCGCCTACCGGGATGAGATATCCCTGCAGGTTACAGATTTGATATTCGTGGGGCTCGCGGACGTCGAGGATAAAGATGTCGGCTTTCGCGTCCAGCCTCTTCTTCAATTCTTCGACCGAAATAGACGGGACATCGTTTCCGGCGGGCTCTTCCTGTCCGCGGATGCCGCAGAATTCTTCGTAGTCGATGAGCTGGGTGATGGTGGGGTTCTTGCCGCAGACGGGGCAATCGGGATTCTTGCGCAGCTTGAGTTCGCGGAACTTCATGCCTAGCGCGTCCACCAGCAGCAGGCGTCCGGCGAGCGAATCGCCCTGGCCGAGGATCAGCTTGATGGTTTCGGTGGCCTGGATTACTCCCACGAGGCCGGGAAGAATGCCCAGCACTCCGCCTTCGGCGCAGGAAGGAACGAGGCCGGGCGGTGGCGGCTCGGGATAGAGGCAGCGATAGCAGGGTCCGTCTTCGGTGGCGAAGACGCTGGCCTGGCCTTCGAAGCGGAAGATGGAGCCGTAGACGTTGGGCTTGCCGGTGAGGACGCAGGCGTCGTTGACCAGGTAGCGGGTCGGGAAATTGTCGGTGCCGTCGGCTACGATATCGAACTCGCGGAACAACTCGAGCGCGTTGGCGCTGGTGAGGCGGGTTTCGAAGGTGCGGAGGTTGAGGAAGGGATTGATAGCTTTTAGTTTCTCTCCCGCGGAGTCTAGCTTCTTGCGGCCTACGTCATTGGTGGTGTGAAGGATCTGGCGCTGGAGGTTGGTGTAGTCGACTACGTCGAAATCGACGAGGCCGAGCGTGCCTACTCCGGCGGCCGTGAGGTAGAGGGCGAGCGGCGACCCGAGGCCGCCGGCTCCTATGCAGAGGACTTTGGCGGCTTTCAGCTTTTGCTGGCCGTCCATGCCGACCTCGGGCATGATCAGGTGGCGCGAGTAGCGCAGGATTTCGTCATTGCTAAGAACGGCTTCGGGCTTTACATCGGTTACAGGGGCCATAAATTCCTCTACGACGGAGTGATTGTGTTGGGGCCGCTTGCGACCAGATCGCTCACATTACGGCAGCGGCTGGTGGAACCTGGCATTCAGCGTTGCGATTCCGAGGTTACGATTTCTACGGAGCGCTGCTTCAACAGGCCGAAGCGCAGGCGCCGCCCGCGATTGAGGGCACAATCGAAATGGTATCACCCTCATTCAGGGCGGTGGCTTCCTTCTGGAGGTAGCGCATATCCTCGTCGTTGACGTAGACGTTGACGAAGGCGCGCAGCTTGCCGTCGTCGGAATAAAGATGGCGCTTGAGGTCGGGATGCTGCGAAACGAGGCCTGCCAGGGCGTCGCCGACGGTCGATGCCGAGACGCTGACGGTGGACTGCTTACCGGTGTATTGACGGAGTGGAGATGGAATCTGGATCTGGGGCATAGGAATAAAGATGCTAGGGTATGGGATGGGGATTCACCGTGTAAAGGGCTCTGTAGTTTGGGGGTGCCTTTGTGGTCATGGCTGCCTGTGACGAAGTTTTGCGGGCAATGGATGGACCCTTGGTCGTGAGGGTGAAGCATGTGTGGAGGAGAAAGCTCTCGAGAGGCGCGGCCTCCCGGATTTCGAGCGCTTGGCGCATTTCTGGTTTTTGGCTCGACCATGGCCGGGTATGCGGGTGTCACTCTGCTGAAACCTGGTACTTTCCTGGACGTGTTATGGGCGCTTAACAGGCAAGGTCATGCGGGCCTGCTGTCGCTGGGCAAAAGCGCGGGCGTTCTTTTTCTCGTGCTCTCGGCGCTGCTTGTCCTGGCTGCGGCGGGATGGTTCCGGCGCCGTTATTGGGGGTGGGTGCTGGGAGTCGCGATTATTGCGATCAACGCCGTGGGGGATCTCGTGAATCTTGCGCGTGGGGAAGGGCTGAAGGGTACGGTGGGGGTGGGGATTGCCGGCCTGCTTCTGCTTTATATGACAAGGGCCCGGGTGCGAGGCTATTTCCACTGAGACCTGAGTAGACAGGAAACGCGAGGGAAGGCTAGACGAGGGCTGTGTGCTCGTCCACGAATTTCTTGTCGGCTTCATCGCTCCCGGTCAGCTCGAAAGAATGCGTGATCGCCGCTTTGCCTTCCTCCACGCTGGTGATCACGTAGGAGCAGCCGATCCAGTGGGCTTCGGCCAGGTCGGTGGTTGACCATTGGGCGGGGTGATCGGGATGGGAGTGGTAGAAGCCGACGATATCCTCGCCGCTCTGGCGGCCTTCGCGCTGAATACGGACGAGTTCTTTCGGGTCGATGTGGTAACGGTTGTGAGGCGAGTCCTCGCGCGTGTTGCCGCAGGGGACGGCGCGGGAGACGGTCTTTGAGCCATTGTCGTCGAAGTGGCCGAGGAGGACTCCGCAGCACTCGTGGGGATAGGTTTGCTCTCCGTGATGGCGGAGGGCGGCGTAAACGGGTTGGGGAATTCTTAACATAAGTCAAAAGTCAGAAGTCAAAATGCAGAAGTGAACCGCTCACTTAAATGCGCTGCCTGCGCCATTGGATTTTACTTCTTCAATTTGACTTCTGACTTGCTGCCATTGACTTTTGACTTGCCCTTAATTTTCGTTCCAGAATCTTTCGGTCAGATATTTGTCGCCGGAGTCGCAGAGGATGGTCACGATGGTGGCGCGCTGATTTTTTTTGAGTTGCCGAGCTACCTGCAGGCTGCCTACTACGGCTGCGGCGGCTGAGACTCCTACCAGCAATCCGTGTTCGCGGGCGAGGCGGCGGGCCATGGCATGGGAGGCCTCGGTTCCGACCTCGATATTTTCATCGGCTAAAGAAGAGTCGTAAATCTTCGGCACGATGGCCGAGGGGAGATGCTTGGCTCCTTCAATGCCGTGGAAAGCGGAGTCGGGCTGGAGGGAAATGCAGCGGATGCGCGGGTTCAATTCCTTCAGGCGGCGCGTGGTGCCGACGAAGGTTCCCGTGGTGCCGAGCATGGAGACGAAGTGGGTCAGCTGTCCCTCGGTTTGCTGCCAGATCTCGTTGGCGGTGGTGAGGTAATGGGCGCGCCAGTTGGCATCGTTCGAATACTGGTCGGCATAAAAATAAAGGTCGGGCTCGCTGTGGGCGAGCTGGCGCGCGATCTTGATGGCACCGTCGGAACCTTCCGCGGGATCGGTGAACAAGATATTTGCGCCGTAAGCCTGTAGAATTCGTTTTCGCTCGGGCGAAACATTTTCTGGCACACAGAGCGTTACGGGGAAACCGAGAGCGGCGCCGAGCATGGCGTAGGCGATACCGGTGTTGCCGCTGGTCGAATCGAGCAGAATTTTGCCGGGAGCAAGTTTGCCGGTGCGGCGCGCTTCGCACACGATGTTGGCGGCAGCACGATCCTTGACGGAGCCGCCGGGGTTGTACCACTCGGCTTTGCCACGAAAGCGTACGTTGGGAAAATCGCGGGTCAATGCGTCGAGCGTTATCAGAGGCGTATTACCGATGCGGGCGAGCACAGCGTCTCCGCTGTGCGCGGGAAGCGGGGTTTCGGGAGGTGCGGAATTGGAATTTACTGCACTCATGCGCTATAGAATTTTACTGAGCTTTGCCAGCCGAGCCGCTGTTTATTCGGCACAGGACCCCGTGACCTCAGTAATGTGCCAGTAATGGGAAAAAGGTATATCTATACTAGCGTTATCACTTTCTGCGTGGTTTAGATTCAGAGCGGGGAGATTGGTTCCAGCAATTCTCCTGGGCCGTAGCGGAGCGCTCCGCATCTAAGCTTACGTAAACAGAATCGAGCTGACAGGAATGGCTACGAAGGTTGAAGAACGGACGTACGAAGATGCAGTCGCGTGGCTGCGCGAACATGGTTTTGATCTCATCGAAGCTCCTGGCACACAGGCGCGGGTTTTTCTTAAGAAGTACGGCTGCTCGGCGGCGATCCAGAAGACCGAAGACGGCGGCGTGAAGATCTTTGCTTATCCCGGATACCTGGTTGGCTCGGAGATCTCAAAGCTCGTCAACCGCGGATACCAGCAGTTTCTCAAGACTGCAAAGACCGAAATACCGGCGACGGCGGATCATTTGAAAGCGCTCCACCAGTTTGCGGAAGAACTGAAAGAAGGGCTTGGATTGCCGAGCCTTTACAACGAATCGCTGGGAACTGTGAGCGAGACGTACCAGTACGATCGCATCAAGGACCGCGACGAGCCGGTTGTGGAGCGTCCTAAGCGTCCGTGGGAGACGGTGAAGGTCAAGGCGGCCAAGGTCGCAAAGAAAGCCAGCCGGTAAGAGCCAGCCCTCGGCTTATTTTGATTGTTGGGGGCGGGCGGAGTCCTACTCTCCCGCCGAGTGATCGTGCACGATCTTCCATCCATCGGGAAATTTTCGAAAGATCAATGTGAACAGGCCGTGCGGCGTCTTGCCGTCCCGCATCGTGAGGTGGAATTCTCCGCGCGCAAATGCGGCGTCGGGTCCGAGCATTTCGATCCGCAAATTGGCAAACTCGAGTTTGCCCATCTCGCGACCTTCGCCGGTGTAGGTTTTCTTGTAACGATCGAACGCGGCCTGCCATCCTTTGGATTCATGGGCTCCGGAAAAGAACGTGAGCTCCGGTGAATTCCAGTAGCCGGCCATGAATCGCTCCAGGTCCTGATGATTCCATGCGTCGACTTGCTCCTGGAGCACGCGCGTGATTTCCGACTTCGCATCTTCCTTTTCATCGCGGCGTGGGCTTTGCCCGAGCAGGGCGATGGGCGCGATCAACGCAAGACATGACAGCATAGCGAAGGCGAATTTCGCATGTATGTTCCGCATTTATATCCTCCAAAACCCCAGTTTCGTAGGCTGAGGCGCCTTCTCACGTCTGGTTAACGGCGAACGCGAATCTGAACTTTGGTGCCTTCCGGGAGCGAGCCATCGAGCAGTTCGATCACGCCTTTGTGGACGATGCCCTCGAATTCCTGCAAGACATTTGGAAGCGGCGCTTTCGGCACCCCGACAGACGGAAGATTGGCTGGAGCCGGCCTCGTCGCCGACCCCGATTGAACGAGGGGTTCGCTTTCGCCGCGCGGAGAATTTCTGCCGCGATCCATGGCCAGGTTCGCGAGGCGGTCGGCATCCTGATTGTGTTCGCGAAGGGCGTGGCGGATCTCCACGTGTTCGATCTGAGCGGTAAGGTGCTGGGCCTCGTCGTAGAGCTTGCGCAATTCGGGATGACGCACCTTGTAGATGCCTTTCATCTGGCGCACCATAAGTTCGGAATCGCTGATGATTTTGAGCGACTGGATTTTTTGCGAGATGGCGTAACGAAGAGCGGCGAGGAGCCCGTTGTACTCGGCATAGTTGTTGGTGCGATGGCCGAGGTACTGGCTGAGTTCGGCGACTTTCATTCCCTCCGGATCGTGAATGACGAGGCCGTAGCCGGCGGGGCCGGGATTGCCACGGGCGCCTCCGTCAACGTGGGCAGTGTGGGGTGCGGGCGGGGACATGGGAAGAGTTTAATGGAAAAGTGTGGCTGCGGGCTCTCGGCTCTCAGTTCTCAGTTCTCAGTTCTGAGTTCTCAGTTCTCAGTTCTCAGTTCTGAGTTCTGAGTTCTGAGTTCTCAGTTCTCAGTTCTCAGTTCTCAGTTCTCAGTTCTCAGTTCTCAGTTCTGAGTTCTGAGTTCTGAGTTCTCAGTTCTCAGTTCTCAGTTCTCAGTTCTCAGTTCTCAGTTCTCAGTTCTCAGTTCTCAGTTCTCAGTTCTCAGTTCTCAGTTCGATCCGCAATCGCCCGAATGGTTGTACGAGATGAGCAAGTAAATACGGGTTCTCCCTTTCGATCCGAGAATTGAGGCCGGCAACCGGGTGCTGCTCGTTGCTACCGTCCGGTAGCCAAGCGGGTGGCCAGGCGTGGCGGCAGATTGGCGGCGAGGATTTTTTCCTGGGCTACGCGGAGATTGTAGGGGACGCGATGGAAGCTGACGATCCAGGCGTCGCTGTCGAATATGGCGAAGGCGGCTCGCCAGTCTCCATCGCGAGGCTGGCCTACCGAGCCGGGGTTGATGAGATAACGAAGCTCCTTGCGGAGCGGCCAATCGGAGGATTCAGGCTGTCCTACGGTGCGGTAGCCGGGACGATAGGCTTCGCTGACGTCTCCCTGCAGCATGAATCCGCCTTGCAGGTGAGTGTGTCCGAAGAAAGTGATAGGGACTGGATTTGAGATCAGGGGCTGGATCGCGTCACTGACGCTGACCATGTATTCGTCTTCGTCGAGCGCGGACCCGTGTACGAAATGCACGCCTGGGAGTTCCTCCAGCTGAACCGGTCCCTGGGGCAGAGAGCGCAGCCAGTCGAGATTGGCGCGGGTGAGATGATCGCGGGTCCAGAGGGTGGCGAGTCCGGCAACGGGATTAAAGTCCTCGAGATCCATGAGGCCACTCACAGCCTTGTCGTGATTGCCGCGAACGAATACGCGCCCCAGAGACTGGGCACGGGCAATGACCTCATTGGGATTGCCGCCGTAGCCGACCGTGTCTCCCAGATTGACGACGAGGTCGTGGGCAGGAGCGGCGGCCAGACAGGCGTCGAGCGCTTCGAGGTTGCTGTGAATGTCGCTGAGGAGAAGGATACGCACGGCAAAACGTCGATTATATCTAAAGTCGGAAGGGCAAGTCAGAAGGCAGAAGTTAGATTGCAGAAGTAAGACCCGGGCCCCTCAGTTCCGTGCCGGTGGCCCGTTCGCAGCTCTCAGTTTTCAGTTCTCGCCTTCGATGCTAGGGATTGGTGCTGCCACTCATCACTATTTCGGAGAAGGAGCTAGGGCGGCGATTCGGACTCGGCCAGTTTGCGTTCGGGCAGGAAATAGGAAAGGGCTACGAAGACGAAGATGAAAAAGGCGATGCGGACATCGACGAAGGCCAGCGGAACCGAGGCTATATAGAGAAGCAACGAATTTAGATTCTTGAACTGGATGCGGCGGTGGTAGCGAACGATGTCGGGATTATCGCGATGGTGCTGAATGATTGCGGATCGCAGCAAGGCGAAAGAAATCGAGCAGAGCGACAGCACCACTCCATAGAGCGCTACGGCGCGCGGGTCGCGAAAATTATTTCCCATGTAGGCGGTAACGAAGGGCACGAGCGACATCCAGAAGAGAAGGGTGTTGTTGGACCAGAGCAGGCGGGCATCGGCGCGGCGGGCCGAATGCATCATGTGGTGATGGTTGACCCACATGATGGCCACTACCAGAAAACTGAGCAGGTAGCTGAGAAACTGCGGAGCGAGGCTGCGCAGGGAAGTGAGCGTGGTGTCGCGAGGCACCTTCAGTTCGAGCACCATGATGGTGATGATGACGGCGATGACTCCGTCGCTGAAGGCTTCGAGGCGGTTGGTGGGCATGGCACTAATGTCTACCAGATTCTCAAGTTGAATTCATCTCGGGATTCAGCTCTCAGATCGCCTCAGGTCTGGAGAACAACTCTTTCAGGATTGTTCACCACCGGACAGCGGGCGAAGTGTCCCGGAGCGACTTCGACGAGCGGTGGGAGTTCGGCTTTGCAGGACTGGATGCGGTGCGGGCAGCGCGGTTCGAAGGGACATCCGGGCGGAAGATTAGCGATGGGTGGGACGGTGCCTTCGATGGTGGATAGCGGTCGGGTACGGTCGGTTTCCAGGGTTGGGATCGACTGCAGCAGGCCTCGAGTGTAGGGGTGCGCGGGAGCATTGAAGATCGCGGCCTTCGGCGCCAGTTCCACAAGGTTGCCGGCGTACATGACCGCAACGCGATCGGCTACGTGTGAGACGACCGCCAGGTCGTGCGAGATGAAAAGCATGGAGAGCGCGAACTTCTGCCGAAGATCGTGGAGCAGGTCGAGGATCTGCTGCTGGATGGTCACGTCGAGTGCGGTGGTGGGTTCGTCGGCGATGAGGAGTTGGGGGCGGTTGACGATGGCCATCGCGATCATGATGCGCTGGCGCATGCCTCCGGAAAGCTGGTGCGGGTAGCTGCGGGCGCGCTGCTCGGGATCGGGAATGGCGACCTCGCGCATACCCTCGACGGCGCGGCGCCAGGCTTCGGACTTTGAGACCCGATTGTGAGCGAGGACGGCTTCGGCGATCTGATCGCCTACGCGCATGACGGGATTGAGGGCAGTCATGGGCTCCTGGAAGATCATCGCTATGCGGGAGCCGCGCAGATGGCGCAGTTGATCGGGCGGGAGCGTAATGAGATTCGCGGGCGAGGCATCGCCATTCTGGAAGGTTATGTTGCCGGTTACTCTTGCTACGGGCGGAAGCAAGCCCATGATGGCCAGCGAGGTGATGGATTTGCCGGAGCCGGATTCGCCGACTAATCCCAAAACTTCACCGGCATTGATGGAGAACGTCAGGTTGCGGACAGCTGCGACAGTTCTGGATGCTTGCGGTGAGATGGTGGAGGCGGAGCCGGCAGACGCGGGAAGGAGCGTGCGCGCCGCACTGGGGAATTCTATGGTCAGGTTCCGGACATCCAGCAACGGAGGCACGTCAGTATGGTATCAGCGGTCTTATGCTCGCCGCGATTGATGCGGGCGGAACTGGGATTTGCACAGGGGGAATCCGGATGATCTTTTCGGGGTAAACGGGTCTGGAATCTGTGAACG
The DNA here is from genome assembly GCA_963838315.1 of uncultured Acidobacteriaceae bacterium. Classification (GTDB taxonomy): domain Bacteria; phylum Acidobacteriota; class Terriglobia; order Terriglobales; family Acidobacteriaceae; genus Acidiflorens. The sequence continues at coordinate 334,159 of CAWIQW010000003.1, forward strand.
CGGCGAATATACGGGCATTGCAGCGAGGAGGGCGAGAGCGGTTACCCCGATTGCACATTTTTTGTTACATCCGGCTGTGAACGTGCTGCACCCGATTGATAAATGACGAGTTAAAAGCTGGTCATTTCGATTGACGAAAAAAATGAAAGTAGTAAAACCATAATCGTTCTTTGACACGTTCTGAAGTTTTTCCGGTTGGTGCAGCGTCCGGGGCTCAAGCGTAGTCACTCCGACAACCGCGAGGTAAGTCGGGGAGGGCGAGCAAGGGTCTATAGCAAAGCGCTGGTCGAGGAGAACAGGAGCTCTTGTCGAAGGCAAGATAGAGTCCCGAGGCGTTGGACTGATTTATCCGGTTGGCGGTGAGCCCGGAGCCCGAGCAGGATCGCCGGAAGGAAAACTCGCAAGAGAGCCTTTCGAGAGAGGTCAGCAAGGGTCTAAACGCGAGCTACTGGCCGAGAGGAATGAGTTCAACATTACCTCGGGACTCTTAATTTTTGGGCTCTCGGCTCTCGGCTCTCGGCTTTCAGTTCTCAGTTCTCAGTTCTCTCTCCTTAATCTACGTGTTCCCCTTCCTCTATGAAGCCCAGTTCTGCGGGGGGCAGTTTGTCTCCCGGACGCGCCCAGAAGACATACAGGGTGGGCATCATGACCAGGCTGACTACTAGTTCTACGAGCAGGCCTCCGACGATCACAATCGCGAAAGGACGCTGAGAGTCGGAGCCTATGTCGTGGGAGAGGGCGGCGGGGAGCAGGCCGAGGGTTGCCACCAGCATCGTCATCATGATGGGGCGGAGACGTAGTTCGGCGCCTTCGCGGGCGGCTTCGCGCGGATTCATGCCTCGGGTGCGAAGCTGATTGATGTATTCGACCATGATCACGCCAATTTCGACTGACACGCCGATGAGCGCCAGGAAGCCGAGGCCGGAGGAGACGGAGAAATGGGTTCCGGTGGCGAGGAGCGAGAGCACGCCGCCGAGGGGTGAGAGCGCGACCACCGCGAAGATCAGGGCGACCCACTTCCAGGAATCGAAAGCGGAATAGAGGATGAAGGCCATCAACAAAAGCGTGATGGGGACGATGATGGCGAGGCGGCGATTGGCGCGCTGCTGGCTTTCGTACTCGCCGGTCCAGTCGAGATGGTAGCCTTCGGGGAACTGGACTTTCTGGTGGACCTGGTCGATGGCGTCGCGAACCGTGCTGCCGAGATCTCGTCCGCGCACGCTGTACTTAATGGCGATATAGCGGGAGTTGCCTTCGCGGTAGATGGAGGAGGCTCCGTCTTCCAATTTCACATCGCAGAGCTGGCCGAGTGAAACGCGTTCTCCGGAAGGCGCGAGGATACGGATGTTCTCGATATCCTCGACGGTTTTGCGGAATTGCGGCTGGTAGCGAACGGTGAGGTCGTAGCGCTGTTCTCCGATGAGAATTTGGCTGACGGCTTTGCCGCCGACGGCAGTTTCGACGGCATCCTGCACGTCGCTGACGTTGATGCCGAAGCGATCGGCGGCGGCGCGATTGACGACGAGGTTCACGTTGGGCTGGCCGCGGACCTGAAAGGTTCCGAGATCGGCGACGCCGGGAATTTTGGACATGACGTCCTGCATCTCATTGGCTTTCTGTTCAAGCGTTTTGAGATCGCTGCCAAAGAGTTTTACGGCGAGTTCGCCTTTGACGCCGCTGACGGCTTCCTCAACGTTGTCGGAGATGGGCTGGGAGAAGTTCCAGTCAACGCCGGGAATCTGGCTGAGGGATTGATCCATGGCGTCAATGAGTTTTTCTTTTGTCGGGTATTCGGAGCGCCATTCGGAGCGGGGCAACAGATCCACAAAAAATTCTGTGTTGTAGAAGCCGCTGGCGTCGCTGCCGTCGTCGGGACGGCCGACCTGGCTTACGATCTGCTTAACCTCGGGGAACTGGGAAAGGATGGCGCGACCGCGTTTGGTGACATCGATTCCGGCGGTGGGGCCGGTCGAGGGAGCGAGCGTGCCCCGAACCCAGATGGCACCTTCATCGAGGTGGGGAAGGAACTCGGAGCCGACGACTCCGCCAAAGAAAAGATAGAGCGTGAACGCGAATGCGGCGACGCCCAGGCCGAGAGTGAACTTCATGTGGTCAAAACACCAGTCGAGGCGGCGGCGGTACTGGCTCTGGAGGATGCGCATCATCGGGTTGCGCCATTCGCTGATCTTGCCATCGCGGAAGACAAGGTGGCAGAGGACCGGGGCTATGAGCAGCGCGAACAGCAGAGCGCCAAGCAAGGCGAAGGCGACGGTCCAGGCCATGGGGCGGAAGAGGCGGCCTTCGACGCGCTGCAGGGTAAAGATGGGCAGATAGGAAACGATAATGATGATACGGGCGAAGAATACGGGCTTCTGGACTTCGTGCGCGGCGGCGGCGATGACTTCGAGGAACGTTTTCTTCCCCTGCGCGAACTCGACGTGGCGCATGATGTTTTCGACCATGACGACCGAGCCGTCCACGACCATGCCGAAGTCGAGCGCGCCCAGCGAAAGCAGGTTGGCGGGAATGTGACTGAGATCAAGAAGAATGGCGGCGAAGAGCAGCGCGAAGGGAATCGTGATGGTGACGATGAGAGCGCTGCGGACGTTGCCGAGAAAGATGAAGAGAATAAGCGTGACGAGGATGACGCCGTCGGTAAGATTGCGAAGGACGGTGTGGGTGGTGTAGTGGACGAGGTCGCTGCGGTCGAGATGGGGTACCAGCTTGACGCCTTGCGGGAGGAGTCCGCTGTTGAGTTCCCTGATCTTGGCGTGCAAGGCATCGAGCGTGGCGTCGGCTTCCGCGCCTTTGCGCAACAGGACGATTCCTTCGACGACATCGGGATCGTCGAGGTCGGTGCCGTTCTCGCAGTGGACCGTCTTGTCCACTTCTTTTGCGACCTCGCAACGGATTGTTTTGCCGAGCTGGCCGAGACGAATTTTAGGCGCCTGCACGACGACCGCGATATCGCGAACGCGAACGGGCGTGCCATTCACGGTTTTGACGACGGTGGCGGCGATGTCGTCGGTGGTCTGCATCAGTCCAACTGCGCGGACGTTGAGAGCCTGCTGTCCGCGCTCGATGAATCCACCGCCGGCATTGGTATTGTTGTTGGCCAGTGCCTGCTCGACCTGGCCAAGAGACAGCCCATAGGAAACGAGCTTGCCGGGATCAAGCTGGACCTGGTATTCGCGGGTCGGGCCGCCGAAGATGTTGACGTCGACGATATTGGGAACGCTCTTGAGCTGGTTGAGGACGAACCAGTCGGCGAGAGTTTTGAGCTCCATCACGTCGAAACGCGGGTTGGTGCTCTTGAGCGTGAAGAACATAATCTGGCCGGTGGGACTGTAGTCAGGGCCGAGATTGGCATTCACGTTGGGGGGAAGAGTGACCTGCTGCAGGCGGTCGAGGACCTCCTGCCGGGCGTTGAAGGTGGTGATGTCGTCGTCGTAAATGATGGTGACGACGGAGAGGCCCGCCAGCGAGACGGAACGCAGATGCGTTTTGTGGGGAACGCCGTTAAGGGTCACTTCCAGGGGAACGGTGATCTGCTGTTCGACTTCTTCAGCGGCGTGTCCGGGCCATTGGGTGATGACCTGGGTGTAGGTATCGGCGACGTCGGGATAGGCCTCGATGGGCAGATTGCGGAAGGAGATGATGCCCCAGATAAAAAGAACGAGCGCCACGCTCAAGATGAGGATGCGGTTGCGGAGGGCGAAATCGATGAGCAGACGAATCATTTGCTTTGCTCCGCGACGGCCGAAGAGAAAGCCAACGCGTTGGCGACGAGTTCATCTCCGGCTTTGGCGCCCTGCTGGATGACCTGGAGGCCATCGGAGAGGCCGGAGCTCTGAACTTCAACGCGACGGAAGGAATTGGCGGACTCCTTGCGGAAGACCCAGTCTTTATCCTGCAAGCGCATGATGGCGGTGGCGGGGACGACGAGGCGGGGAGACGGTTTGCGCGAGTGGAAGGTGGCGACCGCGAACATTCCCGGGCGCAGGGATCCATCCGGGTTGGCAAGCACGATCCGAACCTTAGCGGAGCGCGTGGTGGGATCGAGAACGCGCGAGACGTCGCTGACGCTGCCTTTGAAGACGTGCCCAGGGAACGCGTTGAGGCGAAGTTCTGCGGGGTCGCCGATGTGGACTTCGCCGATATCGTTCTCGAAAACGTCGCAGACTACCCACACGCTGGAGAGATCAGCGATGGTAAACAGGTTGGGCGTGTTGTCGAGGCTCTTGATGCCTTCGAATCCGGCGACGTTCTGTTCCACGATGGTTCCGGCTACTGGGGCGCGGAGCTCGATCAGCGAGCTGGGGTGAGCGGGATCGCCGCCGATGACGCGGAGGCGGCTCTCGGCGGTTTGAAGGTCGGTCCTGGCCTTATCCTCGGTGTCCTGTGCGAGTTCGAGATCTTTCTGCGCGAGAGCGCCGCGTGAATAAAGAAGCTGGGCGCGATCGAGAGCCTTGCGGGCCAGGACCTCGTCGGCTTGCGCTTTCTGGTAGTCGCCCATAGCACCCGCGAGGTCAGGGCTGGAGATCACCAGCAGAACCTGACCTCGATTCACGTGATCACCAAGGCGGACCTTGAGATCGACAACGCGGCCAGAGCCGAGCGAAGTGACGTGGATCGTCTTGTTGACGTCGGGCTGGACGGTCCCGTTGGCATTCAATTCGGTGGGCAGATCGCGGCTTTCCACCTTGACGGTCTGGAAAACTTCGGGGTGATCGACGGAGAACAGGTTAGGATCGACGACGACCTGTTGCTGGGTGGGAGCGGCCTTCGTGTCGTTGGAGCAGGCGAGCGAGGCTGCGAACACAATCAGGCAGATCGTCAGGCCCAGGCACTGAAGGTGCGTCACTGCTCGAGAAAAACGTGTTAGCTGAAATTTCATTGGATCACTTCCCGGCCGACAGCTTCGTTGAGTTGGGCGGCGGCCGTTAGATATGAGCCCACCAGATTTACGTAATTCAACTGCACGCTGCGGTATTCGCTCTCCGCGTTGAGGAAGTCGAGCAGGGAGGCTCCGCCGTGTTGATAGGAAAATAAAATCGTGTCGCGCACGCGCACGGACATCTGCAGATATTTGGCTTTGTAGGGGCGGAGCAGATTCAGCGTGCTATCGACGGTGGCGTAAGTGGAATCCACGTCGCTAAGCACCTGGGCTTCGGCGGCGTCGCGCAATTTTTCATTGCGGGTGATATCGAGGTGGGTGCGGAGTTTCTCGCCCTGGTTGCGGTCGAAGATGCGCAGCGGAACGCTGACGCTCACGCCCACTGTGTCTTTGGCAAAGGGGTTGTTGGTGGAGGAATTGTGCGTCCACCAGCCGGCGAAGGTTGGGTCGGTGGAACCATCGGCGACGGCGAGTTTGTGATCGGTCTGGGCTTTGTCCACGGCCTCGACGGCTGCCTTCAAGTCCGGGCGGGTGTCCATGGCAATCTTGCGGAATTCTTCGCGGGGCAGGAGTGGGTCGATGAAGTCGTAGGGTCCGGTCACGTCGAATTGATCGACGGGAGCGCGGTCGTTGAGCAGCGTGAGGAGCTGAATTTTTGCCGTCCGCAAATTGACGTCGGCGGTTTGCAGATCGGATTCGTATTGGACGCGGCCCAGCTCCAGGCGGTCGAGATCGATTTGCGCGATGTCGCCGGCGCTGAAGCGATCGCGGCTCACTTTGAGCACATGGTCGTAATAATCGAGGTTATCTTTCGCCAGTTGGAGGACGGACTTGGCTTGCAGGGCAGAGACGAAGGCGCTGCGCAGAATGAAAAGCAAACTTCTTTCCTGGTCGGCATACTGGGATTCGGCGATCAGGGTGCCTTTCTTCGCGCTGTCAAGGCGGAGTTCGCGTTTGTGGCGGCGTTCGTGGAGATAGCTGATGCTGGGAGATTCAAAGGTGCCGGCAAAGGGCTGCCAGACGCCATTGTTGGGAGCGATCTGGGTGCCATCCACGAGTAGCGAGAGGCTGGGATTGGGCCGCAAGAAGGCCGTAATCTCCTGGGCTCGGGATTCGTCAATGCTCAGCTTGTCCGCGAGCAGCGTGGGATTGTTCTGTTCGAAGCGCTGGCGGACCTCATCCCAGGTGAGGGCTTGCTGGGCCGAGGCGAGCGGGCCAGCACAGGTCAGCGAGATGACGAGAATGAGTTGGTGGAACCTGAACATCCTGTACTCCGTGCGTATTGGATAAGGGAATCATCCAATGCGTGCCCTGCCTGCGAAACTCCGCAGGGCTGACAAAAAATTTGGCTGAGGCTAAACAGAGATTGACGGCTGGCCAGGAGGAGCGCGTCCGGTGGGAGCGGAAGCGAAGACCGGGGCGAAGGATTGAGAGGCAAACGATGCGACGTTGCCAACCTTCTCGAAGGCGACTTTCGGATCGGCCTGCGCGACCAAAGCCAAGTCGGAAGGATTGATCGAATGGGTGCTGCAATTACAGGAGCCAGCATGACGGAGACTGCGTTTGGACTCTTCCATTACCTGTCCGACGGCATGGAGGTCGTCACTGGCGGAGATTACGGGAAAAAGCAGAACGAGAACACAACCGAGCGTGCAGATGAACAGGGAAGAAGTCCGTGCCGAGCGATTAGAGGAAGCCCGTTGCCGCCACAGCGTGTACGCGGGCAGTAACAGAGCCAACCAGCAAAGATTTAGGAAAAGCTCCATCCAATGTATCCGGTTTCAAGACTAAGCCTGGGCGAGGCGACCGGAATCTTCACCCCTAACTTTTCTCAAGATAATAAGGATAGCACAGGGAGAACAAATGACTTCGGTACTTTGTGGTTGGGCATGAGCTTACGGGCCAACAACCACCTGCAGGGGGTGCTCGGTCTGGAGGCGCTGACGGAGGATAGTGCCGCGCCTGGAAACCTCGGCGATGGCATCGACGTGGATGACGTAGTCGCCATGAGCCATGACATTCCCGAAGGGAATCGGTACCTTCAAGTCGCCCGGCTTGAGTTCGAAGCGCTGGTATCCGATGGCCGTGGCGCGGTGGTCTGCAACCGCGACGGCAACGATGACGACGGTGAGATCGAAGGTTTCTTTTGATCCGTTGGAGACCTGGACGGAGCCGTCGATGCGGTTGTCCGAGACTTTGGGGGTTTCGAGCCAGTCGAGCAGCAAGGATTCGCTGACGGCGCCCTCGAAATTTCTGGTGACGGAATGCGCGGGATGGCCGGAGTCCTCTACCTTCAGGGTGAAGGAGAAAGAACCATTCTTGCTGGGGCGTCCACAGATGCAGCCTTCCGGGGTGAGGTTGAGGCCTTCCGGAAGATCGCCGCTGGCGACGCTCCAGACGTAGGGCGGAGCGCCACCGCTAGCGCGCAGAAGGAGGTGGAGTTCCATGCCAGTTGAAATTTCAGGCAGCGATGAGGTGATGATGGTGACCGAGGGCTGCGCCGCCAGAAAGCCGGACGCACCAATCAGGACTACAAGAAGCGCAACGATTCTGGTCAAGACAACCCCCGTTGGTTTGATTTTACTTCGCCCGCAGCGTAAAAGAACCTCAAGGTATAAGAAACTCCATATGACGCATCGTATGTTGCGGATTGCATTTGGCTTGCTAGTTGTGTGCCTGATGAGACTGGAAGGCATAGCCCAGTCGCCAGCCCCCGGGAAAAAACATGCAGAAGAGGCAGCGGTTTTTGAGCGTATCTTCAATCGGGCGCGGTTTGAGAATGACGGCACAAGCGTGGAGGAGGCCGAGGCGTCGATAGCGATTCAAAGCGAGGCGGGCGTCAAGGAGTTCGGCCAACTCGTGTTCGGATACTCTTCGGCCACGGAGAAGCTGGATGTGGAATATGTGAGGGTGCGGAAGCCGGACGGACAGGTCGTGATCACGCCGGAGTCAACGGCCCAGGATTTCGCTCCCGAAGTGGTGAAGGAAGCGCCTACGTATACCGATTTCAGGGAGCGGCATATTTCAGTGGCGGCGCTGCGACCGGGAGACACGCTCGAATACCGGACGGTCACGCGCACGATTACGCCGCTGGCCGGAGACAATTTCTGGTATGTACACACCTTTCCAAAGGGGATCGTCGTCAATGAGGATCGGCTGGTGATCGATGTTCCCAAGGGTCGCGAAATCAAGCTCAAAACGCCGACGCATACGCCGGAAATTCAGGAGCAGGGGGATCGCCGGATCTATACGTGGGTCGTGAAAGGAATTGAGCCGGACCGAAATCGAGATAGAGATGAGGATACAGATGAGGCGACCGGGCCGGATGTTCAACTGACGACGTTCACGGATTGGAAGCAGATCGCGCAATGGTATGCGAAGTTGCAGGGCGAGCGCATGACGGCCGATGACACGGTTCGGAAACAGGCGGAGGAACTGACGAAGGGAGCGACGACTCCGGAGGAGAAGGCGCGGCGACTCTACAACTTTGTGGCACTCGACATCCGGTACGTCAGTATTTCGCTGGGCGTGGGACGGTACCAGCCGCACGCGGCGGCTGAAATTCTGCAAAACGGATACGGCGATTGCAAGGACAAGCACACGCTATTGGCGGCGATGCTCAAGGTGGTGGGAATCCAGAGTTATCCCGTGCTGATTGACAGCGCGCGCAAGCTGGACGAGGACGAGCCTTCCCCGGCGCAGTTCGATCACGTGATGACGCTGGCGCGGGTGGGACAAAAGCTGACATGGCTGGATACGACGCAGGAAGTGACGCCCTACGGGCTGCTGCTTTATCAGCTACGCAATAAGCAGGCAGTGGTCGCAGCGGAGGGCGCGGAGGGCGGGCTGCAGCGGACGCCTGCGGATTCGCCGATCAATACATTCATGCGCCTTGTGGTGGAGGGGAAGTTCAGCGAGTACGGAGCGCTGGATGCGACCGTGGAATTCACCGCCCAGGGCGATCGCGATTGGCCGATGCGCGCGGGATTCCGAAGCGTGCCGCAGGCGCGATGGAGCGATTTTACGAAGATGCTCTCGACGAGTTGGGGATTTCCGGGAGATAGCGACAACGTGACCGTTGATCCGATCGAAGATACGTCGAAACCTTTCCATCTGAAGTATCACGTCCGTCAGGACAGGTATTTCGTGGTGCCGGCGGCGAGCGTGGATTTCCGGGCCATTCCGCCGCTGGGAGTTCCAGCGGTGCACGCCTCGAGCAAGAGCACGGAGCCGATCGATATTGGTCCGGCGGGCGAGATGGATTACAAGGTACGGCTGGAATTTCCCGCGAACTACACCGTGCACACGCCTCTGGCAGTGAAGATGACACGGGATTATGGCGAGTATTCGTCGACCTATTCCTTCGACAAGGGAGTGTTGCAAGGCGAGCGCAAGTTGATCGTGAAGGTGAATGAGTTGCGGGCGGCCAAGCGCTCGGACTATGAGTCGTTCTGGAACGTGACGCGCAGCAATGACGATCAGTTGCTCTCGTGCACGATTCTCGCGCCCTCGGGAAATGGAGGCGATAAGGCGGGCGCAAAGATGGAAGGGACGCCGTCTGAGTTGGAAAAAGCAGGGGTGAAGGCATTTGACGCGAAAGACTATAGCAGGGCGATTGAGTTGCTGAAGCGCGCGGTGGACGGGGATGCAGGGCTGGCAAATCCGGGCATGAAAGATGGGTGGTACACGCTGGGGCTGGCGTATGCGGCTACGAACGATCATGCGAATGCAATTGGCGCGTTCCGCAAGCAGATCGAAGTGGATCCGAATCATGAAGGTGCGACCGGCGAACTTGGGTTGCAGTTGGAGCAGGCGGGAAAGACCGACGAAGCGATTGCAGCCTATCGCAAGCAGATTGAGATGGCTCCTTATAAGAAGGAGGGGCACAAGAATCTTGGATTGCTGCTGGCCCGACAGGGAAAGGACGCGGATGCGCGGACGGAACTGGAAGCGGCGGCGGCGATTCCTCCACCCGACCCGGAATTGAAACTGGCGTTGGCGCAGCTGTACACAAAGCTGGGTGAAAACGCGAAGGCCCGGGAGTTGATGGCGGGATTGACGGGCAGTGCGGGTGCAGATTCGGGGCCGGACATTTTTGCGGCGGCGCTGAAGAGCGATATTGATCCGGCGCAGACTGAGAGTGATGCGCAGCAAGTGCTGTACGACATCGGCGGACAATTTGATTCGGGAGAGTTCGACCGGCTGGGGCCGTCGGCATTTTCGGCGATGCGACTGGTGGCGCTGGCCTGGGCGCGTATGGGGTGGGCAAAATCCTTGCGCGGAGAAAATCTGGCGGCGATGCAGTTTCTGAATTCCGCGTGGATGCTCAGCCAGTCGGGCACGGTTGCGAACCGGTTTGGGCAGGTGCTGGAGAAACTGGGCCAGCGCGATAAAGCGCAGCACATGTATGCGCTGGCCGTAGCGGCCGGGGGCGCGTCTGTGGCGGACTCGAGGGAGCGTCTTGGAAAACTCGTAGCGGACGCCAGTGCCGCACAAACGGGTGGGGCGCAGCCGAACGCTGTACAAAAAGAAGTGGCCGATACGACCGTGGAACTGGCGCAATCGCGCACGGTGAAGCTGGGCGCGATCACCAGCAAAACGGCATCGGCGCAATTCAACCTCGTGTTTGATGGTTCGTCGCGTCCGGAGCGAGCGGAGTTTGTGGAGGGCGACGAAAGTTTACGGACGGCAGGGGAACAGATGCGGGAGAAGGATTTTCCGATTCGGTTTCCGGATGCGTCGTCGATCAAGATCGTACGCCGCGGAGTGGTGAGTTGCGCGAGTTCGGGATGCGCGGTGGAGTTGATGCCGAGCGAGCAGGTAGGCGCGGGAGTAGCGGCGAAATGAGCGGGGGCCCGCAGAGACTGAACCGCAAGCTGGGGACGAAGGCTGGACTATCCGTATGACCCCGAAGCTCAGCCTTTGCCCGAGCCCAAGCCGCTACCAGACCATTTTGTAAGTGTTGCCCTTATTGTCGACTGCCACACCGTTTTTCCCGTCCAGCGACTCTACCTGGAGAACTGTGCCCTGATTTCCAGTAAACACTCCCTGCCCAAATTTCTTACCCAGAACGTGCGCGACGAAAAATCCCTCGCCGTAGACTGCATCCCAGGCAAAAGCAAGATTGGGCTGCGGAAGAACGATTGCCCCGGCTTCCGGTGGTTTGGTCACTGAGGATGCCTTCACCGTCTTTGGCTTCCCCTGGAGTACCTCTCCATTGGCGACGGTCCAAGATTTCAGTAACAAAAAAACAGGTCCCGCGGAGAACATGGGGCGCCTGATCTGGCCGGCAAATACGGGCTGGGGTGTCTGCGCTGCCTGTGGGCCTTGTACGGGGTAGAGCTTCTGTCCGAACGCATGGTCGCTCGCCGGGATAATGCAAACGCACAGTGCAAGCAAAGAAAGTACAAACTTGGCCTTCATTAGGTTGAACTCCTCCACGACGAGAATAGAAATCGACATCCGCTCGGTGCAAAGCCTGAAAATTGCGGCCCGAAAACGAACCTGGCCGATCGAGAACTGATGTCTACTCGATTTAACCCCTTACCGTGACAGAAGTTATGAAGAGATTTGTAAACCCTGGTGGCTGGGGAAATGCCTCTATCTTCTCGGTGGCTGCCGCCGGGAAGGTTGGCCGGGCTCACTTTCCTGGTGTTCGATGGCTTCCCAAATCACACCTGCGAGTGCGGTGCTTCCTCGACGCCTCGACGCCTGCTCCGTTAAGCTAATGGGTCTTCATCAGAGCTTCTTTGGAGGTCCTCGAATGCGGGAGGCCGTGGAACGTCTGTGGCCGGAAATTCAGTGGATCAGCGATCCAACGCTGCGCGAGCAGGTGACGCAGACATGGATCAAGGCGCTGGAGCGCAGTCCGCTGAAGCCTGACGATCTGAACCAGATCCCGTTCACGCTGCTGGTGCCGAACTGCCCGATTACATTCATGGAGCACAAGCGCTGCGTCGTGCATATCGCTCGCGACAGTGCCAGGGCAATGACTTCATTTATGGGACGCGCGTTGCCGATTGATGCCGATGTGGTGATCGCCGGCTCGATCCTCGCGGATGTGGGCAAATTGCTGGAGTACGAGATCGGCGCGGACGGGAAGAGCAAACAAAGCGAGCGCGGAGAAGCGCTGCGGCATCCGTTTACGGGCGTAGCGCTGGCACTGGAATGCGGGGTGCCAGACGCAGTGTGTCACATTATTGCAGCGCACGCGGCGGAGGGCGACCTGGTAAAGCGCACGACCGAAGCGTACATCGTGCACCATGCGGATTTCATGGCGTACTTGCCGTTCAAGAATCCGAAGAATGTGAAGGTGAAATAGTTCTCAGTTCCCGGTTCTCAGTTCTTAGAGCAGAGTCGCTAGGCGATTTGAAATAAGAAGAAATCATAGGAGATACCTTCTTGGCTACAGCAGAAGCAATCGGCAAAGAAACGATCACCGCGAAGATGGCGTGCTGGGCGGCTGGTTTGCAGTACGAGCAGCTTTCCCAGGAGGCGGTGTACCAGGCGAAGCGCTTTCTGCTTGACTCCGTCGGCTGCGCGCTGGGCGGATACAAGCAGCACGACGTGGTCATTGCGCTGAAAGTACTGCGGGAGATTGCCGGGCGCGGGCCTGCGACGGTCATTGGTACGGGCGAACGGATCGATCCGGTCTCGGCGTCGCTGGCGAATGCGCTGATGATCCGCTGCATGGATTACAACGACATTTACTGGAAACAGGATCCGTCGCATCCATCGGATATTTTTCCAGCCGCGATGGCCTGCTGCGAGCGGGCGAAGAGCGACGGCAAGGAACTGATTGTCGGATTCGTGTTGGGGCACGAGTTTGAGATGCGGCTCTGCGAAGCGGCCTTCCCAGGGATTCGGGAGCGCGGATGGCATCATGCGACCCTCACGGCATTTGCGTCTCCCATTGTCGCGGGGCGCGCGCTTCACCTGACGTGGGAACAGATTCAGCATGCGATCGGGATATCGGCCTCGCGGCATTGCACGATGGGCGCGGTGACTGCCGGCAAGCTGACGATGATGAAGAACACGGTCGATCCGATGGCAACGCAAAGCGGCGTACTGGCCGCGCTGCTCGCCGAAAAGGGATACAGCGGACCGGAACACGTGATCGACGGCAAGGAAGGGCTGGCGCATTGTTTCGGGCCGGTGTGGAAGTTGAACCTGCTGACCGATGGACTAGGCGAGTCCTGGCGGATCACGCAGTGCGGGATGAAGTTCTTTCCGACGGAGGCACTGACCCATGCGCCGATTTCGGCGGTGCTCGATCTGGTGAAAGAAAACGATCTGCATCCGGACGAAGTTGAGAAGATTCAGGTTCGATCGCTGGCGCGGGCGGCGGATATTCTTTCCGATCCCAGCAAGTATGATCCGCATACAAAAGAAACCGCAGATCACTCGCTGCCCTATGTGATCGCTGCCGCGCTGGTGGACCGGCAGGTCACGCCGGCGCAGTTTGAGATGCACAAGATCATGGATCCGACGATCAGGGCGCAACTGAAGAAGGTGGAGGTGGTGGCGGATCCGGAAATCGAAAAAGTTTTCCCGGCGCTGCAGCGCGTGATCGTTAATATCACGGCGAAAGACGGCAGGACGTTCTCGAAGCAACTGGATTATCCGAAGGGCGATCCGCGGAATCCGCTGAGCGACACAGAGGTTGAGGAGAAATTTCGGGCTCTGGCCGAGGGCGTGCTTTCCGACAAGGCACAGAAGAAGCTGGCGGATGCGTTGTGGAATCTGGAGAAGATCGGGTCGGTTTCGAAGCTCATGGCGCTGATGAAGGCGGACGTGAAGAAGACGGCCGGACGCGCCAGAACGCCGCGGGCAAATGGTAAAGGCAAGAAGCGGTAACCGCTGGGCGCGCCGAAGCTACAAGGACTTCACCAAAGAGTTATCAGGAGTAAAGAATGAGCTATCTGAACGAGACGGTTGTATCGAGCTTGGCGGCGCGATATACGAAGCTGGCGGGGGTGGTCCGCGAGTTGGGGGCGCCTTTGAGCGTTGAACAGTTCTGGACCAAGCCGTTTGCGTTTGGAAACAGTTTTGGAAATCTCGTGCTGCATCTGACGGGCAACCTGAATTACTACATCGGGGCGCAGATTGCGGGCACGGGCTATGTGCGGGATCGTCCGGGGGAGTTTGCGGAGGCGACGCGTCCGACGAAAGAAGAGGTAATGAGGAAGTTCGACGAGGCGGTGGAGATGGTAGTGCGGACGATTCACAGCCAGTCGGCGGAAGATTGGGCGACTGCGTATTCGGGAACGGGCGCGGACGCCAGGACGCGATTCGAAATGGTTTTGCAATGTGCAACCCACCTGCATCATCACATTGGGCAGATGATGTATCTGGGTTTCGAGTTGAAGAACGACGAAAGGCCAAAGTCATGAAGAGAGGCAGGGGGCCCCTCGGCTTCGCTCGGGGCAGGCTCTTCGACTCCGCAGAACGACCGCTTCGCGGATCGTTTTGCTCCGCTCAGGGTGACAGAGTAGGGGTGTATCGATGGGCCAGACCGTAGTTGAAAAGATCGCGCAGGCGCACATGGCGGAGGGCCCGAAGCGCGCTCTGCGTGCCGGTGATTTCCTGTCGATTCGTCCGCATCGCTGCATGACGCACGACAACACGTCGGCGGTGATGAGCAAGTTCAAGGGGATCGGCGCGAAGAGGTTGAAGGATCCGCAACAGATGGTGTTCGCGCTTGATCACGATATCCAGAACCAGGACGAAGCGAACCAGAAGAAATATCGTGCGATCGAGGCCTTTGCCAGGGAACATGGGGTGGATTTTTATCCGGCGGGATCGGGGATTGGCCACCAGATCATGGTCGAGCGCGGATATGTCGTTCCCGGATCGTTTGTGGTTGCCTCTGACTCGCATTCAAATATGTATGGCGCGCTGGGCGCGATTGGCACGCCCATTGTGCGCACCGACGCGGCTGCGGTCTGGGCGACGGGGGAATTCTGGTGGCAGATTCCGCGCTCGATTCAGGTGGTGCTCGAGGGAAAGCTGCCGGCGGGCGCTACCGGCAAGGACGTCATAATCACGCTCTGCGGACTCTACAACCACGATGAGTGCCTGAACGCGGCGGTTGAATTTACGGGGTCCGGGGTTGCGTCGCTCTCGATGGATGCGCGGCTTTCTATCTCGAATATGACGACCGAGTGGGGGCCGCTGGTGGGATGGTTCCCCGTAGACGCGACGACGATCGCTTACATGCGCGGCGTACACCAGCGATTGAGAGCTTTGGGAATCGAGCGCTTCTCAGAAAACGACCTCGCCAACTGGGCTGCAAATCCGCTGGCACCTGATGCTGATGCCACCTACGCCGCGCGAATTTCGCTCGATCTTGCCTCGGTTACGCCACATGTTTCTGGACCGGATACGGTGCAGACGATGCAGTCGCTGGCGGAGATCGAGCCGAGGAAAGTTGCGATCCAGAAGGCATATCTGGTTTCTTGCGTCAACTCGCGGATCGAGGATCTTGAGGCTGCCGCGGACGTGCTGAAGGGCAGGAAGGTAGCGGCGGGGGTGAAGTTCTATCTGGGTGCGGCGAGCAAATGGGTGCAGGAAGAGGCGGAGAAACGGGGCGTCTGGAAAACGCTGATGGACGCGGGAGCGAATCCGTTGCCTCCGGGATGCGGGCCGTGCATCGGGCTGGGCGTGGGATTGCTGGAAGCGGGCGAGGTCGGAATTTCTGCCACCAACCGAAATTTCAAAGGGCGCATGGGCTCGCGCGAGGCGAAGTGTTATCTGGCGAGCCCCGAAGTCGTGGCGGCATCGGCGGTGGCTGGATATATCCGCGGCCCAGAATCAAGAGCCGCGGGCGAGGGCGCCCGCGCCACACGGGCACCGGAGCGGCGTTACACCGAATTGGCGGCCGCTTCGGGTGCGGCGGAGAAGGTCGAAATTCTGGCGGGCTTTCCGCAGCGCGTGAGGGGGCGGCTGGTGTTCATGCCGCAGGACAACGTCAACACGGATGCGATCTATGGCAAGGACTACACGTATCGCGACGACATGACGCCGGAGATGATGGCGAAAGTGGTGATGGAAAATTATGATCCGCAGTTTGCTGCGCGGACGCGGGCGGGCGACGTGATTGTGAGCGCGTTCAACTTCGGCACCGGATCGAGCCGCGAGCAGGCCGTGACTTGCCTGAAGGCGAAGGGAATTCCGCTGGTGATTGCGGCCAGTTTTTCGCAGACGTATTTGCGCAACGCGTTCAACAACGGATTTCTTTGCATCGAGGTGCCGAAGTTTGTGGCTCGGTTGCGGGAGCAGTTTGCGTCGGAGATCGCGGCCAAGGAGAAGACTGTGATTCCCGGCGACGAGGTTGACATCGACTTTACATCGAGCACGATCTCGTGGCGCGGAGAGAAGTTTACTTTTCCGGCGCTGGGAAGCGTGCCGCAGTCGTTGGTGATTGCCGGCGGAGTGGAGAATTTGGTGGCGAAGCGGCTGGGAGCGAGATAGGTCTTTTCACCGCCGAGACGCCGAGAGCGCCGAGGTAGAGCGGATCGATATATCCGGGCTCCGCTGCGGCTGTCTCAGGATGACAGCCCCGGAACCCAAAAGCATTTCTCGGCGTATCGGCCTTAGATCGTGGTTCGGAGATGTTGAGTTCAGGAGCAATCATGGCAAAACATACCGTAGTCACCATGCCGGGGGACGGCATCGGCAATCAGGTTTTACCGGAATCATTACGCGTTCTCAAAGCAGTGGGCTTCGATGCGGAGTACATTCATGCCGACATCGGATGGGACTGCTGGTGCAGCAACGGGAACGCGCTGCCGGATCGCACGATGGAGTTGTTGACGCAGCATAAGCTGGGTCTTTTCGGAGCGATCACTTCGAAGCCGAACAAGGCGGCACAGGCGGAACTCAAGCCGGAATTGCAAGGGAAGGGCTACGTCTACTATTCGCCGATCGTGACCATGCGGCAGAAGTTCAATCTCGATATTTGCATGCGTCCGTGCGTGGGGTTCACCGGGAATCCGCTGAATTACATTCGCAAGAAGGCGGGAGGCGGATACGACGAGCCGCTCATCGATACGACTGTGTTTCGGCAGGGAACCGAGGGTATGTATGCCGGCGTGGAGTGGACGAATCCTCCGGGGAATGTGCGTGCGGCGTTGAACAGCCATCCCCGCTTTAAGGGGTTTGCCAATGTGCCGGGGCCGGAACTGGCGGTCAGTTGCCGGATCATCACCCGCAACGCGGCGAAGCGCATTTGCGTTGCGGCCTTCGAATACGCGAAGAAGCGCGGGTTCAAGGGTGTGACCATCTGCGAGAAGCCGAATGTGGTGCGCGAGACTTCGGGGATGATGGAGGAAGTTGCGAAGGAAGTGGCGAAGACTTATCCAGGGATCGCGCTGTGGTCGACGAACATCGACGCGCAACTGATGTGGCTGAACAAGAATCCGGAAGAGTACAACGTGATCGTCGCGTCCAACTTGTTTGGCGACATACTTTCGGATGCGTTCGCAGGGTTGGTCGGCGGGCTGGGGTTCGCGGCTTCGGGGAACATTGGAGACGATGTCGCTGTGTTCGAGCCGACGCACGGATCGGCTCCGAAGTACGCGGAGCTGAATCCGCCAATCGTCAATCCGATTGCGATGATTCTCTCGGCGGCGATGATGCTCGATCATGTGAATGAAGGGCAGAAGGCGGAACGCATCCGCAAAGCGATTGCCGACGTAGTTCGCGAGGGCAAGGTGTGCACCTACGATATGATGCGGATTGCCGGCGGCGCTAAGTCCCTCAGTCAGGGAGCGGCTTCGACCGTGCAGATGACGGATGCGATTTTAGAGAAGCTGAAATAGCCGTGGTTTGCGGAGTGCAATAGCACTGAAGTCGGGCGGGAAAAGAAATGTTCTGCGTCCCTGTAACTCCGTAGTGAGGAGTTTTATGAACAGCGCGGAAGTGACGCCGTTACGGTCTGGTGAAGCAGGACATTCCGGCAAGGACGTACGATCCGATTTGCGCGTCGCGCTCGATGCGCTAGAGAGCGGCGGCATCGAGATTCTGCTGGAATCGCGGGTCGCGCCTTTTTACGGCAGCGCAATTCTGGAGCAGGCTCGGGAAGTGCTGGCGGCGCTCGGGGTGGAGCACGCCCGCGTGACAATTCACGACGAAGGCGCTCTGCCTCCTACGATTGGTGCGCGCATTGAAGCGGCGGCGCGGCGCGCGGGTGTTGCGAGTGGCAAGAAATGGCTGCCAGAGCGACGTCCATTGCCAGAGCCGTCTGCGAAAGAGCGATTGCGGCGCTCGCGACTCTATCTGCCGGGTTCGGAGCCGAAGTATTACATCAATGCTGCACTCCACGCCGCGGACGCGGTCATTCTCGATCTGGAAGATTCGGTGCATCGGGACGAGAAAGATGCGGCGCGCATTCTGGTGCGAAACACCCTGCGGGCCGTGGATTTCGGAGCGTGCGAGCGGATGGTGCGCATAAATCAGTTGCCGCTTGGGCTTGAGGATCTCGCCGAAGTAGTGAGCGAGAGTCCAGACCTCATTTTGATTCCGAAGGTCGAGCGTGCGGAACAGGTGACGGCGGCGGACCACATGATCAGCGAAATCAAATCGCGGTACGGAATTACGCGGCCGGTATGGATCATGCCGATTCTCGAGTCGGCGCTCGGGATCGAGAATGCGGCGGCGATTGCGTCCGCGAGTGAAAACGTAGTTGCGCTGACGATTGGGCTGGAAGATTACACTGCCGACCTTGGCGTGGCGAAGACTGCGGAAGGGCGCGAGTCGCATTACGCGCGAGCGCGGGTCGTCAATGCGGCGCGGGCCGCGGGGATTCAGGCGATCGATTCCGTCTTCGGCGATGTGGGCGACATGGAGGGGTTGCGGCGGTGGGGGGAAGCGTCGCGGGCAATGGGCTTTGAGGGGATGGGGTGCGTTCATCCGGGACAGGTTCGGGTGATCCATGAGGCCTTTCGTCCGACCGCGGCGGAGATCGAGAAGGCGCAGAAAATTGTGGCCGCCTTTGAGGAAGCGCAGAAGAAGGGTTTAGCGGTGGTGAGTCTGGGGTCGAAGATGATCGATCCGCCGGTGGTGCAGCGCGCATTGAAACTGGTCGAGCGGGCCAAGGCGATGGGAGCGATTTCGTGAGCGAACATCTCGACCTCGCGCAAAACGCCATGGGGCGGTTCGTGCCGACCACGGTGAATGGCAAGCCGCAGACTGCGTTTCAAGGCGTGGGAAAATTTCAGCCGAACGGGCGTAAGGCGGCGCCGCCCATCAGTTCGAATAAGGATTATCCCGATAGCGGCGACAAGCGGGTCGCGGATCTTGAGACCGCGTTGCGCAAATGTGGGCTGCGCGATGGCATGGTGATCTCGAGCCATCACCATCTGCGGGATGGCGATAAAGTCGCGCTGATGGCGTTGGAGGCGGCGGCAAGAATTGGCGTCAAGGATCTGATGTGGTTTCCCAGCGCATCGTTTCCGTCGCAAAAGGGCGCGATCGAACTGATGGAGCGCGGCGTGATCCATCACATTGAAGGCTCGATGAACGGTCCGCTGGGCGACTACTGCACGCAGGGAAAGATGCGCGGCATGGGCGTGCTGCGGTCGCATGGCGGGCGCTACCAGGCGATTCAGGATGGCGAGGTGCACATTGACATCGCGGTGATTGCCGCGCCCACGGCGGATTTCTTTGGGAATGGCGATGGTTCGCATGGCAAGTCCGCGTGTGGTTCGCTGGGTTTTGCGCTGGCCGATTCGACTTACGCCGACCGCGTGATTGTGGTGACTGACAACCTGGTTCCGTTTCCCTGCGTGCCATGGCAGATTCAGGGCAACAACGTGGATTGCGTGGTCGAGGTGGAATCGATTGGTGACCCGGCAAAAATTGTTTCCGGCACGACGCAGATTACCCGCTCGCCGGATCGGTTGCTGATCGCGGAACTGGTGGCAAAGTTTCTGCGCGGCGCGGGAATCATGAAGAATGGATTCTCATTCCAGGCGGGGGCGGGCGGGATCGCGTTGGCGTTCGTGCGCTATCTGAAGCAGATGATGATCGAGGACGGGGTGAAAGCGCGCTTTGTGCGCGGCGGATCGTCGAAGGTTCTGGTGGAGTTGCTGCAGGAAGGGCTGACGGATTACATTCTCGATGGACAGACGTTTGACCTGGATGGCGTGCGGTCGATAGCGAACGATCCGCGGCACGTGGCGACTTCTCCGTTTACTTCGTACAACTACCACGGGAAGGGAAACTTCGCTTCACTGGTCGATGCCGTGATATTGGGCGCGACCGAAGTGGATGTGAACTTCAATGCGAATGTGGTGACACATTCCGATGGGCGCCTACTGCATGGCATCGGCGGCTGGCAGAACTGCCTGTTTGCGGGCTGTTCGATCCTTGCGCTGCCTTCGTTCCGCGACCGCATTCCCGTAATCGTGGACGAGGTGACGACGATGACGGGGCCGGGAGAGATGGTTGACGTGGTCGTGACCGAGCGCGGAATTGCGATCAATCCGCGACGCTCCGACCTGCTCGATGCGGTGAAGGGATCCAAGCTGCCGGTGCGGCCGATTCAGGACATCAAGGCGGAGGTCGAGAAGATTTGCGGCAAGCCAGCGCGTCCGAAGTTGGGTGCCCGTCCGTGTGCGGTCGTGAAGTGGGTGGATGGGACGGTGCTGGATACGGTGTGGCAGGTTGGGTGACGCAAGATTCTACGACGATGGCGGGATTGCGGGCAGAGAAGTACTCTGATCTGCCCGGTTCTTATTTGGAGGGGTGCGATTGCGCGGGTTGCTAGCGAAGCGGGTTTTGATCACGGGCGGGGCCAGCGGCATTGGCGCGGCCACGGCGGCGCGGTTTCTGGACGAAGGGTCAGTGGTGTGCGTACTCGATCGCGACGCGGTCGCTCTTCACCGGATACAGCAGGAGCTTCCCGACCTGGCTGGGATCCTCGCTGCGGATGTAACGAATTTCAAGCAGGTGACTGGCGCGTTCTCTGGCGCACTTCGCCTGATGGGCGGGGTGGATGTTCTCATCAATAACGCCGGCATCAGCATCCGTCATAATTTTCTTGAGATCACGCAGGAGGAATGGGACAGGGTAATTGCCGTGAATCTGACCGGCGTGTTTTACGTGGCGCAAACGGCCGCAAAACACATGATGGAACGAGGAAGCGGAGTCATTTTGCAGACCGCATCCACGAACGGCATCATGGGCTACCCGTATTACGCGGACTACAACGCCACTAAGGCGGGAGTGATCGAACTGACGAGATCGATGGCGCTGGAGCTGGCGCCAAAAGTGAGAGTGTGCGCGGTTGCTCCCGGATACGTGCTGACGCCGATGCAGCGCGCCGAGTATACCGATGCCATGCTGGAAGAGGTGAACCAGAAAATTCCTCTCCGGCGGCACTCTCAGCCAGAGGAAATCGCCGCGCTCTTTGCCTTCCTCGCATCGGACGACGCGCAGTATATGACCGGGCACGTTTATACGTGCGACGGCGGAGAAATTGCGGGTGGGCTGGCCAGCCGGTAAATCATGCCGCTTGCAGGCAAAGTTGCCCTGATTACGGGCGGAGCGTCGGGCATTGGTCGTGCGACGGCGATGCTGTTAGCGCGCGAGGGCGCGGCAGTCATCGTTGCGGATGTAGATGCGGATGCAGGTCCGAGCGTGGTCGCCGAAATAGCGCAAGCTGGCGGGCGCGCGCTCTTCGAGAGAGTCGATGTCACGAGCGCTGCCGATTGCCGTCGTGTCGCCGAGCGCGCGATTCGTGAATTTGGTCGCATAGACATTCTGTTCAACAATGCAGGTATCATCCGGCGTGCAACAGTGATGGATCTCAGGGAAGACGATTGGGATCGTGTGATGGCAGTGAATGTCAAATCGATCTATCTGCTGTCTCGCGAAGTGATCCCGCACATGGAGAAGCAGGGGGCGGGGGCGATCATCAACACGGCTTCAGGCTGGGGACTGGCCGGCGGTGCGAAGGCGGCGGTGTATTGTGCGTCCAAAGGAGCGGTCGTGCTGCTGACCAAGGCGATGGCGATCGATCACGGCCCGCGCATTCGCGTGAATTGTATTTGTCCCGGCGACACCGATACGGGGATGCTGCGAGCCGAGGCACAGCAACTGGCCGAAGACAGTCAGCGCTTTCTTGCCGAGTCGGCGAAGCGTCCGCTGGGCCGGGTCGGGAAGCCGGAAGAAATTGCGCAGGCTGTGTTGTATCTGGCCAGCGACGTCTCTTCGTTTGTGACGGGGACGGCGCTCGTGGTCGATGGCGGCGGCCTCGCGGGCGCTGTCTGAAGTTTCGCTCCACATAAGGGAACAGAAAGTTGATGACACGGGGTCGACAAGGTCGCACTGGGGAAATGACGTTAGGAAATCTGGATGCCACTTTCCACTAATACCCGAACGCTTTCACGTGCCTGGTACGAGCGGGCGCAGCAATTGCTGGTCGAAGGGGTGAACTCTCCGTCGCGCGGGGGCGCCGTGTATTCGGCAGGGCCAGTGGTGTTGGAACGGGGACGCGGATCGCATGTGTGGGATCTGGACGGCAATGAATACGTCGATTTCATGATGTCGTTTGGCGCGCTGATACAGGGGCACGCCCATCCGAAGATTGTTGAGGTCGTATCGCGGGCGATTGAGGGGGGCTCGCATTTTGCTGCTGCGACTCCAGCCGAGACCGAGGCGGCTGAGCGCTTTCAGGGCATGGTTCCGACAGCGGAAGCGGTACGGTTTGCGAATAGCGGCAGCGAAGCGACGATGCTCGCGTTGCGACTGGCGCGCGCCTATACGGGCCGCACGAAGTTTCTCAAGTTCGAAGGCCACTACCACGGCTGGTACGACCCCTATTGCCTGAACGGGCACGCCCACCCGGCGGATCAACTTGGGCAGAGGGGAAATCCAGCGCGTTTTCCGGATTCCGCCGGCATTCCCGCGACCGTGTTCGACGATGTGGTGCTCGCGCCGTGGAATGACGTTGGCACATTGGAAGCAATACTGCGGCAGCATGGACGCGAACTGGCGGCCATCATCACCGAACCGATCATGGCGAACATGGGGTGCATCCTGCCCCGCGAGGGCTATCTGCAAAGAGTGTGCGAACTGGCTCACGAATATGGCGCGCTCTTTATTCTTGACGAAGTCGTGACCGGCTTCCGCTACGCGCCGGGAGGATGCCAGCAGTACTACGGTCTGAAGCCTGATCTGAGCACGTTTGGCAAGGCGCTGGGCGCTGGTTTTCCGGTGGGCGCGGTTGCCGGGCCGCGCGCCATTCTCGGCCGGATGCGCTGGGGCAGCGAAGACATGGTACTGCACTATGGAACCTTTAACGGGCACCGGCTCACAATGCGGGTGATCGCGGCCAATCTTGATCTCCTGGCGGCGAATGACGGCGCGGTTTACCACCAGATCTATTCGGTCGGTGACGCTGCTATCGCTGGTCTGCGGGACATTTTTCGGCGCAGGAAGATCGCGGCAATCATCCAGGGCTTCGGCCCGATGTTCCAGATCTATTTCACGGAACAGGCGGCAATCCATGATTATCGAAACTATTGCCGTTATGTTGACGCGACCAGATACTCGCGATTTGTCCACGGCATGCTCGACCGCGGAATCTACATGACACCTTCGAACGGGCTGCACTGGATCATCTCGACTGCACACACGATCAAGGATGTCGAAACCCTGCTCTCGGCCGCCGATGAAGTTTGCGCGGGCATGTCATGAACCTCGTGTTCCTGGGCGGAGGACGCATCACGTCGGCGATGCTGGCGGGATTGCGGCTGGCAAAAACACAACATCGTTTGATTGTGCACGATCGCAATCCGCTAAAGCTGCAGAGATTGAAGAGTGAATACGCGATCATTCCGGAACCCGATCTTCGGGGTGCCGTCCGGCAAGCGGAGTTGCTGGTGGTCGCCGTGCGGCCCGATTCGGTGGCGGATCTTCTGCGTGCGATCGGCGAAGTGGATCGGCCGCTGCTCGCGGTCAGCGTAGCTGCGAGTATTCCTTTGCGCGGGTTAAAGAAGTCGCTGGGCGCTCCCGTGCGATGGGCTCGCGCCATGCCGAGTCCGGTTTGCCGCAACGGACGCGGACTGACGGCGGTTACTTTCCCACGAAAGCTACTCCCTGCCGATCGCAAACGGATCCGCGATCTGTTTGCCAGTTTTGGTCAAGTCGTGGAGATTCCGGAGAGTAGATTCGATGCGTTTACCGTGATCTACTCGTGCAGCCACGGGTATCACGCGGTGGCAACGCTGGCGAAATGGGGGCAGAAAGCGGGCCTCGACCGAAAGACCGCGCTGCTGGCGGGCGCGCACGCGATGGCGGACGGCATATTCGCATGGCGTGAAGGAACCTTGTCGCTTGAGGCGCTGCTGGAAGAGGCAGTTACGCCAGGTGGAATCGCCGCCGCCACCGCGGCTGGGATGGATGCGGCCGGATATCAGGTTGCGGTCCGCAAAGGTGTAGCCGCCGGGCTACTAAAGACCCGCGCCAACGCCCGCAGATAAATTGAACGGATAACCATCCTTCTGCGTATTCGTCTAACATCCGGGTATTGTTTGTGGGGTGGTCTGTCTTTCCGCAAATTTCTGATTCAGGAGTCGAAATGCGATATCTCATCTGTCTGCTCGTCGCGATGGCGCTGGCCTCCGCGACCATGTTTGCTGCCAATTCTCCAGCCGATCTTGAAGCCCGGCGCAAAGCACTCAATGATTTGCTGCACGAGCAGTGGGAGTACACGCTGCGGACCAGCCCAATCTATGCTTCGATCCTGGGCGACAAACGCTACAACGACCAGCTTGATGATTTTTCGCAAAAAGCGATCGACGACAACCTCGAGCAGAGCCGTCGTTTTCTGGCGCGTTTCGAAGCAATCGATACGACGGGTTTTCCCGACCAGGAAGTTCTGAACAAGGAGTTGATGGTCCGCGACTTGCGAATGACGGTCGAAGGCGCGCGCTTCAGGCCCTGGGAGATGCCCGTCAACCAGTTCAGCGGGATTCACATCGACGCTCCGCAACTGGTCAGCATTCTTTCGTTCGACACCGTCAAGGATTACGAAGATTACATTACGCGTCTGAAACTTCTGCCCGGCCTTTTCGATCAGACCATGGTGCAGATGCGCAAAGGCATGGCCGACGGGTTGATGCCGCCGAAGATCCTGCTGGAACAGGTAGTAACCCAATCCAATGGCATCGCCGTTACTGCGGTAGACAAGAACCCGCTGGCGCAACCGTTTGACAAGTTTCCCGAGAGCATCAACAACGCGGATCGTAAACGCCTGCGCGAAGCAGGTCTGGCTGCCATCCACGATTCAGTGATCCCGGCCTATGTTAAGTTCACCGCGTTTGTTCGCGATGAGTACGCTCCCAAAGGCCAAACTGAACCTGGGGTTTGGGCGCTCCCTGACGGTCCGGAGCGCTACGCATTCCGGGTGAAAGAGAGCACGACTACGAATCTCACGCCCGAGGAGATCCACGAGATTGGACTTGCGCAAGTGAAGGAGATTGAAGGCCGCATGCTGGGAGTGGCCCATCAACTCGGTTATCCCGACCTGAAGACTTTTTACGCGGCGATCAAGGAAAATCCAAGACTGCACGCGCACTCGCGCGAGGAGATTCTCGATCTTTACCGCAAATATATCGACGCGATGTACGCTAAGCTTCCGGATCTGTTCGGGCGTCTTCCCAGGGAAAAGCTCGAAGTGCTTCCGATTGAAGAGTTCCGCGAGAAAGAAGCCTCGACGCACTACGTGCAGGGCACCCCGGACGGATCGCGGAAAGCGCACGTGATGGTAAACACGGGAGATTTCGCGAAGCGGACCACGCTGGATGTTGAGACGACCGCGTATCACGAAGGCGTTCCGGGCCATCACCTGCAGATTTCCATCGCGCAGGAACTACCCGAACTTCCGCCCTTCCGCCAGCAGGAAAACTACACCGCATATACCGAAGGATGGGCGCTCTACGCGGAGCGGTTAGGCAAGGAGGTTGGATTCTTTCAGGATCCGTACAGCTATTATGGGCACCTGCAGGATGACATGTTGCGCGCGATCCGCCTGGTCGTCGACACGGGCTTTCACTACAAGCATTGGTCGCGGCAGCAGGTGGTGGATTTCTTCCACGAACACTCGGCGATCGATGAACCCGAGGTGCAGAGCGAGACGGATCGCTACATGGCGTGGCCGGCGCAGGCGCTCGGTTACAAGATCGGGCAGTTGGAGATCCTGAAGCTGCGCCAGTCTTCCAAAGACGAACTGGGCTCCCGGTTCGATTTGCGCGGGTTCCACGATGAGGTTCTTTCGGGCGGCGCGGTACCGCTGGACGTCCTAGCAGCGCGGGTGCATGAGTGGGTGGGACAACAGAAGGCGCAAGCGGCTGCGGCAGGCGCCGTTCACGCGAAGTAGTTGGCGGGGGCGCGTGGCGCCGGAGTATGATATCCGGCGATGACCACGCCAGAGCAGGAACGGGTCCGGCTCGCTGCAGTTTACTCCGCTATGAGCGACAACGAACTGCTGAAGATCGCCCATAGTGGCGATGAACTTACTGCTGTTGCCCAGGAATTATTTGCAGCGGAAATTGGCCGGCGGGGTCTGAATACCTCATCCGTCCCAGTTGACGATTTGTCCGAGGCGGAAACAGCTGAGACGCCTGCGCCGCCTTCCGAGCAGGAATGTGCGCGATTCGCTCGACTCTATTCGGTGCTAAGCGAAGGCGAGTTGGAAGAACTCGCGGTCCGGGGATTCGAACTGAGCGACGCTGCCCATCAGGCTCTGGAGTCCGAGATCGCGAGGCGGGGCCTCAACGTCGCAATCGCAATGCCTCCGGGTGTCGATGTTTACGAACTTAACGAAACTGTCACTGTGCGAAAGTTCCGCGATCTTCCCGAAGCGCTCCTCGCCAAAGGCAGCCTTCAGTCGGCAGGGATCGAAGCCTACCTGTTGGATGACAATATGATCCGCATGGATTGGTTCATCTCCAACCTGCTGGGCGGCATCAAACTGCAGGTTCGTCCGGAAGATGTTGAAGCCGCCAACGAAATTCTTGACCAGCCCACTCCTGAAGTTCTGGAAGTGGAAGGTATCGGAGACTATGAGCAGCCAAAATGTCCACGCTGCCAGTCGTTCGACGTTGTTTACAGGGAATTGGATAAATTCGCATCTTACGGGACGGCGTACGTAGGGATCCCGATTCCGATACACAAGAGCGCGTGGACCTGCCACGCATGTGGTCAGGAATGGGAAGCGCCTGACGGCGAACTTTCAGGGGATGCGGCGGCTACGGGCTAGCCCGTCTACTGTCGGGTTCACCACGAGCTATAATCGCCAGCAATGCGCCAGTTTTTTCGCATGCTGCTTCTGACTCTGGTGCTGATGACGGTGGCGCTCATTTCGGCGCTGACCGCAATGCGCCTGGCCATCCACGGGCGTGAAGTCACAATTCCAAAACTGGTGGGAATGAGCCCGGCCGAGGCGGAACGGGTAGGCGCCACGTCCGGACTGCTGGTGGTAGTGGAACGCGAGTTCTATAGCGCGGATGTTCCCGAGGGGAAGATCATGACGCAGATGCCGGCTCCGGGCACCAAGGTCCGCCGAGGATGGTCGATCCGAGTCGCGCAGAGTCTGGGCCTGCAGCGGGTTGCGATTCCCGACGTCACGGGTGAGAGCGAGCGCGCCGCGGAGTTGAACATACGACGCCGCGGCCTTGCGCTGGGGTCGGTTGCGCAAGTCCTCTTGCCAGACGCGCCCGAGGAACGGGTCGTATCACAAAGTCCACCCGCCAATGCAAGTGGGATCGCAGCGCCGAAGATCAACCTTCTGGTTAGCGCCGGTCCCGAGCCTTCAGACTACCTGATGCCGAATCTCACTGGGCAACCGCTCGGAAGTGCGACCCTGGCTCTGCAAGACGCGGGCATTCATCTCGGTAAGGTCAGCGTGGCGTCGGCGTCCATGCAGGGCGACCCGCGAGCCACGCCTGTTAACCCGTCGGAGCCGAACCCCGCGAGCATCATCGTCCTGCAAACTCCTGCGCCCGGACAAAAGGTTGTGGCCGGCACAACGGTGAGTTTGGAAGTGCGATAGCTTCTCCTGGGTTCTCAAGCTCTTCTTCATCTTTCTGACTACTTTTGCTTCTCAATGATGGCGGCGAAGAAACCGTCCCCGGGATGGATTCCGGGAATCGTGCGCAGATTTGGACCGCTCACCAGCGATCCGATATCGGGCATGCACAGATCACCGGAGCGTTGCAGCCGTTCCAGTTCTGTCCGGCAATCCGCGATCGACAAACCTGACGCGCCATTGAGAGCGCCTTCCACCACTTTTTCATTCTCTGCGGGCTCCATGGAGCAGGTGGAATAAACCAGCCTGCCTCCCTTGGCGAGTTGGGCGAGCGCTGATTTCAGGATGGCGATCTGCCGGGCTTGCAGATCGGCGAGATCGGCGGGTCTCAGTCGCCACTTGATCTCAGGGTTGCGGGACAGAGTGCCGGTCCCGGAACATGGCACGTCGGCCAGAATGCGGTCGAACGCCATCGAAAACGGCATCTGGCGGGCATCGGCGGCAACCACCCGTACATTTGGCTGCCGCACCAGACTGCCCAGCAGACGCGCTCGGTGAGGATGCAACTCCGATGCAACCACGTTGGAGTGCGGATTGCGGCTCGCGAGCAGGGCAGTCTTGCCGCCGGGAGCGGCACAGCAATCGAGAATGGTTTTCCCCGCTCCAACCAGTAGAGCCACCAGTTGCGACGCTTCATCCTGAATCGAGATGCGCCCCTCCACATAAGCGGCGGTTCGTGTGACCTCTCCTGAAAGAACAGTTCGCGCGGATGACAGCAGCCGGCCGGGGGCAAGTTCAATTCCCGCGCTCACGAGTTCATCGACTACTTCAGAATCGCGTTGGCCATACTGAATATGAATGTCCGTCTTCGGCGCATGCTGGTCGTGCGCGCAGATCTGACGCGCCGCTTCGAGTCCGTAACTCTCGACCCACCGCGCCACCAGCCATTCCGGATGAGAAGCATTCTCTGCCAGCGAAACGGGGTCGGCGGAATTTTGGAGTGCGGCGAAAATATCTTCGATCGTGCCAGTGGTCTTGGCCGCCTCTTCTGTTATTTCTGTAGACCCCGAAGCAAGTTTGCGCAGCACCGCATTGACAAACGCCGCGGCCGAAGTCTTCCGGGCCGCTTTGACCAGTTCCACACTTTCAAAGATGGCAGCGCGCGCGGGGATGCGGGAAAGAAATCGCAGCTGATACAGCCCGAGGCGCAGCGCAGCGAGAACCTCGGCATCCAGTCGCTGCAGTTTCTGCGATGAGGCCTCCGCCAGGCGCGAATCCAGCAGAGATCGCCAGCGCAGGACGCCCATGACCAGTTCGGTTGCTAGCCCGTGATCGGCGGCGGAGAGTTTGGAGAAGCGCTCAGAATGCAGCAGTTCGCTCGCATAAGACTGTTCGCGCTCAACCTTCAGAAGAATTTCGATTGCCGCGGCGCGAGCGGGGGAGACAGCCATCGCAGCTATTGTCCCATGACGATTCTCGTACGGCCACAATCCTGCAGCTAGTCCGCCAAATCTATTCTCCCAAGCGATCGCCGGTCTTGAGCCGGTAGCCGTTCATGAACTCAGGCGCGGTCATTCGGCGCTTGCCTTCGATTTGAACTTCGATCAGGTCGAGCGCAGTGCCCTGACCACAACCTACCAGCAAGTGCGCGGGACTCGCGGCGACATCTAGGGCTAGCGCTCCGGGCATTAACTCGCCCGGCTGTTCAAGCGGTTCCGCGCGGTGCACTTGCAGAGTCTTCCCCTTGAATGTCGTAAAAGCGCCCGGCCAGGGATGAAAGCCGCGCATGCGATTGAACAATTCATTGGCGGGGCGAGAGAAGTCCATGCGGCCGTCTTCTTTTTTCAGGATTGGGGCAATCGTGGCTTGCGAGTGATCCTGTGGGGCCGGATGTATCTGTCCACTTTCGAGTGCGCGCAGGGTTTTGACCATAAGCTCTGCGCCGGCGGAGGCCAGTCTTGGGGCAAGCGTCTCGGCGGTGTCGTCCCGCAAGATCGGCAGTTCGCGCTGCAGAAGAATGTCGCCTGTGTCGAGTCCCGCGTCGATCCGCATCGTCGTAACGCCGGTGACGGATTCTCCATTCGCGATGGCCCACTGGATGGGCGCAGCCCCGCGATATTTGGGTAGCAGCGAAGCATGCAAATTCAAGTTTCCGAAGCGCGGGAGATCGATCATCCATTGCGGGATGATGCGGCCATATCCGACGACGATGATCGCGTCGGGCCGCAGTGTTTCAAGTTGCACGCGAAATTCATGATTAGCCTTGATTGCCGTGGGCTGCGCTAGCGGGATGCCGAGCGCGACTGCCGACTCTTTCACGGGAGATGGGTATAACTCCATTCCGCGGCCGCGCGGGCGGTCGGGTTGCGTCACGACCAGAGACAAGCGATGTCCGGCAGCAACCAGGCTTGCCAGGGTCGGGACCGCGAAACGAGGCGTGCCGCAGAAAATCAGGTTCATAATTGCAGGGTCAGTTTACGGTTCTCAGTATTGTATGCGTGAATAAGAGAACTAACGGGCGTGATTGGGCGCGGATTATAAGCTCGTGGGAGGTCGTGCATCCCCCTGCTCCGTTAAAGATTACTTTAGACCGGTCACGAGGAAC
This sequence comes from uncultured Acidobacteriaceae bacterium, assembly GCA_963838315.1. GTDB lineage: Bacteria > Acidobacteriota > Terriglobia > Terriglobales > Acidobacteriaceae > Acidiflorens. Next base: position 364,696 of record CAWIQW010000003.1, read on the forward strand.
TTGCTGCCTACCATTCTCCCGCCTTCGCCAGCTTCTTGATCTTGCGTTTAATCAAGTCACGTTTCAGCGCGCTGATGTGTGAGATATAGAGCTTACCGTTTAAGTGATCGGTTTCATGCAGGAAGGCGCGGGCCAGCAGGTCCTCTCCTCTGTGCTCGAAAAATTCTCCGTGAACATCCTGGGCGCGCACGGTTACAATCTTGGCGCGCGAGACGTCCTCGCGAAAATCCGGAATGCTCAGGCAGCCCTCGCTTCCGCGCTGCCGGCCTTCTTTGTCGATGACTTCCGGATTAATGAGCACGAGTTTCGCGTCCGGGTCTTCTTTGAACGTCACATCAACCACGGCGATTCTTTTTGAAATACCAATCTGGGGCGCGGCCAGACCGACTCCGCGAGCGGCATACATGGACTCGAACATGTCTTCGATGAGCTTCTTGAGCTCTTTATCGAAGGTGGTCACCGTGGCCGCTGGTTTCTCCAGTACAGGGTCGCCGAATTTAACAATGGGATAAATCATTTCTAATTAAGCTTTGCTCGCTTTGGGTTCAGTAGTTTTTCAGATGATCGAGATAGCCCTGAAAATTCCGTTTTGTTTCTTTCAGCGAATCGCCGCCGAATTTCTCCAGGGCGCAGCGCGCCAAAGTCAGCGCGACCATGGCCTCCGCGGCTACACCGGCAGCCGGGACGACGCATACATCGGAACGTTCGTAGGCAGCTTTCACCGGCTCGCGCGTTTTGAAGTCAACCGATTGCAACGGACGCCGCAAAGTGGAGATGGGCTTCAGGTAGCCACGAACGCGAATCTCCTGCCCGTTTGAAACCCCACCTTCGAGGCCGCCGGCGTTGTTGCGCGTGCGCGTGAATCCGGCAAAATCCGCGCCCCGCTGGAATCCAATTTCGTCATGCACTGCCGAGCCGGGGGAATATGCAGCGTGAATTCCGCTTCCAATTTCGACGGCTTTCACGGCTTGTAATGACATGACGGCTGCAGCCAGCATGCCATCGAGGCGTTCATCCCACTGCACGTAGCTTCCGAGTCCCGGGGGGACATTGCGCGCAACGACCTCGAACACGCCACCCACCGAATCGCCGGTACGCAAAACTTTATCAACCTCTTCCTTCATACGCTGCTCGGCCTCAGGGTCGGCGCAGGAGAGCAAGATATCATCCTTGCGCGAAAGCGGCTCGATCTGCTCCCAGGTCATTTCGCGGTCAGAAATCGATACTGCGCCGACGGCAATCACGTGACTTAACACTTCCATGCCTAACTCCCGCAACAACAGCTTGGCGAGAGCGCCGATGGCGACCCGGGCCGCCGATTCCCGGGCCGACGCGCGTTCGAGAACATAGCGGGCTTCGGTGAAATCGTACTTCAAGGCTCCGGCGAGATCGGCATGACCGGGACGCGGAGATGCTACGCGTTTGTGCTTTTCCGGGTCGCCCGGCTCAACCGGCAGGGAATCTTTCCAGTTCTGCCAGTCGCGGTTGGCCAGCAGCACAGAGATCGGCGAGCCGATTGTTTTGCCATGGTGGACTCCGGAAAGGAAGTGCGCGCGATCGGTCTCAATCTTCATCCGGCCGCCACGCCCATAACCCTGCTGGCGCCGCCAGAGCTCGCGATCCACAAAGGCCTGATCGACGACCAGCCCCGCAGGCAACCCGGAGAGAAAGGCGACCAGGGCTTCGCCGTGCGATTCTCCGGATGTGAAGTAGCGCAGCATGTGAAAAGGCATTGTAAATGAAGCGGGAGGGGACTTTCTGATTTTGCGGCGGGATATGCAAAGAATACGGGTACAATGGGCGGAGCCCGGACTGCATGCCAGTGGGGCCAAATGCCGGATCCACCGCGCACTTCGTCTAAAGGACGCGAGGCATTTTGCAGTGTTAACCGCGAAGACCGAACCCGTTCAACCCGAAAACAAGCAACGGATCCGTTGCGTGATCTCCGACGATCACGAACTGGTGCGCTACGGCGTACGCAGGCTGCTGGAGGATACCCCGGATTTTGAGGTGGTGGCCGAAGCGGCTGATGCCGGGGACGCTTTGAAATTGACATTGGAGCACCGTCCCGATCTGGTGGTGCTCGACATTGGCATGCCCGGAATGTCCTCGTTCGAAGCGGCGCGGCTTATCAAGGAGCATTGCCCTGACTCAGCCGTGGTGTTCCTGACCCTGCACGAGGATCGAGAGTATGTGCAGCAGGCAATTCGGTCCGGAGCCAGTGGCTACCTGCTGAAAGTCACTCCCACGCTGACTCTGTTGCGGGCGCTCCGTGAAATCAGTTGTGGCGATCACGCGTGGAGTCCGCGGGTTCGTTTGCAATCGAAACAGGAAGCAGCGCTTCGCGGGAACGTAGCCCGGGTGCCGATGCGTAGAGGCAACTTAACGGCGCGGGAGCGGGAAGTGATGCGCTTGCTCGCTGAAGGGCGCACGGTTCGGCAGTCAGCCGTCAAACTGGGAGTCAGCGTGAAGACGGTCGAAGCGCACAAGTTCAACCTGATGCGCAAACTCGACATCCACAACAAAGCGCAGCTTGTCACGGTTGCCATTCAGAAGAAAATTCTTCCTCTGCCCACGGCGATATAGCATGGAATCGACTCAATTCCCGGGCGCGGCCATTGCGGCCAGGGTTGCGACGTCCGGAACCTCCAGATCGGGTTTCCCTGTGGCGGCGCGTACCGCGCCAATTCCAGGGCGGGCGGATTTTCGGTTCACCCATACCGTGGAAATTCCCAGCGACTGTGCCGGAACAACGTCGTGATAAATACTCTGCCCGGCATGCAGCAATCGGTCAGGGGGCAGGTCAAGTGTTTGCAGCGCCAAGCTGAAATTGCGGATGGATGGTTTGTAACTCTTCGCCTGCTGCGCTGTGATGGCAGCATCGAATTCAACACTCAAGTGATGGCGCGTGGCGGCGAAGAGATCGTCGTCGATGTTTGAAATCACAGCGAGTCTGAAGCGCTGTTTGAGCTGACGCAGCGCGGCGACGGTATCTGGAAAAGGCGGCCACGAAGGCACGGACTCGTGCAGCGAAGAAATTTCCGCGGGCGTCGCTTTGAAATTCATGCGGCGCGCAAACGCCCGTACCACCGATTGCAAAACGTCCCGATAACTTTGATACGGGCCGCTTTCGGCCTCGGCTTCAAATTCTCCGTAGAGTTCGAGGATTGCTGCGTCGGCGAGAGTTCGATCGTGGTGGGTAAGCAAGTTGCGAAGCACCGGCAGAATCCCCGACTCCCAATCAATCAGGGTGCCGTAGCAATCGAAGCTGATGGTAGTAAAGCGAGAGAAATCCATGCGGGGTTGTTACCCGGTTTCGTGCTGCCCTATGCCTTTTGCTCGAACAGGTCGAGATTAGGAGCAACGTCTGGCGGCGGTTCTGGAGCGACCGCGGCACCTTCCGGCGCGACCGGTTCATCGGCCACGGTCTTCTCTGCCTCGGCTTTTTCTCCCTGCACAAACTTTTGCGAATCGAGCAACGGGCGTCCGAGCGATGCGTTATAGCTGGTCCACGGGCCCTCGAGTTCGCTCTCGCGCGCAAAGTGGGCGCGCATTGACTCCATCTTGGAATCCAGATCGTCGAGGTAGTGCAGCATGAGCGCCTCGGGAAACATCGGGAGCTTGGGCGATCCGAAATCATATTGACCGTGATGACTGATGATCAGGTGTTCGAGCAGAGTTTTGAGCTGGGGCGGGAAATCGGCCAGTTTGGAGAGTTTCTCCTGCAACATCTCCAGTTCGATGATCATGTGCCCGAGGAGCTGGCCCCGGGTGGTGTATGAAAACGAGCGCTTGTACGTGAGTTCGTGAATTTTCCCGATGTCGTGAAGGAAGGCGCCGGTCAGCAAGAGATCGCGGTTGATCTGCGGATAATTGCGGCACATCAGATCGCAGGAGCGGAAGAGCGAGACGACGTGATCGAGCAACCCGCCAATGTAGGCGTGATGAAGAGTCTTGGCGGCGGGCGCGTTGCGGTAACGTTCGGCGATCTCCGGGTCAGCCATGAACGATTCGACCAGAGCCTTCAGATGCGGATTCTGGAAGGTGCCCACAAAGTCCGCGAGCGTGCGCCAGAGTTCGCCAATGTCCTTGGTGGTCTTGGGCAGATAGTCCGTGTAGTCGACCTCAGCCTCGCCCATGCGCCGGAGTTTGTGAATCGTCAACTGGAAACGATTTTTGTACTTGTTGATGAGGCCTTTGATCTTGAGAAAATCGTCCTGCTCGAAGGCGGCAATGAATTCCTCGACGTTGTCCCACATCTTGGCTTCGATCTGGCCGGTACGATCCGCCAGAACCAGTGCCAGGTAAGGCTCGCCGTTCTTTTTCGGCTTCACCTGCTTCGATGCCACCACGAAACTGGAGGTGATGACCTTGTTTTCCTGCTGGGAACAGTCGCAGATAAAGAACTCTTTCATGAGCCTCCGCAAATCGATTTCCTGCGTGGAGCGGTGTGCATGAAACTGGTGCTATCAGATAGCCGGGTCACCGACAGCGAACACCTGCGGCTCCCGAAGAACGTCTCGATTGGTCGTGTCGGCGACCGATCCAAGTTTAGAATACGCCGAGCTTTTTCTTCTTCTTCAAACTCTTGGAAGCGACTTCCTTAGCTGTCGTTTCAACGGGCTTGGTCTGTTTTGAGCTGGCGCCGGTGTCCACGTATCCCGACTTGATGTCGATAAAAGCCTGTTCACGTAACGTCGTCAAATAGGCGCGCAATGCGGGTTGCAGCTTCTGCATGTACAGAGCGTCCTGTATGCGAGGCTCCACTTCTTTCAAGGTTGGTACGCCGGCCGCCTGGTGCTCGGTCACTTGCAGGATGACGAACCCCTGCTTGGTTCGGATCACATCGGTAACCTCGCCCGCCTTCAGCGCGAAAACCTTGTCTTCCAGTTCCTTGGCAAGAGTGCCGCGATTGAAGTAACTGAGGTCGCCGCCCTCTTTCGCGGATGGTCCATCCGAGTTCTTCTTGGCCAGATCGGCGAATGTACCACCCTTGTGAATCTGCTCAAGAACTTCCTGTGCTTTGGCTTGCGCGGCCGCTAGAGCCTCTGCCGTCTCCGCCTCCGTGGGCGGTTCCGGTTTGCCCCCGAGGCCGGCAGGCTTGGTTGGAGTTTTGGGGGCAATCAAAATCTCGCTCAGGCGGACCGCCTCCTGCCGCTCCAGGTCAGCGCGATGCTCGTTATAGAAGGCGAGTTCGTCGTCTTTATTCATCGAGAGTTTCGAGCCCACTTCCTGCCCGATGACGCGCTGCGTGATGATCTGGTTGCGCAGGTTCTGTTTGAACTCCTCGAAGGACGCGCCTTGCGCCTGCGCAGCCTTTTCGAGATCCTCCATGGACTCGAGCTTCATCTCTTTGCGCATCTCATCCAGCTTCTTGATCAGCTCGGTATCGCCGGTGATTCCGAGATCCTTGCCTTTTTGCAGCAGCAGTTGCTGGTCGATCAGGTCGCGCAGGACGTCAGGCTGCTTTTCGGCAAAGGCGTGGTCGGCATTATTGGGTTCCTGCTGCTGGACTTCCTGTTTGAGCTGGTCGCGGCTGCGCACGTATTCCGAGCGAGTGATGATTTCATTGTTCACGCGCGCGACGATCTCTTCGACGATGGTATCCGCCGCCAAAAACGCCGGGAGAAGAATGGCGCAGGCAATCGCCAACGGAAAAGTCAATCTGGTCTTTTTCATTGAGGCTCTCTTGAAACCTGGGTCAAATGAACTTGCTCGAAACGAACCGGCTCAAACCCGGAAGTGATTTTCAGGTTATTTTACGCTGGAATCGGGATGGAGACCAATTGAAGAGCGAAAAATCGCCTTGGAAATCGAAGATTGTGAACCAGGCTCTGGGAAGTGAGATGCGCGCGCCGGATGGCTAGTTGGCCCGCATGAGCGTCAGCGCCGTCACGTCGTTGTGCTTCGGCGCCGTGTGCATGAAGGATTGGACCTCCTCCAGAATCCGCTGGGAGAGATCCTTGGCCGAAGCCGGACCAGCCTGCATCACGCTTTTCACGCCGGTCAGGCCAAATTCGGAATGCTTACTCTCGGCCTCGACCACGCCGCGAGACACTACCGCCATGGAACTCTTCGTCCCCATCCCGACGATTCGCGCGTCGGTGGGTGCAAGCGAAAACAGGCCAAAGGGCAACCCGGTCGCCGGCAGTTCGACAATGCCGGATTCGTCACTCACCAGGGCGGGTGTGTGGCCCGCATTCACGTAGCAGACGGTGCCCAACTCTTCGTTGTAGCAACCGGCAAAGGCGGGGCAGCTTCGAACCCCTCCAGCCGCGCGCATGATCTCAAGATTCAGGCGTCGCGACAATTCGACCATCGCCTCCGCCTCATTCAGTTCCGGCGCGGAAAAAATTGACTGGGCGGACGAGTGAAAACACGCATGCGCCGCCTGGAGTACAGGTTCGCTGTTCTCGCGCTTTCCCGCCACATCGAGCAATCCAAAGAGGAACCGGGTGGGACTGACGCGAGCGAAAGTGTGAAAATCGCCACCTGCCTGCGGAGAAAAAAACGCGACCGCCATGGCAGCGCCCTGCAGCGGAGGAGTGTCCGTGTGAAGGATCTGTGGAGGCGTCTCCGGGTTCGAACTGAATAATTTTGCCAGCAGGGCGTTCATGACGGGCGAAGTTACCACAATCCGGAGGGTGGGGCAATCGGGCAGAAGTGGTGTCTGCCGGGGAAAACGCACGCGTGGATAAAACTCAGTATTTCAGAGATTTAGCAACACGCTATGGCTGAAAGTTGTGAGGAAAGACTGCTAGCGGCCATACTTCTCGCCCAGCCAGTGGGCCATGTCGTCCCGCAACTGCCGGTAGTCGGAGTGAATGGTGCCGCGCAAAGTAGCCTCGGTGGTGCCACCTTGCGACAGCCGTTCGAAGATGCGTTGAATGTCACCCATCCCGTAGGTGTCGTGAATAAATTCAACGGCGGCCAGGGATTCGGCGTAGGCCGTGCCAGCTTCCGGACCCGAGAAGTTCATGAAGCTGCCTTCCAGCATGTTGAAAGGAATCTCAGCTCCGGCACCGAACAGTTGGGCGAGCGCGTGACCGTTCGAAGCGCTCGACTTACCTTCCTCAAGTTGAGCGATACCTTCATTCAGCCACGTCGGGCAGCGATTGCTCGACATCTGAGCGACGAAGGAGTGCGTCAGTTCGTGTTTGAGCACGCGCGCAAGTTCCGGAGTGATGTTCGACACCCCATTCACCGGGATGCGCAGTTTGCCATCGTTGATGGCGCCGCTCCACGAAGGCGCGCGCGTCACGTCGAAGAACGTCTGCTGCGTGTAAAGAGTGACCGCGATGTTATTCCTCGGCCAGTAACTGAAATCGCGTGCCAGGTCGTCGTAATCGGCGTCAAGCGTGGCCAGCAAGTCCCGACGGAACGTCTCGGACGTCTCTTTACCTTCGAAGTGCAGGTTGAAGTGGCTGCTCTCGCGCTGCGAAAAATCGGACTCGGCCTTCGACTCCCGTTCAGCACGCTCGAGGTACTTGCTCACGGTGGCGTCGGGACGAAGAGCGAGCGACTTTTTCCATGAGCGTATGGCATCGGGAGTGTGATCGCTGGCGAATTGAGCAAAACCCAGCATGGCGAGCGCGTCAGGCGAATCGGGTGCGGCGCGGACAGCACGCTCCGCATACGGCAAGGCCTGGGGCGCTAAGCCCGTCTGCAGAAGAGTGGCGGCGTAATAAATCAGCAGAGTTGAGTTGTCAGGTTGAAATCGCAGAGCCGACTCGTAATACTGCCGGGCCTGCGGAAAGTTCCCGTGATCCGATTCGAACTTGCCCGCCAGGAAATATCCCGTGGCCGCGAGTTCGGCATTTCCCGCCTGGGTGATCACCCCGAGGGCCTCGACATCGACCTTGCCGTCGCGAATGATTTTTGCGGTTACATCGCCTTCCTGGCGGAAGGTCGGGGCTGGCGGGGTGAGGTTGAAGTCCGGAGTAATGGCCGATGCGCCCGTGCCTGAATGGGTCGGGGAGACACCGCCCGCGTCAATTCGATCGATCGACGACTTCGGGATCGCGTAGGTATCCTCGCCTACGTCATATTCGACTCGATCCTTATTCTTGTCTTCGCGAACCTGGTCGGCCCAGATCGTGCGTCCATTTTTCAGGTGGATCACGTCGGCAGGCGCTGAAACCGAGGCCAGAAGCACTAGAATGAGACAACGAATTCGCATTCCTGTTGATTCTAACAACCGGGGCGGAGGCTTCGCAGGTGACCAAGGTGTTGGCTCGCTCGCCGCTGATGATCTGGCTGGTATGCGGTCTGCTTGCGGCATCCGTCTGGGCGCAATCCCCGCCAGCCGCCCATTGTCCCCAATCGGCGGCCGAGCTTTATTCGCGGATACGTAGCGTCGGCTTGGATTCCGAACGGGTTTACCACGTGCGTGACGCCTCGATTCATCGGCCGAACCTCGATCTGACCCTCGAGAACGGCACGCTCGCTTTCACGGAAGACATCTGCGGCAGAATCACCGGAGCGTTCTTTGACGGAGACGGCGAGATCCTCTTGCAGCCTCCCAGTCGCGTTGAGCGCGCGTCCATGGCTCTTTTCACGGGGATGGCTATCCTCGAGGAGCAGTTCAGCTCGGCCTATCTCCGCTTTAACGACGACACGGCGGCGATCTTGCAGCCGTTCCTTGCTCCCGCTCAGGAGAGTGACGCGGGCGACCTGCTCAAGACTTGGGACGACTCCGCTCGCCGGCTGGCGGACTACGACGCCTTGCGTTTGCTTCTCGACTTCAGCCATTTTCTTCCGCCCGCGACCGCCAACGATCACGGAAGAAAGTTTCCGCCGCTGTTGCACGCTCATCTTGCCGGCAGAAAGCTGGGCGCATTTGAGGTGTTCTGGGATGCGGCCAACACCGAGCCTTTGTGGGCGGGGCAGGCTCGTATCAAGGACGCTGCTCAGTTTTTTGATATCTGGACTTCATTTGCGCCCGAGCCCTCCGCCCCTGCCGCACGTTCTGACAACGCCGAGCATAACGACGCGGATCATGGCATTCACCTTTCCATCGCCAGCTTCCGGATCCAGGCATCGATCCACCCTCCCACTCAGTTGGAAGCATCCACCGAGATCGATGTTCGAGTTCGGGATGGCGGGCAGCGCACCCTGTTCTTTGAATTGTCGCGCTTCCTGAAGATCGACTCCGTGGAACTAGGAGGCCGGCCTCTCGATTTCATACAGAATCCGGCAATCGAGGGTACGCAACTCCAGCGAAAAGGCAACGATCTGGTCGCCATCGTATTTCCGGATGAACTTAGCAGCGGGCAGGAATTCAAATTGAGTTTTCGCTATGCAGGCGACGTGCTTTCGGAGGCCGGACCCGGATTGCTGTATGTGGGCGCCCGGGGTACCTGGTATCCGAGTTTTGGTTTCAACCCTGCGCAGTTTGACATGGTATTTCGCTATCCAGCCGGTTGGACGCTGCTGGCGACCGGAAAGCAGATTTCACGTCCGGGCGGGACGGCGCAGGTTACAACGGAAGCCGGAGAAAAAGTAGCCCATTGGGTGTCCGAACGTCCCATCCCGGTCGCGGGCTTCAACCTTGGCAAATACGTTCGCGCCGCGGCAAAGGCGGGCAACGTTGAGGTCGAGGCTTACAGCACCACCGGAGTCGAGAAGTCGTTTCCCAAAGCGCCTGCGGAAATAATTGAAAGTCCACTTTCTCCGCACATCTCCAGAATCCCTTCGACGCCCATCGAGATAACTCCGCCGCCTCCGTCTCCAGCGCGTGATCTGCAAGCCGTGGCCGACCGCGCCGCGAAAGCGATCGAGAGCTTCTCCCAGTGGTTTGGGCCCTATCCCTACGGCTCGCTTGCGCTCACGCAGATGCCGGGCGCGCTAAGCCAGGGATGGCCGGGTCTGGTCTTCCTGTCGAGCTTCGCCTTTCTCAGTCCACAAGAGCAGATCGATCGTCATCTCGATCCCGTCACGCGGCAACTTGACACCCAGGTTCTGGTGCACGAAACCGCGCACCAATGGTGGGGCGATCTGGTGCTTTGGAAGACTTACCACGATCAATGGCTGTCGGAAGGACTGGCGAATTACGCGTCGCTTCTCGTGCTCGAGAAGAAAGACCCGGCCGGATTCCGCCAGGTGCTGGGAAGATACCGCAGCGACCTCGCCAGCAAGAATAAAGACGGCGAGTGGCTGCGCGACGCCGGACCCGTGACGCTCGGTACGCGGCTGATTTCTTCGCATTTTCCCGAAGGATACGAAGCCATCAGTTACGAACGCGGCACCTGGCTGTTCCACATGCTGCGCTCCATGATGCGCGACGCGGAAGCGGCATCTCACCCCCGGCGCACTGGGACCAATCCAGACGAGCCGTTTTTCCGCGCATTGCGCAAAGCGCGCGAGCGCTATGCGGGAAAAAGCATCAGCACGCACCAATTAGTGCAGGTCTTCGAAGAGGAACTGCCCCGCCCACTTTGGTACGACACTCGGCACAAACTGGACTGGTTTGAGGATGGCTGGATCAATGGAACCGCGATGCCGGAGCTCTCGACGCGCGAGCTCCGCATCACCGACCAGGCTGGAGTAACCACAGTTTCCGGGTTCATCGTACAAAAGGACGTGCCCAACAATCTGGTGACCGCCGTTCCCGTCTACGGCGAAACGACTTCTAAGTCGCTGGTGTTCCTTGGCCAGGTGCTTGTCGATGGCCCCGATACAGCGTTTCATTTGAACGCTCCGGGCAGTGTCCATAAGGTTGTCATCGATCCAGACCAGACGATCCTGAGCGCGCCCAAATAGCCTCCCTCGTGCGCGCAGTAGTCGTTTTGGAGCGCACCGCTTTTGCACCGCTTGCAAGGTAATTCAAATGCAAGCCCCCCTTCGTTATCGCGAGTTACAGACCCAAATTGGAGGACGTTATGACTCTCCAGCCACGCAGGTGCGCGAGCGAACGGCCCAATCGCCGCAGGATCCTGTTGGTCGAAGATGAGCCCTTTGTGCGGGAAGCGACCGTCAGCATCCTTGAGAACGCAGGTTTTGAAGTCCTGCCCGCCGTAGATGCAAATGGCGCACTCAAGGCGTATGAAGAATCGGCCCGCCGCATTGATCTCGTGATGACCGACATGGTGCTTCCCGGCCGAACGGGCCAGCAACTCGGGCAGGAACTGCGGCAGCGTTCTCCGGAGGTCAATGTGCTGGTGACATCCGGCTACACCCATGCGGAATACGCGATCGAGGATCCTGCGTCGCATACTTACTTTCTGGCGAAACCGTATTCGAGAAGAGGATTGATCGAGAAGATTGAGACGATCCTCGCAGTGATTCCGTTACGCCGCGTTGCCCGGCAAGTGAGCTAAGGCACAGCGAAACGCCGGCATCTTGCAACATTGAAGCCTTGCAATCTTGACCCGCGCCTCACCGAAACCTGCGTCCTCGCGCTCCCTGACGTTTATAATTCCGGGTTCCAGGGGAGCAGTCATGAAACTTGAAGGTCGGGTCGCGCTGGTTACGGGAGCATCGCAAGGCATCGGCCATGCCTGTGCGCTCGCCCTGGCGCGCGAAGGAGCTTGCGTTGCGCTTGCGGCGCGCAATCAGCCAAAGCTGGATGAATTGGCCGCGGAGATCACCGCATCCGGCGGCAAGGCTGCTGTGTTCGTCATTGATGTGGGCGACGAAGAGCAGGTGAAGGCTGGCGTCAAAGCGGTGCTCGGCCAGTTTGGCAAGATCGACATCCTCGTTAACAACGCGGGCATTACGCGCGACCAGTTGGTCATGCGCATGAAACGCGCGGACTGGGACGCGGTTCTCAATACGAATCTGACTTCGGCATATCTCTGCATCCAGAGCGTGATTCCTTCGATGCTCAGGCAGCGCTGGGGCCGAATCATCAACATCGCCAGCATCTTCGGACAGATGGGACAAGCGGGACAGGCGAATTATTCCGCATCGAAAGCCGGACTGATCGGGCTGACGATGGCGATCGCTCGCGAGGTCGCGTCGCGCAGCATTACCTGCAATGCGATCGCTCCGGGATTCATCGAGACGAACATGACTGCTGCGCTGAGCGCGGAATTCAAGGAAAATGCGGTGAAGATGATTCCGCTGGGACGAGTCGGCAAATCGGAAGACGTGGCCAGCGCCGTTTGTTTTCTCGCCTCTGAAGATGCGTCCTACATTACCGGTCACGTGCTGAACGTGAATGGCGGCATGCTGATGGGCTGAGAGCGCGCACGGATACGAAGCCCTCGCCGCAACCGCGGGCATATTCATTCCCCTCAAGGGACGCACGTTCCGCAGCCTAACGCACGTTTGAGTGGCCGTTCCTGCCGCCAATATTGGTCAATCCGGCTCCGAGCGCTCGACTCTTTTCCAGGGCCGCCGTGAAGTCGTTGCCGACGACGACCGCGAGCACTTCGTGCCAGGGAATCAAGAGCGCCTGCAGTTCCACGGACGGATTTTTTTCGTGCTCTTTCGTATTCAGCTCGATCCACAAGCCGCGTTCGTCGGTGTCATCGAGCACGCGGGCCAGAATAGTGTGGCTCTCGTCGGGGCGAGCCTCGTCGGGACAGTGCGTTTCTGACCAGTGTTTCTGCGGACTTAGGGGCGAGTCGCACTCGACCGACTCGTGCGCGGGCGATCCTCCATCGGGCGAGCGATCCTTCAGGAATTGGCGGATCGCGTGCAGGTTTGCCCATGACTTCTTGACCACGACCGCGGTACTGGCGTTCTGCTTGAGGCGCATAACTCAAGGCTAGAAGCAGATATTCGATGAAACTGTGACCCGAATCACGCTGGGGTGTGAGTGGGATGCGGCGGTTTCCTATCTGGATACTCTCCGATTTGTATTCCGTCTGCTTCTCGTAGTGGCCGTGGATTTCGCTGGGGCGCTAGCCGGCCGTTACTAGCTGGCGCAAACGTCAAGATCCTTCACCGCCGAGCGGCCGAGAGATTCTTTGGCTTTTTCATCCCGAGCGGAGCGAGGGATCTGTAGTTTTTCCGGCGGTCGAGGAACTGCAGGTCCCTAAATTCGTTCGGGATGACAATGATTGAGAGGTGACGTACGCGTTAGGGGCGTGCCGGCGACGATGATCTTGTTTTCGCGCTCCCAGCTACTGCGGGAAGGATCTTTGGCAGCGAGTAGATGTCTTAGCGGGCGTCGTGGATGATCAGGACCATTCCGGGGCGAAGCGTGGCTATGTTGCGGTTGCTTTGCTTTAGCGCTGAGACGGTGGTGTTGTAGGAACTGGCGATCGAGGAGAGGGTTTCTCCCTGTCTGACTTTGTGGTGGACTACCGCGGCGGTTGCGGTCTTGTTCTCGTTCTTTTCGTTCTTTACGCTCCTCTCGTTCTTCCCGGTCGCGCTTTGGCGGTGCGACGACGATTTCCTTTGGGCGGTGGTTCTGGATGTCCGCTCCGAGGCTGCTTTGGTTTCTCTTGGTCCTCTTACTCCGGGGGTTACCGGGAGGTGGACGAACAATGTTTTTCTTCCGGCCAGGCTTTCGCCTTTCAGGCGGTTCCAGCTGCGAAGCATTTTGGGGGAGACGCCGAAGTTTTCGGCTACGGATTCCACGGTGTCTCCCTTGCGGATTTTGTAGCGCGTTATGGCTCTTGAGTAGGTGGCGGAATCACTTTGCTTGCCGGGCGCTATCGGGATGATCAGGCGGCTCTCGGGAGCCAGCGCATCGTCGGCGAGATCGTTGGCCTGCGCTATGGACTTCGGCTCCGTGCGATAGGTGCGGGCGATCGAGGCGAGAGTTTCTCCGGGCTGAACTTTGTGGTATCGCCACCAGACGCGCTTATCGACCGGGATCGAGGCTACGGCGGTTTCAAACTTCGCGGCGGTTCCGGCGGGGACGTGGAGCTCGAACTCGGCATCTTTGGGAGTGGTCAGGCGAAGCAGGCTGGGATTCAGTTCCTGCAGGTCGCTGGCGGAGGCGTCCACGCATTCAGCCACGAGGCGGAGGTCGATCGGATAAGTGATCTTGACCGTGTCGTAGGGAACCGGCTTTTCTTTCATTACTGAGGCGAGTCCATATTGATCGGGATTCTTCGCCATGATGGTGACGGCGACGATGATGGGAACGTAGTTGCGCGTCTCCTTGGGGAGCACGTTGCGGCGGTAGAGTTCCCAGAAATCGGCGTAGCCGGTGCGCTTGACGGCGCTCTGGACGGTGCCGGGGCCGGAGTTATAGGCGGCCATGGCTAGATACCAGTCGCCAAACTCGTCGTAGAGATCCTTGAGGTGATGGGCGGCGGCGCGGGTGGCTTTCTCGGGATCCTGGCGCTCGTCGATCCACCAGTTGCGATGGAGTCCGTACCCTTCAGCGCGGCTGCCCATGAACTGCCACATGCCGCGGGCTCCGGCGCGGGAGACGGCCAGGGGATGGAATCCTGATTCGGCCTGGGCGAGGTAGATGAGATCCTGCGGGACGCCTTCTTCTTTGAGCGTGCGCCGAATCATGTCTTCGTACTGGCCGGAACGGGCGAGAGCGCGCTCGATGGTGCCGCGTCCGCGATTGGAGAAGTAGCTGATGAAGCCGGCGACCTGATCGGTCATCATGAGCGGGAGATCAGAGTGGGTGGATTTGATCTCGGCTTCGGCCTTGGCTTTTACGTTCTGATCGACGGCGGGCGTGAGCTCGTTGGCTTCGTCGATCGGGGCGGGCTCGGATTTCTGCTCCCCGAATCCATCGCCTTGCTCGAGGGCGGCTAGTTCGAGAGCGTTGACGCCATCGAGGATGCGGTCGAGTTCGGCTTCGAGGCGGTCGTCGGATTGGAGGTCGAGTCCACTGCCTAACAGGAGGTTGAAGGCGGAATCGAAGTTCTGCTTGGCGGCTTCGAGGTGGCCCGCGCGGTAGTTATCCTCACCGGCTTTGTACTGGCGCTCGACTTGCGCGATCAGGTCGCCCGCGGGATCGACGGAAAGGGCACGCTTGGATTCGGCAGGGGGAACGTTTTTGTCCTCAGAGGGGGCTGGCTTCTGGGGCTGGGTCTCGGGAGCGGCGGCCGCGATCAACGCGGGGGCCTGCGCTTTGGTGGGAGGCAAGAACGTTTGTTTCTGGGCAGTCTGGCAGGCCAGTGTGGCTGCCAAGGGCGCGCAGAGCAGGATCGCGGAATAGCGGTGGGGGAAAAATCTCATATTTCAACACATGGCCCTAACCGCACAACATGGCCCGAACTGCCTGATGGGCGCGGGATCAGCGACTCCGCCCCAAGGTACACCTATTATCAGATGGTAATAGCGCGAAAATCGTTGGGTCAACGCTACAGAAGACCCATGTACCGATTACTTTAGGAACTGCGGATATTACCCCAGACCCGCGGGAATGGCAATAGGGACGGGGTTGTTGGGCCGGGTCCGGTGAGGGTTCGAGCGCGCGATTCCTCGGCGAAGTTTCTGCTAACATCCTGAGTCCAAAAGAACGTTGGATCATCGAAGGCAAATATGAAAGCCATACAGATCAAGCAAACCGGCGGGCCGGAAGTGATGGAGTTGGTCGATATTCCGGTTCCGCACCCGAAACCGAATGAAGCGGTCGTGAAGATTGCGGCGGCGGGCGTGAACTTCATCGACATCTACAACCGCGAGGGCCGATACAAAGCAGCGCTGCCGCTGGTGCTGGGGCAGGAAGCGGCGGGAACAGTTTCGGCGGTCGGGCCAGACGTAAAGAGCGTCATAGTTGGAGATCGGGTGGCGTACACGATGACGCTCGGCGGCTATGCCGAGTACGCGGCGGTTCCAGCGGAGCGGCTGGTGAAAATTCCTGAGGGCGTCAGCGAGCGCGACGCAGCGGCGGCGATCCTGCAGGGGATGACCGCGCACTATCTGGCGTACGATACGCATCCGCTAAAGAAGGGTGAGACGGCGCTGATCCATGCGGCGGCGGGCGGAGTGGGATTGCTGCTGGTGCAAATGGCGCACAACCTCGGAGCGCGCGTAATCGCGACGGTTTCAACCGAGGAGAAGGCGAAGTTGGCGCGTGACGCGGGCGCGGACGACGTCATTCTTTATACGCAGACCGATTTCGAAGCGGAAACCAAACGACTGATGGGCGGCAAAGGGCTGGACGTGGTTTATGACTCGGTGGGCAAAACTACGTTCGACAAGGGGCTGAACCTGCTGCGTCCGCGCGGGATGATGGCGCTGTTTGGCGCATCGAGCGGGGCGGTCGCGCCGATTGATCCGCTGGTGCTCACGGCGAAGGGGTCGCTGTTTCTTACGCGGCCGTCGCTGGCGGCTTATATTCTCACTCCGGAAGAGCTGCAGAAGCGGGCGGGCGCCGTGTTTGCGATGATTCGCGACGGGAAGCTCAAATTGCGGATCGAGCATGTTTATCCGCTGGCGCAGGCGCAACAGGCGCATCGCGATCTGGAAGCGCGGAAGACTACCGGGAAGCTGCTGCTGATTCCGAATTAAGCTCGCAGTGATTAAGAGAGTAGAGGTCCTTCGACGCGCGCTCGGCTGCGGCGCTCCTTCGCGCTCGCTCGGGATGACAATAGTAAAGTTGTTCGCTCACAGTTCATGCCTTTCGTCGAATTGAACAACTCGCCGCATGCAGCCGGAGTATCGCCTGTTCGGATTCACTACAGAGATGTGGGCAGCGGTCCGCCGGTCTTTTTCCTGCACGGTGGATGGGGCTATGGCGTCTATCCGATCGACCGGCAGATCGAGACGTTGCAGGATCGCGTGCGCATTTTAATTCCGGATCGTTCGGGACACGGGCGCTCCACTGGCTTTGCGGGTGATCTGCCCATTGATTTTCACCAGCGCGCTGCCGAAGAGACGCTGCTGATGCTTGATGCGCTGGGGATCGAGCGCGCCACGTTCTGGGGACACAGCGACGGAGCGGTGATTGCCGCGAAGGTCGGGTTGCTGGCGCCAGAGCGGTGCGAACGGCTGATTCTGGAGGCGTTTCATTTCTACCGCAACAAGCCGAGTTCGAACGGCGTTTTCTTCCAGCGATTTGCCGATCATCCGGAAGAAGTCAGCGAAAAACGGCGCGCACTCTTGACGGAGGACCACGGCCCGGAGCGATGGGAGCCCGTGGTGCGGCGGAATTGCCGCGTCTGGCTGAGGCTGGCGAGCGAAAGCGCGCGGCCGGATGAGGATTTATACGGCGGAGGGCTGGGAGGACTGCGGGTTCCGGTGACGTTTGTGCATGGCAGAGGCGATCCGAGAACCGAGCCGGGAGAGATCGAACGGGCCTGTGCGGCGGTTCCAGGGTCGGAGTTGCGCTTCATAGAGAGCGGGCGGCACAGTCCGCATAGCGAAGAAGCGGCGGGGCCGGAATGCACCGGGATCCTGGCGGAGTTGCTCGCGTAGGGAGCTGATCAAAGATTCTCTCAGGGGCGCAGCGCCAGCGGACCCGGATGGAGCGGCCCATCGTCCACCGGCCTCCTCCGCGCACGAAGGCGGGAATGTGCCCCCGGCGGCATCGCGCCCCATTTTCAATCGGCCGTAACCGCCTTGAGGAAGGGATAATAAAAATCCACTCCGCGATAGAAGGCCTCGACTCCGGTGCGCTCATCTTTTCCGTGGGCGCGAATATCGTCGCGGTCGTACTGTTCGCCTGAAACGCAATAGGTCGGCATACCGGCCGCGTTGGTGTAGACGCCATCGGACGCGCCTGTGCTCATGTTGGGCAGCACCGGGATTCCCGGCCACATTTCCGCGACAATTTTGTCGATGGCATCGAAGACGTCTTTGCGGGGCGCGGGCGGAACATAACTGTGGCGATCGGAGCCATGGTCCATGAGGAGGTTATTATTCTCGCGGAACTGCACTTTTATTTTCGGATCAGCCACGACTTTTTCTAGCGCCAAGCGAATCTCTTCCAGCGAATGACCGGGCTCAATGCGGCAGTTCACATTCGCCTGCGCCATCTGTGGAAGCGCGTTGTTGGCGTGGCCTCCGCTCAACCGGGTCGCGACGCAGGTCGTGTGCATCGTCGAGTTGTCAATCGGATCTTTCGAGAGGCGCGCCACGGCCTCCATGTCGGGAGGAGTCTTCAGCATCCCTTGCAGATCGGCGGCGCGCTGCCCGGTTGACAGCTTGACCTGCCGCTCGTAATACGCGCGCGTGATGTTGTTCAGTTCGAACGGAAACTGGTAGTTGGCAATGCGCGTCAAAGCCGCCGCCAGTTCGTAGATCGCGTTCTCGGGCCGGGGCAGCGAGCTGTGGCCGCCCGGATTGGTCGCCGTCAACACGAAATCGCCGTAGAGTTTCTCGGTGGCGTTGACTTCCATCATGATGGGCTTGCCGTGGTCGGCGAGCACGCCGCCGCCATCGTGGTTGAGCACGAACTCGGCATCGACCAGTTCGCGGTGGTTCTTGATGAGCCAGTCGACTCCATTGGATGTGCCGCCTTCTTCGTCGGCTGTCATCGCAAGGATGATGTCGCGGCTGGGCACGTATCCTTCTTTTTTCATGCGGATCAGTGTCGCCGACATGATGGCGTCGCCGTCCTTCATGTCACTGGTGCCGCGGCCGTAAAAATAGCCATCCTGCTCGACGAATTTGAACGGATCGGTAGTCCAGTCTTCACGCCGGGCTTCGACTACATCGAGATGACCGATCAGCAGCACCGGTTTGTGCTTGCCCGACCCGTGCAGGCGGACGACCACGTTTTTCTTACGATCATTCGGGCCGAGGACCTGAATGTCGTCCGCTGCAAATCCGGCATCGCGGAAGCGCTGCGCCATGAACTCGGACGCCGTCGTAACGTTTCCAACCGAATCGGTGGTGTTGATCTCGATCAGGTGTTTGAAAATGTCATGCGCCAGTTGACGCGTCGCCGCGTCGGGGGCGACGGCTTGGGCCAGCAGTAAATTGGCCGACAATGAAATTACGGCAAGCGAGAAAACCAACCCCAACCAATATTTCCTGGATCCCACGTTTACTCCTCCACAATACTTTTCGGATATGACGAGGCTGACGCTAACACAGTCATCCGGCAAAGCCAAACCGGCGATCGAACAACAATCCTGTTAATGCGCGGGTTCCGCTACCAGCACGACGAACGAATCCGGCTCAATCTTTCGGTTTTCGCGGGTGCCGCTTACGTTGGCGGTGACCGTGAAAAGCTGATTAGTTCTGGCGTCGAGCGCCATGGTGCGCGCTCCCTTCTGGGTCACGAGCGTCTGCAGAACGCTGAACTTGTCCGGGCCGTCTTCCTTGATCACCGTGATTGTGCCATCCCCGGCGGACGCGAAGGCGAGTCCGCGATCGGCATCGAATGCGGTGGCATCACAGCCCTGGCCGATCGCTGGCGCCGCGACCATTTTGCCGGAATCGGCGTTGACGATCGCCATCGTCTTGCCGCCGCCGCAACCTGAAAACAGACGCCGGTTCTTGCGGTCGATCGCAAGGCCAGTCGGTTCCTCGCAATCGGTCAGTTTCCAGCGCGACTTCACGGCCAGCTTCTGCGGATCAAAGGCCACGATCTCCGAAGTGTTTTCGATGTTCACGAAGATGGTGCCCTTTTCGTCGGTCGCGGCAAATTCCGGCTTTCCGCCGAGGTCGATCTTGCCGACAACCTCGCCTTTCGAGGCATCGACGGCTGTCGTGTCATGACTCTTTGCGTTGAAGGTGAAAACCCGCTTTGAGAAAGCGTCATAGAGAATGGCGTCGGGTACGTTGCCGACCTTGATTTTCTTTCCCACGGCGAGTGACTTTAGATCGAACTCGCTGACCGTGTCTTCACGTCCGTTGCTGGTGAAGCCTCGGCCGAGATCGTTGGCGAGGGCCACGCCGTGTACGCCCGGCGTGTCGGGAATCTCTCCTACCTGGTTGCCGGTCGTTGTGTCGATGACCATCACGCGTGTAGCGCGCGCGATGAACAGGCGATGTCCATCGCTGTCGGCCGTAAGGTAGTCCCATCCGCCATCGCCACCCAGTTTCCATGTGTTGGCGATCTTGTAGTCGGCTGCGCTCGCGAGCGTCGTCGCGGTGAACGACAGCAGAAGGATCCACAGTGCTTTTTGCATAGTCTCCATTCTCGAATCGTCTCGGGATGTGCGGCCCCGAGATAGCGACTGGGGCCTGGAGGAACCAGTGATTTCGGTCAAATACGCCACAAAAACCGGTAAAAATGGATTGTACAACTGGGCGAGCTTCGGCGCGGATGCGATTCGTCCAAAGGGCGTTCACAATTATGCAAACAATTGCGCAGCAGAGAGCGCAAGCCCCGCCAATCGGCCATTTCAGCGGATGCAAGTTTGGAACAGAGGTTGCTTCTATCCAGAGCAGCAAGCCCACATTCGCGGTTGATCCGCCAATGGCATGAGGCTTCTCCGGGAGGTGTCGCGATGAAAAAAATTCTCTTTGCTTCTCTGCTGTTTTCGGCGAGCGCGGCTTTTGGCCAGTACACGGTCGGGCACATCGATAACCAGCCCAACGTTTTCCATCCCGCCGAGCATCCGGCGACGGCCTACTACGCGCCCATGGCGGGAGAGCGGTCTATCGTCGGTGGCGGTGGCACGTCTTACGTTCAGGGCGACCGTCCAGCTTCCGATTTCCCGCAGATGGCGGCCGTGCCGCTGGGCGACATGGCGCGTGAACTCAGGAAGCAGCACTTGAAGGCGAAAAAGGCCCACATCGTTTGGGAAAACTAGCGCCGTGAGACGTGCGCCAAACGGCGCGATTTCCTGGCAGCTGTCTTAGATTTTGATACGCGATCCCGAGATTAAGAATTTACTGTGTTAGGTAGAAGTTCGTCAGACCCTGGTTGAGTCTTTCCGAGAATCGGATTGGGCGCGAGACAAAAATCCCGCGCCTTTTTTTTGCCCCGGGCATTTCCTGTCGCGGTGAACCTCTGGCGACACCCTCCGGCGTCCTTCGCGCATCCAACCGACGCTTGTGGGCAAGGTGTAACCTAGAAATCGGATGACCATTCTCGTCTTCACCACGGTGGTGGCGATCGTTTCGTTCGCGGCGGGGTTTCTCGGATCGTTGACCGGCCTGGGCGGTGGCGTGGTGCTCGTTCCGCTCCTCACAATCTTTTTCCACGTGGATATCCGCTACGCCATCGGGGCCTCCCTGGTTTCCGTGATCGCAACGTCTTCGGGCGCGGCCGCCGCTTATGTGAAGGAAGGCATCTCCAACATTCGGATCGGCATGTTTCTGGAGATTGCCACCACCGCGGGCGCGTTGCTGGGCGCTTTTCTGGCCGCGCGCATCCCGACCAGCGCCCTGGCGGTGATCTTCGGCGCGGTGCTGCTTTACTCGGCGTATCTCTCTCGCAAGATGCGCCCGGCCGCCCAGCGCCATCTGCCGCCCGATCCGCTGGCCACACGTCTCCGCATGAACGGCAGTTTCCCCGACAAGGAAGGGCAGCGCAGTTACAACGTGCAGAACGTGCCCACCGGCTTCAGTCTTATGTTTGGAGCGGGGGCGCTGTCCGGCCTGCTCGGCATCGGTTCCGGAGCCGTCAAGGTCCTCGCCATGGACCAGGCGATGCGCATCCCGTTCAAGGTTTCGACCACCACCAGCAACTTCATGATCGGAGTGACCGCAGCCGCCAGCGCCGGCGTCTACTTCAGCCGCGGATACATCGACCCTGGCCTCGCGATGCCTGTGATGTTAGGCGTGCTGGGCGGGTCGCTGTTCGGCACACGCGTGCTGGTCAAGGCCGAGACGAAATCGCTGCGCCTGGTCTTCAGCCTGGTGATTCTCGTGCTCGGTCTGCAAATGCTTTACAAAGGATTCTGGGGGAATATCTGATGCCCTTGGCCGGCGTACAATCCCGTGCTCCGCGCAAGTTTCAGCAGCAACCGTGGCGAGACCGCCGCCTGGAAGCCATTCTCGGCAACCTGCTTCGCACCGGCGTCCTGATCTCGGCGGCGGTGGTTCTGGCGGGCGCCTGTATCTATCTCCACCGCCATGCGCACGAGCCCGCCGATTACCGCGTGTTTCGCGGCGAGCCCTCGGATTTTCGCACCATCCCCGGAGTCATTCAGAGCGTCATGGGTGGCCATGGACGAGGCCTGATCCAACTGGGATTGCTCCTTCTCATCGCCACTCCGATCGCGCGCGTGGCCC
Organism: uncultured Acidobacteriaceae bacterium; assembly: GCA_963838315.1. Taxonomy (GTDB): domain Bacteria; phylum Acidobacteriota; class Terriglobia; order Terriglobales; family Acidobacteriaceae; genus Acidiflorens. Next base: position 386,695 of record CAWIQW010000003.1, read on the forward strand.
TATCTATCGTGGGATTTGCGCTGGAGCGCGATCACTTGTATGTGACGTTCACGGTGATCGTGCTGGTAATTCTGTTGTATAGCTTGCTGGGATCGGGGATGACGTTCTAGAAGCGGCCGTTCCCGCTACTGCAACTTGGCATACTCTGCCTTCGCCTGTTTCATGACCGGGATGTCGGGATCGGCGTCTTTCCAGGCGGCGAAGAAATCCTGATAGGCAGTCTTGGCTTGCTCCTTGTTGCCCTGCAGCGCGTAAGCGCGCCCGAGACCCAGATGGGAGAGGCTGTAATTCACATCGAGGGGATCGACACCCCGGTGAGCAAGGATTTTCTGATATTCGGCGGCCGCTTTTGCGCCATCTTTCAATCGCAGGTAGGCTTCGGCGCGAAGGTAATTGATGGTGAAACCTGCAGCGCCCGGTCCCGCTCCCATTTCATAAGGAGCGGCCGTTTCAAGGTGGGTCACGGCCTGCGCCGGCTGGTTGCGCGCGAGATCGGTATAGGCTTGCGCAACTGGAACCCAGACCTTATTAAGCAATGTGCCGGTTGGATATTGGCGCATCAACTCCTGCGCCATTTTCTGGCTGCGCGCGCTATCTCCCGTCTGCGCCAGCACCACCAGGGCGTTCTCCCGGGTATCGCGATCCTGGGAAGCGGCTAGCGCCTGGGCAGTATGCTGGCGAGCACCGTCCAGATTGCCTAACGCCGCTTCATCCGCTGCCTGGCTGGCCAGCAGAATGCCGGAGAATTCCTTGAAGCCGAGGCGCTGGGTGGCGATTTCGCTCAGCGCATAATCGGCGCGGGCCTGGCGCAGTTTGCCCTGGGAGTTCTCGTTGCGTGCGCGAAACCATACCAGAAAAGGTTCGTCCGGAGTTCCGGCAGCTAATTCCAGCTGGTGGCGCTGGGTGGCTTCATCACCCCGAAGGCAGGCGAGTTCGAAGATCGTGAAGTTAACGGAGCGGCCGATCTTCTGCGCGATCGCCTGTTCCGCCACGGCGCGTGCTTCATCGAAGCGGCCCAGGCGCGTGTACGCGTCGGCGACATTCTGGTACGCGTATGCGTCCCTTGGATCGATGCGCATGGCCTCACTGGAACTGGCCAGGGCTTTTTCATTCTGCCCGATGGCCGCATAGCGCAGCGAGAGGTTGTCGCGGGGCGCGGTGTCGCGGGGGTAGGTTTGAATCCACTGCTCGTAGGTCGCAACCGCTTTTTCGAGGTCGCGCGCGACCTGGTCATAGTAGTGCGACGAAATGTAAAGCCGTTCGCGTTCGCTGGCCCGGTCCTTCAGGTCAAAAGCCTTCGTGATAAAACTTTCCGCCAGTTCATTTTGCGTGAGGTTGCTGTAGGAGACTCCCAGCGTCGCGTTCGCCATGGCGAAGTTGGGATCGAGTTCGACAGCGCGCTTCAGATACGGAATCGCTTTGTCATCCGCGAGTTTCTGGTGCTCGGCCTGGCCTTGAGTGAACGCCTGCAAGGCCTCAAGCGATGAAGTCGTCGCCTGTTCCAGCGGAGTAGCAAACTTCTGCACCGAACCAGTCGACTCGCCCAGCTTCTCCCGCAGATGGGAAGCCGCTGTGTCCAGCGACTTGAGGACCCGCTCTTTGCTCTCGGCCTCGGTCTCCTCGCGCGCCAGCACATCGCCGTTTTGTGCGTTCAGCGCGGACACCGTAATCACGTAGTGCGTGCCCAGGCTTCCAATCGACCCGGCGATCATCGCCTTCGCGCCTTCCCGCATGCAGATTTCCCGCGCCACATCGTTGCTGATGCGTTCATCGGGCTGCCGTCCCATGAAGCGCAAGGCCTCGCGGATGCGGGATTCTGGCAACAGGTTCAGATAAGGAGACTGCTCCAGTTGCACGGCCAGCGCCTGTTTCAGCGTGCCGTCAAAGACCGCATCGCCGGTCGTGTTGACGAAATCCGCGAGCACGACCGAATCTTTGCCCGTGAGCGCGTGGCTTTGCCGCTGGTGGAAAAAGAAAACGATGCCAATGAGAACAACGATCAGGCCGGCCGCCGCGGGCACGATCCAGTTCTTTCGAGCGGGAGCGCTCACCGCCGGAGAACTGGCCTGCGCCGGAACAGCTGCCGAAATAGCCGCAGCCGTAGCGTCGGAGGATGGAGCCGGAATTGTGGAACCGCTGGAAGGCCGGGCAGCGACCGCTCCGCTGCCAGTAAGCGGCGCGCCATCGTCGACGGCGGCAACCACTCGACGGCTGGAATCGGTATCGCGCTTCAGTCGCTGCAATTCAGCCCGCATCTCGGAAGCGTGCTGGTAGCGCAGTTCGCGGTCCTTCTCGAGCGCGCGGTTGATGATGCGTTCCAGTTCCGCGGGCAGGTCGGGGTTCAGGCGGACGGGAGAAACCGGCGCCCGGCCAAGAATCGCTTCAAAGATGACCGCCGAGGTATCCCCGCGGAAAGGCACAGTCCCGGTCGCCATCTCGTAGAGCACCGTGCCAAAAGAAAAAAGATCGGTACGGTAGTCGAGTTCCTTGCCGCGAGCCTGCTCCGGCGACATGTAGGCGACCGTGCCCACTGCCGTGCCCGGACTGGTCAGGTGCTCGACATCGACAGCCGCAGTAGCAGCTGAAGTCAGCGCTGAATCGCGCTGGTGACGAGGATCGCCTGTCACCTTGGCGAGTCCGAAATCCAATACCTTGGCGTGTCCGCGCTTGGTGACGAAAATGTTGGCCGGCTTGATATCGCGATGCACAATGCCTTCGGCGTGAGCGGCATCGAGCGCGTCGGCGGTTTCAATGGCTAGCGAAAGCAGCAGATCGAGTTCCATCGGCCGGGCCCCGATGCGATGCTTCAAAGTCATGCCATCGAGAAATTCCATGACGATGAAAGCCTGGCCGTTCTCTTCTCCGATGTCATAGATGGTGCAGATGTTGGGATGGTTCAGGGCCGAAGCAGCCTTCGCTTCCCGCCGGAAACGCTCTAACGCCTGGCGATCCTGCGCCACATCCTCGGGGAGAAACTTGAGCGCGACAAACCGGCTAAGTCGAGTGTCTTCGGCCTTGTAGACCACACCCATTCCCCCGCCGCCCAGTTTCTCGATAATGCGGTAATGCGAGACGGTTTGGCCGATCATGGAATTCGTCGATGGTAGGCGGGACCTGCGGTGAAGTCAATGGAAAGCGGGAATACGCACTGAGAGCTATTCTTTGACTGCGAATTTTGAGTTGTCTTTGAGATGAAGCGCGCTGAGCGGGATGAATAAGCGGCGCAAAGTTGTGCAAACGCGTGATTTCGTCAGCGGTCCTGCTTCGACGAGTTGCTCTCACTCCATTTTAGGCTTCATGGTGTGCGCCTTCTGCCAATCGGCTATCTTGGCTTCAGCAGCATCAACTTGTGCTTGCGTCATGTGTTTCTTCACATCGTCAATTGCCACCCGCGCCTGAGCGCCTCCGCCGCCAATTTCCGCCACCCGCAGCCACATGTATGCTTTTTCCCATTCGCCGGACGCTCGGTATAGCATCGCCAGATTACCTTGGCCTCGTAACTGACCAGCTTCCGCTGCTTTTGTGTAAAGAGCCGCAGCTTTGGGAATGTCCTTTTCGACACCTTCCCCCTGCTGATAACACCACCCCAAATCATTCGTTGCCGCCATATTGCCATGGTCTACGGCCTTAACGTACAGCCCACAGGCTCGAGCCTTGTCAATACTGACTCCTATTCCCTGGAAATACATGGCCCCCAGTTCATATTCCGCAGCTGCGAAGTTTTGATCGGCAGACTGTTTGAGGTAGGGCATGGCTTTTTCGGCTGATTTTTCCAATCCCGCGCCGTGCAGGTACATTGCGCCGACGTAGTATTGGGCCATCGCATTTCCCTTTGTCGCGGCCATCTGCAAATATGGAGCAGCTTTAGTGCGATCTTGTGGCAGATATTTCCCAGAGAAGTACGCCATCCCTAGTAGCAACTGCGCGTCAAGCACGCCATTCCGTGCAGCACTATCCACCAGAGTGCGTCCTTTCTCCGCATCCACAGGCGCGCCATTTCCCGTCAGATAGGCCTTTCCGGCCCGATACATCGCCTCGGGACTTGATGTCTCAGCCTCTTTGGCCAACGCATCTGTAATGTTCTTTGTCGTTTCGTCGGAGGGTTGTTGACGCTTTAGCGTACGCAAGTCGCCTACAAGATCGATCCAGAAGAGAGCCGTTTTGTCCTTGTCCCGTGTGATCTGGACGATGAAAACGTCGGAGCCCGCCTCAATCGCAAAAAATGGCTCTTCGATGTCGAAGGGAATGGTCGCCCAGTAGAAGCTGATCTCGTTCGCCTTCGCTTTACGTACCTTTCCCGATGAAAGTGCGGGAAACTTTTCGGTCAACGCCGCCCAAAAGGTCTGGCGCGTTTCATCTGATACCAGCGCACGCCCTTCCGTAGTAACTGCCACGGGCGTCGTTACGACCATCGTTACTGGTTTAGCATTGAGCAACACGGGCGCCGCAACCGGCTTCATTGTTTGCCAAAGCATGGGGCCGCACGTCAAGGCGTCACTCAGGAGATCTTTCAGAGCCGACTTATTGCCCGTTAGAGCTTTTTCAAGCAGAGTCTTGGCCGCAGCATTCACGTCGTCGCTTGCGACCTTGTACTTCACGCCTGTGGGTATCTCTGGCCGCCCATCGGACGCTTGTGCGATTGCCATACAGCTTGTGGCAAGGCACAACACAACAGCCCGTAACAGTCTCATGTTTAAACTGCCTCAAGGGGATTCTTATCGAGAGAATCTTAGTCTTTACCGCCGGATCGATCCAGATGGTTGTTGGAAAATGCTCATCTCTAACAATGCGGCTTGAATGGGGCACCGACCAGCTGTTGCGATCTCCCAGATCCAATCCAACGGTTAGTTTCGGCTGCAAAATATTCCTGCTCTGCGCTGCTGCTCTGGTGCTAACCTTCTTCATTGCCGGTCTCCTTTTTATCTGTGCCTTGAGCACGTCGATAACTTGGGAGCGTACACCGCATCCCGTCCGGAGACCGGCCTTCTCATCCCATCTGTTAACAGCAACTACTAGAAGGACGACCGAGACGGCTGGTAGGATTCAGCCATGGGCACACTCACTGACGCTAATCCGAATGCCAGCGAGCTTGTAACCGAGGTTCTTGAGGAGCCGGTTTGGTGGAAAGCCCTCCAGTTGATCGTGGAGTTTCTCCGCACTAAAACGGTCGAGAAGGTTCGCATCGAGTTTGGCTTTGTTTTGGATCGTGACGTCGCGGGGAAGGAACAAGGGCGTGACCAAGTTGTAGAACTCGTCGATCTAGAACGTTTCATCAGGGTGGGCATCGGCGAGGGGACGATAGAGTGGCGCGGGACATCAGACCTCCTTCTCTTCCCGGTCGGTACAGACTTAGCCTTCATGCTCTGCAACGACGCAGACTTGCATTTCGCCTCCACTCAGCCCTCGCTGCTCGCGGAGTTCGGGCACACGCTAAGCTCAAATGGGATCAAGGTCTACGATTCCGGTCGCCTCATCTGAGGGATAGAGGTTGAAACATCGTCCAGCACGTCGATAACTTGGGAGCGTACAGCATCCCGACGGAGACCGGCCTTCTCATCCCATCTGTTTTCGCCAGTTATCGCCGCTCGGTGCTCTAGAATGCTGGTGAGCTAACCATGGGGGACGAGAATGCCTAAGCGACGAGACATTAAGTCCACAGCGGTGGAGACGTGGGTCCGAGCCGATAAAGAATGGGAGCGCGGTCGCCTGCGGCCAGCTTTTCGACTGATGCTCGCGGCTGCGAAGATGCGTGAGAGCGGAGCGCAGGTAAACGTCGGCTACATGTACGACAACGGGGTCGGCACAAGGCACAACAAGGGGCTGGCCCTTTATTGGTACAGGCGCGCCTACCGTCGGGGTGAAGCCACAGCGGCCCACAACATCGGCACAGTTTGGCGCGATGACGGGAATTTCCAGAGAGCCTTTTATTGGTTTGAACGAGCACTACAGATGAATGGCGGAGATGATGGCGAAGCTAATTTTGAGATTGCCAAACTCTATTTGGGAAAAGGCCAAAACATCCGTAAAGCTGCATCCTTTCTGAGGAAGGTGTGCAGGTCAAAGAATGTCACTCAGGATTGCTTAGAGCAAGCAGAGCGTTTGTTGAAACGGACGCGAACTAGCTCGACGATCGGGTCGAAACGACGATAGTTGACGTAACATCCCCATAGCACTCAGAACCTCCTCCCCGGCCCCTTTGCCGAGGTCAATGAGTGAAACTGTTTACGCCAACTGACACTGCCGGTGCCGAAGGCTGAGAGTGGTACTGGTACTATGCTGCCGAGGAATCTTGTGGCTTCTGATGAAAAACCAATAGTCGATTGGGTCAATTTCCCGGAAGGAATTCCGACGTTTAGTCTTTGGGATGCGCTGCATGATGGTGACCTGCTTTCAATCGAGTCCGACCTGTTAGCTCGGACTGTTACCCTGCGATTCGATGTCGATTACGTTAGGGATTTCCACCATCTCCCAGAGGGAACCCGATTCGTCATTATCGTCAATGGCGTGCAATCCGTCCGTTCGCTCCGCAACGTCCCGTGGCCGGGCGGATGCCCGATTCCACCGGGGATACCCAATGAGCAGCAGAGCATCATTATTTCTGAGTACCATCGCAAATGGCGTGAAGAGTCGCAGTCGTGGAATGACTTCGAGGGACTGATTAGTGCCGGTTTAGAAGTGTCCAATGCGACCCTTGGCCGTGGTTCTGATGTTGTCGCCCTGCAACTGGGCTTAACGGTTGGACGAGATTCTTACGTGGAGGCGTACATTCGGGGAGAAGGGGCCACTTTCCACATAGGAGAGAAACTGGTCACGCTCGAAGAATTCTTTGGGCTTGGCGAGGCGTACTGGAACGCGTTTGCCGAGAGGGCGGAACACGGACGGATAACTCCTGCTGAGTGATAACTGTTGAAACATCTCTCATTACACTAAATAGGCGTTCCGTGTCTCCCAGAAAGCGACCGACGAAGAGCGAACGCGCGCCCTTTCAGGCTAAGTCCTGTATATGGAATATCTCGCGAGTTACAGGTAACTAACTGGTAATATATCTATATTCATTCTAAAGCACTTAGCGACTGGAATTCGCTCCAAGTCCTTTGCTTTCAATGAATCGACGTAACCCATTATTATTCAAAGATCTGGCGGGAACAAGCCGCTAAGCTATTGATTCCAATAGATCGAAAGAGAGGGGGGTACCAAGCGGATTGCCTACTGAAATGGGTTTCGCGCCGAGGCCGGGCGAAGAATCCGGGATTCAGTTCGGACAATCGTGGATGGGGAAATATCGCCGGTGCTGATCCGAACCAGTTCGGTCACAGCGCTCATTCCTGACTCAGAGCCCTCAATTTCAGAGCGCCTTAAGCGACGCGCGCACCTGCTGCTCAAACAGCATCATGCAGAGTCCAAGCAGCGTGAGTCCCGTGCCGGCGACGACCATCACGACCGAACTCCAGCCCAGCGAACCGCCAAACCTCGCCGGATTATAAGAGGAGATGACGAAGCGAGCCCCCATTGAGCCCTTCATCAATGCAAGCGGCGGAGTCAGATCAAAAGAGGGGGCAGTTTCGAGTTGGCCGCCATCTCCCTTCCCGTTCCCTGGTTCTTTCGGCGGTACCTGGCTCTGATCCTTCTCGGTAGAGCGAGGTTCCGGCGCGGAGATTGCCGGCGGCTTCGCTCCATCTTCGAGCACCGCGCCTTGTTCCTGACCGCTTCTGGAGATCACGTTGCCGAAGCGCAAATCATCCTCGCCGCCATTGTCGAAGCGCACCCGGGCGACCGTCCAGCCTTCTGGGCCAGTGATTCCAGCGCGATTGAGCGCGGCGGCGATCTTTGCCTGCTGGGTCATCTGCGCCGTCGAGGATGGCGCGGGGCCGCTGGCAAGCTTGATGATTTCCGGACGGCTGTCAGGAAGGGCCATCTTTCCCGTCGCCTCGCGATCGATCACGGGATGGTCCATCGGATCGCCGGTGGCCGGCGCCAGCGGACGCACCTCAATGCCAGGATTCTTAACCACTGTTCCGGTGATGAAGATGGGAGTCTGAGGTGGCAGGGATCGTTCTTCAATGCGGGTTGGGAGGTTTTCGGATATTCCGTGGCGCAGGAGGAAGGTGCTGACCCGCGGCGGAATCTCCTCGGACCTCAGGGAGGTCGAGGGGGTCCAGTATTCCTGGCTGAGATTCGGTTGCAGGTCATCCAACGCCGCGCCGGAGGGTTCGACCAGTAATTGCCCCGTTGCGTCCTCGATGAAGAAGGGAAGATGCAGCGTTTCCTGGGCGACCTTGTTCCACTTCGCCTTGCCGTTTGCCTGGCTTTGTTGCCAGACAGTGGTTCGCGAAAGGTAGCAGCGCTGTCCTGAGATCGGAGCCGACAGAGTGTAGGGCCCGGTGGCCTTGCCAGAGAGTGCAATTCGACCAGCCGCCGCGCTGCCAGTCGTGGCTGTGGGAACGGGAGCGAGCGACCGCTTTCTCGCAAAGAGCCACACCCCGGCCACGAACAGGAACGATCCCACTCCCGTCGCGATGTATGCCACCAGCGCGAAGTGGGTCGAGATGAACCTAAGCATAGGGCCGATGGTCACACGATTTTTCCGACAGTGCGATCAACTATCAGGATAAGAAAGGGATAGTAAAAGGACACGGGGAAAAGAGCCATGGTTACCTTACGGAGGTAACGGTATCTGCTGTCGTGAATGTCGCGAGGCCAGTGCAGGGCACTCTGGCAGAATTGCGAACCACGAAACTCATGGAGTTAGGAGGCTGCGGGGATTCGCGCGGAACGAAACACAATGACTTCCAATAACCCGTTCTGCCCTATGACTTTCGTAATTGCGGTTGTGACGATGCGCGTTGCTGCTGCTTTGGGTGAAACCTAGAATCCAAGCAGGTCGTTCTCTGCCCCCAGCTGTCCGCGATGGCCCAGAAACGCCCGGAGTATCTCGGCCACCCATGCCCGAAAACCCCAATCGTGTCGAGATCCTGCGCCGCATGGAGAAGGCGGAAAAGCTCCTGCAAAAGGGCAAGACGCCCGAAGCGCTTGCGGAGTATCTCCAGATTCTGGAACAAGATCGGCATAATGACAACGTGCGGCAGGTTGCCGCGGACCTTTGCCTCTCGCTCAATAAATCGGGCCAGGCAGTGCAGTTGCTGGGCGAGCTGTTTGAGCGGCAGATCGAGTCGAACGACTCGACGCGGGCGAGCCTGACCTACAAGAAACTGGCGCGCTATGGCAATCCCACATGGGAGCAGAAAGTAAGGTTCGGGCAACTGCTGGAGCGTCCGAACAGGAAGCTCGCGGTGTCGACCTACGAGGACGCTCTGCTCGATTTGCGGCGGGAGGGGCGCCGGGAAGAATCGCTGCTGGTGTTACGGCGGATCGTGAGCCTAGAGCCCTCGGCTTCCAATCACCTGCGGTTCGCGGAACTCTCTTCCGAACTGGGAGAGCACGGCATGGCGGCGGAGGCGTTCCTGAAGCTGGCCGAACTGAACGAAGGTTCGGGCGACAACTCCAAGCGGTATTTCGAGAGCGCCTACGCGGAGAATCCGGCAGATCCGAAGATCGCATTCGCCTATGGCAAGAACCTGCTGGCAAGAGGCGACGCGGGCGCGGCCATCTTCGTATTCAAACCACTGGTAAATGCCGAGGACGCATCGGTGGAAATGCGAGACCTGTATGCACAGGCGCTGATGGCGGCGGAGCGCTGCGAGGAGGCCGAGCCTCTGATCTGGCAGATGTTCGAGCGAAACCCGTCGCGCATGCACCAGGTGCAGGCGCTGATCGGAAAGATGATCGATGCCGAGCTCGATGGCGCAGCGGTGGCGCTGGCGCGAAAACTGGAGGCATTCCAGCGCAGACGCGGGGAACGCCGATCGTTCATCAACACCCTGCAGGAGTTGATGGCGGCGCACCGTCCTACGGCCGCGATGCTGGAGTTCCTGGCGGAGCTGTTCAACGCCTCGAATCGCGAAGGCGATTACGCGCAGACGCTGCTGAAGCTGTTCGATCTTTATTGCACGATGCAGGATTACGAGAAAGCGGCGGAATGTCTGGACCGTGCCGCCGAGATTGATCCCTTCGAGCCGGGGCATCCGAAGCGGCTGGAGGCTCTGCGCGGCAAGGTCGGCGAGCAGCGCTTCAAGACGATTTCGGGACGCGTGGCGACGGCGAAGAGAGAAGAGCAGGTTCCCGTCAAGCTTGCCGAGCCGAGTCTGGGCGATGCTGCGCTCCAGGACCTCATGCTGCAAGCCGAGATTCTTGTGCAGTATGGAATGAAAGCGAAGGCGATCGAGCGGTTGCGGCAGATTCACGAGCTGTTTCCGCGGGAGGAAGAGCGGAACGCCGACCTGCAGCGCCTTTACCTGGCGTCAGGATTTGAAACCAGGTACGCGAAGTCCTCGGCTGCGGCCGTGCCGGCAAGTAGCATGGGCGCTACAACATCGCAGCCTTCGCCCGGTCCAACTTCATTGGGCACTTTTTCGCTCGATTCGCCTTCAACTATCTCGAGTTCGGCTGAGCTGGCTACGGGTGAGTCTATGCCCGTCACGTCCTGGCACGACACAGCATTTGAGATCCCGGCCTCGCAGCTCGATATCCTGCGATTCGACGCGGCGCAATCCCAGGACCCGCAACTGGTTCCTGCTCCGACTCCGCGTCCCTCCACACAGTTTTCCTCCCGTCCAGTCGCATCTCCACATCCGGGGCCGGCGACGGAGCCGAGCGATGTGAGCAGCCTGGCGAAGGTGGCGGACATCACGCGCAAGCTCTATCACGAGGCGAATGCCGAGGGTGTTTTGAAAGTCGCTGCCCACGAGATCGGTGGCATCTGGCAGACGGGACGCTGCATTGCGGCCTTGCGCAAGCCGGGGCTTCCGGCGTCGAGTATGCAGGAGCATCACCGGGATGGAATGCCGGTGGTCAGTGCGGTGGCGTTGGCGAGCGTGGTGGAAGCACTGCAGGATTTGGCAGTGACGCGGGGCACAATCGCCATTTCGGATGCGGCTCACGCTCCCGAGTTGATTGAGGTTCGCTCCGCCGTCGTTGAATTACAAATTGAATCGCTGCTGGCGGTGCCGCTGGCCGAAGGCGACGACCATGTCGGGATTCTGATTCTCGCGCAGAACGAGGCTCGAACATGGCAGGCGTCCGAGGTCCTGGTGATCCGGACTTTGAGCGACCAGATGGTAATTGCGCTCAACAATGCGGGCCTGCGCCGGCTGGTCAAGAATCTGTCTGTCACGGACGAGAAATCGGGGCTGCTGAAGCGCGCTTCCTATCTGGATCTGCTGCAGGCCGAGACGCGGCGCGGATTGCAGCAGGGAACCGAGGTCACGGTCCTCCTGCTCCAGTTCGGAAAGCGCAGTGTCCTGATCAAGGAGTACGGCGAGACTGTAGTTACGAAGACCATGAACCAGATCGGGCAGCTGATTTCCGCCAACATCCGCACCAACGATCTGGCCTTCCGCTATGAGGCGACGACCGTGGCTCTGGTGCTGGGCGACACCGGCGAAAAAGACGCCCTACTGGCAGTAGAAAAACTGCGCCGCCAGTTGCGCGAGGTCCATTGGCCGGGCCAGGAACAAGCGGTCGAATTTTCGGCCGCGCTGGCCCAGGCCGTGATGCGGGAGCAGTTCGATTCGGTCGACATTGTGACGGAGTTGGTAAACCGTGCCGACCACGCGCTGGATCTTGCAATCTCGCAAGGGCCCGGAAAAATCGTCTGCCAGGCGCCGCAGTTCGCAGCGGCGGCCGTGGCGTAGAACAAGGCAGAAGTCAAGGGCAAGTCAGAAGGCAGAAGTCAGATTGCCGAAGCAACCCCACGACCATGCATGAGGGGTTCACTTTTTCAATCTGACTTCTGACTTTTGACTTGCTTTTCTGTTGCTTCCCGCGCTTCCCAGGCGCTGGTAAACTGTACGGTTGGCCACAGGCCAGCGCACTCTTCTATAGAAGCTGGACTCATGTTGAAACCTGGAGATATTGCAATCGTCAGTGGCGCGCGCACGCCCTTTGGGCGGTATTGCGGAAAAATCAAGGACTATACGGCGCAGGAACTGGGCGCGATCGCGGGGAAGGCGGCCATCGAGCGAGCAGGGATTGATGCCGGGGAATTCGATCATGTCGTGTTTGGCAACGCGCAGCAGACGACGGGCGACGCCCTCTACGGCGCGCGGCACGTGGGACTGCGGGCGGGATTGCCGATTGAGACTCCCGCGCTGACCGTGAACCGGCTGTGCGGCTCGGGTATGCAATCGATTGTCAGCGCGGCGCAGATGATCCAGACGGACGAGGCAAAGATCGTGCTCGCGGGCGGCATGGAGGCGATGTCGCAGGCGCCCTTTTCGATCCGCGGGCGCGACGGGTTCACACTCGCGCCGGGCGGCAAGCTGGAAGACTCGTTGATGGTCGCGCTGTTCGATTCCTATTGCGGACTCGCCATGTCGAGCACGGCTGAGTTATACGCCGAGCAGCAGGGCATTACGCGCCTGGCTCAGGATGAGTTCGCGTTGCGCTCGCAACAACTGGCCGACGCTGCCTATAAAGAAGGGCGCATTCAGGATGAGCTGACGCCGGTGCCGCTGCGCAATTCGAAAGGCGAGCCGACGGGCGAGATGCTGACCGAGGATGATCACCGGCGTCCCCAGACGACGATGGAAGGCTTGGCGAAGCTGCGCGCTGCGTTCGGCCCGTCGCGAGGAAAGCCCGGTACCGTCACGGCCGGCAACGCGAGCGGCATCGTGGACGGCGCGGCGGCGGTGGTAGTCATGTCGCTGGAAGACGCGCAGAAGCGCAATCTAAAGCCCCTGGGACGAATCGTGAATTGGGGGATCGCGGGCGTCGATCCGAAGATCATGGGGAGCGGACCGGTTCCGGCGACGAAAGCCGCACTGCAGCGCGCGGGCATGAACCTGGATTCCATCGACCTGATCGAAGTGAACGAGGCCTTCGCGGCGCAGTATCTGGCGGTAGAAAAAGAGCTGGGCCTCGATCGCGAAAAAGTAAACGTGAATGGCGGAGCGATCGCGCTGGGCCATCCACTAGGCGCGTCTGGAACGCGGCTCGTGATTACAGTGCTCTATGAATTGCGGCGGCGAAAGAAGAAGTACGGGCTGGCCACGGCGTGCATTGGCGGCGGGCAGGGGATTGCTATGGTGGTGGAGAGCTTTCACTAACGGCGCATTCACCACGGAGGCAGAGAGAACCGAATAAAATTTGTGAAAGGGTATTCCGGCCTCGCTTCGGCTAGATTTGAAGCTCGTGAGACCGCTAAAAATCTTCGGGATAGGATTCGTCGCTCTCATTTTGGCTTTTTCCGTTACCTTGTGGGCGAAATGGGCGCTTTTTGTTGCGGCCGGGATACCTCTGCTCTTTCTGGTTGTCGGCCAGTTTTTCTTTCCTCGGGCAAAGCGAAGCCTGCAACTTTGGATGAATCCAGAGATCATTGAATATCATGGCGACGTGAGGCTGCGCCTTAGCGGACGAGAAATCACGTTAGCGTTTTTCAAAAAGTGGTATGAGTTCAGGATTGAGGTGCGCAACCTGTGGCTACTCATGACGGTAGGTCTCTTGTCCCTTGGGGCGCTGGCGGCGGTATCGACGATGCCCGACCTTGCACCGTCCGACTACGGTCTCCTATTTTTCGCGTATCTCGCGGTGTCTGCGTGGCTCCCGGTTTGCTACCTTGCATGGCGTTGGATATGGGAACGACGGGCCATGCAGACGTCGGGCATTTCGCTCGGTTCTTTCCGCGTAGGACGCGAAGAGAAACCAATAATGAGACGCGTCATATATCAGTTTAATGACCAACGGGGCGGACACAGGGCCGGTTCGTTCCTGACTTTCTTTTGCGATAGTCGAGATGACTTAACGGTCGTGTTTTACGACGAATCTAATCCTGAGATTAGCGTTCCTGCATCCGCTATGATGTTTCACAAATTGAAATGGGGGAAATCGCGGGCGCACGATTCGTAGGATTTGCTTTCTGGATTTCTTTCTTAGACCAAACTCAAGGACTTCCATGGAAATGAAAAAAGTTGGTGTTCTCGGTTGTGGCCTGATGGGTTCCGGCATCGCGCAAGTCTGCGCGACTGCCGGGTTCGACGTTACCGTGCTCGAACTCGATCAGAAGTATCTCGACAATGGCTTTGCCGGCATTGAGAAGTCGCTGGCCAAGTTTGCCGAGCGGCCGGTCGAGAAGGGCGGGATCACTCCGGCACAAAAAGACGCGATCCGCGCGCGGCTGAAGGGCACGACGAACCGTCAGGAAATGGCCGACTGCGAGATCGTGATCGAGGCCATCATCGAAAACGTGCAGCAGAAGCGCGATATGTACGACTCGCTCGACGGGATCGTGAAGCGAGAGGCGATTTTTGCTACCAACACTTCTTCGATTTCGGTGACCGAGTTGATGGCGGCGACCAAGCGGCCCGAACGCTTCATCGGCCTGCACTTTTTTAATCCCGTGCCGCTGATGAAGCTGGTCGAGGTGGTGAAGACGATTGCAACCGCTCCCGAGGTGTACGACTCGGCTTACGAGTTTGCGAAGAAGCTGGGCAAGGTTCCGGTGCGCACTTCGGACAAGACCGGATTCATCGTGAACCGGCTGCTGGTACCGTATCTGCTGGATGCGATCCGTGCGTATGAAGAGGGCGTCGGCTCGATCGAAGATATCGATAACGCAATGAAACTCGGGTGCGGGTATCCGATGGGTCCGTTTACGCTACTGGATTTTGTCGGGCTCGATACAACTTATTACATCACGCACGTGATGTATGACGAGTTCAAGGAGCGTCGGTTCGCGTCGCCTCCGCTGCTGAAGCGGATGGTGATGGCGGGCTGGTATGGGCGGAAGTCGGGCAAAGGGTTTTACGATTACTCGAACCCGGAGAAGCCGGTGGCAGGGAAGTTCTGAGATTGCAGAAGTAAGAAGTCAGATTGCAAAAGTGACAGCCCACGAACGGCAAGCACTACCGCTTGTACACTTCGCGGCGGTGGCCGATTTCAAGGACGAGGACCACCAGTACCTCTTGCTTGAAAAAACAGAGAATGCGGTAATCGCCGACACGATACTTCCAAAGGTGGTGAAGCTTTCCTTGGAGGCGCTCGCCGATGCTGCGCGGATTGTCCAGTTTGGCCACGCGCCCAAACAGGAATTTCAGGATTCGGGGTGCGATGGCGGGATCGAGCTTATTGAGTTCTCTCTGGGCGAGCGGTGTCGAACTCAATCGCCGAGGCCATAGCGGCGCATCACTTTTTCGATAGGAACGGTCTTTCTGCGGCCCGCGCGAATTCCCTCCAAGCGCCGCTCTGCCAGGTACACTGCTTCCAAGTCGGCCAGGCATTCAATGATCGCTTCGCGGGCGTAATAAGTCTTCGTGCGACCGGTGCGCTTGGCGAGGCGGTCCAGTCGCTTTTCGATGCTTGCGGGAAGGCGAATGGCTAACATGGGAACACCCCTGCTATACAATTACAGCACTTCTCACGGACGGCCCTTATGGACGATCCCGAGATCCAACGGCTAGTGAAAGAGCTTGACGCGGCAGTAACGAAAGACGATGCAACACTGCTCATTCACTACGGCGATCCGGACGAAGTCGAAGATCGTTGCGAGCTAATAGCAAATCGCAAAGGATATCTGCGCGCAGGTATCGAACTCCTTAATGCGGCCGTACTGCCGCTTGGCCCAGATAGAATGTTTGTCCCCATCAGCCTCGATTATTTGACGAGCTTGGGTGGACTCAAGGTCGGGAGGCTGACGCGCCGTGAGGACGTTGAAGCCGAACTGCCTCCAAAGCCGAAAAACTCTATCGGAGCAAAGTTCGCGGCTGCCGGGTGCTTTGCCTTTTTCATATTCCTTGTAGTTTGCATGGTTGTGGGTTTTTTTCACGTATTCTCATGGTTCTTCGGAAAATAATATGACCTACGAAAACATACTCCTCGAAAAGAAAAACTCGATTGCTTACGTCACCGTCAACCGTCCCAAGGTGCTTAATGCGCTCAATATGGGCACCATGGAAGAGTTGCGGGCGGCGTTTCATGACATCAAGAACGACGACGGCATCCGCGTTGTAATTCTTACCGGCTCCGGCGAGAAGGCTTTCGTTGCCGGGGCGGACATCAGCGAACTCGCCGTCCAGGATGCGGTCAATGGGAAAAAGTACGCGCATCGCGGACAGAACGTGCTCAACCTGATTGAGAATCTCGGCAAGCCCGTCATCGCCTGCATCAACGGCTTCGCGCTCGGCGGCGGATGCGAACTCGCTCTCGCTTGCACGATGCGCCTCGCTAGCGAGAACGCCAAGCTTGGTCAGCCGGAGGTGAAGCTCGGCATCATTCCGGGATATGGCGGCTCGCAGCGCTTGCCGCGGTTAGTGGGCAAGGGACTCGCGATGCAGCACATTCTGGCGGGCGAGATGATTACGGCGCAGGAAGCGCATCGCATCGGCCTCGTGAATGAAGTGACGGCGGCGGCCGATCTGATTCCGCGCGCCGAGGCGATTGCCGCGAAGATCATTGCCAACGCTCCGCTGGCCGTGCAATATGCGATGGAGGCCGTCAACAAGGGCATGGAGATGACTCTGTCCGAGGGACTGTTTCTCGAAGCATCGTTATTTGGAGTCTGCTGCGCGACCGAAGACAAGAAAGAAGGAACGGCGGCGTTTCTGGAGAAACGTCCGGCGGCATTTAAAGGCAAGTAAGAAGTCAGAAGTCAGAGTGCAGAAGTAAAACCTTTTGATCCTCCGATGCACGGCGGCGTGCGTGGATCAAATCGGCTCACCAAAAAGACACAGCATCAAAGACACAGAGTCACGGAGAAAAGCTACGACGGGAAAACTGAAAATTGAGCGTCCTCCTGAGCCGGCGGTTCCGGCCATTGAAGGCCGGCTTGATGCCACGGGCAAGCGCTTTGCGATTGTTGTCTCGCGGTTTAATGCGTTCATCACCGAGCGGCTTTTGCTGAGCGCTTGCGATGGATTGGTACGTTCGGGCGCGAAGAAGAAGGATATTGCCCTGGTGCGTGTTCCGGGTGCGTTCGAGATTCCGCTGGCGGCCCGAAAGCTGGCCGAGACTAAGAGATATGACGCCATCATTTGTATCGGCTGCCTCTTGCGCGGCGATACGGCTCATTACGATGTGATCGTCAACGAAGTCACGCGCGGCATTGGCCAGTCGGCGCAGGAGACTGGAGTCCCTCATGCCTTCGGCGTGCTGACTTGCGACACGCTCGAGCAAGCGATCGACCGCGCCGGACTGAAGATGGGGAACAAGGGCTTCGAAGCGGCGCTGGCCGCGGTAGAGATGGCAAACCTGAAGACCGCCGTCAGCCATCAGCCCTCAGCCGTCAGGAACCCAACGAGCCCTCGGCCGCCAGCCGCCAGAAAAAGCAAGGCCTCGCCAGTCCGCAAGAAACGGTCTCGCGCTTGATTATCCCGTTTCATTTTCTTCCCCGCTTCTTTCATTGCCTTGGTCTTGTAGACTGTTGTCGGCTGCCTTTCGCTTGTCTCGCTGATGGCTGACGGCTGATCGCTCTCATGGGCACTCGACGCAAATCCCGCGAATTGGTCTTACAGATGCTGTTTCAGGCTGATATGGGAAAGCAGTCTCCGGAGGCCGTGACGAAGTCGTTCTGGGCGCAGCGTGGGGATATCGACGAGGAGGTCCGCGGGTTTGCCGAAGATCTGTTTCGCGTGGCGAATGACCGTTCGAAAGAGATTGATGACTTAATCGGCAAGCACGCGCAGCACTGGCGCATGGAGCGCATGGCCGCCGTCGATCGCAATGTGTTGCGCGGAGCGGTGGCTGAGTTTTTCGCATTCCCGACGACGCCGCGCGCGGTGGTCATCAATGAGGCGATTGAGATTGCGCGCCGGTTTTCCACTCCCGAGTCGGTCACGTTTATTAATGGCGTGCTCGATAGCGTAGGCAAAGAGATCGGTCCGTAACGGCGGACGCGCTGCCTGCCGAAGGGTGGCGGAGCATGTCACCACGCCTGCCAGAGCCTTGCAGAGCCCAGTCACTCCACGAAAAACCTTCTTACTGTGGTTTGATCGCTACCAGGTTTGCAATACATAACGGGGCGTTGGCGCCCAGGTTGTTGCACATATTATTGGTTGTGTTGTTGATGTAGGGAACCTGCTGAAAATCACCGCGGTTGGTGGTGTTCACGATGTGCACGGATCCGGCGGAACAAACCGGCGGATTACTATTTGGCACATACTGGTCGCAAGCAGCCACGTAGACCTGGCTTCCATCGCTTGACGAAGAGGCGGACAGCGGGTCGGGAGCGCCGGGGTTGTCGACCAGGGGAACAGCGGTGGTCGTGCCGTTAGCAACGTTGAACACCAGAACCGCCGGAACATGACGGGCCACGACAATGATCTGGCTGCCATTGCCCACCAGTCGCGCATACACCGGAGTGAAGACGCCTGCGCCCAGGTTGTAAGTCGTCGAACTCGAAGTCAGGCTGTAAAGGTCGGGAGGGTTGCAGGTCAACTGGCTGTGAGCGGGCAGCGGTTGCGTCGTCGCAATCGGCGTCTGCGTGAACTGCGCGTTCAGAGCCTGGACGCCTGAAATCGTTGGGGGATTTGTGGGCGGGGCATTGGGCGGTCCCTCAAGCACGAAAACGTCCTGGCTGAGAAGATTCTGTCCCCCCGGAGTGACCGTCTGAATATTAGGCGAGGGGAAAATCTGCCAGGGCACACCTTGGAGCGGCGCGGGCGTGTTTAGTTCCCTGCTGGGTACGCCCGGGTTGGCGCAGGTTGAGAAGGCGGAAACCGATCCCGCGTTGCCAATCGATCCCGCGAGATAGGCGAAGCTGCCATCGGCCGCGAACATCGCCGCGGTTCCGGAGGCCGGGATGGCCACGGGCGCAAGCGCATCCACGGTGGAATAGACATACATGGTGCCTGCGTTGGTGAGAATGAAGATCTTCGATTCATCCGGCGAAAAGGCCGCCGCGGTGGCAAGGTTGGGGAGAACGATGCTGGTAACGGGAACGGTTCCCGCGGTTGTCGAGGCATTGTAGAGATAGACCTGCGGCGTCGGAGAAACATTGTCGGAGATGACCACCTGCTTGCCGTCGTTCGAGATCGCCAGCACGGTGCCACATAGGGTGACATTGCACGGCGTGGTCTGGCTTGAAACGACGCTGACCGTTGACGATGAACCCCCCACGTCAAAGTACATCAGGCCTTGTTCGCTCCCGAGGTAAATGCGTCCCGCCGAGAGGTAATTGAACATCATGGAATTGGGAGTGCGGGGAAGACTGACGGTTTTTCCAATCGGGTTGGCGCCCCCCTGCGTGGGCGTGATCTGGAACATGACGCTGTCGCACCCGGGGGCGTTGCCGCACATGGTAGTTGCGGCCCAGGCGCTGTAGGTCGGGGGTTGGGTGGTGGTGGTTACGTTGACAGCGACTGCACCATAACCCTGGAGCCCGTTGGGAAGTGGGCCGGCGCTGGCGTAAACGGGCATTCCGGGCAGGAGGCCGAGTTGTGGATCCTGGTATCCGGCCACACCAATGTTGCAGGTCGGGGGCGTACAGGATGCGGTGATGTCTCCACTGCCGAGGTTGGCGCGCGCGGTTGCGTTATTGGTTCCGGTCGAGGTGGTCAGGGTGGAGAAGCCGATCACCTCTGGGTTGTTGGTGGTCCAGGTCAAAGGCGGCTTGGCCAGGGTAAATCCGCGGGTGTCGACTGCGGTCGCAGCCAGGGTGACCGCATTCCCCTGGTTTACGGTGATCGAACTCCCGCTCTCTCCCTGGGGCCGGACCCGCACGTACTGCACCAGGCAAGTGGAAAGCGGTAACGGGCTGCTGGTCGTTCCGGAGACGGTGGCGAAGAGCTGGGTCAGTCCCGGACTATTGGCCGTGATCTCGACCTGGTTAAGCACATCGGGCTGGTTAGGGGGAATGTACGGCGCGGGAGTGATGACGGATGTATTGGAGGATGTCCAGGAAATCTGGCCGACGGTGTTGGTGATGTCGACTCCATTGCTATAAGCAATGCCCTGATAGAACCAGGTCTCTCCTTGTGTGAAGCAGTCATACACCGGTGGAATTTGCTGGACAGGCACGACCTGGAGGCTGTCGATGTGGTAGTGGACGTATACGGTGGTAGGCGGACTGCTGACGCCGTTCACAATGGCGGTGACGATCGCGATGCCGGGATTGCCCGGAGTGCAGATGGAAACAGTCGGATCCCAGGCTCCCGCGCAGGCATTGCCATTGCTGGCGACCGACAGCGGAGCCGGGGCTCCCGGAGTACCGCTGGCGACAAAGTAATGGGTCGCTGCGATAATCGCACGACCGTTAGCATCGGTAGCAGTCGTGGTAAAAACCTGCGTGGCGCCCACCGCCAAAGAGAAATTGGTGGCGGGACTGAGAGAAACAGTCTTGACGCCTCCATTGGTGGGATTCGGGCTACCCTTGCCGAAACACCCACTCAGAGCCAGCGTGAAGATGATGGCGATGGTCGATAATAGTGCGGCACAGCAACGATGCATGAACCCTCCTCGCGTCCGCTGCCCGGGCGCGAGCATTTCAGTTGGTTGGAAAACTGCCAGTGTAGAAGGTGAAGCGCGCAAAGTGCAAGGTTTCAGGGGTAGTGCCAGGTTTCGGTGTCCCGAAGCTTCCAATTGCAAGCGCCGTTGAGGCTCCCTGGAGCAGAACCCTGAAACCTCGATCCTTGAAACCCTCTCTCTTCGATGCTTCGAACAGTGGTTGACGATGTGCAAAGGAGTTGTTATTATCAAACGGTTCCGCGAGTTAAGTCTGGCAATGCCTGTGGACGGCTGCCCCGTCGGATGCGCAACCGCGTGGAAGATGGGCTCCGGAGAAACGTTGGCTGAGCTTTGAAGAAATACGTACCCGGTGGAAGTGAGACCGGGGCGCCCTCGCTGAAACGTCCTGCGAAAACCTTTGCGCCCTTTGAAGTCGAGGGGAGTCACGCGAGGCTATGCGGGAGAAGCAGACGAAACGGAATGCCTCCGAACCGAACTTGAGGTGAGGCGTGGCGTCACCGTCGTCGGCGATTAGTAAACGGGAAAGCAAAATTTCTTGCCAGCCGCAGTCAGCGAAAACGCGGCCGGAAGAGTATGGCTGGGCGCAGCAGCCTGTGCCAGAACCGGGATGAGGCTAGCCTCGTCTCTAATGGAATCGTGTGGTAAAGACGCGGCCTGCCGCGCCGGGAGTGGCAAGAGTGCCTACTTTTAATCAGTTGGTGAAATTCGGGCGGGAACATCCGCGCTACAAGACGGCGAGTCCGGCCCTGCAGTCGTGTCCGCAGAAGCGGGGTGTGTGCACGCGCGTGTATACGCAGACACCCAAGAAGCCGAACTCGGCGCTGCGGAAGGTGGCTCGTGTCCGCCTGACGAATGGAATCGAAGTGACGACGTACATTCCGGGCGTTGGCCACAACCTGCAGGAGCACTCGATTGTGCTGATCCGCGGGGGTCGTGTGAAGGATTTGCCGGGTGTGCGCTATCACGTGGTACGCGGAACGCTGGATGCAACGGGCGTTGCCGGGCGCAACCAGGGACGATCGAAATACGGAACCAAGCGCGCCAAGAAGGCGTAGAAACAATTCTCGGTTTCCGGTTCTCAGTTCATGGAACTGTGCCGGCGAAAACTGAGAACTGAGAACTGAGAACCGAATTTATGCCTCGTAAAGGACATATCGCAAAACGCACGGTCGAAGCCGACCCCGTCTACGGATCGGATCTGGTGACGAAGTTCATCAATTCGATGATGTGGCAGGGGAAGAAGTCGACGGCCGAGAACATCTTCTACAAGTCGCTTGTGAAGCTGCAGGAAAAAGGCGGCGACGAGCCTCTGAAGCTGTTCACCAAGGCGGTCGAGAACGCCAAGCCGCTGCTTGAAGTGAAGACCCGCCGCGTAGGCGGAGCGAACTACCAGGTTCCGATTGAAGTTGCTCCTGACCGGCGCACCTCGCTCGCTATCCGCTGGATTGTGAGTTACGCGCGCGGCCGCGGCGAAAAAGGCATGATCGACAAGTTGACCAACGAGTTGCTCGACGCTGCCAATGGCAAAGGCGCTGCCATCAAGAAGAAAGAAGATGTCCACCGCATGGCGGAAGCGAACAAAGCTTTTGCGCATTACCGGTGGTAAAACGCTGCAAGCTTCGAGCCGCGAGCTTGGAGCAACACTAACGACTAACGACAGATTGCAGGACCCCCAGAAAGAGTAGAAAAGAGCCGTGTCCAGAACAGTCCCATTAGAACGTTGCAGGAACATCGGCATCATGGCCCACATCGATGCCGGTAAGACCACGACGACGGAGCGCATCCTGTTTTATACGGGAAAGACGCACCGCATCGGCGAGGTGCACGAAGGCACGGCCATCATGGACTGGATGGAGCAGGAGCAGGAGCGAGGCATTACCATTACTTCCGCTGCCACTACCTGCACCTGGCGCGACATCCGCATCAACATTATCGATACGCCCGGCCACGTCGATTTCACGGCCGAGGTGGAACGTTCACTGCGCGTGCTCGACGGCGCGGTCGCGGTCTTTGATGCCGTTCACGGCGTGCAGCCGCAGTCGGAAAAAGTGTGGCGTCAGGCTGACAAATACGGTGTTCCACGGATTTGTTTCATCAACAAGATCGACAAGATGGGTGCCGATTTCGAGCACGCGGTCGATACCCTGCGCAAGCGGCTTAACGCCAAGCCGGTCGCCATTCAGATTCCGATCGGACAGGAAGACAAGTTCCGCGGCGTGATTGACCTGATCGAAATGAAGGCCATCGTCTGGAACGATGAGGCGATGGGCGCGGAATACGAGACCGAAGCGATTCCCGCCGAGCTGCAGAAAAAAGCGGAAGCGTTCCACACGCAACTGGTCGAGACAGTGGCCGAGAACGACGACGACATTCTGCACAAGTTTCTCGAAGGGGAAGCGATTTCGGCGGCCGAGTTGAAGGCGTCGCTGCGTAAGTCGACAATCGCCCTCAAGTTGTTCCCGGTGGTTGTGGGGACGGCATTCAAGAATAAGGGTGTGCAGCCGCTGCTCGACGCGGTCGTCGATTACCTGCCTTCTCCCCTTGATACCAAGGAAACACACGGCCTGAATCCGGAAAACGGCCAGCCGATCACACGCAAGGCCGATGACAAAGATCCGTTCTCGGCGCTCGCGTTCAAGATCATGGCCGACCCGTTCGTGGGCCAGTTGACCTTTATTCGCGTGTACTCGGGAACGCTGAAATCCGGCGAGTCGGTCATGAACTCGCGCACCCAGAGGCACGAGCGCATCGGACGCCTGCTGAAGATGCACGCCAACAAACGCGAAGATATTCAGGAAATTCTGGCGGGCGACATTTGCGCGGTAGTCGGCCTCAAGAACGTCTCGACCGGCGACACCATCTGCGAAGAGAAGCATCCGATCACTCTGGAGTCGATCACATTCGCCGTTCCAGTCATTGCGGTTGCAGTCGAGCCCAAGACCAAAGCCGATCAGGAAAAGATGGGCATGGCGCTGGCGAAGCTGGCGCAGGAAGATCCCACCTTCAAGGTTCACACCGATCCCGACAGCGGACAGACCATCATCAGCGGCATGGGCGAACTTCACCTCGAAATCATCGTCGACCGCATGATGCGCGAGTACAAAGTCGAAGCCAATGTCGGCAAGCCGCAGGTTGCGTATCGCGAGACGATCCGCAAGCACGCCGAAGCCGAGGGCAAGTACATCCGCCAGACCGGTGGTCGCGGTCAGTACGGACACGCCAAGATTTATCTCGATCCGAACGAGCCCGGCAAGGGCTACGAGTTCATCAACGAGATTGTTGGCGGCACGGTTCCGAAGGAATACATCAAGCCGATCGACCAGGGCATGCAGGAAGCCATGGAGGGCGGCGTTCTCGCCGGCTATCCGATGGTCGACATCAAGGCAACGCTTTACGACGGCAGCTACCACGACGTCGACTCGAACGAAATGGCCTTCAAGATTGCCGGATCGATGGCCTTCAAGGAAGCGGCCCGCAAGGCGAGCCCGGTGATTCTTGAGCCGGTGATGGCGGTCGAAGTGGTTACGCCCGAGGATTTTGCCGGAGCGATCATGGGCGACCTCAGTTCGCGTCGCGGGCGCATTGAAGGCATGGAACACCGCGCCGGTTCGCAGGTCATCAAGGCCATTGTGCCGCTGGCGGAGATGTTCGGTTACGCGACGCACATGCGTTCGTCGACGCAAGGGCGCGCCGAGTACTCGATGCATTTTGCGCGTTATGAAGAAGCCCCGAGGTCAGTCGCGGAAGAAATTATCGCCAAGACGCAGGGGAAGACGACCACGAAATAGGTTTGGAATTTCAGCGGGCGAAGGCGCCCGCGCTACACGGAGCTAAGAGAAACATGGCGAAGGAAAAATTTGATCGCAATAAGCCGCACTGCAACGTAGGGACGATTGGCCACATCGATCACGGCAAGACGACATTGACGGCGGCCATCACCAAGGTGCTCTCGAAGCACAACCCGAAGATTGCGTTCCGGTCGTTCGATTCGATCGATAACGCTCCGGAAGAAAAGGCCCGCGGCATCACCATTGCCACGGCGCACGTGGAGTATGAGACGGCGAACCGGCACTACGCGCACGTCGACTGTCCGGGCCACGCCGACTACATCAAGAACATGATCACGGGCGCGGCGCAGATGGATGGCGCGATCCTGGTCGTGGCGGCGACCGACGGTCCGATGCCGCAGACGCGCGAGCACGTGCTTTTGGCGCGCCAGGTCGGTGTGCCCTACATTGTCGTTGCGCTCAACAAGTGCGACGCGGTCGACGATCCCGAGTTGCTCGACCTGGTGGAACTGGAAGTGCGCGAGTTGCTGAAGTCGTACAAGTTTCCGGGCGACGATGTGCCGGTGGTGCGGCTGTCGGCGCTGGGCGCGCTGAATGGCGAAGAGAAGTGGGAAAAGCAGGTGGACGCGCTGATGGAAGCGGTCGACAAGAGCGTGCCGCAGCCGGCGCGCGAACTGGACAAGCCGTTCCTGATGCCGATCGAAGACATCTTCTCGATTCAGGGCCGAGGCACGGTGGTGACGGGCCGAATCGAGCGCGGCAAGGTGAAGGTCGGCGAAGAAGTAGAGATTGTAGGCTTCCGCGACACACGCAAGACGGTGGTGACCGGTGTCGAAATGTTCAAGAAGCAGCTCGATGAAGGCATGGCGGGCGACAATGCCGGATTGCTGTTGCGCGGCATCGCGAAAGAAGATGTCGAACGCGGCATGGTGCTGGCGAAGGGTGGATCGATTACTCCGCACACTAAGTTCAAGGCGGAGGTCTACATTCTGACGAAAGAAGAAGGCGGACGGCACACGCCGTTCTTCAAGGGATACCGTCCGCAGTTTTATTTGCGAACGACGGATGTGACAGGCGTGGCGGAGTTGCCGGCGGGCACGGAGATGGTGATGCCGGGCGACAACGTGAGCCTGGTGATTGAACTGATCACTCCGGTGGCGATGGAGAAGGGCTTGCGCTTCGCGATTCGCGAAGGCGGGCACACGGTCGGAGCGGGAACGATTGCCGAGATCGTGCAGTAAGACAAGTCGGAAGTTAGAAGTAAGATTGCAGAAGTAAAACCTAAAGCGGATTGTAGTATGCCGCCAGTTCTTTCCTCCCGGAAACGCCGGGAGGGGTTAGAGAGAAAAACAGTGAGTGCACAAGAGAGAATTCGCATCCGGTTGAAAGCTTACGACTATCGCATTCTGGATCAGTCGACGGGCGAGATCGTGGAGACGGCCAAGCGCACGGGCGCGCAGATTGCGGGCCCGATTCCGCTGCCCACGATGAAGAACAAGTACTGCGTGCTGCGTTCGCCGCACGTGGACAAGAAGTCGCGGGAACAATTTGAGATCCGCACGCACAAGCGCCTGCTCGACATTCTCGAGCCGACGCAGCAGACGGTCGACGCGCTGATGAAGCTTGATCTGCCCGCGGGCGTGGATGTCGAGATTAAGGCGTTCGGGAAAGAGCACAAGTAGCTTCGAGCCACGAGCTTCGAGCTATGAGCTACGAGCAAGCGAGGCCGGGCATGCAGAGATGTCCGAAATGCGGGTATCGCGAAGGAACTGACTGGCCAGGAATGTTGTTGGAGGCTGCATTTTTCGTTTTGTATCTGGTGTTCATAGTTTTGCCAGATCGCGTGCCTAGGGGGTATCGGTTTGCGGTACTGGCGGCGTTCGTACTGTTTCAGACAGGAACAGTTTGGAAAGGGAAGCGAGAGAGGAAGCATCGCGAGGAATATTTGAAGTTGAATCCTCCGCAGACGGAACATGTGAAGGCGCATATCAAGCCTTCACCCAGCCAATAGACGCCGTTCGATAAACGTCGGGCCAAGCTGGGAATGGAGAAGGAAATGGCGAAAGTCGCAGGAATTCTGGGCAAAAAAGTCGGCATGACGCAACTCTTCGATTCGAAGGGCGAGGTGCGGCCGGCGACGGTGTTGAAGGCGGGGCCCTGCGTGGTCACGCAACATAAGAATGCCGCCAAAGACGGCTACGTCTCCGCGCAGATCGGCCTGGTCGAGTTTGTAAAAGAAAAGAAGCTCACCAAGGCGATGCAGGGACACTTTGCCAAGCACAATCTTCCGCCCGTGAAGTTCATGCGCGAAGTCATGATTGAGGTGGAAGGCCCGAACGAGGATCCGACCAACGCCGTAGTCAAAGTTGGCGATCGCGTGCTGGTCGATATCTTCGAAGGCGAAAGATTTGTCGATGTGGTCGGAACCAGCAAAGGGCACGGCTTCCAGGGCGTAGTGAAGCGCCATCACTTTGCAGGCGGCCCGAAGTCGCACGGCTCGATGTTCCAGATTACCGGTTCGATCGGATCGTCGGCATTCCCTTCGCGCGTGTTTAAAGGCATGCGCATGTCGGGACACATGGGCAACGCCCGCATCACGACCCGCAACCTGCGAATTCTGGGCGTCGATAAAGACGAGAATCTGCTGGTGGTTGAGGGCAGTGTGCCGGGTCCGAATGGCGGGTACATTGTCATCAATAAGGCAAAAAAGCCACCCAGAGAGCGCCGCGGGTTTGCCGGTTCGGCTACGGTCGATCCGTTGAAGGCGGCCAAGCGAGCAGCCAAGAAGGGTTAAGAGTGTAGGGCGGACATTCTGGTCCGCTAAAACGTGGGCCGGCTAGAGCGTCCACCTAGGAAAAGACATGGCAACGATTGATGTACACAATTTGAGCGGAGCGAAGGTTGGAACGTTCGACCTGGCCGACGAGGTTTTCGGCGCGGTCAACGAGGACCTGCTCTCGGAAGCGGTGACGCATTATCGCGCCGCTCGCCGCGCGGGCACGCATGCCACCAAGAATCGCTGGCGCGTTTCCGGATCGGGCAAAAAGCTGTGGAAGCAGAAGGGCACGGGGCGGGCGCGTATCGGCTCGATCCGGTCGCCTTTGTGGCGCCACGGCGGCACGGTGCATGGACCGCAGCCGCGTTCCTACGACTATGCTTTCCCGAAGAAAAAATTGTTGGGCGCGCTGCGCTCGGCTCTGGCGGCAAAGTTCGCCGACGGCACGTTAATCGTCGTGAATTCGTTTGAAGTCAAGGAACCGAAGACGAAGGCGTTCGCCGAGGCGATCACCAAGCTCAAGGGCGAAGGTACCGTGCTTCTGGTGGAAGTTTCGGGCGCGGAGAATAAGAACCTGGAGTTGAGTTCGCGCAACATTGACGGCCTCGAACTGGTGCGCGGCAATGAAGTGCATCCCTATCATCTGATGCGCTACACGCACACCATCTTCGCGCAGCCGGCGCTCGAGCGACTGCAGGAGTCTCTGAAGAAAACGGCTTCGCGCCGCGATCACGACACAGACTCGGTAACCGAGAAGACGGCCAAAAAGAAAGCTGCAGACAAGAAAGCTGCCAGGAAGATGCCGGCCGCGCGGCGGGCGCGTAAGGCGGAGGTGGCTGGATGAAATCCGCATATCAGATCATTCGCAAGCCGGTCATCACGGAAAAAGGCCTGGGCATTAAAGAGACGCAGAACACGCTGGTGTTCCAGGTTGCGCCCAAGGCCACGAAGACCGAGATCAAGGAAGCGGTACAGGCGATCTTCAAGGTAAAGGTCGCCTCCGTGCGCACCGCTAATTATCCGGGCAAAGAACGGAGGCGGGGCAAGTTTTCCGGCTACCGTCCGGATTGGAAGAAAGCGTACGTGCGCCTAAGGTCCGGCGAGAAAATGCCGGAGTACGCACAGAATTTGTAGTTCAGCGGCCAGCCATCGGCCGTCAGCCACCAGCTAAACGGTTTGACGGGCACAAGGGTTTCCTGATGGCTGAGAGCTGAAGGCTGAGAGCTAAATATGCCGATCAAGACATACCGACCGACGACCCAGACGTTGCGCTACCGCACGCACCTGACTACCGACGACATTACTTCGTCGAAGCCGCACAAGCCGCTGGTTGAGGGCAAGATCCGCTCGGGCGGACGCCGCAACTCGGGCGACACGACCATGCGTTTCCGGGGCGGCGGCAACAAGCGCAAACTGCGCGCCATCGATTTCAAGCGCGACAAGCACGGCATTCCCGCGACGGTCGTCACGATTGAATACGATCCCGGGCGGTCGGCGCGCATTGCGCTGCTGAGCTATGCCGACGGCGAGAAGCGCTACATCGTGCAGCCCGACGGCCTGAAAGTTGGACAGAAGATTGTGAGCGGGCCCGAAGCCGATATTCTTGTTGGTAACGCGCTCCCGCTGCGCAATATTCCTCCCGGCACCACGATGCACAATATCGAGTTGCGTCCCGGCAAGGGCGCGCAGATGGTGCGCTCGGCGGGCGGTTCGGCGCAACTGGTCGCGAAAGAAGGCGACTACGGACTGGTCAAATTGCCCTCGGGCGAAACGCGCAAGGTGATGCTCGACTGCCTGGCGACCATTGGGCAGGTCGGCAACACGGATCACGAAAACGTAACATGGGGCAAGGCGGGACGCACGCGCTGGGTGGGAAAACGTCCCCACAACCGGGGCGTTTCGATGAACCCGGTCGACCATCCGCATGGCGGCGGCGAAGGCAAGACCTCGGGCGGCCGGCATCCAGTGACCCCGTGGGGCCAGCCGACGCGCGGATACAAGACGCGCAACAACAAGCGCACGGATACATTCATCGTCAACCGCAGGAAGAAGAGCTAGAAGCAGAGCCGTCAGGCATCAGGAAAATCGGATTCTCCGATTGCTGAAGACTGATGGCCGAAAGCTGGAACTGAGAGCTGACTTATGGCACGTTCGACAAAAAAAGGAGCGTTCGTGGATGAGCACCTGGCGACGAAAGTCGCGGCCATGAACGCGCGCAACGAAAAGAAGGTGCTGCGGACCTGGTCGCGGCGCTCGACGATTATTCCGGAGATGGTCGGACACACGATCGCCGTCCACAACGGGAGGAAATTTATTCCGGTGTACGTTACCGAGAACATGGTCGGACATAAGCTTGGCGAATTCAGCTTTACCCGCCAGTTCAAGGGGCACTCGATGAAGGCGGCGACCGAAACGGCCGCGCGGCCGGCGGGCATACCGGGTGGCCCGGGAGCAATCTCGCCCTCAACCCCGTCGGCGCCTAAGGCGTAAAGAAAGCCTCGAGCTACGAGCGAAAGGCCGAACTAGAGGCAGACAGATTATGGAATTTCGAGCTGAAAGCACGATTTATGCGAGTCTCGCCGCAGAAGGCGCGGCTGGTGCTGGATCTGATCCGCGGGCGGCGCGTCGAAGAGGCGCGCAACACGCTGGCTTTCACCAAGAAGCGCGTCGCGGCGACGGTCGGCAAGCTCCTGCAGTCGGCGATCGACAACGCGAACTTCCTGAGCACCGAAAAGGGCCTGGATGTCGACGTCGACAACCTGTACGTGAAGCACGTAGCCGCCAACGATGGGCCGCGCATGAAGCGCATTCGTCCGGCGCCGATGGGCCGCGCCTATCACTATGTCCGGCGCATCGCTCATCTCGAGATCGTGCTGGCCGAGCGCCACAAAGACGGAGCGCCGGTTGCGCACACGGTGGGCGAAGAGACGAAGGCGGCAGCTCCGGCAAAGCCGAGAGTGAAAGCGAAAGCAAAAGCGCCGGCCAAGAAGAAAGCGGTCGGAAAGAAGGCGACGGCCAAGAAGTAAGACGGTCATTGGCCGGTCGGTCATTAGTCGTTCGCGGCATTGGGTTGGCCAACGGCCAACGACCGACGACCAGGGAACAGGGACTTAGAAGGTTTAGGAGCAACTATGGGACAGAAAGTCCATCCTTACGGTTTCCGGCTCGGCTACACCAAGCCGTGGAAATCGCGTTGGTTTGTGGAGCGCGATTACGACAAACTGCTGCTCGAAGACGTCAAGCTGAAGGCTGAGCTGAAGGACAAGCTCAAATCGGCGGGCGTGAGCTCGGTCGAGATCGAGCGTCCCGGCAACAAGCTGCGCATCATTATCAAGACGGCTCGGCCCGGCATCATCATCGGCCGCAAGGGCGCGGAAATCGACAAGCTGAAGCAGGAGCTGCAGAAGCGGACCGCTCGCGAGGTGCATGTCGATATCCAGGAAGTGCATAAGCCCGAACTCGACGCGCAACTGGTGTCGGAATCGATTGCGCTGCAACTGGAAAAACGCGTCGGCTTCCGTCGCGCCATGCGCAAGTCGGTGGATTCGGCGCTGCGCTTCGGCTGCAAGGGAATCAAGGTCCGCGTCAGCGGACGCCTGAACGGTAACGAAATCGCGCGCTCCGAGTGGTATCTGCAGGGCCGGTTGCCGCTGCACACGCTGCGCGCCGATATCGACTACGGTTTCACCGAGGCGCGGACCACGTACGGCGTGATCGGGGTGAAGTGCTGGGTTTATAAAGGCGAGATTCTGCCGACCAAGAAACGGGAAGCGACGCCGGCCCGCGAAATCACAACGACGGGCGCATTTTAGGCTGAGGTAAGAGGTCGGATTGCAGACTTGAAAAGCTAACGCCGCGATCTCGTTCGAGCGCGCTGAGAGCTGACAACTGAGAGCTGAGAGCTGATTTATGTTGATGCCGAAAAAAGTTAAGTACCGCAAGCAGCAGCGCGGTCGTATGTGCGGGAAGGCATGGCGAGGCGGCGAACTGGCGTTTGGCCAGTACGGGCTGAAGGTGCTCGAGCCGGGCTGGATCACCGACCGCCAGATTGAAGCCAGCCGCGTGGCCATGACTCGTTTTGTGAAACGCGGCGGCAAGATCTGGATCCGCCTGTTTCCGGACAAGCCGGTCACGAAGAAGCCCGCCGAAACCCGTATGGGCAAGGGCAAGGGCGCTCCCGATCACTGGGTTGCGGTCGTGAAGCCGGGCAAGATTCTGTTTGAGATGGAAGGCGTGACGGTTACGGAGGCGAAGGAAGCGATGCGGCTGGCGTCGCACAAGCTTCCGCTCCGCACGACCTTTGTAAAGCGCGATGTGCTGTAAATAAAAAGTTAGAATCCAGAAGTCAGATTGCAGAAGTTAAGGTGTTTAGCGGGCGTGAGCCAAGCGGGAGTCCGCTGCCGAAATCCTGAGCGAAGCTAAGGATCTCTGCGACTGAGAACTGGCGACTGAGAACCGAGAACTGATTTATGAAAGCAGATAAAATTCGCAATTTGACGGATGTCGAACTCCAGCACCAGGAGCGGGATTTGGCCGACCAGCTTTTCAAGCTGAAGTTCCAGATGAATATGGGGCAGACCGAGAGCTTGAAGAAGATTCGCGGGCTGCGCCGGGACATCGCGCGCGTGCAGACCGTGCTGCGCGAGCAGGAACTGGCAGCCGCGGGCGCGAAGACGACGACGGAGAAGAAATAATGGCGGACAATAACCTCTCGGAAACCCGAGGCCAGGAAAGAAAGCCGAACCACAAGGTTCTGACCGGCACGGTTACCTCGAGCAAGATGCAGAAGACGATCGTGGTCGAGGTGACGCGCAAGAAGGCGCATCCGCTCTATAAGCGCGTGATCTCGATCCGGAAGAAATTTTATGCGCACGACGAGAAGAACGAAGCGCACGTCGGCGATGTGGTGGCGCATCGAGGAATCGCGCCCGCTGTCCCGGCTGAAGCGCTGGACGCTGAAGGAAATTGTGCGCAAGACGGCACTGGTGCCGGAAATCCCCGCCGATGCTGATGTGGTCGCGGGCCGTTAAAGGGTAATAGGGAGAAACGATCATGGCCGTAATGATGAGATCCATGCTCGAGGTCGCCGATAACTCCGGCGCGCGCAAGCTGCAGATGATTCTGCCGCTCGGCGGCGGCACCGGTCTGCGCGCGGGGTTGGGCGATGTGATCACGGCAAGCGTAAAGGAAGCCGCGCCCGACGGGCAGGTACAGAAGGGTAAAGTCGTCAAAGCGGTCATCGTGCGCACCCGCAAGGAGCATCGGCGCCGCGACGGCACGTATATCCGTTTCGATCAGAATGCGGCCGTGCTGATCAACGAGACGGGCGAACCGGTCGGGACGCGCGTTTTTGGTCCGGTGGCGCGCGAACTGCGCGAAAAGAAGTTCTTGAAGATTGTGTCGCTGGCGCCGGAAGTACTTTAGGCCGCAGCGGAAAAAGGATTGGAAAATGGGAACAGCAACATCGGCAAAACATAAGCGGGTCGATATCCGGCGCAACGACACCGTGAAGGTGATGACCGGGCGCGACCGGGGAAAAGAAGGACGCGTACTGCGCGTGCTTCCCGACGAAGACAGGGTTCTGGTCGAGCACGTGATGACCGTGAAAAAACACGTGCGCCCCAATCCGCAGCGCAACATCAAGGGAGGCATCGCCGAGCAGGAACGCGCGATTCCGCTCTCGAACGTCGCGCTGGTGTGCGGAACCTGCGGCCCGGTGCGCGATCGGACACGAAGTGCAGGGCGAGCGCAAAGTGCGCGTCTGCAAAAAGTGCGGAGCGCACGCTGGAGAAGTAGCGAGTGGGCAGCGTCCGAGCAGCCGGAATCGAAAGCGGCTGCGGTGAATCGAAATTGCGAAGTCAGTACGATTGAGAATTTGAAGGTGCTCACGAACCGGGAAGCTGATTTGAATTGCTCGTAGCGCGTGACTGAAAGCGCGCGGCTCCGAACCGAAACCGTGAGAGAAGGCAGCAACGAAAATGGCGAAAGAAGAACAAAAAAAAGGAAAGCCCGGCAAGGGCGAAAAGCACGTCGAAGAGCCCAAGGCGGGACCGGAAGCGCCCCGGCATTCGGCGAAAGAGCGGCCGCGGTTGCGGACGCGTTTTGAAAAGGAAGTAGCGCCCGCGTTGCTCAAGGAACTCGACCTGAAGAATCCGATGGCGGTTCCACGGCTCAACAAGATTGTCGTCAACATGGGTGTGGGCGAGGCGACGCAGAATGCCAAGATCATGGACCCGGCCGTCAACGAACTGGGCCAGATCACCGGCCAAAAGCCGATCGTGACCAAGGCCAAGAAGTCGATTGCGGCCTTCAAGGTTCGCGAAGGCATGCCGATCGGCGCAATGGTTACGCTGCGCGGCGACCGCATGTATGAATTTTTCGACCGGCTGGTGACAATCGTTCTTCCGCGCGTGCGCGACTTTCGCGGAGTTTCGACTAAATCGTTCGACGGCCGCGGCAACTATACGCTGGGTCTGCACGATCAGCTGATCTTCCCGGAGATCGACTATGCGAAAGTCGACAAGCTGAAGGGAATGAACGTAACGATCGTGACGACGGCGCGCTCCGACGATCAGGCGCGGTCGCTTTTGAAGCATCTGGGCATGCCGTTTAGGGCATGAGTCAAGAATCAGAAGTCAGATTGAAGAAGTGAAACCGAAATTCGCAGTGAAGAGGCTTGCTAGAAGCTAGCAGCCAGGAGCTAGAAGCCAAGTGGCAACTACAGCAAAACGAGTCAAGGACGCACGGAAGCCGAAGTTTTCGTCGCGCAAGCATAACCGCTGCAAGATCTGCGGGCGTCCGCGCGCTTTTCTCCGGAAGTTCGGCATCTGCCGTCTGTGTTTCCGGGGATTGGCGCTGCGGGGCGAGATCCCCGGCGTTTCGAAGTCGTCCTGGTAAAAGCGTCGACGGTCGTTAGTCATTGGTCGTTCGCGGCCGGTGCGGACGCTGCGGGGCTTGATCCAGGGAGATGCAGTAAGTGCAAGACAGTCGTTGATAAATGGTTCGCAAATGACTAGCGACCAGCGACAAACGACGAACCAGCTGCTGACAGGTTCTCCGCTGGACGCGGAGCGAACGGGCGGCTCGAGGAGAAGCAAACGATGAGGTTGACCGATCCGGTCGCAGACATGCTGGCGCGCATTCGCAATGCGATTCGCGCCCGTCACCAGAAAGTCGATATTCCAGCTTCGAAGCTGAAGACGGAGATTGCCCGCATCCTGAAGGAAGAGGGCTATATCGCCAACTTCAAGCCGGCCGAAGAAGAGGGCCACAAGGTCCTGCGCGTCTATTTGAAATACGGCAACAATAACGAAGCCGTGATCTCGAACCTGGCGCGTGTATCGCGTCCGGGCTGCCGCGTTTACGTGCGCCGCACCGAGATTCCGCGCGTGCTGGGCGGACTCGGAATCAACATCCTGACCACGCCCAAGGGCGTGATGACGGGACGCCAGGCGCGCAAGCAGGGCTTGGGCGGCGAGTTGTTGTGCGAAATTTGGTAAAAGTCAGCCGTCAGCCGTCAGTAAAACCGAATGGCTGCAAGCTGAGAGCTGAGAGCTGATCTTATGTCACGAATTGGAAAAAAGCCGATCGAGATTCCCAAGGGCGTCACGATCAAATTTGAAGGCAACACGGTTCTGGTGCAGGGCCCGAAGGGCAAACTGGATACGCCGCTTCCCCCCGGCATCACGATGGAGCAGAAGGACGGCAACCTGCTCGCCATTCGCGAGAACGATTCGCAGGCGGCGGTGCACGGACTGGCGCGCGCGCTCGTCAACAACGCGGTCGAGGGCGTCACCAAGGGCTGGACGCGCGAACTGGAAATCGTCGGCATCGGCTATCGCGCGGAGTTGAAGGGCAAAGGGACGGTGGTATTCAACCTCGGCTATTCGCACCCGATCGAGTATCCGCTGCCTACGGGCGTCGACTGCGTGGTCGATCCGAAGCAGACCAAGCTGAGCCTGACCGGCATCGATCGCCAGAAAGTTGGGCAGGTGGCGGCGGAAATGCGTTCCCTGCGCCCGCCCGATCCTTACAAGAACAAGGGTGTGCGCTATGCCGGCGAGCGGTTGAAGAAGAAGGTGGGCAAGACGGGAGCTAAATAGCCAGCGGCCGTCAGCCATCCGCCGTCAGTTACTTCTCACGAAGTCTGAGGGTTGGATGGATTACCTGATGGCTGAAGGCTGATTGCTGAGGGCTTATGTTAAGAATTGCTTCAAAAAATCAGACGCGGCAGCGGGTGCACGATCGCATCCGCAAAAAAGTGATTGGCACGCCGGAGCGTCCGCGGCTCAATGTATACCGGTCGCTGAACCATATTTATGTGCAGGTGATCGATGATCTGCAGGGCGTCACCCTGGCGGCGGCTTCAACGGCCGAAGGCAAGAAGGCGGAGCGCGTCACCGGCGGCAACGTTGCCTCGGCCAAGACCGTCGGCAAAAAGATCGCCGAACTGGCCAAGCAGAAGGGCATCACCAAGGTGGTGTTCGACCGCGGCGGCTACATTTATCACGGACGCATCAAGGCCGTGGCGGATGCGGCCCGTGAGGCGGGATTGCAATTTTAGTCGCTAGTCGTTAGCCATTTGTCGTTCGGAGAGATTGCGCGAGCGACGAACGACGAGCGACCCGGCGACAAAACAAGAAATGAGATTTCAGAATGCCAAGAGTTACTAAGAAACTCGATGCGGGTTCGTTCCAGTTGAAGGACCAGGTCGTCTCGATTAACCGCGTGACCAAGGTCGTCAAGGGCGGCAAGAACTTGTCGTTCGCGGCGCTGGTGGTGGTGGGCGATCCTTCGGCGGCGGTCGTGGGCTACGGTTCGGGCAAGGCCAAGGAAGTTCCCCAGGCGATTCGCAAGGGAATCGAGTCGGCCAAGAAAAACCTGATGCGAATCAACCTGACCCAGACCACCGTGCCTCACACCGTGCTCGGACGCTATCGGTTCCGGCATGGTTTTGCTGAAGCCGGCGCCGGAAGGCACGGGCGTAATTGCGGGTGGAGCGGTGCGCGCGGTCATGACATCGGCGGGCGTGCAGAATGTGCTGACCAAGTCGATCGGCACGACCAATCCGCATAACGTGATCAAAGCTACTTTCGACGCGCTCAAGAAATTGAAGAGCAGGGAAGCCGTCGCGGCGTTGCGCGGCAAGACGGTAGAGGAATTGTAAACTTTGCTGCTAGCTTCTAGCCCCTGGCTAGTCGCTAAAAGCCCAGAGCCAGGAAATGAAATGACAACCAAGACTTCGAAATCGGTGGCCAGCGGCAAGATTCAGTTCAAGTGGATCCGGTCCGCGATCTGTTCGCCAGTGAAACATAAGGTAGTGATCAAAGGCCTGGGATTTACCCGGCTGAATCAGGTAATCGTGCGTCCGGACACGGATGCGATTCGTGGCATGGTGAAAAAGGTGCCGCACCTGGTGGAGATCGTTGGTTAGGCTTTTATCCCTCAGTTTTGAGCTTTCAGTGAAGCCACGCTGCTTTACTGAGAACTGAGAACCGGGAACTGAGAATGAATTTATGAATCTTTCGACAATCAAAGCACCGCGCAAGGCAAACACGAACAAGAAGCGCGTCGGACGCGGTATGGGTTCGGGCATGGGCAAGACCTCCACCCGCGGCCATAACGGTCAGTGGTCGCGCGCCGGCGCGCGCCTCATCCGCGGATTTGAAGGCGGCCAGATGCCGCTCCACCGGCGTGTTCCCAAGCGCGGGTTCACCAACATCTTCCGCGAGGAATATGACGTCGTGAACCTGGACCGGCTGGCGACGATCAGCGAGACCGAGATCACTCCCGACGTGCTCAAGAAGGCCGGGATCATCAATGGCAACTCGCCGGTGAAGATTCTGGGCAATGGCGAACTGAAGTCGGCGATCACCGTGCACGCTCACAAATTTTCCAAGACAGCGCAGGAAAAGATCACCAAGGCAGGCGGCAAGTTCGAGGTCTTGCAGTAATGCTCGAAAAGCTGGCGAACATATTCCGGGTTCCCGACCTTCGCAAGCGCGTGCTGTTTACGCTTGGCCTGCTGGCGGTGTACCGCATCGGCGGCCACATTCCGACGCCGGGCATCAATGGCGACAAACTGGCCCAGTTCTTCGAACAGAACCGCGGCAGCGTGCTCGGCTTCGTTGACCTGTTCAGCGGCGGCAACCTGCGCCGGCTGACGATTTTCGCGCTCGGCATCATGCCCTACATCACGGCCTCCATCATTCTGCAGTTGCTCACGGTGGTTTATGAACCACTCGCGAAGCTGCAGAAGGAAGGCGAGATGGGCCGCAAGAAAATCACCCAGTGGACGCGCTATCTCACCGTGGTTTTGAGCGCGGTGCAGTCGTTTGGCATTGCCATCAGCCTGGTAAAAGCGGGCGACTTCGTCAATATGCCGGCCGGCCAATTTGTTCCGATGACGATGCTGACCCTGACCACCGGATCGGCCTTCATCATGTGGCTGGGCGAGCAGATCACCGAGCGCGGCATCGGTAACGGCATGTCGCTCCTGATTTTTGCCGGCATCGTCGTCGGCTTGCCGCGCGGCGTCATCGATCTTTACCAAAAGGCAAGCACCGACGCCTGGGGAGCCTTCACCGCACCCGCCATTCTGCTCCTGCTGGTCCTGATGGTTGCGGTCGTGGCCTTCATCGTGTACGTCGAACGCAGCGAGCGCCGCATTCCTGTGCAGTATGCCAAGCGCGTTGTCGGACGAAAAGTCATGGGCGGGCAATCGACTCACCTGCCGCTGCGCGTCAACGCCGGCGGCGTCATGCCGGTCATCTTCGCCTCCTCGATCCTTGCCTTGCCGCAGATGCTGGCCGCCCGCTGCACAATAACCGCGTGATCGGTCCGCTGCTCGAAGCGTATGAAGTGGGGCGAGCCGCTCTACACTCTGCTCTACTGCCTCGGCATTATTTTCTTCGCCTACTTCTATATCTCGATCGTGTTCAACCCGAACGAGGTCGCCGACAACATGCGGAAGTGGGGAGGATTTATCCCCGGCATCCGGCCGGGCAAGCGCACCGCCGACTTCATTAACGATGTGCTCACCCGCATCACCCTCGTCGGCGCGCTTTACCTGATCCTGATCTCGCTGATCCCCGAATGGATGATCGCCGGCATCAAGCTGAATCACCTTCCCCTGCTGGGCCGCGTGTTCGAAAACCTGCCCACCTGGGTAACGAATGGTTTGGGCGTGAATTTCTACTTCGGTGGAACTTCGCTGCTGATCGTGGTCGGCGTCGCCATGGATACGGTGACCCAGATCGAAGCGCAGTTAATCATGCGCCACTACGATGGATTTACGCCCAAGAGCGGACGCCTCCGCGGCCGCCGCTGGTAAGATTTGGTTCGTGATTTCGGCCGCTGAAGGTTGCGCGGCTGAGGTTTGATTGAGGGCGCGGCTTTGGCCGCGCCGCAGAGACCGCAAGTAAGGCGGGCTTTAGCCCCTGAAGTTTTTGGGGAGCGGGGTAGTATTTCCGCAGCGGGAAATACGAGTAAAAGGGGCCATTTCGATGGCCGACAAGACCGCGCTAAGCATCGGCCCGGTGATCCTTCTCGGCCCTCCGGGAGCCGGTAAGGGCACACAGGCCAAACAGATCGTCGATCGCTACGGTATCCCGCAGATATCGACGGGCGATCTTTTACGAGCGCACGTAACGCTTGGAACCCAGCTCGGCATCGAGGCCAAAGCGACCATGGCCCGAGGCGAGCTGGTTCCGGACGAATTGATTTACGGCATTGTCGCCACCCGGTTGCGGGAACCCGATTGCCGGCGCGGATTCATACTGGACGGCTTTCCCAGGACGGCGGCCCAGGCAGGATGGCTCGATGCCTTCCTCGAAAAAGAGTTCTTTGAAAATCCGGAGCTCTGCCCGCCGGTTGTGATCCAGTTACAGGTGGATTATACTCAATTACTGCTGCGTCTTACCGGACGGCGTTCGTGTCCCACCTGTGGACGGCTCTATAACATCCACTTCCAGCCTCCTCGCGTAGACGAGTTGTGCGACTTGGATGGTACTCCGCTGACGATCCGCGATGACGATCGGGAAGAAGTGATTTCGGGACGCCTGGCCGCGTATGAGGCTCAGACCAAGCCCGTGGTCGATTACTACCGTCTCAAGGGCCGGCTGATTGCCGTGAATGCGGACCAGACCATGGCGGAAGTTGCGGCACAGATATTCGGCGTAATCGACGGCCATACCGTCGATTGCAAGCCGGCCGCAGATTCCTAGGGAAACCGGTTCGACTCAAAGCGCCGCAAGCGAAGAGTAAAGTAAAGAGTAAAGAGTAACGATGGGTTTTGGAGAAGACAAGATCGTCCGCAAGTCGCCGTCAGAGATCGAAAAGATGCGGCGCAGCGGTCAGATCGTCCGCCAGGTTCTGGACCACGCAAAGAGCGTGGTCGCCCCCGGCGCCACCACCATGGATCTCGAGAGAGCCGCGGAGAAACTGATCGCGGACCTCGGAGCCACGCCCGCATTCAAGGGATATTACGGTTATCCCTGTGTGCTCTGCACCTCGGTGAACGAGGAGATCGTCCACGGTATCCCGTCGGAAAAACGGGCGTTGAAGGCCGGTGACATCGTCTCGATCGACTGCGGAGTGGTCTTCGACGGCTATTACGGAGACGCGGCGATTACGGTCCCGGTAGGCGAGACGCTCACCGCCGAACTGATGAAGCTGCTTGAAGTGACCGAAGCCTCGCTCTACAAGGGCATCGAGCAGGCAAAGATTGGTAATACGGTTGGCCACGTTGGATCGGCGATCCAGAAGCACGTGGAAAGCGCGGGCTTCAGCATCGTCAGGGATTTTGTAGGGCATGGCATCGGAACCAAACTGCACGAGGCCCCGCAGATTCCGAATTTCGGCAAGAAGGGTCAGGGCGCCGAGTTGTCAGAGGGTATGGTGCTGGCCATCGAGCCGATGGTGAATTCGGGCGGTCCCGGATCGAAAGTTTTGAGCGACAAGTGGACGGCCGTAACGCTCGACGGCAGCTACAGCGCCCATTTCGAGCATTGCGTAGCGGTCACGAAACAAGGTCCAGTGATTTTGACCAATTAGTTCTCAGTTCTCAGTTCTCAGTGAGAATCGGAATCCGGACTGAGAACTGAGGACTGGCAACTGAGAACTGATTTTGGAGGGTAATGAGTAAAGAAGACGCGATTGAGGTGATGGCAACGGTGATCGAACCGCTGCCGAATGCCATGTTCAAGGTGGAACTGGAAAACAAACACCAGGTACTGGCGCACGTTTCCGGCAAAATGAGGAAGAACTTCATCCGCATTCTGCCGGGAGATAAAGTCGCGGTCGAGCTTTCTCCCTACGACCTGAATCGCGGTCGGATTGTGTATAGATATAAATAAGCCCGTCGCAGCCGGTCAGGTTTTAGCTGACGGCTGACGGCTGATGGCTGAAGGCTGGTTTATGAAAGTAAGAGCATCGGTAAAGAAAATTTGCGACAAGTGCAAGGTCATTCACCGCAAAGGTGTGGTGCGCGTGATCTGCGAGAATTCAAAGCATAAGCAGCGTCAGGGATAAGGAAGCTGCGAGCTTCTAGCCGCTGGCTGTTAGCAACCACAAGGGTCCAACGGTTTGCTAGTGGCGAGTAGCTAGGAGCCAGAAGCTAGAGGGGTTAAGAACTATGGCACGTATTGCAGGCGTCGATCTTCCGCGCAACAAGCACACGAATATTGCGCTCACCTATATTTACGGCATCGGGCATTCGCGCGCCGCGCGTATTCTGGCGGCGGCGAACGTCGAGCCGTCGAAAAAGGTGCAGGACCTCGCGGAAGACGAAGTCAACCGCATCCGCCAGGTGATCGAAGGCGAAGGCAGCGTCGAAGGCGATCTGCGCAAGGACGTTTCGATGAACATCAAGCGGCTCATCGAAATCGGCTCCTATCGCGGATTCCGTCATCGCCGCAACCTGCCCGTTCGCGGACAGCGCACCCATACTAATGCTCGTACCCGCAAGGGGCCGCGCAAAGGCACCGTCGCGCAGAAGAAGAAGGCTACAGCAAAGACATGAGATCGTCGCTGGTCGTTGGTCTTTGGTCGTTGGCCAAAACCAATACCGCGTGAAGTGCAGGATTTGCGAACGACCAACGACGAACGACTGAGGACGATTTCATGGCAAAACCAGCAGCAGCGGGCGGCGCAGCCGCATCGGAAAAAAAAGGCAAGAAAAAGACTTTCAAGAAAAAGGAGCGCAAGCACGTTCCCCACGGACTCGTGCACGTGCAGGCCTCTTTCAATAATACGATCGTCACCATCACGGACATGACCGGCAACGTGCTGTCGTGGAAGAGTTCGGGCTCGCTCGGCTTCCGCGGATCGCGCAAGGGGACGCCATTTGCCGCGCAGCAGGCCGCGATGAACGCCGCCAACCTGGCGCGCGATCATGGCGTCCGCAGCGTGGATGTCCGCGTAAGCGGTCCAGGCTCGGGCCGCGAATCGGCCGTGCGCGCCCTCGCAGCCGCAGGAATCGAAGTGCGTTCGATCAAGGACACCACGCCGATTCCGCACAACGGTTGCCGTCCGCCAAAACGTCGCAGAGTATAGCAGCAAGTTCTCAGTTCCCAGTTCGCGGTTCCCAGTGAGCCATAGAACTTTGGGTTTTTCTGAGAACTGGCAACTGAGAACTGATTTCCGTCCGGGACGAAGGGTGAAGCCAAGGGTTCCCAACAAGCCTGCAGTTGGCTTGCTGGGACGGAAACCCGTAAACCGGTCATCTAAAAAGGAGAACAACTTGGCACGTTATACCGATGCAGTGTGTCGTCTCTGTCGCCGGGAAGGCATCAAGCTTTTCCTGAAAGGCACGAAGTGCTTCAGCGATAAATGTCCCATTGAAAAGCGCAACTTCGCTCCCGGACAACACGGGAAAGACAAAAAGACCAAGGTCGTTGGCTACGGCCTGCAGTTGCGCGAGAAGCAGAAAGCCAAGCGCATCTACTTCACCC
Source organism: uncultured Acidobacteriaceae bacterium (assembly GCA_963838315.1). Lineage (GTDB taxonomy): Bacteria > Acidobacteriota > Terriglobia > Terriglobales > Acidobacteriaceae > Acidiflorens. Next base: position 428,721 of record CAWIQW010000003.1, read on the forward strand.
AGGAAGGCCAGTTCCGCAATTACTTCGAGAACGCCGTGCGCTCCAAGGGAGTCACGGGTGAAAAGCTGCTCGAGCAGCTCGAACGCCGCCTCGACAACGTCGTTTTCCGGCTGGGCTTCGGTATTTCGCGCCGCCAGGCACGGCAGTTGGTCCGCCACGGACACGTGCAGGTCAATGGCAGGAAGGTGAACATTCCCTCCTACGAAGTCAGCGTCGGCGAAGAGATCGCGATTCGCGAGAACAGCAAGAAAGTGCCGATTCTCGAAATCGCAAAGGACTTTGCCAGCCATCAGCCCGCGCCGACGTGGCTGGAAATCGATCGCGACAACTACAAAGGCCGCGTAACCGCGTTGCCGAAGCGCGAAGATATCCAGTTGCCAGTGAACGAGCAGTTGATCGTCGAGTTGTACAGCAAGTAGTCGTTAGTCATTAGTCGTTGGTCATTCGGCAAGCAGCGGGTCAGCACAGACTGAATCCCGTCAAGGAAGAGCGAACGACTAGCGACCATCGACCAACGACGTTCCGGTCCGTTTTCGTGCCAGTTCAGCCTGTGCCGGTAGCGACCTCAGTTGGGCCACTGAGCGAGCCAGCACTGAGCCACATGGCCGAGAGGAGAAACACTATGCTTTGGAGAGGTTTTCAAAAACCGAAACGCCTGGCGAATGATGCCAGCTCACTGACCGACAAGTACGGAATGTTCTGGGCGCAGCCCTTCGAGCGCGGATTCGGCACCACTATCGGCAACGCGCTTCGCCGCGTCATGCTCAGTTCGATCGAAGGCGCGGCCGTTACCGCGGTCAAGATCGAAGGCGTGCTGCACGAATTCCAGTCGATCCCGGGCGTGGTCGAGGATGCGACCGACATCATCCTCAACATGAAGCAGGTCCCGTTCAAGCTTGCGGGTGACGGTCCGAAGGCGATTTATCTGCGCGCCGATCAGCCGGGCGTTGTCACCAGCGGCATGATCGAAGCCGATGGCGATGTCGAAATTCTCGACAAGGAAATCTACATCGCTACCGTCAGCGAGGGCGGCAAACTCGACATGGAGATGCGCCTCAAGCGCGGCCGTGGCTACGTTTCCGCCGATAAGAATTTCGACGACGATCTGGGCATCGGGTTCATTCCCATCGACTCCGTTCACTCGCCGGTGCGCAAGTGCAATTACACCGTCGAAGCGGCGCGTCTTGGCCAGATCACCGACTACGACAAGCTGACTCTCGAAGTCTGGACGAACGGTTCGATCACTCCCGGCGATGCCCTCGGCCTCGCCGCCAAGCTGGTGAAGGATCACATGAACATCTTCATCAACTTCGAGGAAGAGATCGAAACCGCCGCGTCGAGCGAAGAGCGCCGGCCCGAGATCAAGAACGAGAACCTGAATCGTTCGGTCGAGGAGCTCGAGCTTTCCGTTCGCAGCTATAACTGCCTGAAGAACGCGAACATTCAGACCATCGGCGAACTGGTGCAGAAGACCGAAGCCGAAATGCTGAAGACGAAAAACTTCGGGCGCAAGTCGCTCAACGAAATCAAGGAGATTTTGTCCTCGATGGGCCTGAGCCTGGGCATGAAGATCGACGAGCACGGCAACGCCGTCCCCGGACCGACTTCAAACCAGATTCTGCCCGCGTCGATGTACGGCGACAACGATCTGTAGAAATGCGGCTGGTAGCCTCTAGCTGCCAGCCACTAGCAAGCCCTGAAGTAAAAATGCTTGCTAGAAGCCAGTAGCTAGAGGCTGGCAGCGAGTCCCCGGTCCTCAACTGAGAACTGGGAACTGACAACTGAAAACCGGGGTAAAGACATGCGTCACAAAGTTGCAGGATACAAACTCGGACGTACCACATCACACCGCCGCTCCATGTTTCGGAACATGGTGACTTCGATCATCATGGAAGAGCGCATTGAGACGACGGCCATCAAAGCCAAGGCCATCCGCCCGCTGGTCGAGAAAATGATCACGCTCGGCAAGAAGGGCGACCTCGCGGCGCGCCGTCAGGCAGCGGCTTATCTGATGACCGACGAAGCCGTTCACAAGCTTTTCGACACCGTGGCTCCGCGTTTTGGCGACCGCAACGGCGGCTACCTGCGCATCGTCCGCACCGCATGGCGCAAGGGCGATGGCGCCGAGAAGGCCTTCATCGAACTGCTCGGCAGCGAACAGGTGCTGGACGAAAAGCGCCAGAAGCGCGCCGAAATCCGCGCCAAGAGAGCCGAAGAAACGCGCAAGGCAATGGAGAATGCCGACGCCGAAGCGCAAGCCGAGAAAAACATGGCTGCCAACGAAGCGGAAGGCAAGACCGAGGGTAGCGACAAGAAAGAGTAACGGCTGCTGTCGCCCCGCGCTGAATTCAAACTAAAAAGGTGTCCGAAACTCGGACACCTTTTTTAACTGCTGTCGTCGGTCGTTCCGTTTATTGCCCAACCGGTCCGCTGACGGTTCCAATGTACCCGGTGCGATTATCCAAAACGGCCAGACGCACTTCTTTCGTACCCGCCGGCATGTCCATGTCAATCGGCGCCATCACGCCCTTCGCCAGGAGCTGCTGAAAGGTTGCGCCATCGAACGCCTTATCAACTTTCATACTTCGAACCGTCAGGCTCTTGCCATTTGCGTCATACATGGCCGCGTAAAAATTGGCGTTGATTCGTTTGTTGGCGCCGACGTCCTCCGCGCTCAAGGTACGGGCATCCACCAGAAAGACCACTCGCAGCTTGCCGGCCTCGGTGGGCTTGGCTTGGGCCATGAATGAGATCTGCGTGTAAGGCGCATTTACCTCCAGCGCCGCAGCCACGTCCGAATCGTAATTGGCTTTTTTGTCCGATCCCGGATCGACAGCAAAGAATCCCTTGCGATAGCGAACCTGCACGTCGTGGTGGTCAAGCTTCACCTTCAGGCTGCGAAATTTGCCATCCCACTTCTTGTTATCCGGATAATAGCCGAGCGAGTAAGACGCCCGTTCGTCGGCCACGGCCAGTGATATTCCGTCCTTGATTTCATTCTGATTCTTGTACGCCTGGCCACCCGTTTCCGCGGCGACTTCCTCCATAGTGCCCTGGTTGGCCTGCTGCACGGACATGGTCGAGGCCGCGCGGTCGCTAAGCGCCGTGTCCGCATAGACGGAGCCTCCGCGGTTCGCCGAACTCTCCATCCCGCTCATCAGACCCGTAAGATCGACTGGGTAAATCGCAATGCCCGCGCTCGCCAATTCTGCTTCTGCCTGCTTGATCTCGCCCCCGTGCAACTGCCGCGCTTCGGAAGCATACGTACCGGCCGCATTCACCGATACCGACCGCTGCCGCCCCTGGCCCGGCAGATCCGCCATCAATTCCGCGTCGGTGATGTTGCGATCCTCGGGAATTAAATCGAACGGCAACGAAGAAGTCAGCCACACTACGTTCTTGCGCCCCGGCAATCCGCCCAGTAACCGGGCCAGCGATTCCATCGCCGCGACAGTGATTTGCGTCCGCCGCTCGAGGTTGTAGCCGATCTGCAGGTCGGCAAATCCCTGCAGGGCTGCCTGGGCCGTCAGAATACCCGAACCGATGGCGTCCCCGCCTCCGCCCGAGCGACCTCCTCCAGGTCCGTCTGCCACGCCGTGCGATTCTTGCACTGGTGCATCCGCCCGAAGGATCTGCTCCTCTGGCCTGAATCTCCGGATGGCCGTCATCAGCACTTGCGGATCGCTGGTGAATTGCTGCAGTACGTGCAACTGGTCGGTCAGCGTAAACACAGCCATCGAATGTCCGCTCTTCCCTTGCTCGAGCACATACTTCAGCATCTGCGAGCGGGCATAGGACTGATCTTTAAATGGCGAGTTCGCCGCATCGAGAAGAAGAACCGTCACCTCTCCAGTCTTTGGCCCTACATCGACGGGATGGTTCGAAAGTACTCCCGGAGGCGCAGTCGCTCCCGGGTTCGCCATCGCCGAGCCCGGCACAGTGAATACCGATATCTTCTGCTTCTTCCCATTTTCCTCAAGCGTAAAGTCGTCTGCCTTAAGGCCGGTGACCGGCTGTCCTTTTTTGTCGGTCACCACCACGTCCACGACAACCAGCCGTGTGTTTGCCCGAATCGTAATTCCGGGTACATCGCTGGATCCCTCTTGCGCGCCCAGAAAGATTGGATTTCCCAGCAGATTTGGGATCAAACACAGAACGACAAGGGCTCGAATCGGCGATCTACGCGACATAACGCCTCCACGGATAAGGATTCCCGGATCACCCGAAATGTACCCTGTTTGCTCCGTCTTTGGCAAACTTCCCCAGGCATGATTTGCCGGATGCGCGGGTGCTCCCTACAATAGAAGATTATTCCCCGAGCAATCTTATGATCCATTTCCCGGTTCCCGAAGCCCTTACTTTTGACGACGTGTTGCTCGTCCCCGCGCATTCCGAAGTCGTGCCCACCAATACCAACACGCAGACCCAGCTTTCCCGAAACATCCAGTTGAATATTCCCATCATCAGCGCCGCCATGGATACGGTCACCGAATCGCACATGGCGATTGCCCTCGCCCAGCAAGGCGGCTTGGGAATCATCCATCGCAATCTGACCGTCGACCAGCAGGCCAACGAAGTCGATAAGGTCAAGCGGTCGGAAAGCGGCATGATTGTCGATCCGGTCACGATGTCGCCCGACGCCAAGGTTTCCGACGCCCTCGAGGTCATGAAGAAGTACAAGATTTCTGGCGTCCCCATCACCCTGAAAGACGGCAAACTCGTCGGCATCCTCACCAACCGCGATCTGCGTTTCGAAACCCGCTTCGATATTCCCATCAGCAAGGTGATGACCAAGGACAACCTGATCACCGTCCCTGTTGGCACCACGCTCGAGCAGGCGGAAGAGATTCTCCATGAGCACAGAGTAGAAAAGCTCCTCGTCGTCGACGATAAGTACAACCTCAAGGGCCTGATCACCGTAAAAGACATTCAGAAGAAGCTGAAGTATCCCGGCGCCGCCAAGGACGATCACGGACGCCTGCGCGTCGGCGGCGCCATCGGAGCGACCGGCGATTTCCTCGAACGCGCTCAGGAACTGGCAAAAGCGAAAGTCGATCTGCTGGCCATCGACAGCGCCCACGGTCATTCCGAGCTGGTCCTGGAGGCAGTAAGAAAAGTGAAGGCCCATCTCCCCGAGGTGGAGTTGCTCGCCGGCAACGTGGCCACCTTCGACGGCGCCTGCGATCTCATCAAAGCCGGGGTGGATGGCATCAAAGTCGGCATCGGCCCCGGCTCGATCTGCACCACCCGCATTGTGACCGGAGTCGGCGTTCCCCAGATCACCGCGATTGCGGAGGCCTCCCGCGCCGCGCGCGATTCGGGAGTGCCCATCATTGCCGACGGCGGCATCAAATACTCGGGCGACATCGTGAAGGCATTGGCAGCGGGCGCGTCCGTGGTCATGATCGGCTCGATGTTCGCCGGCACCGATGAAAGTCCCGGCGAACTCATTCTGTATCAGGGCCGCACCTTCAAGTCCTATCGCGGGATGGGGTCGCTGGGCGCGATGGCCCAGGGATCGAGCGAGCGCTATTTCCAGAATTCCGATGACGCATCCAACGCTATGCCCGTCCTCGGCGAAGACTCTAACCGCCTCGGCAAACTTGTGCCCGAAGGGATCGAGGGCCGCGTTCCGTATCGCGGATCGGTCGCGATGATCGTGCACCAGATGGTCGGCGGCCTCAAATCGGGCATGGGATATTGCGGCTGTCACACCGTGGCCGATATGCAGCAGAAAGCGCGCTTCGTACGCATCAGCGCCGCCGGACTGCGCGAGAGTCACGTCCACGACGTGATGATCACGCGCGAAGCGCCCAATTACGCGGCCGAGTAGCGAGGACCGTCAATTGCCTCCCGCTCGTCCTAATCTTCTCCGCGCCTGGTGGCCGGCCATGCTCTGGGTCGCGCTCATCTCGATCGAGTCCACCGACCTGCTTTCCTCCGATCACACGGGCGCGGTTTTGTACAAACTCGTGACCGCGCTGTTCGGCCAAGTGAACCTCCACAGTTTCATGCTGTTTCATTTCTATCTCCGCAAGGCCGGACACGTCACCGGCTACGGAATCCTCAGCCTTCTCCTGCTTCGCGGCTGGCGGCATACGCTCGACCCAGCCCGCGCCTGGCTCGGCCGCATCAGTTTGTTGGCCTGGCTTGGAACAGTCTTCGTAGCCGCCCTGGACGAATGGCACCAGAGCTTCATCCCGTCGCGCACTGGAACCTGGCGCGATGTGGTGCTCGACAGCACCGCCGGACTGGTCTTTCTTCTCTTCGCCTATGCCTGGCTCCGCCACTCCTCCCGATCTCAAACGCCCTCACCATAATGGTGGTGAAATCTTTATCGGCGTTGGTTTTTCATCCTACCTTGCGGTCGCTGTTGTCTAGTTCAACGTGGTTAGTTCGAACGGAATTCAATTTCCCCGCGGGCTTGTGCTAGCATCAGTGACTGCTCTGGAGTTCATGTGTCAGCCGCGCGGGGTCGCAAGGCACACTCCGGAAAATTCTTCTCCTCAGGGGCAAAAAATGAAATTTGGAGTTCGCCATTCCGTCCTGCTTGCTGTGTGCGTGTTGCTCGTCGCGGGAAACGCCCTCGCCCAGTCGCCCAAATGTGCCAACCAGATCACCTCCTGCGGTTGCACGATCGGCGCGCCCGGCAACTACACCGTGGAAAATGAGCTCAACTACTCTCAGGGGTTGACCTTGAAGGGTGCCTGCATTGACATCGAAGGTCAGGACATCACCCTTACCGTCGACTACCCGCTCGACGGTCCCGGGGCCGCAAATGTGGACTGCAGCGAGGTCTTTTATGGCCCCGCAAAGCGGGCTGCCCTCGCTCCGTCTTCGTCCAAGAATTCGGGGATCGCCATCCATGTCTTGCCTTCCGCCAGCAACGTTTCCGTGATTCTCAATGCCTCTCTAGATGAGGACTACACGGCTTGTGGATGGAATTTCGGAGTAGAAAGCGAAGGCAGTAATGTGACCTGGAACGGGCTCGTCGCCGACTACAACAATATTGGAGCGCTCTTCAACAATTCTACCGGCAGCAGTTGCATCGATTGCTATTTGTACACTAACACTACGGGCCTGGAGATTTCCGGCGGTTCGGGGAATACCATTGCCGGGGTCGAGGCTTACTACAACACACAATACGGCTTCTGGCTGAATGGCACCCATGCCGACTCGTTCAGTGTCACCTATGCCAGGTACAACAAACTTGCCGGATACTATCTCGGTTGTTCTTCCACCGCGAATACCAATCCGCCCATCCCTTGCACGACCAACCTCACGACAGAAATAAGTCTGCAGACTTCCGAGGTCGACGGAAACGGCAAGTACGGGGTTGCGGTCGAAAAGGGCAGTATTCACAACCAGATCATCGAAAACGAAGCTGGAGGCAGTGGCAAGTTCGACTTCATCGATGGCAACGCGAACTGTATCTATAACCAGTACGCGGACAACGAATACGTCACCAAATCTCCGAAATGCATTCAGTAGACGTGCAAGGCCGCGCGAGGGAAGTTTGCCGCTTCCCTTGCGCTGTTCCCACTTCGATTTCCCGGTTAGTGAGGACTCCGCCGCCTAAGCTATCGAACTAGTTTCGCGAAGTAATCCGGATTTCATAACTCTCTTCTATCTTGGTGGACACCGATACGCCGCATCAAAAATCGCTCCGCTGTACCTGGATTTTTATTGACACCGCTTTCGGTTCGTACGATCATTCTCCGCTGTGGACGTGGGGTTCACGGGGACTGCAGACAAACTTTCGGAGTAATCCATATCGATCAATGCTCCTTGGCGGATCGTCCACTGCTGCGGGAAATTTCTCACCGCCCGTGATGATATTCGGTTCGTCGTAGGGATCTTGTGATTCCCAAAAACTGAGGCGCGCCTCGCGTGACATAGGGGAGGCTTGTCTCAGCTTGACTTAGTGCCGCAGCTTTGTGACTCAGTGTCCTTCGTGGTTCGAAACACAAATTACAAAAGATCCAAAATGGAGAAAGGGAAAACAATGAAAATCGCGCTCAATCGTCTCGCATTGATTGCCATGGTGTTCGCCGCCATGGTTATGCTGGGCACTGGCCTCGCCAATGCCCAATCCTGTTCCAGTTCGATCACCTCCTGTGGTTGTACCATCGGAGCCCCCGGCAACTACACGGTGGACAGTGGACTGTTTGCCTCCCAGGGTTTGACCCTGAAGAATGGCTGCATCGACATCTCCGGCCAGGATATCAACCTCTACGCCGGCGATTACAACATTACCGGCCCAGGAAGCGATACTAGCTGCGACTACCCGAGCAAAAACAAGAATGCCTACACGGGCGTCGGTATCCATGTGTTGCCCAGCGCCGCCAACGTGTCCATTTATTTTGACGCGGACTATTCGTATGTGTGTGGATGGAATTACGGGATTGAGAGCGAAGGCAAGAACGTTGACATGTTTTATCCCGGCATCTACTACAACAACATAGGGATACTCTTCAACAACGCCACCGGCAACGATTGCCTGTACTGTTACACCGAAAGCAATGGAACTGGCATCAAGATCGCCGGCGGATCGGGCAACCAGATCAACAACAGCACTGCTTCCTATAACGGGCAATACGGGATTTGGGTCGCCGGCAGCAAGCAAAACATCATGAACTACAACGGCGAATACGACCGCGACTACGGCCTTTACTACAATGGGATCGCCGGGATCTACCTCGGTTGCTCACCCACGGGAAATGTGAAGCCCTCAATTCCGTGCTCCACGCCAACCACGGGAAACAGCGTTCTCTCCAACTACATTTATTACAATACCAAATACGGGATCGCCGTTGAGAAGGGAAGTATCGACAACCAATTCCAGGAAAACAGCGCTTACGATGACAAAATCGACATCATCGACGGCAACGGCAACTGTATCTACAACCAATATCTCTACAACGGGTTTGACAAGGCAACCCCAAGCTGCATCACCGACTCATGGTAAGCATTTCGTGGAGACGGGAGAAGTTCCCGTCTCTACGCCTCTTTTCTCCCCGGCGAACGATGTGCCAATAACGCCACCGCCGACGCTCCCGCAATCCCCGCCGAAAAATAAAACGGTACCGCCGCGCCATACCACTTCCAGAGCCCCCCGGTAATCACACTCGCCAGCAGCGTGGTGATGCTCGAAACAAAAAAATAAATCCCCAGCGCGCGCCCCCGGACCTCATTGCCCACGCTTTCCACCACCAGCGCCTTCAGCACCGGATTGGTAAGCGCATAGAAGAGCCCGTAGAACGCCATCGTCATCCAGATCGCCCGCCGCGAAGGCGCGAGCGCAAACACAAAATAGACAACTGCGAATACCGCATACCCCGTGGCGGCAATAGTAGAGCGCGAGAAGCGGTCACTGAATTTTCCCGCCGGCCACGAAAAAAATGTAAAGGTAACGTTGAACACCAGCCCCAGCAGCGGCGCTTGCGATGCCGGAATCCCAATATTCCCCGCCCGCAGCACCAGAAACATATCGCTGGAATTGCCCAGCGAAAAAAGCGTGACCACCGCCAGCACGTGATAAAACCCAAACGGCAATTGAACTCCAGGACGAGGATTCGAGATCTCGCCGCCGCTGTTGTCAGCCGGGATCGGCCGAGCGCTGAAATCCAAAAGCTGAGAGCTTGGACCTTGGAGCAAAGAGCTTGGAGCCTGGAGCTGAGAGCTTGGAGCTTGGAGCTGAGAGCCTGCTGTCGCTCCGTGATGTACCTCGCGAATTCCCACCCACGCCACCAGAACGCACAACGCGCCCGGAATTCCAGCGAACGCAAATACACCCCGCATCCCGAAGTGTCCAATGAGCGCAAGCGCGAGCAGCGGCCCGGCAATCGCGCCCGCGGAATCCAGAGCCTGTATCAATCCGTACGCCGACCCCAGCGCCGATTGATCGACGGACTCGGCCACCATCACATCGCGCGCCGTCCCCCGCACACCCTTGGCGCAGCGGTCGGCAAAGCGAATTCCCAGGATCTGTACCCACGACGAAACCAGCGCCAGAAGCGGCTTCACGGCATTGGCAACGACGTATCCACCGACCACCAGCGGCTTGCGGCGCGGCGCGTGGTCGGCAAGGTATCCCGAAAAAAGTTTGGCAAACGAGGCCACGCTCTCGGCGATGCCTTCAATGATCCCGAGTTGCGCCGGCCCCGCTCCGAGCGATGCGATGAAAGCCGGCAGCACCCAGTACGCCATCTCGCTGGCCGTGTCGTTCAGAAAGGATGTGAGCCCGAAGACGTATACGTTGCGGGGAGTGGGTTGGTCGGCGGGCAAGGTTTTGGGGTAGCTTACCGCATCATGGCAGTTTGCGGTTGGATGCGTCCTCCAGCCGGGCGCTGCCTCATAATTATTGGCGGGAAGATTAATGCGGGAAGTGTAGAACTGCGGCGGACCCGCCGAAGCGAGCCCGCCGCACTAGCGCGACAGAGTCGCGCCTGCTCCGGGGGAGAGCTACTTGCCGGAGAAGCCCTTGACGACGCCTACTCCCGTACAGAAATCCCATCCCGTCGTTGCACTGTGCGCGGTGCCGCAACTGCCGGAAGTGATGTCGGTAAAGTCGGAGGCGTTCGTGTAGTTCCCGTAAATCTCGGTATTTTCCGCCTTGCTGCTGGAGTTGAATGTCCCCGCGTTGTTGATGATCCCCGCCAGCGAAGGAGCCGAAACGCTGGTGCCATAAACCTCAACCCATCCGCCATAGCAACTCGAGTTGTACACCGCTACCGGAGAGCCGCTGCTGGCGTCAAACGAAAGGTCGGGCGTGCCGCGGTGCTTGCCCACGATCCCGGCAATGCTGCTCTGGAACGTCGGAATCGGCTCGTAAGCGCTGTCCCCGCCTCCGCCATCGCTCCACGCGACTTGCTTGGAATACTTTCCAGCGGTGCGATCCACCTGCGTTCCCCCCGCCGACACCACGTTCGGTGACGAACTCGGGTAGATCACGCCCGGGGAATCTCCCGACGACGCGAAGTACACCACGCCCGCCTGCGTAAAGTTCTTGTCGGCCGTGGTCTCGCTCTTCGTCTCGCTGCCGCCCCTGCTCATCGAAACTTCGCCCTTCCCGCCGTGCGCTGCGATGTAAGCGTTCGCCGTCTTCACTGCCGCATAAAGGTCGGTATTGGTGGGGTTGGCCGCCTCGATTAGCACGATCGCTGCATTGGGAGCCATGGCATGCGCCCATTCGATGTCGAGCGACTCTTCCAGTTCCCAGCCCGGCTTGCACCCGTTGGCAGGCTTCGAGCCCTGGGCATAGATGGTTGTGAAATTCGGCGCGGGCAATCCGAACTCGGATGAGAATTTCGCCAGGTCAGCCGCCGCGCCCGGATAGTCGTATGCATCCACTATCACGATCACGCCGCTGCCTCCGGTCGGTACTTCCGTAGCCGTCGCGATCGGGCATCCGGCGATGGGAGCGGAAACCAGGTCATAAACGCACCCCAGCGAGCCTGGAGTTTCGCCACCGGGGCTGGCTTGCGGCCGCACCACGCCGTCGGGAGCATAGATCAAGTAATTGGTGTGCATCCGCACGCCCACATCTTGCGGGCGCTCAATGCCGGAAGGGGGAACGATACCCGCTCCACGCTGAACTTGCGCGGAAGCCATGCAGGCCAGCGCCATAACCATGCCGGCGAGGGTAGTGAGATTACGCATGGAAACTCTCCTTAAAATAGATACGAAATCGATTTGATCATGAATGATCCCATCGTTTCTTTTGCTAGTGGCTCGGCCAGGAGAACAGCGACGAAGTCTACAACGGTTTTGTCAGTGTACTGCAAGAAAATCGGAAAAACCGCCGCCCGCAAAAATCGTCAGGGCATGGGGAAAAAGGCTCTAGGCTCTAGGCCTTAGGCTCGCTGTCAGCGCATGGAAAAGATGCGGGGGTTTCCGTCCGATTTCCACAAACCCGAAGGCCCGAGAGCCGAGGGCCGAGAGCCGAAGCCAAAGAGCCGAGAGCCGAAAGCCGAAGCCCAGAGCCGAGAGCACGAAAGCCGATCCCGCATTTGCGCTAGAATAGAAGAAATGGCCGACCGCACCTTTACCCTCGATGAAGCCCAGACCCTGCTCCCGATTCTAGAGTCGCTGCTGAAGCAGGCAATTCAGGGCAAGCAGTTGATCGAAAGCGTCGACGCCGAATTGCAGGAGATCGCGCACCGCGTCTTCCTGAACGGCGGCACCAGGCTCGATGTCGTCCATCTGGCGCGCCGGAAGTCGGAGCGCGAGAAAGCCATCCGCCACGTCAAGGACGCGCTCGCCGAAATCGATGCCACCGGCGTCCAGGTCAAGGATCTCGATATCGGCCTGCTCGATTTCCCCTGCAAAGTCGAGGGCGAAATCGTGTTGCTGTGCTGGAAGATGGGCGAGTCTGGAATCACCCACTGGCACGGCACAGCCGAAGGTTTCGCCGGACGCAAACCCATCGACGACCGGATTGTGAAGGCTGGCAAAAAGAAGAAATAGTTTTCGTGGGACGTAGTTTGTCACCGGTCGTTTGTCGCTGGTCGTTAGCGAGTTTCCCGTTCTAAGTGAGTCGTCCTCGTCATGGGCTGGCCCTTGGCCCCGAGATTTGGCTGCGAGAAGCCAAGAGCCGAAAGCCCAGAGCCGACAGCCGAAAAGCGAATTCCCGCAAGTTTTCCGTTTCCCCGCGTTCCATCCCTGAGAGCGCCAGTCCGCTGCCCTAAGGCACCCGACTCCAGGAATGCACTACCGGGCAACGGGCGAAAAACGCGCATTCTGTTAAAATCAGGCTTTCTGAGGCGATCACTTATGTTGGATGGGCGCAAGTTTTCCGGGAAAAGACTGCCGTTGACGGTGGGTTTCGCGCTGCTGCTGGTTGCGGCGTTTGGCGCGGGCTGCAAGGGATTCTTCGTCAACCCAACGCTGACTTCGATCACGATTAACCCCGCGACTCCTTCCGTTCAGTTGCAACAAACCGCCACTCTTCAAGCGTACGGCGTCAACAGCAACAGTCAGGGCAATTACCTGACCAGTGGAGTGTCCTGGTCGAGTAGTGACTCCACGATCGCGGAAATCACTGGCGCCTGCGCCACCGCGGCATGCGGCAGCGCTACCGTGATGGGACTCAAACTCGGCACGGCAACTATCACCGCTGCCTCGGAAAGCGTCACCAACACCGCAAGTTTGAATGTCTACATAACAGTATCGACCATGGCCATAACTCCGCCAACCCAAAGCATTGCGGCGGGCGGCACTACGGCTGCGCCCTATATCGTGACGGCGAATGGTAATACGGATATAAGCGCCGGTGCAGTTCTTACCGCATACACGCCCGGGGGCACTCAGCAAACCACAATTACCTGTACCTACGATGCCACGAACGCTGCAGGCGCTGGCCAGTATTGCACAGACAACGGCTCTCCGACCGGCGTCACTTATACAATTGTCGCGACCTACACGCAGACAACGATCACAGCCAAGGCAATGCTGACCATTTCTTAGTTGCGGCTGCGGCCATGAGCGGCTGCTCCTTCGAAGTCATCCTGAGCGGGGCGTGCCGGCCACGAAGTGACCGGCACAGCGGAGTCGAAGGACCCCTGCATCCATCACGGCTCCTCTTGAGCGAGAGCGATGCAGCGTCTGCATGATGAGCAGCAAACTCCCAATACAGGGATGGTTCGACTCCGCAGGACGACCCGCAGGCGCGTCATCCTACTGCCCTCGCCATGACACCCAACGCACCATGACATCGAACGACTCAAAACACGACACACCCCATGTGATCCCCATCACCGCCTCATCATCCTCACCCACCGTACGATGTCATCCTGAGCGTAGTGTGCCGATCACGAAGTGAGCGGCACGACGGAGTCGAAGGATCCCTACTGCTCCTCGCACATGGGGCGAAACGCGTGGCGAGAAATGTTTCGTCCAGGACAAGAGATTAGCCGAACGGAAGAAAATGTCTGACATTCACTGCATAGGAATCTGCACCGGCGGCGGAGACGCTCCCGGACTCAACGCCGTCATCCGCGCCGCCGTAAAAGCCGCCATCCTCAAATACAAGTGGAAGGTCATCGGCATCCCCGACGGCTTCGACGGCCTGATCTGGCCCGAGCGCTCCTGCGAACTCACGCTCAAAGACGTCAGCGGCATCCTGCCCCGCGGCGGCACCATCCTCGGCACCACCAACCGCGGCAATCCCTTTCAATACAAGACCGTCGAGAACGGCGCAGGAGGTGACGCGCGACATCTCCGACGACGTCATTGGCAACGCCGCCAAACTGGGCATCGACGCCATCATCTCCATCGGCGGCGACGGCTCCATGAAGATCGCCCACGAACTTTTTCTCAAGGGCATGCAGGTGGTCGGCGTCCCCAAGACAATCGACAACGATCTTTCCGCGACCGAAGTCACCTTCGGCTTCGACACCGCGCTCCACACCGCCACCGATGCCGTCGACAAGATTCACACCACCGCCGAGTCGCATCACCGCGTCATGGTCGTCGAGGTCATGGGCCGCGACGCGGGTTGGATCGCGCTCGAGGCCGGCATTGCCGGCGGCGCTCACATCATCCTCATCCCGGAAATTCCGTTCACCATCCAGAAGCTCTGCGAGCACCTCGAAATGCGCGAGCGCTACGGCAAACGCTTCACCATCGTGGTCGTGGCCGAAGGGGATCAAGCTGCCGCCCGAGATGCGGCACATGGCGCGCAGCATGGCCGTCGGCAACATGGTTGGCGACGCCATCTCGCTGATGGCCCGCAAAGAAGTACGCGTCAGCATGCTCGGCCACATCCAGCGCGGCGGTTCGCCCTCGCCCTATGACCGCATCCTGGCGCACGCGCTTCGGCGTGGCCGCCGTGGATCTGATCGCCGACAGGCGGGTTCGGCAAGATGGTCTGCCTGCAGCAGGAGTCGATCCGCGCCGTCACCATCCCGACGCCGTCGGCAAGATGAAGATGGTGGATCCCAACGGAGAAATCATCCGCGCCGCCAGAGCCATCGGCATCGGCTTCGGAGACTAAAGCGAAAAAGGCATGACTCAATGAAACGCGGCGCGGCCGTCGCCGCTAACTGAGAACTGAGAACGGTTTGAGCACTGAGAACTGAGAACTGATTCACTGACTAACTGGGAACTGGGAACTGAGAGCCGAAAGTCTCCAATGCCGGCAAGCCTGCTCCCCAGCGTTATAGTTAAGAGTCATCTTCTGATCCCGTGAAATCTCCTTCCCAAATCTCTGCCGCGCATTGTGACCGCCATTCTTTGCGCCGTCCTCGTGCTCTCGTTCGCCGCCTGCAAACACAGCGGCGGACGCGTACTCGAAGTCGCCTACGTCTCCGGAGTGCAGGTTGTCCTCCGCGACCGTGTCGCCGCCGTCTACGAAAAAGCCGGACTCGTGAAAAACGGCGACCGCGTCGAAGTGCTCGATCATGATCGCCACTTCGTCAAGGTGCGCACCGCGTCCGGCCAGATGGGATGGATGGAGCAGCGCTACATCGTCAGCCAGCAGGTGTACGACCGACTGCAAAAGTTGACAGCCGAAAACCTGAACGACCCCGTGCAGGCGAAAGGCATAACCCGCAACGACACCAATCTCCACGTCGAGCCCGGCCGCGAGACCGAGCATCTTTATCAGATCTTCGCCGGAGAAAAACTTTCCCTGTTGAAAAGAGCAACGGCCGCGAAGTCAGGATCGAGTACCGTGCCCTTCCACCCCGCGGGAAAACAAAGGCAGCAAGCTCGATGAGGACAAAGAATCCGCCGCAGGCGCTTCATCTCCTACGACCTCGCGGCTCCCTGTCCTCGAAGACTGGTGGCTGGTGCGCGACACCCACGCCCGCGTTGGATGGGTCCTCGCCCGCATGGTGGATCTCGACGTCCCCCTCGACGTCGCGCAATATGCCGAAGGCCAGCGCATCATGGCGTTCTTCGTCCTTAACGACGTTCAGGATGGAGACAAGAAAATCCCCCAATACCTGATCGTGCTCACCGAGCCCAAAGACGGCCTGCCCTTCGACTTTAACCAGTTCCGCGTATTCACCTGGAACGTGCACCGCCATCGCTATGAGACGGCCTACCGCGAACGCGTCGAAGGTGTGTTGCCGGTGACGGTCGCGCAGGAAGACTTCGGAAAGGAGGGGGTGTTACCGGTCTTTGTGATGCGAGTTCTCGATGACGATGGCAAAGTCAGCGAGCGCAAATACAAGCTGAGTACGCCCATGGTCCATCGCGTGTACGCCCCCGGAGAAGAAACCACCCACGCCACCACGACCAGGCGTCCCGCGCGCAAACGCAAGCGCTAGTGCTCGCGCGGCTTTCTTAAAAGGTGACATCCGCCGAGGTCACGACCCGCGCTTCGTGGTTCCCTGCATCGAAGCCGTCGAGAACCGCGTTGTGATGCGCGATAATCTGCTCGAAGCGCAGCGCTCCCGAATCCGCAGTCATGTGGCCATCGCCCGCCAGAACGACGTCGTAACCTAAGCTCACGGCACGCCGCACCGTAGTATCGACGCAGTACTGCGTCATGCATCCCGCGATGACCAGCCGCGTGATGTTGCGAGCTGCCAATTCCTCCTCAAGATGAGTTTCGAAAAAAGAGTCACTCGCGCGTTTCCTGATGACAACCTCACCGACCGCTGGAGTGATCTCAGGCCGCAAGGCCCAGCCCTCGCCGTTCGGATCAAGCCGGTGACCAGGGCCGCCATCGTGCTGCACGTAGATCACGGGTACTGACGCGGCGCGCGCCCGCGCAATCAAACCGGCGATGCGCACGACAGTCTCATCGAGAGCCTTTGTGGTTTCTTCTTTGCGCTGAAGATGCGAATCGTTCAGAATGCCGCGCTGCACGTCGATCACAACCAGCGCTGTCTTGGGCGTGTTTGGCATTGGTCTCGCGGCGACTAGCGGTAGAACTCGGAGATGGCCTCCACCACACGTTGCATCTCCGCTTCACTTAACTCCGGGAACATCGGCAGCGCCAGCACTTCGCGCGCGGCCTGCTCGGCAACCGGCAGGTCGCCCTCTTTCAATCCCAGGTACGAAAATACTGGCTGCAGGTGCAGCGGCAGCGGGTAATAGATTTCCGTTCCAATCTTCCGTTCCGTGAGAAACTGCCGCAGTTCGTCTCGCCGCGCGGCGCGAATCACATATTGATGGAACACGTGCGTTGCCCCGGCAGTTCGTGCCGGCAGCCGAACCGGTGCCGGATTCGCGCCCGCTCCTGAAATCAACCCGGCCTCCGCAAACTGCCGGTCGTAGATCCCCGCATTCTCGTGCCGCCGCCGGTTCCAGTCCCCTAGATGCCTCACCTTCACGCGCAGCACGGCCGCCTGAATCGCATCCATGCGCCCGTTCCAGCCGAATTCGTCGTGATAATACCGCCGCGGACTCCCATGGTTCCGCAGCCTCCGCATATGCGCCGCCATATCCGGATCTGTAGTCGTGACGATCCCCGCGTCCCCGTAAGCGCTGAGATTTTTCGTGGGATAAAAACTGAACGCCGCCGTCGCGCCCAGTGATCCCGCGCCCCGCCCGCGCCACGAGGCCCCAATCGCCTGCGCCGCATCCTCGACAATCACCAAATTAAAATCGGCCGCAATTTTTGCGAATGCGTCCATATCCGCGCACTGCCCGAAAAGATGCACGGGAAGAATAGCCTTCAATTTTTCCGGACGCTTCCTCGCCACCCGTTCGCGCACCAGAGCCGCGTCCAGATTCAAAGTCCCCGCATCGACGTCCATCAATATAGGAGTCGCGCCCGCCCGCACAATCGCGCTCGCCGATGCAAAAAAACTGAATGCGGTCGTAATCACCGCATCGCCCGGCTGCACGCCCGCCGCCACCAGCGCCAGCCATAGAGCTTCCGTCCCGGAGGCGCATCCCACCGCCGCCGCTGCTCCCGTTACCTCGCAGATCTCGCCTTCCAGCCCCTCAACCTCCGGCCCGAGAATAAAACCCTGCGCATCGCACACCCGCGTGATCGCCGCCAGCACTTCTTCCCGGATTCCCTCATACTGCCGCCGCAAATCCAGCAGCGGCACCGCGTCCGTAGCGGAGTGTTCGACCGGAGTAGATAAAAGAGGAGGTTTCACAAGCCACAAATTCTAACAGGGAGTTTCACCCTCAGCGCATCGCACTCCGCGCGGAAATCCTCTCTAACGACGTCGCCGCACGATGCGAGGCCGTTCCGGCCGCACGTCCTTGTCAGCTGTGGGAGCTAAATACCGTTGCCATTCCGCAAGCTCCGCGCGCAAGCGATCCAGGTCAAGCTCCGCGAACGATTCCTCGCCCCCGGAAATATTTTTCAGCCCGCGCTCCAGCACCGACCGTGCCCCCACAAAGTTGTCCCGCGACTGATGATGAAGCGCGACCGCCAGCTGCACCATCCCCTGCATGTGCTTTCGCCGGGCGCTGCCCCGAGGCGTTTCCCGCCACGCGTCTTCCAGCATCTCGTGCGCGTCATAAAAACGTCCCGCGTTAAACAGCGCGAGCCCCCGCCGGAATAGCTCCTGAATCTCCGAATCCCGCTCCCCGCCAGATGCCAAGCGCCACCTCTCGCATACCGTTTTTAGTATTTTCAGCGGCTCCAACTATACGTAAAACCGTATCCACTCCCAATCGCAGCCCATAACTAAAAGAAAATAATAACTTTAATTACACTTCGCTTTGGAATCCCGCTTGCTTCGCTAAGGTGTTCGGAAAACATCCGATAATTCCGTCCTGCCATTGTAGAGGTGGGATCAACGTTTTGTTCCATAGTCTAGGAGAAACCGCATGCACTCGAATTTTGGGTTGAAGAAATTGCACTTGGTGGCGCTGGTAGCGCTCGTCCTCACCGTAGCGCTCAGTGTACTTTCGATCCCGGCCAACGCCGACAACCTCTATGCCAGCATCAAGGGCAACATTACAGATCAGACCGGAGCCGTCGTCTCCGGCGTGAAACTGATCGCTACCAACACGGCGACCGGAGTGACCTACTCCACGGTTTCAAACAAGGACGGCATCTTTGATTTCCTGCAGTTGCCGACTGGCGATTACACCGTCCGGGCCGAGCAACCCGGCTTCAAGAAATATCAGGCTTCGGGTATCCATGTGGACGTGAACCAGGTCTACAACCTGCCGGTCGTGCTGTCGGTGGGTGCTGTATCCGAAGAGCTGATCGTCGAAGCCAATCCGGTCCAGGTCCAGCAGACCGACATGCAACTCGGCAATACGATTGAAGGGCAGCAGATCGTCGATATCCCGCTGAACGGCCGCAACTGGACCCAGCTCCAACAGCTCCAACCCGGCGTCGTGGGCACTTCCGACCGTTTTGGTGGCGGCGGTGGTGGCTACTCCGGCAACGGTGCGGAAACTCAGCAGAACTCCTTCCTGATCAACGGCGTCGATTCCAACGATTCTTCCTTGAATACAGCCCTCGTCATCCCGAGTCCGGATTCGATCGGCGAATTCCGCATGATCACCAACACCCTGAATCCCGAATACGGCCGCAACTCCGGGACGGTGATTAACGCTCAGGTCAAGAACGGCACCAACGCATTTCACGGCAGCGGCTTTGAGTTCTATCGTGACACTTTCCTCGATGCCAAAGGTTACTTTGAAGCGCAGCCCACGCCGTTCCACCAGAATGAGTTCGGTGGTACGGTCGGCGGCCCGATTCTTAAGGACAAGGCCTTCTTCTTCTTCTCCTATCAGGGCCTCAAATACCGAAGGCCGCAAGCCGCAGCCAACGACGTGAACTTGTTCACCACGGACCAGTTCCAGAATGGCGATTTCAGCGGCGACTTGATAAGCAATGGCGGAAATGGCTTTAGCGGTGCCTCCAGCCCAGTTCCACTTTATGGCGACCCTTGCCCGTTTGGTGGCAGTCCTTGTCCCGCAGGGACGCCATACACTACTCTCTTTGCCAGCGGGATCGTCCCTACTCAGGACTTCAACGCCCTCTCCACCAAGTTGGTGAACCAGTTCAACGCTTTTAACGCCGCTGGCGCCGTTCAAGTCTCTCCGATCACTAGCGGTCACGACCACCAGTTGCTGGGTCGAATCGATTACAAACTCGGAAACAACGACTCCTTCTGGTTCTACGGCCTCTGGGAGACCGAGCCCAGCCAAAGCACGCTGCCGTTCACGGGAACCAATCTTCCGGGTCTGCCCGAGCAGCAACTCGAACACTTCAATCAATACTCCTTCTCGTGGAGTCACACGTTTACTCCCACGACCTTGAACGAGTTCCGCGTAGCTTTCACCCGCTTCAATTTTGCCGCTGTCGAGCCCGTGAGCCCGATCAATCCCACGACTTACGGTTTCACCGGCATCATCCCGGAAAATGCGGCATCGGCTTCCTTGCCGGTTATTACCACCCCGCTATTTACACTGGGATTCAGCGCCAACGGCCCTCAACCCCGCATCCAGAACGTCTACCAGTTGACGGATAACTTTAGTAAAGTCTGGGGTCGCCACACCTTCAAAGCTGGTATCTCGATTGACCGTCCGGGAATCGACAATCCCTTCTACAACAACCTCGGTGGCAACTTCGGTTTCCAGGGGTCCGGAACCTTCTCTACCGGAGACGGGGCTCTGGATTTCCTGCTTGGGTTCCCCGACACCTACGCCCAGGGTAGCGGATCGATCGTCGATGCCAAGGCGCATGAAATCTACGCATACGCCCAGGACCAATGGCAGATCAAACCGAACCTGACCATCACCTACGGAACCGGCTATGACATTGAAACACCGTGGCTGAACAACTTCGCTCACGGCCTGATCATGGGCGCTTTCCGGCCCGGCCAGCAATCTACCGTGTATCCCACAGCGCCTCCGGGATTCCTCTATCCGGGCGATGCCGGGATCAACAAGTACGGCGGTATGAAAGTCAAGTACGACCTGCTCGCACCGCGCTTTGGGTTTGCCTGGAGCCCTGGTGCCAACAAGAACTGGAGCGTACACGGCGGCATCGGCCTCTACTACAACCGCAGTGAAGAGGAACTGGCCCTGCAAACCCTGACCAACGCACCGTTCGCGATCACTTCGGCTGGCGCGTTGTCGGCCTGCGGCTCCGTCGGCTTTGCCAACCCGTTTGTGGATGCCACCGGTACCTGCAGCGCTGCCAACCCGTTTCCCTTCACTCCTTATCCGGCCGGCGACAAGAATGTGGATTTCTCACAGTTTGCGCCCATCGGGCTCGGATTTACCACCGAGGATCCACGGTTCACTTCACCACGGTCAACAAACTTTAACCTGACCGTGGAGCGGCAGCTTGATAAGGCCACCATTATGACGGTGGGCTATGTCGGCAATCGAGGACGCCACGAAGAAGGCGCGATCGACTTGAATCTGGCGGGTCAATATCCCGGCGTGAACCCCACTGCTCTGGCAAACTACCCCAATTGCACACGGGCGTCCCGCTTCCTGACCGGCCTCTGTCCCGTCACCCCAACCACAGAGAATCCCGACCTGACTTGGACCAATGGAACTCCGGTCCCGGGCGCGACTCCCTATAACTTGGCCCTATACGGGCATCCGGGCCAGGAAGAGACCGAATACAACTCCCATTACGATTCACTGCAAGTCGCTCTGAACCGCCGTTTCAGCAAGGGATTGCAGGTGTTGGCTTCCTATACCTGGTCGCGGTACTTTGACCAGACTTCAAGCCTGGAAAGCAGCGCCTTCAACTTCCCCGGCATCAACCCGTTCTGCGCAGCTTGCATGTGGGCTCCGTCCTCGAACGACGCTCCGCAGCGTTTCGTGATCAGCTACACCTACACTCTGCCCATATATTCCATGACACACAAATGGAAGCGGCTCACGGATGACTGGAACCTGTCGGGCATCTACACCCTGCAGCACGGAACTCCGGTGGGCGTGTTCGACTTCCGTCAGTATGAGATCACTTGCGATAACAACGTAGCGTTCTTCGCTTGCCCGGCAGCCGTCAATCGTACCAGCGCTCCTCTCGGTATTCGCGACCCCCGGAACAAGAATGGAGACAACCCCAACAATCTTTACTTCAACCCGGCAGCATTTGCCGTTCCGGATTCCGCGACCTTGGGCACCGCCCAACGCAACCCGCTCTATGGCCCCGGAATCAACTACGGCGATTTGGCGTTGGAAAAGAGGGTTCACATCGACGAGTCGCGCTACTTCGAACTTCGCCTGGAAACATATAACACCTTCAACCACACGAACTTCGCCAACCCGACCGATAACGGCTTCAACTCCGATGACGTTCAAAGCCTGTTCGGAGTCTTCGGGAAGGTCTACTCCACCAAGACGATCTCCACCAACGGCGAAGGCCGCGCGGTGCAGCTCGGCGCAAAGTTCTACTTCTAAGACAAGCCGATTTAACCCTTGGGGGCGTCCCGCAAAACGGGACGCCCTTTTTCTTTTCGACGGCTATGTATGGCCGGATGAAGTTCGGAACGGCGAACGTGTTTAACAGGGCGGGATTCAGCCGCGCCGCAAAGCGCGCTTCTTGACTGGGGCTATGTAGCGTGTGTGAGAACTAAATCCTGCAAGACGCGGTGGAACACAATAGCCAATGTGCCCCGGAGGGGCGACCGACAATAGCCCGGCGCTTCAGCGCCGGGAGATCGGGAGCTCGAGGCGATAAAGTCCCGGAGGGACGACTGAGATCTCACGCACACTCTTTCGCCCTTCCGCGGCCACCATGTCATCGTGCCCGCTTGGCTTGGTCGACAAACTTCTGACTCGGGACAGCCGCCTCATTCGTGGCTGGCTTTGCCCATCTCCTGCTTGGCGTCGTCGCTGCGTCCCAGCTTGCCATAAGCCTGGGCAAGCGCAGCATGAGCGGCCCCAAAGCCAGGCAACCGGCTCGCCGCAATCTCCAGATGTACCGCCGAGGTCTTGAAGTCCCCCGTCTTCAGCAGCGTCACGCCCATCTCGTAGTGCGCCCATCCCGAGTCAGGCTGCAGCTCGATCGCCCGGTGCAGATGCTTCGCCGCCTCCGCGAACTGCCCTTTCTCGGCTAGAGCCACGCCCAATGCGTACTCCGCAAGACATAGACTCGCATCGCCGGATACCACGGCCTGCAACGCCGCCACAGCGCGATCCGGCTTAGTTTCGGCCATTAGCGCCGGACCCGCGGCCTCCATCACCTTGTTAGCGACCGCAATCTTGTCCTTCGGATCGGTCCCCGCCACCGCAGCCGACGCGCCCGCCGACTTCTGCAGCCCGATGTATCCGAGCGACGCCAGTTTCTGCATCTCCGACGAACTCAACTCCGTTGCCGACTTCGCCGCTTCTCCGCTGAACCGCCGGTCAAAGTTCTCCAGCTGCGCAGCCATCGTATCCAGCGTGGCTTTCGAACTCTGCGCCAGGTTGTGCGTCGCGCCCGGATCGGCCGTCATATCGTAAAGCTCCGGCCTGGGCGCCCGAATGTAGAGATACTTTCCCGCGCGCCAAGACTCCAGCGGACTCCACCCAAATCCCCGCTGCGAAAGATCGGCTCGCGAGTAGACCGGCTGATCCGCGCCGCCGCCCGCCTTGGCAATGCGCAACAACGATTGCCCCTGCATCTGCGAAGGCACAGCGACGCCCGCGATCTCCAGCACCGTAGGCGCAATATCCACCAGCCGGACCTTAGTCGTCACACGCTTCCCGGAAGTTTGCGCCTCGGGCAGCCGCACAAGCAGCGGCACGTGAATCGTCTCATCGTAGAGAAAGATGCCGTGCGTCTCCTCGCCATGCGCTCCCAGGCTCTGCCCATGGTCGCCCGCCACGATGACCGCTGTGGATGCGTCCGCCTTCTGCTGCCTCAACGCACCCAGAAGCTTTCCGACCGCAGCGTCGCCCGCACCGATCGCGGAATTGTAAGCGGCAGCCCCCGAACCAGTATTGCCGATATGGATCCACACGAAGAACGGCTCGTGCGCGGCAGACTGCGCATTCCGGCCAATCCAAGCAATCGCGTGCGCCACCACCTCGGACGCCGCGCGTTCGGTAACCGGAGGCCGGGAATCCCCCGGAATAACGGGCCGAAAGCCGGCATCGTAGCTTTGGAAGCCCCGTTCAAATCCCTGCGCGAGCCCGTTCCGCGGGTCCAGCGCAATCGATCCGACAAACGCCGCCGTGCGATACCCTTGCGCCTTCAGCAAGTCCGGCAGGAAGGGAAGCGATGTCGGCAGCGCCCCTCCGATCTCCGTGAATCCAGTGCTCTGCGGGTAAGCCCCACTCAGAATGGTAGCGTGCGAGACCACCGTCCCCGGAGCCTGCGCATAAGCGTGCTCAAACACGATGCTCCCGGCCGCGAGCCGATCCAGGTTTTGCGTAAGGGAGTTCTTGCCGCCGAGAAAACCCATCCGGTCGGCGCGCACAGATTCCAGCGTAATAAGCACGATGTTGGGTTTCGCCGTCGCCGCCACGGGAAGCGCGCAGCATGTCAGAACGCAGCATGCCAAAATGAAGACCGCCAGGACGCAGACCAGGACCACGGGCTCAGTGCGGGAGGAAGATTTCCAGATCATGGCAGTAAGTGTAAAGGCAGCCGCTGCTTCGCCCAAGCCCGCTTGCGTATCGGCAAGGCTCGCATGAGAAGGCCGACATTCGCCCCCCGGTCTTGACGGACCGCCAACTCCGCGTAAAATCGTATCTACACGCTCTCCGGGCAAGTCTCGTAGTGAAGATGCTCATCCCCATGCACGTTTAGCCTAGGCATGGGTGGCCCGTGCGACTTCGGCCGTTGCTGGCTCGACGCCGCCTCCGTGAAGCTGGACATACTGAATTGACTCTAACCTCTGCAAAATGTCTTCGGCTCGTGTGCCTGCTGACGCTAAGCGCCGCCGCAGCGCTGTCTCTGCTCTCATGCCAGCATGCGCATGGGGCCGCCTCGCGCAGTAAGAAGATCATCATTCTCGGCGTCGACGGCCTCGACCCAGATCTGCTGACCAAATTCATGGCCGATGGCAAGATGCCGAACTTTGCCCGCCTGGCCCAGCAAGGATCGTTCCGCCGCCTGACCACCAGCATCCCCCCGCAAAGCCCGGTGGCCTGGTCGAACCTGATTACAGGAATGAACGCGGGCGGCCACGGTATCTTCGATTTCATCCATCGCGACCCAAAGAATTTTCAGCTTTATTTTTCGACCTCGAAGGTCGAGGGCCCGAAGCATAGTTTCCAGATTGGACGTTGGGTGATCCCATTCGGCAGCGGTTCAGCCGAGCAGTTGCGCCATGGCAAGGCGTTCTGGGAGATTCTGGACGACAACCACGTCCCCAATTTCGTCTACCGCATCCCGGCCAATTTTCCTCCGATCGATGCCAAAGGGAAGACTCTCTCCGGCATGGGAACGCCCGACCTGCGCGGCACCTACGGCACCTTCACTTTTTATACGGACGACCCGACCGCAGCCGTGGGAGCCGTCGAGGGCGGAGAAGTCGTACAGGTTGACGTGAAGAACAACCGGGTCACGAGCAATCTCATCGGCCCCGATAACACATTTCTGAAAAATGCGCCGCCGTCCACCGAGCCGTTTACTGTGGACGTAGACCCGCTCGAAGCGGTTGCGCGAATCGATTTCCAGGGAAACAAATTCGTTCTCAAAGAAGGCGAGTGGAGCGGTTGGCTGCCCGTCGAGTTCCAGTTGATGCCCGTCATCGGCAATGTCAAAGGCATCTGTCGTTTCTATCTGAAGCAGGCGCATCCTCGTTTTCAGCTCTACGTTTCGCCCATCAATATCGATCCGGAAAATCCCGCCCTGCCCATCTCGACTCCTGCCCGCTACTCCCGCGATCTCGCCAAAGAGATTGGCGAATACCACACGCAGGGAATCGCCGAGGATACAAAGGCACTCACCGCGGGCGTTCTCGACGACAAAGAATATCTGCAGCAGGCCCATACCGTGCTGGCCGAGCATCGCCGGGCCTTCGACGCCGAGTTCCCCAGGTTTCACGAAGGACTGTTCTTCTTCTATTTCTCCAGCCTCGATCTCAATGCCCACATGCTCTGGCGTCTGACCGACCCGCAGAGTCCAGCCTACGATGCCGCGGCCGCTGCTCAATACGGGGGCGCGCTGGAAGAGTTTTACGGACAGATCGACCAGGTGCTCGGCGAGGCGATGACGAAGGTAGATGACAACACAACGCTCCTCGTGTTGTCGGACCATGGCTTTGCTCCCTACCGCCGTTCCTTCAATCTGAACACCTGGCTCTGGAAGAACGGCTACATCACCCGTAAAGAAGGAGTCAGCGGCGATTCCAGCGAACCCTTCAGCGATGTCGATTGGAGCCGCACTCGCGCCTATGGCCTGGGTCTGAACGGCCTCTATGTAAACATGCGCGGCCGCGAGCGCGAAGGAATTGTGGATCCGGGCGCGCAGTCCGATGCGCTGCTGCGTGAAATTCAGCAGAAGCTGTTGCAGGTTCAGGATCCCAAAGATGGATCGCCTGTGATCACGCGCGTGGATCTCGCCAGCGAAGTTTATCAGGGCCCCTACGCACGCACCGGGCCTGACGCGCTCGTAGGCTACAACCGCGGATACCGTTCTGGATGGAAGACAATTCTGGGAGCGATCCCCCCCGACGTGTTGGAAGATAACACCAATCCCTGGAGCGGCGATCATTGCATGGATTACACCAAGGTGCCCGGAGTGCTCTTGAGCAATCGCCCGATCCCGGCCCAGGCGCCCGCGCTCACCGATATAGCGCCCACCATCCTGTCGGAATTCGGGATTGCAAAAACAAAAGATATGATGGGTCAATCGGTTTTTCAGTCGCGCTAGAGCTTCGGCGAGATTTGCTGCGATGCGGCGCGATGCGGCGGAACGAAATAGCCGGTGTCCCAGCCCCGGGAGAGTGTGCGTGAGATCTAGGTTCGGCGAGATGGGGCGGAACAAAATATCCGGTGTCCCCGCCCCGGAGGGGCGAGCGACAATAGCCCGGCGCTTCAGCGCCGGGGAAAGTGGACTGTGAGATTCCAGTCCCGGAGGGACGACTGGGTTTTCACGTCAGCCCACTGAGGCTGATGAGTCAAGTCAAACTGTTTAGCGCCGGAGCCCTTGCGAGCGCGACCACTAAAGAACGGAGAATCATGTTCGGTTCACACAAAGTCAAGATTGAAGGCGAACTGCTGGAGAAAGTAAAGCAGTGCTCCGACGCGGCGGGCTACGAATCGATCGACGAATTCGTAATCCACATGCTCGAAAAAGAAACCAACAAAATCCTCCCGCCCGAGGAAAGCAACACCTCCAAAGAAGACATACAGAAGCGCCTGCGCGGCTTGGGGTACATCGAGTAGCTTTGGGAATTCTCCTACAACCTGCTCTGTCAAATGCCCCGTTGGCCGTGGTCAACGTCGCGGTGCTCGCGCTTTCTCCGATGTTCGGTCCGCTGGCAATCGTGATCCTGCTGTCAGTGATTGTCGGACTGCTGATGATCGTCCTGTTCGGCTACACCTCCGACCAGAAGGCAATTGGCATCGCAAAAGACCAGCTCAAGGCTCACCTGTTGGCCGTCCGGCTTTACCGCGATCAGCTACAGGTCGTGATGGGATCCTACGGCAAGATCCTGCGCGGCACCGCGCGTTATTTAAAGCTCGCGTTCAAGCCCCTGCTCTATGTGATCATCCCTATCACCCTGCTGATCGTGCAACTCGACCGCTATCTGGGATTGACCGCAATTCACACGAACGCTCCGTTCCTCATGACCGCTCGCGTAAATGATCCGGGAGCGCTCGATACTGTCTCGATCGATCTGCCGCCCGAAATCACCGCCAGCGCTCCCCCGGTTCACATCGCCGCCGACAATGAAGTTGTCTGGAGACTAGTTGCCAGCCAGGATGGCCAGTATGAAGTGAAGATCGTCACGGGCCAAAGCGCAACTCCAGGAGTAGCCGAGGCTCCGGCCGTCACCAAGTCCGTCCGCGTATCAAGTCAACTGGCGCGGCTTTCGCCCGAACGCTGGCGCGGCCATTTCTGGGAGAGAATGTTCTCATCCAGCGAACCGGCGATCCCGGCGAACAGCCCGATCGAATCAATCGCTGTCGATTATCCCGAGCGCAACATCCCGCTGGGAATCGCCGGATACGAAATGAACTGGATCTGGCTCTTCTTCATCCTGTCGATGATCGCCGGATTTATCTTCAAAGAACTACTGGGGATCGAAGTATGACGAAATGGTGTGGGGCGGGCGCCCTCGCCCGCCTGTGTGGATCGAGCAAGGCTCGTTGGATGTGCACGCCGTTCGAGGGCGCAAGTGTTCGCGCCAAACGGTTCCTGCTGTTAGCGGTAATCCTGGCGCCCGCGCTGGCCCACGCCTACGCCGGTCCAGGCGCGGGGTTCGCCGTCTTATCCTCGTTCTGGGCCATCTTTGTAGCATTCCTCTATTCGTTCTACGCGTTGATGACCTGGCCCTTCCGCCAGTTGTTCCGCTTCCTGCGCCGTCGCAACGCCTACGGGAAAGCGACGTTCGAACGCGCCGTGATTCTGGGATTCGATGGCATGGATCCCGAACTGGCCGACCGCTTCATGAAAGAGGGCCGCTTGCCGAATCTCGCCAAATTGCGAGACCAGGGCACCTTCAGCAAACTGCGCACGACGTTCCCCGCGATCTCACCCGTCGCCTGGTCGACTTTCCTGACCGGAGTCAATCCCGGCAAACACAACATCTACGATTTTCTCGCCCGCGACACCAGCAACTATCTGCCGTTTCTTTCCTCGGCTGAAATCAAGGGTCCGAAGCGCCACATCAAAATCGGCAAATACTCCATTCCCTTCGGCAAAACAGAAATCAAGGCCATGCGCAAAGGCACGCCCTTCTGGCATTGGCTGGGCAAGGCCGGAATCTTCAGCTCGGTGATTCGCGTTCCGGTCACGTTTCCGCCCGAAAAATTTCAGGGAGTGCTGCTCTCGGGAATGTGCGTGCCGGACCTCAAAGGCAGTCAGGGCACGTTCTGTCTGTGCACGACACGCGCCACCGGCGACAAGTTTCGCGAAGGCGGAGTCCGAGTGCCCGTCGAGCGCAAGAACGGCATCTGCCATTCCTACGTGCCGGGCCCCGACAGTCCGCTCGCCGAAAAAGCCGGCACCGAACTGCGCGTCCAGTATGAGATCCGTCCCGACATCGCCGCGAAGCAGGCCCGCCTGACAGTCGGCTCTGAGAAATTCACGCTCAGGGTCGGAGAATATTCCGAGTGGATTCCCATCGAATTCAAAGCTGGCATGGGTTTCAACGCCCACGGCATCTGCCGCTTCTATCTCAAGGAAATTTCACCCGAAGTCGAAGTCTACGTCACACCGGTAAACATCGATCCCGGCCATCCCGACCTGCCGATATCTCATCCGGTGACGTATTCCATTTATCTCGCGAAACTCTACGGCGCATTCGCAACCCTCGGCCTCGCTGAAGACACCTGGGCTCTCAACGAGCACGTGCTCGACGACGATGCCTTCCTCGCGCAGGCCTATGGAAATCACGAAGACCGGGAGCGCATGCTCTTCGACGCGCTCGACAAGACCCGGCAAGGCCTGTGCACCTGCGTCTTCGACACGACCGACCGCGTCCAGCACATGTTCTGGCGCTACCTCGACGAAGATCATCCCGCCGCCCGCGACGTGCCGAAGTCCGAGCGCCGCGAAGTAATTCAGGATCTCTACCAGCGCATGGACAAGCTAATCGGCCGCGTCATGGAAAAGGTCGACGATAAAACTCTGCTGATGGTGATCTCCGATCATGGCTTCAAGTCTTTCGCGCGCTGCATGAACCTGAACGCATGGCTGCATCAGAACGGATACCTCACGCTCAAGAATGGAAAAACCGAAAGCGGAGACTGGTTCGAAGACGTCGATTGGTCGCGTACCCGCGCCTACACCATGGGCCTCAACGGGCTCTATCTGAATATCAAGGGACGCGAAAAGCAGGGAATCGTCGACCCCGCCGAAGCCCAGGCTCTTCAGGAAGAGATCAAACAAAAACTAAATGGGCTTGTCGATCCCGCCTCCGGCACAGTCGGCGTCACCGGTGTCTTTCAGACCAACGTCGTCTATCAGGGCCCCTATCGCGAAAATGCTCCCGACCTTCTGATCGGTTACGGCGCAGGCTATCGAGCTTCATGGGATTCCGTGATGGGCAAAGTGACCGGCCAAATATTCGAAGACAATACCAAGGCGTGGAGCGGCGATCACTGCATCGATCCGCGCCTGGTTCCGGGGGTGCTCTTCTCCAGCCACAAGTTCATCGAAGAAAAGCCCGCGATCGTGGATGTCGCCCCCACGATTCTCAAACTTTTCGGTCTCGCGTTGCCGTCGCATTTTGACGGTAAGCCCTGGGACTTGGCGCCACCGGCGGCGGCTAATATCCCCTCGGTGACTCCCGCGACGTAGTTCGAATGCGCCCCGCCAGCCATCCCACGCAACCCAGCATGCCGCACCATCCAAGAGTTCTCACAACTCCCGCAATGGCCGTGTCGTACCGCAGAACATCCAGGCTTGAAAAAATCGTATTCCAGTCGTGTTCGACAAAATCGGGATCACCCGTCGTTACCAGCGGCAATACCATGGCGCGCGCGTCCGCCATGTAGGTTGCGGTGTAGAGCCAGTTTTCAAAAAAGAAAAACAGGCAGAAGACGAAAGCTGCAGCTTGCCGTTCATGGAAGAAATACGCAGCCAGCAGGAACGGTACCGCCCATTGCAAGATGGTTCCACCCCACAAGCAAAGCGTCGGCCCGAACCAGCGAAATAAGAGATGTCCGCCTTCGTGCACCACCAGGTTGGCGGAATCGATAAACAAATAGCCGCCGTGCGCGCGGAACGCATACACCAGAAAAAGCGCGTAGAACACCAGCCATGCCGCAATCGCCGCGCGCGACATTGGACGCCACTCCTCGTACGCGCCCGCCCACTCCACCGCGGAATCCACAAACTCGCTCATTCAGAACAATTCTAGAAAGTCGCAGAGTCGAGCGCGAGATTACGCTGGTGCGCTATTTCTTGGAACCTTCACCCGCATTGGCAGCCTCCTCCTTCAGATAGGCCGGAGACAACGTGCCCTTCTTCTTCGCGATCTCCAGCAATGTCGGATAAAACTGCACAAAAGTAGTGTCCACCGCGGCATGCTGTTCATGGCACGAGTAGCAGACCGCTTCTTTCGGGATCATCTTCCCGAGATTACCGTCATCAAATCCGACAAACGCCCACTTCCCCCCGAAAGCGCTTCTCGTCCTTGATATGGATCGACCGCACCATGACGTCGCCCGTCTGGTAATGTCCCTGCTTGTTGATCGAGCCCTTGTTGGCGGCCATGCGCCCCTCGAGCACCAGTATGGTTTCATCCGGCCAGGTACCTGTCGCGACAAACGACTTGTAGGCTTCGGGATTGACGAAAACGTTGTCGAACATCGAATGCCCCATCGTCATCGGCTCGGGGTTATAGTCCATGTCCATGCCGGTCGTCAGGTAGATCCATTCGCGATAGTTCGCCGGGAATATCAACCGTCCGTCGGCCGTATATTTGGGTGCGTTCGTACTATCCGAGCCGGTTGCACGCGGCGCCTCTTGGGCCACGATCAGGCTGCAAAGACACAACAACAACAAAACGCGCATAACTATCTTCTTCCCTCCGGTGGTTCGAAGTGGCCTCATCTTGCAGGCTGGCCGGACACACTCCAAGTTACGGAATCGCCAGGAAGAATGTTCGGGGATTCCGTCGACGATGCCAACCAGTCACCGCTACTTCCCGAACATCGGATAATGGCTAGCCGCGCCCATCAGAAACAGCATGGGAAACGACAGCCAGAAATTTGTCCGTGACATCAGGAAAGCCTGCCGCGCCATGGCTTTCGCCTTGTCGGGCATGGGTGTGCCGTCCGCTGCATTGGCTGCAGTCCACTGAATGATCCGTTTCTGAATCCGCCAGATCACTCCCCACACATTCAGCATCATCATCCAGCCCATGCCGCCCCCAATCCCGATGGCGAGCAGCCGGTTGCTCTCCCAACCGTGATCGTTGAGGCGCAGAAATAGCCCCGCCGCACCCAGCACGATGACCACATAGACCACCGCCAGCACAGGCCCCTTATCGAGTGCGCCCTTACCCGGAATCTGGCAGGCATACATCAAGGCCCAGGTGACCGTCCAGATGAGAAAGAAATATCCGGTAGCGCCCCCGACCGAGCCGCCCCCGTTGTGCGCGTCCGTCGCTACGATGCTCTGCCAGTACGCGAAGCCCATCAGCACTGTCAGTACCGACGCCCAGCGGAACCACCACAGCGCGCGCGACATCAGGCCGGGGAGCACCTTACCCTTGGTGGCCGGGTCCAGTTCCTTCATGAACGGAACGTTAACGAGATTAAAGAAGTACAGCAGGCCGATCCAGGTTATGCCTCCAATGAAATGCAGCCAGCGAAACATCATGAGGAGGTTAGTCTGGAAATCGGTGGGCACATTGATGTTCAAGCGAGGCTCCTGTTTTTTAGTCGCTGACGGAAGCTGACGATTGTAGATAACTGGCAACGGAAATGATAGCCGATCCATCGCCGGGCCCGCATTTCATGACTGCCAGCTATTCGGTAGGGTGTGACACATTGAAATTAGTTGGGAGGGAAGTTGAAAAGCGCGGGTCTTGGTCGTATTGTAGGACCAACAAAAGGCTGCCACCTGTGGTCCTTCCCAAAGTGAGGCGGCGCCATGGTAAGGGAAAGAAGGAGATCGGCATATGGAAGCCAAGCCGGCGCAACAGAACATTCAGGATTCCTTTCTCAACACAGCTAGAAAAGAGAGACATAACATCACGATTTATCTCGTGAGTGGGGTGAAGCTGACTGGCAGGATTCGATCTTTCGATAAGTATTCAGTCGTGCTCGAGACCAGTAATCAGGAGCAGCTGATTTTCAAGCATGCCATTTCAACCGTCGTGATCGCCCGTGCGCCGCATGCTCATGCCGAAGGCAAGCCCGCCGCAGTAACCCCCATAGGGGAACCGGCGGTCCCGGGCTCCGGCACTCAGGGCTGACGTGCGTCGGCTGGCGGTGGTTGCTTGCTAAAAGACGAGTCCAGACTGGCCAGCCGGGCCGGTTCGCGAAAAGAGCTCAAAGCCGTCCTCAATCCGGCCGAGCGTCGCGAGCGCGCATTTCTCGTAGGTGTGGAGTTCCGCACCCGCGGCCGGACTGCCAAAACCGTCGGGCCCGCCCTCACTCCCGGAGCCCAGGCGGCTCGCGACCACGCCACCAGCATCTCCACTGGCCGTCGCAGTGATTCCCCCGATTTCAATTCCGAAGAATCGTTGGAAGAATTACGCTCCCTCGCTGCCAGCGCCGGAGCCGAGGTTGCCGGCGAATTCATGCAGCATCGTGACCGCCCCGATCCCGCCACCCTGATCGGAAAAGGCAAACTGGAAGAGATTGCCGGTGCATCCGCATCGGTTTCCGCCGACCTGATTCTCTTCGATCACGATCTTTCCCCTTCGCAGCAGCGCAATATCGAGCGCGTCGTAAACACTCGCGTCCTCGATCGCACCCAGCTGATTCTCGACATATTCGCGCACCACGCGCGCACCCGCGAAGGTCAGTTGCAGGTAGAACTGGCACAGCTCGAATACATGCTTCCCCGCCTGGCTGGACGCGGCATTGAAATGTCCCAGCTCGGCGGCGGCATCGGCACCCGCGGACCCGGTGAAACCCAGCTCGAAACCGACCGCCGCAAAATCTACCGCCGTATTCGCCACGTGAAGCAGCAGATCGAGAACGTCCGCCGCATCCGCGCCCAGCAACGCCAGCGCCGCGAGTCGGTTCCCGTAGCCACGGTCGCGCTGGTTGGCTATACCAACGCGGGCAAATCCACTTTGTTTAATGCTCTGACCAATGCCAACGTGGTCGCCTCGTCGCGTATGTTTGCCACTCTCGACCCCACGCTGCGAGGCGCGGAACTGCCTTCAAAACGAAAAGTCCTTTTCTCCGACACAGTCGGTTTCATCCGCCATCTGCCCCATACGCTCGTATCGGCCTTTCGCGCGACGCTCGAAGAAGTGCAGCGCGCCACGCTGATCCTGCAGGTTTCCGATGCCAGCAGCCCGGTCTCCGTCGAGCAGGACACGCAGGTCGAAAGCGTCCTCAAGGAACTCGAAGCCGACAAAAAGCCCCGCCTCCGCGTAATGAACAAGATCGACCTCCTGCCTCCAAAGCAGCGCGAATCGTTGCGGGACGATAGCCAGACCGTCCACGTCTCCGCGGCAAAAGGAATCGGTCTCGGCGCCTTACTGGAGCACATCGATTCCGCCCTTGAACAAGACCGCCCCACCCGCGTCCGCTTGCGCATCCCTCAAAAAGAAGGGAAAATCCTCGCCCTCCTGGAAGCCCGGGCTCGAATCTATTCGCGCCAATATCAGGATGGCCTGGTCGAACTCGAAGCCGACGCGCCGGATTCCCTGCTGCGGAAAATGCGGGAATGGGTCGTCGAATAAGGGACCCGTTCTTCTGGGGGAAGGTTGAGTCGCGAGCGCAAGCCTTTAACTTCTGCAATCTGACCTCGCACTTCTGTCTTCCGCCCGGGCCTCTGACCTCCCAATACTTCGGTCACCCGAACCCTGTGATCCTGGTCACTAGACCACGCCCCCACATCACCGCACACCCTCCCCCAAACATGTAGACTAAGTTAACGGGAGCGTATAAATGTCAACCGCCTGGACTTCCCGTTACGCGCAGCGCATCAAGAACGTTCACAGTTCCGCCATCCGCGAACTTCTAAAAATCACTCAGAACCCCGAAATCATATCGTTTGCCGGAGGTCTGCCCGCCCCCGACGTTTTTCCGGTCGAGCGTTTTCGCGAAGCCTGCAGCAAGGTGCTCGCGAGCCAGGCCAAACAGGCGCTTCAGTATGGTGCGACCGAAGGCTACGAACCTCTGCGCGAAATGATTGCCCGGCATACTTCCCGCTACGGCGTGAAGGCCAAGCCCGAAAACGTGATGATCACCTCCGGCTCGCAACAGGCGCTCGACCTCATCGGAAAGCTCTTGATCAACTCGGGAGACCGCGTGCTGGTCGAGGCCCCCACCTATCTCGGTGCGTTGCAGGCGTTCAATGTTTACGGCGCGGAATACGTCTGCGTCCCGAGCGACAACGACGGCCTGCGTACCGATCTGCTCGAGGCTCCTCTGCGCTCCGGACCGAAGTTCATGTACGTGCTGCCCAACTTCCAGAATCCCGGCGGCACGACGCTCGCGGAAGGCCGCCGCCACCAGCTCGTTCTCCTCGCCGAGCGCTACGGAATCCCCATCGTCGAAGACGATCCTTACGGCCAGCTTCGCTATGAGGGCGAGCATCTGCCTCCGCTGGTCGCGCTCGATCGCGAGAACCTTCGCCGCGACGACGGCTATTCCATGGGCAACGTCATCTACCTGAGCACATTCTCCAAGACTCTTTCCCCCGGCTTGCGCATGGGTTGGATCGTTGCTCCACCCGAGGTCATCACGAAGCTGGTCCAGCTCAAGCAGGGAGCCGATCTCCACACGTCCACGTTCGGCCAGATGGTGGCCTACGAAGTGGCGCGCGACGGTTTTCTCGACGAACATATCAAGGTGATCCGCCGCGTCTACGGCGAGCGCCGCGATGTCATGCTGCACGCGCTCCAGGAGTATTGCCCGCCCGAAGTCACCTGGACACATCCCCTCGGCGGCCTGTTTCTCTGGGTAACACTGCCGGAAGGCATGGATTCCCACCGCCTGTTCGACGCTGCACTCAAGGAGAACGTAGCGTTCGTCCCGGGAGATTCTTTCTACAGCGGCAATGGATATGCCAGTGAAGGCCTGCGCCATCTCCGCCTGAATTTCTCCAATGCGCCGCCCGAACAGATCCGGGAAGGCGTCCGCCGTCTGGCCCTCGCCATCAGGAACCAGTTGGCAGGATTGCAGCCCGAGCCCGTCGCGCGCTAGCCTGCACCGCACATGCGGAAGGCATATTGGGAGGTCCGCGCCAAAGCAGCCACCCCCGCTGCTCTTAACGAGACCAGAATTCTCAAGGGAATATTTTGCGGTTGCTCCAGTTATAGGAGGTGAAAGGAGCAACCAATGAACAGATTTTTCTCGTGGCTGATAAATCCCCCGACCGACGGCCCCAGGTCCATTCTTCTCTTGAGATTGATGGCCGGAGGCGTCTTCTTCTGGGAAGGGATTCTGAAATTTGTCTATGTGAACCAGGGCGTCGGACGCTTCACCAAACTGGGCATTCCGTTTCCCCACGTTAGCGCGCCCTTCGTCGCCTGCCTTGAGATCTTTGGCGGACTGCTTTTGCTCTCCGGCCTTCTCACCCGGCTCATCGCGATCCCGTTTGTCATCGAGATGATCGTGGCCATCCTCTCCACAAAAATTTCTCTATACTTCGGAACGTCTCCGCTCCCCTTGCCTCCCGCGCCTCCGCAGATAGGTTTCTGGGCGGTCTTGCACGAGATCCGCTCCGACTACGCGCAGATATTGACATCGTTCTTCCTGCTGGTAAACGGGCCCGGCAAGTGGTCGCTGGACGCCGTACTGCAGCGCATATGGAGAAAAACCGAGGCGCCTGGGCGGATGCAGGCGAAGACGATGCCGAGTTGGTCGTCGGCCGATGTCGCGAAAGTTTCACATGGGCAAGGCAATTGAAGCGACCACCCGATTCAGCCACGGGCCGCGTTACACTGTTGGCCTGTGGCTGATCGTGTCGGCGATTTCGGATCCTTCGAACAACTGGCGATGCCGCTCTTTGCCCGGCTCTACAACTTTGCCCAATGGCTCACCCAGGATCGCGCCGCATCCGAAGACCTCGTGCAGGAAACTTATATGAAAGCGCTGCGCGGATTCTCTTCCTTTCAGCAAGGGACAAACTTTCGCGCCTGGATGTACAAGATCCTCCGCAATACATTTTTGACGTCGCAAGCCGGCCTAAAGGCGTCCATCTCATTCGACGACGACGATGAGAAGTTTGCGGACCCGGCGGCGGCCCAAACTCCGGAGTCCCTTCTCCTCGCCCGCGTGCAACAGGAAACTATCCAGAGCGCCTTGCAGGAATTGCCCGTGAGATTTCGCGAAATCATCCTGCTCTGTGACGTCGAAGAAATGAGCTACCAGGAAATCGCCGAGACGCTGGCAATTCCCAGGGGAACCGTGATGTCCCGTCTCTCTCGTGCGAGAAAAGCCATGCGCGAGTTGCTGTCGGCGAAATTACAAGGGGCTCAACGATGACCTGCGACCTGTGCCGCGACCGCCTCGACGCATACGCGGATTCTGCCTGCTCGCAGGAAGAGCTCGCGAGCCTGCAAGAACACTTTCGCGCCTGCCCTTCCTGCGCCGCGGAGGCCCTGTCCCGCCTGCAGATGAAACGCATGACGCGAGCGGCCGCAACAAGATACTCGCCCTCGCCCCAGTTCCGGCAGCGCCTGGAAGAGAGCCTCATGGAAAAGAGCCTCCAGCCCAGACGCAAACCGGCCCGCCAACTCGCGTGGATGCCCGCGCTCGCCCTGGCCGCTGTGGCTATCATCCTGCTGTTTGTCGGCCTGACCGCACGGATGCGGTACCAGGCGCGCGAGCAGGCCCTGGCCCAACTGGTTGACTTGCACGTAGCTGCATTAGCAAGTGCCAATCCCGTCGATGTAGTGTCCACCGATCGCCACACCGTCAAACCCTGGTTCCAGGGCAAGCTGCCGTTTACTTTCAACCTACCCGAACTGCAGAACTCCCCCTTCAAACTGCTCGGCGGCAAGGTCACGTATTTTGAGCACAGCCCCGGAGCCCAGTTGCTCTTTCAAATTCGCAGTCATGAACTCTCGGTTTTTGTTCTGCAGGACCAGCCCGGAAAGTCCCCTCTCGCCAGCACGGAAGCCAGTGAGCGCGAGCTGGCTTTCAACACGGAAACGTGGACCGACCAGGGACTGCGCTACATGGTAGTCGGCGACGCAAGCCCCTCCGACATTCACGCCCTGAGTGACTTAATGCGGAGTGCGAAATAACCGGGCGATCCAACCTCCGGCAAGCCTGCGAAAACTCCGGCAACTAGCCGCGGTCCGCAGTGTTTCCCTTACGATTTCCCAAACGGTTCCTCGAGCGAAGCACTCTGCGGCGTGAATAACTCCGCCCCGTCCTCCAGGATGTGCATATCGTCTTCCAGCCGAATCCCGAATTCTCCGCGAATGTAAATTCCCGGCTCATCGCTGAACGTCATGTGCGGCTGGAGTCTGGTCGTATTGCCCCGCACCAGGTATGTCCACTCGTGCCCATCCATCCCTATCCCATGCCCCACCCGATGCGTGAAGTACTTGTAGTCCGGACCATACCCGGCGTCGGTAATCACCTTGCGTGCCGCCGCATCCACCGATCCAGCTTCCACCCCAGGCCTGGCCGCCGCCAGCGCCGCACTCTGCGCGCGATGCACAATCTCAAACACCTGCTTCATCTTGTCGCTCGGCTTGCCCAGCACGAACATGCGCGTAATGTCGGAGGCATATCCCTCCACCGTGCACCCGCCATCGATCAGAATAATCGTCCCCTCATGGATGACCTGGGGCGTTACCGAGCCGTGCGGGAACGCGGAATACTCGTCGAAAAGAACCAGCGCCTCCCCTTCAAAGCCCAGCCGCCGGTGCGCCTCAATGACAAGATCTGCCACTTCCTTATGAGTCATCCCGACTCGCAGCGCCCGATAGGTTGCCTGGTAGGCGGTAAGTGTCGCCTTCGACGCCAGCCTCATCAGTTCGATTTCGTGCGCGCTCTTGATCATCCTGCATCCGGCCGTAACCGGAGTCGCGCTCGTAAAAGTCGCGCCGGACGCCGCTTTCCTGATGTTGTCGGTGAAGACAAATTTCGTCGTCTCCTCGAACCCGAGGGTGCCGCTCGAAATCCCGCGGTCGCTGAGTCCTTGCGCGACTCGTGCAAAGGGACTTTCGTCTTCCTGCCACACCCGTACGTCCGGGTTCTTGCCATTGGGAGCCAGCCCGATCTGCTCCCGTGCCCGCCCCTCTTCAAATGCCGGAGACACGTAGAACGCCTCGCCCTTGGCCGGCAACACCATGGCAAACAGCCGCTCCCCGCCCCACCATTGAATGCCGGAGAAATAAACCAGAGACGTGCCTTGCGTAAGCACGATGGCCGAGAGATTATTCTCGCGCATCAACCGGCGCGCCTTTTCCTGGCGCTCAGCCCGCTCTTCCACCGTGATGGGTTTGGCTTCGCCACGCAGTGACCGAAGCGCCGCGATCGACGTTGCCACAGGCTTGTTGTCTTCGTCTGCCCCCGCCCCAACCGGCAGCACTGCCCCCGCCGTTGCCAGCATGGATCCAGTCTTCAGAAAGCGTCGTCGTGAGAACAAGGACTCTCCTTATGGACATCAGGCACTTCAAATGGCATATGCCATAATAACTGGCATGAAAGTTACCATCGACAAAGCTGGCGGGATTATTGTGCCCAGAGAGTTCCGCCAGCGCCTTGAGCTTCGGCCGAACACCGAACTGGAGATTGTTGACCATCCCGAAGGACTGTTATTGCGTGTTCTCGAACCGCGGCAATCTCTCCGGAAAATCAACGGACTCCTCGTGCACCAGGGACGATTAGAGGAAGGTGCCGATTTGAATAGCATATTGGAGTCCGTCCGTGAAGAACGTATGCGACAGGTCGTGCGGGGCTAACTTGAAGCAACTCGCCACAGGCCGGATTTTGCAAATGATCTGTGCGCCATAGAAATCTCCAGGAGGCTCAATGTCCAATTACGCCGTAGCCGCAGGCCGCATGGTCGCCCACAACATGGTGACCACTCAATTCGAACTGGATGGCTTCCGCGTTGTCCGCACTCTCGGCGTGGTCCGCGGCATCACCGTCCGCTCGCGCTCGATCTTCGGCACCCTCGGCGCCAGTTTGCAGACGCTGGTCGGCGGCAATATCACCCTGCTCACCAATCTCTGCGAGAAGACCCGCGCCGAAGCCTTCGATCTCATGCTCCAACACGCCGCCGCCATGGGCGCGAATGCCGTGGTCGGAGCCCGCTACGACGCCACCGAAGTGATGCAGGGCGTCACCGAAGTGCTCGCCTACGGCACAGCCGTCCTGGTAGAACAGTCGAAATAGCGGTCTGATCGCACGCCAAAACAGAGATGCCCTTCGACCTCCAGCCCGTCCTGCAAGGTAAACTCCTCGCGCTCCGGCCTCTTCGCGAAGAGGATTTTCCCGGCATCTATGCCGCCGCCTCCGACCCGCTCATCTGGGAGCAGCATCCCGCCAACGACCGTCACAAAGAGGATGTTTTTGAGGAATTATTTCGCGAGTCTCTCGCGTCCGGAGGCGCCCTGGTCGCGATCGATTCCCTTACCGGCAAGATCGTAGGCTGGTCGCGATTCCACGGATACGTCGAAGAGAAAAGTGAGATCGAAATCGGCTGGACTTTCCTGGCTCGCTCGCACTGGGGAGGCTCCTACAATCGCGAGATGAAGCAGCTCATGCTTCGTCATGCCTTCCGTTTCGTAAAGAGCGTCGTTTTCCTGGTCGGCCCCCAGAACATGCGCTCCCGCAAGGCCGTCGAAAAAATTGGTGGCGTTTACGTCGGATTAAGAAAAAACGCAACGGGTCGCGAGAGCGTTGTCTATCAAATCACTCGCGCCGCCTTCGAGCAACAACGCCTCACTCCCCAGGCCGGCTGAAAACGTAACCCGGTCAGTGCTGGTCCTCAATTCTTGAGCGCGAGCTTACTCTTTGTACAGAAAGCCCGCCACCACCGTAGCCAGGATCGATCCCACCCACAAATCGAGCATCCATCCCAGTGGCATCACGCGCGGAATTGGCGACCACGCCGCCTGCGCAAAGTTCCCAGGCACTCCCGCGCAAAAGCCCACGATCATGCCGACTTTAAGCGCCGTCTTCGCTCCCGGACCCGCAGTTGCGCGGCTCCACGCGTACAGGTACGCCAGCAGAATCGACATCACGAACGTCAATAAAACCCACTGTCCCGCAAAAAATGGATACCGCGGCGCCTTCAGAAAAAATCCTTGCTGTTGCATCGCCGCGTAGAGCGGAGCCATCCGTATGCCGACGAACATGCTCCACGCGCTCCATACCACCCCACCGGCAATGCCGCCCAGCCATACACGAGCCGTATTCACCCTCATCGTTCCCCCTCAAATTTTTGCTGTCCTTGATTGCGGCACAAGTCTACTCCCGCAAATGAATTCTGGGGAAACAAACAAAGATCCGCGAACCTACTTAGCGCCCTCCGCTTCGGGAAGCAAAGAGACGCTCGACCGCCTGGCGGCGGTAAGCGAACGTGCGCCGCATCTGCGGAGCAATGAATAACGCGTTGATAATCCGGCCCACCGGTTCAAATCCGATTTCGTATTCCACGCGGTCGCGAATGATCGTGCCCACACTCCCGTTCCGAGTCTCCGCTGCGAACTCGTGCCGGTGATGCCAGCTCTCGAACGGTCCTTCGTCCTGCACATCCGCAAAAAACTCGTTACTCGCGAAGCCCACAATCCGGGCCCGCGACCGTATGCGAAAAGGTGCGAAGGGAACAGTGCGATACGAAGCCACCAGACTCGATCCCGGCCCGGCGAATTCCTCCGATGGCGAATCCTGGGGCGGAATAATCGCCGCCTCCTCGATCCTCACTTCCATCCACGGCGGCATGATGCGAGGCAGGTTCCGCGGATTGGCAAAAAACCGGAACACCATGTCCAGCGGTGCGCCAATCCACTGCTCAAATTCGGCGCGATAGGCCATCAGAATGAGTCTCGGACGCCTTTTCCACAATTTCCTGTTCGCCCCCGATTATTCGTAAAGCGAACAAAAAGAGAAAGTTAGCCGTCCGAACCAACTTCCTAAACGCAACCCATGGTGATCGTCGCTCTTCCCAACCACTATATGTCGCGTTTCGAACCTTGAGTCTCCAGTCCCAATCTCAACCTGAAACTTTCTTATTGACAACAAACGATTTAGGCGTAGGATGTGGACAAAAGTGGTTGAAAGTGGAGTAAAAATAGAGGTCGGGGCAGATTTTGTACTCTTTCGAGGCGCCAGTGGTATTTGAGACTGACACCCCCAAAATAAGCCCGAACGAACCCGATTCCACTGCGTTTGTGACCGCTTCTACCTCCCTCGTGCTGTTGGCTGTGGTAGCAGCCGTAAATAAACGGAGCCCAGGAACAAGCAGGGCGCATGTTTCGCGGAAATCACCCAACTCGCGTGGACGAAAAAGGACGGCTCAAAGTCCCCGCGGAATTCAAGCGCGTGATCGACGAGAAATATGCTCAACGATTCTATATCACAAGTCTCGACGGAATCGTCGCCCAGATTTACCCCTTCGAGGAATGGGAGCGGATCGAACAGAAACTGGCTTCTCTGTCGACCTACAACCCTACCAAGAAGAAGTTCTTGACGCGCACCAACTACTACGGGCAGGTCGTTGAGATGGACGGGCAGGGGCGCCTGCTCATCCCCCAGATCTTGCGTGACGCTGCGCAGATTCGCGGGGATGTCGCAGTGCTCGGCAATCTGACCTACCTCGAAGTCCGCAACATGGAAGCGCTCGATAAGGAGATCAAAGAGCCCTTCACGGATGAAGACACCAGGACGCTCGACGAATTGGGCATCTAGTGCGAACGGATTCAACACACACCCCCGAGTGGGGTGGGCATGGTTTGCAGGAAAAAACAGCGCTTGGCCATGTCCCGGTTCTTTTAAAAGAAGCGATCGATTTCTTAGCCGTAAAGCGTGGCGGAACCTATCTCGATGCCACGGTGGGTTTGGGCGGGCACAGTTTCGAAATAGCAAAACGCCTCGGCGCACCGGGACATTTGATTGGCTTCGATAAAGACCCCGCAGCGCTCAATGTGGCGCGGATGAAACTCGCGCCCGTCGACAGTCGTTCGTCGCTAGTCGTTAGCGAACCCGATTCCCAGCGACCAACGACCGACGACCAACCACCAGACTGGCCGGCGATCACCTTGCTGCATCGCTCGTTCGCGGAGATTGCCAACGACCAGCAACCGGCGACCATCGACGGTTTAATCGCCGACCTCGGTGTAAGCAGCCTGCAGCTCGGCAACCCGGAGCGCGGCTTTAGTTTTCAGGCGGAAGGTCCGCTTGACATGCGGATGAACCCCATGTCGGGCGACACCGCCGAACAAGTGGTAAACCACATCGACGAGCGCGAGCTCGCGGATGTGATTTACGAATTCGGTGAGGAAAGGAGGTCGCGGAGAATCGCCAGAGCCATTGTCCGGTCGCGGCCGATACGCACGACGATGCAACTTGTCGAGGTGGTATCAGCCGCGGCCCGGTCAATGAAACATGAGCGCATTCATCCGGCGACCAGAACCTTTCAAGCTCTCCGAATCTTCGTAAACCATGAACTGGACGATCTGAAAGCACTGCTGGAGGCGGCGCCTCGCGTGCTTAAACCGGGCGGAAGGCTGGTGGTGATCAGCTTTCACTCGCTCGAAGACCGGATCGTCAAGGACGCGATGCGCGAAGGCGCAAAGCAAGGTGTGTATACCCTGCTGACGAAAAAGCCGTTGATCGCGACCGAAGAAGAAATAGATCGCAATCCGCGATCCCGCAGCGCCAAGCTTCGCGCAGCCGAAAGAACGTAGCGCGCAGCCAAGCGTTGGTAGCAAAAAGATCGAGTTGCTCCGGAGAAACTGCCGGGCTCCCGGTGCGGTGATAGTAAGGCGTGCCGGGTAAAAGTTTAGCACCCGATTAAAAGTACGGACTTGAATGTGTTTTGGGTGTTCGGATGTGTTTTATGTGCCGCGACGCGGTTCATGCGGTGGATCCGGCAGGATCGATGCCGGGCCGCTCTGCGATCCGCCGATATTCGGGAACGCCATTGCAAATCATCCCCGTGGCGGAATTTAGGAGCGTGTCGTGAGAAATGGATTCGGCGAGATGCGTGGAACAAACGGGCCGTGCGTCTGCCTGCAGCAAGCCAATGTCCCCGCCCCGGAGGGGCGACCGACAATAGCCCGGCGCGTTCAGCGCCGGGAAAGCGGCGCCCGAGGTGTTCAAGTCCCGGAGGGACGACTGAGCTCTCGCGCGCTGCGGCAACGGTCATCACTGGCCTTCTAGTCGTTGAGGTCGGTAAAAAATACGGCAGCCCGCAAGGGCAACCGCAGGTTCTGTGGTGGAGTGATCCCAGGCTGGCCAAGACAAAATAAAACAAGGCCCTGCGCGGGAAATGAAAGCGGGAATTCAAACATGTATACCGGAACCCTCATTGAAGATCTGTTCGCGACCGTCGAACGCGCCGAACAAGCATCCGACGCCCTGATCGTCGCCGATTCCCTGGTCGCCGACTCCTGGTTTGCTTCCGTGCAGGAAAGCTCGGACTACGATTCCAAGCTTCTGGGCGCGGCATAGCTTCGCGGGCCCAAATATTGATTGCAACAATTCTGGAGTGGAATAACTTATGAGCGCCGCTGTAGCGATGCACAACCTGCCTGCTTCGAACGGACCAAAGTCCTGCTGGCTCGGCACGCCGGAAATCTATTTCCGCAAGACCATCGACAACTCCCGCCTCGTGAAGGTCGAGGACCCCCGCCGCGCGCGCGAGATGCGAGCCTTCGGAATTACCATGCTGTGCCTGTTCCTGCTCGTCATGGGATACGCCCTGCAACATTTCCGCGCGATCGAATACGGATACAAAATCGAAACCCTCCGCTCCGAACGCGACGGCCTGGCGGGAATGAACCAGGCTTTGCGCCTCGAAGAAGCCTCCCTGCGCGATCCCGAACGCATCGATCTCATGGCCCGCAGGC
Source organism: uncultured Acidobacteriaceae bacterium (assembly GCA_963838315.1). Taxonomy (GTDB): domain Bacteria; phylum Acidobacteriota; class Terriglobia; order Terriglobales; family Acidobacteriaceae; genus Acidiflorens. Next base: position 473,396 of record CAWIQW010000003.1, read on the forward strand.
TCGGTCTGCAGTCTCCCGATCCCGGCCAGGTAATTCGCATGGACGCCGCCACCGATCTCAGCGCTCCGGTAATGGCCAGTGTGACCCCTCCGGTAGCAGTCGTCTCAGCGCGCTAATGCAGTTCCCAGTTGTCAGTTCCCAGTTCCCAGTGAGAGCTTGAGCTTTTACTGAGAACTGGGAACTGGCAACTGAGAATTCAGAACCGAGAACTGAGAACTCACATGCCAGCCAGCGCTTCCGACAAAAATGCACGACTGAGGCTCTATCTCCTTGCCGGATTTCTCTGCCTCTGGCTTCTCGTAATTTGCGTTCGCCTCGTCTACCTCCAGATCTTCTGCTACGGAGACTTCGAGCGCCGCGCCCAGCATCAGCAGCAGCGCACCTTCGAGCTGTCCCCTAAGCGTGGAGTCATCTACGACCGGGCCGGTCGCGAACTGGCTATGTCCATCCAGGTTGATTCCGCCTTCGTAGTGCCCAGCGAAACTCCTGACCTTCCCAACGTCATCAACCTGATCACCCGCATTACTCATGACGATCCGCGCGTCCTGCTCGCCGACTGTCAGGCGCACAAGACCTTCTGCTGGGTAGCAAGAAAAGCCGACGCCGAAACCGCCGCCCGCATCCGCGCTCTGAACCTTCAAGGCATTCATTTTCAAAAAGAGCCCAAGCGCTTTTACCCCAAGCGTGAACTCGCAGCTCAAGTGCTCGGCTACGTCGGCACGGAAGACCAGGGTCTGAGCGGCCTGGAGCGCCAGTACAATCGCCAACTCGAGGGCAAGCCTGGCAAGCTGATGATCTCCGTCGATGCCCACCGGCACTGGTTTGCCAGCGTCGAGCAGGAATCGAACCCCGGAAACAACGTTGTCCTCACCATCGATCAGAACATCCAGGCCATCGCCGAGCGCGAACTCGAGCGTGGCATGGAAGAAACCAAAGCCATCGCCGGAACGGTGATCGTCGAAAATCCGCGCACCGGAGAAATCCTCGCCCTCACCAATCGGCCCACCTTCAATCCCAATAATCGAAAAGAAATTCGTCCCGAATCGCTCAAAGACCGCGCCGTAAGCGACATCTACGAGCCCGGCTCGACCTTCAAGATCGTCACCATCTCTGCCGGCCTCGAAGAAAAAATAACCCGCCCCGATGAAATGTTCGATTGCCAGATGGGTTCGATCGTCGTCAACGGCATGCGTATCCGTGACAGCAAGCCCCACGGAGTCCTCTCCGTCGCCGACATCATCGCCGAATCCAGCGACGTCGGCGCCATCAAAGTAGCCATGCGCCTGGGCAACGACCGTTTCTACAAATACATTCGCGCCTTCGGATTCGGCCAGCACACCGGCATCGAACTCCCCGGCGAAACCCGCGGCATGACCAAGCCCGTGGAACGCTGGTCCAAAGTTTCCTTCGCCGCAATTTCCATGGGCCAGGAAATCGGCATCTCCGCGGTCCAGCTAACATCACTGATCTCGACCATCGCCAACGACGGCATACGAGTCCCCCCCGCATCGTCGCCGGAACCATCGCGCCCCAGAACGCTCCGCAGACCATCGCCTTCCAGCCCGTAGAAGGCACGCGCGTGATCTCCTCGCTCACCGCCGCGCAGATGCGCCAGATGCTGCAGGGAGTGGTTCTCCACGGCACCGGCCGCAAGGCTCTCCTCGAAGGCTACACGTCGGCCGGCAAAACCGGCACCGCGCAGAAAGTAGATCCCGCCACCGGAGCCTACTCCAAGACAAAATACGTAGGCTCCTTCGCCGGATTCGCTCCCATCAACAATCCGCAAATCGCGGTCGTGGTAATTCTCGATTCCGCCGTGGGTCTCCACCAGGGAGGCCAGGTTTCCGCCCCCATCTTTCAGCGCATCGTCCAGCAGGTGCTCGAGTATCAGCACGTCCCGCACGATGTGGAATTGCCCGCCCGCCGCCAGCTTTTGCTAGCCCGCCGCAATGTTCCGGATAAAAATCTGGAAGAGAACTCACCCGATCACTTCGGCGCAAGCCTCGACATGACCGACGCAGCGACGGAAGCGCTCTTCGCGGACGCCGCGTCTCCATCGAAACCCGCGTCCACCTCCGCGTCCATCGATAAGTCGTCGACGCCCGCCGCTCCGATCAGGACCGCCGCGACCAAGCCCGAGGTTGCCGAGAATGCCAAGGGTGCCCCACTCAAGCCGTCCTTTGGCTTGAGTGGGAACACCGCAACCCAGTCCGCCGCAAACGCCAGTCCCAACGCGAGCGACGTCTACGCTAAATCCCCACCCGGCACCCCCATAATCCTAGACGTAGAAGAAGGAGGAATAGAAATCCCCTCCTTCATAGGAAAGAACGTCCGCAACGCTCTCGAGACAGCCGAAGCCGCCGGCCTCGACCTCGACGCAATCGGCCACGGCACAGCCCGGGAACAATCCCCCCAACCCGGAACCCGGGTACCCGCCGGCTCCCATGTGGTGGTGCGGTTTGTCCGATAGAACTATGGTTTGGTGAATTTGCGCTTCCGTCCCACGAGGGGTTAACCTCTGCAATCTGACCTCTTACCCCTGACCTCGATTCTGTCTCAGGTCCTTCAGGTCGCTGGCGCGGCCGAGAGCGCGTTTGTTCGCCACCAGATCGTCGAAGGAAATGAAATGCACCGGCACACCGAAGAACGTGCTCGCGACCTTTTTTCCCCATGCGTCAGCGAACTCGACCCCGGTGATTTCGGTCAGAATGTCGATCCGCACGGGGGCGATTCCGATCTGATAAACCACCTGTTTTTCGGCGAATGTCTCCGGAGTAATGCCGTCTTGCTCGAGCGGCGCTCCAAAACGCTTGAGCGCCTCGACCACCTTTTCGGAATTCCGGGCTGAATTGTCGACCCAGACGTCGAGGTCTTTCGTGTAACGCGGCTCGCCATACTTCATCACCGCGAAGCCGCCCACGATCAAGTATTCAACGTGAAATTCGTTTAAGAGTTGTAGCAGTTCTTTGTAGTGTGGGTTTTCTGCCATGGCCGATTTCCTCAGCTAGTTCCACCAATTCCCAGGCCGCCGAAAAGATGGCTTCATCGCCCTGTTCCTGCCAGAACTCAATGTCAAACGAACGATCTGGAAATCTCCGCTCCACCAGCCGCGTTTTCCACCCCGAATTTTGGGGAACAGTCATAGGCTATCTTCCAGTTGGCTCCAAAGCACTGTCAGCATATCAGGCTGATCGGCACGCTGCCGACCATGGCCGCCCTGCCCAAGCGCTTTTACTTCTGCAATCTGACTTTTGCCTTCTGCAATCGCTCTTCCCCTCTGCCCTATAATCACTCCAATGACCTTCCAGCAACTCCTCGATGGCGTCGAGGTTCTGTCCCAAAGCGGAAACCCGCCCGTCACCGGTGTCGCCTACGATTCCCGCCGCGTCCGCCCCGGCACCGTTTTCGTAGCCATGAAAGGAGAGTCCAGCGACGGCAACCGCTTCATCGACCAGGCCATCGCCGCCGGAGCCGTAGCCATCGTCACCGACTCAGCCACCGAATCCCCGCGCCCCGCAGTAGCCTGGGCCCACGTCCCCCACGGACGCCGCGCATTAGCCAGATTAAGCGCGAACTTCTATAAACGTCCCGCCGAGCGCATCGCGAATACCGGCATCACCGGCACCAACGGAAAGAGCACGACCGCATTCATCATCGAATCCATCCTCCACGCCGCCGGACGCAAGACCGCCCTCATCGGCACCATCGAATACCACGTCGCCGGTAAAATCCTCCCCGCCCCGCACACCACGCCCGAGTCTCTCGAACTGAATCAACTTCTCGCCGAGGGCCTCTCGCAGGGTGTGACCGAGTCAGTCATGGAAGTCTCGTCGCACGCGCTCGAGCAGCAGCGCGTCTTCGGAATCCCCTTCGATGTCGCTGTTTTCACCAATCTCACCCGCGATCACCTCGATTACCACGGCACCATGGAAAAATATTTCCAAGCCAAGCAGTTGTTGTTCGAAGGCTGCGGAGCCGATCCGCCCCGCGCCGCCGTTCTCAACACCGACGACGAACACGGTCGCGAACTGCTGAAACTCGCAACTAGGAAAAGTTCCGTGGTGCTCTCCTATGGCCTTAAAGAGGGCGACTTCCACGCCGAGTCGCTGGAGATCACCGCCCGCGGAACCCGTTTTCAGATGGCGACTCCCGCCGGCAAGCTCCCGATCTGGTCTCCCATGATCGGCAAGGTGAACGTCTACAACGTGCTCGCCGCGGCCGCCGCCGGATACGCCCGCGAATGTTCCGTCGACGCCATTGGCAAGGGAATCTTCAACTGTGCCTCCGTCCCTGGCCGCTTCCAGCGCGTGGATTGCGGCCAACCCTTCACGGTTGTGGTTGACTACGCCCACACCGACGATGCGCTCCGCAATCTCACCGCCTTGGCGCGTGATTTCACAGCCCACGCTGGCCTGCGGGGAAAAGTCATCACCCTCTTCGGTTGCGGAGGCGATCGCGATCGCGCCAAGCGCCCACTGATGGGCGAGGCCGCCGGCCAGGGAAGCGATTTCGTGGTGCTCACTTCCGACAACCCGCGCTCCGAAGACCCGCTCGCCATCATGAACGATGCGGTGGTTGGATTACAGAAGTCCGGCGCAAAATACGTGCTGGAGCCCGACCGTCGCAAAGCCATCGCCCTCGCCATCCAGCAATCCGCACCGGGAGATATCGTGCTCCTAGCCGGCAAAGGCCACGAAAAAACGCAGACCACGAAAGACGGCTCCATTCCGTTCGATGATGTCGAGGTGGCCCGCGAAGTGCTCTCCTCACTCGGGCACGACTGCACCCGGGCCACTAAGGCGAGCCCGGCAGGAAACCACAAGTGAGATTCAAACTGCCAAGAGCTGCGGAACTCCAAACTCTCGGTGATAATTTCCGAATTTTTGCCGTTAGCCCCCAACACCGGCCGTCTCCGAAGAATCAGCCGCGAAGCGGCGCAAGAATATAGCCCACGGCGTAAGCCGTGGGTGTAAGTTGGAAAAATGATCACGCCCCGTAGGGGCGAAAGAAACACAATTTCAAATGAAACTCCCGCTCTCTCGCATCGCCGAATTCATCGCCGCCGCCGGCCAGGTCGACCCCGCCGCCATCGCCCAGGGATACTCCATCGATTCCCGCACCGTGCAGCCCGCGGAACTTTTCTTCGCCGTCAAAGGCGAGCGCCTCGACGGACACGATTTCGTCGAAGCTGCCCTCGCTCGCGGCGCAGTCGGAGCCGTCATCGGCAAAGATCATTTCGCCCGCTATCTCAGTCATGATGGTTTGCTCGCCGTTGACGATACGCTCGTCGCGCTTCAAACCCTGGCCACCGCCGTCCGCAAGTTGTGGGGCAAAACCGCCATCGGCATTACCGGTTCGATGGGCAAGACCACCACGAAAGAAGCCGTCGCGCATCTCCTCGCGATCAAATACCGCGTCCACCGCACCAAGGGGAATTTCAATAATCACTTCGGTCTCCCGCTCGGACTGCTCACCCTCGAACCCGAATACGACCTCGCCGTAGTCGAGATGGGCATGTCGCATGCCGGAGAAATTGCCGCTCTCGCCCGCATCGCGCTCCCCAATCAGGGTGTGGTCACCAACGTAGCGCCCGTGCACCTCGAGTATTTCGATTCCATCGCCGGCATCGCCCGCGCCAAGTACGAACTGGTCGAATCCCTGCCCGGTTCCGGCACCGCCTTCCTCAATTCCGACGACGAATACGTCAGCCAGTTCGGCCGCGACTTCAAAGGCAAGGTAATCCTTTTCGGACTGAAGCCCATCGCCGACGTCCGCGCCGAAAACATTCAGGCCCTCGGACCCGAAGGCACGCGCTTCGATCTGGTCTGCCCCGGAGCGCGTCAGCCCGTACACAGCCCGTTGCTGGGACAACACAACGTCTATAACGTCCTCGCCGCCGCCGCCGTCGCGCTCGACCACGGCATCACTCCCTCCGAGATCGCGGAAGCCCTCCCCGCGCTCGCCCCCGCCGATAAGCGCGGAGAGGTCGTTCATCTCGGCAACATCACCGTCATCAACGATTGTTACAATTGCAATCCGAAAGCCTTGAATGCCATGGTCGATACGCTAGCGTCCATGCCAGCGAAGCGCCGCATCGTGGTAGCGGGCGAGATGCTGGAACTCGGACCAGAAGGCGAAGAACTTCACAGGCAGTCCGGTGAACACGTGGCGAAGAAGGCAATCGACGTGCTTATCGGAGTGCGTGGATTGGCCGAGTCCATGGTCGATGCCGCAAGCAAAGCCGGAATCCGCGCCGAGTTCGTACCCACGCCCGAACAAGCCGGAGAATGGCTGGCCAGGGAAACAAAAGATGGCGATGTGGTGCTTCTAAAAGCGTCGCGCGGCGTGAAACTGGAAAAAGCCCTGGAAGTCTGGCAAAACAAGCGTGCGGCGCCAAAAAGCCCGAACGACAAACGACCAACGACCAACGACGATTAGCGAACGACTAACGACCAACGACCAACGACGGGGTTAACTTTGCTCTACTGGTTGCTCTACCTGAAGCTCTACCACTACTTCCCGCCCTTCCGTATCTTCCGTTACCTGACGTTTCGCACCGCCTTCGCCAGCTTGACCGCCCTTTTCACCGGATTAATCGTCGGCCCCATCGTCATCCAGCGCCTGCGCGAATTTCAGATCGGCCAGTACATCCGCGAAGACGGACCGCAAGCGCACCAGAAAAAGGCCGGCACTCCCACCATGGGAGGCCTCCTGATCGCGATCGCCATCCTCGTCCCCACCCTGCTCTGGGCCGATCTCAGCAACCCCTTCGTCTGGATCGCTGTCTTCTCCACGCTCGCCTTCGCGGCGATAGGTTTCACCGACGACTACCTCAAGGTCGTTCACCGCCGCAACCTCGGCCTCACCGGACGCGCCAAACTTGGCTACCAGATCGCGGCCAGCGTTCTCATTGCCATCGCGCTCATCGCCCTGCAATATCGCGGAGAGTACTCCACCCGCCTGCTGGTTCCGTTCCTCAAGCAGTTTCATCCCGACCTGGTAGTCCAGCGCTGGGCCTCCAACCCGCATCTGTGGCCCTTCGCTTTTGTTCCATTCGTAGCCTTTGTGGTGCTGGTCATAGTCGGTTCAAGCAATGCGGTAAATCTGACCGACGGCCTCGACGGCCTGGCCATCGGCTGCACCGTGATCGCTGCCGGAGCCCTAGCCGTTCTAACCTATCTGAGCGGCCACGCCACCTTCGCCACCTATCTCGAGTTACAGCGCATGCCGCAGATCGGCGAACTCACCGTCTTCTGCGGAGCCATGGTCGGCTCCGCCATAGGCTTCCTCTGGTATAACGCGCATCCCGCCGAAGTCTTCATGGGAGACGTAGGATCGCTGGCCCTGGGCGGCGCGATCGGCACCGTAGCGGTAATGATCAAACAGGAGCTCCTGCTCCCCTTCATCGGAGGCATCTTCGTAATCGAAGCCCTCTCCGTAATCCTGCAAGTAGGCTCCTACAAGTTACGGAAGAAACGAATTTTCAAGATGGCGCCCATCCACCATCACTTCGAACTGTTAGGCTGGTCGGAGTCAAAAGTAATCGTGCGCTTCTGGATCGCGTCCTTGGTGTTCGCGCTGTTTGCGCTGACCACGCTGAAACTGCGGTGAAGCAAAATCTCACCACGAAGGCACGGAGGAAGAAGACCTGTAGCGTGGCATATTGCCGTAGCTGACAATCAGGCAATCGAAGGAATTTCAGCGTGCCGGTGCTTATGGGTGGCGCAGCGCTTCAGCGCTGCGACTAGAGGCTTCTGCGATAAGCGGCTTTAGCCGCTGAGGTAAGCTTTGCCTAAGGCTCGCTTATAATAACGTCTTTGCCGAATAATCATTCCCATCTCGCCCCGTCAATGCTAATCGTGCTCTGCCTCCTAGCGGCTTGTAGCCGCGAAGCATCGAATCAACCCGTAAACTTGCCGGTAGCTCTTTTTCATCCGAGTGAATCGGGAGCCAGCGATACTAAGGATTGCGAAGAATACAAGCTTCAGGGCCGAGAGATTCTAGTTTGCGACGTCGATGAATTCGTATCGCGATTTACCTCCACTCATAACCAGCAAGAAGTAGATGCAATTGTGAATCAATTCCGATCGGGGATAGATCGGGCACAGACGCTTGCCGTTGTGTTTCACAAACGCCCCGAATTTGCGTCTGCGTTTTGGACATGCGAGCGAACATCGGGAGGAATTGACTGCCGCTAGTCATACTCGCGAAAAAACTCCAATGGACCTAAAAAACAAACGCGTTCTCGTAGTCGGCCTGGGCAAGTCCGGCGTGGCCTCCGCCCTCTTCCTCAAATCCCGCGGAGCCCAGGTCACCGTCTCCGACTCCAAGCCCGAAGCCGAATTAAGAAAAGAAATCCTCCTCCTGCTCGACCACGGCATCGCCGTAGAAACCGGAGGCCACGGCGACCGCACTTTCCGCGGCCAGGACCTGATCGTAGTCAGCCCCGGCGTCCCCTTCGACGCCCCGCAGTTAGTCCAGGCCCGCGCCCTCGGAGAAAAAGTAATCGGCGAAATCGAACTGGCAGCAAAGTTTCTCCCCGGCCAAATCATCGCCATCACAGGAGCCAACGGCAAAACCACCACCACCTCGTTAGCCGGAGAAATCCTGGCCGCCGGAAAATTTCCCGTGCTGGTAGGCGGAAACATCGGCACCCCCGCCATCACTTTCGTCGATCAGGCGAAGCCCGACACCTGGATCGTCCTCGAAGTTTCCAGCTTCCAACTGGAAACCATCGTCGACTTCCGCCCCCGCATAGCCGTAATCCTCAACATTACCCCCGACCATCTCGACCGCCACAAGACCTTCGCCAATTACGTGGAAGCCAAAGCCCGCATCTTCGAGAACCAGCAGCCCGCCGAATTCACAGTGCTCAACGCCGACGACCCCACCACCATCGGCCTCGTCGAGCGCACACTGGCGCAGCGTTTCCTCTTCAGCCGCAAAAAAGAAATCGGCGCAGGAGCCTTCCTCCGCAACGGCCGGATCTTCTTCCGCAATCCCGAACGACCAACGACCAGCGACCAACGACCCGAAGTTGAAATCATGCCCCTGAACGAGATCCCGCTGAAAGGCGCGCACAATCTCGAAAACGTCCTCGCCGGAATTTCCATAGGCATGTTGGTGGGCGTCCAGCCCGAGCAAATCCGCCAAGCGATCCGCGACTTCAAAGCCGTAGAGCACCGCCTCGAATTCGTAGCCAAAATCGCCGGAGTCGATTACTACAACGACTCCAAGGCCACCAACGTGGACGCCACCATTAAAGCCCTCGAATCTTTCCCCGCCAACATCCACCTGATCCTCGGAGGCAAAGATAAAGGCAGCGACTACACGCTTCTCAACGACCTGTTGCGCGCAAGAGTAAAGCGCGTCTACACCATCGGAGCCGCCGCCGCCAAAATCGAATCGCAAATTCAGGGCGCAGCCGAAATCGACCACGCCGAGACTCTCGAAGCCGCCGTCCAGAAAGCCGCCGCCACCGCCGCACCCGGAGACATTGTCCTCCTTGCCCCAGCCTGCTCCAGCTTCGACCAGTTCCAGAACTACGAGCATCGCGGCCAAGTCTTCAAAGAATCCGTCCGTTCACTCGTTGCGGACTCGTAAGCGAGAAACCCGACCGCCCCGCCCCCCCCGAACCAAGAAGGTTATCCCTCCCCACCAATCTCCCCCCAATAATCTCCGCTCCGCCGCGCCTCCATGGTGAAATGAGTTTACTGAGAACCGGCAACTGAGAACTGGGAACTATCATGGCCAAACGTGTCAGTGTCGATCGTTGGATGTTCACCGTGACCACCATCCTGGTATTCATCGGCCTGGTTATGATCTTCTCCGCCTCAGCCGTAATGGCCAAGGAGCGCTTCGGCTCCGCCTACCAGTTCCTCTTCAAGCAACTCGTCTGGGCGGTAGCCGGACTCGTCGTCATGGTCATAGCCATGAAGGTCGACTACAAGCGCCTGCAGCACCCAGCCTTGGTCTTCACGCTCCTCGGCTTCACCACCCTCTTCCTCATCTCCGTCTTCTTTCTGGATCGCGCGCACGGCACTCACCGCTGGTTCCGAGTAGGACCAGTCTCGTTCCAGCCCTCCGAGCTGGCCAAGCCCGCATTAATCTTCTTTCTAGCCTGGTTTCTGGGCAATCAGTCCGCCGCAAGCAAGCCCTCCGCGCGCAACGAACGAGGCTCGACAAGCGAACGAGCGTCGACAAGAGAACGAGGCTGGTTTGGCTCAAGTCTCGCGGCTCGCGACTCGCAGCTGAGTTTCATGGACGACTGGCGCCACACCCTAATCCCGGCCATAACACCAACCATCGTGTTTCTCGGACTAATCGTCTTCCAGCCCGACTTAGGCACCGCCATAGCTTGCGCCGGAATCACCGCCTGCATCCTGTTCGTAGCCGGCATCCGCCTGCGCTACTTCGGATACGCCCTCGCCGCCTCCATCCTTCCGCTTTATTTCCTGATCTTCCACGTCTCCTACCGCAAAGACCGCATCCTGGCCTTCATGAATCCCTACGCCGACCCGCAGGGCCGCGGATTCCACATGATCCAGTCCCTGATCGCCGTAGCCACCGGAGGCATCACCGGCCTGGGCCTGATGGAGGGCAAACAAAAGTTGTTCTATCTCCCCGAGCCCCACACCGACTTCATCTTCGCAGTAACTGCCGAGGAGTTAGGCTTATTAGGATCCTTAGCTGTAATCGTCCTATTCGCCATCTTTCTCTGGAGAGGCACCCGCGCCGCCCTCCGCACCCAGGACAACTTCGGACGCTTCTTAGCCGTAGGCATTACCAGCATGATCGTCTTACAGGCCTTCATCAACATCAGCGTAGTCTTAGGCCTGATGCCCACCAAAGGCATCCCGTTGCCCTTCGTCTCCTACGGAGGCTCCTCCCTATTCGTAACCCTGGCCTGCGTAGGCGTCTTACTAAACATAACCAAGCAAGCCGAATAAAACGAAGCAACAAGGTTTGGTAGACGGAAGGGATTTGTGGAAGGGACCAGGCCCACCCTTGGAGGCCGAGGCTGCCCCACCCTTGCGTTTTTTTGCAAGGGTGGGAATTCATCACAAACATACCAGGAGTTTCGTTCATAGCTCTCGTCAACCAGGAGTATCTGGGATCAGCCCCACCCTCGGAGGCCAAGGCTGCCCCACCCTTGCGTTTTCTGCAAGGGTGGGAATTCATCACAAATGGACCAGGAGTTTCGTCACAGCCCTAAGCCCCTCCGTCAACCTAGAGTATCTCCATGCCCGCCCGTCTTCGCCGCGCCTACGGCACTGGATATCTTCACTTCATCACCTTCAGTTGTTACCAGCGCCGTCTGTTGCTAGGCGCGCCGCAGTGTCGCGACCTCTTCCTCCGCACCCTGGAAGAAACAAGAATCCGCTACGGAATTGTCGTCGTCGGATACGTGATCATGCCCGAGCATGTGCATCTCCTCTTGTCCGAACCGGAACAATCCAACCATTCTGTCGTCTTGCAGGTACTCAAGCAGCGCTTCTCCCGCGAACTTCTGGAGAAGCTCCGAAACAGACGGCCCCGTCCTGAAGGAAGTCTTTGGAACACCGTACTCGAGCAGGGCCATGTCTGGCAGCGGCGCTTTTATGATTTTGTCGTGTGGAACCGGCACAAGCGCGCCGAGAAGCTGCGCTACATGCACGAGAATCCGGTGCGGCGCGGATTAGTAGCCTCGCCAGAACAATGGCGCTGGAGCAGTTACCAGGCATACGCCGATGAAGAGCCTGGGACGGTACTGGTAAACGAACAACAGCCCGCCCGATTGAAATGGAGAGGTGTGCCGGTGGTGTGAGGGGCCTGCGCGGTTCCTGAGGCTGCCCCACCCTTGCGTCCTTTGCAAGGGTGGGCACTCGAGACCTCAGTGGACTCGGAATGTCAGTCGTTGGAATCTGTGACTTCCCACCCATCGAAATGCACAATGGGTGGGGCAGCCTCAAAGAGGTAGTGGTGGAAGGAAAGGGTGGGCCAGCCCCCCGATGAAGAGCCTGGGCCGGTACTGGTAAACGAACAACAGCCCGCCCGATTGAGATGGAGAGGTGTGCCGGTGGCGTGAGGTGCCTGCGCGGTTCCTGAGGCTGCCCCACCCTTGCGTCCTTTGCAAGGGTGGGCACTCGAGACCTCAGTGGACTCGGAATGTCAGTCGTTGGAATCTGTGACTTCCCACCCATCGAAATGCACGATGGGTGGGGCAGCCTCAAAGAGGTAGTGGTGGAAAGAAAGGGTGGGCCAGCCCCCGATGAAGAGCCTGGGCCGGTACTGGAAAACGAACAACAGCCCGCCCGATTGAAATGGAGAGGTGTGCCGGTGGCGTCAGGGGCCTGCGCGGTTCCTGAGGCTGCCCCACCCTTGCGTCCTTTGCAAGGGTGGGCACTCGAGACCTCAGTGGACTCGGAATGTCAGTCGTTGGAATCTGTGACTTCCCACCCATCGAAATGCACAATGGGTGGGGCAGCCTCAAAGAGGTAGTGGTGGAAGGAAAGGGTGGGCCAGCCCCCCGATGAAGAGCCTGGGCCGGTACTGGTAAACGAACAACAGCCCGCCCGATTGAAATGGAGAGGTGTGCCGGTGGTGTGAGGGGCCTGCGCGGTTCCTGAGGCTGCCCCACCCTTGCGTTTTCTGCAAGGGTGGGAATTCATCACAAATGGACCAGGAGTTTCGTCACAGCCCTAAGCCCCTCCGTCAACCTAGAGTATCTCCATGCCCGCCCGTCTTCGCCGCGCCTACGGCACTGGATATCTTCACTTCATCACCTTCAGTTGTTACCAGCGCCGTCCGTTGCTAGGCGCGCCGCAGTGTCGCGACCTCTTCCACCGCACCCTGGAAGAAACAAGAATCCGCTACGGAATCGTCGTCGCCGGGTACGTGATCATGCCCGAGCATGTGCATCTCCTCTTGTCCGAGCCGGAACAATCGAACCATTCTATTGTCCTGGCCGGGTGCCCCATTCAATCGCGCATTCTGCGATTGAGTGGGCGCCTTCGATCCCTCCTCTCACTTCGATAGTCCACGACTAATCGCTGTTGAGATACAGTGACCGCGATTTGCAGGTTTACTGTGCACGGAGACTTCATACCGTCCTCCTCATTCAGCACGACTTCCGATGGCTCTCCGCAGAAACCCACACGAAATTACTTGACTTAACCCCCAATGACCGGAAGATAGAGGTAGGGCACAAAAAGTGTCCTGGCCCGATTCGCTCTTTGAAAAACCGGCGGCGACAAACAGCGTCCGGCCCAAGGTAATGCACAAACTCTCCAGGGGACGTGAACGCAAACTCCCAAGTAACTCCTTATTCCATAACACTTTACAAATAAGTCCTTATTTCCGAATACTTTGCGAGCGAAATCCGCAAATCTCTGCATTAAGTCCCACGCGCTCAAGACTTTGCCTGTAAGCCATTGCGAATGAATACTTTGCGTGGGTCGATTTTCTAACTAATGTAGAATGAGTATTTTGCGAAATAGGGGGTGGGCGGGTACCCCCGGTTACCAGCCAGTAAACACGCCCCAAGCTTGGCGCCTTTCCTGAGAGCTGACAGCTGCCCGTGATAGATTCTGCTGTTGACCATGCGTGTAATCATAGCGGGCGGGGGCACCGGCGGACACGTCATCCCCGCCCTGGCCATCGCCCAGCAACTCAAAAAGCAGTTCGCCGCCGAGGTCCTCTTCATAGGCACCGCCCGCGGCATAGAAACCCGCCTGGTCCCCCAGGCGGGGTTTCCGCTGCAACTGATTAAGGTGGGGGCGCTCAAGAACGTCAGCTTGATGACGCGCGCGAAAACGATGTTCGATCTCCCCCGCGCGCTGTGGACTTCGGGCCGCATGGTTTCCGACTTCCGGCCCGACGTAGTCATCGGAGTGGGCGGATACGCCTCCGGCCCCGCGATGCTGGCTGCGATTCGCCGCCGCATTCCGACATTGGCTTTTGAGCCGAACGTCGTCCCCGGATTCGCGAATCGTTTGGTCGCGCACTTTGTCTCAGCCGCCGCCGTGCATTTTGAAGAAACTTGCGAATATTTTTCCAATTGCAAAGTGACCGGGGTCCCCGTGCGCGAAGCGTTCTTCAATATTCCCGCGAAGGCCGCTGGCGGAGAAAGTGCGACTATTCCCACGCTGCTTGTCTTCGGAGGCAGCCAGGGAGCGCACGCGATCAATCAGGCGATGATCGAGTCGTTGCCGGGATTGCGCGCGAAGCTTCCCTCCATTCATGTCATTCATCAGACCGGCCAGCGCGATTACGACCATGTTTTTGCCGCGTACCAGCAGTCGGGAATCTCCAGCGAAGTACACAAGTTCATTGACGACATGCCTGCGACTTTTGCGCGCGCCGACCTGCTGGTCTGCCGTTCCGGCGCAAGCACCGTCGGAGAAATCACTGCCGCGGGCAAGCCGGCCATATTCGTGCCTTTTCCCCGCGCTGCTGACGACCACCAGAATGTGAATGCCCGCGCACTGGAGCGCGTCGGAGCCGCGATTGTCGTCGAAGAATCCAATCTGGGCGCGGCGTACCTGGTCGAAACAATTGCGGCCTTGTTCTTTGATGCTCATCGTCTGCAAGGCATGGCGGAGGCGGCGCGCTCGCTGGCCCATCCGAAAGCAGTGGAAGAAATCGCCGAGATGGTCAGGAGTCTCGCCGAACCTCGCTGAGGGCGCGACGAGTGTTCTCCATGGTTGAATCTTTCTCGGTGTTTTCTGCGTCTCGGGGGTGAATGCATTATCATCAGCGTTCGTTCCCGGTTCCGCCGAAGAGAAGTTCGTTCGCTCGATTACATGAGTTGGTCCAGAATATGTTCGCCAAAATCCAACGCATTCATTTCGTGGGCATGGGGGGAATCGGCATGAGCGGTATCGCCGAGGTCCTGCTGAATCTTGGCTACACGATTTCCGGTTCCGACCTGAAGAGTTCCGCGGTCACGCAGAGACTCGCGAGCCTGGGTGCGCAAACTTTCGAAGGGCACAGCGCCACCAACATCACGGGCGCGGATGTCGTCGTCACCAGTTCCGCGATTTCGACCGACAACCCTGAAGTTGCAGAAGCACGCCGCCTGCACATTCCGGTGATCCAGCGCGCCGAAATGCTGGCTGAACTGATGCGCCTGAAATACGGCATCGCCATCGCCGGAATGCACGGGAAAACGACCACGACTTCCATGGTCGCGGCCGTGCTCGCCTCGGGGGGTCTCGATCCCACGGTGGTTGTCGGAGGTCGTGTTGACGCGCTGGGGTCGAACGCGCGTCTGGGAAAGTCGCAATACCTGGTGGCAGAGGCCGACGAGAGCGACCGTTCGTTCCTGAAGCTTTCGCCGATTCTTTCGGTCGTTACCAACATCGACCGCGAGCACATGGACTGCTATCGGGACATGCGCGATGTGCACCGCACTTTTCTTGAATTCATGGAGAGGGTGCCATTTTATGGGCTGGTGGTAGGGTGCTATGACGATCCCGTTTTGCGGCGGGTGCTGACGCGGGTGCACCGGCGCGTGACTACTTACGGGACGAGCAAAGGATCTGATTTCCTCATACAAGTCGAACCCTCGCAGCCTGGGGCCGGAGGGTCGCCGCTCAGCCGTTTCCGAGTTACTTATACCGAGAAGAATCTGGGCAAACGGGACCTGGGGCAGTTCACGCTGCGGGTACCGGGACTGCACAACATACTCAATGCAACAGCCGCAATCGCCGTCGGCACCGCGCTCGACATTCCCGCGGACCAGATACGTTCAGGACTTGATGGTTTTCGCGGCGTGGATCGCCGGTTTCAACTCAAAGGCAAAGCCGCTGGCATCAGCGTCGTCGACGACTACGGACATCACCCCACGGAAATCCGAGCTACTCTAGCCGCCGCGCGCCAGTGTGGATTTCGCCGTGTCCACGTTATCTTTCAGCCGCATCGCTACACGCGAACCCAGGATTTGATGGACGAGTTCACTACTGCTTTTGCCGACGCCGACACCCTCTTGCTGCTGGATATTTATCCGGCGAGTGAAAAGCCAATCGAAGGCGTCACGTCGGAAGTTCTGGCCCAACGCATCGCCGACGCTGGAAGCAAGGTTCCCGAATACGCTTCTTCATTTGCGGATGCAGTCGAGCGAGTCGCGTCGCTCGCGCGGCCCGGTGACTTGATTCTTACCTTGGGCGCGGGCAGCGTGTCGCAACTCGGACCAATGATTCTGAAGAGGCTGGAGCGCGGTCATTAGTGGTGTGGCTTCCCCTGTTTGCCCCGTTCGAGATAGCCAAATATTCACTTACCTAAACGGATTCCGCCATCTATCATTTACTGGTTTTTGAGATTAGTTTTCGAGGCGGTAACTCCTATGCGATTTGTGCACGCATTGCAGCAACACGGCCATCTTTATTTCAGCAGGTGCGTCGCTGTTTTTGCCGCCATTGTCCTCACGACATCGGCGTCCCCGGCCCAATTTACGGCAGCGGACCAACCAGGAATCGCATGGTTTCAGGAACTGCAAAAAGATCCGGTATTACAAGCTGCGTTCAATGACCTTATAAAGAAGCTGATGCATGAAGTTCAATTTCCGGAGCCGCGTCGCGAGAGCCGCCTTCTGCCTTTGCAGCAGGAATCGACGGTTTTCTATACGGCATTTCCCAACTACGGGGAGGCGGTCCATCAGGCCCAGACCATTTTTGATCGGGAATTGAAGGAGAGCCCGGTTCTGCGCGCCTGGTGGCGGCGGAGCGCAGTCGCCGCGTTTCAACCCAAGGTAGAGGACGCTTTGGAGAAGTATTACCAGCTCTCGCAATTTCTAGGCGACGAAGTGACGGCATCGGTCGGGACCGAGGGCCGGCAGGGACCGAGCCTCCAGATTCTGGCGGAGGTAAGGAAGCCGGGGCTCAATGATTTCCTGCAACAGATATCCAAGAGCCTCGCGAGTGGTCCGAACCCCCCGTTCCATGTTTTCAATGCGCAGCAACTGGCGGCCGCGAAGGATATGTTTCCGCCGCAGCAACCGGTGATTCTGGTGCGTCCAAAGCTGGTGCTGGCCACGCTCGACCTCGGCGAACTAAAACGGCTGAGTGCCCACCTGGAGGCCGGCAACTTCGCTGCTTCGTCTTTTGGACAGCGGGTAGCGCAGGCCTATGAAGGCGGTACTACGGCCGTGGGAGCCATCGATTTGCAGAGGCTTCTGAAGCAGGTGCCACGCGGGAACAAACAGAATGAAATGATGCTGCAGCAGTCGGGATTTGCCGATGTGAAATATCTGGTGTGGGAACACAAGGGTGTCCCCGGCGCGGCCGCCAGCCAGACGGAGTTGAGCTTCACCGGTCCACGACACGGAATCGCCGCATGGCTCGGGATGCCGGGTAAGCTGGGAACGCTGGATTTTACTTCACCGGAGACGATGATTTCGGCAACGGTACGGTTGAAAGATCCGGCCCAGATATTCGACGAAGTTAAGGCGCTCGCGACGGCAGCAAATCCCAAGGGCTTCGCGCCGGTCACGCAAATGGAGTCGGCCTTGCAACTGAGTTTAAAAGAAGATCTGTTTCGGCGCCTGAGCGGAGAGTTCACCGTGGAACTGGATGATTTCCATCCCCCAGACCAACCGGCGTGGAGAGCGATATTCCAGCTGAGCGATCCGGCGAGCGATCCCGACCAGCTCCAGGCAACGCTTAGTAAGTTGTGGGCGCTCGCGCCGGTGCACGCGCAACAATACGAGGAAGACGGAGTGACATACCACACTCTGCAAATTCCTTCCGGGCAGAAAACCACTGAGGTTGGTTACGCATTCGTAGATGGATACCTGGTGATTGGCTCTAACCGTGAAATAGTCTCGGATGCTGTTCGCCTGCACCGGTCCGGTGACTCATTGGCACATTCCCAGAAGTTTCTGGCATCGCTGCCGGCGGGACAGGGCGCGGAGGCTTCTGCGCTGTTCTATGAGAATCCAACCGCGTTTGCAGCGCTGGCCATGCGGCAGGCAATGCCGGAGTGGGCGAGTTCACTTTCGCAAGCGACTGGGGAAACTCCTGTCGTGACGGTCATTGCCTATGGCGAGGAGAGCGCGATTCGTGAGGTCAGCAGCAGCAAAGGATTCGACGCGGGCATTGTCCTGGCTGGAGCCGCCATTGCAATTCCTAACGTGATGCGCGCCCGGATCGCGGCCAATGAAGCGAGCGCTGTGGCCACTATACGTACAGCGAATACTGCACAGATCAGTTATTCGACCGTGTATCCGGAGCGAGGCTTCGCGCCCGATCTGGCTACCCTCGGCCCCGATCCTCATAAGGTTGAAGTGACGTCGGCGGACCATGCGAACCTGATCGATGCAACGCTGGGCGACTCAAGTTGCACCGCCGACACCTGGTGCAAGAAGTCTGGATACAAATTCAGGATCAAGGCAATCTGCAAAGAGCAAAGTTGCGCGCAGTATGTGGTAGTGGGAACTCCCGAAAGCAGTGGCACGGGATTTAGAAGCTTTTGTTCCACTTCCGACGCGGTTGTGCGTTTTAGATCCGGCGAGCCGCTGACGATGGAGATCAGCGCGTCAGAATGCCAGGGATGGAGCCCGCTGCAATAGCATGACTTGCGCGCGGCTTCACGAGGTGTGTCCCGCCAACCGGTCGTGCGGACATAGGACATTTTTAGCAAGCGATTCAGTTGCGTTTTGATGCCCACGGGCGATCAGGCAACAAACTTCTGAGTCAGGGCGCCTGCCTCTTGCAGCGGGTGGTGGATTCACGCACGATCAGTTCGGGTTCCACGACGATTTCGTGGGGGTAGGAATCGTCGTCGGGCCGGGCTATGCGGCGGAGCAGGGTTTCGGCCGCGAGCGTGCCCATTTTCTTCAGGGGCTGGCGGATGGTGGTGAGGCGCGGGTTCTGGAAGGCGGCGCTCTGGATATCGTCGAACCCGACAACGGAGACCTCTCGCGGCACCTCGAGTTTGGCGTCTCGCAGGGCGCCGATCGCTCCGATAGCGGAGATGTCATTGAACGCGAACAGCGCGGTGAACTTCTCTTTCCGTTCCAACAGACGTTTGGTTACGCGGTAGCCGAGTTGGGGCGTGCCTTGTTCTCCATCGAGCTGAGTGGTGAGTTTCGGGTAGAGGCGCAGGCCGAGGCTGGCGGCGGCCTGGGTAATCGACTTCCAGCGGACCTCGGTGTCGGAACTGAATTGCTGCCCTTTGATGAAGGCGATGCGTCTGTGGCCGAGCTGCTGGAGATGGCGCAGGGCGAGTTCCGCGGCGCGCTGGTGATCGAGCAGAATATTGCTGACCCCCTTGGCCGGATTGTGTCCGGATACGGTAAGTACAGGAATCGGGAGATGGTGACGCCAGGGAGTATCGACGGCGATCAGGCCATCCACCGAACGTCCCATGAGGAGCTTGGGGTATTCCTCGATCAGATCGTCGCGGTGATGGTGGCTGGCGACGAGGTAAAAATATCCTTCTTTCAGAAGATGGCTCTCGATGCCGCTCATGACGAGCGCAGCATAGCCTTCGCTCACTTCGGGAACGAGGACTCCGATGGTGAAACTGCGCTGGGTGCGGGCCCAGCGGGCGGGAAAGCTGGGACTGTAATTCAGTTCACGGGCAGCGGCGAAAATCCGCTCCTGGGTGGGGCGGGGAATGGAGTCGGCCACGGTGGCGCGGTTGAGCACCAAAGAAACAGTGGCGGGAGACAACCCGAGATGGTCGGCCAGCATTCTGAGGGTGACTCGACGCGGGCGGTCGTGCGTCCTGCGAGAGGCGTGGACGGATTTCCTGGGGGTAGACAAGTGAGCAGTTTTGCACAGTCAAATGCATCGGGCAAGGCTATCTTTTCGAGGGTGGTTCGCCGGCGCTTGACACGGCGGTTGCCAAGGGTGTAGAAGCTCTAGGGCTACTAAATCAATTTACTACTGATTTAGTAGGTGGGTCGATGTTTTGCGGGGCGCAGGTTTTCCAGCACTAATTTGGTAACTCTCCGGAGGCTTCCATGAGCCGTGCACGTTTTCTGCTCGTTTTCTCGCTGCTGATCTTTTTTTTCATGCTTTTGGCGGTACCCGGCGTGGCGCAGTTTGAGGCCGCCTTGCAGGGGACCGTGCAGGACAAATCCGGGGCGGTCATCTCCGGCGCAACGGTTACGGCTACCGACAACGCGAGCGGCGTGCCGCACAGCACGACGACTAACGGCTCGGGCTTCTACAGAATTCCGGAACTGCCTCCGGGTACCTACTCGGTATCGGTCGAGGCGAAGGGCTTCAAGAAGAGCCTCAACGCGGGCGTGGTGGTGCAAGCCGAATTGTTGCGTGGACTGGACGTGACCCTGGAACTTGGCGGGGCGCAGGAGACCGTGAACGTAACCGAAACGAGCGCGGAACTGAAGACAGAAGACGCCTCCATTAGCAGCACGCTGACGGCGACGGAAGTTGAAAATCTGCCCGAAGTGGACCGCGACCCCTATGAACTCTTGCGACTGGCTCCGGGCATTTTCGGAGATGGCGCGCGCTATGGGGATGGGCGTTCGGGTGGTTTTCCGAACGGCTCAGGTGCAGTGAGCGCTTCAGCGGGCCCGGGCGGATCGAACACGGCGATTTTCCAGATTGAAAACCAGCAACCGATCAGCGCCATGGGGCAACGCGTCACTTCGAACGATTACCTGGTGGACGGCGTCAGCGTTAACAGTCTGGAGTGGGGCGGCGCGGCGGTAATAACTCCGAGCATCGAGTCGGTACAGGAAATTACCGTGCTCGCGAACGACTACGACGCTTCGGACGGACGCAATTCGGGCGCCCATATCAAGACGACGACCAAGAGCGGATCGAATTCCTTTCACGGGGGAGGAGTATTCCTGTACCACGATCCGAATTTCAATTCATATAACAAGTTCAGCGGGTACAACATCGGCAGCGGATTTACTCCTCCCGTCCGCGACGAAGACCACGTGCGGCAATTTGCGGGAACCCTGGGCGGCCCTATCCTCAAGAACCAGCTTTTCTTCTTCTTCAACTACGAAGGCGCGCGAGCCAGCAACACGACACCCGAAAATGACTGGGTAGAGACACCGCAGTACGATGCGACGGTGCTGGGAGCGCGGCCGGGCACTCCGGTGGCTACGATTTTGCAGTCGAGCGGGATTTTGCCGCGGATTACATCTGTATTGCCGACGACTTGCGCTCTCTGGGTGCTCGGCAACCAGCCTTGCGCGCAGGTAACGGGAGGCATCGACGTGGGCTCGCCGGGGGCGAGTTATGGAACGTACATCAACAGCTTTGGAAGCGGGACGGTTCCGGCCAACTTTGTGGGCGGCGGGTTGGACGGAGTGCCGGACCTGGAGTTTGCGCAGATCGCGCTCCCGGCTACGACCAAGGGCGATCAGTACAACGTGCGAGTGGACTACAACCACGGCAAAGACCTATTTTCTGCGAACACGTTTCTTACCTACCTGAATACGTTTTCCGCGAGTGCCGCGGCGCAGGGGCGGCCGATGGCGGACTACCGGCTTAAGAATTTCAGCCCCAGCGGGTTTCTCGCCTGGGTGCGAACCATCAACCCGACGACGGTAAACGAGGCACGTTTCAATTTCACGCGCTATGGATACAACGGCCTCACGGACAATCCGCAGGTGAACTGGGCCATTCCGCTGATTGAAATTCAGAATGCAATCCCGACGCAGGGGCAGCGCATCGACTATGGCGCGCCGCAAGGAGACACCAGCCCCGCGATCTATGCGCAGAATACGTTTGCCTTTCGCGACGTGTTGTCGAAAGTTACCGGGAACAAGGCGTGGAAGTTTGGTTTTGAGTACAGCCACCTGCAAAACAATACAGAATTTATCGGCGGAGCTCGCCCGGACCAGGTCTTTCAGGGATTGTGGAACTTTGCCAATGGCACGCCGATCTTTGAGGCGGTAGAAGTGAATCCGATTACGGGCGCGGCGCCGACGAGCCGGCCGAAATATTTCCGGTCGTCGATTTACAGTGGGTTCGTCCAGAATGACTGGAAGCTGCGGCCGAATCTGACGGTTAACCTGGGGTTGCGCTGGGAATTCTTTGCACCGCCGACGGAAGCGAAAAACCACCTCACGAACTTCATCCCGACTAATGATCCGGTGAACGGGCTGGCAAATGGCAGCGAGGTGAATCCGAGCGAGCAATGGCCGAAGACGTTCCGCGACTTTGGTCCGCGATTGGGGTTTGCGTGGAGTCCGGAGATGTACAACAACAAAGTCGTGTTCCGCGGCGGCTTTGGAATCGCTTATGACCGATTTGACGGGAACGTCGGCGATCAAATACGCAACAACCCGCCGTTGGTTGCCAGCTATGGCATTTGCTGCGGAACGGCAGGACCTCCGGGGGATGGTTTCGGTACGCCTTTTGTGAACGGGCAAATCGCTTTCACGCTTGGAGGCAGCGACAATCCTGAGAGTTACCCGGCAAATCCGGTGTTAGCAACTCCGCTGGGTTCGAATGGGCTGCCGATGGTGAGTGGAGCTTATAGCCCGCCAAATATTTATGCCGATGCTCCGAGAATGCCCGATCCTTATGTTTATCTTTATTCTTTGCAGATGCAGTACAGCCTGCCGCAAAATTGGGTGATGACGCTGGGGTACCAGGGGAGCGCGGGACACCACCTGACGCGGCTGGTGAACTTGCAGCAGTTTTATCCCAACCCAAATCCGGATGTCGGCGCCGTTTTTACCTTTAGGCCGGACACGAATACGAGTTTCAACGCGCTGACTACTCAGTTCGAGCATCGTTTCAACAAGGGAATTTCTGCCAACGTGCAGTACACCTGGAGCAAGTCACTGGATCAGATTTCGGCCGAGGGGCCGGGATTTGTGACTAACCAGACGTATGCGATCGACGATCACACCGAACGCGGGCCGTCCGATTACGACGCGACCCATAACTTCCGCGCCTATGGAGTTTGGGACCTGCCGGTGTTCCGGACGCGAAAGGACCTGCTGGGCAAGGTAGCCGGCGGGTGGGAAGTGAATGGAATTTACCAGTTCCATTCGGGCTATCCGTGGACTCCGGTGGCGGACAATGTTTGCCCGGTGTTTGGCGCGATCAACAACTGTCCGATCCGACCGATCGCCTATAACGGCGGGGCGGGCAGCAACTATTCGACCTCGGCGTTCTTGCCGCCGACGTCCGGAAACTTTCCGAATGGCGGGCCAGCCTACTTCACTTTGCAAAGCACCTGCGGGGATCCCTGCACGCCCGAAGTGCCGGGTGTGGGGCGTAACAGTTTTCGAGGCCCACGCTATCAGGACATCGACCTCACTGTCATGAAGCAGTTCGGTCTGCCTTCGATGAAGTTCGTGGGAGATACATCGAGTATCCAGTTGCGCATGACGGCTTACAACGTGTTCAACAAACTCAACCTGGCGCCGTTTTCTTTCGGGAGCAACTCAACAACCGTCAGTTACGGCAATAACGGATCAACTCCTGTCGCGAATCCGCTATTCGGAACCGCGTCCGCGGGGTTGGCGGGCCGGGTGGTTGAGCTGCAGGCGAAGTTTATTTTCTGAGTCCATTCCCGCCGGGCGGTGCATGAAGGACGCATCGTCCGGCTTTCCTTTCTTGAGGATCCGCTTCATGCGAACCAGCCACAAGTTTGTTTTTCTGGCGACACTCTCACTTTCGCTGGCGTCGACTCCAGATCCCGCGTGGGCGCAAGCCGGCGCGCAGAATCCCGAAGTGATTGTTGTCGATGCGGCCGCACCGGCTCATCCGTTTCCTCATTTCTGGGAGGAGATGTTCGGGTCGGGACGCGCAGTTCTCAGCTTGCGAGAGAGCTACCGGAACGACCTGCGGAGCGTGAAACAGATCACCGATTTTCACTACATCCGTTTTCACGCCATCTTTCAGGATGAAGTGGGGTTGTATGACGAGGACGCGCAGGGGCATCCCGTTTACAACTTTTCTTACGTGGACCAGATTTACGACGGGCTCCTGGCGAGCGGCGTGAGGCCGTTTGTCGAGTTGAGTTTCATGCCCAGGAAGCTGGCGGCGGACAAGAATGCGCTGCATGCTTTCTGGTACAAGCAGAACATCTCTCCGCCGAAGGACTATGCCAAGTGGGATGAGATGATTCGCCAATTCACGCGGCATCTGGTGGATCGCTATGGCGCGGAGGAAGTGGCGCAATGGTATTTCGAAGTTTGGAATGAGCCCAACCTTGATTTCTGGGGAGGGAAACCGAAGCAGCCGACTTACTTCAAGCTCTACGACCATACGGCGCGCGCTATCAAATCAGTGGATTCGCGGTTGCGGGTCGGCGGGCCCGCGACCGCGCAGGCGGCATGGGCCGATGTCTTTATCCGGCACTGCGCGGACAATAAGGTTCCGGTCGACTTTGTTTCCTCGCACGTCTACGGAAATGATAAAGCGGAAGACGTTTTCGGAACTAGCGAAGTGATTCCGCGCGACCGCATGGTGTGCCGCTCGGTCAAGAAGGTTCACGAACAGATTCTGGCTTCAGCCAAGCCTAAGCTTCCGCTGATATGGAGCGAGTTCAACGCCAGCTACATGAATGAAACTGCGGTTACGGATGCGGCGTACATGGGGCCATGGCTGGCGGACACGATCCGGCAGTGTGACGGGCTGGTGGACATGATGTCCTATTGGACATTTTCGGATGTGTTTGAGGAGCAGGGCGTCGTGAAGGAACCTTTTTACGGCGGGTTCGGATTGCTGGCGGAAGACAGTATTCCGAAGCCTGCGTTTGGAGCTTTTGCGCTGCTACACAAACTGGGCGACGAGCGCATCGCTTTGGACTCCGACTCCGCATTGGCCACGCGCAGAGCGGACGGCACGCGCGTGGTCGCGGTCTGGAATTATGCGCTGCCGGAGAAGGCTGGTCCGGCTAAAAAAGTCACGCTGAGATTCAGGGGCGGATCGGCTACGCACGCTTCGATCTCACGCGTGGACGACGAACACGGCGACGTGCGCTCGATGTATGAGAAGTTTGGCTCACCGCGCTATCCGACCCAGGCTCAGATCGAAAGCCTGCGGAAAGCCGCAGAACTTGCATCCCCCGAGAACCGCGAATTGTCCAATGGAGAGTTGACACTAACTCTGCCTACTCACGGCCTGGCGGTAATCGAGGTAAAGTAGGCACATGGACGACTGGCCCGTCCCCAGAAAAAAACTGACGCGGCGCGAGGCGCTTTCCTTACTTGGGAAGGGCGGGCTTGCCTCTTCGCTGCTGGGCGTCTCATGCGCGCGACCGAAGAGGGTTGGCGTAAGTGTCCCCACTGCGCCGGAGCTTTCCGACGACCAGTTTCTCGACGAGATGGAGCAGGCGGCATTTCTTTTTTTTTGGGACCGGGCGAGCGCGACGACAGGGCAGGTGATGGACCGGGCGTATGCGCGGGGAATTACCGACACGCGCACCATCTCCAGTATCGCGGCTACGGGTTTCGGACTGGCGGTTCTTTGCATCGGCGCAAAGCGAGGCTACCTGCCGAGCGTGCAGATCGAGGCCCGCGTGCTTACGACCTTGAATTTCATCTGGTCCGAACTGCCGCAACATAACGGGTTCTTCTATCACTTCGTGGACATGCATACGGGCCGGCGGCTGGAGCAATCGGAGCTCTCATCGATCGACACCGCGATCCTGATGTGCGGCGTGCTCACGTGCCGGCAATTCTTCCAGAATGCGGAGATCCAAAGGCTGGCGACGCAAATCTACGAGCGCGTGAACTGGCCGTGGATGTTGAATGGCGGAACAACTTTTTCGCAGGGCTGGACGCCGGAGAGCGGGTTTATTCCGTATCGCTATGACACGTACTGCGAGCTGATGATGCTTTATCTGCTGGCCATCGGGTCGCCGAAATTCCCGGTGCCGGCGAGTTCGTGGGACGCGTTCGCGCGTCCCACGATCAGTTTTGATGGATACAACTACATTACCGGGAACGCTCCGCTGTTCACGCACCAGTTCTCGCATGCCTGGTATGACTTCCGCAACAAGCGGGACGCTTATGCCAACTATTTCGACAACTCGGTAACGGCGACGCAGGCGCACAAGGAGTTCTGTCTTTCGCTGGCGGGCGAGTTTGTCGATTACGACGATAATCTGTGGGGAGTGACGGCATCGGATTCACAGAACCACGGGTATGTGGCGTGGGGCGGCCCGCCGCCGATGGGACCGGTGGACGGATCGATTGTGCCCTGCGCGGTGGCTGGATCGCTGCCGTTTGTCTCGGCGGACTGCATCGCCGTGCTGCGGAATATTCGAACCGCGTATCCGGATGCGTGGCAGGCCTATAGCTTCGTGGATGCTTTTAATCCGATGACGGGTTGGTACGACCGCGACGCTCTGGGGATTGACCTGGGGATCGCGACGCTGATGGCGGAAAACTATCGAACCGGCTTCGTGTGGAAGACGTTCATGAGCAACCCGGAAGCTCCGGCCGCAATGGCAGCGGTCGGATTCAAGTGAGAGCTGTTCAGGCGGAGGCTTGCAGCAAGGGGCCGACCGACTGGCAGCGCTCGACGATATCCAGACGATTGGTGGCGCCGACCTTGCGCAGGATGCGATGGACGTGGTTTTTGACGGTCTGTTCGGCGAGGCTGAGGCGAGTGCCGATCTCCTTGTTGGAAAATCCGAACCGAATCAGACCGACTAATTGCTGCTCGCGGCGGCTCAATCCAAACTTCATGTCCTGGCTAGGCTTGTAGGAAAGCGCGAGGTCGCGGGCGGCGGACTGGAATAGCGAAGCGGAGAAGCGGGGAGGACAGACGGCCTCTCCGCTGGCGACCGCACGAAGGACCCGCACAATTTCGGCGGCGGAGGCATCCTTCAGAACGTAGCCAACGACTCCTTCGCGCACGGCCCACAAGAAAGTCGCCTCGTCGTCATCCATGCCGATCATAACGGCCCGGGCGCATTGTTCCAGAGCGCGGCTGCCGGTGTGGCGCAATTGGGAAACGAGGCAGGGTCCGGCTAGCGCAATGCTGGCGGAATCAAACAGGACGACGTCGGGATGGGCGGCCGAGATTGTTTGCAGGGCGGCCGGTGAGAAAGCGACGGCGCCGACTACCCGTATGTCGTCTTTCTTGCGCAGAACGCGAACCAGGGCTTCGCGGAGCAGGCAGTTTTCTGCCATCAGAAACGTTGCAATCAGTTGGGGATGCACTTCGCAACCCTTTCCTCGCCCTACCAGCTCTCACGTCTCCTGCCAGAGCGCGAGAGACCTAAGCCTATCATGTCGAGTGGGATGAACCTACTAAGTGAGTCAAAAGGGAGCGTCCACTTTAGTTGTTTCTACTTTGGTAGCACGCACGAATAGGCGTCTACCTTCGCATGATTCCCAACCCACGTTTTCGCTGTAGACTACCCACTCCTTCACCGATATTTCGCCTACGTTCGGTTTGTATTATCGACAGTCTTTGGCCGAGATAGAACCGGGATTTGGTACTTACAGGTACGAGTGCCACGCCCGGCATAAGTGAAAGTAGGACAGGAATTGAACCTTGTGTCTTTTCGCGGCGACGCGGTAGAACAGCTAAGCGGGAGGGAATGCATGAAGCGTCTGCGGGTGCTCGTGGCGAATCGTCCGCGGCTGATGCGGGAGCTTGTGCTGGCTACGATCGGCGACCAGTCGGACATCGAGGTAGTAGGAGAAGTGTCAGAAGAATCGGCTCTGGCAGAGGTCATCGAAGAACTGCAGCCGGATGCGCTGATCCTGGCGATGAACAATCCGGAGACCGACTCGGCGCTTTGCGGCTTCCTGCTGGGACGATATCCGCACATGAGGATTCTGGCGCTGGCGCCGGAGCGGAATGAAGGCATTTACTTCTGGGCGGTGGTGGATATTCACTTCAAGAAACTCGAAAGCAGCGAAGCGAATGTGCTTGAAGCGCTCCGAACGCGGCCGCCGCTGGTAGGCGGCCTGGTGATCTAGACAGTCTATCAAGATCACATAAGCCGTAAGAAGTGTATGTAAGTGATTGAATACACATCCAGATATAACCAGGTAAGCAATGTAACTGAAGTGGCGAAGCTATATCTTGGGTAGCCAAAGTATGTTAGATGGATGTCTTGAAAATGAGAGCGTCGCGACGGCATTGGTGGCCATGGAGCGCTCGGCTCGGGTCGAGTCGGCCATGGAGGCGAGCTGGTTCGCGCTGTCGGTCTATCCCCGGCATGAGAAGCAGGTGGCGCAGATGTGCCAGGCGAAGGGCGTGCGCTATCTGCTGCCGCTGTATTCCAGCCTGCGGCGCTGGAAAGACAGGCGGAAGAGGCTCGACATGGTTTTGTTTCCCGGCTACGTCTTCGTGAACATTGCTTTGGAAGAGCGGCTGCGCGTGCTGGTGCTGCCGGGAGCGGCCAGCTTTGTGACTTTTCAAGGCCGGCCGGCGGTTGTCCCCGACTATGAGATCAGGAAGCTGGGCAACGCGCTGGAGAGCGGGCTGTCGATTCAGCCTCACCCGTACCTGCAAAAAGGACGGCGCGTCCGCATTCGGAGCGGGCCCATTGCGGGCGTGGAAGGGATCCTGGTACGGCGGAAGGACCAATTCCGCGTCGTCATCTCGATCGATTTGATCAGCCGCGCGGTGGCTGCCGAGGTCGACGAAGGTGACATTGAGCCTCTGGATTGAACTTCTCCCACATTCTGTTGCTGGAAAAAAACTCCCATGAAGAGAACCAAGCATCGCAGTCGTTGCTGGATCGCGCAGCCGGTTGGTTTTGTTACATTCGCGGTTGCATTTGCCATCGCGGTTGGATTGGCCACTCCGTGTCCGTTGGCAGCGCAGGAGAAAGCCGAGTCGAGCGCGGATCAGGCGGCAGAGGAGTTGGTGTCACTCTCGTCCGATACGATCGTGAGCGTTCTGCGGAAGGACCCCGCCTTTCTTCTGCGGGTCAAGAGACAGCTCGTAAAGAAAGCGTATGAGCAGGGCCGCCTGCTGGATGCCAGGGACCTGGAAGACGACGCGCTGTTCCGTCTGATCCAGGAAGACCAAAGTGTTCGGGTGTTGATCACGCGCGAGATCGAGCAGCGCTACTTTACCCGCTCGAAAGCGGAGGACGGACAACGCGCAGCAGGGAAAAATCCGAAAGAGGCAGCGAGCCAGAAAGCCTACGAGAATTCCGGGCGCTCACCGCGCGAAAACCGGGAAGATCAAACAGAATCGTACGACGGTGCGAATCCTCGTGACGGCGTGGGCTCGGAGGAGCGCATGCTTCCAAACGATCACGCAAATCCCGAGATGGAAAACGAACCATGGGGCGACCCGCGGCGGCAGGTGGAGCAGACGCAGTCGCAGCCCAACATGACTGATCCCTACGGGGAACTGCCTAACGAACAAACGCCCTCGCCCTTTGACCGGCCGGCGGCCTCTCCCAACCTGCTCACAGCCAGCGCGAATGGTTCGGCGGAGAACCCGCGAGGTCCGAAGGCCCCGCCCGATGAATACCGGACGACGATCGATCCGAACATCATCAACCCGGGCTGGACGCCCACCAACCGATCGGGCTGGGATCCGAGCTTTGATAATCGGCGGCTTGATAAAGAGCGCGGCCCTGGCCAGCGGACCGAGAGAAGACTCCGAGACGATGCTGACCGGGCACGGGAAGTTCCGGCCGAGCAACGCGGGTTGCGCCACCGCACGAATCCTTACGCGGATGTGCCGTCGCTTTATGACCTGTATGCCCAATATGGAGAAAAATCGAGGCCGGTGGAGCGGTTTGGGCTGGAGGTATTCCGCAACGGGACGGGCAATCTTGACCGACTGCCGATGGACATGCCGGTCGGTCCGGAATATGTGCTGGGTCCGGGAGATGGCCTGAGCCTGAATCTCTGGGGTGGCGTGACGCAGCGCTTCCAGGGTGTGGTGGATCGGCAGGGACGGGTCATGCTGCCTGAGGTCGGGGCGGTCGAGGTCGCTGGGCGCAACCTGGGAGACGTGCAGCGGCTGGTGCAAAGCGCTCTCCGGACGCAATTCCGCGACGTCGAAGCCGACATATCGTTGTCGCGTCTGCGGACGGTGCGCGTGTACGTGGTGGGGGATGTGGAGCGTCCGGGAGCCTATGACGTGAGTTCGCTCTCGACGCCCTTGAACGCCGTCTATGAAGCGGGCGGCCCGACCGAGCGCGGTTCTCTGCGGATTCTGCGGCACTACCGCGGGAAGCAGTTGCTGCAGGAGATCGACGTCTACGATCTGTTGCTGCACGGCATCCGCGCCGACCTGAAGGGCCTGCAGCCGGGAGATACGGTGCTGGTCCCGGCGCTCGGGCGCGAGGTCACCATCGAAGGGATGGTGCGCCGGCCGGCTATTTACGAACTGGGAGCGGAGAAGAGCCTGGCGGAAGTTCTGGAACTGGCGGGCGGAGTCTTGCAGTCGGGCACGCTACGGCATGTGGATGTAGAAAGAGTAGAAGCGCACCTGAGCCGCACCATGCTGCTGCTCGATATTCCCGAGGATCGCAATCCGGACGCGGTGACACGGGCGCTCGAAGATTTTCCCGTGCAGGATGGCGACCGGATCAAGATTTCGCCGATTCTGCCATTTGCGGAAAAGACGGTGTATCTGGAGGGACATGCCTTTCGTCCGGGCAAATTCGCCTACCGCGAGGGCATGAAGATAACCGATGTCATTAGGTCTTACAGCGATCTTCTGCCGGAACCATCGCTGGGCCATGCCGAGATCATCCGGCTCCGCCCGCCGGATTCTATGCCGGTGGTGCTGGCGTTCAACCTGGAGGAGGCGCTGTCGGGTAAGAGTCAGGATCTCGTCCTGCAACCGTTTGACACCATCCGAGTGTTCGGACGTTTTGATTTTGAGGACCCGCCGGTGATCACGGTCAACGGCGCGGTGCGCGATCCGGGCGACCACCTCTCGAACGGCCTCACCTGTCTGCGGGATGCGATTCACCTGGCGGGAGGCACAACGCCGGATGCAGAACTCGAAGACGCGCAAGTCTTCCGAAAGAGCGAAGACGGCAAGCTCAAGGTGATCAGCGTCAACCTGGTGCGGGCCTTGGCGGGTGACGACCGGGACAATATCACGCTCCAGCCGAAGGACCGGGTCTTCGTGCACAAGAGCGCGGGCCGGGTCGATCCACCCACAGTGAAGCTCGAAGGCGAAGTCGAACAGCCGGGGAAGTATCCGCTTGGAGAAGCAATGACGGCCGCGGACCTGGTGCGACTGGCGGGCGGATTCAAGCGCGGGGCATATACGCAGATGGCCGATCTGACCAGCTTCGTGATCGAGCGCGGCAGCAACGTGGTCGGGGAAAGCCGGAGCGTGCCAATTGGCCAAGCCCTGGCGGGCGAGCCGGACACCGATGTCCGGCTGCACGATGGCGACGTGCTCACCATCCGGCAGCTGGCAGGATGGAACGACCTGGGCGGGACAATCACGGTCAAAGGCGAAGTGCTGCATCCCGGGACGTACGGAATCCGGGAGGGCGAGCGCCTGAGCTCGATTCTGGCGCGGGCGGGAGATTTCCGCAGCGATGCTTATCCCTACGGAGTGATTTTCGAGCGGGCGCAAGTGCGGGCGATCGAGGAAAGCAACCGCACGGTGCTGATCCGCGAAGTGCAGGACGACGGGACCGCGCTGCGGGCGACTCCGGATACCACCGAGGACAAGACCGTGAAGGAAGCGTCACTGCTGCAGTGGCAGCGCACCATGGAGCGGCTGCAGAACACCGCGCCCAGCGGCCGGCTGGTGATTCACATTTCCAGGGACACGAAACGCTGGGCGAATACGGCGGCCGATATCGAAGTGCGCGCGGGCGATGTGATGTACGTACCCAAGCGTCCGAATGTCGTGCTGATCGATGGCGCGGTCTACAACCCGACGGCGGTGACCTTCAAGCATGGCAAGGATGCGAACTGGTATTTGCGGCAGGCCGGCGGTCCCACGAACATGGCGAACCAGAAAGCCATCTTTGTGATCCGCGCCGATGGCTCTGTGGCGGGAGGTGCGGGCGGCCTGTTCAATGGCGGAGTGGGCAGCGCGCAGTTGCTCGCCGGAGACATGGTGGTGGTGCCGGAAAAGGCTTTCTCCGGGACGACCAAGTGGAAGAATACTTTGCAGGTGGCGCAACTGCTCCAGGCCGTCGCGTTCTCGGTCAGCCTGGGCAAGACATTTTAGTGATGCGCCACCCGGCATGTTTGGCGATGACAGGGCGCTCTCTGACCGGACTCATTCTCACGGGGTGGTTGCTGGCCAGCGCAGTTCCCGCCCGGTCGCAATCCCGGCAAGATGCGGGCGAACAGCGCTTGGGCCGCAACCCCGACGAGAATCAGACTGCCCAGTGGAACCCGTTCCCATTTAGCGGAGAGCTGGAATACCTGGAGCCGGGCACGGATCCCGGGAACCGGCTGTTTCTGCCGTTTCTCAAGCACATGACGGAAGATCAACGACAGTTCTGGCGGGGAGTGAAGCAACTGCGGCAGCCGGAAGCTCTCAAGACATTCCTCCCGTTTGCCGGCTTCACCGGCCTGCTGATGGCCGGGGACAGCTGGATCTCCAAACAGGTTCCGGCGAACCAGTTGAAACGCAGCCAAAAGGTTTCGAATTATGGCGCGTTTTCACTGGCCGGGATGGCGGCGGGCTCCTACGTTCTGGGGCATTTCAAAGGCGACGACCATTTGAGCGAAACCGGATTTCTGGGCAGCGAGGCGGCCCTGAACAGCACCTTCATAGCTTACGCACTCAAGGAGGCGACCGGGCGGCAGCGGCCTTACGAAGCCAGCGGCAGCGGCTACTTTCTGGCGGGCGGAAGCTCGTTTCCGTCGGAACACGCGGCGCTGGCCTGGTCGGTGGCCAGCGTGCTGGCCCACGAATATCCCGGGCCTCTCACCAAGCTGCTGGCGTACGGCATGGCCTCGACGGTAACGATCACGCGGGTTACGGGCAAGCAGCATTTCTCTTCCGACGCGGTGGTCGGCAGCGCGCTCGGCTGGTATCTGGGACGCCAGGCTTTCCGGGCGCGGCATGATCCGGAACTGGGAGGCGGGGCCTGGGGCAATCTGCGGGCCGACGCCGAGGAACGCGCGCCGAAGGAGGCACGCTCTCCCGGGAGCATGGGATCGCCCGCGGTCC
Source organism: uncultured Acidobacteriaceae bacterium (assembly GCA_963838315.1). Lineage (GTDB taxonomy): Bacteria > Acidobacteriota > Terriglobia > Terriglobales > Acidobacteriaceae > Acidiflorens. The sequence goes on from CAWIQW010000003.1 coordinate 506,413, forward strand.
CTCTTGATAGCTGGGTGTATCCGGCGCTCGAAAAATTGGCGGCCTTCGGACTGGTGAAAACCGCCTTTGTTGGCCTCAAGCCCTGGAGCCGCCTGGAGTGCGCGCAACTCGCCGCAGAGGCCGGCGAGGCGCTCCAGCGGGACGAGAACATAGCCAGCGGCCTGGCAGGGTTGCAATCCCGCTTGCAGCGGGAATTCGCCTACGAGTTCGGATTGCTGGACGGACAGCGCAATGCCTCGGTTGTGATCGAATCGGTATACACGCGAGGCGTTTCGGCGAGCGGGCCGGTGCTCGCCGACGGCTACCATTTTGGCGAGACCCTAGCCTACGATTTTGGGCGCCCGTTCGATCGGGGAATGAACGGCCAAACAGGTGGTTCGTTTTATGCGGCTCTGGGGCCGGCGGCAATTTATGTACGCGCGGAGTTTCAGCATGCCCCTTCGGCGCCCCCTCTCTCGGAGCAAGTTCGGAACTTTATCTCGACCGCGGACCTGGTGCCGGTCCCTCCAGCAGAGCCGTTCGGTGCGATCAACCGGCCGCGGCTGCTCGATGCCTACGTCGTCGTCAACGCCGGGGAAGGCTGGCAACTTTCTTTTGGCCAGCAAAGTCTTTCGTGGGGCCCCGGGCCGGGAGGGTCATTCTTATTCAGCAATAACGCGGCACCCGTGCCCATGGCGCGCTTGCTGCAGAGTGATGTGCATCTGCCGAGCTTCCTGAAGTTCCTGGGCGCGGCCCGCATCGACAATTTTTTTGGCCGGCTGGGCGGGGGCAGCTACGTTGCCCATCCCTGCATCTACGGGAACAAGATCAATCTCAAACCCTGGCGGAATCTGGAACTCGGTTTCGGGCGCACGGTGACCATCGGCGGGCGGGGCGGCACTCCGCTGACCAGTAAGAATTTTCTGCTCAGTTTTTTGGGGCGGACGAGCCAGCAACTGAATTCGGTCCCGGGCGACAGCCATTCCAGTTTTGATTGGACCTTCTATGTTCCGAAGCTCAGGGACTATCTAGTGTTTTACGGCGACCTGTATGCCGATGACGACCCGGTTCCGTTCGTCAAGCCAGCAAGGAATCCTTACCGGCCGGGTATCTACGTAACCCGTTTTCCACGCTTGCCGAAACTCGATCTTCATGTCGAGGCCGCCAATACCGAGTCGCCCGGGCAACCCCACAATGTCGGCGATCTGAATTACTGGAACTACCAGTATCGCGACGGCTACACCAACGATGGCAACCTGATCGGCAATGCGGTCGGGCGCATGGGACGGTCGATCGAGAACTGGCTGACGTGGTGGATTTCTCCGCAGAGCACTCTGCAATTCACCTACAGGCACAATTCCGTCAGCCATGACTTCGTTCCCGGGGGCGGATTCTGGCAGGACTACGGCGTGCGGCAGGAAATGTACTTCGGCTCCGGGCTGTACCTGAAAAGCCAGATGCAGTTCGAACACATATCACGGTATCCGCTGCTGTTCGCCGGCCCCGAAAGCAACCTGACCGCGATCGTCGAGTTGGGATTGCATCCCGGGAAAAGAAGATGAGCTCTCGATTGACTCAATACGCCGGGCTTACCCACGAAGATGCCCTCAGCGACGAGCTCAAGCCGGACGCGGAAGTGCCTGCCCGCTCGTCGGCGGAGAGCGTAGGGGGAAGCACTGCGGGCGGAGGCGAGCCGCAGGCAGGCAACGTCCAGCAGCGCGCGCTGGAACATGCGCAACTTTTGTGGGTAAAGCGAGGGTTGCTCCGAAACGCATTGCTGCTTGGTCTGGCCGCCGGCGTGGCCCTCGCGCTGCTGATTCCGGCTCGCTATGAATCGACTTTGCAGTTGATGCCTCCCGACAGCCCCGCCAGCGGGGGCATGGCCATGCTGGCCGCGCTGGCCAAGAGCGGCGGCGGAGTGGAGTCGATGGCGGGCGACATGCTCGGGCTGAAGAATACGGGCGCGCTGTTCATTGGCGTGCTGCGCAGCCGGACGGTGGAAGACCGCATCATCGAGCGCTTTCAACTGAAGAAAATCTACCGGGTCAAGCTCGACGAGGACGCGCGCCGCGAGCTCACGCTGAATACGGGCATTAGTGAAGATAGAAAAGACGGGATCATCACCGTCACCGTGACCGACCACGATCGCGCGCGGGCGCGGGCGATGGCGACGGCCTACGTGGAGGAATTGAACCACCTGCTCTCCGAGGTCTCGACTTCCGCCGCGCATCGGGAACGGGTCTTTCTGGGCGACCGGCTGACCGGGGTCAAGCAGGAACTCGACCAGGCCGCGCGCGAACTGGGAGAATTTTCCAGCCAGAACGCCACCCTCGACGTGCGGGATCAGGGCCGCGCCATGGTCGAAGCGGCGGCTAGCCTGCAGGGCGCGCTGATTGCGGCCGAGTCTGAACGGCGAGCGCTCGAAGCGATCTACACTCCGCGCAACGGACGGGTGCGCGCCGCCGAGGCGCAGGCCGCCGAACTCCGGAAACAACTGGCGAAGCTGGGCGGGAAGGCTTCGGGACAGGAATCGGGGGACGCAGCCGTCTCCGATTCGATTTATCCCTCGCTGCGCAAGTTTCCTCTGCTGGGAGTGAAGTATGAAGACCTTTACCGCCGGGCCAAGGTCGAGGAAGCGGTGTTTGAAGCGCTCACCCAGGAATATGAGATGGCCAGGGTCGAGGAGGCGAAGGAAACTCCCACCGTGAAACTTCTGGACGATGCCAGCCTGCCGGAACGGCGCTCGTTCCCGCCACGCCTGCTGATTACCCTCTTGTGCGGCGCAGCCGCCAGCCTGGGCGCGATGTCCTGGGTGGTGGTCCACGAGCGCTGGGAGACAACGGACGAAAACGATCCGCGAAAACAGTTTGCGCAAGAGGTGCTAGACAGCATGAATTCGGCGATGCCCTGGGCGCCGCCGAACGGCTCGCGCTGGCAGGCCGCGACGAACCGGGTCTGGGTGCGATGCACAGCGAGGACGAGATCGCTGGGCGAAGGATTGGCGGGCGAAAGATCGACGGAGGAGATGGGCGTCGGAATGACCCGCGCCGAAACGATCGGCGCAGGCAAGATCGGCGCAAGAACGATCGCCGCAGAAACGATCGCCGGAGAGATCGGCAGAGTTGGGATCGAAAGAGCAGCCACCGGGAGCGGAAACTCGTGACTGAGATGGCCCTTCCGAAAGCGGCTGCGCCCGAGATGCCCCGCCAATCTGCGGAGCGGGCGGACACGCCTGGAAGGCTCGGCGCGCTCTCGGCGTTGCGGCTGGGAAAACTGGGATACAGTTCGGCCGACCAGGTTCTGGCCATTGGTGGAATGTTTGTGATCAACCTGGCGCTGGCCCGAGCACGTTCGCGGGAAGAATATGGAATCTTCACGCTGTCCTATTCGGTCTTCACATTTCTGGCGGGCTTGTACAACGCCGCCGTGCTTGAGGCGTACACGGTTTACGGATCGGGGCGCTATCACGGCAGCCTTCGGGCGTACGAAAAATTGCTGTGGCGCGCCAACGCCTGGTTCTCATCCGGACTGACCGCTCTGCTGCTGTCGGCCTGGCTGGCGTTGCGCTGGCTGTCTCCGGCGCTGGCCTCGCCCGCCCTGCTTGGCATGGGATTGACGTGCGGCGTGCTGCTCACCGCCAGTTTCCTGCGGCGCACGTTTTACATCCAGCGGAGGCCCGACCTGGCGTTGCGATTTTCGTCGGTTTTTTTCGCAGCCTGCGTCGGCTTGCTCGCTCTGGCGATGCGCTTCGGACGGTTGAATGGCTTTTCGGCATTTGTCATTGCCGCTTTGGCGTGGGGGGTCACGGCGCTCTTTACACGCAGGGACAAAGCCGCCGGGGACGAAGCCGGCGAAACCATCGCGGCGGACCCGTCCGATTTCCTCGCCGACATCCCGGACTATTGGCGGGAGCACTGGAAGTATTCCCGCTGGGTGCTGGTCACCGCGCTCGTCTTCCAGTTCACCGGGCAGGCGTACTTCTGGGTGGTGGCGGCATTTCTCTCCTTGAAAGATGTGGCCGAATTGCGCGCCATGTACAACCTCGTCCAACCCGTGGAGCAGGGTTTTATCGCGGTCACGCTGCTGGTGCTGCCGCAGATGGCGCTGCACTTCGCGGCCGGAGAGATGGCAAAGCTGCGCCGCATGTGGCAGCAGTGTTCGCTGGCGTTTGTGGGCATGAGTTCGGCGTTTGCCCTGATCGTGGGCGCAGGCAGCTTACGGTGGCTTCATCTTCTATATGGAGACAAGTTCGACGATGCCGCGCCCCTGCTCTGCTGGTACGCGCTGCTGCCGGTGGTGATGGGACTTGGCCACGCGGCGAATGCAGCCCTCAAGGCGACGGAGAAGCCGAAGGCGGTGTTCCACGCCTATCTCGCGAGCGGGGCGATAACCTTCGTGCTGGGAGTTCCGCTGGTTATGCGCTGGGGCGTGCGGGGGGCCGTCTTTGGAATGCTGCTTTCGGCCGCCGGCTATGCGGCCGCCGCCGGTTTCTCTCTTTGCCGGTCCATTCGAGCCGCCAGCCTCCAGCAGCAGTTGGCGAATGCCTGCCACGGGGATGCATAGTGGGACCGCAAATGGGTGAGTATTTCTCGGGATCCAGGCTTTACGGCGAGGACCTGGGAAAAGCGGAACTGGAGCAATGGTACCGTGACGAAGAAGAGGGTTACGCCGAGCTCATCCGGTCGTATGGTCCTTCCTACCACTACGAGTATCACGCCCAGAATATTGAGCACGGCTTTCGGCATCTGGCAGAGCGGGAATTTTGTCGAGTTCTTGGGGTGGGGAGCGCCTGGGGATGCGAATTCGACCCCATCCTATCCCGCTGCGGCGAGATCACGATTCTCGATCCTTCCCATGGTCTTACGAACCCGCGCTTTCGCTATGTGCGGCCGGACCCGTCCGGCATCATGCCTTTCGAGAGCGGCATCTTCGACCTGGTCACGTGTTTGAACGTTCTGCACCACGTGCCCAATGTCAGCGCCTACGTGCGGGAAATCGGGCGGGTACTCGCCTGGGGAGGGACGGCTCTGATTTGCGAGCCGATTATTTCGATGGGTGACTGGCGCCGTTGCCGCGCGGGCGCCACCAAGCACGAGCGCGGGATACCCTTGCCGCTGTTGCGTTCCATGCTGAACGGCAGCGGGCTGCAGATCGGCCGCGAGCACCTCCTGCACTTTCCGGTTGTTTCCGCTTTGCGCCATGTTCTCAGGACTCCACCCTATAACACGAGGTGGGTGGTAAAGCTCGACAGCTTCCTGTGCGCGCTTCCGATCTGGTTTCGCACGTACCATGCGCGCTGGTGGTGGCAGAAGCTGCGGGCCCGGTGCGTGTTCTTCGTGGTCCGCAAACCGGGTACAGGAGCGGGTTCTTCCAGCCCAGACGGCAGCAAGCTATGCATCCCGCGGGCGAGTACTCCGAGGTGACCATGTCCAGTCCAGGCCATGCACTGAAGCTCGACATCCCCGCCGACGAAGCCGTCTATTACGAGGCAACGGCGGCGGCGCAATGCGGCGAACTTGCCGGGTTCGATTCGATTTCACAACTGCTGGCGCGGAACCAGTCGGCCACGGCGTCGCTGGTGGCGCGGCTCGCGCTCACCGGGGAAAAAGACCGGGGAACGTTTCCGCATCCGCGCGACCTGTGGATGTGCGCGACCTATGACTGCCTGGCCGAGCGCGACGCGCTCGAATATCTGGCTCCGCTGCGCGGCAAGCGCGTGCTGCAGATCGGCGGGCAAGGGCACCATGCAGTGCAATTCATGCTGGGCGGGGCCAGCGAAGCCTGGCTGGTGACTCCGGTCGAGGCCGAAGCGCGCTATGCGCAGGAGCTGGCGCGGCTGGCCGGGGTCGAGATCGGCTGCAAGCTGGGATTGGCCGAGGATCTGCCCTTCGCGGCGGGATATTTTGACGCCATTTATTCGGGAGGCTGCGCGCATCATTTTCAGACTGAGGACGCTTTTCCCGAGATTGCCCGGGTGCTGGTTCCTGGAGGGCGGTTCGCGGCGGAAGAACCCTGGCGGGCTCCGTTCTACGGCTGGGGGATACGCGTGTTTGGCAAACGAGAAGTCGAGGTGCATTGCCGTCCGCTCGATGCCCGCCGGCTGGCGCCGCTCAGCAGGAGCTTTTCCAGGTTTTCCGTCATCCAGCATGGAGTCTTCACGCGCTATCCGATGATCGCCTTGCACAAAATCGGGATCAGGACACCTTACCGGCTGGCGTGGAAGCTGACGCAGTTCGATGACGCGCTGGCGTCGCTGCTGGGCCTGCGGAAATTCGGGAGCAGTGTGGCGGTGCTGGCGGAGAAGGGCACTCCCCGCAGCGCCGCTGTTCGAAACACCATTTGACCGATCGTCTCGCGAGTCGTGTTCGTGTCTTCGCCTAATCCCTTGTCTCCGCATATCGCCATCATCGAACCGGTCTGGACCCATTACCGCTATCCGGTGTACTCGGAACTGGCGCAGCACGGTCGTGTGGACTGGCTTTTTTCTCCCGCGCACCGGGAGGCCGGGTTTGGCGGTGTCGCTGCGCCGTCGAACCCTGCGCTGCGCTATATCGAGCTGCCCATGCGGAAGCCCTTCGGGCCCGAACTCGGTTTCTGGCAAGCGGGCGTGGTGCGCTACCTGATGAAAGAGCGGCCCGACGTAATTATGATTTCGGCCAATCCGCGATCGGCTGGTTTCTGGACTGCGTTGCTGGCCGGCCGCATCCTGCAAATCCCGGTCTACGCGCACGGACACGGGGTACACCGGCGGAAAAATGTTTCCTGGCCATACCGGCGCATGATGATCCTGCTGCTGCGCCTGGTGTCCGGCTATATCGCGTATGGCCCGGTGGTGCGGGACGGCTTTGCGGCCCGCGGCTTCCCGACCCGCAAGGTCGAAGTGGCGCACAACTCCCTGATCAATCCCTGTCCACTGGCACCGCAGGAAAAAACCGGCGCGGAGCGGGGCGTGCTTTTTCTGGGGCGGCTGCGGCGGGATTGCGGGATTGAGACTTTGCTGGCGGCGGCGCACCGGCTCCGCGACGGAGGCCACGGCCTCGAAGTGCACATCGTCGGTGAAGGTGAACTCCTGGGCCGGCTGCGGAAACTGTATGGCGGATCGGACTGGGTGCACTGTTACGGCGAAGTGTACGATCCGGCGCAGATTCGCGAAATTTCCCAAGAGTGTTTTGCGGGATGCCATCCCGGGATGGCGGGGCTTTCGGTGGTCCACATGATGTCGCTCAGTCTGCCAGTGCTGGTGCGGAATGGGCTGGAGCGCCATGGACCGGAGGTGGCGCTGGTTCAGGACCAGTGCAATGGAATTCGATACGGACCGGGGCAACGTGTGACCGAGGTCGGGGAGGCGCTCTCCCGCCTGCTGGGGAACGTCTCCGAACTGCACGCTATGCAAGCCGCGGCGTATGCGTGTTACCGGGAACTGATTACTCCCTCGTTGGCCACGCAACTGGGCCGGATTCTGCTGCCTCCACAGTTCCGCGGGGGAGCGCCCGAACCAAGCGAGGCGGCAAACGCCACCGCGGCCGGAGAGTCAGAACTCGCGACGAATGCGGCCAGGGAGGACTCCATGGATGCGGTGATCGACAAGGCCATGGATCTGGCGGCCAAGTAGCCTATGACCACCGTCTACATGCTGCTGCTGGCGGTCCTGCTGGCAGCCTACATTCCGGTCGTGATCGCGGCCGGAAGGCATTGCGGCCCTATTTCTCCGCTGATGGGCTGGCTGGTCGGACTGGGCTACTTTACGGTGGCGCCGCTCGCGCTGATCACGCTGCATGGCGGCTACCGGCTGCCCGAACTTTTCGATGTGGGAGCCTCATGGGGCGACGTGGATCTGTCGAGCGCGCGCTTCTTCTTTCCTTACCTGACGGTCTGGCTCTCGCTGCTGGGAGCGCTGGCGGTGGTTGCCCTGTTTCTTCCTGGTTCGCAGCCCTCGGCCTGGTGGCGGGACATCGATGTGGGCCGTCTGCAAAAAGGCACGGCTGTGAGTATGGCCATGATGTTCGCGGGCTGGGCGATGCTGATCTGGCTGGTGGGGGGCGTCGAGGAATTTCTGGTCTCACACTGGTACAGCCGCACCGAGGAACTGGTGGCGCGCAACGGCGACGTGTTCGTGCTCTGGAATCATCTGACGATGGCCAATCAAATTGTGTTCTGCAGCGCGTCGGTTCTGCATACGGTCACGGGCATTTTTCGCCGCGCGATGCGCTGGCGGTTCACGTTTCTGATCTGGCTGGTCCTGTTAGTGGAAGTTGTGGTCACGGGCAACCGGATCTTCATGGCCATTTATCTTCTGGCTGTCGTCGTGACGCTCGGCTTCGAGAAACGGTGGAGAGTGTTCGCGGCCCTGCTGGCGTTCGCGCCCGTGCTCGTGTTCGTGTTCAGCATGTGGAGCTCGGTGCGGCATAACCTCTCCGCTCTGGGAAAATCTTCCGGCGACTACATGGAGAGCGATGCCCGGAGCGATACCATGGCGTCGCTCATCAATGTTACCGAAGGGATGAACGTTCTCCTGCTCATGCATATTGTGGATGACTACGGGCCCCGGGCCGATTACCTGGACGGCCTCACCTACGCAAGGGCTGTGATCTCACTGGTTCCCAGACAGCTGCTGCCGGCGAAACCGCATAATTTCACGGCGCTCATGGCGGAGCGCTATCTGCCCAATGTCGAGACCAGTCTCAATGCCACCGCCATCGGAGAGATGTATGCGAATTTCGGGCCGCTGACGCTGTTTCTCTTCCCGGTCCTGACGGGAGCGATGGTCGGGTTGAGCCGGTGGAGTGGCGGGAGCGCGGCCCGGCGTCCTTTAGTGCACGTGATTCTCTTTGTGGTTCTGCTGTGGGCGGCGCGCTCAACCCTGGAGGACAACTTTGTGTTGTTTCTCCTCTGCTTTTTTCTGATTCGACTCTTCCGCATCGAACGGCGGTTAGCGGCTGGCGCGCAGCGCGAAACGGGGACTGGCATTCTAGCCAAGGCTACGGGTTGAAGAGCCTTGCAACAGGCGATGCCCCCGCGGAGGCGAAGAGTTGACGATCAAGGCTTGCGGAAGCCGACCGCCGTCCAGGAGAGGCCCTGAGCTTCGGAGTACTGGCCGGAGAGATGAATCGCCAGGCGAGGGATCGGGAGCCACAGCCCCCGGGTCTGCAGTTGGCGCACCTCGAAGTCGGAGTCTAGCAACTCCTTCATTTCGATGCAGTGAAATCGATGGAGCTGGAGCGCGGGCAGGCCCTGCCGTCGATACTTGAAGCTGCCCGGGTTGGGGAGAGTCAGCAGCAGGCAGCTGCCAGGGCGCAGGACGCGCGCCAGTTCCCGCACCGCGCGCTGCGGTTCCTCCAGATACTGCAGGGCCTGCAGCGACACGGCGAGATCGAAACTGCCCTCGGCGAAGGGCAGGCGGTTGAGGTCGCCGCGAATGTAGGTTGCGGGATGATAACGGGCGGCGCGCTCGAGCGGCCGCGCCGAAAAATCCACGCCTACATAATGATGGCGGCGGGCGAGATGACGCCACAGCATGCCGTCACCGCAGGCGGCGTCAAGGATACGAAGTGTGCGGCCCTGGGCAATCGATTCGATGGTCTTACGCGCCCACACGTAAAGGTAGGCATTGCCCAGTTCGGCGATCAGCACACGCGCCGGTTGCAGCCACCGGTAGTCAGGATGATGCGAGTAGCTGGCGCGGTAAGACTCGAGCCGTTGTCCTTCGGACGAGGCCAGATCCTGGGAGGCTTGCGGCAGCAACTCCCAGACGTCGTGGCGCGAGGCAAAGAGACGTCCGCAATGGGAACAGCATAACTGGCCGGCCATGCGCTCGACGCTTCCCAAGTCATCGGGACAGCGCAGCGCCGCCAAATCTGAATCGGACAAGTCCATTGGCCACCGGCCCTGGCTACTCTCACCTGTCATAGCACAGTTTTCCTTCCCAAAACGGGAAAGCGCAGATGACCCGAAAATTCTGGAAAGAATTCGCTCTTGCCAGCGACGCCAGGCTGGCGGATTCCTGCCTGCGCATCTTTTCGGCAGCCCCGACGCTGCTCATCTTTGTGTTCCACAGTCTGTTCGAGTCGGAAGCGGAAATTGCGCGCGGGGTGATGGATCCGCAGCAGGGGGTTACGACCACCCTTTTTCGCGGCCTGGCGGGGGACCTGCGCGACCATGGCTACAGTTTCGTTTGTCCGGATGACCTGCTTGCCGGGCTCGATCCCGGCCGGCGCTATGCGATGTTCACCTTCGATGACGGATACGCGAACAATTTGCGCGCGCTGCCCGCGCTCGAAGAATTCCAGGCGCCCGCCGTTTTCTTCATCGCGAGCAACTACGTGCTGACGGGGAAGCCGTTCTGGTGGGATGTGGTCTACCGTGAAATGCGGAAGCTCGGCCGCGGCGGCGCAAAGCTCGCCGCCGCGCGCGCCCGGTGGAAGAACCTGCCCACCTGCGATGCCGAAAAAGAGGTGATCGCGGAATTTGGCAGCGCGGCCTTTCAGACCGTCTCGGAGATCGATCGTCCATTTACCCCGGCCGAACTGTCGGCCCTGGCTCGGCACCCGCTGGTGCACATTGGCAACCACACCGCCGATCACGCGATCCTGACCAACTATTCGCCCGCCGAAATGCGGGAGCAGATCGGGGAAGCGCAGGCGGCGCTCGAGGCCATCACCGGCCGGACCGCGGTCATGCTGGCTTATCCGAACGGCAATGTCTCACGGCCGGTTCTGCGGGCAGCGTACGACACGGGTATTCGTCTTGGAGTCACGGTGCAAGCCGGAGGGAATACGATCGCGAGCACGCGCTCGAAGACGGGCGCGCTGCTGCTGAAGCGCTACACGTTGTGGGGAGACCGCGATCTGGAAGCCCAGTGCCGCGTGGCGCGGTCTCCACTGTCCCTGCAAAGCGCGTGGGCGGCTCTCCGCTCTAAAGCGAGTTCTTCCTCTTAGACCAGCTAACCCTGTTGCAGCTCATGACCGATACGGCGGTGAAATTTCGCGTCCTGCAAGTGCAGAACCGGCACGCTCCGGGCTGGGGCGGCGAGGAGACGGTGGTCGCGCTCGAGAAACGCATGCTTGAGGATCGCGGACATGTGGTCGAAGACTTCCAGGTCTCGAATGCCCGGTTGAAGAATGCGCACCCGTTTCGGCAGATGCTGGCGGCGCCCGGTTTTGTGTGGTCGCGTCGTTCGTATCACCTGCTCGGACGCAAGATTGCCGAGTTTGCGCCCGATGTCGTGCACGTTCATAACACCTTTCCGGAACTCAGCCCGAGCGTGTTCTGGGCGGCGCGCCGGGCGGGCGTGCCGGTCGTCCAGACACTGCATAATTTCCGCCCCGTGTGCGCCAATGCGCTGCTGCTGCGCGATGGCGTCCGCTGCGAAAAGTGTGTGGGGCGTGCGGGTTGGTTCGGCCTGCGCCATTGCTGCTACGCCGATAGCTTGAGCCGCACCGCGGTGGTCGTGGCCACCAGCATTCTGCACCGGAGCATCGGCACTTACAGCGATAGCGTCGACGCTTTCATCGCCCTGAACGAATCCAACCGTAAGATCTTCGAGCGCGGGGGGCTGCCCGCCGAAAAATTGCTGGTGAAGCCGAACTTCGTTCCTGCATCGCCCTTGGGATATGGCCCGCGAAAACGGCAGGCCCTGTTTGCCGGAGCCATGATGGCCAGCAAGGGCGTCCATTTATTGCTCGAGGCTTGGAGCAGCGCGGGGCTCGAGGATTTCGAGTTGTCGCTGATCGGCGATGGACCGGAGCGCAAGCCTCTGGCGCAGAAATTCGCGCATCTGGGCAGCATCGTGTGGTGTGGACAACTGGAACGCGAGCAGATTCTGGAGCGGATGGCGGAGAGCCGCGTTCTTGTATTTCCTTCGCTCGCTTATGAAAACTGTCCGATGGTGGTGCTTGAGGCCCTCTCGGTTGGCACTCCCGTGGTGAGCGCGAACCATGCCAGCCTGGCGTCCATTGTGCGGCACCAGCATGAAGGGCTGCTGTTTCAAACCGGCGACATGCAGGCGCTCGCTTCGGCTCTGCGGGAGGCGCTGCGGGCGGACGGCCCGGCTTGGTCGCGCTGGTCAAGCGCGGCGCGCCAAACTCATGCGGAGCGCTTCAGCGATGCCGCGAATTACACGCAACTGATCTCCATCTACAGGACCGCGATGCGCCCACGATTTGCAGTGGCTGCACAACCCCCGGTTCCGGCCTGAAGAACATTTCAATTCTGTTTACTCACTTCATTCAAGAAAAGAGGAAATACCATGCATCCAGCAATGCGTATTCTTGTCACCGGTGCCGGCGGGTTTATCGGGCACCATCTTGTGAAACGGCTTCGCTCCGACGGCCATTGGGTTCGCGGCGTGGACCTGAAGCTTCCGGAATATGAGACGAGCGATGCCAGTGAATTCGAACTGCTCGACTTGCGCAAGTTCGACAACTGCCTGCTGGCCACCCGCGGCGGAATCGATGCCGTTTTTAACCTGGCGGCCGACATGGGAGGAATTGGATTCATCACGGCCAATCACGCCGACATTGCCCGCAACAACGTCCTGATCAACGTTCACATGCTCGAAGCCAGCCGCTTGCAGGGGGTCTCGCGATTTCTATTCTCCTCGTCGGCGTGCATCTATCCCCAATCGAAGCAGTGCGATGCGGAGGCGACCGCATTGCGGGAAGAGGATGCCTTCCCGGCCGATCCGGAACCGGGCTACGGATGGGAGAAGCTCTACACCGAAATGCTTTGCCGCTATTTTCGGCAGGATTACGCGCTCGACACCAAGATCGTGCGCTTCCACAACGTGTATGGACCGCTCGGCACCTATGAGGGAGGCCGCGAGAAGGCTCCGGCTGCGGTGAGCCGGAAAGTTGCGCTCGCGGACGACGGGGGAGTCATCGAGGTGTGGGGCGATGGCGAGCAGACCCGCTCATTTATGTATGTCGACGACTGCGTTGAGGGGCTGTTGCGCCTGATGTCGTCGAATTTCCCCGGCCCGTTGAACCTGGGCACGGACCGCCTGATCTCGATCGACGACCTGGTGGATCTGGTTGCGGAGATCGCGGGCAAGCAACTTGTCAAAGAACACGACACCACAAAACCGCAGGGTGTGCGCGGACGGAACAGCGATAACCGCCTGCTGCGGCAGGTGCTGGGCTGGGAGCCGCGCATTTCGCTCGAACAGGGGCTGGCCGTCACCTATGCCTGGATCGCGCAGGAACTGGACAATGCCGGCCGCTTGAACAAAAAGAAAAAGGCGCTGGCCGTGCGCTCGATCGGCTGATCCTCCCGCAAGCCGCACTTCAAGACCATCCATCGGGAGAGACGATCATGCGCATTCTGATTCTTGGCATCAACTATTTTCCGGAACGTACATCGGTCTCTCCTTTTACCACTGGGCTGAGTGAACATCTGGCGGCGGCAGGCCATGACGTACGTGTCGTCACCGCCTTTCCCTATTATCCGGAGTGGCGAACCTGGAAAGAATACCGGGGACGTCTCACCCAGCTGGAACTGCGCAACGGAGTGGAGATCCGGCGCGTGTTGCACTTCATTCCGTGGCGCGCCAGTTCGCTCGCGCAGCGGCTGCTGCACGATTTCTCCTTTGCCCTGGCGGCGCTGCTGGCTGGCCTCGCGGCCGGGCCTTGCGACATCATCTACTGTTCGTGTCCGCCTCCCGTTCTTGCTCTGGCGGCCTTCGCAATTAGCCGGATCAGAAATGTACCCTACACGATCAAGCTGACCGATCTCGCCTCCGACGCGGCGCTGGCGACCGGAATTCTGAGGGAGGGCTGGCTGGTTCGCCGGGCGCGAGCGATCGAACAGTTTGCCTATCGTCACGCGCAAATGGTGGTTTGTCTTTGCGACGCGTTCCGCACGCGTCTGATGCGGAATGGCGTCCCCGCAGATCACCTTCTGCGCATACCTGACTGGGGAGACACGGAAAGTATCCGGCCCATTGCGAGCGACGGATGGTTCCGTACCGTGCATGGAATTGCCGAGGGCCACTTCGTGCTGCTCCACACCGGGAATATGGGGAAGAAACAGGATTTGCTGAACCTCGTGCGCGCCGCCGAATTGACCCGGGAGCAGAAGGACGTGCATTGGGTAGTCGTCGGCGAGGGCGAGGAGCGCGCTCTGATCGAAGAAGCGGCGCGGGCGCCCGACCTTCCTAATCTTCTCGTCCTGCCCCTGCAGCCGGCGGACCGGCTTTGCCAGTTGTACGCTGCCGCCGATGTTCTCATCCTGAACCAGAAATCCGCGGTCAAGGATGCTGTCATTCCATCCAAGCTGCTCACTTACATGGCGGCGGGCAAAGCTGTCCTGTGCGCCGCCAATGCCGAAAGCGAGGCGTCTCGACTGATACGCGAGGCGCAATGTGGCGCGATCGTCGAGCCCGAGAATCCCCGGGCGCTCGCCGAGCAAGCGCAGGCCCTGCGAGCGAATCCGGCGCTGCGCCAGGCCATGGGAGCGAACGGACGCGCTTACGCCGAAAACAATTTCAGCAAGGCGGAAGTGTTGCGGCTGTACGACTGTTTTTTCGCGTCGTTTGCCAAACCACAATCGGCGCCGGTCACAGTCGCCGCCGGCTAGACGGCTCTGCGTGGTCGGTTTATCCAAGCCTGCGCCGGAGCGCTCGAATTCCATGCTGCTCGCGTGCTCCGAGTCTCAAGACGTATTCGTGCCCGATTGCCGAAATCCAAAACCGAAAAGGAAGGTCCAATCCCGTGTTTCTCTCGCTGCGTATTTACCGCCTGGTTCTTACCGTTCTTACTTATCTCTTGCCATGGGGTGCTTTCGAGGTGGGACATCGAGTTTGGTTTGTGTTGTGCTGGGCTGTGGCCCGGCCGCCCATCTATCCGCGCGCGGGACACATTGGCCTGCTTTTGCTGTGTTCCTTCGTGTGGGCGTTCGTGACTGAGCATTACTCGGTCACCAGCGTTGACGAACTCTTCCGGGAACGCACGGGGGCGAAAGCCGCTCTCTCCGCGCTGGTTGCGACCAGCGCCATCTTTCTCGCCATCCTTTTTTTCAGCCGCGATGACGCTTTTCCCCGCGCACTGTTCATTTGTGGAATTCTGGCGCTGTTTATCCTGACACTGCTCATGCGTGCGCTGCTGCGCCGCATCTTCCGCCAGAGAGGAGGCTGGGGGAAGCCGACGGAGATCCTGATCATCGGCGCCGACAGCTTCGCGCATCAAGCGGCTCAACGCCTGCAGAGGCTTTCCATTGCGCCCTGTGAGATTGCCGGCTACGTGCTTCTTCCCGGACAGGCTCCGGCGCCGGAAGCAAGTCCTTCCTTCCGCTTCGACCAGATTGCCCAGTTGAACGCTTCGCGCGGGTTCCACGAGGCCATCATCGCGCTCCACCCGGTGCAGTTCGGGCACATCCCCGCAATTGTGGAAGCTCTGGAAAAACTTTGCGTTCCCGCCCGCGCCATCGTCGATCTCGGCGAGGGGATCGTCGTCCGCGAAAAACTCTTTCAGCTGGGACGCATCCAGATGCTCGATCTGACCTCGACCCCGGCCGACCTCCTGTATTACGCGCTCCTTAAGCGCGCATTCGACGTCGCTTTCTCCGCGCTGGTGCTGGTGATTACCGCGCCCGGGCTGGCATTGGTCGCGTTCCTGATCCGCCTGAGCTCTCCCGGACCCATCTTTTTCACGCAGGAGCGAATCGGGCTTAACGGCAAGAAGTTTCAGATGTACAAGTTTCGCACCATGCACGTCTCGGCCGCGGGTGAAAGCGACACTACATGGACTGTGGCCAACGATCCCCGCCGGACCCGGCTGGGCGAACTCCTGCGGCGCACCAGCCTCGATGAGCTACCGCAATTCCTCAATGTCATCAAGGGCGATATGAGCGTGGTCGGGCCGCGCCCGGAGCGCCCCTATTTTGTCGACAAATTTCTGCGCGAGATCCGCCGCTACAATCATCGCCATTCCCTCAAGGTGGGAATCACAGGTTGGGCCCAGGTGCACGGCTGGCGCGGAGACACGTCGATCGAAAAGCGTCTGGAACACGATCTCTACTACCTGCAGAATTGGAGCTTCTCCTTCGATTTGCGGATCGTCGCCATGACGGTGCTTTCCGCCTTAACCCACAAGAACGCGTACTGAAGCGGGCGCGCCCGCGTCTGGCTCTGCCCTCAATTTCCTCGTTTGCAAAACCCTCCTTCCGCTGCACGGCCTGTTCTCGCCCTGAGATTTCTCTGATTCGTAAAATCAGCAGGCCGTCATAACCCACCACTAATCCCAGCATGCTTGTGTACGCAGCGTCCTAACAGGGATACTGCGGGCGACAGCTATGCGCTTTGGTCCTGCTCGCTACTTCGACCTGATATTCCCCCCGGTTGTGGAGCTATTGCAATCTGGTTTCCTGATCGATCTTGAGGAATCAATGGTTGCGACAAGATGCTAAGATTCCGGAAATGGTGTCCGGCTCTCAACCAAAGAAAACCAGAGGCTCGCGGGCGTCCGCGCGGTCCCGCAAAACCGAAACTCGCCCCGTCAAACCTCGAAAGGATAAGCCCCGCGACGGTTCCGAGTTAGTCGTCATTACGGGGATGAGCGGCTCGGGCAAGGCTTCGGCGCTGAAGGCCTTCGAAGATCTCGGCTATTACTGCGTGGACAATTTGCCGGTGGAACTGATTCCGCGCTTTGCGGAACTGGCTTTGCAATCCGGCGAGATTCCGCGGACGGCGCTGGTCGTCGATGTGCGCGAAGGGACACAACTGGAGAAGCTGCCGGCGATTCTGAAGTCGGTCAAGCAATTGATTCCGACGCGCGTCATCTATCTGGAGGCGACCGATCCAGTGCTGTTGCGCCGGTTCAGTGAAACACGGCGGCCGCATCCGCTGGGAACCCGCACCACGGTGCGCGCTTCGCTGACCACCGAGCGGCGGCACCTGCGCATGATTCGCGCGATCGCCGACCTGGTGATCGACACCTCGAAGTTCAATGTTCACGAGCTGCGCGCTCATCTGACCGACCGTTTCGAGCACGAGTCGGGAACCAGGCGTACGATTCTGGTTTCCTGCGTGAGCTTCGGCTTCAAGCACGGAGTGCCGGACGATGCCGACCTGGTCTTCGATGTGCGCTTTCTCCCGAATCCCCACTTTGTACCGGAATTCCGGCCGCTCACTGGCCGCGATCCGCGAGTCGCCAAGTACATCCGGTCGTTTCCCCAGACCAAAGAGTTCATCAGCCGCATTTCCGACCTGCTGGTGTACTTGCTGCCCCACTACGTCCACGAGGGCAAGAGCTACCTGACCATCAGCTTTGGCTGCACCGGCGGACAGCACCGCTCGGTGATGATCGCCGAAGATGTCGGGAAAAAGTTGCGCGATGCGGGATACAAGGTGAAGGTGGTGCATCGGGACAGCCCGAAATAGTTTCTGGGACTCGGGGGGGCTGCCTGTAGCGTCGACGCGTCCTGCGCGCAGCGGAGTCAATTGTCAATGGCCACGTCAGTCGGCAAGAGGCTAAAGCCGAGAGCCCAAAGCCGAGAGTCACAGCCACATGTAGAATTAGCTAACGCATGGCAACGACCATACTGGCGGGAACAAACAGCGCGGAGACCTCGACAAAGCCGCGTCAACTGGCCCGCCTTCTGCGTTATGTGTTGCCTTATTGGGCGCCGTTGTTTGCTTCCATTGTGCTGATGGCCATGGTCGGGTTGCTGGACGCGTTTCGAGTCCTCCTGATTGGCCCGATCTTCGACCGCGTTCTGAATCCCTCCGCGCAAGGCAGAACCTTGCAGTTGTTCAAAGTCCCTGGTAGCGAGCGCGTTTTCAGCTTGCATCAGGTCGTTCCGCCGCACTTTCAAAACCCTTGGCCGGCCGTAGCCTTTGCACTGGTCGCCGCAACCGTCTTGAAAGGTATCTTCGACTATGCCGGAACTTACCTTGTAAACTACGCCGGGTTCGGCATGATTACGGACCTGCGCAACGATCTCTACGACGCTTTTCTGCGGAGTTCAGCGGCCTTCTTCTCGAAACATACGACCGGCACGTTGCTCTCCACCATCATCAACGACATCGAGCGGGTGCAGTATGCGATGTCGGGTGTGCTCGCGGAGTTTTTGCAGCAATTATTTACTTTCATCTTCACCGCGGCGGTGGTCGTTCTGCTGGGAGGAAAGCTGGCGTGGATCCTGTTGCTGTTCGTCCCGGTCATCCTCTACTCATCGAGAAAAATTGGACGGCAGGTGCGTAGCAAGACTCGCGGTGGCCAAGACAAGCTGGCGGAAATTCAGAATATTCTGCACGAAACCATCACCGGCAACCGAATCGTGAAAGCGTTCGGGATGGAAAAATGGGAGATGGAGCGGTTCCGGGTGGCGGCGCGCCGCCTGTTCCGCGCGAACCTTCGAGTGGTCGCCGCCTTCGCGATCAGCTCTCCGTTGATGGATATTTTCGGCGCGGTCGCGATTGCCCTGCTTCTGCTGATGGGCCGCGACCAGATCAACCACCACGCGTTTACAGCGGGAACCTTTCTCGCCTTCATCATCGCGGTTTTCAAGCTCTACGAGCCGGTTCGCAAATTCGCCCTCTTTAACAACAATTTTCAGCAGGCCATCGGCGCTTCGTCGGAAATTTTCCGCTTCATGGATATTGAGGACGAGGTGCGCGAGAAACCGGGAGCCAAACGGCTGGGCAAATTCAACGGCAGCATCCGATTCCTGGACGTTGCTTTTTCCTACCGCGGCGCCGAAGATTCCCGCGACGTTCTCCACGCGATTAATCTGGAAGTGAAGGCCGGCGAAGTTCTGGCGGTCGTCGGATCGAGCGGCGCCGGCAAGAGCACGCTGGTCCACCTGATTCCCCGTTTTTTCGATGTCACGGCAGGGCGCATCCTGATTGACGATAACGACGTCCGCGATGTAACACTAGCATCGTTGCGTTCGCAAATCGGCATTGTGACGCAGGAGACTGTGCTTTTCAATGACACGCTTCGCAACAATATCGCCTACGGCCAGCCTCATGTTTCGGTAAAGCAGGTGGAAGACGCGGCGCACGCCGCGCACGCCCATGAATTTATTTCCATGCTTCCCGAAGGCTACAACACCATGATTGGCGAGCGCGGAGTCCGCCTTTCGGGAGGAGAGCGCCAGCGCATTGCGATCGCGCGCGCGATTCTGAAGAATGCTCCGGTGCTGATTCTCGACGAGGCGACGTCCGCCCTCGACAGCGAATCGGAATCGCTGGTGCAGGCGGCACTGCAAAATCTCATGACGGGGCGTACTGTATTTGTGATCGCGCACCGGCTCTCGACAATTCGCCGCGCCGATCGCATCGTGGTGCTGGAAAACGGGACCATCAGCGACATCGGGGCGCACGAGGAACTGATTCAGAAACTGGGCACATACCGGCGGCTGTATGAATTGCAGTTTGCCGAAGCCGATGTGCCGCGTACGGGGATAGGCGCTAGGCTTTAGGCTCCGGGAAGTGCCTACCAGTGCGGCGGTAGACTCATAGCCTGGAGCTAAAAGCCAAGAGCCAAGAGCCTGATTTTTATGCCACTTCGCTCCATGACGGGATACGCGCAGGTCCGAGGGCAGGCCAACGCCCGGCTTGCGTTCGCTTTGTCCCTGAAGGCGGTGAATCACCGTTTTCTCGATCTGCATTTCCGCCTGCCTTCCGATACTGATTCGCTGGAGATGAAGCTGCGCCGCCTGCTGAAGGAGAAAATGGCGCGCGGCCACGTCGAAGTCACTCTCAGCCTGGACTACTCGGGAACCAGCGAAGTCGCCCTGAACCATCAACTGATTGCCGGCTATGTGCAGACCTTCCGCGCCGCCGCCAAAGAGTTTGACCTCAAGGGAGAGCCCGATTTGAACGTGGTGTTGCGCATGCCCGGTGCCATGGATTCCGGCACCGAGCGATTTGGCGCCGAGTTGGAAACCGCGGTGATGGGTTGCGTCGACGAGGCGTTAGCCCGGCTCAACCAGATGCGGGAGGAAGAGGGCCGTGGCATCGAGCGCGAGTTGCGTGATCGCATGAAGCAACTTCGCGCGGCGGCGGGAGGCGTCGAAGTTCATCGCAGTGCAATCCTGCGCGGCTACGCCGATCGCCTGCAGTCGCGCATGCGCGAAATGCTCGGCGGCCAGTTTGACAAGGACCGAATTCTGCAGGAAGCTGCCTTGCTGGTGGATCGCAGCGACATACAAGAAGAGTTGGTGCGCCTCAACACCCACGTGGATCACTTCGTCGCCTTGCTCGATCAGGCCGGTGAAGTCGGCAAAAAAATGGATTTCCTGTTGCAGGAGATGAACCGCGAGGCGAACACGCTGCTTTCCAAGACTTCGGGGTTGGCGGGCGAAGCGTTGAAGATTACTGAAGCCGGGCTACTCATCAAGTCGGAGATCGAAAAATCACGCGAGCAGGTACAGAATCTGGAATGAGCATCGTCTACATTGTTTCCGCGCCGTCGGGCTCGGGGAAGTCCACCCTGGTCAATGAACTGTTCAAGATGGTGCGCAACCTCGACTTTTCCATCTCCTATACCACGCGTACTCCCCGGGGCAGCGAACAGGACGGCAAGGAATATTTCTTCGTCTCGGAGACGGAATTCGAAGCCATGATCGCGGCCAACGAATTTCTCGAGTACGCTAACGTCTTCGGAAATTACTACGGCACCGCCTGGCGCTTCCTCCGCGAGACCGAAAAGCGCGGGCATGACCTGCTGCTCGACATCGACGTGCAAGGCGCGGCCCAGATCAAGCGGAAACTGCCGGAGGCGGTCAGCATCTTTATTCTTCCCCCCGACCGGGATAAGCTGGAATGGCGGCTGCGGAACCGGGGGCTCGATTCCGAGGCGGTGATTCGTCGCCGGTTGGACACGGCCCGACGGGAGATTGAGAATTACTCCAAATACGACTATATATTAGTGAACAACCTGCTCGAGCAATCCGCTGACGAACTAAAGGCCGTGGTGCAGGCCGAACGGATCCTGCGGAGCGGGACGCAGCCAACATCGCAAGAGGATCGGCTCCTCGCCACGGCCAGGATGTGCCAGCTCGACCAGGCGAGAGAAAGAGTGCAGCCGATTCTGGCGTCGTTCGGCACGGTGCCGGCTGGTAACTAGGTTCCTGAGGCAGTGAGAGACGACAAGTTCAGGGGAGAGTCTATGAAGCTGATCGAAGGATTTGACAGTAACTATCGCTACATTCTGGTAGCGGCGCGGCGTGCCCGGCAATTGCAGGGCGGCGCTCCACCCGTGATTGAGACCATTTCACGCAAACCATGCCGCATTGCTCAGGATGAGATCAAGGCGGGCAAGGTGAAATGGCTGATTCCGGAGTTGCCCAAGCTTGCGGTTGAGGGCGTAGGCGAGCCATTGGGCAAGATCTTCGCCGAAGACGCGTAGAGTGAAGAGTCGTGCAAGCGACGCTTCCGCGAGTCTGCTGGCAGCATCGATTGTTGTAGGCGGGGCTGATCTCGGTTTGGCCCCCGCCCTCCTGCTATGAAAATCGCGCTCGGCGTTTCCGGCGGCATTGCGGCCTACAAGTCGGCGGAGATCGTTCGCCTGCTTCAGGACCGGAGCATCAGCGTGCAGGTCGTGATGACCCGCGCCGCGCAGGAATTTGTTCGCCCCCTTACGTTCGCCGCGCTCTCCGGGCAAAAAGTGATCACCGACCTGTTCGGATCGGACGAATCGCAGGCCAACGTCGAATCTGCTATTGAACACATCGCGATCGCCCAAGCGATCGACGCGCTGCTGGTTGCTCCCGCAACCGCTGACGTTCTTGCCAAATTCGCGCAGGGCATTGCCAACGATTTCCTTTCGACACTTTATCTGGCCACGACCGCGCCGGTCATTGTCGCTCCCGCAATGAACGTAAACATGTGGAATCACCCCGCGACGCAAGCCAATCTCGATATTTTGCGCAAGCGCGGAGTTCACATTGTGGAGCCGGGCAGCGGCTACCTCGCGTGCGGGATGACGGGCGCGGGGCGGCTCGCGGAGAACGAGACCATCGTTGCCGCGGTGTTGCAGGCTCTCGGCGCTGCAGAAGATCTCGTCGGGGAAACGGTCTTGATCACCGCCGGTCCCACGCGCGAAAAGATCGATCCGGTGCGTTACCTGACGAATCGTTCCAGCGGCCGCATGGGTTATGCCCTTGCCGAAGCCGCACTGCGACGGGGAGCACGCGTGCTGCTGGTCAGTGGCCCGACAGCGATCACCCCGCCCGGAGCAGCCGAGTTGACGCGCATTGAAACCGCGGACGAGATGCTCGCGGCGGTTTTGAAGCTCCTGCCCCAAAGCACGGTAGTCATAAAAACGGCTGCCGTTGCAGATTTTCGTCCCAGATCCGCGGCTGACCAGAAAATCAAGCGCAAGGGCCCGATGACGCTCGACCTCGAGCCGACATCCGACATTCTCGGGGAAATGGCGCGTCACAAAAAAACGCGCCCCGCAATTCCCCAGATCTTCATTGGCTTTGCCGCTGAAACCGAAAACGTCCTCGAAAACGCCCGCAAGAAACTGGCTGCGAAATCGCTCGATGCAATCGTCGCCAACGACGTTTCCCGCGAAGGCATCGGCTTCGACTCCGATCGCAACGCCGTTACCATTATTTCGGACGAGGAAGTCATCGAGGTCCCGGAAACCTCGAAGTGGGAAGTCGCGCAGCGCGTGCTCGACCATGTGGTTAAGCTGCGCAAGCGCAGCAACGTTCAAGCTCAATAGGAGATCTCATTGCCCCGTTTGCTTTGCTTCGCGCTATTGCTTTTGGCATCCCAGACGCTCATGT
Organism: uncultured Acidobacteriaceae bacterium; assembly: GCA_963838315.1. Taxonomy (GTDB): domain Bacteria; phylum Acidobacteriota; class Terriglobia; order Terriglobales; family Acidobacteriaceae; genus Acidiflorens. The sequence goes on from CAWIQW010000003.1 coordinate 529,126, forward strand.
CCCAGCAAACACCCGTCGCTGTCGAGGACGAGCCGCACCATCAAGTCGTCCTCAAGAATGATTTTGTGGTGGTGATGCACGTAAACGTACTACCCGGCGACACGACCTTGTTCCACACGCACTCCCACGACCGCGTAGCCGTTGAGTTGACCGATGCCACCATTACCCAGCAGAAGCCGGGGGAAGCGGAAAGCGCGCCCGAGGCGAGAAAGCCGGGTGAGGTGTCCGCCCTTCAAACTGACGCGCCTTACACTCATCGCGTGCACAACGTTGGGACCACCGCGTTTGAGGTTTTGGACGTCGAGTTGCTTCAACGGCCCAAACAGCCTGCTGGCCAGCCTGCGGCGAAGGGCGAAGCGGAGAATCCGAGCGCACGCATTTATCAATGGACACTCGCGCCCGGTGCGACGTCCGCGATGCACACGCACGAGCGTCCATACCTGATCGTGGCGGCAACTCCGCTCATGCTGAAGATGACGGACCCGGAAGGGAAGTCGTTTGCGCATGAGATCAAGGCCGGAGATTTCCATTGGATCGATGCCAGGGTCACCCATTCGCTGACCAATGAGGGTAAAACTGCCGGTGAGATTGTCGAAATCGAGCTGAAGTAGTTACCGCCGCCAGCCGCGAATTCGACTCGACATTTCGCTGCCGTGCATCCCTTCGACTTGGCGGGTGGCACGCCCACTACGCCATTTTGTTATCCTTATCCGCAATGCCCCGCACCCTGGACCCCGAGCTTCGCGCCGCGCTGGCCGCGAGAATCCGTTACTACAACGAGATGGGCATTTATGATTTTTACCGGCAGCCTGTGAGCGCTCCAGTATCCGTCGCGCCCCCCGCAACCGCCATCCCCGAAATTCAGCAGGAATCGAGAGAAGAGATGAGTCCACGCAAGGCCGCGATCGTTGCGGCGCCAGTCGCCGTTGAAGAGGATATTTTTGAAGTGCTGGCGCCGAAGCCGGAACAACGGGTCAGCGATCCGGTAAAGGCGCTCAAGATCATTCGCGAAGACCTTGGCGACTGCACGCGCTGTCCGTTGCACAAGCAGGGACGGAAGCAGATCGTATTCGGCGTGGGCGATCCGAGGGCGGAGCTGATGTTCGTCGGCGAAGGTCCCGGAGCAGATGAAGACGAGCAGGGAGAGCCTTTCGTGGGCCGCGCCGGGCAACTGCTCAACAACATGATCAAGGCGATGGGGATCGCGCGCGAGCAGGTCTACATCGCGAATATTGTGAAGTGCCGTCCGCCCGGCAATCGGACTCCCGAGCGCGAGGAGTGCGAAACCTGCTCGCCCTTTCTGATGCGCCAGATCGCGGTCGTCAAACCCAAAGTGATTGTCGCCCTCGGCGCTACGGCTGCCAAAACGCTGCTCGCGATGAATTCGTCGATGATGCAGCTGCGCGGTCGCTTTTATGACTTCAAGCCCGCGGGTGTTCGCAGCAACGATCCCGCATGGGATGGATGCAAGCTGGCTGTCACTTATCATCCCGCATTTCTGCTGCGCGATCCCCGTCAGAAAGGCGAAGCCTGGAAGGATCTACAGATGGTGATGAAGGAACTGGGGTTGAAAGCTCCGGCGCCCGCTCGATAAGGGTCATCAGGCCTACACGACGTGAACCGATATGTCGAGCCAGGAAAATATTCCGATCAGCAAGCAGACTGCCCAGCACTACATATGGGGCGGCACGTGCGACGGCTGGCACCTGCTTAAGAGCCCCGAGCCTAGCGTGATTCAGGAGCGCATGCCGCCCGGCACGTCGGAAGTCCGCCACTTCCACCATCGCGCGCAACAGTTCTTCTACATACTGTCAGGGGAAGCCGCGATGGAAGTGGATGGGCAGCGAATGACCCTGACCGCTGGGCAGGGAATTTGGATTCCCGCTGGCGCTCCGCATCAAATGAAGAACGAATCGGCAGCCGACGTTCACTTCCTCGTCATATCGCAGCCGGCTTCGCATGGTGACCGTGAAGTTATGCCGGAAAATCGTACTTCCTGATCTGGTTTAATCTTCCAATAGATGTTCACCTTTTGCGACGTCGCTCTCGCCGTGCCGCTCGACATGGCCTTTACCTATGCCATCCCTCCCGGGATGGAGCCCGTGGTGGGCGGGCGCGTACTTGTGCCTTTCCGGCAGCAGCGCATGTCGGGCATCGTTGTCGAGCTGCACGACCGCGAACCGAAAGTGAAGACCAAGAAAATCATTGAGGCGCTCGATCTCGCGCCCGTCCTCGATGAGCAATTGTTGAAACTTGGACAGTGGATTGCCGGCTACTATCTGGCGCCGATCGGCGAAGTGTTTCGCACCATGCTGCCGCTTTCAGCGGAATTCAAACGCGCTATCACCTATCGCATCACCGAACACGGACAGATGGCGCTGCATCTCGCTGGCAGGTCCGGCTCTCCTGCCCGTTCGCAGCGCACGCCGGCGCAACAGCTTCTCGAGTTCCGCGTGCTCGACTATCTCGCGGAGCGTGAGGACGCGGACGTGAATGAAGCGAGCCTCCGTGGCGCGACGCGTGTTTCAAGGGCTCTGCTCGGTGGCATGGTCCGAAAAAAGTGGATCGTCCGCGAAGATGTTTCGGCGGTCCGCGATGCGGCGCGGACGGTCAAAGTCGCTGTGCTGCTGGGAGCCGAATACGCCTCAGGGGATGAAGTTGTGGAGAAACCCACTCACCCACAAACTGAGCGAATGAGTGGCGCAGCTTCGCCTCTGGTCTGCCCCGAGGTCCGTCACCGCACAACTCAGAAGCTCAATGAAAACCAACGGACACTAGTCGATGCTCTCGAAGCCGCCGGTGGACGCATGCCGGTCGAAGCTCTGCGCGGACTCGAAGTGCCCCGTACTACGCTAGGCACCCTGGTTCGCCGCGGGCTGATTGAAATCGTCGACGAGCCGCAAGGATTTACCGTTTCGACGTTCAAGCCGCGCCCGTCCCCGTTCGAATTTGAGTTCAGCGCGGCGCAGAAAGATGGGCTGTCGAAAATTCTCGAGGCTGTCGCCTCCCGCAAATTTACCGGCATGTTGCTGCACGGAGTTACCGGCTCCGGCAAGACCGCTGTCTATCTGGCGGCCATGCGGGAGGTGCTTGAACAGGGCCGCTCCTCTATCTTGTTGGTCCCCGAGATCGGCCTTACTCCCGCGATGGCGGCCGACTTGATTCAAGTCTTCGGCGACGAGGTCGCCATCCTGCATTCGGGGCTTTCCAACGACGAGCGCGCCGAACAGTGGCATCGCATCAAGCGCGGGGAAGCGCGCGTCGTGGTCGGCACGCGCTCGGCCGTATTCGCTCCAGTAAGCGACATGGCGCTGCTGATTGTCGATGAGGAACAGGACTCCTCCTACAAGCAGGAAGAAACCCCGCGCTACCATGCGCGCGATGTGGCGGTGATGCGGGCGAAGATGGCTGGCGCCGTCGCTGTTCTCGGCTCGGCCACTCCCTCGCTCGAGTCATATTACAACGCGAAGAAACACAGGTACGCGCTGCTCGAACTTCCCGATCGCGTGGAACAGCGTCCGCTGCCGGAGGTCGAAATTCTCGACATGCGCCAGGAATTCCAGGAAACCGGCAAAGAGCAGGTCATCTCGCGCAAGCTGACGGAAGAAATTCGCGAGCGTCTGGAGAAAAAAGAGCAGGTCATGGTACTGCTCAATCGCCGCGGATACTCTCCCGTGGCGCTATGCCGGGCGTGCGGGCAGGCGCTGCAGTGCAGGAACTGCGCCGTCTCCATGACCCACCACAAGCGCGAGCACAAAATGGAATGCCACTATTGTGGATTTGTCGCGCAGGTGCCGAAGAAGTGCGCGGAGTGTGGCAGCGAATATGTTTATTTCGTCGGTACTGGCTCAGAGAAGCTGGAAGAGTTGCTGCACGGCATGTTCCCGCAAGCGCGTATTGGGCGCCTTGATCGCGATACCGTCCGCGGACGCGAGGATTTCGAGCGCGCCCTCAATGCCCTCAACGAAGGTGAACTCGATATGCTCGTGGGTACGCAAATGATCGCCAAGGGGCATGATGTACACGGAGTAACTCTCGTGGGCGTCGTCGGAGCGGACACCGCGCTCGGCCTTCCCGATTTCCGCGCCGCCGAGAGAACGTTTCAGCTTTTAACGCAGGTAGCAGGCCGCGCCGGACGCGGCAACTCACCCGGCAAAGTTGTGCTGCAGACATATTTCCCCGATCATTACGCCGTGCAGTTTGCCGCAAGGCATGACTTCGCCGGCTTCTACGACAAAGAACTGCAGTTCCGCAGTTGGATGCACTATCCGCCCTACAGCGCGATCGCGAATGTAATTGTCCGCAGCGAGAAGCTCGATGAAGCGCTGGCCTGGTCGGGGGAAATCGGGCGCTGGTTCGAGAAAACGCGGCACGAAGGAATCCGCGTGCTCGGCCCGGCCGCCGCGCCGATCACGCGACTGAAGCGCGACTACCGCTATCACTTCATTCTGAAATCGCCAAGCCGCGAGAAGATGAACGCGCTGCTCCGCGCCATGCTGGCGGAAGCCGCCGTGCGCAAGATTCCGCGCACGCAGATCATTGTGGATGTAGACGCGGTCTGGCTGATGTGAGAACAGCTCTGAGCCATGAGCAAACGGAAACCCTCGAAGTCCCCCCAATTAGGGCCGATGGAGTTTCTGCCGAACCTCATCCCGGAGTTGACGATAATCGTCTTGCACCTCGCCACGAAACTTCTGCCATGAATATGGCTCCACGTTACGTTGTACTAATGGAACGCGCGTGAAAGTCAGGAGCAGTACTACTAAACTGAAACCAGCAATCCATCGACGGCGTCCGGTGACTGAGGGATAGCGCGGGACGTTCGGATGTCTCCATGTCAGCGACAGGATCACCGCCCACAGAAACCATCCGTACCAACAGTATTTCCCTAGGGGAATCAGCGCCAGGACGGTGAGGATTGATGTCCACCAGTGCAGCCGAGGAGACACAGAGAACACAATATGCCCGCCGTCGAGTTGGCCGCCGGGAAGGAGGTTGAGGGAGGTCGCAAACATTCCAACCCATGCAGCGATCGCGATGGGATGGAGGGACAACGAGGAAAGCGGTGTCGCGAGCTTCAACAGGCCGGCCGCAGTCTGAAAAATCAGAGGGAGCCCAAGTTCAATGTAGGCGCCCTGAGGAGTGGGAATCGGCCTCGACCATAACAAACCAACCCAGAGGGCGATGCACGCCGGAATGAATCCGGCGATGGGCCCGGCAATTCCGATGTCGAAGAGCGCGGCGCTCGACGGAATCGGGCTCTTGATGCGAATGAATGCGCCGAGTGTTCCAATCAAGCTGGGAAACGGAACGAAGAACGGCGGTGTGGCATGAACGCGATAATGCCGCGCGTAGAGATAATGTCCCATCTCATGCGAGAAGAGAATGAACATGAGCGTCAGCGAGAAGGGCAATCCGAGCAGCAGGTTCGCTCGCCGTTCCAACGCCCATTCGATCGGGAACACCGAAATCGCATCGTCTTCAGCGAGAACATCGGCTGGCGATGAAGAAAGTTGAACTCCATTCCCGCGCCCACGACCGTAGTGCTGAACATGGTCAGCAGCAAAAACAAAATATACAGCCACCACCTCGGCCGCGGACGCTCGATCATCCACACTTGTTGCGGAGGGTCGCTGCCGAGGACAGGAAAAGTAGGAGTGGATTCAGACATGGGAGAACCAGGTTAGAAGCTCGAGGGTCAGATTGCAGAGGTCAAAACCGCACGGGTTCAAACCTCGGCAACCGGCCCGCTTCAAAAACTGCGATTCGAGTGAGCCTGGGTGTGAAACGCCGCGAGGGACCTAGTCGATCGACTGCAACTCCTTGCCGGGTTTAAAGCGCACGGCTTTGCCGGGCGGGATCGAAACTTCCGCCCCGGTCCGCGGATTGCGCCCGATGCCGGTCTTGCGGGGGCGCACGTTGAACACTCCAAAACCGCGCAGTTCGATGCGGTCGCCGGTCGAGAGCGCCTTCTTCATGCTTTCGAACACGGTTTCGACGGCCAATTCCGCCTTCGTCTTTGTGATCCCGGTGCGGTTGACCACTTCGTTGATGATGTCGAGCTTAATCAAGGGTTGCCCCCGTCTCCCGAAGTTTAGTTTGCCTCAAGTCATTGATGCTATGGGAGATAGGTTCGATTGTCAACCGGGGGATCATTCTCGTAATATGGCTGCACCAGCCGATACGATTAAGTAATTTGGTAATTGAGTAATTTGGTAGTTTGACGCACTCAGGCCGCGTCTTATCCGCCGGGCTTCCCACTCGATTTTCAAATTACGAAATTACCCAATTGCAAAATTACAAAATTTTTCAAGGAGTTCCATGAGCATCAAGAGCGACCGCTGGATCCGCCGCATGGCGCAAGAGCACGACATGATTAACCCCTACTCGGAAAAGCAGGTCAGCCAGGGCGTGATTTCCTACGGCGTCTCCAGCTACGGATACGACCTGCGCGTCTCCGACGAGTTCAAGATTTTTACCAACGTCAACAGCACTATCGTCGACCCCAAAAATTTCGACGAGCGCTCGTTTGTCACCGTCAATGCCGACGTCGCCATCATCCCGCCCAATTCGTTTGCGCTGGCGCGGTCGGTCGAATACTTCAAGATTCCGCGCGACGTGCTGACAGTTTGCGTCGGCAAATCGACCTACGCGCGCTGCGGCATTATCGTTAACGTCACGCCTTTCGAGCCCGAGTGGGAAGGCTTCGTAACCCTCGAAATCTCGAACACCACGCCGCTACCGGCCAAGATCTACGCCAATGAAGGACTGTGCCAGATTCTGTTCTTCCAGTCGGACGAGGTCTGCGAGACCAGCTACAAGGACCGCAAGGGAAAGTACCAGGCGCAGAAGGGGATCGTGCTGCCGAAACTGTAAAGGCGAGCTTTTAGGCTCTGGGCGCTAGGCTCCCGGCTTTGGGTTCCAGATTAGGCGAGGCGCGAATGATTGTCGTCACTGGCGAGGAGATGCAGGAGTTTCTCACGAAGCACGAGACCCTGCGATGCGAAGGAAGCCGCCTGCGCTTCGATCACCCGGAGGCCAGGGCGATCCGTGTGGATTTTCGCGTTCAGGAGCCACATCAACTTGTGCACTTAGCGCGACTCGTGGCGCGCCTGCGGTATGACGAGATCGACTTCAATTCTGCATCACTTTGGGTCACACAGCAGGGAGTCTGGAATAACCTTGACGAGGCTGTGGCACTGACGACGCTTGAACGCTTTCGGCAGGGATACGGCGAGAACAGGTCCTTACAGGTTGCTCCCGGCCATTTCTTTCGGCACGACGAATTCGTAGAGTCCGTCGCCTGCCTGCTACAGCCGATGCTGATCGGATGGGATGCCTATTACGTCCCGCAATGGGCGTGGGGAACGCTGGATTATTTCGTATTCGTCAGCCACGACTCTTCTTATATATCGAAACGAGAACGACAGACATGTACGAGAAGGGCGTCGAAATCTTAAGAACTCGAGGTTGGTTGAAAATTGACTCTCATCCACCTGGTGGCAACCACAACGCCAACGCCGAAAGCCCAGAGAAAGCCTAAAGCCTAAAGCCTCTTCCCCGCCTCTCCCTCTTTAAACATGTACTTGATCGCCGGCTTGTAGATCATCAGGTTCGCCGCCCCGCTGCGGTTCAGCTTGATGCAGTGTTTGTCGTACCACTCGATATAGCCGTGGACCTCTTCGCCATCGCGCAGCACGACCACCATGGGAGTTTTGGACTGCATCTGCTTCTGGTAATAGAAATTTTCGGCGTTGGTCTGCTCGGAGGGAGCGATCTTCTTGGCGGGGCCCGACGACCGGTCGCGCGGCTCTCTGCGCTCGGCGGGGCCGTGACCCTGAACATGGTTGGGCCCGTGATTCGCTCCGTGGTTGAGGCCATGGTTGTGACCGTGATTGTTCGGTCCATGGTCGGTTCGGCTGAGCGACGGACGGATCAGCTTGCGATTCGCAAAGCCTTCCTGGTCGATGGTTTGATCGGCTGGAGCCGGGTCTAATGTCTCTTTCATAATTCACCACCTGCGCACGGGGGCGGCACAAAATGCCACAACACTTAAGCCTGTGATTGTGGGTCTTGGGGAAAAACTTAGACGTACGGTACCACAGCAAGTTAAGTCTGACAATGATTTGTGTCACCGCCTGGTGGATTCGGTAACGTACCTTAGCGTACTTGTCCGCATCAGTTGCGCGGCTCGAGCGCAGTCGCAAAAGCGTCCAGAGAAAGCGATCGCAGCAGGTTGCGCCGCATGCCGCGCTCCACTTCAGCTAGCCCCTCGGCCGCGCGCTGCACCCAGGCAAAATCCGCCGATCCCGCCATCTTCTTGAGTTCACCCTCGATGTCCGTATTGCGCACCAGGCGGCCCGCTCCCGATTGCAGGAACATCAGATCTTCGAGCAGCAAATACAGAGTCCGCAGCAGGTTGTCGATTTTCTGGCGGCCATCGGCGCCCGGCCGGAAACTCTCCGTGGCTCTTGAACAACTCGCTGTGATCGCTCGCCACTGAGCGCGGACTTCAACATCACCAGCGCCTGGCTGCGGGCGGCGACATAGCCTTCCAGGTCAAACGAAAGGGCGCGTCCGATGGCGCCCTCGCTCAACCGGGCGACCAGTGCGCGCTGCCGCGCATTCCAATCGGTCCGCAGTCGCGCGAGATGGCCTTCAATCTCTTCCGCAGCCAGCGCGCCCAGCGTGAACATGGCACGAACGCGAGCGAATCGTGGGCAGCAGTTCGCCGGCATTCTCCGTCAGCAGAAAAATCGTCGCAAACTCCGGAGGCTCCTCCAGCACTTTCAGCAGCGAATTGGCCGCCTCTTTCATGAACGCCGAACTCGTGAAGATGTAGACGCTCTCGCGCGCCTCGGCCGGACGGTAGTAAATGCGCTGGATGACGTGGCGCACCTGATCGACTTTGATCATCATCTGCGGCGGATCGGGCGGAATGACAAGCAGGTCGGGATGCGTCTGGACAAAAATGCGCGTCTCTTTCTTATCGGTCTCGCGCAGGTTTTCACGCGCCTTCCACCGCCTCGGCAAAGCGCGCATCCAGATTCGCCAGCCAGCCCGAATGCGCGTGCAGTTCGAACAGTGGCCGCAGAAATCGGGCAGGCGCGTGCCGCCGCTAGCCGCTCGGCATGGCTGCTCAAGGCAGTTCATCGCGCGCGCCAGCATGAGCGCGAGCGTGTATTTGCCCGAGCCGTGCGCGCCCGCCAGAATCACGGCATGCGGAAAATGATCGCGCGCCAGCATCTCGCGCAAGCGCCGCACGGTTTCCGGATTGCCGACGAAATCGGAAAAGGGCATAAAGTAGCCTCGAATTTCGAGCCGCGAGCTGCGAGTGTCTGAGTTCGTGCGAACCAAAGCAAGAAGCGCCATTAACGGTTTCAGGCTCGTAGCTCGAGGCTCGCGACTCGAAGCTGCGTCTAGATTTTCAACTTCTTCCGCACCAACTTCCATGATCATCGCGTGCGTTTCCTGCTGGCGTGCCGCGCGCGTTGACTACCTGCACTCGTTGCGGCTCGCGCGCCGCAATGGCGAGGTAGGCATTGCGCACGCGCCCAAAAAACGCGCGGCTTTCCTGTTCGAACCGGTTTTCGTCTTTTTCCGGCCGCGCGCTTTGTGCCGTCGGTTGCGGCGCCGCGCCCGTTCCACGCTGAAGGAAACTTCATTGTCGAGCAGGATTGTCAGATCCGGTTGCAGGCCGCCGCACAGAATCTCGTGCAGCGCGAGCACCGGCTTTGTCCCAAGCTTGCGCCCGCCGCCCTGATACGCCTCGGTCGAATCGGTGAAGCGGTCGCACAGCACCACGCGTCCTTCCGCCAGCGCAGGCAAAATGACCTCGTGAATATGCTGCGCCCGCGAGGCGAACATCAGCGCCATCTCCGCCAGCGGAGAAAGCCCCGACAGTCGTCGAATGCAGCAGCACCTCGCGAATTTTCTCGCCGGTTGTCGTCCCGCCGGGTTCTCGCGTCACCGTGACGGCAATGCCGTGCGCTCGCAACGCCCGCGCCAGTTTGTCGATCTGCGTGCTCTTGCCGCTGCCGTCCAGACCTTCAAAAGTGATGAATTTTCCGCGCGCCGCCACTTCGGGATGATAGCAGGAGCCACTGGCCAGGGATGTGTGGCGCGGGCGCCCCCGACGCACAGCGAGAGCGTGGAGTCGAAGAGCCTGCGTCGAGCCGGAGTCGATGACTCAGTATTCGAAGACTCTACTACACCGCGAACTGCTTCATCGTCGCCGAGAATCGTCTTCCGCTTCCCCATCGTCTTCGCATGAAGCTGAGTACTTCCTGCGGAATCGGCGCGCTCCACACCGGAGCAAACGACAGCCGATGCAGCGGCGAAGGTCCATGCTCGCGCAGCGCGGCCAGATGTTGCGGCGTGCTGTATCCTTTGTTAGACGCCAGTCCGTAGATGGGGAACACCGGATCCCACGCCGCGATCATGCGGTCGCGCTCGACTTTCGCGATGATCGAAGCCGCCGCAATCGAAGCCGAAAGCGCGTCGCCGTGAATGATCGCCCGCTGCGGCAGTTCGCAATCCAGCTTCATCGCATCGACCAGAAGATGATCCGGCGCGGATCGCAAGTTGCTGGACGGCGTGCTGCATCGCGAGTCGCGACGCATGGTAAATATTGATCTGATCGATGCGGGCCGAGTCGACCGCCGCAATCGCCCAGCAAATGGCGCGTTCGCGAATGCGGCAGCGCCAATTCTTCCCGGCGCTCGGCTGGCAGCAGCTTCGAATCGCGCAGGCCGCGAATGCGGTGCGCCGGATCGAGAATCACTGCTGCCGCCACCACCGGCCCAAACAGCGATCCGCGGCCGACTTCATCCACGCCCGCGACCAGCGTCGCGCCCGCCGGCCCACGCCAGCTTTTCAAACTTGAGCGTGCAGCGCAGCTTCTTCAGCAATCGCAGCTTCGCCGCCGACGCGGAAATCCCCGCCGCTTGCGCATTCTTCGCCAAGCTATGGGATTTCGATTTGGATGTGGATTTTGCCACCGATGCTTGCAGCATCTTCGCCCATCACGCGAGCGGAAACAAGCACTGGACTGTTTCCACCGCCGAGGCGCAGCCAGCGTCCTGGCGGACGCCGGTCTGTGGAGGACTGGGCATTGTCGGCCCGCCCCGCCACCTGCCAAACTTTGGCTTCTAGGTTTCCTGCCTACTGCCGCTCGACTTCTTTCAACCGCGCAGCCTTGCCCCTCAGCTCGCGCAGATAGTAGAGCTTCGCGCGTCGCACTTTGCCCGACCGCACCACGTCGATCTTGTCGATGACCTTCGAGTCGACGCGGAAAAATGCGCTCCACGCCCTGTCCGAAGCTGATCTTGCGCACCGTGAAGCTCGGCTGGGCGCCGCGGCTGCGCGCGATGACCACGCCCTCGAACGCCTGCAGGCGCTCTTTTTCGCCTTCGCGGATCTTCACCTGCACCCGGATCGTATCGCCCGGGACCAAATTTCGGCAGGTCCGTGCGCCGCGTTTTCGCCAGCAGTTTTTCGATAATTTGATTCCGCATAATTTCTTCCTTCCTGAACTTTTCTGAACTCTTGTCTACTGTCTAACTTGCTTCCAAACCCTCGCCCTTGATCCGGGCCAGCAATTCCTTGTCTTCCTCGCTCAGCGCACGCCCTCCAGCAAGTCCGGGCGGTTGCGCAGCGTCTTCGCCAGCGCTGTCTTGCGCCGCCAGCGCCGAATCTCTTCGTGGTTCCCGTTCACCAGCACTTCCGGAACCGCCATCCCGCGAAATTCCGCCGGCCGCGTGTAATGCGGATAATCCAGCAATCCGCCCGAAACGCAAGTCGAACTCGGCGCCTGGTCTGGTGCGGGCACCCTCGTCTGCGCAACATCTTCGCATGCCGGTTCAACGCACCACGCGATCGCCGTAAACGACTCCTGCCGCGTCGAAGCCTCATTGCCCACCGCGCCCGGAATCAGCCGCGTGACCGTATCCACAATCACCGCCGCGCCCAGTTCGCCGCCGCTCAGCACATAATCGCCGATCGAAATCTCGCGGTCCGCCAGGTGCTCGCTGATGCGCTCATCCACGCCTTCGTAGCGCCCGCAGATCAGCACGATTCGCTCCAGCGCCGAAAGTTCCGTGGCCAAACGCCTGATCCAGCCGTTGCCCCTGCGCCGAAAGCAAAATCACCGACTGCTTCGCCTCGCCATGCCTGCCGCTCCTCGCCCGAGCCGCTAATCCGCCCAGCGACTCCACGCACTCAAAAATCGGTTCCGGCTTCAGAACCATGCCCTCGCCGCCGCCAAACGGCCGGTCATCCACGGTGCGGTGTTTGTCTTTCGTAAAGTTCCGCAGATCGTGAATCCCGATTTCCACCAGCCCCGTTTCGCGCGCCCGGCGGACAATTCCATAATCCAGCGGTCCGCGAAAAAAGTCGGGAAAGATCGTGAGAATGTCGATCTTCATTTCGAGAACCCGTCGTCAGTCGTTGGTCGTCGGTCGATGGCCAAACGGGGAGCAACCATTTCTCTTGCCCAGCTAAACCTCAAACCTAAAACCCAAAGCCGAAAATGCGAACGACCAACGACTAACGACCGATCACGCGATCTTTCTTCACCGGCTCATTCACATCCAGCAACCCTTCCGGCAACCTCATCCGCACCTGCTTGCGCCCCAGGTCCACCTTCTCCAGGTACGCTTCCGCGAACGGAATCTCGTACGGCAGCTTGGCTGCGCCTTGCTGCTTCTCGCTCCCGACCACCAGCAGCGGCGCTTCTCCCGCTCCAAACACAACATCCACAATCGGGCCAATCTCGCGCTCGCCATCGAACACCGTGCATCCGATCAGATCGCTCAAGATACGTCCAGCCCGGCTCAAGTTCGGCGCGTTCGCCGCCGCGGAACCTGCAATTCAGCGCCCTTCAGCGCCTCCGCATCCGTCATCGTTTCGACGCCCGCAAACTTCAGAACCAGCCAGCTCTTGTGCGGCCAAAATTCTTCAACCGTGACTTCGCGCCGCTCGCCATTCTTCAGCAGCGCCCACAGCTGCATGCCCTGCGAAAGCGGTCCGGAACATCGCTATGCAGCTCGACAGCGACTTCTCCGCGGCGTCCCTGCGTCTTGACCACCAGCGCCAGCGTGATCCACTCGCCGCTCGCGTTTCATCCGGTGCCGCTATTCGAGAATCTCCAGCGCATAGCGCTTGTTGTTCTTCGTTCCCGCCGCGGCCAGCATCGTCCGCAGAGCCCGCGCAATCCGTCCCGACCGTCCAATCACCTTGCCCATCTCGGTCTTCTGCCACTTCCAGTTCGATGACCGTCTCGTCGCCGTCTTCATACTCGTCGACAAAAACCGCGTCTTTCTCCTCGACCAGCGCCTTGGCGATGTGCTCAATCAAGGCTCGCGCATTCGGTGCCGGTTCAATCATTCAGAACTCCAGAAATGTTTCCACCCCAAGTGTGGCGCGGGCGCCCCGCCCGCGAAGAGCGGACACCCTGTAATCCATTCCTATCAAGCAGAGCAAAGGAATCCGCCTCAGCGGGGACGAATATGAGGAGAATCGGTCTAAGCAACCGGAGCGGCAACCGGTTCGCTGGCAACCGGAGCCGGCATGGCAAGCAACTTCGCCACCCGTTCCGAACACTGCGCCCCTTTTGATACCCAATACGTGACGCGTTCCCGCTTCAAATCGAACGTCGCCGGATTGGTCCGCGGGTTATACGTGCCCACCACTTCCACCGGACGCCCATTGCGAGCCCGTTCCTTCTCGATGACCACTACTCGATAATATGGTTGTTTGCGCGCACCAAAGCGCGCCAGTCGGATCATTAACACTGACTTCGTTTCCTTTAATCCGGAAGAGTCCGGCAGGGTTGAGACAAACCATTATTATGCCGGAGCTTAGCGGCAAGTGCAAGTGCGGGATCATTGGAGCGTTGCTCCGGCCCACAGCGAGCATAAAAGCTGAAAGCCCCGGGCCAAAAGGCTATAGCTTCAAGAAATTAGCCATCATCTGCTTCCCCGCGCTGGTCAGCACGCTCTCGGGATGAAACTGCACGCCCTCGACCGGAAACTTCCGGTGGCGCAGTCCCATGATGACGCGAGTGCCGTCCCGATCGCGGGTCCATGCGCTCACTTCGAGATCCCGAGGCAGGCTCTCCTCGCGGACGATCAGCGAGTGGTAGCGCGTAGCGGTCATCGGAGAATCCAGACCGCGAAAAATTGTCTGCCCATCGTGCTCAACCGCGCTGGTCTTGCCGTGCATCAGATTTTTCGCGCGCACCACTTCGCCGCCAAAGGCCGCGCCAATCGCCTGATGTCCCAGGCAGACGCCGAGCAGCGGTACCTGATACGAAGCCCGGCCCGAGAAGTGCCGGATCAGTTCGACGCTGATCCCGGCATCCTGGGGCGTGCAAGGTCCGGGAGAGACGACGATCCGCTCCGGACGCATCGCCTCGATCTCGCCGATGCTGACCTCGTCATTCCGTCGCACCTCCACCTCAGCACCCAGTTCGCCCAGGTACTGCACCAGGTTGTAGGTAAACGAGTCGTAGTTGTCGAGTACGAAGACCACGGAATGATTGTAGCGGCCAAAGGGGAGTGGAGAAACCTGAAACCTGAAACCTGAAACCTGAAACCTTCTCCTTGGCTATGCAGCTTTTTGAAACGCGTCCCGATGGTCGCGCGAGAACTGTTCGAAACTGACCGGTTTGTGCCCGAGCAACTGTTCGACATCCCGGGTCACCTCGCTCGCGCCGCCCTCGCGATAGAAGCGTTGCAGGTCAACGAGCGCATTGGCATTCCACTCTGGAACTCCCGCTCCGGCCAGCGCCTGCTTCAACTGCTCGTCCGGCAGATTGACGTACTTGATCTCGCGCCCCACATCATCAGACAGAATTTCTGCGATCCGCGCATTGCTCAACGCTTCGCGGCCGGTCAGCGTGTATGTCTTGCCCTGATGTCCATCTTGCGTGAGCACCTTCACCGCTGCCGCCGCGATGTCGCGAATATCAATGTGGCTCACCTTGCCTTCGCCCTGGCTTCCATAGAACGCGCTTTGCGAATTGATGGTGCCGGCATTGTAGTTCACGAAGTTCTGCATGAATCCGTTAGGCCGCAAGAACGTATACGAAACCCCGGACGACTTGATGTAGTCCTCCGAGACAGCGTGCTGCCGGGTAAAAATCGCGGCAGTTCCCCCCATGGCCGAGAGTTTTACGATCCGGGGAGCGCCCGATCGCCGGATCGCGTCGACCGCCTTCCGCTCCATTCCCGGAAGCTCCGAAGTTGGCGGCCCCACCAGGAATACGGCGTCCACGCCTTTGAGCGCCGCCTGCAGCGTTTCGGGTTCGTTGTAATCCATGGTGACGATTTCCACTCCCGACGGAGCCGCCGCCGCCTTGCCCGCCGACTGGAACGCCGCTCTCACCCGGGCTCCGGTTCGCGCAATCTGCTTCAGTACTTCCTTGCCAACGTTCCCGCTGGCCCCCGTGATCAAAATCATGATGTCTCCACTCTTGCCTATGAATGATATTGGTGAACCCGAAATTCGGCCAGATGCGCGGACCGCTCCACCCCAAAAGTTCAAACCGTCTGTGGGGCCTGCAAGTACGCCCAGCGTTCCGCCAGTTTCCCGGCCTTCATTCTCCAGATGACGATACCGCTAAACCGAATCCGCTTGCCACTCTGGCGGTCGGTCCCTGTCCAGGTGTTGCGCACAACGACCTTGTCTCCCTCCGCAATGATGTCGTCAATCGTAACGTGCATATCCGGGAAGCGCTCCAGCGCCGACCCGACGTATTGCTTCGCCCCTTGCGGCCCGGCTGGAGTACCCGGAGGCACGTCGGCGCCGTGGTCAACAAAATCGGAGGCGAAGTTTACGTCTGCCACTTCGAGCTTGCGCCGGTTCACGAAGTCTTCGAAGTGCTGGCGGACAAAGCTCTTCATTTCTTCAATTGTCGTCGACTCTCCAAGCGAATGCTGGGACATGGCCATCTATCTCCGCGGAAACCGTTCCATTCTAAGCGACTGCACTCAGGCCTTCTGTTTCAACCTTATCAAGGCGCGGCGAAAGTGCGCATCTGTTCGAGATGGTCATCGCGCAGCTCCTGGTCACCATCTTAGTCTTGACAGGGCTCTCGCTTAACGCCATGCTTACAGCACCCGGAGGTCCAATGGCCGAGACGCAAACGAAAGAGAAACGGGCCACGCGGCGGTTCGCGTTGCGCCTTCCCGTCAGTGTGCGCTGTGGCGAGACTACTGAGGAGCATACCGCGCAGACCCGAGATGTGAGCGCGCGTGGCATCTGCTTCTACCTCGATTCCGCCATCCAGGCCGGATCTGCGATTGATTTCACCCTCACCCTCCCGCCTGAGATTACATTGACCGAAAGCATCCGTGTTCGCTGCAAGGGCCGCGTCGTCCGCGTCGAGGGCGGCAACCCGGTCGGTAAAATGGCCGTCGGCGCCGTGATCGATGAGTACGAGTTCCTCGCTGAGAGTTAGCCTCCGGCGGGCTTTTTCGACGGACGCCCGAGTGGTATCGTGGAGAAAATACTCGAGCGCCTACTTGGAAAATTTTCTGGCAAATCCTCCGTTCCCGCGCGGCCTCGTCCCAAGCCGTAACTCCGGCCGGCGAGCCGCCCCATACCCCCGTTTCGCCTTTCAGGTTTTGCTCCTCCTCGGGACGCTGTCACTCACAGTTCATTCTCAAACGCCCTCTCCCGATGTCGCCTCACCGGTCAAGCCGCCAGCCAAAATCGCAGCCATCAAGAGCTTCCGAATTATTCAGGAGCAGGGCGGACCGGCGGTTGAGATTCTTTCCAGCCAGCCGCTGATCCCCTCGATCCAGCAACTCAACGATCCAGCCCGGCTGGTGATCGATCTGCCCAATGCGCGCCTCGACACTTCTTACAAACGCATCACTGTTCAAGCCGACCAGATCGACCTTCTGCGCGCCGACCAGTTCCAGCAAAACCCTCCCGTCGCGCGTGTCGTGCTGGATCTGCTTGCGCCGCGCGCTTACACCTGGGACGCGGCCGGCAATCGCCTGGTGATTCATCTCGGAAAGAATCCGATCGAAGAGGGCCGCACACCGTTTCAAGCGCCCAAGGTCGCCAGCCTCAATCCGCCGCCACAGCCCCCGGTGAAGGCGGTGCGCGCTGCGGGCCCGCTGGCGGTTGCTACCGATGCCGGAAGCGTTGGCTCTTCATTCACCTCGGGACCGGATACGGCCGTGCTCAGCTTGTCGAGCGGAGGCGAGTTGCGGGTCTGTCCGGGAACGACGGTCTCGATTACCCCCTCGCAAAACCGCCACAACCTGATGGTGAGCATGAACACCGGCGCTCTCGAAGCGCACATGTACCTCGATGCAACCGCAGACTCGATTATGACTCCCGACTTCCGCATCCTGCTGGCCGGTCCGGGAGAATTTCACTACGCCTTCAGCGCCGACAACCAGGGCAACACCTGCGTGCGCTCGCTCCCCGGCAACACGGCTTCTGCCATGGTGACCGAACTTCTTGGCGACCGTACCTACCAGGTCAAGGCGACCGACCAACTGGTGTTTCATGGCGGACAATTGGATCACGTCGATATGGCGGTGCCCCTCGAGTGTGGATGCCCGCCGCCTCGACAGGCCGTCCAGCGCGCGGCAAGCGACCTGCCTCCGCAAAATTCCCAGCCCAACGCGGCGTCCGCAAGCGCGATTGCCCCGGTCGGGAACACGCAGGCCGTCGACGCCGCACCCGCGATGGGAATTCCAGCGGAAGCCCTCCGCGCATCGAACGAGGTCAGGCCGTCGAACGAACTGCACGTGCAGGTTTCAACGCCATTGGTTTTCCATGCCACGGGACCTCCTCCGGCCCCGGCGGAAGATGTGCGCAACCTGCCGCTCTACGCGCGAGGTGTGGAAGCACCGCCGGTGAATGTGGAACCTCCGCCCGCGGACAATCCCGGGGGACAGTCTCCAGCCTCCGGAACCGCGAGCGCCGCCGCCGATCGTCCGCGCGGTTTCTTTCATAAGCTGGGTCGATTTTTCGCCGCCTTGTTTCGCTGACAGTTTTTTCGCAAATCCGCGACCTCGATTGGAATGAAAGTGCTGGCAAAAGCGCGCGATGTGGTCCGGTGCCGCTGGGCAACCAATGAACTCGCAATCCTCTATCACGATCGTGAGTGGGGCGTCCCCCAGCACGACGACCGCGTGCTTTTCGAGTTCCTGATTCTGGAGGGCGCGCAGGCGGGTCTGAGTTGGGACACGATTCTCCAGAAGCGCGACCACTATCGCGCCGCCTTCGGCGGCTTCGATCCGGCAAAGATCGCCGGCTATGGCCGGCGCAAGGTTCAAACCCTGCTGCGCGATCCCGGAATCGTCCGCAACCGGCTGAAGATCGCCTCGGCGATTTCGAACGCGCAGGCGTTTCTCGAAGTGCAAAAAGAATTTGGCTCGTTTGACCGGTATATCTGGCAGTTTGTCGGCGGCAAACCGCGCGTAAATCGCTGGAGGCTAGCGGGCAAAATCCCCCCAACCAGCCCCGAATCGGATGCGATGAGCAAGGACCTCAAAAGGCGCGGTTTCAACTTCGTAGGTTCGACGATCTGTTACGCGTTTATGCAGGCCACCGGCATGGTCAACGATCATGCCCGGGAATGCTTTCGCTACCAGCAGGTCGGATCCACGCCTTAAACCAGCTATGCTGCCCGGGGACGCGGGAACAAGCTCTCGGCATCGGGATTCCGGCGCACAATTTCAGCATTCAGGAGCGTCGCAAACGCGACCCAGGCGCCATAAGGAATAAAGGTTAGAGCCGCAGCCCCGTCCACGTCCTTGGCGTTCTTGATATAGCGCACGATCAACGATTCCAGAATAAGCACATCCGCCAAAGCTCGTACCGGACGATGTTCCCCGAAGAACAGGCGCGTCCATTCCGCATTTGCCAGCAGTTGTTTCGCCCAGAGACGAAGCGCCGCCGTCCGCTCCGGAGAATCTTCCGCTTCCCAAATCCGCCACCCGGAATACGCAATCAGCGAGTAAAGAGTGGTCCAGACGACGGGAAAAACGTAATCCGGAGGATTGAAACCGGGTTTCTCCAGACGCCGGTACCAGAGCCTGGTTCTGGCATCCCTCGGGCTGTAGCGAGATCCGAACCAGGCGGCGCCGGCAACCGCCGCCCCGAAGCCGAAGAGGGCAAGCAATGAGCGAGGTCTTTCCATGGCAACTTTGATGCCCCACTCCTCTATCAGTTGCATGGCGTGGAGGCGTTACAAATTAAGCGCAGGAATTTGGACGGCGCCCCTGTGCGTTTTTCCTCGCCGCGAACCCGACCATTACCACTGTAATTTGGAGCGGACCATCTCCCCGAACATACTGGAGTGTTACTTCACTCCGTTATGTGGAAACGAGCCCCGCACCTCGTCATCGGAATCCTATCGCTGCTGATCAGCGGATACTTCGTTCTAGCCTTGGTGTTCGGATGGAAGAACTTCTGGCGCCATGAACTCTCGCGGCCCACGCATCCGGCGAAAGCTCACGCCTCAGTGAGTGACGATCCTCTTCTTAGCGCGGCCAAAGTCAAGATCTATGGCGTCCTAAGCCCGAACGGAGAGACGGAAAGCGAAGACGAGGCAGCTCCACCGGAGAAAACTGCCATCGCTTCCCCCGTTGAGCAAATTGCCCGGACCGCCATCGCGCCCAATCATTTCCTTCACAAGCGCATGCTGATCCAGACCTATAAAGGTGTGGAATTCTTGGTACCACCCCTCGCGCTTCACCCGCGGTTGCAGGGCACTTTTCGTTCGGTCGCGACAGAACAGGCTTCGGAAGCCTCACCCGTTGAAGTTCTTCTCATGACCGATACCGACTTCGCCACATTTATCCGCAACCAAACCGAAACCACGGAGTCCTCCGCTCCACCCGCAGTTCATGGAAGCATTGACTGGAGCCTCCCCGCGACCTACGGCAAACCGCAAAAATATTACCTGGTCTTTGTCGATTCCGCCGAGGGAGAACCGATCACGGTGGACGCAGACTTCACCGTGAATTTCGAACAATAATTAATAATTGAAGAGGCTGGCAAAACCTTGATGCCCGTTCGAGCCGCCGCTATGCACGCCTCGATATTTTTGTGACTACGTTTCCTTCCCGCCGACAACCTGCGCGTGCCCCAGCGCCGCTACCAGCGACATTCCCCCGAGCATATTGCCCAGCAGCGTCGGAATCAGAAATTGAACCGCATACACTTTCCACCCGATATAGTTGGTCACGATCAGGAAAAACATCGTGGTCGAGCCCGCGATAATGTGGTTGAACCCGCCAATCCCGACCAGGTAAGTCACAATGATGATGATGCTGACCCGCGCGGATTCCGCTGCCGGCAGCAGCCACACCATCAGCGCGATCAGCCATCCCGCGAAGATGGCCTTCACCATCACGATCCAGAACCCCGTGCCCAGATGGGACGCTCCAATCTCCGTCAGACACTGTTGCGTGTGCGCGTCAAAGATATGGATCTTTCCAATGCACAGTGCAAACAGAAATGTCCCCAGCAGGTTCGAACTCAGCACCACAACCCACAGGCGCAGCATGCGCAGCAAGGTGTTCGCATCCTTGTGCACCAGCAGGGGTAAGACGACTGTCAGTGTGTTTTCGGTGAAGAGCTGCTGGCGTCCCAGGATCACTACCAGAAATCCCACGCAGTAACCGAAACGGGAGATCAGCAGGCGCCACGGCTGATCGGGCAGGCGGGAGGCGAGCAATCCTTCCGCGATGAACGAAAAGCCCATGGAGAGTCCCGCCGCAAAGGCCGACCACGCTAACGCGGAAGCGGTCCGCCCGAGTTCATCTTCTCCCTCGCGACGAATCGTCTCGTAGACCACATTCGCGCCGATGGCCACCCGCTCCTCGACCTGCTTTTTCTCAATGCGAGTCGAGATGGCAACCCCGTCGGATCCAGCGGGCTCACTCTTTAGCGCTCTTTTCTTGGTTACGCTCCACTTCATCCGGAGACCCTCTAAAAGGTTCCTTGTGACCATCAGCGGAAAGGTTGCTCCCGCCAATCGGTCAAAGCCTGAGGTTTGTAGGGAGAATCAGGTAGTCGTGCCTTAGACAGAGACGCGTCGCCGCCCGGCGATCTCGCGATTCTCCAAGCGTGGGGAGCTAATTCGTAAGAAAGGAAGAGCCGGCGCCACCTGGTGAGGGTGGCGCCGGCTGGGTGGAAGGGCGATTAGCGGGCGGCTGCCGCTCGCGATAGCGGGGCGGCGGGAGTAAGGCTGTTCTGCTCATTGCTGCGAGCAAAGAGCGTTTGAAAGCTGCGATACATCAGCAACATCACCGGAAGCGCTGCCAACGGCGCCTGCCATCCCACATGCTGGCTGACCAGCGTGACCATCGACGTCACTCCGGTGCAGGCCACATAGTAAGGGAATGACATGTGGGCGATGCTGGACCAGATTCGCATCATCCCCGAGCCCTCGGTGATGGCAATGATGGTGGCGACCGGCAGCGTATTGACCAGGAAGAACATGCCGCAAGCCGCTACCAGGGCGACCGATCCCGAATGATGCATGGCGACCAGTTTCTCGCTATGCAGCACCAGGGCCGCGATCCCTGCCGCCAGAACGATGGTGCTGGCGTTGAACAGCATTTTTACCGGCTGGTACTTGCCGCCGCGCTTCGGAATGCTCTGCAGCGTGGCCGATACCAAAGCGACTGCCACGGCTTCAAACAAGCTCAATTGCGCTGCCGCAATCATCATAAAGGGCAGGTTGACGGACATTGTCCCGTCGATGCCGGGCAGCTTTACCTTGGTGCGCGAAGTGATCGCGCCCAGCACCAGCAACGAGAGGAACTGGTAGTGGTGCAGCGCGGTCATCTTGAGTACGCTGCCACCCAGCATCGCCAGGCCGCTGATGGCGGTGGCGGTTATGAATGCGGTTGCGAGTCGTGAGTTTTTCATGATGATATCCTCAGTATGATGTCTGGTGAATGAGCGCTTATTTCTCGCCAAAGTACGAAACGGTGGCAGCGTCTGCTGTTGCCGTGGCACTGGCAGTGGGAGCGGATGTGCCCCACACGACGCTGTATCCCTGAACCGTCGAAGTACCCCAGACTACCGAGGTTCCCGACAGCAGGGATTGTCCGTTTAGCGTTCCGGCGATCACCGAAGTGCCCCAGACCACTGAGGTTCCCCAAACTGTCGAGGTGCCCCAGACTACAGAATTATTGGTTACCAGATATACGTTGCCGCTCTTGTTCACGGCAACTGCGGGTGACATCGCGTAGCCGATCGTCGACGACATCGTGTCCTTGTTCTGCAACGCCGCTTGGATGTCGACGTACCCGGCGCCAATCGTGAAGATGTCGTAGTAGCTCGTGTAAGAGATGCCCGTCACCGGGTCGACCGCCACGCTCATCTTGGGAAACGTCTTGTAGGCGGTCTTCATCAAGCGCGCTTTAACTTGATCGGGCGTCAGCTTCGAATTCTGCTGCAGCAGGAGCGCCGCTGCTCCGCTCACCACCGGCGTCGCCATGCTGGTGCCGCTCAGGATGAAGTAGTTCGACGACGACGTCGTGCCGCCAGTCGTGCTGTAGTAGTTCATTGGAACCTGATCTTGCGGGAACAGCCAGTAAATCGCTGCGCTCGTTGACGCCAGGGTTGAAATGATCAGGTTGCCCGGCGCGACCAGGTCCGGTTTGGTGATGTGATCGATCAAGGTCGGACCCTTCGAGCTGTAGCTGGCAATCAGATCGTCCGCCCGGGTGGCCGTTCCTTCCGGCTTCATGGCGCCGACCGTGATCACATAGGGGTCGTTTCCAGGCGCCGTGATCGTGCCGTAGCCGTCGGTGTTGTACGAGTTGTCGCGGCCATCGTTTCCGGCCGCAACCACCACCACGATTCCCGCCTTCCAGGCCGCTTCGACTGCCTGGCACAACGGGTCGACCGTATAGCTTTCAAAAACTGCACGGCCCAGCGAGATATTCATGACTCGAATGTTGTATTGCGACTTCAGGCTGATCGCTGCCTGAATGCCCGCAATCACTGTGCTGTCGGTGCCTACACCGACGCCATCCAGCACGCGGAAGCTGAGGATGTTTGCATTGGGAGCGATTCCCTTAAAGGTCTTGGTGTAATTGTTCCCGCTCGAGTCGGCTCCATCGCCCGCCAGAATCCCGGCTACGTGCGTGCCATGACCGAAGGCGCTGTTCACGCCATCGTTGTTGTAGTTTCCACTGAACACCACCCGCGACGAGCCGCCATTCGAGAAGTCGCCTTGATCGGTAACGCCGCTATCGATCACCGCCACCCCAATTCCGCTGCCGTCATATCCGGCGGACCAGGCGTAGGGGGCATTGACTGCCTGATCGTAAAAGTCGGTCGTGGTCGAGGTGGCCGCGACCGGGTGATCAACCGAAACGTGGACCACACGTGGGTTGTTTTCGAGGCTCGCCAGGGAGTCCGACTTTACTGTCATGGAAACCGAGTTGATCAGCGGCAATGTTCTCGATGCCGCCCCGGGTTTTCCGAAGGTTTGCGCCTGCGCGAGATCGTGATTCGTCAACCCGGCGTACTGCACGATGACGTTCACCCATTGCCCGCTCCGCGTCGATGTCAGCTCTGGTGAAAGCTTCGGATGGTTAGCCGCCCATCCCGAGCTTGCGCCGAGGACCACGGCGGCTATCGCCAGCTGCCTCAGTGCCCAGCTTGCTTTGGTTGTTTTCAGCATATTCTCGATCTCCTCGTCCTCCGCGATGGAGGCGCGCCCACGCACTAGCATTTGCAATCGCCGCGCCATATCAAATGCATGTTATCTGTCTTATTTTGAAATGCTTACGTATAGTTCCCACCTTTCCGTCTTGGGACAACCTGTCCCCGTCCCTCCGCAGGGTGACAGTCTGTCCCATACCCTCCCCACCGCAAAGAACGAATGTATCCGCTCATCCCGCTCTTGCATCTAAACATTGACTGTGATTGACTCAAGTCTTATCATGGCTGAGAGCGCAATCATTATCACTTTGATTTTGCTGCACTTATCTTTAGGAGGATGAGGCAATGGGGAAAATTATTGGAATTGACCTCGGTACCACCAATTCCTGCGTAGCAGTGATGGAAGGTGGAGAACCGAAGGTGATTGCTAACGAAGAGGGAGGCAGAACTACGCCTTCCGTGGTCGGATTTACCAAGACCGGAGAGCGGCTGGTAGGCCAGGTTGCCAAGCGCCAGGCCATCACCAACCCGGAGAACACCGTTTATTCGATCAAGCGCTTCATGGGACGGCGCTATGACGAAGTCAGCGAAGAGTTGAAGATGGTCCCATACAAGGTCGAGCGGGATGGCGACAACGTGGTAATCGTCGCCCAGGGGAAGAAATATACCCCGCCCGAGATCTCGGCCATGATCCTGCAAAAGCTGAAGAAGGCAGCCGAAGACTACCTCGGCGAAAAGGTCACGGAGGCTGTCATCACCGTCCCGGCTTACTTCAACGATGCCCAGCGCCAGGCCACGAAAGACGCTGGAAAGATCGCAGGTCTGGAAGTAAAGCGCATCATCAACGAGCCGACTGCGGCGGCCCTCGCGTACGGCCTCGACAAGGGCAAGGACGAGACTATTGCGGTCTACGACTTCGGCGGCGGCACCTTCGACATTTCGATTCTCGAAGTGGGCGAAGGCGTGATTGAAGTCAAAGCCACAAACGGCGACACGCACCTCGGCGGCGACAACATCGATCAGCGCCTGGTCGATTGGCTGATTGACGAGTTCAAGAAGAATGAAGGGCTGGACCTGCGCGGCAAAGGCAACGAGATGGCGTTGCAGCGTCTGCGCGATGCGGCCGAGCGCGCCAAGATTGAGCTTTCGACCACGATGGAAACGGAGATCAATCTGCCCTTTATTACCGCAGATGCCTCCGGGCCGAAGCACCTCGTCGTCAAGCTGACGCGAGCCAAGCTCGAAGGCATGATCGAAGACATTTTGCAGCGCTCGGTTGGCCCGTCGAAGCAGTGCATGAAGGATGCAGGCGTTGATGCCTCGAAGATCAACGAAGTGGTGCTGGTCGGGGGCCAGACCCGTATGCCCCGCATCCAGCAGATCGTCAAAGAACTGTTTGGACGCGAAGGCCACAAGGGTGTGAACCCTGATGAAGTCGTGGCAGTCGGCGCGGCCATCCAGGGCGGCGTTCTGAAGGGCGAAGTAAAAGACCTGCTTCTCCTGGACGTGACTCCGCTGACTTTGTCGATCGAAACCTTAGGCGGAGTGGCGACTCCCATGATCCCGCGCAACACGACCATCCCGACCAAGAAGACGGAAACGTTTTCGACGGCGGCTGACAGCCAGACGTCGGTCGAGGTGCACGTGCTGCAAGGCGAACGTCCGATGGCGGCGCAGAACCGGACTTTGGGCAAGTTCCATTTGACCGGGCTGCCACCCGCTCCGCGCGGCATTCCACAGATCGAAGTGACGTTCGACATTGACGCGAACGGCATTTTGAATGTGACCGCGAAGGACAACGCTACCGGCAAGGATCAGAAGATCACGATTACGTCGTCTTCCGGTCTGAGTAAGGAAGAGGTCGAGCGCATGGCGAAAGAAGCCGATGCGCATTCGGCCGAGGACAAGGCTGCCCGCGAGGCGATCGAAGCCAAGAATCAGCTCGACTCGATGACGTACAACGTCGAGAAGATGCTGAAGGAACATGGCGACAAGATCTCCGGCTCCGAGCGTGGAGACGTCGAGAACGCCTTGGCCGACGCGAAGAAGGCCATCGAGTCCAATGACAAGGCTCAGATGGATTCGGCGCGCGAAAAGCTGACGGCGGCCTCTCACAAGCTGGCGGAGCAGATGTATAAGGCGACGCAGGCGGCAGGTACGCCGGGTGCCGGTCCGGCTCCAGGAGGAAACGGAGCTTCGGGCGGCGACGGCCAGGCGCAACAGAAGAAAGACGAGGGTGTGATCGACGCCGAGTATGTAGATGTCGAAGACAAAAAGTAAGAACCCTGCGGTGAGGGCGGCAGAGAAGTTTGCGCAGAAGAACAGGCGCTTACGCAGCAGACTTGGACTTGAGATTGGGGATCGGATCCGGATCATCGAAATTCCACCCCATCTCAAGAATCCAAACTACGACTTGCAGGATGCCGAACATCGAGAGATGCGGACGGCAGAACTGTTCAGATTTTGTCTAGGCCGCGAGTTTACGGTTCGTGGTTTCGATCGATACGCGACTGTCGAACTGGAAGCCGGAGCTAATAGAGAGGTCAGGAAAAAATTCGGAAAGTATCAAAGCGATTTGGATGGAGCCCGCGCACCTGAAGGTCACAAGAAAAGGAAAGAAACAACAAAAGACCGCGGCACGGGTTTGAATCAGTAGTGGGGCTTCAAGAAAGAGGAAAAGAATTGAGATTCGAAGTCAATGGTCAGATGTTTTTTGTGAATTTCGTCCCGGAAGAGGGACGCTGGTTTTGTTATGCTCCAAGTTCGTCCGGAATGCAGAAGATCCCGGTATCAACGGACGGAACTCCGTTCGAATCATTTACAGTCTTGCAGGACGAGCAGGCGAAAGAAGTCGTGAATTAAGTTGCCCTGTTGCCGGTTATCACGTTTTCCTCTGTCATCCTGAGCGGAGCGGGAGTTTCGCGAAGCGAAGTTCCCGCGGAGTCGAAGGACCCCATACCTGATCGAACTGCGATGAACCTGGCGAGGCGTTGTCTGGTGCATGAAGGCGTGAAGCGCCGCCGGTCATGGCAGTGATTCGAGAACGCCTTGCGATGCTGCCGGTGATGGCGACGGGTATGGGGTCCTTCGACTTCAAAAGATGCAGCGCTTCGCGCTGCATCTTTCTTCGCTCAGGATTACAGTTGGGTTGAGAGCGATTTCTTCAGGAATAATTGGGATTACAGGAATTGAGATACTGGAATAGATAAGAGCTGATCGCAACCTGAATGGCGACACCAACGAAAGATTATTACGCAATCCTCGGCGTGAAGAAGTCGGCCACCGCGGATGATATCCGCAAGGCCTTCCGCAAACTCGCGCGCAAATACCATCCTGACGTCAATCCCGGAGACAAGTCTGCGGAAGAGAAGTTTAAGGCGCTCTCCGAAGCGAATGACGTTCTCAGCGATCCCAAGAAGCGCAAGATCTACGATCAGGTAGGCTTTTACTCCGACAACATCGATGCGGCCACCGCCGACGCCTATGCGCGCGGCGGTGGACAACCCGGCGCAGGCGGTTTTTCCTCCGGCCCTTCACCCAGTGGCGCGTACGCCGGCTATTCCGGCGGAGCCGGCAACGTCGACTTCGGAGGCTTCGATTTTTCGGACCTGTTTGAAGGAGCAAGACAGGGCGGCGGGCGAAAGACCACTTCCAGCAGCGGAGGCGGAGGCGGATTCCGCGACATCTTCTCCAATATCTTCAATGCCGGCGGGCGGGGCGCGGTTGCGGAGGAAGGTCCCGAGCCGGGAACCGATCTCGAATACCAGGTCAACGTCCCCTTCTGGACCGCCATCCGCGGCGGCGTCATGAAGCTCAATATCGCGCGCCACGATGTCTGCGGCAATTGTCACGGGAACGGTTCGATCGAAGCTCCCGGAGTTTGTCCCCAGTGCAATGGGAAAGGAACCATCGAGCAGACCGGCGGCCGCATGAAGTTCAACGTGACCTGTCCCCGCTGTCATGGAACGGGAAAGAACATCTCTCCTTGCCCGGTCTGCCATGGTGAAGGAACGGTGGAGCGGACGGACCCGCTTGAGATTCGCATCAAGGCCGGCACGCGAGATGGACAGCGAATTCGGATTCCGGGCAAAGGCAACGCAGGAGTGCGTGGGGGCCCGGTGGGCGACCTTTACGTCATCATACGAATTGGCGAACACCCGCTGTTTCGGCGCGAGGGCGATGACATCTACATTACTGTTCCGGTGACGGCCGTGGAAGCGGCGCTGGGATCGAAGATCGAAGTGCCGACGATTGACGGCCGCAGCATGCTGAAGATTCCCCCCGGCACCCAGTCCGGCCAGAAACTGCGCCTCCGCGAAAAGGGCGTGCCCTCGGCCACAAATGAAGGTGTGCGGGGCGACGAAATCGTGGAAGTGAAGATCACGGTCTCCATGCCTCGCGACGAGAAGACGAAAGAGTTGCTGCGCGAGCTGGCGAAACTAAATCCTGAAGATCCGCGGGCGGAATTGTGGGAGAAAGTCTAGTTCTTACCGCCGAGACGGCGAGGAATTTGATAAAAGGGCGGTTCGGTTGGCCGGTGCCGCCCTTTCCGGTAGAAATTACTTCCTGCTGGGATCGTCTGCCGGATTCACATAGTTGAACTGCAGCGGCGACATGCCGTGGACCTGAACGACCACTTCGCCTGACGCCATCGCGTAGTGATGCATGTCGGGATCAAGGTAAGCGAAGCTGCCGGCAGGAAAAGTCCCCATCTTTGCCTCGTCGAATTTGTCGCCCATTCCGACTTTAAAATTGCCGGAAATAACTGTCACGTTTTCGCGCTTGGGATGCCAGTGGGGAGCGATCTTGTACCCATCGGGCATCTTCAGGCGGATGGTGAAATCGCCGGAATCGGCCATCGGATTTCCCTCGATCACAGCGACCTGCGCGCCCGCGGCAACGAACGGCGGCGGCGGTCCGTACTTGATCTGATCAGGAGTGAACGCGTTCTGGTGTGAGCCGGATTGCGCGATCAGGACACCTGCACAAACACCGACGACCGCAAACATCGTAAGCTTCCTCATGGTTGATATCTCCAAATGGATTGAACAGCGGTGACCCCGTTTGCAGACTTATACCTTAAGTCTGGGCCCTGCGGCTACAGTTTTCGGGGAACCTCGCTCACAGATAGCGTTTGAATTTCTCTTTGTGTCGGGTGTAGAGGAAGGAAACCAGGACCAACGCCGCCCCTAGAATGATCAGGGTGATGTAGCGCGATTGCGGGTCAAGACCCCAGACGTCAATCAGGAAAATCTTCGCAACGCACAGCAGCAGGACTCCGAGCCCGGCGAGACGGAAGCTGCGCTCTCCGGCCCAAACCGCGAGCAGGAAAACGGCGACTCCTTCGATTCCCCAATTCACGGTCAACTGACCCCGTGTGGACTCGAACGCGATGAGCGCGGTCAGGAGAAGAAACGGTGCGAAGAAGAAGACCTGCTCGGGACGGCTGCCGGGAGGAAATTCCCGCTGCGACCGATCCGAGGCAGTGCGGCGCAACAGGAAGGCAAACGGCAATCCGGCAAAAAGTAGAGCAATCGCAGCGGCCAGATCATAGCGCCGTCCCTGGTTGAATAAGACGATCCCGACAACGGGCTGCAGGAAATTGAATGTGACGGCGCGGAATGCAACGGCGGCGACCAGCAGGTAAGACTGATACAAGTAATCGCGGCGTTTGAGTCCCCAGGCCGCGATGATCATGGCCAACGCCTGAGCCGCCCATCCCGTGGCGACCCACGAAGAAGATAATTCGAAGTACAGCAAGGCGGCGACAGATATGGTTCCCAAGTACGAGAAGACGGGGCCGGCACCGTCCAAAGCTCTTTGCGCCGTGCCATCGTGGCGGGTTCCACTTCGACTCCATCGCAGACGCCAGTCAGCATAGAAATACGCCGCCGCCAGGGGGACTATTCTAGTGATTCGCGGGCTGAGTTGGTCGACCCCGGCGGGCACGTCCAGGTCGGCCACCAACATCTGCAGGAAGCTTGCTCCCAACGCTGTGTAACCTTGCCACCGCAAGAACCCAGCCCTTAGCTGGATTCCGATCTCCAGGAGTATGAGACCGAGCACCATCCAGCCAAGGGCGACGTTGAGGGCGGGCAGTTCGTCCCAGAGCAAAATTCCGACCAGGATGGAAGCAGCCCAGGTGTAGGCGGCCGTGAACATTGACCAAGAGCCCGCATGGTCTCCGTCGGCCGCGCGGGCAAAGGGTGCTGCGGCGTAGAGCAGGAGCGCCGTTGTTCCGACCGTGACCAGGCGCAGGCTGACACCGTGGAAGAGTTCTGAGGAAAACAAATTGAGCGTAACCAGACGGAGGATCGCGAGGACCGCGATCAGATTGCCCTGCACGGCCAGCGGCGGCTGGCGGAGTTGCTTTGCAGCGAGATTAAGAGCGAGCGCGAGAACCGCCCAAGCCACCGCCGTCCACATACCGGGCCATGCGAGCCAGGCCGCGATGAGCGTGAGCAGACCGCCGACATAGGTAAAGCTGCCGGCGAGAGCGGAGTCGAATTCGTGCTCGAACAGGTCCCGCCATCGCACTCGTAACCAATGAGCGTTGAAGTAGCAGAGCGCCGCGCCGGTCGCGAACAAAACAGCCATGGGATAGGCAGGCAGCGCGCCCGATCCATTCATAAGAAGAAGTTCAAGTTGCGGGGCGCCGGTATCGAAGATCATCTGGGCGGCCACGACCGCCAGGGAGATCATCCCGATGCGTCGAAACACGATCTCGCGCAGAAGGACTCCGGCAAGAAGAAAAGCCTCCGCCGCGGCCAGCCACAACATGGACAGATCGGAGCCGGAATAACGGAACGGAATGGCGGCGACCAAAAGAACAGAACCAAGGGTTGCCAGAACGACGAAAGCGCTTCGGCGACGGCGAGCCGCAAGGACTGCGAGGATAAGCTCCACGGCACCGAGCAGAAGCAGAGCCCAAAAAGCCCATTCCGGATGCAGGGACTGATACTTGAGCACGCCGAGCAGGCAGAATCCATTGGCGAGCGCGGACGCCGTGGAGAGCCGCTCCTGAGCCTCTTCCGGGATATCCCGGTAGATATAAGAAAAGCGGAACAGCAGCCAATAGAACGCGAGCAGGGCGACGCTGGTCCGGAATTCGGGGAAGAGCACGCGGCGCGGCCCCATCGCCTCGACGACAGGCCATAGCCAGAGAAGGTGGTTGAAGTAGGTGGCGAGGATTCCGAAGAGTTCCAGGGCATACCACTTCATCCGCAGGGCGAGCGCAACTACAGTCAGGGCCAGGACGACGCTCGCCGCCAGACTGTACACCGAGGTGTGATGAATGCCGACGGTCAGATAGGACAGTACAAGCGCCAGAGCGGTGGTGGCCTCCGAGCGGTAGCGCAGGCTGTACCAGATGATGGCGGCTGCCACGGCCAACATCAGTAAGAAGTCGAGCTCACGCGAATCGATGACGTGCGCCGCCGGCACGTGATAGATAGCGTAGCTGACGAAATAAAGCAGGGCCCAGCCTCCAGCGGCGCTGGCGCGAGCCAGAATGCGGTAGCGATCATTGGATTCGTACCGGACACCCACGCCAATCATGACTCCGCTGAGGGCGATGCCCAGCAAAACCTTGCCAACGGGTCCAAGGTTCTGGAGTTGATAAGCCAGGAAGAACGCCAGGCCCAGCACCAGAATGCCGACGCCTATTTTGTTCAGCCAGTTCGTGCCGAGCATTTCCTCCAGGTCGAACCCGCGCGCGGCTGGCTCGTTTGGCTGCGAGGTCGCGAATACGGGTGGCGAAACGCGGGGCAACTGCGGTTCGGGCGCAGGGAATGAAGATGGGGCTGGCGGCGAGGTTCTAGGTTGGGGCTCAGGCTGTTGTGGCTTAGTCGGTTCAGCGGGAGGCGGCGGAGGGGCAACCGGCGGCGTGGAAGGGGAGCGCAAGGGCGCCAGTTCCGCGGGCGAGATCGTCCGCACCGCAGGAGGCGCGGCGTACGTTTCCTCTGGGGTCTCGTGAGCTGGGGGCGACGTCTCTTTTTGTTCTTTGAGGCGCGACTCGATTACATACAGGCGGGCGGTCAGATCCTGCCAATGTTTTAGATTCTCGTGGCGGTCGTTTTCAGCCTCGCGACGAAGCCGGACGATGCTGGCAACAAGCCAGATCGGCACCAATATCAGCACTCCGAGCAGGGCAAGGCCCACCAGGAATCCGAATTCTTCCATCATGGCCTCCGCGGCCGATAGCGGTGCAGGACGATCTACTCAAAGTTCGGGAGAATTCTAATACATAGGCGAACGGGCAGGTCCGTGCGCGAGAAGGTTCACGCACGGACCCTGAGCCAGGGAGCGATTGTCGCGGGTGGTTGCGGCTGATGCCGACGTTTATGCGGTTTTCGCCAGCTGAAGTTCGTCGGCTCCCCGCAACGAATAATGCTGCTCGGGAACGGGGAAGCCGGCGTGCGCGAACGTGTCGCGAATGAGCCGGTTGGTGTCGAAATAGACCTGCCAGTAATGGGCGTTGCTGCAATAGGGCCGAACGGCGAGCACTGGCCCGGCCAGGTTGAAGGTGAGAATTTCAACATCGGGAGCGGGGTCGGCCAGCACGTTCGGCACTTGGGCCAGCGCCGGTTTCAGAAGCTCAACCGCGGCCTGCGGGTCAACACCATGCGCCAGTTGCGCCGTCAGTTCGACCCTGCGGTAAGGATTCGCCGAAAAGTTCTGGATCGTGTCGCCAAAAACCTTCCCGTTGCCAACGATGGTCTTCACGTTGTCCGGAGTGCTCAGGGTCGTGGCAAAAAGGCCGATTTCCTCGACCGTTCCGGTGATTCCCGCGACCGTTACGAAGTCGCCCACCTTGAACGGTTGCAGGATCACGAGAAATACGCCACCGGCAAAGTTCGACAGCAATCCTGACCACGCCATGCCGATGGCAACGCCAGCCGCCGCAATCAGGGCAGCAAAGCTGGTGGTCTCGACGCCGAAGAACCCGAGGATAGCGACGGCCAGCACGATGTTCAGCACCGCAGCCAGAGCCGAGTTGATATAGCGAATCAGAGTGGGATCAATCTTCTGTTTGCGGAGTGCGCCGTCCAGCAAACGAAGCGCGAGGCCGATCAGCCAGCGCCCCACGATCCAGAGGGCGATAGCCCCCAAAATCTTCAAGCCGACGGCGGTCAGAACGGCGGTTACGGTCTGCATGGTGGCAGCAAAGTTGAAGTTCATAGATCCTCCTCAGGAGTTCAGGTGGGCAGTTTCGAGTCGGCAGACATTTTACCTGCCGGGTTGGGGGTTGGCTAGACTGCGGTCGACTCCGTGGCGAACTTTCAATGCCCCTTAACCACGAGTTCCGCGACGGAAAGCGAGGATGACGCGTGCGCCACTGTGTAACTGTGGTTAGGGAATTTTCGCCCTCGAAACGTTCGCGTTCGTCAGGTCGGGAGTGCTCGCGGCTTGGTCGCGTACCGTTACCCCTGTAGCAGTCTTTCGTCACAAAAATATTTTGCTGTTTTTCGAAGAAAATTCTTGCATCTCCGGAGATTTCCCGTAATCTCACAACTGCGAACTAACTTCGCCGAGATGTCCGGGAAATTCGCTTTGCACCCGGGAGCCGCGAGCAACATTTTCAAGGGAGACGCGGTGGTGAGAGTGAGTCGCTTTGAGGAGGAAGCCATCGGAATTGGCAACTGCTACCGCTCCTGCTAACATCTCGCCGACAAGCTTTGGTCCTGCTGTCGCCCCCCGTAAAAAGTCGATTCGCCTCACGCTGTGGCCGCTGGTCGCCGCTACCTTCTTTATGGTGTCGGGCGGGACCTACGGGACCGAAGACATCGTGCACGGTGCCGGCTACGGCAAAGCGATCCTCATCCTGCTGCTCACCCCGCTGCTCTGGAGCCTGCCGACCGCGTTCATGATTGGCGAGCTTTCGAGCGCACTGCCTTTCGAGGGCGGCTATTACGCATGGGTGCGCCGCGCGATGGGGAATTTCTGGGGATTTCAGGAAGCATGGCTGTCGCTGGTAGCGTCCATTTTCGACATGGCCATTTATCCCACGCTTTTTGTCGCGTACCTGACTCGCATATTTCCCTGGTTCCAGGAGAACCATCGCGGGGTCGCGGTTGCGCTCGGCGTGGTGATTGTCTGCGCGATCCTGAATATCGCCGGAGTGAAGGTGGTTTCAACTACGTCGCTGTGGCTTTTCTTCGCCCTGTCCGCTCCGTTTGCCGCGATCTTTGTGCTGGCACCATTCAAGATTCACGCGCTGGCGAATGCCGTCACCAAGCCCACGACTTCGAACGTCGACATCCTCGGCGGACTGCTGATCTGCATGTGGAATTACATGGGCTGGGACAATGCGTCGACGATTGCGACCGAGGTCGAGCGTCCGCAGCGGACTTATCCGCGCGCCATGTTGTGGGCGGTTGTCATTGTGGCGCTAACCTACGTCCTGCCGTTTGCGGCGATGTGGATGACCGGCCTGCCTGCCAGCGCCTGGGAGACTGGAGCCTGGGCCGACATCGCGCAGTTGATGGGTGGACCAGTCCTGCGAATCGCGCTCGTCGCCGGCGGCATGATGAGCGGATTCGGGATGTTCAATGCGCTGGTCATGAGCTATTCGCGTCTGCCTCTCGCCATGGCGCAGGATGGCATGTTGCCGAAGGTGTTTGCGAAACTGCATCCGAAATCGCGTGCGCCCTGGGTTGCGATCATTGCGCTAGGCATCGGATGGGGCCTCGCGCTGAATATCGGCTTCGAGCGGTTGGTCACGCTCGACATCATGATCTACGGGGCCAGCCTGACCCTGGAGTTCATCGCGCTCATCGTCCTCCGCTTCCGCGAGCCGGAATTGAAGCGGCCGTTCGGCGTGCCGGGGGGCTGGTTTGGAGCGATTGCGGTCGGAATTCCGCCAACGCTGCTGCTCGGATTCGCCGTATTAAACAGTGAACACGAAGCGATCCTTGGGATGAGCGCCTTCTGGTTTGGGCTGATCCTGATGGGCGCGGGTGTGGTTGTCTATGCAATTAACCACGCACTGAAGCCCGGGGGCTGGGCTCCGCCTGAACCGAAGCCGGAGTTGGTAGCGTAACTCATCGACAAGGCTAACGATAGGAGACGGGGCTCATCCCGTCTCTTTTCTTTTGCAGACGGAACAAGCGGTGCTAGCAAGAACTACCCACGACAGTTGTTATTCGGGAGAACGCGGAAGATTACAAAAGTGGCGCGCTTGCGCGGAAGGGCTTGACGCTAGAGGAAGCTGGCGCCAGTATCGCCATGTGAGATGGACCGCGCTCGTAAGTGGAATCCGGAGGAGCGAAACCGTCCTTTACGGGTTGGTGGCTGGCACTTGCGCGGCTGTGGTTACTGTTCCGGCAGCACTTCTCCTTGGGAGCCTTGCTACGTACCTTCTTGGCGACAAAACGCATGGTTCGGGCCCGGGGAGGAGTGGGCTTCGTTCGTAGTGGGCGGTGCCATTTGTCTCGGTATCATCGCCGGGGTGATCGTCTGTTGGATAGAGATCAGATCTCGTCTGCGCGGACGGTCAACTCAATAAAAGGGCGCGCACATGATCTCGGTGGCGGCTGAAATGAATTAACCACCGAGCCCACAGAGGAACACGGGGAGATCTTAAAGGGAGACACGGTTGGTCGCGTCGCATTCCGGTCGCGCCGGAGTCGAACTCCGAAGAATGATCGAAGAAGGTGAACCTCTTGTTCTGACCGGGATTGTCATCGCGGAAGTTTTGCAAGGACTGACTCGCGACGCGGCGCGCATCGAACACTTCCTCGCCCAATGGGATCTCATCGAGCCTAGGGGATTCGAGACCTATCGAAGAGCTGCCTCGGTCTACCGCGAAGCGAGAGAGGAAGGGATCACACTGAGTTCGATTGACGCTCTCATCGCTTCCATAGCGCTCGACCATAGAGCGAGCGTGTTTACCCTTGATCGGGATTTGACAAGAATCGCGCGTTTTACAAAACTGGAGTTATATGCGTTCTAAGTTGCGATGTTGATTCTAGAAAGCGCTCACTTCACCGGACTGCAGGGTAGATTTACCAGGAGCGGGACCTCATGACCAAGCGTAAATCCAAGGGCGCATACATGATCTCGGCGGTCGCCGAAATGTACGAGATTCATCCCCAGACTTTGCGCCTGTACGAGCGCGAAGGATTGCTCAAGCCCAGCCGCACCGAGGGTAATACTCGTCTTTACACTGATGAAGACCTGCAGCGGCTGGAATTCATCCTTTCGCTGGCGCGCGATCTGGGAGTGAACATCAGCGGCATCGCCATCATCCTGCAAATGCGCGCTCGCATGGAGGAGATGCAATTCCAGATACAGGACTTCGTTCAATACATTCAGCACGAGGTTCTGGCGCGCGCGAATGCGGCCGCCGATCCCTCGAAGGGCGCGATCGTGCCACTGCGCCGTTCCGTTCCCGCTCCGCCCGATGCGTTGCGGAAGAAAGATTCCTCGAAGTAACACGATTATTTCTCGCGCTGGAAGCGGTAGCGCCCACCGCGGTCTTTGGCTACCTGCTCCGCCACCTTCAGGAATGCCTGGCCTGCGTGCGAGAGACCCGATTCCTGCCGGTAGACCAGGCGCAGCTTGCGTTGAAAATGCAGATCGCGTACCGGGACGCGCACCAGCTCTCCGCGGGCAATTTCGCTCTCTACGCTGATCTCGGGCACCAAGGCGACACCATTCCCCATGCTCACAAAGCGTTTGATGGCTTGCAGCGTGGGCAGTTCCACATCCTGATGCAGCGGAGTCTTGAGGCGCTTGAAAGCTTCAATCACCTTGTCTTTATACGGAGATGAAACAATGTGCGCGACGAACGATTCGGCCCCAAGCTGGTGAACGCTCACTTCGCCGGCCGACGCCAGCGGATGCGCGGGGGGAACCACCAGCGTCAACTCGTCAAGGTAAACCACGATCGATTTGAGTTGCGGCTCCTGAGGGTCGTAAGACAACACGCCCATTTCCACCTTGTGCTTCACGACATCATCCGGGATGTGGCTGCCCAGCGACCGCCAGACGGTAATTTTGATGGTGGGATACAGGCGCCTGAACTCCATCAGGATCGGAAGCAGATAGAGGACCGTGAACTCATTGGCCGCAATCGCAAGCTTGCCTTTTTGCAGCTCGCGCATCTCAACCAGAGCTTCCTGGGCATCCTGCCGTAGGTTGACCAGTCTCTCGGCATATTCCTGAAGAACACGCCCGGCATCGGTGAGGACGCCGTCCCGGGAGGAGCGGTCAAAGAGTGGCTCTCCGATCTCAAGCTCCAACTTGCGGACGGTTTGGCTCACCGCCGACTGGGTGCGAAACAGCTTCTCGGCCGCCCTGGAAAAGCGGCGTTCGCGCGCTACCGTCAGAAATACTTCCAATTGAGATATTTCCATCGCCGTTAGCCCTTGCAAGACACTATGAACTTATCGTCCAGTTCGATAATAATAACTTATAGTATCATTACCACTGATACTTCTGTAAACATAATAACCTTTGTTTCAGCTCCGATTGCCGTTAAAGTATAAGGAGTTTGCCTTAGGGGAGGGCCATCATGGACCGGCCACGCATCACTATTTTTGACACCACGCTTCGGGACGGCGAGCAATCGCCGGGTTGCAGCATGAACGTGCAGGAAAAATTGCGCCTTGCCCAGCAACTGGATCGTCTCGGCGTCGATGTCATCGAGGCCGGGTTCCCGATCGCCTCCGATGGCGACTTTGAAGCCGTACAAATGATCGCCGCTTCGGTTCGCCGGCCGATAATTGCCGGACTCGCCCGCGCCTGTACTCCTGACATTGATCGCGCATGGCAGGCATTAAAGGATGCCGCCCACCCCCGCATTCACGTTTTTCTCGCGACCTCCGACATTCACCTCAAGTACAAACTTCGCATTACCCGCGAACAATGCCTGGCGCAGGCGCGCGAGGCCGTCCGCCACGCGAAGTCTTTGTGCGCGGACATCCAGTTCTCGCCGGAAGACTCGACCCGCACCGACATTCCATTTCTTTGCGAAGTGGTCGAAGCCGTCATCGCTGCCGGCGCCACTACGGTGAACATTCCCGACACAGTTGGCTACAGCATGCCGGAGGAATACGGGCAGCTGATCCGCACCTTGAAGGAAAAGGTAGCGGGCATCGACAAGGTCACGATTTCAACGCATTGCCATAACGATCTTGGCTTAGCGGTGGCGAATTCATTAGCCGGAGTGCAGAACGGCGCTCGGCAGGTGGAGTGCACCATCAACGGCATTGGAGAGCGCGCCGGCAACGCCTCGCTGGAGGAAGTCGTGATGGCGATGCGCGTTCGGGTAGACCGGTATCCCTATGAGACGGGGCTGGCCACCGAACAGATTTTTCCCTCCAGCCAGATGCTGGCCGAGATTACTCGCGTCGCGGTGCAACCCAACAAAGCCGTCACCGGGCGCAATGCCTTCGCCCATGAAGCCGGCATCCATCAGGATGGCATGCTGAAGAATCCGCTGACCTATGAGATCATGACGCCGCAGTCGGTGGGCGTGCCTGATTCCCGCCTGGTGCTGGGAAAGCACTCCGGTCGACATGCGTTGGCTTTGCGCTGCCAGCAACTAGGGCACAGTTTTGAGCGTCGCGAGCTCGACGAGATCTACCGCAAGTTTGTCATCCTGGCCGATCGCATCAAGCGGGTGCAGGATAGCCACTTGCTTGAACTGATCCACGACGTCACCAGTAATTTCAGCAATGTCGATCCGGGCACGCAGGGTAAGAAGTTTCCGGCCGCGGCTGGCGTCCCCTTGCCGCGTGGTTCTGCCGCTGTCGGCGGAGCGCACGAATCCGTGCCGGCGCATATTCCCGTTGGGCCGGGTCACCTTCCCAGGCCAAACGCCTTCGGCGAGCATCACGGTGAACAGGAAGACTACCTCTGGGGTGTTTAATCCTGGGCCTCTAATCGAAACGCACTCTGCTCGGTCTGCCCAATCGCATCTGCCAAATGAGCCGCCGTTCACCGAATACGCGATAGCGGTGCGTCCTTTGCCTACCTGATGCCAGTTCCGCTCCGTTGTCTCGTCATGTATTCTGTCTGCTGAAAAGCGAGGGTTGCATGCATCTGTCTGTCACTTGCCTGCCCGGTGATGGGATCGGTCCCGAGGTCACGTCGCAAGCCGTGCGTATTCTCACGGAAGTGGCTGATGGATTTGGTCACGATCTCAAACTCGAGGAGAAAGAAATTGGCGGCGCAGCACTCGCCAAGTTCGGGAATCCGCTTCCTGACGTTACACTCAAGTCCTGTCTCGCATCGAAAGCCGTTCTTCTCGGAGCCGTGGGTACTCCGGTCTTCGACCACAATCCTCGCGAGCTACGCCCCGAAGCTGGATTGTTGCGCCTGCGGCAGGAACTGGGAGCCTTCGCCAATTTACGTCCAGCTGTCTTCTACCCCGCATTGGCAGCCTGCTCGCCTCTGCGCGAGGAGATCGTCCGAGGCACTGACATTCTGATCGTCCGCGAGCTGTTGGGCGGCCTGTACTTTGGGCAGCCGCGCTCGATCGAGGGCACAGGCGGATCCCGCCAGGCTCTCAACACCATGCGCTACAGCGAACCGGAAGTCGACCGCATCGCACGCGTTGCATTCACCCTCGCGCGTAATCGCCGCCGGAAGTTGCTTTCGGTGGACAAGGCGAACGTCCTCGAGTGCTCGCGTTTATGGCGCGAAGTTGTCACGCGCATCGGCACCGAATTTCCGGACGTTCAGCTCTCGCATATGTATGTAGACTCGGCCGCCATGTCCTTGGTGCTGAAGCCGACGCAGTTCGATGTCATCCTGACGGAGAATATGTTTGGCGATATCCTCTCCGACCAGGCTGGCGGCGTGGTGGGAGCGTTGGGTCTGCTAGCCTCGGCCAGCATTGGAGGCCCCGTCGGACTTTATGAGCCGGTGCACGGATCCGCGCCCGATATAGCAGGGAAGGGAATCGCGAATCCCCTCGGAGCCATACTTTCGGTAGCGATGATGTTCCGCTACACCTTCGGTCTCATGAAGGAAGCGGAGTGTGTGGAGGCAGGTGTCCTCTCGGTGCTCAAGGGAGGCATGCGCACCCCAGATCTGGCCCGCGACGCGCAGCCCACGGCTACGACCGCCCAGATGGGCGAAAAGGTCGCGGAATTCGTGCGCCTCTCCGCGAAAG
The DNA here is from genome assembly GCA_963838315.1 of uncultured Acidobacteriaceae bacterium. GTDB lineage: Bacteria > Acidobacteriota > Terriglobia > Terriglobales > Acidobacteriaceae > Acidiflorens. Next base: position 568,907 of record CAWIQW010000003.1, read on the forward strand.
CGACAGTGTCCGCTTCACAATAGTGCTGGGCCTAGAGTTTGCTGGGGGAGGGTTTGCCAGTGGCTCGCACGCCGGTTGCGTTGTAGGCGCCGCTGATTGCGTTCCACCGGATTCGCAGAGTTTCCAGCAGCATGCGAAGCCCGTCGCGGAAAGGATGCAGCCGAGTTCCTTCGCTGTGCGCCCAGATTACCGGCACTTCTTTTACCTTGAAACCCATACGTCGCGCCAGAAAAAGAATCTCCGGATCGAATCCCCACCGTTCAATTCTCTGCAGAGAAAAAATACGTTGCGCGGCGTCACGCCGGAAAGCCTTGAACCCGCATTGCGTGTCTGCAAACTTCAAACCCAGGACCACGCGCAGCACAGCATTGAAGATTCTTCCGATCGCTTGCCGATAGAGCGGTTGGCGTTCGGTCTGAAGATCGGAGCGCAGCCAGCGCGATCCGATGGCAATGTCGGCGCCCGCAGCGATTGCGTCGAAGAGTTTCGGAGCCTCGCTGATCGGCGAGGACAGATCGGCGTCGGTAAACAGGCAAACATCGCCCCGCGCGTGTAGCATCCCATTACGCACGCTGAAGCCTTTCCCGCGATTCCCGGGATTTTCGACAAGCAATATCTCAGGATGCGCCTTGCCGTAGTCGCGGACAATCTGCGGTGTGTCGTCACGCGAGCCGTCATCCACGACCAGAACTTCCGCGTGCCACCCGCGCTCATGGATGTAGCGAAGCAATTCATCTAGAGTCGGCCGAATGCGGCTGCTCTCGTTATAGGCGGGAATGACGAAAGAATAGATCAAGATCGAGATTCAACGTTTCGACGTCTCTGAGATTCAAGAGTACCTGCTCAGTTTGCAACCTTGCAACCTGGAAACTCGAGGCTAGGCCACTTGGCGTTGCTTGTCGAGCATGCTGAAGAACTCGCCCACCAGATCGTCATCCCAAAGTCCGGCCTGCGCTTCCTGGCGCATGGTGATCGCCGCCTGCTCGTGAGGAAGAGCGGGCTTGTAAGGGCGGGCGGTACGCAAAGCGTCATAGATATCGACGACCTGCAAAATGCGCGGAAGAAGGGGAATCTCGCGAGCGCGAAGCCCGTCCGGATAGCCGCTGCCATCGGTGTGCTCGTGATGGTGGCGAATGATGGGCAGCACCAAACGTAACGACTTCAAAGGACGGCAGATCGTCTCGCCCGTGATGGGATGAAGCTTCATGATCTCCCACTCGGCTGGCGTTAAATTGCTGCCCTTCTTCAGGATCTCGTCGGGCACGGCAATCTTCCCGAGGTCATGCAGATAGCCACCTCTCCGCAGCGCCACGATAGATTCCTCGTCGAGGTCGAGATAGCGGCCGAGATCGCTGGCGTTGCGGGCCAGTCGCTCGCAGTGACCTTCGGTATATGGATCGCGCGCCTCCACGCTCCGGCCCAGCGTGCACAGCACCGACTCGGCCGTCTCTAATTCATCGGTAAATTCTTTCAACTTGAGCGACGACTTTACCCGCGCAAATAATTCTTCGGGGCTGACGGGCTTGCTCAGAAAATCATCCGCGCCCGCTTCAATTGCTTTCAGCCGGTCTTCGTGCGCGTTGAGGCCAGTAATCATCACCACCGGAATAAGACGCGTTTGCGGATTGTCCTTAAGTTCGCGGCACAGTTCGTATCCGGTTTTGCCCGGCATGATCACGTCGAGCAGGATAAGGTCCGGAGCAACCCGTTGGATTTGCTCCTCCGCAGCCGCTGCACTGGAGACGACGAGGGCGTGATAGCCCCGTGTCGCGAGCATCTCCCGCAACAACTCGGCATTCAACCGATGGTCATCCACAACCAGAATGGATTGCCTGCGACGGCCTGAAATGACCTCACCCATAGAAGCTAAGAACGGAAGCGCGGAAAAAGGGTTGTCCGCTGAGGGGAACCATCACCCTTCACTTTGCCAGCATCGTAATCATTTCGATTCTATCCGATATCCGACGACGCAAGGCCCGGAAACTGAACATTTTCGATGTTCGCGGATCATAGCGTCGAGGCGCACCTGGGTGCATTCTCGTAACTATGCCTCGCAAATCACTCATTCTTTGCAAGCCTTGCACTACCAATCTCCATCTATTCGAGCTGAGGCTCTTTGTAGTCTTCCTTACACTCTGGGTTGGTTGTGGGCTCTGCGCCGCTGCTCCAAAACCGCACGTGATCGGCTTTGGCAAATGGATCTCCGCCAGGTGGCCAAACGCGACCGGCGAAAAAATGTTCGACCTCAAAGTACGTGCCCTGTTCGTGGACACGCGCCTGAAGGAGTACACGATCGGAAATCCGCACGAGCTCACCGACCGTCTGTTCGTGGTGCGGCGTGCCTTCCGGATGAACGATGCGCTACCCAGCGAATCGGCGGCTCACTGGCAATGGCAACGCGGCGGCTGGCTGCTGGTCGATCGCCTGACTGGCCGTGTTTCACAGTTGAACCTGCCGGAGTTCGATCCTTTCTATTCCACGGCGAGCTGGTATCGCGATTACATCGCGTACTGCGGTGTTTCGGAAGACGGCAAGAAGCTCTTTGCCATTGTGGCCCAAGTCGGGCGGCGCAAGCCGGTTCTCAAGAAAGATGTCGGGGAGCCTGGCGGAGATGAAGACCCCGATTCCGAGTGCCCGGCCCCGGCCTGGGAGCGCAGTCCCATGCGGGTCACCTTTCAGCCCGACGTCGATCAGAAGCTGATATTTTCCCTCCGCCATCGCGTCGTGGACGTTGTGAACGATGCGGAACCGTCGGAGGAGTAGCGCTGCCATTCCGGCCCATGATGGGCGCGTTCGTCGCGCCCAACCGCGTTAGTATCTTTGTACCGCACTTTCCATTCGTTTCCGTCTTGACCACGAACCAGCCAGCCAATTAGGTTAGATTCTTCCGCTGCATTCGTCGTCCCCAAGCGTTTCTGCGCACGCGATTCGGTTGAGATCGCTCGCGAGAAACCTGGTAACAATCTCTGAAAACTGTATGGAGGATTGTCGATTGATTCTTGCATTTCAAGCCGGCCTGCCCCAACGGAAGCGGAGCGTTACGAAATTTTCGAAGAAGCAGGTTCTGCGAATGACGGTTGCGACCCTACAAAGCGCGCTGGCATGGGCATTGCTCAGTGTATTCACGGCAGTTACTCCGTTGTTGGCTGCCCCGACAGAAACTATCCTTTACAGTTTTAATAAGGGACCGCATGGCCAATCACCCAATGGTAGCTTGGTCATGGATGCGAACGGCAACATCTTCGGAACGACCTCGGAGGGCGGTATCTTCCACAACAACTGCGGCAGCAGCGGTTGCGGAACGGTGTTCAAGCTGACTTCAGCCGGCGTCGAAACCGTTCTCTACAGCTTTACCGGAACGAATGGCGATGGGCAAACTCCCGCCTCCGGTTTGATGATGGATGCGAGTGGCAATCTTTACGGCACAACCGTCGGAGGCGGAGATGGCGGAAATGGCACCGTCTTCGAGGTCGCTCCTAATGGCGCTGAGACGGTGCTCTACAAGTTTACCGGGCGATCGGATGGCGCTTCTCCCGACGCCGGGCTGCTGCGCGATGCCAAGGATAATTTCTATGGCACGACCCTGGGCGGAGGTCTCGAATCCCAGGGTGCGGTTTTTGAACTTACTCCCCAAAACTCGGAGACCGCGCTCTTCAGCTTCAACGGTAACGATGGGGCTCTTCCTCAGGGCAGTTTGATCGAGACCTCTGGCAACATTTACGGCACAGCCTCGCAGGGAGGCAGTGGCTCCGCATGCGCCAACGGTTGCGGTCTGGTTTTCGAACTCAGTCAAAGTGGCGCCCAAACCGTGCTCCACGAATTTACCGGCGCGGCGGATGGGGCTTATCCTGTCGGCAGCCTGGTCCGCGATGCTCAGGGCAACCTCTACGGCACAGCCATGAACGGAGGCAAACTCAATCGCGATTGCCCGACGGGCTGCGGGACCGTGTATGAGCTTTCGCCCGAAGCCGGGGGAACGTGGAAATTTACCGTGCTCCACAAGTTCACTGGCGAAGGCGATGGATACTATCCCGCTGGAGGACTAGTGATGGACGCCGGGGGCAATCTTTATGGCGTCACCGGCGGCAACACCTGTTGGGGCGCGGCGTGCGCCGGATCGGTATACGAAGTGAGCGCGGCGGGCGCCGAAACCGTGCTCTACAAGTTCAAGGGCAAAACGGACGGCCAGTTCCCCGGCGGCTCCCTGGTGATGGATGCGAAGGGCAATCTCTACGGTACAACTTACGATGGCGGCGCGTACGGCTACGGAACGGTGTTCAAGGTGACACCGTAACTGCGCCTTCACTTCTGGAAGTCTCTGCAGCTCTCAATCCCCAGCCGGTTCGACTGCAGGAAGATCCTCGTCAGTTGCGCGAGCGTGAATCTTTGCGCTTGTCACCATGATGACCGACGCAACGATGATCGCGCTCCCCATCAAAATGTAACGGTCGATGCGTTCGTGCAGAACCAGCCATCCCAAAAACACGGCGACCACGGGATTCACATACGCGTAGGTGGAAACCTTCGACGTAGGAACGTGCTGCAGAAGCCAGATGTATGCGGTGTAGCCGATCCAGGAACCGCAGACAACCAGGTAGAGAATGGCGCTGACTCCGCGCACCGTCCAGACGATGCTGGCATGGCGCTCGACCACTAAAGCAAAAGCAAGATTGCCGAAGCCGGCGAAGACAATCTGCCACGCTGTCGAACTGAACGGATCGACCGCGCCGGTCTGCCATTTCTTCGAAAGTACGGACCCGAGGGCCCAGCAGATCGAGCCTCCCTGCAGCGCAATCGACCACAGGAATTCGCGACGGCCCAAAGCGGTGGGATGCGCGAGGTCGGGCCAGATGAGTACGATCACGCCGAGAATCCCGATCGCGAGACCAATCTTGCCGCGTCCGGATATGTGATGATTGCCCAGCAGCAGGCTGTCGATGACCAGAAACCAGAGTGGGCTCACCGCCACCAGCAGAGCGGACAGCCCAGTGGGGACGATCCGCTCGGCATAGGACAGTGTCATGTTGCCGCCCATAAGCAACAGAAGGCCGACAACTGCGAAGTGCGCGAGGTGTCGCGACGAAAAACGAATCTGGCGTCCTGTGATCGCGCAGTAGGCAAGCATCACGATGCCCGCGATCAGAAAGCGCGCCGCGCACATGAAAGCCGGAGGAATCTGCTCGACCGCGATCCCAATACCGAGATACGTAGAACCCCAGAAAATATAGACCAGGGCAAACGCGAGGATGATCTTCCATGGACTGGGGGACGAAGCGGCCATTTTCTGAAGTAGGGATGGAAAAATCAGGATAGCAGAGGGGACATAGACCTGCGGTGGGCCTGGTCTATGCCAGCGATTCACCCACACCCTTTTTCATCACAAATCTGCCGTGCGACCCATCACAGACATGCAGCCCGCCGTAGGCCATACTAACCACTGACGTGTGCCTAGGCGAAAGTACTTCCCGTCTCTAGGGGTAGGCACTCCGGCTCGCGAAAAGTCATCGGAAATATGCTCTTTGACATGTCAGGCTTGTCCCCAAGAATAGGGTGAAATGGCCGGAAATCAGCAGAGGCTGCGGCTAAGTCCTTATTATTGAATACTTTGGAGTTAAGTGCTTATTCTGCAATACTTTGCAGGAAAACAGGGGGGAGGGGGGGTACCCCCCCGATTTGCTGAAATCGGGGGAAGAAAGCACGGCGGATACGAGCAAGAGAGTAAGGCCGTGAAGAAATTCAAAATCACAAACTCTCTGCACGAGGACGACAGCAGAGTGCCACTTTCTTCGCTCAGTCTTCGTGCTGGTGCTGCCGTTCGACAGACCAGATTTTCGCTTCGTCTTTCTCCAGAGGATAGACGTGCACCATCCAGTTGAAGATTATGGGATGGAACTCTCCACCGGCGGCGGTGCAGTCGGATTCGGTCGTAATCGAGCCGCGCAGTCCGAACTTCGGATTCGGGCCCAACATTTCGGCTCTATGGCCATCGGGCGGCTTGCAGAAGTTAATATGCTCGTGCCACTGCGCGATACTCAGCGGGATGCGCTCGTTCAGGTCGTCTTCGGTAAAACGCTTGGGAGCCGTGTACATCACACCAACGAGACGGTAGCCTTCCCCATCTTTTTCATAAAGAAGTGACGTAGGATTGTCGGGATCGAATTTCGAGAAGGCCGCAAAGGCGTTGCGATAGTTGGTGAAGTGATATTGCTTTTGCGGCACCTCGGGGTGGAAGATGCGGAAGTCGTCGTTGAGCGCAGTGTGGTAGTCCTTGTATTTTTCCATCACCACGCGCGCCGCGACCACAACTTTTTCAGCCCGCTCGGCGTCTCCCGGCTGCACAGGCCGGAGGGCTGTCATCTTCATATGTGGGCCCATGTCCATGTGACGGCCTTCCATGGAGCTCATGACGTGGACGCTGGCGTCGTCGGACTGCTCGTCGGATTGGGCACTCATGGACTTGCCGGACATCTGGGAGCTGTCCTGTCCCGGCATGGTCATGCTTTTCATGCCGGACGAGTCATTGGAGGGAGTCGAGGGCGAATTTTGCTGGCCGAAGCTGAGCGCGGAGGCGAGGCACACGATAGCGAATAGAATTTTCATGATGATCCCCACGGGTTCGATTGTACTAACCCAGAGGCTGCGGCAATAGTTTCGGCACGATGAATTTCTCGCCGAATGCCATCGAGTATTTTGGTCACTCTGGCGGTAGAACCCTGGTAACCAGGAGAACACGGCGGAATACAAAACAAAGAACGGGCAACACCAGCTACAGAGCAAAAGCTACGCTGCAGACCACAGCCCCATTTCGGAGAGGATCTTGTTGACGGCTTCCGTGCCTGAGCGGACGCAATCCGGAACTCCAATGCCATTGAAGCCATTGCCGGCGAGGGCCAGGCCGGGGAGCTTCGTGCGGAGTCCTTCGATGCGCTTAAGGCGTTCGAGATGACCCACGGAATACTGCGCCATCGCCGCCCTCCATTTATAAACGCGGGTGAAGAGTGGTTCGGCGTCGAGTCCGATGATTTGCCGGAGTTCGTCGCGGACGATTTGCAGAATCTGATCCTCGGTCGAGTCGAGGATCTGCTCGTCGCGCGCGCCTCCGAGAAAGCAGCGGACAATGGCGCGATTTTCCGGGGCGCGGTGGGGGAATTTGTTGTGAACGAATGTGGCCGCCAGCATGCGGCGTCCGGCGCTGCGCGGGACGAGGAATCCAAAGCCGGGAGGAAGCGAGCGGCGGACTTTTTCGTCGTAGCCGAGCGTGACCGTGACCGACGAACTGTAATTGATCGAAGCGAGTTCGGTGGCGAGATTGGCGTCGGCGGATTGGAGCACGGAGGCAGCGGCGCGCGCGGGCGCGGCAATGATGACGGCGTCGAAGTGATCGGACTGGTATCCGGCGGCGACGGTCCAGCCGTTGTCTTGCGGCATGAGCGAGAGTACGGGCGTGGATGTGCGAAGGATGGCGGGGTCGAGGCGGGCGACTAGGGCATCGACCATTTGCTGCATGCCTTCTTTTAGCGAGGTAAAGAGCGGCTTTGGCGGGGCTTTGGCCGCGGCGGCCATTTTTTTGCGGGCGGCTAGCATGGCTCGGCCGAGGCTGCCGTGTTTCGATTCCATGTCGGCGAAACGAGGGAGGACGGCGCGGACGCTTAGGTCGGTGGCTTCGCCTCCGTAGACGCCGGAGAGGAGCGGATCGGCTAGGAGATCGACCATTTCTGATCCGTAGTGGCGCTCGACCATCTGGGCCACGGTTTCGTCGGCGTCGGCCTTGTGCGGGGGATGGAACCACTCGGCGGCCATGCGCATTTTGGTGCGCAGGGAGAAGAGCGGGGAGAGTACCGTCGGCAGAATTTTGGTTGGCACCATGAACATGAGGCCGTCGGGCATGACGACTAGCTTGTTCTTGACCACGATGTAGGTTTTGCGGTCGGCGTCGTTGGAGCCGATGAGCTGGTCGCCCAGTCCGATTTTGCGGCAGAGGTCGGCGGCCCAGGGTTTTTCTGTGAGGAAGGAATCGGGGCCGGCTTCGATCAGGCAGCCATCGGCGCGGTCGGTGACCATGACTCCGCCGAGGCGCGGGGCGGCTTCGAACAGGACATATTCAATCTTTCTTTCGGAGTAGGTGTCGGATTGGGCGCCGGACTGGCGTTTTTCTTCAAGCGCGAACGCGGCCGAGAGGCCGGAGATTCCGCCGCCGATGATGGCGATACGTGGCATAAGAGAAGCTGCGAGCTACGAGCCTTGAGCTACGAGCTTGGGCTTTCGGCTTTTACTTCGGTCCATGAACTTGACTCTAATTCACAGCACAAACACGCCTCTTGTCAGCGTTGTTGGTGTAACGGCGATTTATCGCAAGCGATTTTCCACTTCACTCGCAGTTGCACCAACTTGCGCTCCTGTGGCTTTCTACATGCGCGAGTTGAGGGCCATCGAAAGCGAGACAGAGCTTTGCATCCCAATAGTCGATGAAGTCGAACCGGAATGACTGTATTTCCTTCTTGTCGGATGTGACTGCAACGACGTGTTTTTCCTTTAAGCTGAAAGGTTCAATCTTGACCGGCCGTTCATGCGGCCAAACCAGTTCCTGTCGCTTGTCAATCCGCAGTTTCAGTGTGGCAGGGTTGTAATCTTCAACTGAAGAAACCTTGTGTTCCCGCTCTGACGCAATCGGAAGAATACAGACCGTTCCAAACTGCGGTATGCCATCAAGATAACGAGGAAGCTCCGATAGCTTGTCGTAATCTCCGACCGAAAACGGAAACAGGACACCAAGGGGGTACTGAAACGCTGGTTGCCCCTTAATGCCGGACTTGCGTGTACCCACCCTCAGCAAACCAAGTCCGGTGATGTTTCCTCGCCGGAAAGCAATCCTTACGCAGAGCGGCAAATTGCCCTCTGCATCTGGTTGGGGGTCTTTCAAATCACAGTCAAGACTAATTCTCCAGGTTACCTCGTCGATTCGTGCTGGGCCACGGAGAAGCCATTCCTCCAGCGGTTGCGAAGGAAGTGTCGAGTCCAGTTTGGCAACGTCAATTGATTTCGCGTATCGCAGCACTTCATCTTCGGTATTTGTCTGAACCTGTGCAGCGGAGAACGCGCGTGATATTAGAACCATGAACACGATGAAATATGGGGCATACATGCGCATAATCGACACTCATACGCCACCAACAGCAGAAAGTAAAGATAGCTGTTGGTAAGGGCGTTTACATTAACTACCGCGAACAAATCCACGCTTTGGTCGCTAAACGCCGACCGCCGCAACACGCCCGCGAACCAAGTCCGCCAGCGCTGCCGTCAGCGTCTTCGATCCGTTCAGCGATTCGGCTCGCCATAGGCGCATGCCTTCTTTTTCCGCGAACTGTTTGAAGAAGATGTCAATGTCGTAGAGCACTTCTACGTGATCGCAGAGGAAGCCTACGGGGTGAATGAACACTCCGCAGTGGCCTTTGGCTTTGAGGCTCAGGATTGTTTCTTCTACGGTGGGCCCGATCCACTGGCCTCCGGACATGCCCTGGCTTTGGAAGGCGAAGGTCCAGGCGCCGTCTGCGAGGCCGGCTGCTTGCGCTACCAGTTGGGCGGTTTCTTTGGACTGGGCTTCGTAGGGATCGCCTTCGGTGATGGTGCGCGCGGGAACGCTGTGGGCGGTGAAGATGATGGGCAGAGGGCCGGACATAGTTCCGGACAACGTGCCGCCGTATTCGGCGTTGGCCTTTGCCCATCCGGCGCGTAGGTTTTCTGCGAAGGCCTTGGCCAGCAGCGGCTGGTCGTGCCACTCGTCGACGAAATCTAATGTGAATGGGAGTGAGGCTTCGCCGGTGACGGCGCCGCGATAGAGTCCTACGCTGGTGCGGGAATTTTGCGGGGCAAGACAAATGGCGATCACACGCTCGAACCCCTGCGCGGCGATTGCCTTGACCGCATCGGCGATGAAGGGCTTCCAGTTACGCATTCCTACGAAAATAGGCAGTTGGAGTTCCTGCGAAAGACGGTCGGCTTGCAGCAGGGTCCAACAGGAAAGAGGAGAAAATCCGATCAGCGAATAGCGGTGACGGATTTCTTCGACGACGTGCGGCGGGAGCGGGCGGCCTCCGGTAACGTAGCGGAGATACTCTGGAATCTGGTCGGGATTGTCGGGAGTGCCGTGAGCCAGGAGCAGGACGGCAGTTTTCGCCAAGGCGGGCGCAGCAGTCATGCTGCCGAACGAGTTGCGCTGGCTTGCACAATAGCAGGCCCCGGCGAGGCCCAGGGGACACGCGGTCATTTCCTCGGCTCCGTCTTGAATTCCGCAGAATGGTCGCGGACGTAGGCGCACAGGGACTTCACGTTCTCGACAGGAGTTTCCTGAAGAATGCCGTGTCCGAGATTGAAGATGTGGCCGGGGCGTCCAGCGGCCCGCCGCAAAACATCTTCGGCGCGCGTCTTGATCTCTTTCCATTCGGCGAAGAGCAGCACGGGATCGAGATTGCCTTGTACGGCTCCCTTGTTGCCGAGTGCCTGCCAGCCGGTATCGAGCGGGATGCGCCAGTCGAGACCAATCACTTCGGCGCCGGATTGCTGCATCGACGGAAGAAGAGTTGAGCTGTCCGTGCCGAAATAAATGATGGGCACGCCGGTTTTTTGCAGGCGCTTCACGAGGTCGGTGACATGCGGCAGCACGTACCGGCGATAGTCCTCGACGCTGAGGCATCCGACCCAGCTATCGAAGATCTGGATGGTGTCGGCTCCGGCGCGTACCTGTTCGGCGGAATATTCGGCGGTCACCGAGACGAGCTTCGTCATCAGCTCGTTCCAAGCGGCAGCTTGGGAGTACATCATCTTTTTTGTGTGGATGTAGTTGCGCGAGCCTCCGCCTTCGATCATGTAGCTGGCCAGCGTAAAAGGAGCCCCGCAGAAGCCGATCACCGGGAGCCGGTCTCCGAAATGCTTGACCACCAGCTTGATCGCTTCCGACACGTAGCCAAGTTCGGAGGCGCGGTCGGTGCGCAGGCGTGAGATATCCTCGGCGGTGCGGATCGGCTTTTCGATCTTCGGCCCTTCACCGGCAGCAAAGTGGAAGGGCAAGCCCATTACTTCGAGGGGAAGAAGAAGATCCGCAAAGATGATAGCGGCGTCAACCTTAAGAATCTCGGCGGCTTCGATGGTGACCTGGGCGGCGATCGCGGGCTTCTTGCATATTTCGATCAGCGAGTATTGTTTGCGGATAGCACGGTATTCAGCCATGTAGCGGCCCGCTTGACGCATGAGCCAGATGGGCGTGCGCTCGGTGGGTTGGGCCTTGGCGGCGCGGACAAAGAGAGAATTTGGGGCGGACATGAACCTTCCAATTTAACATTTTCGAGCGCGGGACATCCGGAAGTGGCGCTCACTTGAGTCTGCACTATTGTCTCGTTTCCTCCGAACATCCGCCTGTGATGGGCGTCACGTTGGATGGAGAGTCCTTGTCCCAAGTGTGTCCTAGAGCTTTGCGCGTATAATTGCCGCCACGCATTCCTGCATCAACCAAACTCAAGGAGACACATGCGAGCCTGCGCCGTGATGTTGCTGGTTTTCAGTCTGGTTGTCCCATCTTTATCCTTTGGCGCGGATGAGGCCCCGCTGGTCGGATACTCGTCTCGCAACAGCCAGACCGAGCGCGAGTGGGAGGCGAAGTTCCGGGCGATTCCCGAACCAGCAAATCTGCGGGAATACATGCGGCGGCTCTCGGCGCGCCCGCATCACGTAGGCTCTCCTTACGACAAGGACAACGCGGAGTGGATCCTGGCGCACTTCAAGGAGTGGGGATTGGATGCGCACATCGAGCGGTTTGACGTGCTCTTTCCTACGCCAAAAGTGCGCGTGGTCGAGATGGTCGCGCCCACGAAGTTCACTGCCAAGCTGGAAGAGCCTGCGCTGGCCATCGATCCGACTTCAAACCAGAAGTCGGAGCAGTTGCCGACTTACAACGCCTATTCGATCGATGGCGACGTGACGGCTCCGCTGGTGTTTGTGAATTACGGCTTGCCCGAGGATTACGAAAAGCTGGACCGGCTGGGCATTTCGGTGAAGGGCGCGATTGTGATCGCGAAATATTATCACTCCTGGCGCGGCGTGAAGCCGAAAGTCGCGGCCGAGCATGGGGCGATCGGATGCCTGATTTATTCCGAGCCGCAGGACGATGGCTACTCGCGCGACAATGTTTTTCCCGAAGGGCCGATGCGCAATCCGGATGGCGTGCAGCGCGGCAGCGTGATGGATTTCGCATCCGTCGAGTCCGGGCGATCCGCTGACGCCGGGTTGGGGCGCGACCCCGGGTGCGAAACGGCTGCCGATCAAGGAGGCGAAGAGCATCACGAAGATTCCGGTGCTGCCGATTTCTTATGGCGATGCGCAGCCGCTGCTGGCGGCGCTGGCTGGGCCGATGGCTCCGGAGGAGTGGCGCGGGTCGCTGCCGATTCCGTACCACGTGGGGCCGGGGCCGGCGAAGGTTCATCTGAAGGTCGCATTCAACTGGGATATCAAGCCGGTGTATGACGTCATCGCGAAAATTCCGGGGAGCGTCGCGCCCGACGAGTGGATTATCCGCGGCAATCATCATGATGCGTGGGTGAATGGCGCGGAGGATCCGATCTCGGCACAGGTTGCGCTGCTGGAAGAGGCGCGCTCGCTCGGACAGTTGGTCAAGCAGGGCTGGAAGCCGCGGCGCACAATCATCTATTGCGCGTGGGATGGCGAAGAGCCGATGCTGCTGGGTTCGACCGAGTGGGCGGAGCAGCATGCGGACGAGTTGCAGCAGCACGCCGCTGTCTACATCAACACCGACGGCAACGATCGCGGCCTGCTGAACATGGGCGGGTCGCACAGCCTCGAGCAGTTCATCAACGGCGTGGCGCGCGACATTGAAGATCCGGAAACGAAGATGTCGGTGTGGAAGCGCGAGCAACTTTCGCGGATCGCGAAGGCGAAAACCGCGGAGGAGCGTCAGGAATTGCGGCAACGGGCGGACCTCGCATAGAGGCGCTCGGTTCGGGAACGGATTTCACGGCTTACCTCGATCACCTCGGCATCGCAACGCTCGACCTGGGATACGGCGGCGAAGATGAGCAGGGAATCTACCACTCGATCTACGACGATTTTTACTGGTACACGCATTTCTCGGACACGAATTTTGTCTATGGGCGGGCGCTGGCGCAAACCGTTGGAACATCGGTGATGCGGCTGGCGGATGCCGAGGTGCTGCCGTTCGACTTCGTGGATTTTGCCGACACGGTGGATATGTACACGAAAGAATTGCAGAAGCTGCTGGCGGCGAAACAGGAGGAGATTCGCGAGCGGAATCAGGAATTGGAGGAGGGAGTTTTTGCGGCGACGTTCGATCCGCGGCGGCCGACGGTGGCTCCGGTGAAGGAGGAAGTTCCTCCACATCTGAATTTTGCTCCGCTGGAAAATGCGGTGGAAGCGCTGACGCGGAGCGCGAAGCATTATCAGCAGGCGCTGGCGAAGAAGCAGGTGAGTATGGGCGATGCGGCGGGTGGATTGGACCGGAGAAGCTCGCGCGCAGTGAATCGCGAGCTGATGGAGACGCGAGCGGCGGCTGACCAATGAGGATGGATTGCCGCGTCGGTCGTGGTACAAGCATCTGCTGTACGCGCCGGGCGTTTATTCGGGGTACGGCGTGAAGACGGTTCCGGGCGTCCGCGAGGGGATTGAGCAGAAGCGATGGGCAGAAGCGGAGGCAGAGATTGTTCGCGTGGCGAAGGCGCTGGAGGATGAGGCGGGAGTAATCGAGGCGGCGGCGCGGGAGTTGGAGTAGGGGCGGTCAGATGGCTCGCTGCTTGGCTGCCTAGCGAGGATGTCATTTGTCCGCCAGTTCAAATTCCACACCGCTCCCTGTGTCCTTGAGCTGTAGCGGCAAGGAATCACTAGTAGCGCTCCGCATCACGTCGATGACTTGCCTTGTAACATTGGGTTCCCCGTAAAGCGACTTCATTCCGCCGGCAATAGTTAGGATGTAGATGCCGTCTGGCAAATCGTCGATGAGGAACGCGCCAGAACTGTCGGAAATCGTGTGGCGCTCATCGTCAGAGAAAGCATTCTTTAGTGTTATCGCAACGCCGGAATAGACGGTCGCGATCGGGTGAATTATGTCCATCAGCGGATGGCCCGTGGTCCCTGGGACAAGACCTGTGAGCGTCCCCGCCACGCGGCGGGTTTGATATGACCAATCTGCCCACTGAAAATCGAAGCGCTTCTTGGTTTTTGAATTGGGGACAGCCACGACCTCAAGCCATTCTTTCGCTGCATCGAACTCTTCGTATGAGGCAGTGAGAAAGTAGCGGCCTGCCGTCAGGCCGTCAATGACAACCGTACCCTTCTCATCGGTTGTACGACTGAAAACTGGATCACCACTTTTTTCGCGAACAACCCGAACTTCGATTCCTGCGATAGGCTTTTCACGATGTGTGACGACAACTGTCAAATGAGACGCCACGTGTCGTAAATCCATGGACCGCAAGGAGGTACCAAACGCCGCCTGCACCCACATCAACAGCAAGGACATCCAGACCAACGCGCCCTTCATGACTACCAGTTTACATCGGAGGACCCGCGAGCTCAGACGGCTCCGGCAGACAAGCGGCCACTCTCCGAACCTGGGCAGATACAGTTTGGCGGGAAATTCCTACAGATTCGCCCGCATAAACTTCCAAGCCGTCGAGACAATATTGCTCAGGTCCCGCTGCGGAGTCCAGTTGAGAAGCTTGTGGGCTTTGCTGGCGTCGGCTACAAGGATTGGCGGATCGCCCGGTCGCCGAGGCCCAATCTTGCGGCGGACGGGTTGTCCGACTGCAGCTTCGGCGGCGTGGATTACTTCCAGAACCGAATGGCCTTTGCCCGTACCCAGGTTCAGGGCTAGCGAGTCTCCGCCTTGCTCGAGATGCTGCAACGCCTTCACGTGGGCGTCGGCCAGATCGTTGACATGGATGTAGTCGCGGAGGCAGGTGCCATCGGGCGTGGGATAGTCGTCTCCGAAGATTTGCAGTTCGGGGCCGTTCCCGGTTGCCGCCAGGAGAGCCAACGGGATGAGGTGGGTTTCGGGATCGTGGAGTTCGCCGATTTCTCCGCTGTCGTCGGCTCCGGCGGCGTTGAAGTAGCGGAGGCGCGCCGACTTTATGCCGTAGGCGCGGTCGTAGGCTTCGAGCGCGTGCTCAAAAAATAACTTGGAGGCGCCGTAGGGATTGACCGGTTCGCGCGGCGTGTCTTCGGTGATGGGAACCTTCGCGGGCACTCCGTAAACCGCGCACGTCGAAGAGAAGATGAAGCGCTGGACGCCGGCATCCACGGCGGCATTGAGCAGGGTGAGCGCGTCGACCGAGTTGTTGCGGAAATATTTGCGCGGGTTGGTGACGGATTCTCCGACGTAGGCGTGGGCGGCGAAGTGCATGATGGCGTCCACGCGCGGCAGAACCTGCTGCAGCTTCGCATGATCGGCGATGTCGCCTTCGATCAGCTCGAAACCCTGGGCTAGGCGGCGGAATCCGGTTGAAAGATTGTCATAGACGATGACTTGATAGCCCGCGCGCCGCAACGCGCGGGCGGCATGACTGCCGATGTATCCTGCCCCTCCAACCACCAGAACGGCCAACGGAAAAACCTCGCTTCGCAATGAATTATCCTGTCCATTTTAGCGGCCGGCAGGGAATTCCCGAAATCAGGCGGCGCGACGCGGGGCGTGACCTTATCGACCGCGATGCGGGGTCTGCACGACATTTTTCCGCAGTCTGTGAAGGGTGAAATCCCAAAAGTGGGGGGGTACCCCCCCCTACCCCAAAATGAGTCAAAGTATTGATAACATGGTAGTTAAAGGCAAAGTATTCAAACTATTGGACTTAACCTCTAATTTCTCCGTTTGGCGTGCACTTGCCCGGTGGGGCGGGACCATAAATTGTCAAATAACGAGGAAAAATCGTCGACCGGAAATTGGCTTCGTCTCTGGAGACGGGCACAGTTTTCGATGATGTACTGTCCCGAGAATTCTAGCAGCGACGCAGGTGTAAGTCTGTGACGAGCGCACGGAAAAAATGTGATGAAAAAAATTGGGAAAGCAGCGAACTCGCAGCATGTTCCGCTGAAGGGATGGCAATTTTCAAACCGCGTCACTACCGGGCTTGTGATAGTTCGCGCAGCCGGGTAATCGTTGCTTCGATTCAAAGAGGGACTTGCCTCCGAACAGGAAACAATAAGTTCTTACCCGCGCGGGCGCAGCGGAAGTTCTAACCTTTGAGCAGCAGATCCACCGTCTGAATATCCACCAACCCATCGCACCCGTATATCGCGGGGAGTACTTTTTCTGCGGGATACTTCCGCCGCAGGGCGGCGACTCTTTCGGTGCCGGAGCGATAAGCAGGGAGATACATACGGCCCAACAGCGGATGGCGTCCCCATGCGCCCGACAACTTGTCAGCGCGTTCTTCGGTGACCAGAAAATCGCGGCGGAGCGTGGCTGCTACTTCCGCTTGCGGCCTGCCTTCACCCCACGTCATATACGACGACTGATTCTTGGCATCATCCTGCAACAGGGCGAGCAGGACGCCGATCTGCAGATCGTCATCGGGCAATTGATCGATTTCCGTGACGCCGTGGGCAATCAGAATTGCGTTGTTCGCGATCCCCTCAAACAGCGTGGCGGCGCGCGTGTTCATGGTGAGAACCGTCGCCTCGAAGCCGGCCTTCCCGCGGACGTACAAATCCTGCAGGTAGGCGAAGGTGGTGACGTGACCGGGCACAACCTCGTGACTGACGAGCTGTTCAAACTCCGGAAACGAAATTTGCAGAGAGGCATTGATTTCGTACGTCGCTTCGTATTGGGGGGAGCCGTCCGCGTTTCGTGCGCGACCAATGTAGTTCATGGAGCCGGAGAACCAGGCATCCTTGATAGCCAGGAAATCGATATTGGCTCGGGGCACCCGCGCGAGTTCGTTGGGAAGATAGGGTAATAAATTCTTCGCGCTGAGATTGTCAAAATGCGCGATTACCGCCGCGCCCAGAGCGCGCACCGAAGCCATGGGAGAAACGCGATCGCGGCGCCAGGCATCGACTGCCTCCAATAAGCCCGCCGCGTTTCCCGGCTTCGATGTTGCGTAACCACTGCGCGCCAGCAATTCGGCGGCGCGCCGACGCTTCTCCTCCGGTTCTGATGGTTCGGGAGGCTTTCCGGTCGCGGCCTCCACGCAACGGGCATAGGGCACGGGTTCGCCTTTGCCGAGGACCTCCATGGCGAGGTCCCACATTGTCTCCAGGCAGTCAGCTAGTCCGATCAAATAGGGCTTACGCAACCTGGCGGTTGGCCCTGCCAGCTTGCCCGCTTCTTCGCGCACTCCGGCAATGGCTTTAGGGAGGTCAACCTCACGCAGATACGAGTCGACGGCTGCGCGATCCACGCTCTTGCCGGCGACTCCACCGGACTCACGGAGGCGCGCCGCTGCTGGATGAGTGTACGCGGGCGGCAACGGCTGATCGGAGAACCAGGAATCGGCGATGAAGCGGCCAGTGCCCGAAGCACACATCACGTCTCCGCCCCAAAGTGTGTCGATGCCGAGAACGGCATCAGCCACGTACTTTCCAGCCTGATCCACATTTACTGAATTGTGTTTCATCCGATCTCCTTTTCTTTTTTCAAGGAAGCGAACCAGACGTAGACGCAAAGACCAATGAAGAAGAATGCGGAAACGGATTGCGAAATTGCGTCGCTGGAATAGAAGGGCGTCCTGATCAGATCTTCGCGATACCAGGGAAACAGGCGCAAGGCAGCGCCGAGCACGCCGCCCAGTGCGCCACCGGCCATCAGTCCCGAGGCGATGATCACGCCGCGCTCACGAATTTTTTTGCCGGGCTCGCCGCCGAGCCGCTCGGAACGTTTGTTCAGGAAATGAGATAGAAATCCTCCAACCAAGGCTGGCGTGTTGAGTTCAAGCGGCAGATACATGCCCAAGGCAAAAATGAGGGAAGGCTGGCCGAGCATCTCCAGGACCAGTGCGATCATGGCTCCGGCGCCGAACAGCAGATAGGCGACGGGCTGGTGGCTCATGAATCCCTCCACTAGAGCCTTCATGATGGAAGCCTGGGGCGATGCCAGCACCGGGCGAACATCCGCACCGATGGCTTCGCCAAACTGGAATACGCGCGCGAGGATGCCGATGGTTAACCCCACGGCAACGGCGGCTGCGATTACCCCGAGAATTTTGACCTTCTCCTGCGCAGCCGGAGTCGAACCCAGCCAGTATCCGGCTTTCAGATCGGTTATGAATTGTCCGGAGACCGACAATGCGCTGCATACCATTCCGGCGATGGCCATGACGAAGAACATTCCGGTGGTCCCTGAGAGTCCAAAGCGCAGCAGGACTACTGAAGAGATGATGATGGTGAGCATCGTCATGCCCGAGACTGGATTGCGCGCCACGGTAGCGATGGCGTTCGCGGCCACCGAGGCGAAGAAGAAACAGAAAAGCAGGGTCAAGGCCAAGCCTACCGCGATCACGGTCCAGGAGGGCGCGAGGTTCCCAAGCAGGATCGCAACGCCGATTGCCCCAAACACCACGCCGGCAAAGATCGAAATCATGGGCACATCGCGGTCGGTGCGCTCTGGCAACGCGGCCTCACCATGGCGGAAGGCACGCAGAGCGATGCCAAATGACCCAGCCACAACTCTCAGCGATTTGATGATCCCGAAAATGCCCGCGGTGGCGATGGCTCCGACTCCGACGAAGCGCACGTAATTGCGATAGATCTGCACGGCGGTCATTTTCGAGATGGGGATGACGGCGGGATAAACAGCGCTGTCGAAATGACTGCCAATGAACCAGATGACTGGGACGAGCACCAGGTTCGAAAGGATGCCGCCCGCGCATAGGACCATGGAACTGCGCAGTCCCATTACATAGCCGATCCCGAGGATAAAGGCGGTCGCATCGAAGCTGACCACCATGCGGGCGCGGTCGGCGAGGGTGCGCATTACGGACACAAACTGAAAATTTACATACTCCTTCCAGACTTGAAAGGTGGTGACGAAGAGGTCGTAGAGCCCGGCGATGAAGGTTGCCTGAAGCAGCAATTGGGCTTGCGAGCCGCCTTTCTCTCCGGTGACGAGCACTTCGGTGATGGCGGTGGCTTCGGGGTAGGGAAGCAGTCCGTGCATCTCGCGCACAAAGTAGCGGCGCAACGGAATCAGGAACAGAACTCCGAGGCAGCCTCCGGCGAGACAGATGAAGATCGTCTGCACCGGGCGTGGGTCGAGATGGAGGATGTAGAGCGCTGGAAGGGTGAAGATCGCGCCGGCCACTACGCCTCCGGCGGAGCCGCTGATTCCCGTGATGATGACGTTTTCGAGCAGGGTCGAGCGGCGCTTGTACATGCGGGCTGCGCCAATCGACAAGATGGAAACTGGAATCGCCGTCTCCATGACCTGGCCGACTTTCAGTCCCGAGTATGCCGATGCGACCGCGAAGATCACGCAAAAGAAAATGCCCCACGAGATCGAGCGGAGCGTGAGTTCGGGGACATTTGCCTGGGCAGGGATGATCGGTGTGTAGGATTCGCCGGGGTTGAGCGGTTGGTAGGCGTTCTCGGGGAGGGATTTGGTTTCGAGTTTGGTCATTGTGCCAGAACCTTTGCGGCGGCGATGCGTGCAGGATTTCGCGAGGATTGTAACGGTTTTGCGGTTTTCGAGTATGTGAGATTGGGGCGTGAAGTTTACTAGTCTGTTATCACCCCCCCCCTTTTTTTGATCTATGAAAACAAAGGAGTTACAGAGCGTTTCTTGCCTGATCTTTGATAACTAAGGACTTAGGGTAAAGCTCTTACAATCAATCGCCTGGATTGAAATCGGGGCGATTTTCGGAATTATCTTCCCTTGCATGTTATTGAGAAATAAATATCTTATTTGAATTCTCCCATGCGATGTTATCCGGCCTCGCTGGTCATGATGAAGAGCGGCTTCATCTCGAAGCTCTTGTAGTGCGGACGGAGGCGCTGTGTATTGTAGTTTTCTTTCACGTTCACGGTTTTCTTGGTTGCCGTGACAACATCGATCGGCGTGTTATCGTAGCGCCCGTTCTTCAAGACCACCAGGCGGCCGTAGATGCGACCGAGGATCAGGTCGAGCGCCAGGTTTCCGTAGGCCATGGGGACGATTGAGTCGATGGCGTCGGGGTCGCCGCCACGCACTAGGTAGCCGAGTTTCTGGTTGATGATGTCGATGGATTTTCCGTTGTTGAATTTCCCGGACAATTCTTTGAGTTGCTCGGAAACGAGGTCGCCGATGCCGCCGAGTTTTCTGTGGCCGTAGGCATCGGTGGTCTCGCCGGAGAAGATCATCTCTCCGCCTTCGAACATCGCGCCTTCCGAAACCAATACTACCGAGTATCGGCTGGGATTGCGGTTGCGGTCGTAAA
The DNA here is from genome assembly GCA_963838315.1 of uncultured Acidobacteriaceae bacterium. Classification (GTDB taxonomy): domain Bacteria; phylum Acidobacteriota; class Terriglobia; order Terriglobales; family Acidobacteriaceae; genus Acidiflorens. Next base: position 589,333 of record CAWIQW010000003.1, read on the forward strand.
CCAGCAACTCGGTCAACTGCTCCATGTTGAATTTGTGCTCGGGAATGACGCAGCGGTTGGCGGCTCCGGCCATGGTGGGAAGCATGGCGGTGTAGCCGGCGTAACGTCCGAAGACCTCCAGTACCAGGAAGCGCTCGTGCGAACCAGCGGAAGTGCGAAGGCTGTTGGCCATCTGGATGGTGCGCGTGACGCAGGTGCTGAAGCCAATGCAGTAGTCGGTTCCGGGGACGTCGTTGTCCATGGTCTTGGGAATGGCGACAACCTTTACGCCTTCCTGATCGAGACGCACGCCGTAGCTCAGGGTATCGTCGCCGCCGATCGGGATCATGTAGTCGATGCCCAGCCATTCGAGGTTCTTGAGCACCTCCGAGGTCAGGTCGTTCTTCTCGGACTGGAAGGCATCTTTGAGATGTGGCGGGACGCTGATCTTGCTGACCTTGCTCGGATTGGTGCGCGAGGTGTGAAGGAACGTGCCGCCGGTGCGTCCGGCGCGGTTGACCACATCTTCGGAAAGGAGCTGAAAGTTGTTCGAATTATCGGCGTCCTTGTCGCGGATGATGTCAACCAAACCCGCCCATCCACGGCGTATCCCAATGACCTGATAGCCTTCGCGAATGGCGCGGATGGTGACTGCACGAATCGCGGGATTCAGGCCGGGCACATCGCCGCCACCCGTGAGAATTCCCAGCACGCCTTTTTTCGTATTGATGACTGCCATCCGTTGCCTCCATATACCATGATGAGTTCTTATGATGAACCGCGGGAGGCAGGGTAGTCTATGACGGCTCTCACAATAAAGGAGTGATGTCCGGTGGTCCCGGACTCAGAGCCATAGGAGTGGGACGAGCCCGGCCGCGGCCAGAGCGATCAAAAACGAAAGGCTCTGGATGCCGGTTTTTCGGTCGGCCAGGCTGTAGGAGTAAATTCCTTTAATCAGGTTGTTGCTGGCGGCGGCGATCAATACCGCAACTGCCGCGACTTTCATGGGGGTAAGAGTTCCGGCGGCCTGGGTCATTCCCATAATAAAAGGATCGACGTCCGTGACTCCCATGATCGCAGCGAGAATGTTGACGCCGGCCCGGCCCAGATAAGTGACCGCCAACTGGGTAATCACGAGCATCGCCAGAAAGAAAAACGCAAAGAGAAATGCGGCCATCAGCTCCAGCGGGTTGTTCGGCTCAAACTCGCGCTTGATTACTGAATCCTGTGCGTCCGGGCGACGCGACCAGAACCAACCGGTGGCAATGGCGGAAGCGGCGAGAACAAGACAGGCTGGCGCCAACGTCACTCCCAGTTGATGATTGAAGAGCATCAGCAGCGCGGAGAGACGCAGATACATCATCCCGGACGCGATCAAGATGCCTCCCGAAAACAGATGGGGACGGTTCTCGCGCGCGGCTCTTCGGGACATCGCGACCGTAGTCACGGTGGAAGAATAGGCTCCGCCGAGAAATGCCGTGAGGACGACCCCGCCTCTCTCTTTCGTCAGCTTTTGCAGGATGTAGCTGCCATAGGAAATTGTGCTGACTGCGACTACCACCAGCCAGGTCTTGAACGGGTTGATGTGGAAGCGTCCGAATTCCTGGTTAGGCAAAGCCGGCAGAATAACTGCCGACAGCAGGAGGAACTTGGCGAAGGTGAGAATTTCTTCAGGAGCGGCTCGGCTCGCTAGTTTTTCCAGACCTGTCTTCAGTTCGAGAAACAGGAGGCTGGCCACGCTCAGGGTAGTGGCAATCCACAAGTGGTCGTAGCAAACCAGCGCTCCGACCAGGTAAGTTGCCAGTCCAGACATTTCTGTCGTGACGCCGGCCCCTTGCACGCATGAAAGTTTATGCCAGTACGACAACAGCAGAAAGGCGCCGACCACGAGGAACCCGAATGTCACCGGGAGTAGCTGCGTGCCGGAGAGCAGGGCAATGGAGTAGCCAATCAATCCAATGAGCGGAAAGGTGCGCACTCCGCCAAAAGAATAGGAACCGGCGGCCAGCTTGTGCTCCTCGCGCTCGAGGCCGATCAGGAAAGACAGAAAAAGAACCAGCAGAATCTTCGCTGCCTCAGGTGGCAACCACCGGTAGAGTTCCACTAGTGGTCAAGCCTCCTTGGCGAGCGTGGGGCAAACGACGAGTGGATTTTGTTCCAATGGTCAGGGCTCCGGCAAATCATGGCTCGGATTCTGACACATGAGCTGGCTTATTGCATAGGAAGTTAGTGAGGGCAACAATGGCGCGAACTGGCGCGACTTCGCGCAAACACGGTCACGACCCGGAGATTGGAGGCGGATGGACGTTTGAGCTAGGTGGGGAGCTGAGATGCAGCCTTTGCCTGGGCAATCGGAGGCTGATTGATCACCATCCAGTAGAGGCCTGCGGACTTTACCGCTTCCCGGAACAGCGCGAAGTCTACGGGCTTCTGAATGTAACTGTTTGCTCCCGAGCCGTAGCCATCAATCAGGTCGCGTTCCTCCTTCGAGGACGTCAGGATGACGACCGGAATCGTGTTGGTGCGGGGATCCGTCTTCAACCGCCTGAGGACTGCCATCCCGTCCACTTTGGGCAGTTTTAAGTCCAACAGCACGAGCCGGGGAGGATGCTCGAAGGAACGGTTGGCGTGGAGTCCATAACAAAATAGAAATTCCAGCGCCTCCTCGCCATCGTGCGCCACGAAAATGTTTCCTGCCAGATGCTCTCTTTGTAGCGTACGAAGGGTCAGTTCGGCATCCTCATCGTTGTCTTCGACCAGTAAGATTTCGATTTGCTGGCCACTCATCTTCTATCTCCTTTTAACACTTGCCGGGAAACCGCCAACTAGTATTTGTGTTTGGGGCTGCTTGCGGTTTCTCCTGCCGCCGTGGCTTCAGCTTTCGCTTCTTCTGTAGCGAGATTGGCAAGGGTGAAATAGAAAGCGGCGCCTCGATCCAACTCGCCCTCCGCCCAGACACGCCCGCCGTGTTTCTGGACAATGCGTTGCACGGTCGCCAGGCCCACACCGGTGCCTTCGAATTCTTCAGGGCGATGAAGGCGCTGGAAGACTCCAAAAAGCTTTCCGGCGTATTTCATGCTGAACCCAACGCCGTTGTCGCGGACATAGACAATGCTTACGCCTTCCTTCTGCTGTTGCCCGATTTCGATCACGGCACGCGCCCGGAGACGGGTGAACTTGAGAGCATTCAATATGAGGTTCTGGAAAACCTGGCTCATCAAGCCGGGATCGCACTCCATGTAAGGGAGGGCGCCAATCCTCCATTCAATCTCGCGGCCGGCGCATTCCAGCACCAGGCCTTTGATCACTTCTTCGACCACCGAATTGAGGCCGGTGATCTGCAAGCTGAGATCACGCCGGCCGACGCGCGCCAGAGTGAGCAAGTCATCGACCAGTTGTCCCATGCGGCGCGTGCCGTCTTCGATGCGCTGGAGATGACGCTGCGCTTCCGCCGGAAGTGCGGGGCCGAATTCTTCCGACAGGATCCTGGAGAAGCCGCTGATGTGGCGCAACGGGGCGCGCAGATCATGCGACACCGAATAGGTGAATGCCTCCATTTCCTTGTTGGCAGCTTCGAGTTGGGCGGTACGATCAAGCACACGCTGTTCGAGTTCGTCATTCAGTTTTTGGATTTCGCGCGCCGCTGTCTTTTCCGCAGTCACATCGCGGAATACAACAAGACCGCCACGTGAAATTCCTGCCTCGTCTCGCAGGGGACGGCCGGTAAATTCGAGCCACGCACCGTCGGGAGCTCTGGGACTGCACACGATGCTCTGCATACGAACTGTTTCACCGCGAATCGCACGGACTAAGGGAAGCTGATCGGTGGCGAGGGGTGTCACCCCGTCGGTGCCATAGGTCTGGTAGTGGAGGGACCAGTCGTGGATGGGGAGGTCAACGGGTCCGCGACCTAGCAGGTTTTCAGCGGCTCGATTCCAAATAAGGAATTTCCCAGTCTCGTCAGCCGCGACCAGGCCCTCCTCCATGCTGTCCAAGATCAACTGGAGGGTGCGGCTCTGGGCACTGAAGGCGTCCTCGGCCCGCTTGCGCTCCGTGATGTCACGCGCTATGGCCGACATACCGACTACCCTACCGCTCTCGTCTTTAATAGGACTGATCGAGAGAGAGACGGGGAATGTCTGGCCGTTCTTGCGCATCCGGACGGTTTCATAGTGTCGCACTGTCTCGCCCTCTTTGATTCGCGCCAGGATTGTGATGGAGTCATCAACGCGATCGGGTGGAATGAGCTTGGAGATGTCGCGTCCTATCACTTCCGCCTCGGAGTAGCCGTACATTTCCTCCGCGCCAGGATTCCAGGTCTCGATCATGCCAGCGAGGTTTTTGCCGATGATGGCATCGTTGGAGCCGGTCACAATGGCTGCCAGACGGCGTGCCGAGTCTTCCGCTTTCCGCCGCTTCGCATCGGTGCGTTCTACAAGGACTGATGTCCAAGCGGCGATGCTTGCGAGCAATATGAATCCTGCTGTCGCCAGGGCGGCCACAGTCCAATCGCGGAAGAGAGCCGAACTCGCGGGATTGCGCAAACCGGATTCCAGGCGGTCCATGCGAAATATCCAGACCGACAAAAGGATCGCGCCGCTACCGGCGCCCAGCGCGCAGCACAATGCCATCACGCGGGTTCGATTAGTGGAAATGCGAAGATCGAAGACAGGTTCCATGAAAGATATGCGCGGCGCCCTGCATCGGGCAACAGCCAGTATGAGGTAGTCATCGGGGGAAATGCGCGTCGCAGCGCACTTCTGGGCGCACGAAAGTATCGAGACACTTCCCGAACTGGAAAGTCAGCAGGTCGCTTAGACTCAACAGCGTCAACCGCCGGATGAGGTACTACTGGTCCTTCTGTCCAAGTGGGAGGCTGACGAAACCAAACCAGAAGTTGGCCATGAAATCGACGAGGGCCACGAAGTCAGCGAGGTTTCCGGGCTTACGGAGATAGCAGTTTGCACCCAGCTCATAACTTCGGCTTATGTCGGAGTTTGCATGGGAGGTCGTGAAAATGACCACTGGAATCCTGGCGAGTGCGGGATCGGTTTTGATTTCGGCGAGGACGCTGCGGCCATCTTTGCGAGGCATGTTGAGGTCGAGAACAACGAGGTCGGGCCTGGCGGCCGCTGCATATTTCCCGCGGCGGCGCAGAAACGAAATGGCTTCTTCCCCGTCGTTGACCGCGCTGAGGTGGAGACGCCATCTGGTTTTGCGCAATACCTCGCTGGTCAGGTCGATGTCGGCGAGATTGTCGTCCACCAGCAGCACCTCTGCTTGAGAGTTACTCAAGGAAATCAATCTCCTCAAGTTCGCCGGAGGCCGGAATCGTGAATTTGAAAGTGGATCCTAGCCCCGGTTCGGATTCAACCCATATGCGGCCGCCATGTTGTTCGATGATTTTCTTGCAGATGGCCAGGCCGATTCCGCTGCCGGGATACTCGGTGCAGGTGTGCAGGCGCTTGAAGATCACGAAAATAATATCCGCCTGCTCGGGAGCAATGCCGATGCCGTTGTCGGCAATCGAGAAAACCCATTCCCGGACGACGAGTTCCCCACGGATGCGAATCACCGGCGGGACCGCGGCGCGAAACTTGATGGCATTGCCCAGCAGATTCTGAAAGACCTGTGCTAACTGCGAGCTGTCGGCCAGAACTGACGGGAGGTTGGATCTGATAAGCTGCGCCCCGCTTTCCTGAACCGCGACGTGCAAATTCTTCAAGGCAGCCTCCAGGACGGCGTTACAGTCGGTGAGTTTGAGATCAGTTCCATGGCTGCCGACGCGCGAAAACGCGAGCAGGTCATGCACGAGTGTCTGCATGCGAAGAGCGCCATCCACCGCGTAGTGAATGTATTTGTCCGCATTTTCGTCGAGCTTGCCACGGTAGCGTTCCGCCAACAACTGGGTGTATGTCGCTACCATGCGCAACGGTTCCTGCAGATCGTGGGAAGCCACGTAGGCAAACTGTTCGAGGTCGCGGTTGGAGCGCGCCAACTCTTCCTGGGAATGGCGGTGCTCATCGCGCAGTTGCTTATCCGCGACCGCCCGCCGGACCGCATGCGGCAAGCGCGTGAGATGGTCCTTGAGGACGTAGTCGGCCGCGCCTTGCTTGATGCATTCCACGGCCTTGATCTCGCCCATCGACCCCGACACCATGACGACCGGAATATCGAGACCCTCGCGGCGCAGAATTTCCAGCGTTTCCAATCCATTCCAGCCGGGCAGTCCGTAGTCGGCGAGGACGATTTCGTAGCGGTTCTTACGAACGCGGTCGGCAAAATCTTCCGCTGATTGCACCACGTCGATGTCCGGCTCAAAACCGCCTTTTCGAAGAGCGCGCACCAGAAATTCCAAGTCGGCTTCGCTGTCTTCCACGACCAAGGCGCGCAACCTTGTGGCAACAGCGAGCGCGGACCCCGAACCTGCAACTTTGTCATCGTTCGGGCGAGGCCGCACATCGTCGCCACGTGGGTAGGGCTGGGGATTCAGAGTGGCAGCAGTCGAGTTGTTCATTCCAGCTATTTTCCCCGGCGTTCTATTCTGAGCGGTTACAAGGGACAGCACTGCCCTTGCTGAGGGCTCGGTCATAGCATCGGCATAGGGGTGAAAAGCTTTAGCGGGCTGTGGGAAACCCGGTTCGCATGAACGTCATGAGCATGGCGAGCATGAATCTCGCCTGCAAACACTTCGACAGCGGCATTGGATACTGCTGCTATCCAGGAAGTGACATACCAGATTTTCCTGTGAGGGGAGTGCGCCGCTAATGGGCTAGGGAACCGTTCCCAGGACCTCTCCCGCGGGCAGTCCATTCCCGTTAAAAGCGACCCAACCAGTTTCTTCAGCGTTGCCGGCGAGCGTAAGTACGGGTGAAACTGCCCCCGCCCACTCACCTAAGAAGTCACTTCCCTCTCCAGTCTTAGGGGTGTCGGCCACGACCCAGTACTGTTTTCCGCCGGTTACCGGAACTGAAGAAAAGTCCGCGACCGCAAGCCCGCAGCAGGTGAAGGATCTGGGCAGGTTGGTAACGGTGACGGGCCCAGCCAGAAGTTTTCCCGGACGGCCTTTACCGTCTGCATAAATGCTGAGGTTTACCCGGTCCGCCCCATCTCCGTACCAAAGGATCGCGGCCCGCACCTGGGAGATATGAGAGTTTGCTGCCGGAGTAAAGGGCAGGGCGATGAAGTCGGCAATCACGACCACGGAGTTTGGTCCCGAAACCAGCCATGTGTCGATGTAATTGTAAAGATTCTGTGGATTCGTCCCCAGACTGCTGTAGATCGTGGTCGAACCTTGCGGGGCTTCCTGAGGCGGAACGTAAACTGTCGCTTTTCCCGTGTGATGCAACCTGCGCGGCTGCTCTACGGTTTGACCGAACAGGGACGAGCTGCATATCGCTGAGAGACACGCCAGCAGAATTATCTTCTTCATCAGTTCTCCTCCTCAAGCCTTCTTGAATGACGACACTTCCACCAGACCCGTCCAGTCCGCTCCCAAAATCTCGCACCCTTACCTTTATTTCTCATGCCCAGGGTCGGAGGTTCAGTCCGGGAACGTGATGCAAAGCTACATGTTTGCCCGTCATTTTATCAACGATACAAGAAATAGAAAGTGCATCACGCGAAGTTTTGGCTGGTGATCCCGCAAGAACGTCTGAAGTAAGTCTAGGATCGCACAACGATTGCGCTATAGCGATCACATCTGCGCCGACAGGGAAGGGCTCTAGAAGAGGAACTTAGACCGTGAGTGACACTGTGGAAGCCGACGAGTGCAGGAGGTGGGAATCTCGGCAACGGGCCACCAAGGGCCGCTATTCTGCGAGCGTCCCACACTTCCTCAACGGGTGCGTTTTCAAATGCCCAAGCCTGCGGAAAGCGCCCTGTCCCCCGGGGCGTGGGCTGAATGCTTATTCAGGATGGCGTCTAATTCTTCGTGGCGGATCGGCTTTGTCAGATAGTCGTCCATGCCCGCTTCCAGACAGCGTTCCCGGTCTCCTTTCATAGCGTGGGCGGTTAGAGCGATGATGATCTGGTGTTTGCCGGTGGTCTTTTCCTCCAGGCGAATTCGGGCCGTGGCTTCCATGCCGTCCATTTCGGGCATCTGAACATCCATTAGTACTAGATCGAAGCTTTGCTTATGCAATGCATCGAGAGCCTGGAATCCATTTCCCGCCAAGATCACTGTGTGGTGCCTCTTTTCGAGCAGTCGCCTGGCAACTTTCTGGTTAACCGGGTTGTCCTCCGCAAGCAGGATTTGCAGTTCTCGACCCGCTTTGGGTACGGCTGGCGCGGGTGCCGCGCTCGCGGCTGCGGCAGCCGGGGAGTGCGAACCTGCGCTCAGAAGCTGGCGCAGCGCCTCGCGCAATTCCGATTGGCGAATGGGTTTGGACAAGAATGCCGATACCCCCAGGGACTTGCACCGGTCTCCGTCGCCACGGCCCACGCCATAAGTCAGCATCATGATCTTCACACCTCCGAAGTCGGGATCCTTGCGGATTGCCGCCACCAGCTCAAGGCCGTCTTTCCCCGGCATGTGCATGTCGGTGACGATCAGTTCGTAGGGCTCGCTGCAACCGCGCACGGCCGAAAGTTCCAGCAGCGCTGCGTCGACGCTCTCTACCGACTTCGTCCTCATCTCCCAGTTAGAAAATACTCCATCCAGAATCCGGCGATTGGTGTGGTTGTCGTCCACCACCAGAACCTTCACGCCGCGCAGCAGTCGCGCCGCTCCGGCCCCTGCAGCCTGGCTCTTCATCTGGGAGGTTTTGAAGCGCATCGTGAAATGGAATTGCGAACCCCGGCCCACCTCGCTTTCCAGCCAGATCCTGCCCCCCATCATCCCGACGAGTCGGCTGGTGATGGTTAGACCCAGTCCTGTGCCCCCATACTGCCGCGTAGTCGAGGTATCGGCCTGCGAGAAGGGCTGGAAAATCATTTCCTTTTTGTCCTCGGGTATGCCGATTCCGGTGTCCGAGACAACGAAATGCAGGCGGCATTCGTCACCCTGCGCTTGTACCCCCGCATCCCGTTCCACCGTCAGAGCCACCTCTCCGTGATGGGTAAACTTGATCGCGTTTCCGATCAGGTTGTTCACCACCTGCCGGATGCGGGTGGAATCGCCGCGCACAAACTCGGGCAAGTCGGCGGCCACACCACAAATCAACTCCAACTCCTTCTCGTTGCTGCGCACTGCCAACGCCCTGACGGTGGATTCCAGGCAGTCGCGCAAATTGAAGTCCGTTTCCTCCAGATCGATTTTGCCGGCTTCGATCTTGGAGAAGTCCAGAATATCGTTGATCACTCCCAGCAACGCGTCCGAAGAGAAACGCACGGTTTGCAGAAACTCTCGTTGTTCTTGTGTGAGGCTGGTGTCGAGCGCCAGTTCCGTCATGCCGATGATGCCGTTCAGGGGAGTCCGGATCTCATGGCTCATATTGGCGAGAAATTCGCTCTTGGCCCGACTGGCTTTTTCCGCCACATCGCGCGCTCTTTCGAACTCCTCCGTTCTTTGCTTTACGCGGATTTCCAGATCGTCGTTGACGGAAAGCAATGCCAGATCCCGCTGCTGTACGCGCTCCAACATCTGGTTGAAGGAATCGACCACTCTTCCGATCTCGTCGGATCCCGGCACGCCCACCCGCAGCGAATAGTTTTCTTCGCACGAAATCTGCGTAGCGACTTTCGCCAGGTGGCGCAAGGGAGATGTGATGGTGCGCAGCAGAGGGGCCGAGATCAGGTAAGTAATGAGGCTGGCAAAAATGAGGACGATGGCTGCGATCTTCAGATACTGAACCGTCTTGGCGCGGAAGCCGCTCAAGTCGTACACCAAGGCGATCGTCCCGGTTTTCTCCTTGTCGAGAAAAACGGCCCGGTACAGCGTGAGGGTTTTGGCTTGAAAGTAGTCTCCATCAGGCCGCAAGGGGGGCTGGCCCGCACTAGCCGACAGGCCGGCTCGCCGGTAGGTTGCGAATAGTTTTCCGTCGCTGTCGAACAGGCAGGCAGTTTCAATGCTGGGGTCGGCTTTTAACGCGCTCAGCAAGTCGTTGGCGGTTCGCTTATCGTCGAAAGCGAGCGAGATCGCGTTATTGGTGCCCATCGTGTCGGCCAGCGTCGAGAGCTCGCGCGCGGTGTCTTTGCGGAAATTGCTGCCTTCGTACACGCCGAACCCGACAAATGCCAGCAACAGCGCGAACAGCGTCGCAAACAAAATCAGGTAGGCGAGTTTTGTCTGTATCGACGAGTTTCTGAATGACATCGTTTTCTCCACTACGGGTGATTCCCGATGACGCTTTTCGCCAGCAGCAGAAGCCGCGAACTGATCTTCAGTTTCGCGCGCGCGGCTGCGTCAACATTGACGTCGAAGCGCACTTTGTCGCTATCCATGCAAAAGCCGATCATGCCGCCTTGTTTCACGAAATCGTCGCTCTCGCCGACCGTGAGGACGGCATCGTTTTTTAAAGACGCCAGCAAGGACACGACTTGCTTGCGGTCGCGGCCCGAGATAAACACAACCTGACAGCCCGGCACATCCTGCGGCTGCCTCACATGACGGATCTGCACGCGATGAGTGCCGATTGATTTCCCCTGCAGAGTCGTTTCCAGATCGCCGCCGAACGGATCCTGGCCGAGCGTACATAGTGTGAGGGGTCTGTTCTCCTCTCCCGGCGAGGGAGCAGGCCAATCCACCAGTTGTGCGAAGTGAAATAGAAAGGCCGCCTTCACCCGGTACTCTTCGGTTTGTTGCGCGGAGGCCCGATCACCGGCGGAAAAGAGGAACAGGAGGGCGAGGATTCCGAACTGCAGCGAAACCCGAACCCTCAAAATCAGGGAGTTTCGCGAGACTTGCCTATTCAATCCACGGGTAAAAGGAGGAATGGGAGGTAACCAGGGGGACGAGGATGCACGCGTCGCCAAACCGTCTTTGGCAGCCGGTCGTGGGCCCAAAACTGTTGGCAGATCATGGTCGCGCACTCGTCCCCGCTTTGCGGCCAAAAGTCGAGAAAGAATGTAGTGAAGGCCAATCCGGCGAACTCCAGGCGGGAACGATCGGCCTATTTCCAGGGGCACGGGCCGAAGCGCGCGCCCGCGGACCCTCATCGCCCCGCCGGAAGCTGTCCTTGGGAGATTGCATCATCACCAGTTCTCAGCTCTCAAATGGTCGTCCTCCATCTCGACGGACAGCGCTCAGCGCTGCCCGTGCGAAAATTCAACACCCGCGTACACCGTCCGGCCCTGCTGCACGGGAATACTATCGATGTTGAAGAAGCCAAAGCCCGGCATCCACACCGTCTGGTTCAAAAGATCGTTGGCGTGAGCGGCCAGCGCCACCGTGTTCTTTTCCGGCATGTGCAAATACCTGGAAACGTCCTGCCGCGCCTCCGCATTCAGGCTGTTGTGCCAGCCCGTGAGCGGGTTCACATTGAACGCATAGGGCTTGGGTTTCCCGTCGGAGACGTCAAACAGGCCAAGTTCCATTCCGCGATAGCTCTTGTAACTCATGCCAGCCTTAAATCCGTAATTCGGAATGGGCGTAACGTTGCTTGATCCAGTCTGGTCGTGGTTGGTTTGAAAGAGGAAGGAGCCCTGCGTGAAGAAGTCCCGCCGGAAATAGTACTTGCCTTCGGCGACAACTCCGTCAAAGACAACTCCGCCGAGATTCTCGTAGTGAATGGGAGCTTCTCCGCCGGTAATGATGCTGTGAATCTGGTGGTTATGAAAATAGTCGGCGCCCAGCTGAAGGTGCGTGTACTGCAACGTCAAGCCCAAGTCGAAGGTCTCGACGATCTCGGGCACCAGATGGGAGTTGCCATGGATATCAGGAAGGTTCAGCGTGCTTTCGTCAATGCTGGGTGGGCGAAACGCCTCGCCATAAAGCACCTTGATACTGGCCGTATGCGAGGGACTCCAGATAATTCCACCCCGCGGGACGGTGGAGAAGGGAATGCCGGCGAATTTGTTGGATTGGAAACCGCCAATCAGTTTCACGGTGGAGAATAATTGGTGATCGAGCTGAGCGTAGAAGCCGCCCGCGGGGCGACTCCCCCCCGCGTCTTCCGCATAATGGTCGATGCTAGCGACTTCAATTCCGGCGATGCGATCGAACAGCATGCCCGCCGTCAGCCGGTCCTTTGGGGTGAGGGTGATCAGATTCGTCCATTCGGCGACAAATTCGTGGGAGTCTCTATCCGTATAGGGGTAGGAAAATGTCTCAAACGTGGTGCGCGTGAAAGTCCCGTGGAATTGCATGTCCCAGTTGTCTCGGACCTTGTGTTCGTAGCCGAGGTCGGCGAAGTCGCGGGTCTGGCGGGTTTCCCCCACCGCGCCTTGCACGAAAGCGGTGGATTGCCACTCCGTGAAGGCGGACATCAAACTCAGTCCTTTGTAGTTCATGCCCAGGTAGTCGCCTGTGCCGCGGTCGACCAGCGTCGTATCGTGGAAGGGCGGCTCGGGCGGAGCATCCGGGTTGTGCTGGAGAGGGGGAGGCACTAGATAGGTCAAGCCCCAGTTCGGCGCCAGGTGAATCTGCGACGCGCCCACCATGCTGAAGTCGCCATTCTTGTAGAGGAAGTGCCCCGACGATGCCAGGGCGCCGTTTGGCCCGACCAGACCGCGAATGCTTGCCTGATTGCTGATCGCTTTCCGTGTAATCAGGTTCACCACGGCCGAGAAGGCGTTGGAGCCGTAGAGGACCGAACCGGGTCCTCGAATGATTTCGATGCGCTCGAGGATGTCGACGGGGAACGACTCCAGCAAGTCCGAAATGATTCCCCCCTCCATTACCTCCCGAGTTGGACGCCCGTTGATGAGGAACAGGATGTGAGCACCGGAGGTCTTCGTCTGGTCGCCATCCGCAGCGATCAGGCTGCGATCGGTGAAATACTGGCTGGATTGCGTCAAGCCCGGAACCCGGTCGAGTATCTCGCCTAGCGTGAGCCCGCCAAAGCGGCGGAGTTCGTCGCCCGTAACCACAGACATGATTCCCGGAGCTTCCGACAGCTTGTCGCTGAAAAGCGAGGCGGTTGTAACCTTGAGATTCATCAGTTGCTCGAGGTCCAACGATGCCAGGTCGCCGGCCGTGGTCGCAGGGTTCTGGGGAGGCGTAGTCTGTTGTGGCATCGCATAAGTGGTAAGCACCAGAGTTATTGACAAGGTTATCAGTGCTCGCAACTGTTTGGTTGTAAACAAGGCAAGACCCCTATTACCAGAGATTAAATTTCTGCGATATATTTTCTTCAAACGTTTGCCGTGCGGTCATCGCAGACTTACACTTCCGTCGCCGGATTTCATTACTGCGGCGGCCTAATTAGTTCTTGCCCAGCGAAAATTCCAAACCTGCAAATAAAACACGCCCCTGCTGGACCGGAACCGTGTCCACGCTGCTGAAGCCGCTGGGCAGCCAAATCGGCTGGTTTGTCAGGTTGTTGGCGTGCGCGACAGCGGCAATTCCGGCGCGGTCGCCAAACGGGAGATACCTGGAAACGTCGTACCTGAAATTTCCGTTGAGAATGTGATGCCAGCCCTGCAAGGGATTGACCGCCGTGTAGCCAGGGAACGGGCCGTCGGACACGTCAAACAGGCCCGCGGTGAGCTGGTGGCTGTTCTGATAACTCACACCGGTCTTGAATCCAATAGTCGGGACCGGCGAGACATTCGACTTTCCCGTGCCATCCACATTGGTTTGATAAAGAGTTGAGCCCTGCAGGAAGAAATCCTTGCGGAAATAATACTTACCCTCAACTTCTACGCCGTTGAACGTAACTTGTCCGAGGTTGAAGTAGACCGCCCGTGTCGGTCCCGGAAGATTTACGATGTTGTCCGTGAACTTGCTGTGAAAGTAATCGATGCCGAACTGGGTCCGGCTGCCGTCAAAGTATGCTCCGAGGTCGAAGGTCGCGACTTTTTCCGGCTTCAGATCAGGGTTGCCGCCCAGCCCCGGGTTATTCAGGAGGGTTTCGTCCAGACTCGGTGCGCGAAACGCCTGGCTGTAAAGGGCTTTGATGCTGGTGCGGGAGGTCGGAGCCCAGATCACGCCTCCTCGGGGAACCGTATTCATAGCAATGCTTCCAATCTTGTTGCTCTGGAAGCCGGCGATCAGTTTGACGTCCTTGAGCAGCTGGTGGTCGAGTTGCGCGTAAAATGCTCCGCCAAAAGTTCTGCCCTGCGCGTCCACGGTGGCCGGGTGGGTGACGGTGAACCACTCCTGGCCTTCAATGCGGTTGAAAAGGCCGCCCGCCGACAGCCGGTCCTTGGAAGACAGCCGGATGAGGTTGGTCCACTCCGCGATGAATTCGTCCGCATCCCTTCGGACGTAGGGGAATACAGGTTCCCCAAAGGTCGTCCGGGTAAAGGTCAGATCGAAGCTCATGTCCCAGTGGGGGTTAACCTTGTAGTCATAGCCCAGATCCCCGAAATCACGCGTCAGCCGGGTGCCGCTGACCGTCCCCTCGATGAATCCGGTGGATTGCCATTCCGTAAAAGACGACATGAAGCGCAGGCCTTTATAGTTCATGCCCAGGTAGGAACCCACGCCCTTGTCCGCTACTGTGATGTTCTGGATGGTCGGAACAGGGGGTGCGAAAGAAAGATCCCGTTGCGAAGGAGGAACGATATAAGTCGTGTTCCAGTCGGGCATCGCATGGAGTTGCACTGACCCCACGGCGCTCAGGGCTCCCAGCTTGTACATGAAGTTCCCCGTAGAATCGACCGCCCCGCCAGCTCCCCCAATCGCTTTGACGCTGACCTGGCTGGAATCCGCTTTCCTGGTGATCAAGTTGACGACCGCCGAGAAAGCATTCGATCCATAGAGAACCGATCCCGGCCCTTTGATGATTTCGATACGTTCCAGAATTTCTACCGGAAACGACTCCATGAGATCGGAAATCACTCCGCCTTCCATGACTTCCCGCGTGGGTCGTCCATTGATGAGAAACAAGATGTGGCCGCCGTCGGTTTTCGTCTGGTCACCCCGGGCCGCCACCATGCTGCGGTCCACGAAGTATTGCGTGGACCCGGTCAGGCCCGGTACCCGTTGCAAAATTTCGTTAAGGGTCAGCCCGTCAAACCGGCGAAGCTCGTCGCTGGTAACCACCGACATGATCGCCGGAGCCTGAGAAAGTTTGTCGCTGAACAGGGAGGCGGTCGTAACCTTGAGATTCATCAGTTGCTCAAGGTCCAGCGAAGCCAGGTCTCCGCTGTTCGCCCCGGAGTTTGGCGCCGGTGGCATTTGTTGAGAGATGCAGTAAGTAGCGAGAACCAATAGCAATAACGTTCCCGTTAATACACGTAGTTTCTCTGTGTATTGATTCAAGGCCGACCTTCCTTCTACGAAAGCTAATGTACGAATTCGTTTACTCATGCGGCTGGACCTTGCTGGTTTCTTCCGAACGCGCCTCCGGGGCAGGATGGCTTCGAGGCAGCATCAACGTGTGGAGCTGGATGCCTGCCGAACGCACCGCTTCGATCGCGAGTCGAGCGTCGAGGCCGGGCATTATGGAGCAGAGGATCGCCAGTCAGGCTCCGTCGGGCTTGGGAGATTCGCGCCGGGCGACAAAACCCTTGGTGTAGAAGAACAGGCTCGTATGCCCACTTCCCCCGAGGGCCGGCTCGAAATTTGCAGCAGATCCGATCTTCATGCGCGATCAGGACTCTGGGCATGTTTCTCCTTCAAGCAAACTAACGATCTCTCCAGGGCGGCAATATCCTCTTCCAATCTGGCTGCTGCTCCTTGCGACTCATCCAGATTCTGCTCGCGACCCATGGTCTCGAGCGCCAGCGCTGACTGCGTCGCTTCCTGGCACCCGAAAATACTGACCGTGCCCTTCAGTTGGTGCGCCGTGCGATATAACGCTGCCCCATCCTGTCGTGCTACTGCGTCCAGGACTTGCCCGAGCAGGGCACCCGATTCAGCCAGGAACGTGTCGATGAGATCGTGCAGAAGTTCCTCATCCCCTTCCAACCGCTCTAAGAGTTCTGTTTCATTGATGACTTCGTTTGCCATGAGCACCTGCATCCTCTTTGAAATCGAAAATCCCGGGTTCTTTGGCCGCCCGGGCCTGCCCAATCGGCGAGACCGCCTTGACCGAAAAGCCGAAGGCAGGTGGTGAACACAACGGCTTGCCTGCCATATTCCCGCCTCATGCGGACGCCGCCTGGGCGAGCATCTTGCCGTCATGTGGAAGCCTGATTACAAATGTCGTGCCCTTTCCCTCTACGGATTCGAAGTGAATGCTTCCTCCGTGCTTGTCCACGATGACGGAGCGTGCGATCGACAGACCCTGCCCCGTGCCCTTGCCGATCTCTTTCGTGGTGAAGAAAGGATCGAAGATCCGGGTCCGTACCTTTTCCGGAATTCCGGTGCCGGTGTCCTGAATCCGGATTTCGATAAAGCCTGCGCAATTGTGCGTCTCGACCCGGATCTTTCCCCTTTGCGGGCCCTCCTTGCTGACCACATCGGCAATGGCGTGGGCGGCGTTAACTATGAGGTTCAGGATTACCTGATTGAATTCGCCGGGCAGGCAGGAAATCAAGGGAAGGGTCGGGTCAAATTCCGTCTCCAGTTGCGCCACATACTTCCATTCGTTGCGCGCGACGGTTAGTGTGCTTTCGATCGCCCGATTCAGATCCAGCGGAGTTTTGTCCTTCCCACCCGGATGGGAGAAGTCCTTCATCGCCCCTACCAGGCCGGACACCCGGCCCACGCCTTCCAGCGTCTGCTCGATGGCCTTGGGTATTTCGTCCATCAGATACCTGACGTCCGCGGCTTCTACCGCTGCCGCAACTTCGCGCACGGTTTCTGCGGAAACCCGGTCGTTTTTCGCCGCTTCGAGAAGCCGCTCGTAGCTGGCCACCAGATTTTTCAGATCCGCGAAAGAGTCCTTTAGAAACCTGACATTGTCTCCGATGTACTGGGTGGGGGTATTAATCTCGTGTGCGATCCCCGCCGCCAGTTGCCCGATCGATTCCAGTTTTTGCGCCTGCAAAAGCTGTTGCTGCACATGCTGCCGCTCCGTCATGTCGCGCGCCACGCACAGGTCGTAGACCCGGTCCAGACGAACTCTCTTGATGCTCACCTCCACCGGAAAGGTCGACCCATCCTTCCGCCGGTAGCGGGTTTGCGTGATGGCCGAGCCTGACTCCTGCAGTTGTTCGCTGATGCTCCGAAGGGTGGCCTCGTCGAGGGCAGTGTTGACGTCGAAAAGACTCCGTCCCAGAAGTTCCTCACGCGTATAGCCCAGAGTCAGGCAGGCCCGTTCGTTGAAATCGAGGAAACACTTAGTCTCGGGATCCATGACCTCGATCGAATCATTCGACTGGTCCATCAGCATGCGCAGCAGATTTAGCGAGCGTTCGGCACGCTTCCGTTCCGTGATGTCCTCGTTCATTCCCTCGTACCGCACGACGACTCCGTCCTCACGAATGACGCGGGTATTCGAAGAAATCCAAATTCTGCTGCCGTCCTTGCGGTAGAGCTCGCATTCGAAGTTCTGCACGCTTCCCAGTCGATCCAGTTCGCTTTGGAGCTGGGCCCTGCGAGCGCCGTCGACGTGGAGTTTGGCACTGTTGGCCAGGGCGATCATTTCTTCCGGAGACTCGTATCCGAAAATAGCCGCCATCGCAGCGTTGACGCTGAGGTAGCGCCCCTCAGGAGTTCTCTGGAAAATCCCCACGACGGCCTGATCGAAGATGCCGCGATATTTCCGCTCCGCCTCCCGCAGCGCCGCTTCGATACTCTTGTGCGTGGTTCCTACTCGCAGGCGGGCCCGCAACTCCTGGGCGTCAAACGGCTTCTTGAGATAGTCATCCGCGCCTGCGTCCATGCCTCGCAGAAGGTCTTCTTTCAGTCCCTTCGAAGTGAGCAGCAGCACGTACGTCGCAGACTCGCGGCGGGTGGCCCGCAATTTCTTGATGACTTCAATCCCGTCCAGGCCCGGCATCATCCAGTCAAGGATCGCCAGTTGGGGAGCGTCCGGTTTCACCAGTTCGCGCAGCGCGTCGTCGCCGTTATGAACAACTTCGACTACATATCCCCACTTCGCCAGCAAGCCACCCAAAAGCTTGCATGAGATACGATCGTCATCCGCGACTAACACTCTGCACATTTTGCCTGCCTCGATCTCAGTCCGGTTCTTCCCGCCGTCCCGCCCTGCACGCCGAAGCACGTTGCAACGCTTGTTAGTGCCGGTTGCAGCAGGTGGTGCGGTCTTCCGTAAAGTCGGTATTAAAGCCGCTCAGCTTAAGTAGGTACGTCGTTTTGAGTGTTACTGTCGTTATGTCGCGAGTTACAATCATCAATGAGGCCGCTTTATAAGCTGTGCACGATAAGCACACCATCTGTTGAGCATATCGACGGCTATTTGTCGAAAAGTGTGACAGCAATCACAACGGCTATTACCATAGTGTGATGAGACAATAAACTTTCGTGTGTGTCCCCGTTAGTTAGAAAGTGTTGGGAGGGCTGGGAGTACTTACTTCGCTTGTCTGGCCGGCAGGTGCCGGTCATTCGGGCAAGAACCGTTCGTTTTAAGCATTTTCATGCTGGGCTCAGGCTAAATGTCGCCACGGTTACTTGTGCGACAAGCGGCGGGCCGGCGGACTTACCAGGAGGCGCCTGGTTAGCCAAACCCCAGGATCATCTTCGGTGTCATCCACCGTGTTTGTTGTCATCCACCGTACCAACATAAGAAACACAACTAAGTCAGATCAAACCGTATCGGAAGCAGCGTGCGATCTGTCGGGCGACACTGCTGACGCATCCGCCTCCCCGTGCGCTCGATGGCCAGCAGGGCAGCTTGCTACAGGTCAATACCTGCCAAGGACTACGCCTGGACTAAGCCATTGCAGCGGATTAAGGAGATTTAACCTTGGTTGAGCGACGTAATCAGGGTACACTGAATTTCGCATCGTTCTGAGGCGGGGCGAGCGCATCACCTTCGTTTCCGCCGGTTTCGAAAGCCAGGAAAGACATCGTCGTTTGCCCCCCAAACGTACGGTCGGGCAGGGAATATCCTTGCCCATCCACCGAAGGAGATCACCCCTGTGCGTGTTCCCGTTTTTTGCTGAGAAACAACGAGGCCTCTCGATGCGCGGAAAGTTCTAACCGCTCGGTTGAACGCTGGGGTTACAGCAGGACTCGACTCTGTTCCTTGTATGACTCGCTGTAGCAATCGCTGTTCACATTTTGGGAGACTTCTCCGATGACCATGCCGTCCGCGCGCGTTCTGACCCTTACCTGTGTGGCCAACTTCCTCTCGTCTTCGTCGGGTTCGCACTGGCGGCTGCGCCTCCGAGCCGCGGGATTGGGCGCGCTCCTGCTGCTGGTCGCGATGGCCGCGCACCCGCAAAGCGTGACGTTCGCCGGCCTGCAGACGACGGTGCCGGCCAGCGGATTGGAAAACCCGACCTATGCGGCGGTGGATGGAGCGGGCGATGTGTTTATCGTGGATCAAGGCGCCTTCACAGTGGTTAAGGTTACGCCGGGCGGCATTCAGACGACGGTGCCGACCAGCGGACTGAATAGTCCGGATGGGATCGCGCTGGACCAGGCGGGCGATGTGTTCGTCGCGGATGAGGGAAACAACCGGGTGGTCGAAGTGCCTTACCTCGGCAACGGAAGTTATGGCACCCAGACTACAGTGCCGGCCACCGGGCTGAAGGGTCCGTATGGCGTTGGCCTGGATGCGGCCGGCGATGTCTTCATCGCCGATACTGGCCATAGCCGCGTGGTGGAGCTTCCTTACCTGAGCGGCGGAAATTACGGCACCCAGATAACCTTGCCATTCAGCGGGCTTGTCGACCCGTTTGGGGTAGCACTCGATGGAGCGGGCGATGTCTTTGTCGCCGAGTTCGGCGCCACTTCTATCCTGGAGCTGCCGTACCTGGGAGGCGGAAATTATGGCACACAGGTCGCGATTGGCAGCGGACTGGGCGGCCTACCGATCGGTGGGCCGCAAGGCGTTGCCGTGGATGCAAATGGGGATGTCTTCGCCGCCGATATCAATAACAACCGCGTGCTGGAGATTCCGTATGTTGGCAACGGGAACTATGGCGGCCAGTTCACGGTGGGCAGCGGGCTAAATCAGCCGACCGGCGTGGCCGTGGATGGAAAGGGCGGCGTCTACATTGTGGATAACGGCCATGGCCGCGTGGAAGATGTGCAGACCGTCGCGGCCAACTTCGGCCAAATCAGTATTGGCTCGAACCAGCAGCTGACGCTGAACTACAACATCAGCGCGAACGACGGCGATGGCGTTGTTATGATTTTCTCTTCATCGGCTGTGACGCAAGGTGCAACTGGACTGGATTTCACTTTGCTGAACGACGGGTGCCACGGCGTCTACTTTCAACCGTCAACCTGCTCGGAACAGGTGCAATTTGCGCCTGGCGCGCCGGGATTGCGCCAGGGGGCGTTGCAGCTCAGCGTTGACATCGGCGGTAACCGCGGAACGGTCACGACTTTGATTTATGGCACGGGCGAGGGCCCGGCGGTGGCGTTCCCTGGAGGCCCGCAGACTACGGTGGCCTCGGCGGCCACCCCGGAGGGAGTCGCTTTGGATGGGTCCGGAAACCTGTTTGTCACCGAGTACATTAATAGTCGAAGCTTCGCCTTGTTGGAGTTTCCCGCGGCGGGAGGCGAGATTACGATCGCCACCGACTTGAACGCTCCAGATGGGCTGGCGGTGGATGGCGCCGGAAATATTCTTGTCGCGGACCGCGGTAATAATCGCGTCGTCGAATTTCCCGCCGGCTGCACCAGCAGCGCCTGCCAGATCGCGGTGCCGACCATCGGGCTCAAATACCCTGCCGACGTTTTCGTGGATGGGGCGGGCAATCTGTTGATTGCCGATGAATACACCCGTCGGATTGTGGAGGAAACGGTTGGGTGCCAGGCCCCCCCGTGCCAGACGACAGTCCTTTCGCAAGCGGACTCATACTTCTATCCCCTCGGTGTTGCCGTGGATGCGTTGGGAAACTTGTTTACGGATGACGGCATTCAAAACGTATTCGGACTGCCCAGCGTGGGCACGCTCGGTACGTTAGGCACAGACTTCCGGGATCCGGGTGGCCTGCGGCTGGACGCAGCCGACGACGTTTTTGTTGCCGACTTTTACAATAACCGGGTGCAGGAAATTCCTTTCGGCTGCACCAGCAACGACTGTCAGGTGACCGTGGGTAGCGGCATTGGCCAACCCCGGGCCGTGGCTACGGACGGCGTGGGCGATGTTTACGTGGCGGACGGTAGTAATAATCGCGTAGTGGAGGTGCAGCGCTCGCAGGCTCCGACGCTGAGCTTTGGCTCGATTCAAGTGAGCAGCACGAGCAGTCCGCAGACCGTCGCCATTCAGAATATTGGCAATCAGCCGCTGACGTTTGCCAGCTTTGCCGCCAGCACGAACTTCACCATCGATTCGGGGTCGACCACCTGTTCGACTTCGTCGCCGCTGGCGGTGGGCGCGACCTGCAATGTGGGCGTCGATTTTTCGCCGCCGACGATTGGCCCGCTGACGGGGACGCTCACGCTCACCGACGACGCGCTCAACGCCGCCTCCGCCACGCAGACTATCAGCCTGAGCGGCACAGGCAGCCCGATCCTTTACGCCTTGACGACCGCCGCGAGTCCTTCGGCTGGCGGAACCGTCACCGCAGGCGGATCCTATGCCGTAACCACCCTGGTCCCGCTCACCGCGACGGCCAACGCCGGCTACATTTTCTCCGGATGGACCGCTTCGGCAGGCTCGTTCAGCAACGCCAATTTGGCGACCACCAGCTTCACCATGCCCGCGCAGGCCGCGTCGGTCACGGCGAACTTCACGCTCGCCGTCGCTCCCACCATCACCAGCGCCAGCGCTACAACTTTCTCGCTTGGATTCCCCGGCACTTTCACCGTGACCGCCACCGGCATCCCCACTCCCGCGTTGAGCGAAAGCGGGACGCTGCCCAGCGGCGTCATGTTTGTAGATAATGGCAACGGCACCGCCACGCTCAGCGGCACGCCAACGCAGGGCGGCACGTTCGGCATCACGATTACGGCCAACAACGCAGTCCCGCCAAACTTCAACCAGAGCTTCACGCTCATCGTGAACCAGGCCTCGACTTCAATTGCCGTCACCAGCGTGAGCCCGGCTTCGGAGGTTTACGGGCAGGATGCGGCTTCGACGATCACCGCGGTTTTGTCGTGGTTCGGCAGCGGGCCTGCGCCCACGGCGAGCGATGTGAGCATTACCACCAACGCCCCCGGCGGAACGCTTGGTGCCACGAGTTGCTCGGCGCCGGTGGCCGCCAACACGGTCATCGCCACCATCCCCGTGGGCTCCAATCCGCAGGCAGCGGCATACGACCCCGGCAACGGCTACCTGTATGTGGCGAATGTTCTCAGCAAAGGCGTCAGCGTGATCGACGGAGGCACCAACTCCGTGCTGGCCACGATCCCGGTCGGCACGCGTCCCAAAGCCATCGCGTACGACCCCAGCAACGGCGAACTGTACGTCGCAAACAACGCCGACGGCACCGTGACCGCGATCGACGGCAGCAGCAACACCGTAGTTGCCACCATCCCCGTGGGCACCAACCCCGTCGCGATTGCGTTCGATCCCAATAATGGCGATTTGTATGTGTCAAACCTCAGGGACGGCACCGTGAGCGTAATCGACGGCAGCAGCAACACTGTCATCGCGACCATCCCCGTGGGCTCAGAGCCTGATGCCATCGCCTTTGACCCCAACAACGGCTATTTGTATGTGAGCCTCGAGCCGAACATGAGCGTGATCGACGGCAGCAGCAACACCGTGGTCGCTACCATCAACACGGGCTTGCCTGGCCCGCTGGCGTTCGACGCAGCCAACGGCGATATCTATGCACCAGGGGACGCCCTCAGCGACGGCGCATATGTGATCAACGGAAGCACCAACACCGTGACCACCGTGATACATTTCGACCAATCCGCAGCGGAAGCCCTGGTGGTAGACCCAAAGAACGGCTATGTGTATGTGGTGAATTACGGCAGCTATGTCAACGGCACCGATGTACCTCCCGGCTCGGTGAGCGTGATCGACGGCAGCACCAATACCCTGACGACGACGATCTACCTGGGTACGAATCCCATGGCCATTGCGCTCGACCCCAGCAACGGCGACTTGTATGTGCCGAATAGCGGCGACGGCACGGTAAGCGTGATCGACACGGGCAGCAACACCGTCGTGGCCACGGTTCCAGTGGGCGCCTCGCCGCAGTCGATTACCTACAACCCCGGCAACGGATCGATATACGTCCTGAATTACAGCGGCAATAGTGTGAGCGTGATCAGCCCCAGCGCCACCCTGACCTGTAGCGCCACATTTACTCCCGATGGCAACACGACGGAGGGCACGTATACGATGTCGGCCAGTTTTTCGGGCGACAGCAACTACGCGGGATCGAGCAGCGCGCAGAGCAACAACTTCAGCATCAGCGGCGCGACTTCAAGCACGTCGGTTGGTTCGAACCTGAATCCATCGCTGGTGGGACAGTCGGTGATGTTTACGGCGACGATCGACGGCGAATATGGGCTCATCAAGGTACGCAACGGGGCCTCGCCCGGTGGGGTCGTGAAGGAACGAGGGATGCATCCGCTGAGTCCCACGGGCGGATCGGTTACGTGGAGCACGAACACCGGCTGCGGATCGAGTCCGGTGACAAGCCTTCCCGCAACTGTGACCTGCAGCACGTCCGCCCTGCCGACGGGCGACAATACCATTACTGCGTCGTACTCGGGCGACGGCAATCACAGTGGCAGCATGGGAACGTTGAACGGCGGCCAGGTCGTTAATCAAGCCCCGGCGATCACCAGTGCGAACGCGACGGCGTTCACGGCAGGAACAGGCAACTTGTTCACGGTAATGGCAACGGGATATCCGACGCCGAGCATCGGCGAGAGTGGAGCGCTACCGACGGGGGTGTCGTTCGTTAACAACCACAACGGGACGGGCACGCTCAGCGGAACTCCCACGATTGGCGGCTCCTTCGGCATAACCTACACAGCCGCGAATGGGGTGGGATCCAATGCCATGCAGACGTTCACTTTGACGGTCAATCAGTCGCCCGTCATCACGAGCGCCAGCAGCGCGGTCTTTACCATCGGTGTGGCCGGTTCGTTTACGGTGAAAACCACGGGCTATCCGTATCCCAGCCTCACGGCATCGGGCCATATTCCAACCGGCCTGACGTTTGTGGACAACGGGAACGGAACGGGGACATTGTCGGGAACTCCGCAGATATTTGTAGGAGGCGATTTCCCGATCACCATCACGGCGAAGAATGGGGTAGGTTCGCCGGTGACGGAGACCTTCGTCATTATTGTGCAGCAGGCGCCTTCGTTTACGAACCCGAACAGCGCGACGTTCGCATATGGGGTGACAAATTCGTTCACGGTGACGACGGCGGCATTCCCGGCGGCGAGCATCGTGGAAGCTGGGGGATTGCCTCCGGGAGTTACGTTCGTAGACAACCACAACGGGACGGCTACGCTTTCGGGGATTCCAAGTGCGGGTGGAAGCTTCCCGCTGGTGCTGGCCGCAACCAATGTGGTGACCACGACGCAACAGAACTTTGCGCTCAATGTTTCGGGGCTGAACGTCTCACCACAGAATCTGACTTTTGGGACGTTGTATCTGAACGGAACGTCAACCATGACGTTGACGGTGACGAACGTGGGCCCGTCGACGCTGACGATTACTGGCGACAGCATCACTCCGGGGACGGCCAATGCGGCGACCTACAAAGCGACCAGCCACTGCTCGTCGGCGTTGAAGCCGGGGAAGAGTTGTACGTTCTCTGTCACGTTCCTGGCGAATCTGGAGGGCACGCTGACGGCGACGCTGTCCATCATGGACAACGGGTTTGGCACGCCGCAACAGGTCAACCTGACCGGCATCGTGATTGATCCGGTTGCGCAATTCAGCCCGACCAAGCTGGCGTTTGGGACGCAGGCGGTAGGCAAGAGCACGACCTTGCCCGTGCAACTGACCAATAATGGTCAAACGCCGCTGGACATCAGCAACATATCGACCGGCGGAACGGATGCGGGAGACTTCTCGCAGACGAATAACTGTCCGGCGATCCTGTCGGCGACGGCGAGTTGTACGATCTCGGTGACGTTCGATCCGGCGGTGAAGAGAGCACGCAGTGGGACGCTGATCGTTACTGACAATGCGGCGGGCGGGCAGAGCACAGTCGCTCTGACGGGAACGGGACACTAAGGAGAACAACGAGGAAGCGAAGAAACTCGTGACGATGCGAAGCATAGCTCAAGTCGGAACGTCCGCCCAGCGTTCGTCGAACGCGATCAGCCACCGCGCGCGTTGCAGGTGCCAATAGAGCGACCATGGGCTTCACGGAAGCTTGGTAGGCGCGATGAGCTCCTTCTAGGACACGAATCTGCATAGAATTGCGCTCCTTCCTGGTCGAGCCTTTCGTGAACGTGCCCGTGAAGTTGAAGCGTCTGCTCAAATTGCGTGGACCAGCAGCAGGCCGGCAAGGAGCATGACCGCGCAGGTCACGCCATGAACGGAGAACGCCGTGACCTTGCGCCCGCCCGATCCCAGCACGTTGGACATGTCGCCGAAAGGGATGATGGCGAGAACAAGGAGAACGATGCCAACGGTACGGCTGTTCGTGGTCAGCATCAGGGTCAGCAACGTCAACCCAGATGCGATATCCCGAATCCCTTTGAGACGGAGCCAGGCGCGAGTGTCGGCATCGGGTGCCGGCGGCCTAAGACCGAAACCGCCCAGAATTCGTTCCGGCGAGGCAAGGTAGAAACAGCCGATGATCACGATCCCAATCGAGACGAAAACGGCAATAGCAATCGGAAGAGTGGAGTGCATGGAGAACCTTTCTTTGTTACATAATCTAGCAACGCTATATAAGATGCAAGTTGCTTCTTGAGCGATTCGCAAAATTTCTAGCGTCGCTATATTCTCTATGCATGGAAGCTACGGAGAGACCACACCGAATCGCGGAACGAAAATTACGGGACAAGCAGGCTCGCCGGGCAAATATCATTCGTGCCGCGCGGCGGATCGCCGAGCTTGAAGGGTGGTCCAAAGTGACGGTTCGACGGCTGTCTGACGAGATTTCTTATAGCCAACCCGTTCTTTACGCACATTTCGGAAGCCGCGAAGGAGTTCTTACCGCAGTTGCGACCGAAGGATTTCAAGAGCTTGGCCTGGCGATGGAGAAGGCACGGAAGCGAGTCAAACGAGGGAGTGCGGTCGAGGCGGTCGCGAATGCATATCTGGAGTTCGCAGCCTCTTTACCTGCATTGTACGAGGCGATGTTCTCGCTCAGCCTGTGCGTTCCATTCGGTGACGCGGCAACTCCTTCCGAATTGAGATTCGCGTTCTCCCAGCTATTGGCGCTGTTTGAGGGGCGGAGCTCGAACCCCGAGGTACTCTCTGAACTGTTTTGGGCAAGTCTCCATGGCATCGCGGAACTTACAAGAACGAAGCGATTCCCGCTCGTCCGTCGGAAAGAGCGAGTCAGGACGCTCGTGGGTCTCTTCAGCATTCCGAGGGAGGAACCGGCACCGGTGTAGAAGGCGAAATGGCAACGCTCAAGGAGGGGAATGCGCTCCTCACTGAATTGGGTAGCCATAGATGGTTTTACGCCGGTCCCGACAATAGTCTGAATAACGCACAGTGCCCAATGTATCGATCTCCACCTCGGCACGCGTGCTTCATGCAGCAACCCATGGGCGCGGAGCTTACGTCTTGAGTCTTCCGAAGCAGGAATAGTCGCCGGAACACTGCCACGAGGCACGTTCTTTCGCGGCATCTAGGACTCTACTCGGCAAACTGTCAGACAGCCAACGAGGCAAACGTGATCGCGCGATTCTATCGCTACTGATCGGAGCTGTCCTTGCTCCGATACAATCTTCACGTCCCAACTCTGTCCTTCAGGATGGTTCGCTGGTTCATCTCGATTTCCGAGGCCGCGCGTGTTTGAATCTGACTTCTTAACTCCGTCGAACGCCGATCTCTACCAGCGGCAGGTGGCCAAGACCGCGAGCATCGTCGCCGCCTCCCTGCCCGATAAGCCCTATTCAGGCCGGACCCCGGCCGCTCTTGCAGAGCTGATCCCGGCAGACTTTCTACCCCAATCGCCTTCTTCCCCAGAAATGATCGCCGCCACGCTGCGAGCCGTCGTCGCCAACTCGCTCCCTTTCTCTCACCCTCGCATTGCGGCCCACCTTCACCCCCCGCCTCTGCTGGATGCGCTGGCCGCCGAACTTGTAATCAGCTCCATCAACCAGTCCATGGATTCCTTCGATCTGGGTCCGTTCGCGGCCGTCATGGAACAAAAGCTGGTGAGATGGATGTGCTCGGAGGCAGGTCTGCCCGCTTCCGCGGATGGGACTTTCACTACCGGCGGCAGCCAATCCAACCATATGGGACTGCTCTTGGCCCGCGATGCCTTTCTCAAAAAGCAGTGGAATTGGTCAGCCCAGCAGTCCGGCCTCCCAACCGATGCTCGCCGACTGCGGATCCTCTGCTCTGACGTTGCCCACTTCACCGTGGACCAATCCGCTCATCAACTCGGCCTCGGCACCGATGCCGTGGTGCGCGTTCCAGTGGATGGCAAATTCCGCATGGACGAGGTGGCGTTGCGCGAAGCTCTCCAAACCTTGCGTGCGCAGGACCTTCTCCCCATGGCCTTGGTTGCCACCGCCGGAACTACTGATTTCGGTTCGATTGATCCTCTCCCCGCAATGGCCGAGCTTGCCCGTGAATGGGGGATTTGGCTTCATGTCGATGCCGCCTACGGTGGCGCCCTTTTGTTTTCTGACACGCATCGCAACAAACTTCGCGGCCTCGAGGCCGCCGACTCGGTCGCAATCGACTTTCACAAGCTCTTCTGGCAGCCCATTCCCAGTGCTGTATTCCTGCTTCGCGATGCCAGCCACTTTGACGCCATCAAGCTCCATGCCGACTACCTGAACCCCAAATTTCACGAAGACGAAGGCATCCCTGACCTGGTGACCAAGTCTCTGCTCACCAGTCGCCGCTTCGACGCGTTGAAGGTGTGGATCTGTTTTCAGAATCTCGGACGCACCAAGCTCGGGGCCATGATCGACCGGACCATAGCCTTGGCGGCGCATGCAGCAGAAACAATTCGGCACACGCCATGCCTCGAACTCGTTGCCGAACCAAATCTGGGAACGGTTGTGTTTCGCTATGTTCCTTCACAACCCAAAACCGACGCCGATCTGCTGAATGACCGCATTCGCCGGCGGCTCTTCGATGACGGTGCTGCGGTCATCGGACACACCCGTGTCCACGGCCTCAGATGCTTGAAATTTACCTGTATGAATCCGTCCGTGAGCGATGCCCAGATGAGAGATCTCGTCGAACTGGTGCGAAAGCAAGGCGCTGAACTGGATGTGCCGTAAGACGGGTGCCGACACGAAGCGCTGGGACTAAGCGCCGGATGGTTTATCTGTTGTCAGGCTATGTTGGCGAGACGGGATAGCCCCGGCTGCGGTCCGGGCTGCTCTTGCTATCTACGCACGCTCCGTCACAGCCGCCGTGGGACAGCGAAGGCCGCGCAAGTCTTGTTGACTGCCCGCCCTGCCTTTACCTGCGGTTACCTATGCGAACGTCCGATCCGCCATCGCCTTGGTCGTTGGTAACGTGTAGAAGCTAAAGAATCTGGTAGCGCTACCGGGAATCGAACCCGGGTTTGAAGATTGAGAATCTTGCTACGTAGCTAACGCCGTCAGTGACTTGCGACCTGTTGTGACCATTCTGTATACCGCCTTGTGTACCACAAACAGAAAAAACGCCTCTTATTGAACCGCGTCGCTCGCCTTCGGAAACGCCGCTGCAATTCCTTCCGCAACGTTGCGCGTCTGGTATTCCACAAACTTCCCAAACCCAGCAGCAACGTGTGTCTCAGTGACGTGGACGTAGTAACGAGCGGCCACTGCGGGCGAGCTATGGCCCATTAGACGGGCAAGAGTGAAACGGTCCATACCGGACTGTGCCGCCCGCGTCCCGAACGTGTGACGCCAGCAGTAGTATTCGAACGGCTGTAGCTTGGCGTCCTCGATTGCGTCCTCATGCGGATGCTGTAGCGAAATGATGTGCCCGGAATTGCCAGCGCCGGGAAACACGAACGCGGATTTCTTCGGGAGGACCTCTGCCTCTTTCTTGCGACGTTGTAGGACTTCTGCCGCACGTGGAGTCAGTGGGAGACTGCGCTGTGCGCTTGCTGTTTTGCCCTGGCGAACATGGATCACGCCATTGGGAGACTCGGGGCGCACCGTCAGGTCCACATCGGCCCAAGGTAGCGGGAACAGTTCGCTGTTGGGGCGCATCCCGGTATCTACTGCAAGGATCGTTGCATCCCGGAGATTTCCCGAACCGCAAGCTAAGTACTGCGCTTCTTCCTTGAAACTCAGCACGCGAGAGCGGCCCTTTGGTTGGGGCAGTTCGTGAACGGCGGGCGCGTGCTCTAGCCTGCCCCAGTCGGCGGCAAGATGAAGAACGCGCCGTAGCGTGCGTAAATCGCCGTTAACGGTTACAACGGAGTTTTCCGCGACCTCTTGCCGATGACGGGCATAGCGGCCCGCCAAATCGCCTGTGATCGCGTTTAGCGGGGCATCTGCGAGAGCAGCGAATGCCAGAAGCCTCTCAATGCACCCTTCATAGAACGTCACGGTTCCGGGCTTAGTGTTGGTTTTCGCATATTGCAAGAATTCCTTTGCGAACGCTCGGAAAATCGGCGGTGCGCTGGATGTCGGTTGCGGCCATGGGTCGCGTGGATGAATCTGCCCGAGGCGCAAAGCCCGCCGGTGTTCATCCTCAGCGTCCTTGGCGTCGTCTCTGTTCTTGGCTCTTGCAGATTTCACAATGCGGAAGCTTTCGTTCGTGCCATCCGCGTTCCTGATACTCCAGCGGAAGTTATACCAGTACATTCTCCCTCGTTTGTAGATCATCTGTGTGCCTCACTTGCTTGCGGGTTTAAATTTCGCTTTGTTCGTGGTTCCCTTGGGCCGTCCTCCCCGCTTGCCATTTTCACGGGATGCTCTCGCTTTCCTCTTGCTGGTAGCGCTCCCACGGCACGCGGGGCAGTAGCAGACTAGCTCGACGTGATGAATCGGGCACTTCATGGAAACCAGAATAACCTAACCTGTTGGATTATGCAAACTGAAAATTCAGAGTTTGCCCTTCCCGCTTCGTCATCAGCCCCGCACTTCTGCCGGATTCGGGTGACAACGCCCGCAGACCAGATCGCCGTCGGTTCGTTTCCACCATTCTGCTTCTGTCCCGTGAACATAGCAGCGCGGCGTGGAACTGCTCTTTCCAGCTTCCACCTTGCGTGAACGTCCAGCAGAAGTCTTTTCACTCTCACTAGGGGAAATGCTGTTCACTCTCACTAGGGAATTCTCACTAGGGGTGTTTCCACAGACTCTCACTAAGCCACTAGTTAGAGTCTTAGTTAGAGTTTCCGTCTTTTCAGAGATTCGGTAGAGCCCAGCACGCCGGTGTGGGATGTACTCACCAGCAGGTTCAAGCAAGCCATCTGTGACAGCCTTTCGCCGATATACGCTGACCGTGGTCCAGTGAACGCCCATCAGCGCAGCGATTCGCTTCAAAGGTAGAGCAATCGTTTGATCGGGCCGCGCCAGTTGGAGTTGACGCGCGAAAGCTAGAAAGTGCTCGTAATTCGAGCCGTAGTCGCCCTTCGTCGCCTGCCATGCGCTCTCTAGCGGATCCAGTCCGCCCGGCGCATAGCGTGAGACGCTGGCCGCGATTTTTCGCACTTCGGCGTCTAGCAGTGGCGGACGGCATCGCCGTGCGTTGGCTGCGAGCAGTTCGGCTTCGATCTCGGACTGATTTTTTCCTTTCCGACGCAGCGCGCCAGCGTAGCGCGTCAGTCCATCGTTGCGCGTTTTCTCAGGCAAGATTCCGATCTCACTAGCTCTGACGGCGGGCCGCGTCGTCCTCGTGATGGCTTCCAGCAACCAACCGGGCGCAGACGTAACCTGCAAATCTGCGGCCCACTCGTAAACCGCCCCGCTCGGGTGCGTGCTGGGCGGAATGACACAATATCCGCCGTCGCCGCGCACGTCGAGCCCAGCGCCCAGTTTTCCCGCGCTGTTGCGAATCGTTCCGCTAGTGGGCCAGTCGAAATAGAAGTGACGCCCGTGTGCCGTGATCGCAGTGAGCGTTTTGGACCAAGTTCCATGACGCTCAACCAGCGAGCAGAAAGAATTTTCCCCGTACTCGCCGTCAACGTCGATAACAAAGATTCCCGACTCTGGCCCGGTCGCCACGCCCCAGTTGCAGCCCTCGTGCTCCCGTGCCCATTTGCGGATAACGTCCGCATCGCTTGACGCCCGACGCGGCCAGTCTTGAATCAGAGGCTTCTTGTCCCGCCTAACACAGGGCAGTAACCGCCATCCGCGCGCAGCCATGCGCAGCACTATGTCCAGCGCTTCAGCGTGCGGCGGCGCGAAAGCCACCGTGTTCATTGCTCAGCCCGCGCCTCATAGGTACCCGGCTTGCTCAGTCTCGATTCAATCCAGAAATCGAGATCGGTGCGACGATAGCGGACCAACTTTTCGCCTGCTTTGAAGTAGCGCGGACCTTCTCCTTGTGAACGCCAGAGCCTCAGCACGGCTCCGCTAACTCCCATATACCGCGCGGCCTCGCGTTCGTTGTATGCGTGCTGCTGCTCGATCATGCCCTATGTCCTCCTAAGGCGCATGATCGCTGGGATTCACCGTCACTTCAACGTGAACAATTGAGCGCGGCAATAATCCACGCGTGTGGAGAATTGACACCCGATATTTTCCACGCATCGAGTGAGAGTTCTACTCTTGCGACTTTCGTCGGCGAGTCTTTAGATAGGACTCAACCGCCTCTAAGCTGAGGTGCCCTTCATCGGAGTTCAATATCTGCTGAATTTCTCGATTGGTTCTTCCTTCAGCGTCGAGTTTCCAAATGCGTTCGGCCAGTTTTGATTTCAATTTCCGCCCAGGTGTTCCCTTCGGCATCAGTGAACGCATAACTTGTGCTAGTGATCGTGCGTGTTTCTCGCGATAGTCGGACCACCTTTTGGGAATTCGCTGAAGGATGCTCTCATATTCCTGTTGGAGTTCATTGCACACGCGCACATCTCTCCCGACGAAAGCTTCCTTCTCATCCGGAGACATTGAGTCATAGTCGAGATCGAGCGCTTTCTGAAGCCAAGAGGGTTGCGCACCGAGGAAGTCCGAAAGCTCTTGCTCAGAATTCTTGAGGGTCAAGGGCCACCTCCCGCGTGGCCTCCCGGAGTAAAGGGATCGGCGGGGCAGGCCGGGAGAGCCTGCCATTTCGGGCGCGACCCTAGCCGATTCACAGCAAGGATAACTCAAGTTGTGAGAATCCGCGTATGGTGGTTTAGCGTGGTGATGAAGTCTTGAAGCCGCGCTTCACCCAACGGTAGATACCGATAACTGTGTATGCCAGGAGCCAACCAAACGGAAGAGGAAGAAATGATGCGACTGCGACGTTCTCCCAGCTACCTTTTAGAGGTACTCTGAGCAAGTCGTTTGAGATCAGTGCTAAGTGGCTTTGGGATCAGCGCAAGAATCGAATCCACATCTCGCTACCGGCCCCTGTTGACCCGACCAAATTATTTGGATCGGAAGGTTGCGTATCGCGTTTGGCGGTGGGCTGCCACGGGACTGCACTCACTCAATGGTGAGTCGTGGCTTCCTGGTCGGCCTATTGAGGGGCGATGCCGCATTGCGTCCGCTGCTCACGATGTGCGGGGCGCGGGCTGCGCTAACGAAATCCCAGATCGCAAGTGTACCTGTGGCGTCTATGCGGCGAACAATATTGATCACCTCCGCCAGTATGGCTACTACGAGCGCGGAATCCACGGCGAAGTCTCTCTGTGGGGAAGATTGGTGGAGCACAATCTTGGATGGCGTGCCCAGTTCGCCTATCCGAAGAGTCTATTCCTGCCTTTGCATCTGGTCCCGTTCACCCTGGTAGAATTGGACGCTCGCCTGAACACTTTGACTGTATTTGGCACTGACATTTCGTACTTCGCGACAATGAAGGCGTCCGGTTGTGGAAGAACGGCTCAGGCTACGATGCGGCGGGCCTGGACTACATTATCCAGATGCGCCAGAAGCACTACATCCAGCAGCAACAAGAACGAACGCTGAAAAAGGGCGACCGCGTGGCACTGCTCGGGAGAGGAATTGCTGTGGTGGAACGAGTTGATGAAAAGGAAGCAGTGCTTATCTTGGGAAACAGGCTGGTATCGAAGTTTCCCTCAAAGAGATCGTCCTGAGCCGCCAGAACCCTCGCTGGGAGTACGGAATCAGAAGTTAATCGGAAATTGGCGCGAGTTCAGGCCACGTTACCGAAGTAACTTGTGGTTCATAGGCTGCTTCCATAGCGTGGAATCCAGACATTCGTCTGGGCCACGCAACCGGGTTCACACCGCCTCCAGCCACGGGAGGATCAAATGGACGAAACACACGATCAGTTAACCGGTGTGAAAAACAGCCGTGCCCTGTTCTTAGAGCTAACTCGTCTCCTCAAGAATCCAGAACAACGGGTTGCGCTGCTCTGGCTGAACGTCGACAACTTCAAGGCAGTCAACGACAGGTACGGACACATATCCGGAGACGAAGCCTTGCGGACCATCGGGCGATTGCTCATGAAGCGAACTCTCGACTGCTACCGTCAAGGTGGAAACGAATTCGTGATAATTGCCCGTTCACTCTCAAAGCCGGAAGCCTTTTCTTTGGCAGAGTCGATACGGACGGAGATCGGTGGTCATGTCTTTGAAGACCACCGCGACCTCAGAGTGACCGTCCATATCGGCGTGTCGGTTGCACCCCAAGATGCCGATGCTCCCGAGCAACTCGTCCAGTGTGCCGAAGACGCACGCTATAAGGCGCGACGTGAGGGTGGCAATTGCGTGAGACCCTTTGACCTTAGCGTACGGATAGAGAGTCTGGAGATTTTCAATGCTCATCTGCAAAAGCGGATTGCCTACCTCGAAGACCTTCACTCGATGAAGTTGAGAGAGGAAAATCGGATAGCCAGCGAGGGTGCAGCGAACGTGTCGTTGTCCGATCTGGAGCGGGCTTACGATCTCGCTTTGGAAGTCTTCGTGGATGCTCTGGCGATGAGAGACCCCAAAACGGCAGACCATTCCAGACGTGTCACTACCTACACGATCGCGATCGCCCGCAAGATGGGCTTACTGAAAGAAGAGATCAACGTCATCGCACGGGCTGCATTCTTGCACGACGTCGGCAAACTTGCGATTCCTGACGCAATCCTGCGAAAGCCGGAAACCCTGACAGCGGAAGAGACCGCTTTGATGCGCCAGTACGTGTGCTCGGGCTACAACACGATCAAGAGGATTCCGTTCGTCGCCGACGCCGCAGAGATTGTCTATTGCCATCAGGAACGCTTCGACAGCAAAGGATACCCGCGAGGACTGAAGGGCAAAGAAATACCGATTGGGGCAAGGATTGTAGCGGTAGCGAATGCCTTAGATTCGATCACGTCCGACCTGCCTTACCGTAAAGCCCGCAGCTTCGAAGCGGCTCGACATGAAATTGAACACTGGTCGGGACACCAGTTCGACCCTGAGATTGTCAGGATCTTTCTCTCCATCCCAGAAACCGTTTGGGAAGACCTCAGGAAGGACATCGTGGTTTGCGTCACGAATCTTAAAGATGCCGTCCGCGATTACTCCCAGACAGATCGCGCTGAATCCTAAGCTGATGACCACAAAAACGTGGAACACCGTCATTTTGCTTCCTCCCGTTTTGACAGTCATGATTTAATCACAAATAGAAAAGCCCGCTGGCAGGCGGGCTTTAAGTTCACTCTTCTTGCATGGTGCTCTCGTGATCGTGGTTAGGTGAATTATGCCACAAACGCGGGATCACATCACCAGAAGCTCTGCGAAGGTGACTTTACCTTCGGCTAGGCGCGATGCTTCTACTCGTTTCGCTTTCACCACAAAAGAAGCATCGGTTAAATCCAAAAGGCGTGAATCCCGTGTGGCATCATCTACAAAGCCGACAAGTCTGCGCGACTCTTCAACCGAGATGATTCGTCCATGCCAATTGTCGGGAACGCCTTCATTTGTCCAAACCGTAAGGTTCAGAACCGTTCTTGAGTTCTTCCATATCTCGAACTTTTCGAAAGCGACCCTGGAAGAAGCCATTTTTCTCCATGTCCTCTACAGTCAGGTAGCGACGCAAGCAGAGATGCTTGGGGCCGTCCTTCCGTGGTCAGTCCAGCGGCCATTGCAGGCATTACTCGCAGCCATGAATGAGCCCGGCAAAAATTATAGTGAGCGAAGTGCAAAGCGCAAGGGTAGGAGCTTGGCAGAATGAAAACTACCGAGCGAAACACATCACAAGTCGCCGTGCGGTTCAAGGCTCTGCGAGAGCACTTGCTGCTTTCACAGGCCGATTTTGGAAAATACATCGGACTGTCACGACAGGAAGTCTGCAAGATCGAAGCCGCAAGAGTGGTGCCCCACTGCTCCACCTTGCGACGATTTCAGGTCGCGGAACATATGCACTTGCGTCATGGCCTAGTAAATTGCTCAAAGTTGACATTCGAGCGGCGTCTGCCCAATGCCCTAGTGAGTCGCTAAAGGGTCTCAGCCTTCCCGCACACCCCAGTCGGCGGACAACAGCGAAGGGGACGGCCTGCATATATGCAGCGGTTCCCAGGGAAGCGACGCGAGGCGTCCGCGTCCGGGTCTCAGCCTTCCCGCACACCCCAGTCGGCGGACAACAGCGAAGGGGACGGCCTGCATATATGCAGCGGTTCCCAGGGAAGCGACGCGAGGCGTCCGCGTCCGGGTCTCAGCCTTCCCGCACACCCCAGTCGGCGGACAACAGCGAAGGGGACGGCCTGCATATATGCAGCGGTTCCCAGGGAAGCGACGCGAGGCGTCCGCGTCCGGGTCTCAGCCTTCCCGCACACCCCAGTCGGCGGACAACAGCGAAGGGGACGGCCTGCATATATGCAGCGGTTCCCAGGGAAGCGACGCGAGGCGTCCGCGTCCGAGGACACGTCACGCAAGACTTTGCGACTCTAATGACAATGGTTGGCATAAGTTATGCGAAGCGATTAGTTCTAATGGGTATGTGCACAGTGTCCCCTCGCCTATTTCCGGCCTTCACACTTAGGCTGGATGTCCACACTTCCGGCCTTGTCGGGTTGGCGAAATCCCACGAGCTTTTACGACGCAAGTATCCAAATCAGGACTTCCGACTATACTCCGGGAAGAGCACACAACACTTCTTCGACTCTTGAGGTCGATTGCCGAGTTAGAGTTATAAGACTAAGCCACATTCCATTCCGGATGGGGATGGTGTTGTAGCTTACGCGCACTATCCACAAACGGGTTTGTGGGAAAACCGAACAGGGCTTTGTCAGCCGAACAGGAGTCAAGGCTGCTTCACCTCGTCATCGGCTGGTGATTGCACGGCAGTCACCGCGCGCGCGACCTCGTCTCGACCACTTGTGGCCCCGTAGCAGGTTCCGCTTGACAACCAATTTCGGGTAGCGTACC
This sequence comes from uncultured Acidobacteriaceae bacterium, assembly GCA_963838315.1. Taxonomy (GTDB): domain Bacteria; phylum Acidobacteriota; class Terriglobia; order Terriglobales; family Acidobacteriaceae; genus Acidiflorens. Next base: position 625,900 of record CAWIQW010000003.1, read on the forward strand.
GTCTCGAAATCTTCTTTTCTCTGTCCTTGGGGACTTCTGGGAAATCGGCTACAGGAAGCTCATCCGAGCCACCGTCTAAGGAAATAAACGGAGCGTGGGCTCATTCCGCGCACCTCAACCCGGATCCTCGGAGGAGTCACATGACCACCCAGCCAGCGTCTTCAGCTTCCCGTCCGTGTTTCGCACATGCTTGTTCCTGCCGGGCCCGCAACCACAACTCAATATTTCTCCACTCGGTGCTTTTCCGCGGGCGGGCATTCTTAGGCGCGCTGATTGCGTTTCTGGCTTTGGCGGGGTCTGCGAGGGCTTCCATTGCGGTGGGGACGCCGACGGTCACGGGGTCGGCAAGCGATTACACCTGGACGTACGACGTCCAACTCGGTGCGGGTGAGTCGGCGGCTAGCGTTCCCAACGGGGCGTGCAGCGGTTCATCATCGCCGATTTGCGGCGGAACATTCTTCACGATTTACGATTTCGTGGGCTATATTCCCGGCTCTGCGGCCGCGCCGGCCAATTGGAGCGTTAGCGTCCAACTGACCGGATATACGCCATCCGGCGTGACCCCAAGTGACAGTGCGGCAATCGTAAATTTGACGTTCTACTACACCGGCAGTGGCATCACTGGGGCGGCCGACCTGGGTAGCTTTTCTGCGCACTCGACTGACGAAAGCTCCGCCACCGGGACGTATACCTACCAAGCCTTGAATGTCGGCAGCGGCTCGGCCGACTCCGGTATAGGGTCAGCAAAAGTGCCCACGGCGGGGACCACCATCACCGTAGACGATGCCACGCAAGTCAACGCCGCCACCTGCACGCTGAGCAACGCCATCGCATCGGCCAACGCGGATTCGGCGGTGGGCGGATGCACTCTCAGTGGCAGCGGTACGCCATTCACCATCCAGTTGCAGACGAACACAAGCTACACGCTGGCAACGGTCGACAATTGGTGGTACGGACCCAACGCGCTGCCACCGATTGCGACCACCATCATCATCGAGGGCAATGGCGCGACGCTGCAGGTCACCGACTCGAGCATCGCACGGCTGCGGTTTTTCTTTGTGGGCGCGGACCCGACGGCCACGGCCACGCTGAACTACAACACTCCCGGCGCGGGAAATCTTACACTCCACAACCTGACGCTCAGCGGCGGCCGGCAACAAGGTGGCAGTGGCGGCGGCGGCGGTGCGGGCATGGGCGGAGCGATCTATAACCAAGGCACGCTGACCCTCAACCAAGTGACGCTCAACAAGAATAGCGCCACGGGGGGTAGCGGCCGCAGCATCAACCAATGCGCTTTGTTTGTTTATTACGGCGGGGGCATGGGCAGCGACGGCGGGGCCCTGTTCGCCAACAACACAACCACCGGTGGCCCCGGAGGTTTCGGAGGCGCAGTGACGCCGGCCGGTAGCACGGGCGGCGCGGCCTGCGCGTCCAACTGCGGCAACAGTGGGGGCGGCGGCATCAAGACGGGTGATAATGGGGTCGCGGGCTCGGGCAGTGGCGCGGGCGCGGGCGGGGGCACCCCGGACGGGCTGGGCGGCGCTGGCGGTAACGGCGGAGCCGGAGGCGGTGACAGCAGCGGCGGTGGCGGCGGGGGATTCGGGAGCTGCGGCGGAGCCGCCGGTGGTGACTTTGGCGCCGGCGGCGCTGCGACCGGCGGCGCTGATAACCTTGGCGGCGGCGGTGGTGGCGTCGGCGGCGGCGGCGGCTACGGCGGGTGTAGCTATGCTGGCGGCGGTGGCTTCGGCGGCGGTGGCGGCGACGCCCCCTTCGGTGTCGGTAGCGGCGGCTTCGGAGGCGGTGGCGGCCTTGGCACCGGCGGCGTCGGCGGCTTCGGTGGCGGCACCGGCACTTTGAGTGCAAACGGGTGCTACGTCGGCGGCAGCGGCAGCGGCGCGGGCTTTGGCGGCGCCATCTTCAACCATAACGGGACAGTTCAGGTCACCAATTCCACCTTCAACGCCAACACCGCGAAGGGTGGCATTGGCGGCAACCAGAACGGCAGCGGCTTCGGCGGAGCCATTTTCAACCTCAACGGCACGGTCACTTTGACCTTCAGCACGCTCGCCGGCAATATCGCCGATGACGGCGGCGCTGTCTACAATCTCGGCTATAAGTTGGCTAAGGTTGCCGCCTCACTCACCCTGGACGGCAGCATCCTGTCGAACTCGGCCAACGCCGCCGCGACAGCAGTGAATGACCTTGTCAGCAGTCCGCCCGGCGCCGTCGCCTCCGGCGCGCCCAACGACGCCATCGAAACTGTTACCTACTCGAACGCGAATATCGTCGTAATGAGCAATACCAGTAACGCACAGGTGAGCGGCCCGGATCCGATAACCACCGACCCGGGGCTTGGGACACTCGCGCTGAATTCCCCCGGCTCCACGGCAACCATGGCCATCACGGCTGCCAGTTCGGCCTTCAATGTGGTCAGCTGCGGCACTACCACAGTCGACCAGCGCGGGGTCAGCCGTCCGCAGGCCACCTTATGCGACATCGGCGCCTATGAACTCATCGTCGGTGGCCCCTTCACGGTTACGCCGAGCGTGAATGGCGGGAACGGAATGATTTCGCCGAGCACGGCGCAGACGGTCAGCTACGGCGGAACAGCGACCTTCACGCTGACGCCAACCACCGGATACTCCATTGGCACAGTCGGCGGCACCTGCCCGGCCGGTACGCTCAGCGGGAACATGTACACGACGGGTATGGTTACCGCCAACTGCACGGTGATCGCGAACTTTGCGATCACCACTTACACGGTGAGTCCGAGCGTGAGTGGCGGGAACGGAATGATTTCGCCGAGCGCGCAGCAGATGGTCAGCTATGGCGGAACAGAGACCTTCACGCTGACGCCGAGCACCGGATATTCCATCGGCACCGTGGGCGGCACGTGCCCCTCCGGGACGCTGAGCGGGAGCATGTACACGACGGGAGCGGTGACCGCCAGTTGCACGGTGATCGCGAACTTTACGATCAACACATACATGGTGACGCCGAGCGTGGGCACCGGTAGTGGCGTGATTTCGCCGAGCGCGGTGCAGACAGTAAACTACGCCACAACGCAGAGCTTCACGTTGACGCCGAACCCGGGATATTCCATCGGCACCGTAGGCGGCACCTGCCCCACCGGTACGATGAGCGGGAGCACGTATACGACGGCGGCGGTGACCGCCAACTGCACGGTGATCGCGAACTTTACGATCAACACGTACATGGTGACTCCGGGCGTGAACGAGGGGAACGGCACGATTTCGCCGAGCACGCCACAGCCGGTGAACTATGGCGCGACGGCGACCTTCACGCTGACGCCATCGACCGGGTATTACGTTTCCAGCGTGAGCGTCACCTGCGGCGGCACACTGGCGGGGAACATGTTCACGACCGATCCGATAACGGCCGACTGCTCGGTGATGGCGAGCTTTGCGCTCAAAATGTTCACGGTAACGCCGAGCGTGAACGGCGGGAACGGCACGATTTCTCCGAACATGGCGCAGACCGTGAACTACGGCGGGACCCAGAGCTTCACCCTGACGCCGAGCGTCGGATATTCCATTGGCACCGTGGGAGGCACATGCCCCACTGGGACGCTGAGCGGGAGCACATACACAACGGGCACGGTGATCTATCCCTGCACGGTGATCGCGAACTTTGCGATCGACACCTACCTGGTGACGCCGAGCGTGCCTGGCGGCAACGGCACGACCACTCCGAACACCGCGCAGACGGTGAACTACGACGGGACACAGAGCTTCACGCTAACACCGAATACCGGGTACTCCATTGGCACCGTTGGTGGCACGTGTCCTGCCGGGACGCTTAGCGGGAGCACGTACACAACGGGAGCCGTGACATCCGCGTGCACGGTAATCGCGAACTTTGCGATCAACACATACCAGGTGACACCGAGCGTGAATGGCGGGAACGGCACGATCTCTCCAAACTCGGCGCAGCCGGTAAACTACGGCGCGACGCAGAGCTTCACGTTGACGCCGAACACCGGATATTCCATTGGCACCGTGGGCGGCACCTGCCCTGCTGGAACGCTCAGCGGGAGCACGTACACAACGGGAGCCGTGACATCCGCCTGCACGGTAGTCGCGAACTTTGTGATCAACACCTACACGGTGACGCCGAGCGTGAATAACAGCCATGGCTCGATCAGCCCGAACGCGGCGCAGTCGGTGAATTACGGCTCCACTGCGACATTTACGGTGACGGCTAAGACTGGGTATTCCGTTGCGGGCATCGGCGGCACCTGCGCCGCGGGAACGCTTAGCGGGAGCATGTACACAACGGGTGGGGTGACATCCAACTGTACGGTGGTCTTAAACATCGGCCAGGCTCCGGCGATTACCAGCGCCAACCATGCGACATTCCCGCTTGGCGTGTTGGGATCATTTGCGGTGACGGCCTCGGGGATTCCTACGGTCATGAATTTCACCGAAACCGGGAACCTGCCGAGCGGCGTGACCCTCAATCCGACGACCGGGTTACTGAGCGGCATTCCCGCGGTGGGCGGGACTTATCCGATCACAATCACGGCCAGCAACGGCGTAACTCCGAATGCAACCCAGAGCTTTACGCTGACCGTCGATCAACCGCCTTCCATCACGAGCCTGGACAGTACGACGTTCTTTGAAGGCCAGTCGAACTCGTTTACTGTGACCGCTGTGGGAATCCCGACTCCCGCTTTCACCGAATCCCCGGTCAAATCCCTGCCAGGCGGAGTGAAGTTTGTCGACAACCATAACGGAACCGCGACGCTTAGCGGCACACCTACGGTCGCGGGAGTGTTTTCCTTCTGGATAGAGGCGTCGAATGGAGTGTCCTCGCCTAGCCAGCAGAACTTCACGCTGACCGTCTACGCGCCCATCAGCGTAAGCCCGACCACGATTGCTTTCGGCAATGTGAAGGACGGGTCATCCGCCAGCCAGGCGGTGACGCTGACGAACATCAGCAACAAGGCGATGGGGATTGGGCCAGTCACTCTTACCGTCACCAGTGGGTCTAAGACGCAGTTCAGCCTGGGATCCGGCTGTCCGGCGTCGCTCGCCGGCGGGAGCACTTGCAGCATTACGGTTATCTTCAGCCCGAAGGCGGTGGGCACGGACGCGGCCACGCTCAACATTACGACTGGGGCTTCCAGCAAGGCGCTGGAAGTTGGGATCACGGGGGCCGGAACTAAGTGAGGAGTGGGGGAGCTGTAGCGTCTTTGGGACGCAGGCGGCAGGCAGTAATACGACCTTGCCCGCGCAACTGACGAACAGCGGTCAAACGCCGCTCGACATCACGACTTGGGGTCAAAACAACAAGAAGTTGTTTCTTCAGAACGTGGCGCGCCGACGCATGGACTATCCCGAGCTTGCCTCAAATCGAAAATGGCTCGGGCTACCGATCTGTGCCTTTCCGGGGAGGAACTACTACCACGCGCGGCTGTCCGAAGAGTCGTGCATCCAGCGAATAGGCTCCCGGCCCAAGTAGAGCGAGTGCAAGGGGATTCAGAACGAGACAGGTCAGGGTTAGGGAATCTGTGCGCCAATCGGGGCCGTAGACATTCAGCAGCGCAAGTGCGCATATGACGAACGAGAGGTACGGCGTCAGGAAACCGATCGCGAGGGATATAGCGATCAGCAAAGCGCCCACGAACAAAACATGAACAGCAGAGACACGCGTCGATTGCGTGACACTCAAGACGAAGGTCGCAGCGACGGAAATACGAAGCAGCAACAGACCAACGCCGGGTGCTCCGGGAGGTGTGTCAATTCTTTTGTGTAAACGGCCCGGTTTTATTTTTGAGGATGGGGTGCGAGAATCGTCGAGTCGGTGAAGCGGAGGCAGGCTCTGCCGGAGGGCAACCGGCCAAGGAATAGCCGACGGGGAACTCATCGCAGCCGATGAGCACTGGGAGCGGCGACCCCGGTTGCCGCTTCCGGCTTGGCTTGTTTCCCATCGGAGCGATAGATTTCCCTCATGCCTGAAAAAACTCACACTCTTCTGCGGCAGAGAAGCCATGCGCGTTTTCATGGGGCCATTCTCTCCAGGGCCGGCATGCGCTCCGGCCAGAGAATGGCGAAGTGGTTCAAGGCTTCGCGCCAGTGATGGATGGGCATCGTCCACTTCTTCGCGGCCTGTCGCAACGCCAGAAACAACAACTTCAACGCGGCTTCTTCGTTGGGAAATCCGCCGCGAGTTTTGATGATCTTGCGCAGCGACCGGTTCAGCGACTCCACGCTGTTGGTGGTGTAGATGGCGCGGCGGATGTCCGGCGGATAGTGGAAAAACGGCGTGATGTGCGCCCAGTTCCGCCGCCACACCTGGCCCACGCTGGGATAGGCTTTCCATTTACTCTCTAACTCCGCCAGCTGTTGCTCGGCCTCGGCCACTGTGGCCGCACGATAAATCGCCTGTAAGTCCGCCACCGCTTGCTTGCGTAACTTCCACGGCAGGTAGTTCAGCGAGGCCCGCACCAGATGCACGATGCAGAGCTGCACCTCGGTCTGGGGATACACCGCTTCGATAGCCTCCGGGAAGCCCTTCAGCCCGTCCACGCAGGCGATGAAAATATCTTTCACCCCGCGATTGCGCAGTTCGGTGAGCACCTGCAGCCAGAACTTTGCGCCTTCGCTTTGCGCCACCCACAGCCCCAGTACTTCCTTCTGCCCTTCCAGGTTCACGCCCAGCACCACATAAATCGCCTTGTTCTGGACGTGCCCTTCGTCGCGCACCTTCACCATGAGTGCGTCCAGATACACGATGGGATATAACTCCTCCAGCGGACGCCCCTGCCACAGCTTGACTTCCTCGACCACCGCCTCGGTCACGTTCGAGATCAGCGCCGGAGAAACCTCGATGCCGTACATCTCCTCCAGATGGCCCTGGATCTCGCGCGTCGTCATGCCGCGCGCGTACATGGAGATAATCTTGTCGTCGAAGCCGGTCCAGCGCGTCTGTCCCTTGGCCACGATCTTGGGCTCGAACGTGGCCTGGCGATCCCGTGGCGTCTCTAACTCCAACTCCCCGAAGTCGCCTTTCAGAGTCTTTCGGCTTTTCCCGTTGCGCGTGTTGCCCCGGTGGTGGCCCGCCGGATCGTGCTTCTCGTAGCCCAGATGATCGGTCATCTCGGCCGCTAAGGCCCGCTCCAGGATGGCCTTCGTCAGTTCCTTCAGCAGACCGTTCTCCCCGATGATATCCTCGGGCTTCTTGTAGTTGCTCAGCAGTTGGTCGATTACCCTCTTGTCGATGGCCATGGAGCCTCCTATTTTCTTCTCCCCATGACCGTTTACACAGTTTTATTTACACCCTCTGACGGTCTCACGGCTTCTTACGCGCCTCTGAGTAAAGGTTATCGCTTCTGCGCCTCAATTGCGTCACGAATCTTAAAGATGCCGTCCGCGATTACTCCCAGACAGATCGCGCTGAATCCTAAGCTGATGACCACAAAAACGTGGAACACCGTCATTTTGCTTCCTCCCGTTTTGACAGTCATGATTTAATCACAAATAGAAAAGCCCGCTGGCAGGCGGGCTTTAAGTTCACTCTTCTTGCATGGTGCTCTCGTGATCGTGGTTAGGTGAATTATGCCACAAACGCGGGATCACATCACCAGAAGCTCTGCGAAGGTGACTTTACCTTCGGCTAGGCGCGATGCTTCTACTCGTTTCGCTTTCACCACAAAAGAAGCATCGGTTAAATCCAAAAGGCGTGAATCCCGTGTGGCATCATCTACAAAGCCGACAAGTCTGCGCGACTCTTCAACCGAGATGATTCGTCCATGCCAATTGTCGGGAACGCCTTCATTTGTCCAAACCGTAAGGTTCAGAACCGTTCTTGAGTTCTTCCATATCTCGAACTTTTCGAAAGCGACCCTGGAAGAAGCCATTTTTCTCCATGTCCTCTACAGTCAGGTAGCGACGCAAGCAGAGATGCTTGGGGCCGTCCTTCCGTGGTCAGTCCAGCGGCCATTGCAGGCATTACTCGCAGCCATGAATGAGCCCGGCAAAAATTATAGTGAGCGAAGTGCAAAGCGCAAGGGTAGGAGCTTGGCAGAATGAAAACTACCGAGCGAAACACATCACAAGTCGCCGTGCGGTTCAAGGCTCTGCGAGAGCACTTGCTGCTTTCACAGGCCGATTTTGGAAAATACATCGGACTGTCACGACAGGAAGTCTGCAAGATCGAAGCCGCAAGAGTGGTGCCCCACTGCTCCACCTTGCGACGATTTCAGGTCGCGGAACATATGCACTTGCGTCATGGCCTAGTAAATTGCTCAAAGTTGACATTCGAGCGGCGTCTGCCCAATGCCCTAGTGAGTCGCTAAAGGGTCTCAGCCTTCCCGCACACCCCAGTCGGCGGACAACAGCGAAGGGGACGGCCTGCATATATGCAGCGGTTCCCAGGGAAGCGACGCGAGGCGTCCGCGTCCGGGTCTCAGCCTTCCCGCACACCCCAGTCGGCGGACAACAGCGAAGGGGACGGCCTGCATATATGCAGCGGTTCCCAGGGAAGCGACGCGAGGCGTCCGCGTCCGGGTTTTGTCCGTGGTCTTTGCGGAATGTCGTTTTTCCTTTGCTTCGAACGCCTGTGTACCATTTTGTGTACCACGATTGACGCCAATCACCGCTAGTGAGGGTCAGGAGTGTTTTGGAGCCTAAACAAAGCCCGCTGATTTAGCGGGCTTTAGCAGGTGATATCTGGTAGCGCTACCGGGAATCGAACCCGGGTTTGAAGATTGAGAATCTTCCGTCCTAACCCCTAGACGATAGCGCCACTCGTGAGGAGCCGCAAACTCGGCTATATCAGCTGATGATTATAACAAAGGGCTGGAACGAGTCCCCAACCCGAGAGCACGAAGCCGAGAGCTTAATCGCTAGAGCCTAAAGCCGAAACAGGAAAACAGAACCCTCAAAAGCGAAGCCGGTTGTTTTCAGGAGTAGGAGAGCTTTCTGGTGTTGTGCCGCAGGGAGCGGCCTTCTGCTAGTCCATAGATCTCTTCCGCCAGGTTCTTGGCGTGGTCCCCGATTCGCTCCAGGGCTTGCGCGGCCAGCAGGATGTCGAAATTCTGCTGGCTCGACGGACCGCAGGGCGCCGCCAGATGGCGCTGAAACAGGGCGTGGCACAGGCGGTCCACTTCCGAGTCCGATTGCAGGACGCTCTGCGCGCAGGCCAGGTCGCGGCTCAGAAAGCCCTGATGAACCTGTTCCAGCATCTCGCAAAGCTTCGAGGCCATTTCGATCAACTGGCGAGCATCCGCTGGCGGCAGTTTCTCCCGCCGCGATTCCAATTGCATCACGGCACTGTAGGCCAGGTCGCCAATCCGTTCAAGGTCGGTAATGAACTTCAGGCAGGCGAGCAACTCACGCGCCTTCGCTTCTCCCACGCGCGTGATCGCGCCGGGGAGTTCCTCATCGATTTTGCGCTCGATCTGGTCGAGCTCTTTTTCGCAATCCTTGATGGCTAGAAAGGCAAGCCGCGATCCGTTCGCCAGCGAGTCGCGGACGTTGTACACAGCGTCGCGCGCCACCAGGCAAGCGCGCAGCACCAGCGCGGAAAGTTCGTCTTCCGCCCACTGCTCGCCGTCGGTGGCCGCCTGACTTACTCTGGCATCCATCTTTTGCGGCGGGGGCGCGGTGCGCCGCTTGGATCGAGCTGTAGTAGATCTTTGCTGAGTGGTCATTTGTCGATGTCGGTAAGTCCGGATCAGCATAGAGCCCGGACATGAAAGGAGCATGAAATTCGGACTAGCTCTCAGGTCCTTAGCTCTCAGCTCCCAGTTCTCAGTTCCCAGTTCTCAGTTCTCAGTTCCCTCTTCTCTCCGTTGGGTCTCGGCAGCTCGGTCGCTTTCTGTCTTTGGCGCCAGTGGCGGCGGGTTTTCGTTTTTCTCTTCGCTTCTTCCGAAGGGTACCCCCCCCGGTAGCCTGTCTATTAGAATCATGGGTTTAGCGAAAAACTCCCGCCAAAGTATTGAGCCGCAGGTGGTTGCAGGCCAAGTATTCAAACATATGGACTTAGCTGTTTGCCTGGGACGTCCTGGTTCCAGCTCTCGAAAAGTGTGGAAAAGAACGCGAACTCACGCCGGACCTCCTACCCCATCGAATGGTCAAAGAACGATGCGCAGATCGCACTCCGCTATCTCTATTGTAACTGGGTCAGTCAAGGGGGACGGGGTCGGGTCAAGAGACTTGAATTTTGGACTCCGCTTTCCCGGCGCTGAAGGCGCCGGGCTATTGTCGGTCGCCCCTCCGGGGCGGGACAATGGCTATCTTGTCCCTGCGCGAGGTTTTATTCTCACGCACAGTCCGCAGATTTTGTTCTTGCACACACTCTGCATCAGGCCCATCTATTTCTTCTCTGCTGCGATGGCCATGGACTCGGCTTGCTGCGCTTCGTGGTCGCGGTGCAAGCCCTTGTAGGCTCTGGATAATGAATGCCAGGCGGCGGCGTTCCCGGGGTCGGACTTTGTTAAGGCCTGCAAGTCAGGCAGCGCGGCGGCGAAGTCTCCCTTCATGATTTGAGCCTCGGCCAGTCCCAGGCGGCCTTCGGTGTTGTCCGAATCTACCAGCAGGGCGGCTTCGAACTGATCTTCGGCGTTGCGGGCATCGTTCAATCGTAAGTAGACGCGTCCTAACAAGAGGCGGGCATTCATCTGGCTGGGAACGAGTTTGAGACTGGCTTCGAGGGCATCGCGCGCACCGGCGAGGTCGCCTGATTTCTCGAGGGCTTCGCCCGCCTCGAACGCGGCGGTGGAGTCGTCGGACCGCAACTGCAGCGCGCGCTTCAGATGGATCGCGGCTTTGGCGTAATCCTGCGCGCCGAGTTCGAGTTCACCCAACTGACGGAGCGCGGTCGAGGAATCGGGATCGATCTGGATCGCCTTCTCCAGATACTGACGCGATTCGGCCGTGCGTCCGTCATCGGATGCGAGCATGGAATTGTGCAGCAGGTTCTGCACTTCAATCTTGTCTTTTGGATCGGGCAAATTCGGCGGTGACTGGACACCAGCGGGGAGCTTCGCTTTCCATTTGGCCAAGTCGGCTTGCAGGCTCTGGAACTCCGCGCTTTGAGCGTCTTTGGCTTGGCCACTCACGATTTGCGCGGAGTAGAGATTCTTCAGCTCGTGGGGATCAGCCTGCAGATCATACAATTCGGGCCGCGGAGCTTCGATGAACTTTGCGTTTTCTTCCCGCACGGCGCGCAGAGGAGCCCATCCCCAGCGCAGCGGATAGTCGGTTTCTCCGAAGAGCGAACGCTCGGGCTGGGCTTCTGCATTGATGAGAGGAACTAGAGAGTCGCCGTTGAGTTCCGCTGGTGCAGGCGTGTTGGTCAGAGAGAGAACGGTGGGGAGGATGTCGGTGGTGCGCACGAGCGAGTCGACTACCATGCCGCGATGCGCGGCGCCGGGCATTTTGACGATGAGAGGAACGTGCAGGGTGGAGTCGTAGAGGAAGAGGCCGTGAGTCTGTTCGCCGTGCTCGCCGAGACCTTCGCCGTGGTCGCCGACAATAATAATGATCGCGTTCTGGTAGGCGCCCGATTTTTTCAGGGTCGCGACGAGATGGCCTAGCGCGGAGTCGGCGTAGGCAATCTCTCCGTCATAGAGGTGCGAGGCATACTTTTCGGAGAAGGGAGACGGAGGTTCGTAAGGATCGTGGGGATCGAAGAGATGAACCCACAAGAAGCGCGGGGCCTTCGAGTCGGGGTGCTGGGCGAGCCACGATTCGGCATGTGCGACTACAGTCGCGGCGCGGCGTTCTACGCGTCCCCAACGCTCTTTGGTGGCCGGCTGGGCGGGAAAGTTATCGTAGAAATCGAAGCCGCGATCGAGACCGGGAGCGAGGCCCTGGCTGTCGAGAATCACTGCTCCGATGAAGGCTGCGGTTTGATATCCCTGCTTCTTCAGGAGTTCGGCCCACGTGACGTGCTGCGGCGAAAGCGGAACTCCGAAATCGGTGACCCCATGCACGCTGGGCAACAAGCCGGTGAGGATGGTGGTGTGCGATGTGTTGGTGATGGGGCTATGCGTGTATGCATGTGTGAAGCGAATGCCGTCGGCGGCGACGGAGTCGATGGTGGGAGTTTCAACATTCTTGTATCCGTAGCAGCCGACGTGGTCGGCGCGCAGGGTGTCGATGGTGATCAGGAAGACGTCGGGCCTTGCATGCTGCGCGCAGAGGGCGGTTGGAAAGAATGCGCCGGCAAGAAGGAATAATAATAAGGATAAGGGGAAAATGAAGAGTCGTTTCATCAGCGCTCAGCGTACCACAGGGACGGCGCACAGGTGACAATTGGGAATCTGGCATTGGGATACACTGAAAGAAAAACTTTGGTTGCGAATCGAGGAGAGGCTTGAACCACAGAGGGGACAGAGGTCACGGGGTGATGCGTTGGCTTCTGGCGGTCTCCATCTTCGTTGTTGTTTCGATCGGGGCGGGCGCGCAGAAGAGCGAGCCGACCCCTCTCAACGTAGTGCTCATCACGATTGATACGCTCCGCGCGGATCACCTGGGCTGCTATGGATACAAGCAGATCAGGACTCCCAATATTGACGGGCTGGCGGCGGACGGGACGCGCTTTGAGCGGGCATTTTCTCTGGTTCCCGTCACGTTGCCGTCGCATACGACGATGCTGACCGGGACGTATCCGATGCGGAGCGGCATGCACGATTTCAGCGCGAACAAGCTGAATCCGGAGCAGCCGACGTTGGCCTCGGTGCTGAAGCAGGCGGGATACGCTACGGGCGCGGTGGTCGCGGCGGCGGTGCTCGATTCGCGCTTCGGATTGAACCACGGATTCGACTTTTACTATGACCACTTCGAGTTCAGCCGCCTCGATGAAAAGAACCTCGACGAGATGGAACGTCCGGGCAACGAAGTGACCGATCTGTCGCTCGACTGGCTGGGCAAGACTTTCGCAGGGAAAAGCGCTCCGCAGAAATTCTTTTTGTGGATGCATCTGTACGATCCGCATTTTCCTTACAACCCGCCCGAGCCCTACAAACACGAGTACGCCGACCGTCCCTACGACGGGGAGATCGCATTTGCGGATGCGCAGGTAGGCCGCCTGGTGCGCTATTTGAAGGAGAAAGGAATTTACGACAATACCGTGATCGTGCTCGCCGGCGATCATGGAGAAAGCCTCGGAGAGCACGGGGAGAAGACGCACGGATTTTTTATCTACAACGCGACCATGCACGTGCCGCTGATCATTCGCGTGCCGGGGAGTCCAGCGGGGCGTACGGTGGCCGATCCGGTTTCGCTGGTCGATCTGATGCCGACGATGCTGGGGGCGGTGGGGGTTGAGGTTCCGGCCCAGGTGCAGGGAAAGAGCCTGCTGGCGCGGGTGCGCGGCGACGAAGCTCAGGCGGCGGACCGGGAGCGCAGCGTTTACGGGGAGACGTTTCTGCCGCGCATTCACTTCAACTGGAGCGAACTGCGCGGCGCGGAAAATACAAAGTATCACTTTATCGATGCGCCCAAGCCCGAGCTGTATGACCTGGCCAAGGATCCAGCAGAGACGCACAATCTGCTGGGCGAAAAGAAGGCCGTGGCCGAGGAGATGCGCGCGAAGCTGGCGGCACTCATTCGCGACTACAGCGCGGGTAAGGAACTGGCGGAGAAAACAGGACTCGATCCCGCGCTGACGGAGCGGCTGAAATCGCTGGGATATGCCGCATTTTCAGGCGGAGGAGATTCAGATCGCGACCTTACGATCAGCGGCCGCGGGCTGCCCGACCCGAAGGATCGGATCGAGGCCTACGAAGCGTTCTCGGATGCGATGGCGGCGAGCCAGCATGGACGGTATGAAGAGTCGATCGAAAAGTTGAAGGACATGATCAAGACCGAGCCGAATTCGGTTCCAGCGCATTACATGCAGGGGCTGAACTACTACCGGCTGAACCGGTTTCCGGAGGCCGTGCAGGAGTTGCAAAAGACGGTGCAGTTGAGTCCGGATTATGCGCTGGCGGTTTTCAATCTGGGGATGGCGCAGGCTCACGCGGGGGAAATTGATGCGGCTATCGCGACTCTGCAGCGCGCGCTCGAACTCGACGGAACGAATTTTGAGGCGGCGTTTAATCTGGGAGTCGCGTTTCTGCAAAAGCGCGATCTGGAGTCGGCAGCGGGAGCGTTTCGGAAGTCGGTGACCGCGAACCCGGAGTTTGCGCGCGGACATCGGGCACTGGGAGAGACGCTTCTTTATCAGGGAAAGGTAGACGAGGCCATCGTCGGGTTGCGGCGGGCGGTGGAACTTGCGCCGGACGAGCCGGCCATGCATGCATCGCTCGCGAAGGCTCTGGACGCGAAGGGGCTGACTGCGGAAGCCGAGGTGGAGCGGCGGCGCGCCGGGAAGCCGGGGCCAGAATGATGACGACGGCATGAAATTTCGCGGGATGTTGCGAGGACTCACGACACTCGGAATGGCGATCGTGCTCGGCTGCGTGGGATTCGGCCAGGGACCGGCCGGTAAGGCTCGCGTGACGGGGAAAGCTGTGGTGCGAAAGCCCGGTGGTAACAAGCCGAACGTCATATTGATCACCATCGATACTTTGCGCGCCGACCATGTGGGGTGCTATGGGGCGCGGGATGTGAAGACTCCTACGCTCGACGGGCTGGCGCGCGACGGCGTGGTGTTCGAGCGGGCAATTTCGCAGGTCCCATTGACGTGGCCTTCGCACGCCGTGATTCTGACCGGCACGTATCCTTTTCAAAATGGAGTGCAGGACTTTACGGGGCAGCCGCTTGGGCCTCAGTTTCGATCGGTGGCACAGGCCTTCCAGAAAGCGGGATACGCGACCGGAGCGGTCGTGAGCGCGTTTGTGCTCGACCGAAGTTGGGGACTGGCGCGAGGCTTTGACTTTTACGACGATGCGTTCTCCGCGAAGACTTTTCAGATAAAAGAAACCGGGCTAGTGGATCGCCGCGCCGGGGAGAGTGTGGCGCACGCGATCGCGTGGCTTAAAAAACAATCGACGCCGAGACGGCCGTTTTTTTTCTGGCTGCATCTCTACGATCCGCACAGCCCGTACGATCCACCGGAGCCCTTCCGCACGGAATATAGTACGCACCTCTACGACGGCGAGATTGCCTATGCCGACCACGAACTCGGCAGCCTGATCGCATGGCTGAAGCAAAATCATTTCTATGATTCTTCGCTCATTGTCATGCTCAGCGATCACGGCGAATCCCTGGGAGAGCATGGGGAAGATGAACACGGATTCTTTGTCTACAACGCGACTGTGCACGTGCCCCTGATCGTAAAACCGCCGGTGGGAAGCGGGATTCCGACAGGACGCAGGAGCGAGCCGGTAGAGACGACCGCTGTGGGACCGACTTTGCTGCAGACGGCGGGCGTCGAGGATACGATTCTGCGGCAATTCCAGTCGGCGCCGTTGCTGGCGGGGAAGCCGGATATGAATCGGGATGAAAAGCGCGCTGACGGTACTCCGTCCTATAGCGAAACGTTCTACCCTTTCAGTTCGTTTGGCTGGAGTCCACTGCATGCGATGGAGAGCACGCGGTTTCACTTCATCGAGGCGCCCCATCCCGAACTTTACGACCTGGCGAGCGATCCCGGGGAGACGCGCAACATCGCGGCCGACCAGCCGGCGACAGTTGCCGTGCTGCGAGAAAAATTGCAGACGCTGCTGGCGCACAATCCTTTCCGCGGGCAGGAAGGCAACGCCGGCAATTTAAGTCCTGAAGCACAGGACAAGTTGCGGGCGCTCGGCTACTTCGGATTTCGTGCCGCGGTTTCGCCGGAGGCACTAAAGCAGGGTCTGGCTGATCCTAAAGACAAGCTGGGTGAGTTCAACTCCATTCTTAAAGCAGAGGACGCCTTTCATCTGGGACACGATGATGAAGCTGAGGCGCTGCTCAGGCGAACCCAGGACAAAGATCCGGAGATTTATGTCATCCCGTTTCTGCTCGGCGAGTCAGACTTGCGCCGCGAAAATTGGGATCAGGCGGCTGCGGAACTGGAACGTTGCCTCACACTGAATCCCAACTTCGATAATGCGATGACTGGACTGGCGCGCGCTTTGGTGAAGCTGGGGCGTCGAGACGAAGCGAAAAGCTGGCTCGACAAGGCACTGCAAAGCAATCCCCAAAACTACCGCGCGTGGTATCAGAAAGGACTGCTTGAAGCAGGCGATCCGGCAGCGGCAGCGGCTGCTTACGAGAAGGCGATTGAGATTCAGCCCAATTTCTCAGCCGGACAGCGCGAGCTCGGCATGCTCTATTTTGGGCAGAAAAATTACGCGGCGGCGGCGCCGCACATGGAGAAGGCCATCGATCTGGGACTGGACGAGGCGCACCTGCGCAATTTTCTAGGCATTTGTTACAACCACACGAATCGTACGACGAAGGCTGTCGGGGAGTTTGAACGCGCGATTCAGCTTGATCCGAAACTGGCGGAGGCGCATCTCAACCTGGCGTTTGCGCGGCAGCTCCTGCATCAAACCAAAGCGGCCCGCGAGGAGTACTTGACCGCGTGCAAGCTGGACGGACAATTTTGTCAGTACGTACCTAACTAATCGGGACACTCTAAGTCGGCGACCGTGCCGCAGGCCCACAAGGCGTGGGGAACGGGATCCCGTCAGCGTTTCATTGCGGCGCGCAGGCGCTGCGCCTCGGAGCGTTCATGTTCAGCATCGGCCGCGCGTCCCAGTTGGGCGAGGGCATCTGCCAGAAATGCATGTGGCTCCGGAGACGCGGGCTGGAGTTCGGCAGCTTTGTTTAGCGGCGCAAGAGCCCGTTCCGGACTTCCTGAAAGAGCGAGGGCGCGCCCGAGCAGGAGATGCGCCGCATAATGTCTGGGCCGAAGCTCGGTGACTTTCTGATACGCTATAACGGCGTCTGGGAGGCGGTCGGCGCGCGCGTAGGCGGTGGCGAGGAGGAACAACGCTTCCGGCCACTGCGGCGAGCGGGAAACGGCGATTTCCAGCTGCGCGATGGCGCCGGGCAGGTCTCCGGTTTCGAACAAGGCAGATCCGAGCTGGAAGCGCGGGTTCGTGAGATCGGGGCGCATCTCCACAGCCTTGCGCAGCACCGGCACGGCCTTCTCATACTCCTTCAGCGATGTCAAAGCGGTGCCGAGTTGAAGGTAGGTGATCGGAAGATTGGGTTCGAGCGCGATCACCTGCTCGAGCAATGGCACGGCTTCCGCAAAATGCGTATCTTCCTTCGCCATTTCGGCGCGATGCAATAAATTCACGACCTGAACTTTATCCTTGGGATCGGCGCCCGTGTCCTTGATGCCCGGCATGCTCGAAGAACTGCTGTCGGTCGCGACGTAACCCAGAGCGTTCAGACGCTCCTGCAGTCCGGGATCAGGCACGATTTTAGGTGCTTCCTTGGACGTGCTCGTTTTCGCGCGGAACGCATCGAGTTGGCCAGCAAGAGTGTTTGTGACCGCCGGCGACGCGCTCGCCAGATTGTGCTCTTCTTTCGGGTCCGCCACCTGGTCATAGAGTTCGTCGCGCGGCGCCTGAACAAAAAGATATTTTCCAGTACGCAGAGAACGCAGCGTGCTCCAACCAAAAGTGCGATGGGGATAGTCGCTTTCGGCATACGCCTGACGCTCGGGCGATGAGTCCGCCGGCATGCTCGCCGTCTTCGCAACGTGGGCACCCGCGGAGACAGGCTTCAATAGGGCCAGGAGGGATTCACCCTGCACTTCTGCCGGCACGGGAATACCCGCGCTCTCCAACATGGTGGGCAGCACATCGACGAGGCGGGCGCGAGCCGTAACCCGGGTTCCGGCGGAACGTCCGGCGGGCAACTTGAAGAGCAGAGGCACGTGAATTGTTTCGTCGTAGAGGAAAATGCCGTGCGTAGATTCTCCATGCTGGCCCAGCGCTTCGCCGTGGTCGGCCATGACTGCGATCACCGCGTTGTCGTAGAGCCCGCGAAAGCGCAGCCAGTCGAGAAACTTACCAACCGCCGCATCCTCGTAGGCGATCTCACCGTCGTAGGGAGCGGAAGCGTAGCGCGTCTTGTAGGGCTCGGGAGGGTCGTACGGGTCATGCGCGTCGTAAAGATGCACCCAGATAAAAAATGGCCCGTCATGATGCTGGGTCAGCCAGTCGAGCGTGCGTCCAATGACCTCGCCGCCGCGGCGTTCAATCGACTGGTAGCGATCTTCGCCGACGTGGCGGCGGTGGAAGCCGGCATCGTAGGTGTCGAATCCGCGGTCAAATCCGGGTGCCGAGCGAGTTTCGGGATCTAGCACCAGCGATCCGACAAACGCGGCTGTGTGATATCCGTTGCTGTGAAAAATATCAGGAGCGTAGGGCAGATCGGCGGCCAGGGGGACTCCAAAATCGTTGACCTGGTGGAACTGCGGATAGGTTCCGGTGAGAATCGTGGCGTGCGAGGCCGTGGTCAGCGGCACTTGCGAGTAGGCGCGGGTGAAGACCACGGACTGGCGGGCAAGGGCGTCCAGGTTGGGCGTGATGCCGCGCTTCGAGCCCAGGAATCCCATGCGGTCGGCGCGCGTCGTATCGAGCGTGATCAGGATGACATTGGGCGCAGGCGCAGCCAACAGCGTGCGGCTGGCAAGCAGCAGGATAAACAAGAGACGGCGCGGAAAATGCATGAGTACGAAAAGTCTATCAAATCTATTTTGGAGCGGTCGCGGGAGACTGCAGCCGCTTCAGCAGGTCGCGCGCCTTCGGCGAGAATGGAGAGTCGGGGAAGTCTTTGAGATAGGTTTCCAGTTGCGCGACCGCATCGGCCGTTCGTTTCTGCAGCAGGTAGACATTCACCAACTGAAGATACGCCTGCGACATTTTAGGATCGAGCTGCAGCGCGCCTTGCAGGCTCCGCTCGGCGAGGTCGAGCCGGCCCGTCTGCGTGTAAGCCGATCCCTGCAGAAACTTGCCGAAGGCGGAGTCGGGACGACGCCGGAGTCCCTCCTCGATCTGGCGCAACGCATCGGCATAATGCTGGGTCAGCACCAGCACGTTGGCGAGATTGAAATATGCCTGCCCGTCGTTTTGATTTGCCTTCAGGGCGGCCTCGAACTGTTGCTGGGCGGCATTGAAATCCCGGCGGCCAAGGTAAATGGCGCCCAGGTTGTTGTGGGCGGGATAAAAGTCGGGCGACAATTCCAGCGCTTTCAGGTAGTGCTGCGTCGCGCTGTCGATATTTCCCTTATGATCGGCTTCCTGGCCCTTATCGAATTCTTTCAGGGTTTTCTTTGGGAAACGGCTGGAGTACTGGGCTGGATCGACGAGGAAGGGATTGCTGCCCTCGACGCGGCCGGCGATCGGATCCTTGCGCGCGCCCGCGCGCGGTGTCAAAGGAATTTCGACAAAATTCGTGGCCGAGGTCGCGGGGTTTACCTCTGTTGTTATGCTGACCGGTTCGTAAGCGTCGTCGCTCACGGACACGCGATATTCGTTTCCCACCAGGCTGTAGAAGCCGAAGCGGCCCTGGTCGTCGCAGTAGGAACTGCCGATCGGAGTGCCGCGCATGTCAAGCGAGATCAAAACCGGGTGGGGAGGAAAATCTCCTCTGACAACACGAACAGTGCCGATTATCTTTCCGAGCTGAAGCTGTTGGGCGCAAAGCTGGCTGGCAATGGATAAGACAAGAAGGGCAGACAATGCCAGAAATTGCCGGGTCCGAACCATGGCGCGCTCCCGTAAAAGATGCGGCACAAGAGAAAAAGGCTTGCTGCCGGAAGATCGACAGCAAGCCTTGAAAGCGACGCAGCGTCAGCTAGAAGCTGAGCTTGACGCCGAATTGCATTTCGCGAGGATTGAGCGTGCCTGCAGCCTGACCGAAGTTGCCAATCGGTACGAGTGTTCCTGCAGCGCCGCTGAATGCAGCATACTTGTTGTTTGCTCCTCCGCCGGCGGTGGCTAGGATGAAATTCGCGCGGTTGAATACGTTGAACGCATTCGCGTCGAACTTCATGTTCACTCTTTCGGTCAGCTTGAAGGTCTTGGACAAGGTCATGTCGGCAAACCAGTTTCCAGGACCCACGAAGCTGTTGCGGCCTAGGCTGCCTACGCATGCGAGACAAGGCGTCGAGAATACGATGCCCTGCGAAGTAGTCACCGTCGGTGAGCCATTGACAATTGATCCCCCGGTGGCTCCCCAGCCATTGGCCCAGGCGTCATGGCTGATTCCCTTGATGCCTTTAACAGAGGAATCGGGCCGGTCATTGCGTCCATGGTCGAGGTTGAAGTCGCCACCATAGTTTGCGCAGTTGTCGGGAATGTCCGCAACGGTGCATGCGCCGGGCGGGTTGTCATCGACGCCACTGATCTCCGAAAGGTGCGCTGGAGAAGACGTAAACGGCTGCCAGTGGGCTCCGCTCTGGAACTGCCAGATGCCGTTCAGGTTCCACCCGCCAGCGATGACGCCTGCAGGCCCCTTCAGGTTCTGGCCAGGCAACTGCCAAACGTAGTTGAAGACCAGGCGGTGGCGAATGTCATAGATCGAATTGCCACGGTCCAGTCCGGGGTTTGTCTGATCAAGAGAATAGCCTTCACCGGCGGCCGCTCCGTTCGCGGTGGTGGCGCCGCTGTGCCAGGTGGAGCCGTCGTCAATCGAATGGCTGTAGGTGTAGTCCATGTTGAACAGCAATCCATGACTTAACTGACGTTTCAGAGAAGCTTGCAACGAGTTGTAGTTGGAGTTGACGGCATTCTGCCAGTTGCGCAGCGTGCCGTAGTCCTGATTCAGCCTGCCGCCGAGGCCGTACAACGTCCGGCCCAGGTTGTCGGTGACAGTGCTGCCGCTCGGGAGCAGGGAACCCGGCTGCCGGTTGATGTCTTGTGCGCGGAACAGCTTGTGTCCAGCCGTGCCCACGTACTTGATGTCGATTACGGTCTTGGGCATGATCTCGCGCTGGATATCGAGGTAGAAGTTGTAGACGTATGGATCGCGGAGACCGGACGGGAAGACAATTCCAGTCAGGATTGCCTCGTTGGGGTTGCCCGGATCCCAGCCCTCAATGTTTCCGTGGTTCTGGGCCTGTTTCGGAGATCCGGAGTTGCCGGGATTCGACCCCGCTCCAGTGTAACTGGGGGCGATCGAAGGATTCTGCAGGCAAACACCACCGCTACAGGTTGTTGGGCCATAGATTACGTCGGAACCAGCGGGCTGATTTGATCCGCCGGCGACAGCGTTAAAGGAATAATACGGGAGGTCCCAGCGAGAGTTGGAGAGCGGGTTGTAGAGCGTGCCCTCGTAGGCTATGCCGAAGCCGCCGCGGAGTGAAGTCTTGCCGTCTCCAAACACGTCCCATGCGAAGCCGAGGCGCGGGCCAAAGTTGTTATGGTCGCCTGCGCCGAGAGTTGCCGAGGGAGCAAAGCCGCCTGCGCTCGGTCCGCATCCGCCCACTAATTGTGCGAGCGCCGGATTCGCGCAGTCGTTTGGATTGTTGGCGTTGAACAGGCGGTTCAGCAGACCGTTGCTGGGCCCGAGGATGTTCGCGTTCGCGGCCGTGCCACCCAGGATAAAGGTGGTCGCGACATTGGCTTCATCGTGATGGCGCTGGAAGACGTCATAGCGAATGCCGAGGTTCAGCGTCAGACGCTTGCTGACCTTCCAGTCATCCTGAAAATATGCGCCAAATTCAAGATTCCGCCAGTGGCGAATATTCGTGTTCAGCACGCCCTGGGGATCCTGATTATACGAAGACACCGGGCACGGAGCCTTGCAGATTCCGGGATCGACACCGGCCGCCTGGTAGTACGGCGCATCGGCGGCAAAGAAGATCTGGTCGTAGAAGTAGTAGGAAGAACGGCCGACGTTGAACTCGCTGTTTTCGATGTTGCGGCGGAAGTCGGCTCCTACCTTGAAGTTGTGATTGCCATGGCTGATCGAAACCATGTCGGAGTAGGTGTAAATGTTCTCCTGGAAGTTCTGCGGATAGCCGTTGTAGGAACCGAACCCGAGCTGGCTGGTATTGGAGAAGTGGATCTGGGGCACACCACCCGTGCTGACCGAAATGTCGTTGGTGTTCTGGAGGTAGCCCACACGAGCCTCGTTCAGAACCTTCGGACTGAAAGTGTGGACCCAACTGGCCGACGCGACCGGGAAGTTCAGGTGCTGGGGGTTGGTGAAACCGCGGGTCGCCGCGATGTTGGAAGGACCAAATTTGTCGGTATCGCGGTTGTAGTTGTAGTTGATGTAGAAGCGGTTGTTCGCGTTCGGATTGTAGTCCACGCGGAGCGAGGCTTCATTGCCGTTAAACAGATTGCCGAGGGTCTGGGTCTGAGTGCCGAAAGTAGCAGCGCTGGATTCCTGAATGGGAACGTCGCGACCGATCGCACCGGCCATCACGCCCGGAATGTTGGAGCAACCTGCTGCTCCCATGGCCGCCTGATCGGCTGAAGTAACACCCATCAGGTAGGTCAGCTTCTGGTGTTGCAGCGTGGTTAGACCGCCGGTGCCGTTGTCTAGACAAAGAAAAGGCGCGAAGTTTCCATTTGTGTAGGTGTTTAGCGTCAGGCTGGTCGGAGTACCGGGGTTCTCTTTACCGAAGTTGCTGTACAAGAGCGCAGCCGTCGAGTTGCCGACGCCAGCCGCCGTTGCAGCCGTATTTGCCGAAATGACAGCCTGCTCCCATGCTGGCGAGTCCTGAAGAATGTTGATTGGGGAGCCCTGCGATTTGTAACGATCCCCCTGCATGGATAGGAAGAAGAAGACCTTGTCTTTCACGATGGGGCCGCCAAAAGTAATACCGAACTGGTTGAAACGGGTTGGCGGTTGAGCAATCCCTTCCTGCTTCAGGAAGAAGTAGTTGGCATCGAAAACGTCGTTGCGGATGTACTCCCATCCGCTGCCGTGCCAGTTGTTCGTGCCAGATTTGGTCACCAGGTTGACGGTGCTGCCCGCGCTGTTGCCGTACTGCGCCGACATGTTCAACGTCAATTGCTGGAACTCTTCGACGGAGTCTTCAATCGGGGTGTTGACGGCGCCGCCGCTCAAACCCTTGTTGGATACGCCGTTGACGAGAAAACCATTGAAATCTTCACGCAGGCCGTTGACTACCGTGTCGTGGCCGTTTTCAAAGTCCACGCCCGTCACGTTGACCGCGCCCGCGCTCAATTGCATCAAGTCGAATACGTTGCGGCCGTTGAGGGGCAGATTGTTGATCTGCGTGGAACCTACGGTCGTCGCCAGCTTGGAGTCTTCCGTGTTCACATCGGAGACTGCGCCCGTGACTTCCACGACTTCCGACGCCTTGCCGATCTGCAGCTTGACATCGACGTGGGCGATCGTTCCGGCGTTGACCGTGACACCGTTATTGCTCACGGTTTTGAAGCCGGCCGCTTCGACCGTCAGATTGTAGGTTCCAATCGGCAGTTCCTTGATGGTGTAGTTCCCGCTGGAGTTGGTCACCGCCGACTCGGACAAATCGGTGGACGGGTTCTTCACCGTTACCTTGGCATTCGCGATGGCGGCACCGGACGGGTCAGTCACGGTACCTGCAAACTGGCCATTTTGAACCTGAGCGAGTGCGCTGAAGCTCAGAGCCAGCACGGCAAAAACTGCGAGGCAAAACTGCAATCTTCTCATTTACTACCCCCTAGAATCTGTGGAGCGTATTGTTGGTGCACGGGAACCGCTTTCAAAAACTGAAACGAAACCTGTTTAAACTCATCTAGCCGCTAATTGCGGCGAAAGACTTTCCGCCGTTCGCTATCCTGTTGATTTTGCTGGACCTTGGTCGATTTTGAACGATAGAAACAACTTTCCTCAAACCGAAACCCGGGCAGCTAGTGCTTTTGGAGTATCTTGGCATTTGTCGAACCAAAACCTATGCCTTTTTGTTTGTTTAACTTAGCGGGATATCCTCGTGTGTAAAATATGACAAACGGGAGAGAATATCGCCGCAATGTTCCAAATTTGGTAGAAGTTGCGGAGAAGCCGCCCCAATTGGGGAATGCGTCCGGATCAACGCTTCAAGGGAAGCGGGAGGGAGCCGTCCGGCTTTCTGAGGACCTCCCCGCGGTCTTGCTCGATGACAATTTCCCGGTCGGCGTCCTGAGGACCAAAATGTTCAACCTGACCGCCGGGCCAGCGAACGGTAATCGAGTCGACATGGGTGGCCGTGCCTAATCCAAAATGGAGGCGCGGGTCGCTGGCGCTTTCGAAGCTGCTGTTGGAGCGCACTTCGGCATACTGCTTAAAACCGCCGGCATCGATTTCGACCTGGGCTCCGAAACCGTCGCGGTTGGACTTGTGGCCGATGGTCTTGATGCGCAGCCAGTGTCCGGGGGACGGCACTTCGTTGCGCAGCAGAACGGGGGAGCCGTCCATCACGGTCATCAGGACATCCTCACGGCCGCGGTTCCAGAAGTCGGCGGCGAGCGCGGCGCGGCCTACGTATTTCTTGGCGAGCGCCGGGCCGGACTTCTCCGCTATCTCTTCAAACTTCCCATTTTTCAGGTTGTGAAACAGAAACGGCCGCTCGGCATAGCCCACACCGAAGGACTGTCCCTCGACCTGCGCGTCGACGTGTCCGTTGGCGATAAAGATGTCGGGCCAGCCATCGTTGTCGTAGTCGAGGAACTTCGCCCCGAAGCCAAGATAGGGATAACTGATCGCGCCGATGCCGGCGGGTCCGGCGAGATCGGTGAACTCGCCGTTGTGATCATTGTGGTAGAGATTGTTGGAGTCGTCGGAGAAATTCGTCTTCAGGATGTCGGGCCAACCATCGCGATCATAGTCGGCGGAATCGACGCCCATGCCGGCCTGCTCCCGGCCGTCGGCACTGTAGGCCACGCCGGCTTCGGCGCCGACTTCTTCGAATCCACCTTTGCAGTTGTTGTGATAGAGCAGGCTGGGCGAAGAGTCGTTCGCGACATAAAGATCGAGGCAGCCATCCTTGTCGTAATCGAGCCACAGAACGCCGAGGCCGTAGTAGCTCTCGCTGTCGATGCCGAGTTTTTCGGTGACGTCGGTGAAGGTGCCGTCTCCATTATTGTGGTAGAGGCGGTCGCGAGCGCCCTTGAGGCCGCGCGGGCCGCAATTCACGGGGATGCCGCGGTACTGGCAGAAAGGTCCGACGCCAAAGGGCGGAAGACGATTCATGTCGACGTCGACATAGTTAGCAACATAGAGGTCCAGGTTGCCGTCATTGTCGTAGTCGCCGAAGGCCGCGCTCGTACCCCAGCGGCCTGGGTTGCCGACGCCGGCTTTCGCGGTGACATCAGTGAACGTGCCATCGTGGTTATTGTGGTAGAGCGCGGAATGGTCGAAGCCGGTGATGTAGACATCTTCCCAGCCATCGTTGTCGTAGTCGCCTATGGCGACGCCGTATCCCCAGCCGCAGAAGTTGAGTCCGGACTTCGCCGAGACGTCGGTGAAGGTGCCGTCGTGATTATTGTGGTAAAGCTTCGGGGGATGGCACTTGCCGGCTTTGTAATCCTCGATCGACGAGCCATCGATAAGAAGTATGTCGAGCCAGCCGTCATTGTCATAGTCGAAGGCGGCGGCGCCTCCACACTGAGTCTCGACGATGTAGAGTTTCTCCTTGCTGCCGCAGTTGAGACGGAAATTAATGCCGGCGGCCTGGGTGACGTCAACGAAGAGTTGCGCGGATGGGGGCGAAGTTTTGACGGTTGCTCCAGGCGCCTCCGATTCTTGCGCAGCAGACAGGCTTGGGCGCGCGGACTGGACCGCGGTGGGGACAATCCACATGAGCGCAAGCATTAGCGTGGCTGTCCGAGCGCGCTGCGAAGGTCGATAAGTTGCTTCAATGGGCGTTCCTGCGCGGCTTTGGAACCGTTCCCGGAAGGTCTTAATGGTCACTGATCGCGCCCTGTCGCCATGCCTGCCGTGGGGCGTTGCGACTTCTTGAGTTCGGCGAAGCGCTCTTGCTCGCTGTGCGCCTCATCTTTCTTGCCAAGTTTTTCGAGCGCGCGCGCCAATTGGTAATGCGGGCTGGGATCTTTTTCGTTCAATTCGATCGCCTTTAGCAGAGAGGTCTCGGCGCCCGCGAACTGGCCCGCGAGCACCTGGGCCTTGCCGAGGTTGTACCAGACATCAGGATTGTGCGCATCGAGTTGTGATGCCCGCTGTAAAGAGGAAATTGCCGCGTCGTATTGTCCCCGCTCAAGCAGCGAGCGGCCGAGTTCATAGACGACCGGCGGGGATTCACCTGAATGTTGTAACTCCTCCTTGTACTCGACGATGGCTTCGTCGTCACGGCCCAGGCTCGAGTAAGCAAATCCCAGGTGGTAATGCCCGAGGCGGATGCCGGGTTCGAGTTTGAGAGCGGTCTTGAATTCGTCGATGGCTTGCAGGCTGCGGTTGGAATTCAAGTACGCGCGCCCGAGCAGTACATGAGCGAGGGCATTCGAGGAGTTCAACCGGGTCGAGGCTTGCAGTTCATCGGCGGCGTCGGAGTAATCTTCCTCGCTCAGGAACACGAGCGCGAGATCGAAATGGATAGCGCCATCCGTCGGGCTGAGATCGCGGGCGCGAGCCAGTTGATCCTGGGCCGGTTTGAGATTGCCGGACTTGAAGTAGGCTATGCCGAGGTAGTGGCGGAATTCGGGATCGCGCGGCCAATGCGATACCGCCTGCTGGCCGGCGATAATGGCGTCCTGCAACCGGCCGGAGTCGATATCCTGCAACATCTTTCTCCGGATTTCAGAAGTTGTTTGCGCAGTGGCTGCAAGACAGAGCACAACAATAATGATGGAGAAAAAACACGTCGTTCCTGTGGCCCTGGGTGCCACGCCTGTCATACGAGTCATTGTCACGGTTGCTGTGGTCATCGTATCGTTTTTGCGCGGAGGGTCGCAATGTAGTGTCTCGCGGGGCACGGGAGGGCAATTAATGGATGGACACGAGCGACCTTCTGTCGCGGCGCATCGTGGTCGAGCCCTGGAGGGTTTCCTCATTAAGAGAGTCATACTGATGAGTTGATGGAGTCTGAGCGGTCCGATAAAACGGTGAAGTCGATTAATGGTGCCCTGGCTCAGGAAAGTGAAACAATAAGGCTATGAATCGCGCGACAATCTGGCGGGTCTGGTTCCCCTTGATGGTGGGTCTCGGAGCGTTGTGGGAGATCTTCACGTTCGGCCCGGGCCCGCATGGCGCGTCTCGCTGGGTAGGGCTGGTGCTTGGCCTCAGCGGATTGGCGATGGTCATTATTGCGCGCTACACGCTGGGCGGCTCGTTTTCGGTCCGCGCAAAAGCGACTGCGCTTGTGACCACCGGAATCTATTCGCGGATTCGCAATCCCATTTATGTCGGAGGCGTGATCGTGTTGATCGGGATTGCCGTCGTCTTATCGAAGCCTTACATTCTGGCGATCCTCCTGGTGGTGATCCCAATGCAAACCTGGCGAGCACGGAAAGAAGCCCGCGTGCTGGAGGAAAAGTTCGGTGACGAATATCGAGAGTATCGACGCCGGACCTGGTTCTGACCTGAGTCGCCCACGCCGCATTACAGCTCAATATTCGCTGCTATCATTTCTCTCAATGAACTCCATCCTGAAGAATTTAGCCCTCTTCTTCTTATTGCTTTCTGCGACCGAGCTTTGGCCAGCGGACTCCAAACTCGATCCGATTCCCGCGCCCGTCTCGAACAACGCTGTTGCCGTTTCCTACGGAGACGCCGGAACCAAGATATTTTCTTTCATGGGCATCGGAGCGAAGAAAACCTGGGACGCGGCCACCAACAACGCCTACGAGCTCGATGTAAAGACCGGCAAGTGGGGACAGAGGCGTCCCGTGCCGGGCGTGGTCGGACGGTTGGCCGCATCGGCGGTTGCCCTGGGTGGTCAGGTGTTCATCTTCGGGGGTTACGTGGTCGACGGCCAAGGGGAGGAGACAACGCTGTCGGATCTCAACGTCTACGTTCCCTACGAAAGCCGCTACTACCGGGGCAAAGATGTCCCGGTGCCAGTCGATGACGCAGTAGTCGGGGCATACGGCGATCACTATATTTTCCTGATCGGCGGATGGTCGAAGAATGAAGCTGTACGCAATGTCCAGGTGTACGACACAGACAAGAATGAATGGATGCAGATGGCGCCGCTTCCTGGCACTCCTGTATTTGGCCATGCGGGTGCCATCGTCGGCGACACCATTGTTTATGTAGACGGAGCCTATAAGAATCCCGACAGCAAGGGGCCAAAATACATCGCGTCCGATGAGTGCTGGTTGGGCAAGATTCGAAGTTCGAAGAGGGGCGCGATCACAGGAATTGAATGGACAAAGTTGCCGCCCCATCCGGGAAAGGCGCGCTACCGGATTGCTGCGGGAGCCGACCCCCGCGAAAAAAGAAAAGGCAAGATTTACTTTTCTGGCGGAACCGACAATCCCTACAACTACAACGGCATTGGCTACAACGGGCAGCCGTCCGAACCGTCCGCGGTGACCTTCGCGTTCGATGTGCGGTCGGGAACCTGGGAGACGATCAACGAGAATACGCCCGACCCTACCATGGACCATCGCGGCCTGGCCGCCACCAGCCAGGGATTGGTTATGGTAGGCGGGATGGAAACCGGCCAACGCGTAACCGCAAAGGTAACGGTTGTAAAGCAGAAGGCTGGGAAGTAACCTTAACCAAGGC
This sequence comes from uncultured Acidobacteriaceae bacterium, assembly GCA_963838315.1. Lineage (GTDB taxonomy): Bacteria > Acidobacteriota > Terriglobia > Terriglobales > Acidobacteriaceae > Acidiflorens. The sequence continues at coordinate 654,447 of CAWIQW010000003.1, forward strand.
CCAGCGTAATGTTTGCCGGATCTTGCCTGCGAACCGCACAATCTGTGCGCCCAATCATCACTAACTCGGGTGACAGGTATCACGGCAGAGCATCTCCACCGGGCATTGAATAACTATGGCCGCAATTTCAGCGGCGTTCTGCGTTGAACATCTACGATTAACCATCCAAAATCCGTTCAGCTCTAAGAATTCGGAGGCACGCCTATGACTGCAGTGATGGAACCGCCCAAGAAGCACGCGGCGGGCGACTATATTAATCAAATTCTCAACCTCGTAAAAGCCAAGAACCCGGCCGAGCCGGAATTTCACCAGGCTGTACTGGAAGTGCTCGACTCCTTGCGGCTCGTGTTGGACCGCCACCCGGAGTATCAGGAAGCGAAGATTCTGGAACGTATCACGGAGCCTGAAAGAGTTCTGATGTTCCGTGTGCCCTGGTTTGACGACAAGGGGAAAGTGCAAGTCAATCGCGGGTTCCGCATTGAGATGAACAGCGCGATCGGGCCCTACAAGGGCGGCCTGCGTTTTCATCCTTCCGTGAACCTTGGCATCCTGAAATTTCTGGCGTTCGAACAGGTGTTCAAGAACTCGCTCACCACGCTGCCCATGGGCGGCGGCAAGGGCGGAAGCGATTTCGACCCCAAGGGCAAGAGCGACAACGAAGTCATGCGGTTCTGCCAGAGCTTTATGACCGAGCTCTATCGGCATATCGGGCCCGACACGGACGTTCCTGCCGGCGACATCGGCGTGGGCGGACGCGAAATCGGTTTCCTGTTTGGCCAGTACAAGCGCCTGAAGAATGAGTTCGCGGGCGTGCTCACCGGCAAGGGCCTGGGATGGGGCGGCTCGCTGATTCGTCCCGAGGCAACCGGCTATGGCTGCGTGTACTTCGCCGAGGAAATGCTGAAGACTAAGAAAGACAAGCTGGAAGGCAAGGTATGCCTGGTCTCCGGCAGCGGTAACGTGTCGCAATACACAGTCGAGAAACTGCTCGACCTGGGCGCGAAGCCGGTCACACTGTCCGATTCCGACGGCGCGATTTATGACGCCGACGGCATCGACCGCGACAAACTCGCGTTCGTGATCGACCTGAAAAACAACCGCCGCGGCCGCATCAAGGAGTACACGGAGAAATTCAAGAAGGCCGTGTACAACCCGACCGACAAGAAGCTCGACCACAACTGGCTCTGGAACATCAAGGCCGATTGCGCGTTCCCGAGCGCCACGCAGAATGAGATCAACGCGAAAGACGCGGCCAACCTCATCAAGAATGGCGTGAAGGTAGTGAGCGAAGGCGCCAACATGCCGAGCACACTGGAAGCGACGAAGCTGTTCCTGGAGCACAAACTCCTTTACGGACCGGCGAAGGCTGCCAATGCGGGCGGCGTCGCCACTTCCGGACTGGAAATGTCGCAGAACAGCATGCGGCTCTCCTGGACGCGTGAAGAAGTGGACGATCGTTTGCACAAGATCATGATCTCCATTCACAAGGCTTGCTACGAAACGGCCGAGAAGTACGGCACGCCGGGCAATTATGTGAATGGGGCGAACATCGCGGGCTTCCTGAAAGTAGCGAACTCGATGCTCGATCAGGGATTGGTGTAGACAGTCGGCGTAGAAAGTTGCCGAGACAATATGCGCGGGCGGGAATAACAGAACATCCCGCCCGCGCTTTTGTTGGGCGTTGGAAGACTTCGTCTAATTGTAGATTGGTGCCTTGACGATAGTCCGCTGGTAGCATGATGATGTGGAAGGCGCAAAATTAACCCGATAAGCGGGTTTGGTCGTGGCAAGTACCCCGCCGACACCCCGCCCGACAATCTGAGTCGGAAACAATCCGATCCAAAAAGGAATGTGACATGAAAAATATTCGATCGAAGCGTGCGACCCTGCTCGCGGGTTTGCTGGTGGTAGGCCTGGCATTCTTGACGCAGACGATGCGAGCCGACGAAGGCATGTGGACCTTCGACAATTTCCCATCCAAGACCGTGGGCGAAAAGTACGGCTTCACTCCGTCACAAGGCTGGCTCGATCACGTGCGCCTCGCCTCGTTGCGGATCGCCGGCGGCTGCTCGGCCTCCTTCATTTCTCCCGAGGGTCTGGTGATGACGAATCACCACTGCGTTGTGGAATGCGTCGAGCAGATCTCGACTCCCAAGGACAATTTCGTCGATGACGGCTTCATCGCAAAAACGGATGCCGAGGAACGCAAGTGTCCCGCTTTTGAGCTCGACCAACTAGTCGAGATTCGCGACGTGACCAAGGACGTGCAGAGCGCTCTCGCCGGCAAAACCGGTCATGACGCGAACCGCGCGCTGCACGCCAAAGAGGCGGAACTGCAGCAGAGTTGCGGTTCGGGTGACAGTGTTCGCTGCGATGTGGTTTCCCTTTATCACGGCGGCGTTTACGATCTCTACCGCTACAAGCGCTATACCGATGTGCGCCTGGTATTTGCCCCGGAGTATGCGGTGGCGCAGTTCGGCGGCGATCCCGACAACTTTAATTTTCCCCGCTTCGACTTCGACATCGGACTGCTGCGCGCGTACGAAAATGGCAAACCGGCCGCCAGTCCCGAGTATCTCCGCTGGAGCCCGAACGGATCCAAGGATGGAGAACTGGTGTTTGTCTCGGGAAACCCGGGCGGCACCAGCCGCGAGTTGACGGACTCGCAACTCGCCTTTGAGCGCGACACCTATTTCCCGGCCCGCATGCCTTATCTCGCCGAGTATCGCGGCCTGTTGGAGGAATTCAGGACAAAAGGTCCCGAGCAGGCCCGCGAGGCGAATGAAGACTTGTTCTTTGTCGAGAACAGTTTCAAAGCCTACGTTGGGCGCTGGGGAGCGCTGCTCGATCCTCAGTTTTTTGGCACCAAGGTGCAGGAAGAGAAAAAACTGCGCGCCGCCACCGATGCCGATCCAAAACTGGCCGGGGACGTTTCGGCATGGGATGACATCGCGAAGATCCAGGAATTGCGCAAGCAGTTGTTTGTGCGCAGCGCGGCTCTTGGGAATCGCATGTTCCGCTCGGGATTGCTCGGCGATGCCGTAACGCTCGTACGGGCCGCCTCCGAGCGCTCCAAGCCCAATGCCGAACGTTTGCCCGAGTTCACCGATCAGGCGCTGGTTCACGTGCAGCAGGAGTTATCGGCGCCCATTCCAGTTCATAAAGATATTGAAGAACTGAATCTCGCGTTTTTGTTCTCGACCGTCCGGCGCGATCTGGGCACCGATGATCCGTTCGTCAAAAAGATGCTGGGCAAGGAGTCGCCCGAACAACTGGCGCACCGGCTGGTGACGGGCACTCGTCTGGAAGAGCCGAAGGTTCGCGAGGAGTTATACAAGGGCGGGAAAAACGCGGTCGAGACGTCGACTGATCCGATGATTCGTTTTGCCTCTTCCATTGACGACGACCTTCTTGCCGTCCGCAAAGACTACGAGGCGCGTGTGGATGCACCCACGCGTGCGGCTGCGGAGCGGATTGCGAAAGCGCGCTTTGCGGTCTACGGTACGAGCGTCGATCCTGATGCCACGTTTACGGCCCGGCTGAGCTACGGAACCGTGAAAGGCTTCGAGGACGGAGAAGGCAAGTTTGTGCAGCCCTACACGACCATCGGAGGCCTGTTCGATCGCGCTTCCGGAGCGCCTCCGTATAAGCTGCCCGAAAGCTGGCTCAAGGCCAAGGGCTCGTTGAATCTCTCGCTGCCTATGAACCTCTCGACGACGAATGACATCATCGGCGGGAACTCCGGCAGTCCGCTCATCGATCAGGATGCCAGAGTCATCGGGCTGATTTTTGACGGTAACATCTTCTCCCTGGGCGGCGATTATGGCTACGACGCGAAGCAGAATCGCGCCGTGGCAGTCGATAGCCACGCGCTGCTCGAAGGCCTGCGCAAGGTCTATCACCTGAACCGGGTTGTTGACGAGATCGAGGCAGGGGGACGGAAGTAGGACGAGAGCAAACGCGGTGAGAACCGCAGAAACTTGAGTTTCCAAGAATACGATAAGAGGGGCAGATGGGCTGGTTTTCCTATCTGCCCTTTTTATCGCCCGCGCGCCTGTAGTGGCGCGACTCAAGCTCCAGGTTGAGGCTTCTGAACTCCCTTGGGGGTTGCGAAGCCATTACTCTTTTGAACTCCGCCGCCAAATCGGCGTTGCGGGATTCCAGTTATGCACTTCTCTTTGAAAGTTAAGAACTTTGCCCTGGGGTGTCTTAGCCTCGGAATCGGCGATTTCCTGTATTTCGGCGACTCTGGCTTCGAGCCGCAGCCGAAGCTCCAGCTTCAAGAACTGATCGACGATTGCCCGCGGCGCCAACGCGCCTTGCCCATCGCAGAGCGGACACTTTACCAACTTAGTTTGTTCAACCATGCTCAGACCCCTCTTGCGGAACGCATCTCGTCCACTTTGATTGTGAGTTCACGATCGATTAAGAGCTGTGATCTGGGGAGGGACAAGAGGTGAGTTGGGTCACCTGGGGGTGTGTCTAATTCCAAAGATGGCGGATCACTTCGCGCGCGCCAGCACCAGCGTGACGTCGTCGGGCTGTTCCTTGTCGCCGATCCAGTCATCGACCGCGGCGGTAACAATTTCCGTGATGCGCGTCAGCGGCAGATGGCGGTTGTCGCGCACGATTTGGATCAGCCGCTCTTCGCCGAACTCGCCATAATCATTCTCCGGTTCGGTTACGCCGTCGCTGTACGCCAACAGCAGGTCTCCGGCGCGCAACTGCACGGTGGCTTCCGGGTAGTCCATATTGTCGAGAAGGCCAACGACAGTGCCGCCGCAATCCAGGAAGTGCGCCGATCCATCCTCGGAAATCAGAATCGGCTGAAGATGGCCACCGTTGCAGTAGGTTAGGCGGCGGTTCGTGCCATCGTAGATGCCCAGAAACAACGTTGCATATTTTGCGTCGGGCGTGCTTTCGTAAAGCTGATGATTGAGTAATCCCAGCAGTACGGCGGGAGAAACTTCCGCTCCGCGAATGACGTTGGCCCGTGGCATGTCCCGTCCGGCGGTCGCTCCCACGGGAATTGGCTCGCGAAGCAGCGGAATGCCTTCAATACTGTAAGCCCGCACCGCCGAGTGGATGGTTGCCATCATGAGTGCAGACGAAATTCCCTTTCCGCTGATATCTCCGACCGCCAGAATCATCCGGTCAGAATTGAGAGTTAAGAAATCGTAATAGTCTCCGCTCACGGTCCGCGCCGGACGGCAAAAGCCGTGCACTTCCAGTGATTCGAGCTGCGAGATTTCTTTCGGGAAGAGCTGGGCCTGCACCTCCTGCGCAATCACCAGTTCGTTTTCGAGGCGCTGCTTTTCCTTCTGCTCCAGCACCAGCCTTTCGATGGAGGCGGTCATCGAGTTGAACGAATTGGCGAGCGTGGCTAACTGATCGTTCGATTTAACCTGAATCCGATGACTGAAGTCGGCGCGGTTCACATGGGTGGTCGCTTCATAAATCTCGGCGACCGATGAGGTGATGCTGCGCGTGAGCTTGGTTCCAATCAGGAGCGCCATCAGTTCGATGACCGCGAACACAATCGCAATCGAAAAAAGGATGTATTCCACCCCTTTGGCATAGTCGCCGAGCGCGGCGAAAAGGCGTGCGTAGAGCACGGATGGCCGGGTTTCCACGCGCGCCAGAGCTCCCGCGCGCTGCCGTTCGCCGGTCGACCAATCGACCACCTGCAGCGGGATGGGGAAAGCGACCTGCCGGTCGAACATGTTGACGGCCGGCGGAATTTTCCCGGCGGAAAAAGTTTCTGCCGCCGGCTGTTTTGCTGCGGGAGTCGGGCGGGCGTCTTGGCCGTTCGTGCTTTGTTCCAGGGAGAAGAGCGACCCGGCATTGTTTGCATCAGGAGAAACGGTAATTTCCCCGAGATCTCCCGCGATCTCTTCAATCTCCTCCACCAGAGCCTTGTCCAGCGGTTCGCTGATAACCACGCGAAGAGATTCCGGCGGCGCGGCCGCGGTGCTCGCGACCCGCAGGTAGAGCCGCCCGTGGTCGCGCACGATATCACGAAAGTCTCCAGTGATGAATGCTGGAAAATCAAAACTGGGTGGGCCGTCCGGGCCAGAGCAATTGGGTTGCTGCGGATCTCGATACCAGACGCACACCTCGCGGCGTGCCCACTCCGGGCGGCGCGGCCGCGCCAGACCAATGATGCCCGAGTCGATCCTGCCCGGGCGGCCATACGGACTCGCCGGCGAAGGCCCCACCTGATTGGCAAGCGAGTGGGCGATCGCCCGGTTCGATGCCTCCATGCTGCGGAGGTGCGTCGCGATATCGGACGTGATCATGAAGCTGGCGAATTGCCCGGCGAATAGATAGAGCGCAATGATCGAGATGACGACCAGCAGGAAAACCGGTATCACTCCGATAAAAACATAAGTCACGATCAGCCGGTTGCGCAGCCGCCACAACATGTGCAAACGCATCCAGCGGAGGCCCGCCAGCACGAGTAATACGATCGCGACGATACTGAGGAAGATGACCCAGCCGCCAAGGCTGGACGAAACTGCAGGACTGACGCGGCTGGTCAGCAACTGCACGGCGAGAAGAAAAATGTCGAGCCCGAGCGCGTAAAGCGCCGCCCACCCGAGCCGGCTTTCCGGCCAGAGTCCTTGCTCGCGAAGCTTACTTTCGAGTTCCAGGGAGATCAGTCTCATGCGGATATTCGAATTCAAAGCGCTGCGCGACCCGGGGCATCAAGGGTCGGCCGATGGCCTTGCCGATTCGGCAGGGCTTCTCAGATCTCGGGATAGAAGTCGAAAAACGCGGCCAGACTGGTTTTGAGCTGGTTTTCGATTTCCTGTTTGCCGCCCTCCAGAATGTGCATCGTAACGCGTGCCTCGCCGCCGTTTTTGAGACGGACGGTCGCATCCCCCACTTCCACAATCTCTTCCGCCGGTAGCAGGCGCAAGCCATATACCAATGTCAGATTTGCCATTTGTCGATTGTAGACCAGGGAGGAAGCGGCCGATACGAAACTGAGCACTCAGATCAAGTGGCCGGAGGGACGGCTGACGATAGCCCGGGGCCCGCGCCGGGACGTCGAAATTATCCCGGAGGCCATTGCAGGTTGCGCCCGCCGATCAGGTGCACGTGCAGGTGAAAAACGGATTGTCCGGACTTGGGACCGACGTTGAGCACGGTGCGGTATCCATCCTCAATCGATCGCTCGCGCGCGATCTGCGCGGCGGCCAGATGGCAGCGTCCCACCAGTTCGGCGTCCTCGGGTTTTGCTTCCTTCAGCCCGGTAATATGTCTCTTGGGGATTACGAGCACGTGCGTAGGGCCCTGAGGATTCAGGTCCTCGAAGGCAAAGGTGTGCTCGTCCTCGTAAACCTTTCTGGAAGGTATCTCGCCGCTGATAATTCGGCAAAAAAGACAATCAGCCATAAACCTCACTTCCTGTTGTCGGCGGGGCTTTATCCCATAAGTTGGGACATGCGAATGCTATCTCCGACTGAAAACAATAACACCGCGAGTAGTAACTGCCAATTGGAAGAGTGGGGAAGCATGCGAAGGTAAGCCAGGAAAGTAAAAAGCATTTAGTCCAGCCGGACCAGAAACACGGGCGCCTCAGCAATCCGGGTTTCACGAACTAATTCCTGGGCGCGCTGGCGATCGTCGTCGCGCACCCGTACCCTCACCCACCAATCTCCCGTCGGACTGGGAAATTTCAACACTTTTGCGGTCTGATAGCGCCGCTGCAGATGTTCCGCGAGGTCAGCCGCGCCTTTTTCGTCGGCAAAGGAGCCGATCTGTACCGCCCATCGTCCACCCGTATCGAGCGCCGAAGGCGCCTCCAGAACTTCGAGGCGAACCTGCGCCGTGCCCGGCCGATAGACATCGAGCGCCTTTGCCGCCGCGAGCGAAAGGTCAATAATGCGTCCTTCGACAAATGGTCCGCGATCGGTGATCCGCAGCAGGCCGGAGTGTCCGGTCTTCAAATTCGTGACGCGCACGATCGACCCCAGCGGCAGGGTGAGGTGGGCGGCTGTCATGGCGTTCATGTCGTAAATCTCGCCGTTCGAACCACGCCGGTTGTGATAGGGAGCGCCATACCAACTGGCGATGCCGGTTTGCTCGAAGATGGGTTTCGCATCGAGTGGGACTTCAATCTTTTCGGCGCTGCTGGCCGCTTCGGCGGGTTTTTCCGGCGCGGGCTTCTCTTGCGGAAGCGCAGGCGGAGGCGGGACGGCGACCTGAGTTTTTTTATGCCCGCAACCGGCCAGCAACACGATGCCCAGGAAGGAGAGCAACAACGACTGCGGGACGGAACGGGAAGGGAATCGCCTCAAGGCTTTCCGGGTGGATTCTCTTTCTTGCTTTGCGTCTCGAGAAACTCCGCGAACTCCGAGAGCTTTCCGGCCGCTACGCGCAACGCTTTCGACGAATTTGTGCGAACCGACGGCACGACCTGATCGTTCATATACTTCACCATCTCCGCCGTTTCCTTCTCCAGCGTCGCGGCGATATTCGCCACCGAGCGATTGATGCGCGTCGAAGCGTCTTCCACCTTGCGGTCGAATTCGGTCATAACCATCCTGTCGGAACAGATTGAGGTTCACGCGTGTGCCGCAGCTGCCGAGCCTGTTCATTATCGTTCGCCCGTGTCTGGCGGTCAATCTGGACGAATCCGGTGTGGCAATTGCCGGTGCAGGCAGATTTCCCCGATCGCGATACAATTTCGCCATGCCTCTGAAGACAGCCACGGCAACGCCGTATCTTCTGGCTTGGATGCTCGCGCTGGCATGGGCGTTGATGCTCGCGCCGGGCTGTACGTTCTATGGTGAGCATCCGGCGCGAAATATGTCAGAGGCGACCGGAGGCGAGGGTCTGGAGCGTGTCTTCTGGAAAGATGTCGCCGCCTCCAACTGGACTGAAGTCGAGCGCATGCTGGCCTCGAACTACCTAGGGGAGACGCCCGGCGGTCTTCTCGATCGCGAAGCGACACTTGCGCAGTACCGGCAGTGGCAGTTGAAGAACTACTCGCTGGGCGACGTTAAAACCGAGTTGAACGGAAGCACCATCGTGGTCACCTACACCATTACTTTGAGCGGAACCGCGGGGTCGCAACCGCTGCCCAGCGGGCCGCAGTCCATGATGACGGTGTGGCAGCAGCAGAAAGCCGGATGGGTGGCCATCGCCCACAGCATTACCCACCCCTGACGATGGGATCCAACTCCAAAGCCATAGGGTCCAACGCCCTGGTGAGACAAGCCGACGGGAAAGTTCCGGTCCGGCTAAAGTTGCGAAGCCGCTCGCGATCAAGCTCGCGCAATCTGTTGCGAATGACAAAACTACCCGTTTGCGGCGCCGATCTCGTCCGCTTCCGCCGCGCTTTGCTCGTATGGTATGACCTACACGGCCGCGATTTGCCGTGGCGCAGGACCAGCGATCCCTACGCCATCTGGCTCTCGGAAATCATGCTGCAGCAGACCCGGGTGGCAGCTGTACTTGACCACTACCGGATCTTTCTCGATCGCTTCCCCGATATCGCGGCCCTGGCAGCAGCGTCCGAAGACGACGTACTCGCCGCCTGGAGTGGCCTCGGCTACTACCGGCGGGCCCGCATGCTTCATCGATGTGCGCGCGAAATCCTCAAACGTGCTGACGGCCGCTTTCCTGAGAAGTCCGAGGAATTGCGGGCACTGCCTGGCATCGGCCGTTACACAGCCGCGGCCGTTGCCAGCATTGCATTTGGCGAACGGGTCGCGCTCGTGGACGGCAACGTAGAGCGCGTGCTGCAAAGAATGAGCGGCACAAACTTAACGGCCGGCCAATGCTGGAACAGCGCCGAAGAACTGCTTTCGAGATCGCGGCCGGGAGACTTCAACCAGGGCATGATGGAATTAGGCGCGACTGTATGCCTGCCGCGAGAGCCGCGTTGCCAGGACTGCCCGGTTCATCAGTGGTGCGTAACGCGCGGCGAGGTTTCTCGACCGAGAGCGGCTGAACGTCAGCAGAAGCGCGAAATCTGGTGCGCCCTGGAACGCCGCGACGGCCACGTGCGCCTGGTCAAACGTCCCCGGAAGGTGTCTCTGATGGCGGGAATGTGGGAACTGCCGCAGTGGTCGGACCGTCCGCATGCATCGGCGTCTGAAGCTCTCTGGCGGACGTTTCGCCATTCCATCACCGTAACCGACTATCGGGTGCGAGTGCTGCGGGATTGGGCAACGCGAGGCACAATGCCGGTCCCGCGCGGCAGGTGGGTCGCCATTGAAAAAATTCCGCAGTTGCCGATTACCGGCCTGACCCGCAAAATCCTGAAGGCGGATGGGATCATCTAACGAGACGAGGCATTTCCTTTATGAAGTGGCTCAATCAACTCTTCGGAGGTCCAAAAGATATGGCTGCATTGCCAGCCGGAACCAAAGCCCCTGATTTCTCCCTGCCTGCTGTCGGCGGACTCGTTGGCAAGAAAGACGAGGGCCAGTTTTCATTGCAGGACGCCCTGCAGCGCGGGCCCGTATTGGCGGTATTTTTCAAGGTCTCGTGCCCGACCTGTCAATACACGTTTCCGTTTCTCGAACGGATTCATCAGGCATACGGCGCTGGGAAAATCACGATCATAGGCATCTCGCAAAACAGCCAGAGCGAAACCCTCGCCTTCTTGAAGGAATATGGCGTCACTTTCGACACCCTGCTGGACGATCCTAACGGTTACGCCGTCTCGAACGCCTATGGCCTGACGAATGTCCCAACCCTGTTCCTGATCGGACAAAACGGCATGATCGAAATAAGCAGCGTCGGATGGGTGAAGCAGGAGATCGAGGAGATCAACCGCAAACTCGCGGCCACGCGGCGATCCCCGGTTCCCTCCATCTTCAAGCCAGGAGACGACGTGCGCGACTTCCGCGCTGGTTGAGGTTCCAAAAACTGATCCCGCGGTCGCGGGAAGATTAATTCAAGCGTAGCGCCGGCATCCCGCCGGTGGTCAGGGCCGTTTGGCGCGCCCATCATGATGCGCCACGGTCCCATAGTGCGCCTTCGCCGATACATGCACCGGCGTAACTTTGGGGTCTTCACCTGACGTGGTAGCCTGCTGCTTAGTTGTGCCCTGTCAGTAATTTGCGGGCAATATACAGATAGCTGCCGATGCCCAAAGTCCCAATCTTTCGACTGCGCACGTCTGATTCGCTGAACTGTCCCGACCTCCGGCGCCACCAGCCCGCTCTCGGTTTCAGCGATCTGCAACTCGGGGTCGACAACCTGCGCTACGACGTTTTTCTGGGAGCGCGGTTGACCGCAGATTTGAGCTTCCATCTGGGACGTTACATCTGCCGATTTGGCGAAGTGGAATCGCTGTTTGGGATGGAAGTTCCCACCGTCGCGCAGACAAAATTCATCAGGCCAGCAGCTGCGACCAAGTTGAAGAAACCTGGACCGGTCGACCTGAAAACAGTTCTGATTACCATTCACCAGGCGATCCTCACGCGCGCCAAGGCCGAGAGCAATCACTCGATTGACCTGCTTGGACGATTGGCTGTGCTGAAATTTATTCGCACCGAACTGCAGGCGCAATTCGCCAGAATTCTCGAACAGTGCCGCACCAAATCGAAATCGCTGGAAGGTGTGCGTCAGGCCACCATGATGCAGACCCAGGAACTGGTTTCGGCATTCCAGGTGCGAAAGAAAATCATCATTCGCCGTGCCGGGCAAGAGGTATTCCGCCTCCTCCGCGAGATTGAAAAGGAAACGCTGGCCCGCACTCGCCGCTCTCTATTGGGCGAAGTGCAGGCCGATAGTTATCGTCTCCTGCTGAATCCGCTCATTCTTACTGAAGATGGACGCGACGATTACCTCTGTGCCGAGCATTACTACATGTTCGGAAATTTCGACCGGGATCCCGACCGCTTTCCGGTTATGAGGCAGTTTGCCCTCGATTTTCTCCGCGAGCTTGGTTACGGCGAAGGGGTAACGGACGAGCAACTGGAGCAGGCATTAAACGTGCCCGAGAACGCCAATGCTCTGGTAGGTACGGGCAGTGGTGAAGATGCGACCCCCGAGGATCGAAATCGCGCCGATCGCCTTGACCTTTGGACACGGCAACTGCAGCGCGAGGGCGTCCTGCATAAAGTAATTGCTTCTTACGAAGCGGTTCCACTCCTTCCCGAGTATTCCCGCCACGTAAACCCCCAGCAGTTGAAAAATGCTTTGGTTGACCGGGAAGAAGCGGAGCGTGTCGAGACAATCATTGCCGAGGGCCGGTTGTCATCCGATCGCCTCTTTGCCGCGATTGGGCGCGTAGCGTCGTGCCGCGGTTCGGAGCGCAGCCGGTTTGCCGCGCGGTTGCTGCGTGACCTGTTTTGTTATCACCGCGACCTGCGTGGCCTTGAGGCGGTCAGCGCCGGGTTTGACAGCATTAACCTGATCACCGACAGCAGAGTTCGCGAACTTTCGGCGCTCAATGGCATGCTTTACGAGTTCCTGCCTCCCGAGGAGCAGAAGCCGGCGGAGGAACGGGTTCTGCATCATGTCATTGTCAAGGCCGACATTCGGGATTCGTCGCGCCTCACCCGCTCGCTGATGGAAAAGGGGATGAACGCGGCATCGTATTTCAGCCTCAATTTCTACGATCCCATCAACAAGCTGCTGGCGAAATTTGGAGCGACGAAGGTCTTTCTCGAAGGCGACGCCATCATCATTGCGCTGCTCGACCGGGAGGGCGAAAACCTTCTCAGCGTGAGCCGTGCCTGCGTGCTGGCGTGGGAGATCGTCAACCTGCTCCATGGCTACAACGAGCTCCTTCAGCGTTCCGGTTTACCTTCGCTGGAGGTGGGGTTGGGCATCGCATATCAGGACGCGCCACCCCTCTACCTGATGGATGGCGAACACCGCATCATGATCTCCGACGCGATCAATGAAAGCGATCGTCTTTCCTCCTGCAACAAGCGCGTTCGCAAGAAACTGGCGAATGATGGAGGCGTCTTTCAGGTTTACCGCTTCGATCTCGGGGGCAACCAGGGCGCGGACGCGGATGTTCCCGGCGACGAACTGCGCATCAATTACAACGTAGGCGGCATCTGCCTGAGTGAAGCGGCTTTCGACAAACTACAACAGGAAATTTCGCTTACCGTCGAGACCGCGGAGTTCCAGGCGGCAAAATTTTCCAGTCCCTGGCTGGATCATGAAGGCCAGTTCTTCATTGGCACGGTACCGGTGGCCAACGGCGTTTTTCGCAGGCTTGTGCTACGAAAGAGCCGGGTCGCGCAGGTGGATGTGCGCGATCTCTCGGTCGTCCGCTGGACGGATCGCCACTACTATGAGGTCTGCGCCAATCCCGAGGTCTATGCGGGGCTTCCGGGAGAGAAGTCCACTTCCGCGAAGAAGACTTAGAATCCCCGCAACTTCAGCCCGCCCTCTCGCCTCTGTGAGCCCGCTCTAGAAGTTTTTGTGAGCGCGGAAGGGAATGACCACCACCGCTTCCAGCGCCACCGCTTTTCCGGATCGTTCTGCCGGCAGGAATTTCCATCGCGCCAGCGCGTTGGCGGCGTAAGAGTTCAGGCGCTCGTCCGGACTGTTAAGCACTCGAATATTCCCGACCCGGCCATCGGAATGAATGACCGCATAGAGCGTGACCTGCCCATGCACGTCGGTGCGCATCAGTTCCAGCGGATAGCCTGGATCGGATTTCTCCATAGGCACGGGCGCCAGCAAAGCCCCCTGCTTCGGGTCCGGCTGCAGTTCGGCAAAGCGGATGACCCAGCTTCCGGTGAAGGAATTCAGATTCGGCATGTTCAGGGTCATCGCATAAAAGCGGCGGTCCCCAAAAACCTGGTGATCGACGTCGGTGACTTTATCGTTGGACACTGGCGATGCGGTGCGGCGGTTCGAATTGGCGCCGGTCATGGCCCCGGCAGGGGACAGGCTCGCCATCTCGCGCTCGTCGTCCGTGCCGGTTCCATCTCCGGCCGACTTGCCATTGCGTTCGATGGGGCCAGTTGCGCCCGGAACGGCTCCTACGTGCAAACCGGAGGGCAGAGATCCGGCATGGCCTTTAAAGCCGTCGCCGGATTTCGATCCCGAAATATTTGGTGTTCCCGAAGCCCCGGGCTTGCCCTGCGGGTTGGCCGCGAACGCTCCGCGGCGGTTTCCCGCGGGTACGGCAACCGGTCCGGTGGGCACCACCGGATGAATGCCTAACGCGATCAGCCGTCCCTGCGCGCCGTTGCCACTCGCGGAGACGCTGGGCGGTGGTCCGACGGCTTGAACTCCGCCGGCAAGGCCGTCTTTCGAACCCCTGCCGCGCGCGGCCGAGGTATGTTGCTCCGCTACCGTCAACTGCGGAGCCGGTGCGACCACTTCGCTCGGACCAATATTGAGTTGCCCGGCATGGCTCTTCGCCGGTGTAGCCATCTCAGGTGGAGGCTCGACCACAGCCGTTTCGGGTCCCGCGACGCCGCGCGCGCGATCATGCCTCACGTCGGGAGGCGGCGGAACGATGTCCGATTTCATGGCGGTTTGATTCGCGTTGCGGGAGAAATTGGCGTCGGGCGCGGGGGCAACCACCTGCGTGTCGGGAGCGTTCACGCGTTTGGAGAGCGACCGGGTCGCATCGAGCGGCACCACCGGAACGACCGCCCCGTTGGCCACGATGTTTGGCAGAGGCACGTCGTTATTCAGCTTGATGTCTGGTGGCACGACGATGGTCTGGCTACGGTTGTCGGCCTCGCGCGGAACGGAGAGGATTGGTTGCCGGGCGAACGCCGGTTCTCCCGGTTGAGCCTTTTGAACCTGGGCCGTACCCGTGTCCAGGGGCGGTAGATATTCTTCGGGAGAATACGTGACCAGGGAGGAACGATCGAACGCCGAAGGCGCCAGGATTTTCTGCTGCCTAAGCCATGCGATCGAGAGGCCCCAGATCAACACGACGGCAGTGCCGTGGAGCACAGCCGATTGCAGGAAGCGTCCCCACGGGAGCCTTTGCTGGACGAAGACATCGTGCCAGAGGCTAAGTTCGCTCATGGGAACGATTGGCGCGGAAGCCAGGCGCGGGCCGGGATTCTCCTGAACACCGCGGCGGAACTGCGGGCTGGCGGGATCGTTTTCGATCATTAAACGAATCAGTTTTTTCGCGGGAAGTCCCATTCTGGATCCGATTGCTCCTGTACCCGCACGACAGCGCCGACCGGTACTCCAGCGCGGTACGTCTGAGCTGGTTTGGAGTTTCGCCGGGACGGTTGCAGATTTTGAATGATTATACGGGAAACCAAAGCCGGGATTCCGCCGAAGGGGTAATCTTTAATCAGGACGGGGAACGCTTTAATCCGGGGATCGATTTAGTCAGTGGCCCGCAGTCGCCGGGGGTTGGCCTTCGAGCGCTTCGAGGTGGCGGATTTCGGCTTCCAGCCAGGTTTTCAGAGCGGCTTCGACTTCGGCGGGCGTGTACTGGCGGCTCATGCTGTGGACCGATTCTCCATCCCGATTCAAAGAGATAAAGTGACACGCGTTCAGTTCCTGACGGAAGCGTTCGGGGACGAACTGGAAAAGCCAGCACTGCGCGCACGGAGTAGTGCGTTCGACATCCAGGCGATTGGGGCAGGAAGGGGAGTCGAGGAACATGGAAACCGGTCTCCAGGGGATGGCGCCACCGTAGCCGCCGCGCTCGAGGAACGCCAATTCCTGCTTCAGCAAGTTGACGATTTCGCGTCTGGAATTCGGCACAAACGCCTCCGGACAAGTCCCTGGGGGATTTCCGATCTTAATTGTGGGTTAATTCCAAACCTGATGCCGTGACTGTGAGCACTTCCGCTCGTGACAAACCTCACATGGGGACGTTCGGGATGCCGGATTTGGGAGCAAAAATGAAGTGTCATACTTATGGCATTTTTGTGGTGCGAGTGTGCCAGGCCGAGGGCTCGGTGAGAACGGAGGTGTTTCCGGCTCGGTGAGTAAGACTGGCTTAGGTCAAGGGGGCCCGATCTCAAGTTCGGTTCGGCTTCACCGAGGGCGGGGCGCCTCGGGACGGCGGGCGGGGCGCCGGCGCTACGTTCGGGTGGAACTGGGATCCCGGCGGGACTTGCTGGAGGATAGGGCTCGGGAGAACGCAGGGGTCCTTCGACTACGAGGGAACTCCACTTCCTGAAGTTCTCGCTGCGCTCAGGAAGACCTCGTTTAATAAGTGACGGACTCTCACGGATGAGTTCGGGTTCAGGTCAGTCAGTGGAGACGTGAAAAAGTCCAACACCGTCGGGGCAGGCTCTGGAGCACCATGACATCAGGGATATCAAAATGCACCCCCGCCGCCTCCGCCAAAACCTCCTCCGCTGAAGCCGCCGCCTCCGAAACCTCCGCCTCCGCTGAAGCCGGATCCGCCGGAACTTGCCCTTGGCGAAGAGACGAAGACCTGGTGCATATCGGTCGCCATGCTGTGCATGGAACTGGAGAAAAACAGGGGGCTGAAGCCGACGTATCCGTTGGGGGAGGCGTACCAGGTGGGAGGATCTTTCACGATGCCGTCAAAGGCCTGTGCCCAGTGGTGTTCGACGCCCAGCGCCATGGCGTAGGGAAGGAAGCGTTCGAACGTGTCGGGCGGCATGCGCTGGATGCGGTCTTTGTCGACGCGGTTCATGAACTCCTGAAAGCCGAGGACGGCGATGTGCAGGCGCGCTCCCGCGACAGTTTTCGCGGTCATCTGACGCGCGAACAGCCACCAGACCAGGGCGGAGACTAGAACGCTGACGACCACGAGCGGGATGGAGTTGAACAGGTTCATCCAGCCGAGAACCTGCAGGGCGATGGCGAAAATCGCGATGGTTACTCCGGCGGCGATGCTGTATCCGTTGGCCGACTCGGGGTCGAGGGTGTAGACGCCCTTGTTCTTCAGTTCGGCCATGATGTCCTGGCGAATGACTGGGATCGCGGTGTAGAAGCGGTTCTTCAGGCTGGAGAGGCGTTCTTCAGTTCCTCCGCCGGCGAAAATGTTGGACAGCATGACGCGTTCGTGGGGAGCGAGATCCGGGCCCCAGAGGGTCTGATCCTTGAGCAGGTGGAAGACGTAATCCTTGTGATGGAAGACGAGGAAGGTGTCGACTTTTTCCTCGATCTTGATGTAGCCGCGGACGGCTAGATCGACGATGGTCGATGTGATGTCGCGAGGGTGAATGGTGTCGTCGAGCATGGTGCCGGCTTCGGCGGGGGACATGCCTTTGGGCGGCTCATATTGCGGGGCGACGGAGATGCCGGGATCAGGATCGCGTCCCACGGAATACCAGAGGCCGCCCATGACCGCTAGCGTCAATAGAGGCAGGAAGAGGATGGGATTGCTGCCGAGGAACCATCCCAACCTGGTGAGCGCGCTGGGAGCTTTTACGATTCCCTGCGGGATGTAGATGTCGATGGTGAGGCCGCCGCGCATCGGCAACGGGCGGGTGGTTTCGACGGATACATCGGCGCCATTTACCTGGGTATCGGCCGCGCCTTCTTTAGATCCGTAGGCGCCGGTGAAAGATTGCGCGCGCAAGCCGCCTGCCGCGCTCTCGGGCAGGGTAACGAAGGCCGAGGCGTGATCGATGGGAACGGGCCAATCGTTGCCGGTGACATTCCAGTAGAACTCGTCGTATCCATCGAAGTAGCGAATGCCGTTGCGGACGGTGTAGTCGATGTTGACGACGCGGGTGGCGTCGACGGCTCCCGGAATGTAGATCTTCAGATCGCGGTAGTGTCCGGATTTGCTGGAATCGTATTTCAGCTTGTTGCCGTTTTCGTCGGTAACGCTTTGCACGTTGAGGAAGAGCGTGTAGTTGGTGCCGTTGGGTCCGGGGTATTCGACGGGGATGGTGCGATGAATGCCGTGCCACGTGCCGTTGAAGACGACGGTGATTTTTTCGCTGACCAGGGCCGAGCCATCGGTACCGATGGCGATGGAGTCCTTGAAGTCAGAGACATGCCAGTTATGGGGCTGAGCAGGTGAGGTTACCACCAGCAGGATAATCAGCAACGGCAAGAACAAAATCTTCGCCACAGAGGACGCCTCAGGCCATAGAGGAACACGTGAGGCGGATGGGTGGCGATTGGTGAATCGCTGGGTTGGCATCGCCTAGAATTTTACGGCTACCGGTTCGCGGTCGGTGGCGGCGGCTTCGAAGAACTGGCGCTGCTGGAATCCGAACATGCCGGCCAGAATGTTAGTGGGGAACGACTGGATCTTGGTGTTCAGGTCGCGCACGACGGCGTTGTAATAGCGGCGGGCGTTCTGGATGGCGTCTTCGGTCTGGCTGAGGGAATTCTGGAGCTGGGTGAACTCCTGCGAAGCCTGGAGCTGGGGATAATTTTCCGCGACCGCGAAGAGGCTCTTGAGGGCTCCGGTGAGCTGATTTTCGGCGACTGCTTTGTCGGCGGGACCGGTGGCCTGCATGGCCATGGAGCGGAATTTGGCAATGTCTTCGAAGGTGCTTTTCTCGTGGGTCGCGTAACCTTTGACAGTTTCGACCAGGTTAGGAATGAGATCGTGGCGGCGCTTGAGCTGGACATCGATATCGGACCAGGCGGAATCGCAGCGCACACGCAACTGGACGAGGCTGTTGTACATCGCGATGGCAAAAATGCCGAGCAGAACGATGATTGCGAGAAAAGCCAAAAACATGGATTGCACCTCGATTGCGATTCAAGGCGAAAGTAGCACAAGGAGGGCGCAGGTGCAATGTTAGTTAGTGATTCGTAAAGGGATTCATGGCGAACATCGAAGGAATGGTTTTTTGGCCATGGGTCACACCGCTTCGTGATGGCAGGCACGGTGGCGACGATTCTGAATGGATAGGCTTGAAACAAGGTCCAAAGGCGGGTTTATGGCTGTTTCTCGCTGCCAATTGAATCGTTTCGAGCGGATCCTGTTCAGCGCGGCTCTGGCTCTTGCGGGGTTGATTGTGGCTGTCCGGATTGGCGCAATCGTCGTGATGTGGTATCTCCACCACATCCGTTAACGTGGTGTCACCTTCCACCCTTGATTAACTTCTGCACTCGGGTCGGACTAGAATAAGCAGAACGCTGTGGGGGCGCTTATGTCTTTTCGATCCGTTTTCATTGCGGTTGTCATTGCCTTCGCCTTGATTCTTTCCGCCTTCCTTATCAACCGGGCGAGACCGAAAGTTGAGACCGATCAGCCCAGCGCCGACCTGGTGCGCGCCACCGGGAAATGTGCCGAATGTCATGCCCGGACGCAGTACTCGGTGGTGCACGAGTACGAGATGAGCCTGCACGCGCGAAAGGGCGTGAACTGCCTGGATTGCCACCAGGCCGCGGCGGGACAGGTCAAGAAAGATCATCACGGGTTTGTAATTTCCACGCAGCTCACGGCGGGGAATTGTCGAAGCTGCCATGAAGGGATTTACCAGCAGTTCCTACACAGCCGTCATGCGGCGCCCGCGTGGGCGGCGATCTATGGGGAGAAGGGACTGACGCCGGAACAGGTAAATTTTTCGGAAACATACCAGCCGGGAGGCACGCGCCGGCCGCCACATCCGTTCGTTTTATCGGAAGGAACGTCGGCGATGACAAGCGGATGCGAGCAATGCCACAGCGTGGGCAGGCCGAATGGGGACGGGACGATCGGGAGTTGCACGGCTTGCCATACGCGACATACCAGTTCGGTGCGGATCGCGCGGCTGCCGAGCACGTGCGCGCAATGCCACATGGGGCCGGATCATTCGCAGATCGAGATCTATGAGGAATCCAAGCACGGCGTCATGTTTCAGGCGCAAGAGGGATTGCTCAACCTGAATGCCCCGCCGAAAACTCTGACGACCCGCGACATGTTCGTGCCGACGTGCGCAACGTGTCACATGAGCGGGATCAACGGGTTGGGAGTGACCCACGATCCGTCGGAGCGGCTGTCGTTTTATCTGGCGAACGCGATCACCGAGAAGAGGCCGAACTACGCGGGCGCGCAGGCCAAGATGAAGCAGGTCTGCTCGCAGTGCCATACTCCGGCGCTGGTTGACCGGGTTTACAGCCAGGCGGAAAAAGTTGTCGAGAACACAAACCAGCGCGTGAAGACGGCACAGGATATTGTGGCCGGGCTACGGAAGGATGGGGTGCTGAGCGGGGCGCCGTTCGCGAACCCCATCGATTTCGTGTATTTCGACCTGTGGCACTATGACGGGCGAACCAGCAAACACGGGGCGTTCATGGGAGGAGCGGATTTTGTGCAGTGGCACGGGAACTACCCCATGATGCAAAAGACGGTGGAACTGCAAGCGATGGCGGCCGAACTGAGGAAAGAACATGGCAAGGCTAAGTGAGCGCTGGTGGGCGAGCCCGCAAATCTGGGTGGAAGCGTTTGCGATCCTGAACATAGGCTTTCTCACCTTTGACATTTTTCTGGCCCATTCGGTGAACCAGTTTCGGAACCCGGCGGAATACATTCCGCTGATCTTCTCGGCGACCGCACCGGTGGTGCTGATATTCGCACTGGCGGTGCGCTATCGGTGGCCGGCGGTGTGGAAAGATCTCGGATACTTCGTGGGCTGGGCGGCCATCATCGTGGGGCTTACGGGAGTGGTTCTGCATCTCGAAAGTCATTTCTTCTATGAGCGCACGCTGCGGAGCCTGACTTACTCCGCGCCTTTTGCCGCGCCGCTTGCGTACACGGGCCTGGGATTTCTGCTGATCATGAACCGGATGGTGGACGTGGAAACGCTGGAATGGGCGCAGTGGGTGCTGCTGCTCACGCTGGGTGGGTTCATTGGAAACTTCGTCTTCAGCCTGGCCGATCACGCGGGAAACGGCTTCTTCCATGTGGTGGAATGGGTTCCAGTGGTGGCCAGCGCGATTGCGGTGGGCTTCCTGACGGTGCCGGTTGTTGTCCGCGTGTCACGGCCGTACATCGATCTTTGCGCGGCGATTCTGGTGCTGGAATCTGGAATCGGACTATGGGGGTTTGTGTTGCACGCCACGGCGAACCTGCACGGGCCGTCCGTTCACGCTTTCGATAACTTCATCTACGGAGCTCCGCCGATGGCTCCGCTGCTTTTTCCGAATCTCATGGTGCTGGGCATTATCGGGCTATGGCAGATTCGGACTACCCAAGTCTGAACGGGACGATTTCATGGAGTACCAGGCAGAGTCGCGTCGGGCGGCGGAGAATTGTTATTGCTGGGGGGCGAAGTAACCGCGGCGGGCGCGGACTTGCAGGTCTTTTTTCAGGGCGGTGATCTGGATGGAGTGGAAGCGGCCATCGGCATCGAAATCGGAAGGCTTGTAGGAAACGGCGTACTGGCTGCGGAGTTCGTCTTCGATGGCGGCGAAGGAGTGGGTGATGTCCTTCATCTTGTAGGGGAAGAAGGCGCGGCCTCCGGTGGAGGAGGCCAGATCTTCAAGAACCTTGTCGCCGCGCAGAATCAGGCCGCTGTCGTCGGTGGAGATAGCGTAGATGAGAACCTCGGCACGCTGGGCCATTTCGATGGCTTGGGCGCGCGTTACCTCGCTCTGATTGTCTTCGCCGTCGCTGACCACGATGATCGCCTTGCGGATGGGGTGGTCGGAATGCTCGCGCAGCAGTTTTTCCTTACAGGCTTTGTAAATCGCGTCGTAGAGCGCGGTGCCTCCCCCGTTGTGCAGGCGTTCAACGCCGGCGGCGAGGGCAGGAACCTGGTCGGTGAAATCCTGGGCGAGGTGGCTCTCCTTGTTGAAGCCAACCACGAAGGCTTTGTCGTAGCCGGGACGGATGATGTGCTGGAGAAATCCTATGGCGGCTTCCTTCTCGAATCCGAAGCGGCCTTGCACGGAGCCGCTGACATCCATGAGCAGGCCCAGTTCGATGGGCAGATCGGTTTCACGCCGGAAGGCGATGATGGATTCGACGGGCTTGTGATCGTCGAAAATCGAGAAGTCGTTCTGGTTGAGATTGCGAACAAATTTGCCGTGGCGGTCGGTGGCGATAAAAAGCACGTTCACTTCATCGACGCGCTTGCGGATGGTGAGGACGGAATCGTCGGGAGTGGTTTCGGTGAAGGCCGAGTTGCCGACGCCGGCCATTACGGCGGACGCCGGGACGCCGTACTTAGCGGTTTGCGCGGCGGCGATGGAGGAAGCTGCGAGCAAAATGCACGCTCCGACGCGCAAGGTGGTTTTTTCCACCGCGGCTGCGAACCGGTTTTTGATCGACGTTGTCATGCTGGGCAATTCTACCTGCACTCGTTTGATGCACGCCTAGGGCCGAAAAATGCAGGTTGGCCCTGCGCATGACTGTATGCTGCGAAGGGCTGCAACTCCAAGTTACAAAAGGAGCACGCGGACAGTGCGCCGTCTAAATATATGGCGGTCAATGGCTTGGCCGGGAGGATGGGGAGCGGCGACGGAATGGAGAAAACACAGTAGCACGAGGCGGGTTTGCACTCCACTTTCAGTGCGGGACTTCCTGAGGAGATTTTTTCCGGAACGGGAGGCTTCCGTGCAAAAACTTCTGTGTGGGGCTAGCGAGCGTTATGGGCTTTTGCGAACTGGGCTCGTGCCAGCACGTCTTCGGGGCGTGGAGGAGTTTTTGGGAGGGAGGCCATCAGCCGGCGCGTATAGGGATGAGCGGGAGCGGCGAAGATTTGCTCGGTGGGGCCGCATTCGACGATTTCGCCTTCGTTGAGGATGGCGATGCGATGGCAGATTCCGGCGACTGAGGGGAGATCGTGCGAGATGTAGAGGATCGACATACCGATCTCGCGATTCAGGGTGGCGAAGAGCTGGAGGATTTCCGACTGCGTGATTACATCGAGCGCGCTCGTGGCTTCGTCGGCGATCAGCAACGCGGGGCGATGCAGGACGGCCATCGCGATGAGGACGCGTTGCGCTTGTCCTACGCTGAGCTGCGAGGGATGCTTTTGCAGGAAGTCGGGGTCGGCGGGCAGGCTGACGTTTTTTAGAGCCTGCTGGATGGCTTGCTCGCAGTCGGCGCTGGTGGCGGCGGGATCGCGATGGGCGCGCCAGGCTTCCCGCAGTTGGGTGCGAATTTTCAGCGCGGGATTGAGCGAAGCTAACGGGCTTTGCAGGACGAGGCTTAAGGAACGTCCGCGGAGGTTGCGAAGATCGCGCTCGCGCATTTGGAGCAGGTCGGTTCCCTGAAAATTAATGACGCCTTCGACGGTGGCGCGCTGGCGGGATAGGAGGCCGAGGATGGCCAGGGCCAGAGTGCTTTTGCCGGAGCCGCTCTGGCCGATTAGTCCGAGGACTTCTCCGCGGGCGATTTCGAGGTCGCAGGCGCGCAGGACGGGGGGTTTGCCGGGATAGCGGACGGTGACCTGGGCGGAGAGCAGGCGGGAACTATCGGGAGTGGCGGGCGTGGTCATTGGTTATGCGATGTTGCCATGCCGAGCGTTTGAAGTTTGCCGCAAAGTGCAGTCGTCCCTCCGGGACTCTGTCTGTATTGTGAATGCCTGCACCCGGCGCTGAAGCGCCGGGCTATTGTCAGTCGTCCCTCCGGGACTTTGATCTCCGACTTCACTTTTCTAGTCGCTGAAAGCGCTAGGCTATTGTTGGGCTCCGCTTCCCGGCGGCGACTCATCTTCTGGCATTACTCAGTTTCTGCCATTGCTCCTCTTCTTTTGCGTCCATGGGCTTAGCGCCTTGCGCTGGCGGTTCCGGTTATGGTCAGGTGGTCGGCGTTCCAGAAAGTTTGCGGATACAGGATTCCGGGACTGGCTCCGGCTACTGTGGTTGAGACAGCGGAGAGCGCGTTCTGGTTGACCAAGTAAAGGATCGGCGCCTGCTCGTAGACGATTTCCTGCACGCGGTCGAAGGCTGCTTTGCGTTTTTTCACGTCGGCGGTTGATGCCTGGGCGCGCATCAGCTTATCGATCTCGGCTTCCCAGGCGGTTTCAGCCGATTTTTCCTGCGGGTTCCAGGCGTGATTTTCCGCACTGCTTAGCCAGATGTTCATTTGGCCGTTGGGATCGAGGTCGATGTTGCGGAAGCCCAGCATGGCGGCTTCATAGTTGAACTTCTGGCTGATGCGCTCGATGAGCGATGGGAAGTCGAGCGGGACCAGATTCACTTTCACGCCGATTTTTCCGAGGTCCTCCTGAATGAGGACGCTCATGCGCTCTCTCGCCTTGTTTCCGGCATTGGTGACGATGGAGAACTCCACCGGATTGTTGCTCTTGTCTAGCAGCACGCCGTTCTGCAGGCGGAAGCCGTCGGCTTTCAGGCGGTCGAGAGCGGCTTGCGGGTTGTGGGCTTCGGCTTTGAGTTTGGCGTTGAACCAGAATTTGTTGGCGGGTGAAACCGGGCCGACGGCGGCTTGGGCGTGTCCGTTATAGACGATGCGGACGATGTCGTCGCGGTTGATGGCCTCCGAGAGTGCGCGGCGGAAGTTGGCGGAGCGGAACCAGGCGCGCTTGTATTCGGGGATGGGAGCGTTCGCGACCTGGTTGAACCACATGAAATCGGAGTCGAGCGACGGTCCGGCATCGTGCACGAGCTGGGGCGAGGTCGAGCCGAGGCGATCGAAATACTCGGTATCGAGACTGTTAATTAGGTCGAGCTCTCCGCGTTTGAAGCGGAGCAGTTCGACGTCGCGATTGGATTGAATGTCGAGGTGGATGGAATCGAGGTAGGGAAGGCGGCGTCCCTGGGAATCTTTTTTCCAGAAATAGGGATTGCGTTCGAGGCGCACGCTGGCGCCGGGCTTGTACTCCGCGACCATGAAGGGACCGAGCACGGCGCGTTCTTTCTGCGGCGAGTGGGCGGACATCATCGCGACCTGATCGAACTGGCGATCGAGTCCGACGATGGCGGCGGGGAAGGTGATCGAGATCTGGTCGGCGGCGATTATTTTTGTGGCGACCGTGCCGGGTCCGGTGCGGAAGGCGTCGCCTACGGGCGAGTGGACCGCGGGATCCATGAGGCGCTGCACGGTGAAGGCTACGTCTTCAGCGGCGAAGGGAGTGCCGTCGGAGAAATGAACGCCATGACGCAGCTTGAAGGTGATCTGTTTGCTGTCGGGCGAAACCTTCCAGGACTCGGCGAGTTCGGGCTCAAGCTCCTGGGTGTGCCGGTTGATGCGGGCGAGAACGCCTCCGGTGAGGTAGCGGATGGGGAGTCCCGCGTCGTCATCGACGAGAAGAGGATCGAAGGTCTTGGGTTCGGAACGAATGCAGAAGCGCAGTTCACCGCCCGATTGGGCGAGGGCGGTGGAGAGCAGGACGAAGCAGAGAAGGAGGCAAATGCAGATTCCTCGCTGCGCTCGGAATGACAAAGTTTTTTGACGGACGATCATGCGGTGACCTCTTCGTTGGATAACAGAAGTTGAAACGACGTGAGCACTACGATCAGGAGGAGCAGTGGGACGAGGCGCCAGGGCTCCTCGCGGAATGAGATCAATCCTTCGAGTTCGCGCAGCAGGCTTCCCCAGGAAGGCAACGGTTCGGCTACACCCAATCCGAGAACGCCCAGGTTGGCTTCGCTGAGGATGAAGACGGGAATGGAAATCCAGAATTGGGCGTAGAGCACGGGCTTGAGGTTGGGGAGAACGTGGATCAGGAAAAGGCGCGGGCCGTGGAGTCCGGAGGCGCGAGCCTGGAGGATGAAGTCGGAGTTGCGGAGCGAGTCGGCGCTGGTGGAGAGCACACGCGCCGATGCGGCCCAGCCGAGCAGTCCGAGGATAAGGAACGTGACGAGAACGGAGTCGATGGGGGAGACATTCAGCGGCAAAAGCGCGCGAACGGTGATCAGCAGAAAGAGCCACGGGAGAGATAGAAACAGGTCGGTGAAGGCGCGGGCGAGTTTGAGCCAGATTCCGCCGAGGTATCCGGCGAGCCCGCCGACGAACGCTGCCAGAGCGGTTGAGACGAAGGCGGCGGCAGGCGCCAGTAGAAGCGAGATGCGCGTGCCGAAGAGAGTGCGGGCGAATCGGTCGCGGCCGATTTCGTCGGTGCCGAGAAGGTGGGTGCGCGACGGCGGCGCGTCGGGAACGTCCCGAAATTGTTTGGCGTATCCGGAGGGAGCGAGCCAGTTGGCTCCGAGGGCGAGCGCGCACACCGCGACGACGATGACGCACGCGAACACGCGGGCTGCTTTCATGCAGCTTTTATCTCCCTTAATGATTCGTTCGGACCGCTCAGGACCCCTGGGATTGCCGGGGCCTCAACATAAGGATCATTACATCGGCACCGGAGTTGGCGAGCAAGGTTACCAGCGTCACCAGGATGGTGAGGTTGACCAGTAACGGGAGGTCGCGGGAGAGCGCGGCTTGCCAGGCGAGCTGGCCGATGCCGGGCAATCCGCAGAGGCTTTCGACGGGGATGGCGGCTCCGAGAGCGAGGCTGATGGTGATGCCGGCGAGAGCGATCAGTTGCGGGCCGACGACGGGAAGAATGTGGAAGGCGAGGATGCGAGGTTCGGCGAGTCCGCGGGCGCGGGCGGCGGTGATGTGGGGGAGCGCGTAGGCCTTGGCAAGGAGATTGGTGGAGTAGCGATAAATTTTCGGGAAGACGATGAGCGCGATGGCGAGGTATCCCGGAGTATTGAGGATGACAGAGAGCAGTGCGAGGACGGCGGCGGGAATGCAGAGAAATGCGCCGCTCAGGGCAGTGCCAAGCAGTTGAGGCGCGGGCCGGGGCCAGAGACAGGACAGGAAGGCGAGAGCGGAAGCGAGGAGCCATCCGAATAGGAGGCCGATGCCAGCCACGCGCAGGGTGACGGGCCAGCGGTCGCGGAGCAGGGTGTTGACGGGCTGTCCGAGGGAATGCGAGATGCCGAGATCGCCATGGAGCGCGCCGCGCAGGTAAGCGGCGTAGAAGTGGAGGATGTTGTGCTCTCCGGCACGCTCGGCGCGGAGTGCGCGGATGCTTTCGGCATTGAGACTGGGATCGAGTTCACGCTCGTCGGAATCGAAGCCGGGAGCGAGACGGACGAGGGTAGCGGAGATGAGTCCGCCGAGCAGGACGAGAGCAGCGACCGAGAGCAGGTGGCGGAGGATGGTGCGGAGGAGCTTGGGAGAGTCGAGTTTCACGGGCGTGCGCTCCACATGGTTCTAGTTGTTGCTGGCGCCTCGGGAACGGCTGGGCGGAAGAGTGGCGTCCGCTGCGGATTCGGAGTGATGAATTTTTTTGACGGAATACATGCGGCGGTCGGCTTCGGCGAGAAGGCGTTCGACATCGAAGCCATCCTGGGGACAGAAGGCGGTGCCGACGCTCAGGGAAACGAGATTGCGTCCGGCAATTTTGAATCCGGCTTCGACGGCGAACTGATTCAGGCGGGTCGCCTTTTCGATGCTGGACTCGGCGTCCAGTCCGGGGATGACCATGACGAATTCATCGCCGCCCATGCGGGCGACGTAATCGTAACCGCGGCAGGATTCTTTGAGGTTGTTGGCGAAATCCTTGAGCAGGTTGTCGCCTTCGAGGTGGCCGATAGAGGTCGTTGATTTGTTTGAAATTGTCGAGGTCGCAAAGCATGACGGAGAGCGAAGTCCCGGTGCGGCGGCAGCGGGAGAGTTCGCGGGACAGGTGGACGAAGAGGGAGCGGGCGTTAGGGAGTCCGGTGAGGTAATCGGTGGTGGCGGAGTCCTCGGCCTGCTGGTAGCGGAGAGCGTTCTCAACCGAGAGGGCGATTTTGGAACTGATGGCGAGCAGGATGCGGAGGTGATCGGCGGTAAAGGCATCGCGCTCGGCGCGATACATGGCGAGGACGCCAACGACTCCGTTAAGGCCGTCGAGGGGTACGGCGAGGACGGAGCGCTGGGTAGTGAATTTTTCGGGATCGGGAGTATATCCGGCTTCGATAGCGGGATCTCCGTTGACGATGGGTTTGCGGTTTTCAGCGACCCAGCCGCAGATGCCTTCGCCCATACCGATGTTGAGGGAAGAAAGGAGGCGGAAGTTGTCGCCGCTGACGAGTTCGGGAATGAGGCGGCCATCTTTCAAAAGGAAGACGGCCATGGAGTCGTAGGGAACGAGTTTGCGGAGGCGAACGGAGAGGACGGAGAGGGTTTCGCCGAGGCTGAGCGAATTGCCGAGGTCCTGGCTGAGTTCGAACATGGTTTGCGCTTCCTGACGGGCGGAAGCGATGGAAGAGAGAAAGTCGGCATCGTTGCCCGAGGGAGATGTGGATGATTGCTCGTAACCGGCGGCGGGCTTGACGTTCTTGTCGACGCGGACCTGAACGGAAAGGCCGGGCTCGGCGGAATCCTCGGAGGAGTGCGCCATGGTTTCAAGTTCACGATAGCGGCGTCCGAGGACCTCGACGACGGCGGGATCGAATGAGGAACCGGACATCGCGATGACATCTTCCATGGCGACGTCGAGGGGCAGGGCGTTGCGGTACTGGCGGTGAGAGGCGAGAGCGTCCAGACAATCGACGGCGGCGAGAACGCGCGCTCCCTTGGGAATCTGGTCGCCTTTCAAGCCGTCGGGATAGCCGGTGCCATCCCAGCGCTCATGGTGCGAACGGACGATGGGGGCGACGGGATAGGGAAAGGCGACGCGCTCCAGAATTTCGGCGCCCACGATGGGGTGAATCTTCATCTTCTCGAATTCTTCGGGAGTCAGGCGGCCGGGCTTGTTGATGATGTGCTCGGGGACGGCGAGCTTGCCGATATCGTGCAGCAGGGCGGCGGCGCAGAGGGCTTCGATATCCTCGGGAGAGAACCCGAGTTCCTTGGCAATTTCGATGGCGTAGACGCGGACGCGTTGCAGATGCTTGTGGGTGGTGTGATCCTTGGCTTCGATGGCGAGGGCGAGGGCTTCGATGGTCCGCAGATGGAGCTTGGCAACATCTTCGGCGTGGCGTTTTTCGGTTTCGACGTGTTTCTTTTCGGCTTCGAGACGGCCGAGATAGAGGCGGTAAGAACGGTAGACCCAGTAGATCACGGGCAGCACCATGAAGCTGGCCTGCCAACCGGTGTGCTTATTGACGAAGTCCACGAAGAAGACAATGGCAGCGCCGACGAGGTAGTAGGGGAAAGACCAGAAGTAGCATTCCGACCAGACTTTTCGGGGCGACTTTCCTTCGGTGATGGAAATGATGATGGTGACCGGAAGGGTATTGGCGAGGAAGAAGATCAGTGCGGTGATGACGAGCAGCAAAGGCGTGCTGCCGCCGAGAACCCGCTCCAGACGGTGGAAGGCGATGTAGGAGATGGCGATGGCATTGGCCATCATGCTCAAGACGTTGAAGACGAGCTTGGCGGGATCGGGCCGGGTGCGCGCCCACCATACACACTGCGCCAGGCTTGCGGTACAGCCGATGATGAGGGTTTCGGACATGCTCATCTCGAGCACACCGAGCAGGATGAAGAGGAAGTTGACCGACATGGTGCCGTCGATGCCGGGCAACTGGATTTTCAGACCGGACGCGAGGGTGGCGATGAGGAGATAGCAGAAGAAGCGGGCCAGATCAGAGCTTTGCCAGTACCAGACGGAATGGGCCAGGACCAACATGCCGATAGTGGCGGTCGTGGTGATGAAGAATGTGGCCCGCTTGGACATGGATCGCGCCTTCCGCCTAAGAACCTTGCACGTGGACGAACGGGTGGGAGATGCGTGTTACGTCCAGATACAATTGGACGGAAAACGCCGGCCCCCGCTCCCCCAATTCGGTATTACAGCCTCGCCGCACAGCCATTCCGGGTCGATTTTGCGACCGGGAAAAAGTACAGATTGTCCCTTCTACAGCGATGGTAGAGCAGCGAAGGGGGACCTGATACTTACCGAGGTAATGACTGACCACCCTGGTAGTTTCAGGCCCCCCTTTGACGCTTGCCAGGCGCTTACGCGCCGGGATTAGTTCTCGCCGGTGACCAGTGTTTCTGAATACTGGGTGCTGTTGCTGGCCACGGTGCTTCCACCCCAGACGGCGAAGAATCCGCTGGTGGTGTTGTTGCCCCAGGGCGCCGAACCACCCCAGACGGCGAAGCTGGAGTAGGGATTGGAGCCTCCCCAGACCGCGAACTGGCTGGCGTTGAAGGCGTTTCCACCCCAGACGGCGAAGGTGCTCCAGTTGGAGGAGCCTCCCCAGACGGCGAAGGTGTTGTTGACGAAGTAGACGTTCTGCGACGTCGGGTCATAGGTGACAACGGGGGACAGGGCCGAGCCTGTGCTGACTGCCGTGTTCTGCAATGCGGCCTCAATGTCCAGATAACCTGCGCCGACCGTGAAGACGTCGTACTGATCGGTGTAGGTGATGCCGCTGGCCGGATCGGTGTAAGAGCTAAATTGCGGGAATGTCTTCGAAGACGTGAGCATGAGAGTGGCTTTGACCTGGTCAGGCGTCAGAGCGGGATTTTGTTGCAGCAACAGCACAGCCGCGCCGCTGACCATTGGGGCTGCCATGCTGGTACCGCTGAGCACAAAATAGGTGTCGGACAGACTAGAGCTGCCATTGGTCTGGTAGACCGAGTGCGGGACTTCATTGGCCGGGTACTGCTGAGCCAGAGTGAACAACGGGAAATAAAGCGAGATGACATCGTTGCCGGGGGCGACGATGTCGGGTTTCGCAATGTGGTCGATGGCGGTTGGTCCCTTCGAACTGTAAGTGGCAATCAGGTCATCGGTGCGGGTCGGAGTGCCCATGGTTTTCATGGCGCCGACGGTGATCACATAGGGATCGTTTCCGGGAGCATAGATGGTGCCGTATCCATTGGTGCCGGCCGAATTGTCGCGCCCGTCATTACCAGCGGCGACTACGACCACGATGCCGGCGCGATAGGCGGCTTCCACCGCCTGACAGAGCGGATCGAGGGTGTAGCTTTCGAAAACCGGACGGCCAAGCGAGAGGTTGATGACACGAATGTTGTAGGTGGACTGGAGAAGGATAGCGGCCTGGATGGCGCTGATTACGCCGCTGTCTGTGCCCTGGCCGTTCTGATCGAGCACGCGCAGGTTAACGAGGTTTACGTTAGGAGCGACGCCTTTGAAGGTGTAGAGATCCTGAGTGCCGGTGGAGCGGTAGCCGTCGCCGCCGACAATTCCAGCGACGTGCGTGCCGTGACCGAAATGGTCGAAGTAATCCCAGGCATAGGCATTGATGAAATTCTGGTTATAGACAATGCGGGACTTGTTGGAGGCGTTGCGAAGGTCCAGCATATCGAGAATTCCGCTGTCAATGACGGCCACACCAATGCCAGTACCGGTCAGACCGAGTCCCCAGGCGTAAGGGGCGTTGGCGGTGTCGGTGTGATAGTCGAGGGTGACGGTGGAGGTGGTCGCGGTGGCCATTCCCTTCAGGGAGCGGTCGGGCGAAATGTAAGCCACCTCGGGATTCCTGGCCAAATCTTTCAGAGAGGAGGCGGGAATCGAGTACACGGCGGACTTAACGACGCCGAGTTCGGTCTTGAGCTTGCCACCGCGGCTGGCCACCATTCGGTGGTGCTGGGCGGTGAGTGGGGAGTGGAACTGGACGATGACATCGACGTTGCCGGCGTCGCGACGGTTCTGAAGTTCCGGCGCGAGCTTTTGCGTTCCGGCAGCAGCAACAGCCACCAGAGCGAGTAGGACGACGATGAGAGAGGTTTTGGATCGCATAGTGATTTCTTTCTCCTGCTGCAGCCCTGTATTTGCAACTGGCGCGCCAACAGGGCGGGGACTCGAAGTGATTGAAACGACTCGACGGGAGCACGGTGGAGCAAGAAGGGAGCCGGGCCAAGTTGGCGCTGTGGGACAGATTGGCGTGGGCGGGAACGAGTTACTTAGGTTTCATCCCCCAACACCAAAGCGTTCACTGGGGGCGGGGGGTATGGCAGCATCGTAGAGTCAGCCGAAGGATGGTCGAGTGTCGAGGAGGGACTGCAGGTCCTGACTCGCGTTTGAGAAAAGCCCGCCGTTTGGGACGGGCGATGGAGCATTCACTTCCAATTGTCTCCGCAGATGGACAAAGCCAAAAAGTTCGCTAGCAGCGGCCGCGAGTCGAAGATTGGACGCGGGGACGTGCTTGCACCGGAGATGCCGGAACCCACTCAGAATGCGGTGCTGACGACCGACCTGCGCGGCACGATCACGAGCTGCAATACGGGGCTCGGTCGGTACGGATATTCGCCCGACGATCTTGTGGGGAAGAGTCTGGCGGATCTGTTGTGCGCCGACGATCAGTCCTTGCTGGCGAACGTGGTGATGCCGGCCGTGCGTGAGGACGGGAGATGCGAGCAACAACTGCGGGGACAAGCCAAGTCGGGCGCGCGGTTCAACCTGCGTCTTTGTCTGACGCTCATGCGCGACGCGGATTCCATTCCGAACGGGATGGTGGGAATTTTCACAGGCGAGGGCGAGACCGGGGAGCGGGCGACGAGCGCAGGCGGGAAGCGCACGGCTGAGGCAGCGGTTCCGCTGGCAAGAAGGGTGATCGAGGGAACGGAATTTCTGATCGCCAGCCCGGTGATGCACAAGTTCATGGGTCTGGTGGACCGGGTGGCGGGACACACCGAAACGGTTCTGGTGGTGGGGGAAACGGGGACGGGCAAGGAACTGGTCGCGCGCACGATTCACGAATCGTCGTACCGCCACAAAAAGGCGCTGGTGGATATCAACTGCGCGGCACTGCCGGAGCATCTGGTGGAGAGTGAGTTGTTCGGCTACGAGAAGGGCGCGTTCAGCGGGGCGGATGCCTCCAAGCCGGGGTTGTTCGAACTGGCCGACAAGAGCACGATCTTTCTCGATGAAATTGGGGAATTGCAACCGCAGATTCAGGTGAAGCTGCTGCGCGTGCTGGACGGGGCGCCGTATTTTCGATTGGGCGGCCATCACAAAATCACGGTCGATGTGCGGGTGGTGGCGGCGACCAACCAGGATCTCGACCTGGCAGTCAAAGAGGGCCGCTTCCGCAAAGATCTTTTTCACCGGTTAAGCCAATTCCAGTTGCGCGTGCCGCCATTGCGGGAGCGTCCGGAAGATATTGCGGCGCTGGCGCAACATTTCCTCTCGCTGAAAGCGGCGGACAAACGGTTTTCGGCGGAGGCGCTGGCGAACCTGCAGGCGCATGCGTGGCCGGGCAACATTCGGGAACTGCGGAACCTGGTGGCGAAGCTGGCCATGGGCGCCGGGGATGAGGAGATTTCAGCGCGCGAGGTGATGGCCGAATTACACGGAGAGTCGCCGGTTGCGAGGGGAGTCGGGAAAGTGCTTCCGGAGGGAAACCTGGAGAGCATGGAAGAGCAAATGATCATCCGCGCGCTGGAACAGACGGGTGGACATCGCGCGCAGGCGGCGGAGCAACTCGGAATCTCACGCCGGACCTTGAGCCGGAAGTTGCGGGAGTACGGGATCGATTCGACCGCCGGGGAAGGGGCGGCGCCGCTGGGAGTGATCAGCCAGGAGCAGCAGAAGTTCTTTCGCGCCAAGGTCAGTCTTCCCGTCACGCTGCGGAATGGGAATGGCAAGGAGTTGCAAGTTCAGGCGGTCAACCTGAGCACGGGGGGCATGGGACTGGATGCGGTGAGCGATCCATCGGGATTCGCGGGATTGCTGGACGTGAGTTTTCTGCTGCCGGAGAGTGAAACGGTGATGCTGGCGAAGGGACGACTGGTGTGGGCCGATGTGGGCGGGAGAGCAGGGCTGCGATTTATCGTGATTGAACCAGCGCTGTTCCAGCAACTGCAACACTGGACGAATCAGAAGATGAAAAATGAAGGATGGGAAACCCTGTCCTGAAGCGGAGCGGCTCATTGAGTTCCTCTCGGCTGCTGAGCTTTGCAGGTTGAACTAGAGAGGATGTATAGCTCGCCAACTCATTTGTAGACATCGGAGAAATGTTATCAATGGGTCTTGTTGAAACAGAGAAACTGGTGGGAGTGGACAGAGCGCTGCCGCGCCACCAGTTTGAGGCACGCGTAAAAATCGAAGTAATCCGGGAACAGAAAACGCGTTTTACCGAAGGCTGGGCGCGCGATATCAGCGAAAGCGGGATGGGAGCGTTCGTGGGCATGCAGCTGATGGTCGGAGAAATGGCCACGCTGCGCATACCGTTGCAGAATGAGGCGGAACTTTTGATCCCCGCCACAATTACGAGAAACTTCGGAACGGAATACGGCTTCCAGTTCACGGCGCTAAGCCGGCAGCAAAGAGAACAAATCCAGGGTATTCTGGCGAATACTCCCCGCATATTTCCCAAGTAACAGCTCACCGGATCCGCGCCAAAAGACAGCCTGCAATGGCGGGCAACCGCGCGCTGCCTATCTTCCAAGTAACAAGCCCAATTTCGCCACCCGAGCCAACGACGGCTGGAATGGGGCCGCACACGCGTGTCCCGAACGGGGGGCCATCCGCAAATTATTGAAGGGGCTGCGGAGTTACGAATTCAGGACAGGTTAGGGAGCAGGAGATTGCGGGTGGGTCGTCGGGGATGAAAACGAGTCGTGTGGAAAAGGCCCTAAGACGAGCCAGCATAGAGGGTTTGGCCGTGTTACGAAAAACGAACATTTACATGGAAACGAGCCGGGAAACTTGGTATAAGCAGTACGGAGCGGTTGCCACTTGCAGGCGCATCTTAAACATTTTCCAGCTTGACCTAAGGAGCCCAGCTCGTAACTGCCGCGTTACCCGGTCGATCCCCGCGAACAGGGGAAGCGGCGACATGCCCGACAAGGAGTCATCCGATGCGGTCGGCAGGAGAAGACTTACGCAAGATACGTGAGCGACTGGGCCTGACGATGAGGCAGGTGGAAAGCGCGAGCCAGAAGATTGCGGAGCTCCATGGGAGCGAGGAGTATCTGGTTCCTATCAGCAGACTTTCGGACATTGAAACTAAAGGGGTTATTCCGAGCATCTACCGCCTCTACTCGCTGGCGGCGATCTATCACCGGGAGATGGCGGGATTGTTACATCTTTATGGCATTGATTCGAATGGAGTAAGCCTGGATTGGGAGGTATCGCAGCCAGCCCAAACGCACGTTGTGCAACGGGAACGTCAACAAGGCGCGGTGATTCCCATCAAGATGGACCCGGGATTCGATCTGGAACTTACGAGAGATGTGAAGCGGATGGTGGAAAAATGGGGCTGGTATCCGCTCTCCAAGCTGGAGCGCATGTCGGATGATGACTTTATCTATGTACACATCGGCTCTGAAGACCTGACGATGTTTCCGATTCTGCAGCCCGGGACGCTGGTGCAAGTGGACCAGTCGCGGAAACGGGTGGTTGAGAGGCAATGGCGGTCGGAGTATGACAAGCCCATCTACCTGGTGGAGACCCGCGACGGACTCACGTGCTGCTGGTGCCAACTGCGGCCGCCCAACCATCTGGTGCTGGTGCCGCATCCTCTTTCCCCGGTACCGATGCGAATGCTCAAGTGCCCGCAGGAGGCGGAAGTGCTGGGCCGGGTGGTTGGGATGGCGATGAGGATTGGGGGTCAGGAGGACGATGCTCAAGAAGAGAGAGGGTCTGCAGGACCGAAACCAAGTGTAATTCCGTCATCTTCGGGGAGCCCGAAGGGAGTAACTGACGAAGACCTGCCGTCAATCTCGATGCGTAAGAAGCTGGGGTAACGCCGAGCGCTTGGCTCGATTGTTCGAGATCATCCCGCAATAACTTCAACGGACTCTGAAGAGTCTTTCCAATCAGCTTCTTGTGAGCGTGCGCGAAAGTATCCTGCGCGGCCGCCTTCCCGTGGACCCGCTCAAATCCCCAATGCTTGTAATCACCTTCGGGCGAGCGCAGCCCAGCGAGGTAGGAGAGCTGTGCCCATAGGCCAGAGATTCTTACGAGGGTTGTTTGCAGCAGGTCGTCGTAAGCTGATTTCAGAGCCATTACCGCACCTTTTTACAGTCCGCTACGTTTTCCAGAAAGCTCGCTAAATCCAGATTCCTCTTCTGTGCAGGCGTATTCCCGCGACACTACGCCCACCGCAATTCACTTTTACACAGAGAGAGGATACACCGTGAAATCACTGAAAGCAAAGGTTACGTTGTTGTTTCTCGCACTTACGATTCTGAGCGTCACGCCGGTAACAGCGCTGGCGGATGGGAATCCATTCCCGACCTGCGGGCCCAACGGTTGCATTGCAATAAGGTAGGGAAAAATGCATGCTAGGGTACTGCCGTCCGGGA
Source organism: uncultured Acidobacteriaceae bacterium (assembly GCA_963838315.1). GTDB lineage: Bacteria > Acidobacteriota > Terriglobia > Terriglobales > Acidobacteriaceae > Acidiflorens. The sequence continues at coordinate 690,415 of CAWIQW010000003.1, forward strand.
TGTTATATTTCGGACGGCAGTCACTCGTAACTTATGGACGTTCTGCGCCTAGCCTGGCTGTATTTGTGGATCGCCCCGCACTTGCTGCTGATCCTGGTGGCAGTGTTGATGATCCGGAATGGGCGGCAAAAAGACTTTTCTATTTTTTTCTCGTATCTTCTGTATGAGTTTCTGCAATTTGTTGTTCTTTTCAATATTTGGTGGCTGGAAGCACCGCACTCCATGTGGTTGCGCACCGACGAGATTCTGCGAGGAGGAAGCGTTGTCTTCCGATTCGCCATGATCCAGGAGATGATTACGGCGCCCTTCTCGAACAGCATCCCAATGGGCAGAACCATAAGTCGGATGATGAACTGGGGCACAGGCTTTCTGGTGGTTATTTCTCTCGTGTCTGTGGAGTATTTGTATCGCCAGCTTCCCAACTACGGGCTGCTGAAAGACTACGTGGTGATCGAGGCATGTAACATCACACAATGCGGCCTGATCGCGGGTGTTTTTCTCTGGCACCGGTTTCTTGGGGTCAGGATGTTGCCCACGGTATTTGGAATTGCGCTCGGTATGGGGTTGATCGTAGGCTCTGAACCGTACATGCTTGCATTCGTGACGGGGACAAGGTTAATCAGCAGGGATTCGCTGCAAATGGCAGTGTTCAATGTTGCCGTCCTGGTTTGGCTTTATTTTGTTCAAGTTCGGGAACCCTCAGATTCGGACTTCAATGGTGCACAGTTGCTGCGAGTCCGAGACTGGGCTGAAGGCATAGGAAGGATAACCCGCCCATGAATCCTCTTAATTTTCTGGCCGCAATGGTGGTTGCAGTCGTTATTTTCCTGATTTATGAGGCGTGGCATTACCTGGCCGGAAAAACAGCGTCGGATGCAGCGCAGCTTATCCCCGTCGACCTCGAGGCATTCGAAAATCTGATGGACCCGGAAGAAGAGCGGTTCTTGAAGATGAGCCTTTCCGGAGCTGAGTTCCGCTCGGTGCAGCGGGCGCGGCTGCGGGCAGCCAGGATGTATGTGCAAGCACTTCGGCAGAATGCCGGAGTGCTGATGGCGGCGGGGCAAAGCGCGCGCTCGGAGCCCGACCTGGCCGCAACCGGACAGGAAATCATGGAAAAGGCGCTGCGGCTGAAGCTGTGGTGCGCAGCCACCCAGGTAAGGCTCAGTGCTGCCATGGCATTCCCCGGCATTCTGTCGCCAACGGGGCGAATTGCCGATCAATATGTGGCCGTAACCTCCATGGCCGAGAGCCTGCGCAGGAAGGCCCTCGCCTAAGGAGGAACTGGGCACGACGGATAGCTTGATGGCCACGGCTCACCCGGGAGCTACATCTGTTTTCCATCCATGGCGCTGATTCCAGCCGGAGAGTAAGAGCCGGGTCTTAGAGGCTCAAGTCGAAAGCGGGCGGCGGAACTGTTTGAGGGGGTACAAGAGCACAGTTCCCGCCGCCACTTTTTATACTGGAGCGGAACTATACCCACCGCAGGGCTGTTCTCATCGAATAAATATTACTTGTTACGGAATCCGAACAGGGTCCGATTGGGACCTGACGTTGGAACCCTTTTCTCCATGTCACGGGAACCCGCGTACCGAATTACTATAGGACCGGATGGAGGTTACCGGAAGGCCAAGAGTGTCTTCTTTCAGGCCATGTACTTTAGTGTCCGAGTGCCGTAGCCTAGATTCGAAATCGAACGCGGGGCTAAAGGCCGAATGAAGTATCTGCTGGCGATCCTTGTATTGTGTTTATTGTGCGCGGGGGCACAGGCCGAGAATTTTGCGGCGGCGGCGGCCGCTGGCCCTCTTCCCGATGCGCCCGACGATCGGCGACCTTTCTGGACGTTCGAGAACAAAGTTGAGCTGGGTGTTCTTGTAGGACTCGTAGCTGCCGACGCGATCACCACGCAGCGAGGGCTGAGCGAAGGCTATCGAGAGGCGAATCCGCTGATGCGTCCGTTTGTAACGCGAGGTGCGACGGGGCAGGGCGTGGGATCTGCGCTAGGTTTCGGAGCCGGGCTGGGAGCGGTCTATCTGCTCCACCAAACCCACCATTACAAAGCGGAGCGCGTCACGATGCGCTTGATGGTGAGCGTGGAAAGCGCGGTGGTGGCGAGCAACATCGTGCAGATTCGCTAGCCGAGGCCCCCCGAGTCGTTCTTATCGTAGTTCATTTCCTGGTTACGACCTCCGCAGCGCATCCTTTCGACGGGGAAGCAAGCCGCAAAAATCAGCGAGCGCCCCGCGAATTCGGACATCCAAAATACGATCCGGACTGTGTAGGAAGTCTGGCAGAGCCGGGCCGAGTCCCGGCCATGAATGAGAGCTCAGTCGTCCCGGGCACTCAATCTTCATTATGAGTGAGTGCCGGGCGCTGAAGCGCTGGGCTATAGTCGGTCGCGGGTTCCGGGGCGGGTAGAAATCGCGCTGTGCGCTGGTTTCGCATCCTTTGTTGCGCGCGTGGGGAGGCGTAGTATCAGGCATGGTCACACTCCAGTTGCAAAGTGAAGAGTTCGAGGGGAATTGGCAGGTGTGCGCGGCTATTCTTCCGGAACAACGCGACGACGAAGAGGACGATGACGACGAAGATGAGGAAGAACGCGAAGACGAAGAAGACGATGACGATGACGAAACCAGCGACGGATACTCCGAGTGAGCAAAGTCGTGACTTGAGCCGGTGAGGGATGACTCGAGAAGATTTTGCTGCTGCCGTGGAAAGTGCAATGGATTCGCTCCCCGAGGAGTTTCGGACGCGAATTCGGAATGTGGCGGTTCTGGTGGAGGATCTGCCCCCGAACCAACCAGCCACCAAGCCTGGGCAGCCCAGGCAACTCCTGCTGGGAGTTTTTCACGGGGTGCCGACGACGCGAAAGAGCACATTTGACTTGTTGGCGGGGCCGGATCACATTGTTCTCTACCAGAAGAATATTGAGGCGGTGTGCTCCAACGAGGCGGAGGTGCGCGAACAAATTCGCCGAACGGTGATCCACGAACTGGGTCATTACTTCGGGCTGGATGAGGAACACTTGAAGGACGTGTAGGGGACGCGCTCCGGGCCGCGACGGCGACGGGATGGGACGCCACCACAAAAAAGCACGGAGCGCGAGATTGCTGTTGGTCTGTATAATATTGATTCAGATTGGGGGTGATGAGTTTGGCAGAAATTCGATTGCAAGAGGGCGAGTCGCTAGAGAATGCCTTGCGCCGGTTCAAGCGCAAAGTTCAGACGGAAGACATTATTAAGGAAGTGAAGCGTCACTCCTACTATCTGAAGCCCGGCGAAAGGAAGCGGGTGAAGCAGGCTCTAGCGCAAAAGCGGGCTCGAAAGAAGATTCGAAAAGAGCACGACTGATGGTCTTGCTGCAGGCAGGTGCACGTCCTGGTCGAAGGCGTGTAAATGTCTGATAACAGGTGGCTTTCGGTTAGCACTTTGGAGCCATTCCCATCGACTGTCGGACGAAGTAGGCTTGCAATTGAGCAGACTTCGGGGGAGGGCTGTTCAACTGAAAACGCCCCATGATTCTTTGAATCTGGGGCGATTTCGTTTTTTGGGGCAAAATAGTTAGATCCGGAGGAAGGTGACCAGGCGGCACGGGCGGCAGAGATGACAACGAAGGAAAAGTGAATTAAGCTCTATTTTCAGTCCCATACCCCTAAGCCGGGATGGCGGAACTGGCAGACGCAGCGGACTCAAAATCCGCCGGGCTTCGGCCCTTGGGGGTTCGACTCCCCCTCCCGGCACCATAGTTTTCTCTTGTGTTTTGAATAATCTAGGGTATCGCCCGAAGATTTCTTCTTTCCCGAAAAAATGCGTGCTGTAGTAAAACTGTAGTAGTTCCAAAAAGTCACGAAGTATTGCAGAATGCCCAAGACTCTGCCGCGGCGCGGCACTATTGATTTTGAACTTGGCGGACTACGGCGCGATTTATGGAGTATTTTTTCCGATTGAGTGCCCCCGCTTAGCTCGCGGCAAGCCAGTTTTGCGTCCCTCAAGAAGACCGTGAACCTGACCGATTACCACGCTAAGTACTACGCGTACGAGCTCACAAAGCGCTGCTCCTCCGACAGTCTTGAGAAACTCGCCGGGGCAGTGGCGAGCGCTCAGGTTGACCTCAATCCTCACCAAGTCGACGCAGCACTTTTTGCTTTCAGCTCGCCCCTTTCAAAGGGAGCGTTGCTTGCCGATGAAGTCGGGCTCGGCAAGACGATAGAAGCGGGCCTCGTGCTATCCCAAAAGTGGGCAGAACGGAAACGGCGGATTCTCGTCATCACGCCGTCGAACCTCAGAAAGCAGTGGTACCAGGAACTCTCTGAAAAATTCTTCTTGCGATGCGAAATTCTCGAAACAAAGTTCTACAACACTGCCCTCAAGCAGGGTAATTTCCGTCCATGCGAAACAAAAGACACCATCGTAATCTGCTCTTATCACTTTGCCCGCAATAAGGCTACTGACGTTCATTCCACAGCTTGGGATCTTGTCGTTATTGACGAAGCACACAGGCTACGAAATGTTTACAAGCCATCGAACGTAATTGCCAATACGCTAAAGCAAGCTCTTGACGGCTTTCCGAAGCTCTTACTCACTGCCACACCACTACAAAATTCCCTTCTTGAACTCTTCGGTCTTGTGAGTTTCGTAGACGATCACGCTTTCGGCGATTTGAAGAGTTTTAGGGAACAATTCGCAAATATTGGTCAAGAGCAGGTTTTTCGCACGTTGAAGGATCGGCTTAAGCCGATTTGCCCGAGAGCAATCACGGGGGCAGCGAGCGAGAGGTGCCGAGTGAGATTGGTTGCGTCGAGTACAAGCAAAACGGCATCTGGCCCCGGAACCCCATCCATATTGCCGTTTAACACACTGACTGCAACGCGTTCGTCCTCGGAGTATGGGTTGAGGCTATACACTCCGGGCAGATCAACGATAGTGACTTCTTGATCGGGCAGAGCCATCACGCCCGTGTGTTGCTCAACCGTGATTCCGGGGTAGTTGCCGACCTTCTGCCGAAGCTTAGTCAGGCGGTTGAACAAAGTGGTTTTGCCTGAGTTGGGAGGTCCGATCAACGCTACAGTCCGGATTCGTTGCTGAGGCCGGCGGCGGAGGATCGCACGGTTTGCAAGAGGGGATTCATCGCATTTGCTCGTGCCTTTGTCCGACAACTCGCCAAGCGAAAATCCGGAACGCTGTTTCGGTGCGCAAGGCGACTTCTGAGCCGTCTAGTGAGTAGACGACTGGGTCTCCGAGGGGTGCACGGCGCGAACATCGAACCTTGGCTCCGTCGAAGAATCCGAACCGCATCAAAAGCTGTTGTTCTGCTTCCGACAGTGCAACGTCTTCGATTACTGCCATGTCGCCGGGCTGAAGATCCGAGAGTCGTACTCGCATAATTATTGGTTGCCTTGGCCAATTCGGTTGAACCAATCGACAATCAATCGATCACGGTCCTCGCGATTCCGCGGCAACGGATGGCCATCGCGCTCGTAGACGTGCAGCGAGTACACTTTGCCTTTTTCCTGAAGTGCTTCTGCCATGCGGAGAGCTTGCGTCACCGGGACCATTCTGTCGGTCCGGCTATGGAGTATGAGAACGGGCACGTTGATCTGGTCGGCCCAATACACGGCCGAGCGTGCTCGATACTGTTCTTCGGCGCGGTGCTCATAGTCAGGCCAGATTTTGGCAAAGCCGTCGATAAATTCATTTCCGTTGACAATGTTCATCTCGGGCCGCGCGTCCACCCAGGCTTTCACGTCCGTGACTCCGCCGATGACGGCAGCGGCCTTGACGGGAATTCCTCGCTTGAGCGCGAGATACGTTTCGGTGCCGCCTCGTGACAGGCCCAGCATGTACAGCCGCTCCGGGTCTACATAGTCGAGCGACTTCAGGGCCGGCACGAGATTGAGAACATCATCGACTTCCACTCCGCCCCATTCGTCGCGCTTCACGGTGGCGCCTTGGTAGCGGTAGTCGGAGGCGATGATCACGAAGCCGGCCTTCGCCAGCAGATAGAGATCGGCGACGTCCATGCACGACGTGTTTGTCATGCCGCCGCAAGGCTGGCCGTTATCCGTGATACGTCCAAGATCGCCGTTGCCGCCGCGATTGAAGATGATCGCCGGCCACTTTCGAGTGCCCGGCGCTTTCGGTTTCATCAAAAGGCCGCGCACAGCAAGGCCGTCGCTGGCATAGGTGATTTCGAAAAGGTCGAATTCCTTTTGCGTGCGGGCTTCTTCGTAGACGAACTGCGGAAAATAGCTGCGCCCGAAATCGTCAAGACCCTCATACTTCGGCAAGGGCGGCCACGGCTTCACGCTCAGAATCTTCCCGTCCGGCTCCTGCGGAGCAGATGAAGTCCCTATGACGGTCACCTGATCTGCGTAAGCCCCAGGGATGCGGCTCATTAATAAAAGACAGATCAAAACGATCGTATTTTTCATGTGCCTCTCGTCAGCGACGCGCCGAGGTCGGTTTCATGGTTTCGAGCCGCTTTGATACTGCGCGTTCGCAAAGTCCCAGGAAATCACCTTATAAAAGGCGGCAACGTAATCGGCTCGGACATTCTGGTATTTCAAGTAGTAGGCATGCTCCCAAACGTCAATACCAAGGATCGGAGTTCTCCCTGCCATCCACGGGCTCTCCTGGTTGGGACTTGTTTCAATCGAAAGCTGATGTTTGTCATCCAGACTCAGCCATGCCCAGCCGCTGCCAAATACACTCATGGCTGCTTTCGTGAACTGTTCTTGAAACCCAGAGAAGCTGCCGAATCGCGCATCGATGGCTTTGGCCAATTCTGCTTTCGGCTGCCCGGGCGAGTTCTTCTGCATTACTTGCCAAAAGAACGAATGGTTCGCATGGCCTCCGCCGTTGTTGCGCACGGCGGTGCGGATCGTTTCTGGAACACGATCTAAGTGTTTGACCAAATCGTCGACGGGGAATTTGGCGAGGTCCGGGTGATCTGCCAAAGCCGCGTTCAGATTCTTGACGTAGGCAGCATGGTGCTTGTCGTGATGAAAATGCATGGTTTGGGCATCGATGTAGGGTTCAAGAGCGTCGTACGCGTAGGGTAGTGGCGGAACGGTATACGGCGTTGTTGTACTGTCGCTCGTTTTGGGCGTTTGTGCAGCCGTGATTCTTGGATACACTCCGCAGAGACCCGCGATTGCAGTTATGCCCATCGCTTTTATCACTTCACGTCGTTGTGTCATGTGATTTCCTCCTAATCTCGGGTTTCGCTCTTTTTTCCACTCAAAATAGGTTTTCGGTTTCTTTCCTTACTTGTGCGAGTAGTTCCGGCGGCGCGGACGAGGGTGCTGGCGCCGTTCTCTTGACGAGTGACCGTAATCGAAATACGGCTGCGACCATGAACCAAGCCAACAACGAGAACGGGAGTAAGTAGAGCCAGTACCTGGAAACTCCCGGTGGGTCAGCCAAAATTCTGGGACCGTATCGAGCAATGTAGATACTCTTGATCTCCTCTTCTGATCGTCCCTCGGCAACCAACTTCTCGACTTCATCCAGCATCTGCAGGGCCTCTTGGGAACGATGAATTGCGATCGACTCCCGCCAGCAACACGGAGCAATCAGTTCGTGCGTCAACCGGTCGTACCGGCCCATCTGCTCGGCGGTGAGCTTTTGTCCTTCCAAAGCGAGTGCCGAACTCAGGACGATCAAAGCTGCAAACACGATTTGCACAAGACGGGGCATTCCAATCTCACTTCAACGTATGAAGGTAAGCGACCAGATCATTCAGTTCTTGTTCATTGAGTCGCTTGTCGAAGGCGGGCATGGTTCTCAGACCGTCGACGATGGTTTTGCGGACCTGCGCGTCGGTGGCTGGAACTCCACTCGGAAGTTGCTTGGCAGCGAACAAATTTTCCAGTCGCGGTGGCTGCTTCTTCAGGTCGGGAGTGGGCCCCTCATGACAAAGAGCGCAGTGCAGGTCGAATAATTCCTGACCTCGCTCTGCTGACGCGCTCGGAGAACACGCGGTGTTCAACAAGGCGAAAGCGGAGAGACTCGCGAGGAAAGTCGCATAATGCGCGATTCGGCTCATCCGGCCTTCCTTTGCCCATCTGCCTTTGCAGGGACAACTCCAGGTTTCTCCTGTTGCCGGAGTGCATCTTCCAGTTCGACAGTTGTCCACTCGGTCGACCAATATTTAGCAACCGTTCCCTCCGGAGACATCAGAACGATGACCATCGAGTGCGCAATCTGGTTATCTTCTTCGAAGTATTCCAGCCCAAACGCATCGGCGATCTTGCGAAGATCGCTCTCATTGGTAGAAGCGAAATCCCAATGCGAAAATCCCGTCGCATTGTTATCGAGGTAAGCAAGGCCATATTTCCGCAGCACTGGCGGAGTGTCATATTTCGGATCAAAGCTGATTGTCACAAGATGCGTTTTCGCGAAATCGGCGGGCGTTTTCGCGAGATCATCTTGAATCTTTGAGAATTGGCCGCTTAGACGCGGGCAAAACGTAGGCATCGGGCAGCGCGTATAAATGAACGTGATCAGCACCGCCTTACCCTTAAAATCGGCAAGTCGAAAAGATTTTCCGTCCTGGTTCACCAGCGTCAGGGCGGGAACGTGATCACCGATATCCAGGCGGTGCACGGTACCGGGCTTGGTCGTCTTGCGGCCACTCGTATCCGTGATCCGAATGTTTTCCAGCCAATACTCGTCTCCATTCTTGGCCGTGATTACATCTGCGGCAATGACATCTCCCGGCTCGACTTGTTGGAATCCATTTTTGTCTTTCACCGAATAGGACATGGTCATCGCGGACATAAAGCCCGGAATGTCTTCGTGGTTTACCGTGATCTCGTTCGCAGCCGGCTTCTTATCGAGCACCTGACCCTTGAGGTCGTAATGCTTTGTTTTGGATTGGCAAGCGCTTAACAGAATGCTGAAACAAACCACCGGAATAAGTCTTTGAAAATTCATCCAACCGCCCTCCTGAGTTCGCTTTGACCACTCGTGCCGGGCCTCCAATTCCGCTGCTCTGTAGCTCTCTTTTGAACCACTCGCTTCTTCCACCAGATGTAGACTCCGGTGATCGAGAGCATCGTTAGGATCAAGCCGAATAGCGCCACCAGAATTCGATATGGGAGAAAATCGCGAATGTCACCGTAGTGCAGTCCCCAGAGCCAAGTACTGACGGTGTTGCCTGCGTGCTGGCCAGAGGGCAGGAAAACCTGGCGAAGCGCACCCGTGTTACCGTCCACCCAGACGCCTGTGTCCCAGCCATGGCCGCGGATGTCGTTGCTCCCGCGGACGTCATACGTGTACACGCCAAATTCGGGAATGTAGGCGAGGCCATAGGGGCGGGTCACGGTGAAGTGGTGCTCGGCCGCGATGTCCGCAACCAGCGGTTCTCCAATGGTCTGAGCATCACGCCAAGTCAGCTTCGGATTCCAGAGAGGCTGAGGCAGCGTATATGTGGCAAGCGCCACATCGTCCGATTGATAGTCGAAAACAGCAGCAGTTACGCGTTCATACACCGGCCGGAGTGAGAGCATCACGCTCGACCACGCGAAGACAAACAGCAAGGGCCAGAACCAGAGTCCTCCGGCACGGTGGAGATCGAAGTTGATGCGGAATGCATTGGCGCGCCACTTAACCTGCCATGCGTATTTCCAGCGTTGCCAGAGCCCGCCGCGTCCGCGTGGCAATGTGAGATAGAAGCCTACGAAGCAGTCCAGCGTCCACACCAGTGCCACGCTGCCCAGTGTCCATGCGCCGACCGATCCCATTGCCATCGAGGTATGCAGTTTGTAGATGAAGGATATGAAGTTGATTCGCCAGTTCGGGTGCGCGCAGCAACGTCCCAGTTCGCGTCCGGTGTAGGGATCGAGAATGAGATGATCAAAGTCCGACTGGTATGGCTGGCCAGTGGCCGGATTCGTGCGAAAGCGCAGAGAGATGTTGGCCTGATCGTTATCGATCGCAAAAAAACCGGGTCGAGCCTGGGGAACCAGCAACTCGGCCTTTTCCGCGAGCGTCGCAAGATCAAGCGGCGGTTGCCCGATTTGCGACGACCCATACAATTGCGGATTCAGTGCACGGTCAATCTTGGTCCTGAACGCCAGAAGAGTTCCCGTGAGTCCGACGACAATGAGGAACACCGTCATCAACAGCCCCGTCCAACGGTGCAGCCACACGAAATAGCGATGGATCATCCGGATGCCTCCCGTATTGCCAGCGGTCGAGTTCAAAATGACAACTTCAGTGCGACTTGGATGGAGCGTGGCGCTCCGAATTGATACAAGGGACTGAGGGCGCCGCCTCCACTGCTGCTCCCGCCGAGGTACTGCCCCAATGTCGTCAGCGAATAGCCGAACTGTGCGTTCGACCCGAAACCAAGATTGAGTTGACTGTTAGGCGGTGCAAAATTGGGGTGATTCAGTACGTTGAACAGTTCCACCCGGAATTGGAGCTTGAGTGACTCGCGGATCGGAAAGTCTCGGTGAACCGCGAAGTCCCACTGCGACGCGGGGAAGGCTCGCAGAGCGTTTCTTGGAAGATTTCCCTGGCTCACTACGTTTCCGTTCCCATCCGTTGGAGGAAAGCAGAACGGCCCGACGCAAGACAGGTTCGGTCCATCCGGAGTGTTATTGATGATTTTTCCTCCCGGATACTGAGACCCATACAGATAAAAAGGAACTCCCGGAAGAACATCCGGCCTCACGTAAACAGGTTTTTGGGTGAACGATTGACTTTCGTTAATCGTCACGTCCACCGGAGAGGAAGAATAAGCTTTGATGACGCTCTGCAGCGACCACCCGCTCAAAACGGCTCCGACGAAACGATCCGGCTTGTACGAGGGGATGTCGTAAGTCAGCGCCGCAGAGAACTGGTTACGAATGTCGAATTTTGAAGGTCCCCGATTGTCGTTGATCCCCTGTCCCCCTTGACCAAACACGGTAGAGCCAGTGTCGATGCTGTGTGCCCATGTGTAGGAAGCCAGCGCTTGAAGTCCGTGCGAGACCTGCCGTTGAAACTGCGTCTGGAGCGCGTTGTAACTGGACGAGCCACCGTTGTCGAATAGCCCGATTCCTCCCGGGTAATTCGCGGGAGGAGAGTTGTAGGGGAAGATTGTTTGTACCAGTCTTCTTCCCGCTGCACCAACATAAGACACCGTTAGAGTTTGCTGTTTGCCAATCTCCTGCTGCACAGCCGCATTCCACTCAACCGTATAAGGCGTTTGGAAGTGGGGATTGAAGCCAAGCAGAAGCCCACTATTCGAGGAACCCGGAGGCACAATGGGAGGCGGTGGTGCATAGGCCGGAGCGAGCGGGAAGGTGCCGCCAGTCGGCGGGTATACGACTGGAAGCTGGCTGCCGTCGTAGAAGGCATATCCGGTATAGGGATATGCATATGCGACCAGATTTCCCGCTGCGCCTGCCGCCAAGTCGTCGTAGAGGCCGATTCCGCCACGGAGCACCGTCGAAGGTGCGCCATCTCTTTGCGCGAGCTGGTACGCAACTCCCAGGCGAGGCATGAAATTTCGATAGGAGGTTTGGTAGGGGGAAGTTCCGGCAGGCGCCAATGCGATTTGCGAAAGATCGTCGAGATTGTAGTTCGTGAGAGCGGGAAAGGCCGGACCCTGGATTGTTTTGGGCGGGACCTCGACTCCCCATCGCAGGCCATAAGTTAAGGTGAGGCGTGGCTTCGGTTGCCATGTGTCCTGTGCGAAAACGCTGAACATCCGAAAGAGGAACGTTGCGGGAATATTTTGGTTGGTAAAAGCAAAACCGACAACGCCGTCCTCGGTGGTCGGATAATCATTGAACTGTACGTATTGGTTGTACTGGTCTGGGGCAAATCGCGGTGACAATCGGCGATAATCCACTCCGAATGTGAGTCTGTGAGAGCCTCGTTGAATTGCAACGTTGTTCACCGTTTCAATCTGGCGCTGAAGGCTCGCTTCGTTCGCTCCAATATCGAGATACCCGTTGGTGGTGAATCCCGCTTGAAAGCCAATATTGCCGTTCTGCAGGTTGTAGCCGTTGGGCAGGGGAGGTGAAGTTATGGGAGTTGCGCCGCCAAAATTGCTCGACAGAGAAGCACCAGTACTGTTTAAGCGGCTGTAATTGAATCGGAAGTCGTCGTTGATAGACGGAGAAAACGTCCAGGTTGTTCCCAGAGTCAGCGTTTGTATCGTTTGCGATTGAACCCCTTCCTGACTGAGTGCAACGCCAGATCCCGATCCGAATCCGTATTGCGCGATGCTGGAGGGCGAGTTGTTGTATCTACCAAACAGCGTGACCTTTTCATTCAGCTGGTGATCGATGCGCAGGCTGTAGGCATCCAGGGAACTGGGATTGGAGTACGAGGTGTCGAAGGCGGCGGCGCCGGTGAGGCCTGAGGATGGACAATTCGGGTCAGAGTTCGGATCGCAGAGGATCTCCGGGCTGCTCCGGTTTGGGAGCGGAAAGGCGTTTAAGAACTGCTGCACAGCCGGTATCGCGTTTTGGCGTGAGTTTGTGGTACCAGGCGTGAAACTGGCATCCGGAACCTCAGTTAACGCGGTCGTTGGGAGCCTGAGCCGCAGTCCCTCATACGAGAAGAAAAAGAAAGTCCGGTCCTTTAGAATCGGCCCGCCGACGGTTCCGCCGAAATCGTTCTGGCGTTCTTCCGCCTTGGGAAGAGGAGGGTTGTTTGTATAACCGTTGAACCAATCGTTGGCGTCCAAAACGTCATTTCGAAAATAGTCGAATACAGAACCATGGAACTGGTTCGTTCCTGACCTCGTAACGATGGCGATCTGGCCTCCTGCGGTTAGGCCTGAGTCCGGGGCAGCCGTCGAGGTCTGTATCCGGAATTCCTCCAGCGCGTCTACCGAGACGAGACTATTTGTCCCGCCAGACAGGCTGGTTGCACCAGTCTGTCCGCCAAGTCCTGCGCCCGGATTACCAATGTTCCCGCCGATCCCGAAATTTGCGCTGACTCCGTCTACCGTCCAATAGTTCGACGTCTCACGCTGCCCGTTCACGACGAAAGTATCCGTGTTGCCCTCTCCGCCAGTGGGGAGCACGCCCGGCGTTAGCTCAATCAAGCTTTGAAAGCTGCGTCCATTGAGCGGCAGGTTATCGGCGAGTTGGCGATCCACAACGGTGCTTACCGTTGCATCTGTCGTATTGATGTTGAGAGTTTCTGCGGTTACCGTGACGCTCTCGCTCGCCGATCCAACTTGCAGCACAAAATCGCGGCTTACGTTGTCCTGTGCATTCAAGATGAACTGCGTCACCATCACCGCCTTGAAACCAGGCTTGCGCGCGGAAAGTTTGTAGTGGCCGGGGCGCAACGAAGGAAATGTGTAGAGGCCATCTTGATTCGTTTTGACAGTCGTAGACAGATTCGTATCCACGTTTCTGATTTCCACTTCCGTATCTGCTACTACGGCGCCAGATTGATCAGTTACGCGGCCAGAGACGTGGGCGAGTTCTGTCTGAGCAACACCGTGAGCAGCGAAGGACACACAAACCACAGCGAGTGTGGCGCTCCAGAACGAGGAACGAGAAAAACTCAACAGCGCATTGCGAAAACTCTCAGTCATATCCCCGCTCCTTTAGCGGAATGCACGCTGCTCATCAATTCGCTCCCAATGTTTCAGGGGAAACCCATCCCTCGGGAAACGGCCGTCGTCATAACGCCGACTTGCCCACAGCGCAAGCTCGGTGAACGATTCGGAACAGAAAGATTTAGGCGTTAATCACAGGAAATAGCGATTAAGGAAGCGTGTAGGGGGACCGCGTTGGAAGAAAGGAAAATGAACGTCAAAACTTAAACTGAAGGATTCTGGCCCCTGTGACAGGATCTCTGACGGAGGAACGTATGTGCTTGTCCGTCCTCCTTGTGCTCGGGCTACCGGAACTAGAGTCGCAACTGTTGAGCGGAACGGGCAGCGCGATGGGATCGTGCGGAAAACGGGAGCCTTGTCATTGAAAGCCGTGATGCCGGACACTCCCGCCATGCAGTGATGCTTCCCGTTGCGTCGGCAGCAGGCAGGCACACTACTTTGCTGGAAACAGAGAGCCAGCGGCGCCAATAGACTGGCAATCAGAATAACAAGCAGCGAGTTGGCAATCAGTCGTTTCAAAGCTTGAGACCTTAGTCGTCGGAGATTCTTCGCCTCGCAGATTCCTGACTGTGGTGCGTGTAGCAGCAGGTACTTCCTTCTCCGGCCTTCAGCTCGGTCACGGGGGAACTCATCTCGCCCGGCAACACGCATGATCACTTCGACACGACAACCGGCTTTACTTGCTCATATTCGGGGTTTCTCCACAGCGTGCTCTTGTACTCCAGCAAATCGGCAGTGCCTTGTGCTACATCATCCCCGTAGTACCTGGCAATGATGTGTAGCGCCAGATCGATGCCAGAGGTCAAGCCGCCGGCGGTTGCGATTTTGCCATTCTCCACATAGCGGGTTCCGCTGACGAAGTGCACGGCCGGATATTGCTTCTGCAGTCGCTGAAGAAAGTAATGATGCGTTGTCGCAGTTTGCCCGTCCAGCAGTCCGTAGTCCGCCAACACCGAAGCGCCGGTACACACCGACATGGTTTCATCGGCGGTGGCCGAATTGGCCAGCAGCCATGCTTTTTGCGCAGCGCTGCGTCCGTTCTGCGCGGGGATCACGATAACCTGCGGCTTGGGCGCATTGTCAAAGGTGTAGTTGGGTACGATAGTCAATCCATTTGCATCCACCGGCTTGAGCGAATCAGAAACGGTATACACGTTGATCGGCATCACCATGTCATCCCAGTCCGATTCATTCCATGGTTTCCCTTTGCTCGTAAGCATCGCGCCGTGGAGAGTTTCCCAGGGCCCGGCGATGTCCATGACGTCGGCGCCCTCCGAAATCACGAACGCCACGTTGATCTTGCCCGATGCTGGCGGCTTCAGTGAGCCAGCCGATTGGATGGCAGATGGTGGTTGCTTGGGCGCTTGCCCTTGACTCGTGGGAACCATCGAGGTCAGAATTCCGACGATCACAGCGGTTATCCAAAGTACGTTGCCTTTCCTTCGCATACACTCCTCCTCTGACTAATTTCGACTTCAAGCATGGCAGTAACGAGACGGCTCCGTCAGATGAGCCTGTTAGTGCCTAAGCGGGCTCGTCGATTCCACTACCCAAATAAGAGCGGTATCCCCACCCGGAAATGGCTATTGTTCCAGCTCGATCTGGCACACCCCACAGAGTGAGTTCAGATCGAAGCAGCAAACAGGAAACTCATCTTCTCGATCAGGTAGATTCAGAGACTAAGGGATTGGGAGGGAGGACCACGTTGGAAGAAAGGAAAGTGGGTCTGCGTGATTGTTGCCGAGATTTCTTGTCCAGAAGAGAGAATCGCGGACGGGAAAAAGTGAGAGGTTGTTCTTGTCCCTACCACCCGTCCCACCGAGCTCGGAGTCGCAATAGCTGAGCGGAAAGGGCAGCACGAAGGAAGAGCGCGAAAAACTGGAGCTTTCTCACCCGAAACCATCATGCCGGTCATTCCCGACATGCAGTGATGCTTGCCGTTTCGACGGCAGCAGGCTGGAGTGGAGTCTCCTGCCGACGCGAGCGCCAGAGGCGCCACGAAGGTCCATGCAACTACACAAATCACGAAACTGGCGATCAGCCGGCGCATGGATTTTAGGGACTCTAGCACATCACGCTCAGGTGTGACAAACCACGTCGATGGTCGCTCTGGCGTAAGAACGAATATTTAGAACCATCAACTGCGATCATCTTGCATTCTCAGAAGTTGCAATAGGCATCTCGTTTCGCGGGCTACGTGCGTATAACCAGAAAATACTCAGAATATTCCATAGTTGTTGTCAGTGGGTTCTTGTTGACGATCGAGAAACTGGTTCCATCGAAGCATCTGTCCCCCGCGACCTGAACGCGGCGATCGCTCGGATGGCTACGCTAGCACCAGGCGCTCGAATTTCTACTGTCACCGTAGAAGAAGACACTAAAAGGCTGCTGGAATCGTGGAGCGCTCCCGCGAGTCGCCTTCGCCAGCCGATCTTCAAGAATCCCTTGATGATAGGCAGTTGGAAGCGCTGGACCTCTTCGATCGCGCCCAACTGGCCTTCGTCGCGGATGTGTGCAGGCACAGTCGCTCTCTGTCGGACGCCGGCCGTACATTGCTCGGCGCATCGCGAATGCGCAAGACCTTCTCAAACGGTGCGGATAGGCTCCGTAAAATACCTCGGTCGCTTTGGTTTGGAATTCTCACCGATCCAGAATCTGACAGCCCGCCGGAATAAGAGCAGGGCCATAATTTAGAGATGGGGCTGTGAGTGCGTGGGGTGGTAAAACCATTCAAAATATTAGTTCAACAGGCCTCGAGAAATGTCTACCGGGTGCTTGCTTGCGTTTTTCTCGATCGGTTAGATGGCGATGAGTCCGGCGCGGATAAGTGCCAGGGAGCAGACTCCCACAATCGCCCATAACAATATTCCCTGAAGCAGAGGCCGCACGCCCACCTGCTTCAGCGTGGACTTCGAAATCCCCGTGCCAATCAAGAATAGGGTGACCGTCAATCCTGTCTTTCCCAAGAGGCTGAGTTTGGGATAGACGGGGCCAAACCATGGCAGGTACGTGTTCGCAACCGCAGCCAGGCAAAAAAGCAAAATGAACCACGGCCAACGGATGCGAGTCTTGTTTTTTTTCAGGATGGCCACCGCGAAAGCCAGAGGCACGATCCAGAGGGCTCTGGCTAATTTGATCGTGGTCCCGATAGTCAAGGCCTGGGGGCCATACTTTGCGGTCGCGCCGACAACCGAGCTGGTGTCGTGAATAGCGAGGGCGGACCACAGTCCGAATTGCGATTGGGTGAGGTGAAGAGCATATCCGATGAGCGGGAAAAGAAACAGAGCGACGGAGTTCAGCACGAAAACCGTGCCGAGCGAGACAGCCATTTCCTCTTCTCCGGCGTTGACGACGGGGCCAACCGCGGCAATCGCACTGCCGCCGCAGATGGCGGTGCCTGTGCTGATCAGGAGCGACGGTATATTTTGCACCTTGAACAGGCGGCCAATTCCAAGGCCAAGCAGCATGGCGAAGCTTATGCTGATCGCCGTGTAAACGAAACCGGTCCTGCCCGCGCGAATGACCTCGTGCAGATTCATTCCGAAGCCGAGCGCAACGATGGAGGCCTGCAGCAGAAATGCGGAGAGTTTTCGGGCGTCGACGTGGTAAGGATGCTCGAATGACAATCCGTAGATCAGGCCGGCCAGCAATGCGAGGGGAGTTGAAATGAGTCCGCTGGCAGCGACCACGAGGCCGACAAAAAAGATGTTCTTGGGGTTAGCCAAAGCTTGAGTTTCGCCCTAGTCCTGCCTCTGTGTCAAAGCGATCACGGCGTTGCTTTCCGGTGAAGGACGCATTTGATGGAATGTTCCATCCAAGAGAATCTGGCTAGGCGACCTCACGCATGGCAGCTGACAGACGGGTTTTTCCGAAACAAAACAACCAGGCCACGAGGGTCTGCAACTAAGCCAAGTGGTTCCAGAACCAGGAGAAACCACTATGCGTGTTAGTCGAGCGGTTCGATTGTTGTTATTTGCGTGCGTGATGCTGAGCATGTCATCAGCACTGTTTGGGCAGATCGGGGTGGCGATTTCCTTCGCACCTCCGGCCCTCCCCGTCTACGAGCAGCCGCTATGCCCAGGCGATGGGTATCTTTGGACGCCCGGTTACTGGGCTTGGGACACGGACTATGACGACTACTATTGGGTTCCGGGAACGTGGGTGATGGCCCCGGAAGTCGGGTTCCTCTGGACGCCTCCTTATTGGGGCTGGGGCGACGGGGGCTTTGTTTTCTATGACGGGTATTGGGGACCCACGGTAGGTTTCTACGGGGGAATCAACTACGGATTCGGCTACTTCGGCGCGGGCTTTGAAGGCGGACGATGGGACAATGGACACTTTTTCTACAACCGCGCGGTAATGAATGTGAACGTGACGAATATCCACAATGTTTACGAATCAAGAGTGGAGAACGTCACCGTCAACCACGTCAGCTATAACGGCGGCAATGGAGGGACGACGGCGCGTCCCACGGCCCAGCAAGAAGCAGCCGCCCATGAACGGCATCTGCCACCGGTGGCGGCGCAGACACAGCATGTGCAAGAAGCGCGCGGCAATCCTGAGTTGCGAGCCTCCACGAACCATGGGAAGCCTGCCATCGCGGCGACGGCGAGGCCGGGAGATTTCAAGGGTGAGGGGGTGATTCACGCGAAGGAAGCGGGGGCGCCCTACCATGCTCCGGCGAAAGGACGCGCTCCCGAAGAAAAGGCGGCGCGCGGGGAGGGCAATGCTGCCCGGGGTAACGAGGCTGGCAGGGCGGCCGAGGACTCGAATCGTGGGGAGAAGGCCGCGGTTCATCCCAAAGACTTGCCCGCGGTGGAACGTCCGGCGGCTCCCAACACCGGGAATGCGAAGCAGGACAAGAAGTATCAGGAGCAGCAGGAAAAACTGGTGAAACAACAAAACAAAGAGCGGCAGAAACTCCAGGCGCAGCAGGAAAAAGAACACCAGCAAATGGCGAAGCAGAAGGCGAGTGAAGCCAAGCAGCAACAGGTGGAACAGAAGCACCAGCAGCAGACGCAGCAATTGCAGCAAAAGCACACGCAGCAGATGCAGCGCTTACAGCAACGCCAGCAGCCTGCAAGAAGCACCGCGCCGAGGCCTCCGGCGCGGAAGCCTTAGGGGCAGTCACCACTTAGAAATCAGAACATGATCTGGCGGGGGGATGTCACACAATAAAGTGAGGTCTTCCCCGCGACGTTTGCGAGGAAGATACCCGCGGGCCATAGGTCCAATCGAAGACAGCGGACACAGAGAAGAAGATCCATTAGGCGGCAAGAAATGCCAGACTAGCGGCGCGCCAGCGGTTCTGGCTTCTTGTCCTTGTCGCCAAAATCGAGGCCGAAGTGGGGAGCCGATTTGGTGCCGGTAATCTTGATGGGGACCTCGGTTCCATGGCCGTGCTTGCTGAAAAAAGGATCGGCTGGTTTGAGCAAGATTGATTTCCAGCCGGTCATGGTGTGCGAAAGCTTCGCGTCGAGGTCCAGCTTGCCGTGGAAATCGAAGGTGTTGCCATCGAGGGTATACTCGCCGGTCATCTCGACCATTGTTCCCGGGACATGAAAGCGCAGCTGGGAGAAGGTCAGAACCCCATTTCTCAAATCGAAAACACCCTCGAGGTTGGAGCGCACGTCTTCCAGAGTACCGGTCTTCGCCAGTTTTGCTTTTCCCTGACTGCGCAGGCTCAATTGATCGATGTCTCTTTGGATTTTGTCGTTGCTGAACCGGGCGTCCGATACCTGAAAATTGCCCTTCAGCCGCAGCCGGGCGGTGATGTCTTCTTCACCCGGCCGAATGTCGAGTGTAGTTCTGGAAATCACGTCTCCCGTCATTATGGGGGGATCGGTTCGAACGCCTAACTTGAGCAGGTCGTCGATTCGGGCGTGATCGATCGAGACGTCGAGCGCGATTTCGTGTCCCTTGATTTCTTTCGTACGGACAACGGAGCCTTGAGCAACAAAAGAGGAAAGCAACACTTTGGCATTGACGGGCTGGAGATAGGTGTTGCCGCTGGTGCCATCGACGATGGCATGAAAGGTCGTCTCAAGGGGTACGGGATGTCCGCTCACGGTCAGGCGGAAGTCTGGCGTTTTGGTCTGGCCGTCGACGACTATGTGTCCCAGGGTGCCCGCATATTGGCCGGTTGAAGAGAGGATTCCCGCGATGCCCTTGATCGAAGCGAGATTCGCATCGCTGAACGAGTAATCTCCTTTCACCGGGGTGGCGCGTGCGTCGTCTGCCTGAAAGGGGCCAAAGAGGCCGCTCGACGCAATATTGCCAACCGGTTTGGGATTCAGCAACGTGGCATCGAAGTGGAGCGGCAGCCCGGGGCCAATGTCTTTCATCGTCAGGTTGCCGATGCTGAATTCCAGGGGCAGCTTGTCAGTACGGGAGGTATTGATTATCAGCTGCGCGCCTTCGCTGACAAACCGATCGACGAAGATTTTTATTTTGGCGCCCTTTGGACCCATGTCTTCCATCTGCTGGCGCTGACCGGCAGGAGGAATGTTGAGGGCCAGTCCCTTCAGGCGTACGGTTTGCACATGCATGGGAGAGTGGAGGAGGTTCAGAATGCCGGTGTGGAAGCGAAACTCTTCGATCGCAATCAGCGGCTGTACTCCGGGTTCGTGAATGTTTGGATCGGTCTGACCAAAAATTTTCAGGCCTTTTCCGGAGGCCTCGAGGCCATCGGCGATCCAAACGTGGAATTCTGCCAACTCAACCTTGCTATGGAAGCGCGCTGTCAGGGTCTCGATCACGCGGGCGCGGAGAAGGGGTTCGGCATGAGTTCTCAAGTACAAGGAAGTAAATACGAGGAGGAGGACACAGACGGAGGCGATGCCCCCGATCCATTTCCACTTTCGATGCGACGAATCGGGGGAAAGGCGTGGGTCGTCGTTCTTATCGTAGGTCATAGGCCACCGTTGCGATCGAACGACATTATCATGACCATAGACAGGCGCTCCACCCGGGGATGATCGAGTCGAGGTAACTCACCCTCGGGCAGGTGAAACCAGGGGCGGGTGGAAACCAGCGGGGAAGGGGAGCGGTGACTCGCCTGACGTCGTTCCGCTTCGGTCGAGTCCAAGCCAGGGAAACGACAAAAACCTGGGCCACGCTCCCATTCCCTTCTGGAACCTGAAACGAGCCCAGCGGCGGACGATCGCTAGGGGCTCGCAGTGAGCGCAGCTCTTAGACGCGGCCCATCAAAGCCAGGACCAGCACAATGACCAGTATCAATCCCAAGCCACCGCTTGGGTAATAGCCCCAACCCGTGCTGTATGGCCACGTAGGTAACGCTCCGATCAGAAGCAGAACCAGGACGATGAGTAGAATTGTGGACATTAACTCCCTCCGTTGATTTAAAAGTCACGCGGCGACGCGAAGCCTGGTGGTTGTCGGTGCCGGCTCTCTGGTAGCGGCGATACTCGCGTCCGCACCGGCCGAGGTTCAAGGGACAGGAGAAGACTCCCGACTCCCTTGGACTCGATTGCAAGAGTACAAGGCAATTCCGTGGTCACCCATCGGGCGAAATCTGTAAGAGGGGTAGTTTCATTTGGTACAGATAGGCACTGATCAGCGGTACGAAAGCGGAATGAAACGGCGGCAGGAAAAAGAAAACGGCCAGCTGTGATTGCAGCTAGCCGTCCCCGCGCCATATCTCGTATGGCTCTACAAAAGTCGTCAGACTTCTTACATGCCCTGTTCTTTTGCCTGGTGCGAATACTTTCTGACGGTGGACAGGAATGCATCGCTGTCAGTTGGCGGCTTCACCTGCCCACGGAGAATTTTGTCGAACGGAACCATCTTTCCGTAGAGGATGCGGGTGGAATCCTTGTCCTGGGTGACAGCGGCACCGGTGAGGTCAATACCGGCGAAGAGGCCGCGCGCTCGGGAATAGGTCAAGACTTCAGCTTTCATCTTCCAGTCGGTGTCTGCGCCTGCGTCACGACCTACTGGACCAGCGGCCGCCGAAGCTTCTCCGCCGAGCTTAAATTTGCTGGAAAGCAGATGTTGCATGCCCTGGTCATTGGTCACGACCATAATGATGTCAACAGCCTGTCCGCCGAGTTGCAGGCCCCAACTGCCACCGGTGATCACGATGGGAGCGGGAGCGCTCCAACCGTGAGCAGTTCGGCAGGTCGCGACTCCTTTGCCATGATTGCCACCGAAGCCTACGGCAATCTTGACCATGGAAGGTATGACAGCGATGCACTTGGCATCGCTCATGATCTTGTCGGGAATGGCCTTGTCAGGCGTTCCCATGATTTCGTCGAGCACATGGGCGGAGTTGTCGATACGTTTTGCAATATCGGATTCGTCTTTGTCATCAGCGGCCCACACTATGCTCGCGCTGGCCAACATCAAAAGCATAGCGCCGACAGCGATGAGGGCGGTGTGTCGTACTCTGTACGTCGATTTCACGAATACCTCTTTCCTGGCCCAGATGGGCCACTTGTTATATAGATCCTTATTACCTGCATTACCGTAGCCGCCGCGGAGAGTGGGTTCCATAGGTGTAATCCTGTAGGGCTCTCCGGAGCATTACGTAGTCCGCCGGACATTGGTTTACGCCCAACGCGGAGTGCCGGCAGCCAGTGTCCCAGGCAGAGTCGGCAGAGCCGCAGCCGGCGGATCCGCCCAGCGCTGAGCGCGACGGTTGAGCGCGAGCTCACCACGCTCGCCGCGGCATTCATGGTACTGCGGACCGACCGTGCGTCGCAACACCTCCCGGATGCGCTGCCGGGCCTTGTGCAACTGGGATTTTGAGTTGCCCACGGAGCAGCCCAGGAAGGTAGCAATCTCGCGGTGCTCGTATCCGGCGACTTCGTGCAGGAGAAATATCCTACGATATCCGTTGGGCAATTCTGCAAGAGCGCGATTCAGTGCTACGCGGTCGACGGAACCCGCAAGGCGGAAATCGGTAGTGGCGAATTCGCGGGGAGAGGCATTGCCGTCCTGTTCGTGGGATTGGGGCTTGTCGGCCGAAACCGTGAGCAGCGACCTCTTGCGAAAATGCATAAGTACGGTGTTGACAGTGACACGGTATAGCCAGGTTGAGAGGGCGGAGTCGGCGCGGAAGGCTGACAGCTTGCGAAACACATGAAGGAAAGCGTCCTGGGTGAGATCTTCAGCCTCCGCTGCATTCCGAGTCATGCGCAGGCATAAGGCATAGACACGGGTTTTATGCTTTTGAAAGAGGACGCCAAAAGCTTCCACATCGCCTTTCTGGGCGCGACGAATAATTTCGGCTTCCGAAATTGCCGGAACGGGGGAATCGTTGAGCACTCTAATCTCCTTGTACAGAGCGGACTTTTGTAGGCTGCCCCACAGGTCCTGTACAAAACGGAGGTTAGATGGGGAAGGTGGAATGGTCTATCGGTTGCAATCCCTAGGGGCAGAGGGCGAGTGCTGTAGCATTTCCTAGTAACAGTCGGCCAGGCAGCTTCTACAGAGAAATTCCTATATGAAGTACAGCGCAGACATTATTGCCGGGGCTGGGGGGGTGGTCTATCTTCACAATTGATTTCCTCGTACCACGCCCACCTTTCGAGCAGGCGGCGGATTCCTCGGAATTGGCTGCCTGCTTCTCGCCTTTCACCCCAGGGAAAAATTTGAGCTTAGACCTCTTAGCATGGCCGATCGAGTCCTCCTCGGGAGGAAGAAGCCACAGCGGTAACAAGAAAAAAAGCCACGGCTGTTATGCCGTGGCCTCGAGTTTATTTAGTGCTGCGGTGGAAATTACGACGCGCGCCGCTTTGAGCCCTGATCTTCTTCTTGCTCGGACTGGTCGCCCGATCCGGACTGCCGCGACGGGTCCTTCTTCAACATGTCCTGGGTTCCCTGGCCAGTTTGCGACTGGTTCTTCCACTTGTCGTCCTGCTGACCGTGCTGGCCCTGCTGATGAGACTGTTGACCCTGCTGATGGGATTGTTGACCCTGTTGCGATTGGCCCTGTTGTCCCTGTTGTCCTTGCTGTTTGTTCGGTTCATTTCCCATGAGAAGCTCCTTATCAACGTTGACCCGAAGCACAGACCTGCAAATTTGTGCGTCGTAGTTCTTAGGTGCAAAAAATTGAAGTGAGGTAGGACGGAAGCCAAAAATATGCGAGACATGTAAGGCGTCCTACATTCAGGCTTTACTTTTCCCGGCAATCATGATTCCGGCGCCCACAACAACGAGTAAGACGCTGATGGCGGGGGAAACACGGTCACTATGCTCGGTGCGAACGCCGACATGCAAATCACCGGCACGGAGGCCGTGGTGCTCGGAGTGGGGGAACGGAACGAAAAAAGAAACGATGCCGAGAATCAGTACTGCTAAGCCTACGGCGAGCAGAGCCTTCATTGTGGATCACTCCAAGTTTTTCTTAGGACATTCAAAAGTTGAAGGGGGAACACAATCGTGTTCCCCCCAGTTGCCTTAGACTGCGCGTGGGAGATCCCGATACTCGGGAGAGTCGGAAGCCTCTTCGCTGGTCGACGAAATGTCTTTAGCTCCGGTTCGTTCCAAAATCTCCTTGGCGCGATCCTTCCACTCTGAGCTATCGCAGTGAACAGAGAGAAGAATTCCGCCATCTTTGACGTGACCTTCGTAGCGCTTGGCTTCGTATTCGGGAATTCCCATACCGATCAAGGCCCCTGCAATTCCACCAACGGCGCCGCCCACGCCTACTCCGGCGAGCGCCGCCATGAGCGGTCCGGCCGCGATAAAAGGACCTAGGCCCGGAATGGCGAGCGTCCCAATTCCGACCAGCCAACCTAACGTGCCCCCGACGACGGCGCCGGTTCCGGCACCAGCGGTGGCGCCCTCGGGAGCTTTTGTTCCTTTCTCATGTGCGAAGTCTCTGGTCCCCGAGCCTTCAGGGAACAACACGGAGATATCGCTACTCTTGAATCCGCCTTCTCGCAGGCCTTCTACGCCATTTTCCACGCTCGCGTATGCGGGGTAGATTCCAAAAACAGCTGTCTTACTTGCCATATGCAATGCTCCTTAATGATTGAGGATTGGGTATAAACGCTGGCCAGTGGTTGGTCGAAATGTGTGGACGCCGCGGCACTTATGACAGGGTAGGACGACCTTTTTGGGAGCACAATCAGGTCGAGTCTCTACAGAACCCGAAAAAAAACAGTAGCGCAGCCGAACGAATAGAGAAATCTACAGTGGATCAGCAAGGGCAGGAATTGCCTGCGGGAACGATACGTGAAACTATTGCAGGTATACAGCATCGACCTGATGGTGGGGAGTGGAGCAGATGTTAAGCTCTGCTTGCGATTCAGGCGTATCCATGGGCAACGTACGAGGTAGCAAATGCTTTGGACAATCTTTGTGGTTCTTCTGGTTTTGTGGCTACTGGGGATGGTGAGTTCTTACACCCTCGGTGGTTTCATTCACATCCTTTTGATTCTGGCCGTCATCACACTGATTTTCAATCTCGTAACGGGCCGCCGCAGCGCGGTCTGACATCTCACGTCAGCCACGGTTTTTCCAATCGTGCACCGAAAGGATGAATACTATGAATAACTTTTTGAAGCTACTCCTGGGAACGGGTCTCTACCTGCTCGAGCAAACGGATCAGTCGACCCGGAAAATTCGGGACCGGGCGGCGGACAATCTGAATGATTTGCGCGACCGTGCGTCCGGGAATCTGAACGATCTGCGCGATTTCGCCCAGGACAAGTATGAGACGGCGAGCGAGCGCGTCAGCAGAGCGTCGAGAGCGATCCGCGGAGACGATGAGAGCCAGTTCGTCAGCAGTGCTCTGAGCCTGGCCGCGGGCGTGGGAATTGGCCTCGCCATCGGCATGATACTGGCGCCGGCGAGCGGCGAGGAAACTCGCAATGCTATCGCGGACAAAGTTCACGTATTCGGAGACAGAGTGAGGCAGAGATTTTCGTCCGATGAAGAGCCGACAGGAACAAACGGCTAGGTGATTCCGCGGTGGCGGGGGTGCTCCCATCCAGACGGGTAGAGCCCCTTCGCCCACGTGATGGGCAGTCTCTTGCATCTGCTATCACACCTGCAGGAAACGGCGAGACGAAGACCTACTGCGCCACGGAACTCTCTGAGGGCGGACTGGGCTGAGAAGTCTGCACCTGGATGATGTTGTTCTGGATCGCGTACACCACCAGATCGCGAATGGAGTGAAAGCCGAGTTTCCGCATAATGTTGCTGCGATGTGTTTCCGCGGTCTTGGTGCTCAGGTTCAACAGGCAGGCTACTTCCTTCGAACTCTTGCCCTCCGCCAATAACTGAATCACCTCGTGCTCGCGGGCGGTGAGAGTCGGCATTTTCGGAGTATCGCCCCGTGTCACGGTTGTCCCCTTGTCGAGAAAACCGGCCAGCACCATTTCGTTCACCCGCGATGTAAAGAACATCCGGTTGCGCTGGAGAGCCTCGACCGCGGTGACCAGATCGCGGGCGGCATCGGACTTGAGGACAAAGCCGCGAGCGCCTGCGTCCAAAGCCTCCCTGATCACCTGGTCGACGTCGGTGATGGTAAGAACGATGATCTTGTAGCGTGGATCCTGTTGCATCAACTGACGGGTCGCAGCCAGACCGTTGAGGTTGGGCATGCCGACATCGAGAATGACGATGTCCGGCTTCAACGTCTTTGCTTTTTCGACTGCGTCGCGCCCGTCGATAGCTTCCCCACAGATTTCCCATCCCTCATGCGCCTGCAGCAAAGTGCACAGTCCGCGGCGCACGACTTCATGATCGTCCGCAACCAGAATTCGCAGTTTCATGGGTACCCCTCCCATTGAAATTAACCCAGTGTATCCGGAATGAACTCTATTGCACGTCCTGCGTGGAGCCCATCATGGCCTTGGGCCAAAATGGGCGGTGCTGACTTGTCGCGTGCACCGCGTTGACCAGTTCGCTGGCGATATTGGATTTGACCACATAGCCCCGGGCTCCAGCTGCGCCCGCCTCGCGCATCATTTGCGGTGAATCGTGTTGCGTTACTATCAAGACTTCACACTGCGGAGCCGTCTTCACGATCTGGCGACAGGCTTCGAGTCCACCCATATTCGGCATACTTAGATCGAGCACAACCAGATCGGGATTCAAGCGGCTGGATTTGTCCACCGCCTCCACTCCGTCCGCCGCCTCATCCACCACTTCCCAGCCGGGTTGTCCTGAAAGCAGAGTCTTCAGGCCCCGCCTAACGATCGGGTGGTCATCCACCACTAAAATACGAAGTGTCATGAGGCTCCCAGCTCTTGGCGGAGAGCTGAGAGGGACCCTTCGCCAATTTAATTTCACCAGTATGGGGGTAGTTGCATCGCTTGCCCAGGTGATCGTTCAGATCAGACGGAAAAGTTATCAGCTACCCAACCCGGAACCGCGAAGAAAAATCGCGGGACTGAGATCGGAATTAATAAGGGGCTCGTACGAGAGCGCGCCAAGAAAAAATCCAGTTTGAAATCCGAACATGTTGGTCGCACCCGTGGAGGAATGTTTTCTTTTCCGATCCACTCCTAGAACACGGTATCAAACAGGAGGGGTTTGTCGAATACAGTGGATGCTGTAGTCCCATCGGGCCAGCGGTCACCCTAGTTTGGGAAGTAGGTTTCTTCCCGGAGCAGGGCGGAGACTGCATCGACTACGCAACTGATGTGGGTCTTGGGGCAGGTTCCCTTGATGCCCGCTTTTTGGGCCTCGGCGGACAGTTGTTTTGAGAGGTAGAGAGTAACCATCAAAATGGGAGTATTCGGGGACTCATGAATAATCTTACGCGCGGCTTCCAAACCGTTCATCTGGGGCATTTGAAAGTCAAGGACAATCAAGTCGTGGTGGCCGGTTTCAAAGCGCCGCACCGCCTCAGCGCCGTCGCAGGCTTCGTCGCACACGCGCCAGCCATCCTGCTGCTCAAGCAGGCCGCGAAGGTAGCGTCGCACTGCTGGATTGTCGTCGGCTAGCAAAATTCGGATCAATGAAGTCCCCAAGCAAAATCGATTTTTCTTCTGCTGCTGAATGTAGCCTCAGGGCAGTCGTCGAACAATACAGCCGAACCCCTATCACCTTCGACACTGGCTGATCGCGCGGGACGCTGCCAGAGACGACGCGGGTCGTCATTCTGCAACCCGCGCCGCTCCCTAAAAGAAGATGGTCAGCGCCGGCTTCCGGAACTGGAGGCATGAGAAGTTTCTCTCTCATTTCTTCGCTCCTCGTTTTCTTCCTCTTTGTGTTTATTGAGCGCATCCTTGCCGGCGTCTTTCACTTGGCCTACCGCATTCTGGACTTTGCCCTCGGCTTGCTTGGCGGCGCCATGAACCTGCATTTTCGGGTCGTCAGTCCATTCGCCAGCCTGGCGCTCCACTCGTCCGGCAACATCTTTCACCTTTCCTACTACTTGATCCTTATTCATAAGTCTCCTTAAATGTCACAACGTTTTACACCTTGACTGTAACTACCGGTCGAGCAAGGAACCATCGGGTCAATGCTCTAGAACTGGAATGGTCACGCCGTATTCCGTCTAGCCTGAGGCCAAACCTTCCTCGAAGGGGGTGGATGGCTGGCACGGAGAAGGTCGGATTTCCCTTCTGCCCAGACGGGGGCAATATTTACACGCGGGGCCGTTCAGGGTTTTCATTTACTGTGAATCACTTAGGGTGTGGTACGAGATTTGCTCTACCAAACGGTGACGGTAAGGAGGGAGGCACACCCAATGGCGGAGAGCGAACTTAAAGACTGGCGCGAACTCTGCGCTGCGGCGGTGAAGGAACAGGACACGGCGAAGTTGACTCGTCTGGTGGATGAGATTATCGAAGCAATCGATGAGACGGTCGCCCGTTCCCAAACATTAAGCGCAACCAAGGAGCAGCAGGCGTCGTAGATGCGTGGAGGCCGCGAGTTCCAAGGGCACCCGGAACCAATCGTCCGACGAAAGAAATGGAGCGACGATCAAGCTGCCGGTGCGCCGGTTCTGCCGGAGCGTTGCAGCAACCTTTCCAATTCCTTTTCAGGATCATGAACGAAGTTGCGCATCCGGTTGGTGCCGTAACGGGTGAGGGTGGCGACGTTGGTGCGGTACCAGCAGCACTGCGCCATCTTGGGGGACAAGCCGCAAAGAAAGCGAAATCTCTTGAGCGCCTGGGCGGAAGTCAGCAAAGCTGCGACCAGCCGGTGATTTCCATCGAGAATGGTGAAAGGGCCGCTTTCTGTTTCTCCGATGAGAAGCACGGCGCCGCCGACAGCCTCCTGCTTGAGATGGGCGCGGAGATCGTCGATCTTTGCAAGGAAGGCACCGCCCGCGCGGTCCCGGTAGCGGTCATCGACGATCCGCTGGGCTACCTGTGTGAGATCGAAATCGCCGAGCGCAAACTTGCGCCACTGGGCTCGCGGAAACACGCGGACGCGATCCAGGTCCTTCATTTCGATTTCGGCCTCAAACCACTCGGTATCTTTGGGAAGCTCTTTCCAGAGGGCACGGTGGCGAACATTGAAGAGCGCGCGGCGCACCTTGTTTTGGCCATCGTGCTGCAAGTCGGGCGCGTCGACGAGGTCTCTCAAAGCGGTCTGGTACTGTCTGAACACGGGAGAATAGAAATCGTTCTTGAGAAATTCAGCGATGACTTCGTCTCCAGAGACGGGTCTGCGAAGACGGACGAAGCCAGGCACGGCGACCCGTTTTCGCTGGTGGCTCAAACCCCTGAAGAGTGTGAACAAGAATGGAATGGCGACGCAGAGTACCAGAACAGCCATCAGAAAGACCTGTACCCATATGACCTGCGCCAGCGATGCGTGGAACATGTAGATGCCGCCCACGACGGCACCGCCGATTACCAGTTGCACCCAGCCGGTGTTCGCAATCCTGCGCGACATCTCGTAGGCGATGAGCACAACACTCAGGCTGTACACTCCGGCGGACAGCGCATAGAGCACGAGGAGATAACGAAAATTGCTTCCGCTGACGGTGCCGAATTGGGGGCCGAACAAGTGCGTCCAGATGGCGGAGGGTGCCAGGCGCAGGCCGAGCATGAAAGCCATGCAGATGCCGGAAACCATGAGCATGGATGTGCCGAGAACCCCGCGGTCATCCTGATTGCGGCTGCGACTTTCCGCCGCAATCGGGAACATGCTGCTCACAATCGACCAAGAAAAAGCGAATACCACGCGTCCGACCATGGCTACCGCGGCGTAAATGCCGGCGATTTCGGCGGGGAAGAAATGTTTGACGACCACGATGTCGCAGTTGTTGATGACGACCTGGCCAGCGAAGAAAACAGCGGCCTGCAGGCTTTCGCGAAAATCGACGGTGACATCCGAACCTGTGCCGACGGAGCTGCAGACCTTGGACTGCGCGAAGAAATATGCCACGACCACGGCGGCCGCGTTGGCGGCAATTACACCTCTGACGCCCTTGCCCAGTTCGATGAGAAGGAAGGAGCCACACAGCCTGGTAAGGCCTTCGAGGACGAGATTGGTTGCCAGATGCCGGAAATTGCAGATTCCCTGGATGTAGCCCCGGCGCACCCCGAGCGGGACATAAAATGTCGTGCCCACCGCCAGGAGAACGATGAGTAAGGAGTCGTTCAGATTGAGATAACTGGTAATGGCGTTGCGGAAGAGGAGAAGGAGCGCGCTGACAAAGATGCCAGCCGCCCATGCCCAGCCGTGGAAGCTGCGGTAGGCTAAGCTGCGAGCCTCGGGTGAGCCGCGCTGGGCCACCATCTTGGCGGTCAGAATCTGAAAAGACAGCGTGACCGATGAAATCAGAATCAGCAGGGTGTAGACGGCAGTGGTATGGCCAAATGCGATCGGTCCGAGGAATCGGGCGACCGCGAGGTTGTAGCCGAAGTTGATGACGGTGACCAGACCAAGGCCGGTCAACATCATGGCGCTTCCGCCCAGTACACGCTCTCGCGGTGTCTTCGTTCTTTCGCTGATTCGTTGGATCATACTTGACTGCACGGAACCGACTCCGACTCCCAAGTGGCGGACGTTGAGCCGGCCATCGCCGGGGAGCGCGGACCGGATCTCAATGGAGTCAGTTCTCTGATGCGGCTTATGACATTCTGTAGCTGCCCGCGGAAATCATAGATGAGCCGATATCTGGCTGCAACCCCGACTCCTCCCGGCCTCTAATCGGTAGCCCATGCCTCTTCGTTCTCTGTTACGTCAGTTGCCGCGCTCCTTCTGACCTTCGGGGGCTGCACGCACACCGGCGTGCGCCGGGCCTTCCGCGAGTCCGCCCCGTGAGCGGCCGCCCGACCAAAGTTCTGGCGGTGTATGAGCCATGGTTTGGCCATCCGCAGGCATATAAACGTCGGATATTCCTCGCAGGATCCCGGTGACGCTGACAAAACAGATCGAAGCAGGCGAAAAAGCTGGGGATTTCGGGTTTCGTGGTGGACTGGTACGGAGACCGGGAGCCGATTCATCGACAAGGCCTATGCGCTGCTGCAATCGCTGGCTGCGGAGCAAAACTTCTCGGTCGCCATGATGTACGACGAGACGGATCAGGGAGACCGGGCCGAAGCGACCGACGATGCGCTGGTTTCTTTCGACTCGTTCCGCGACAAGTACCTCGCTGCTGGAGCTGCGCGGAAGCCAGGCCTATTTGACTTACAGGGGCGTCCAGTTATTTTCATCTTTCCCAAGGGCGAATCACACTGACTGGACCGCGTGCGCGCGGAGGTCAATAAGTGGAGTACGCCTCCCCTCCTGATTTTCGAGTATCGGCAAGAGCCCGTACGCGTCAGACTTCGATGGTTTCTACGCGTGGATCAACCCGGGCAAAAAGGGTTGGGCGCCGGACGGAAGCAATTGGGGAGAGGATTATCTTCCGCGACTACTATCAGACGATGCGATCGAAGTATCCGGACAAAATAGCAGTAGGTGCAGCATGGGCGGGATTCGACGACCGGAAAGCGTCGTGGGGCCTGAGCCGGTACATCTCGCAACGCTGCGGCAAAACGCTGTCCGAAACGATGAAGATTTCGCGCGAGTATTATCCCGCCGATGATCCAATTCCTTTCCTGTTGATCGCGACTTGGAATGATTACGAAGAAGGCACGGCAATCGAGCGGGGTTCCTCAAAGTGCGATGGCGGGGCGAAAGCGGCTTCGCATTGAAGTTGACAGTGGGTGGGAGCCATATTCCGAAAAACGTCGGCCACCCGGAAATAAGTGCGGGCATGAGAAGCCAGTCGATTCCCGCGGGACTCTGCCAATGTAGGAACCTGAACATGCGCTGAAGCGCCAGGCTATTGTCGGTCGTCCCTGCAGGACTTTATCTCATTGGGTGCCTACGCAGACGATCAGGCCGCAGGAAACATTGTCTCTATCTTGCGAGCGCGAAATCGATTGACCTGCTCCGATCTCAGCGCGTGGAGGGAAACCTGCTCGGATTGATAGACACGATTGATAATCGAGAGGGGGCGGGCGCTGACCTCATCATAGACGCGGCCAAGGTATTCGCCCATGATTCCGAGACAAAGCAGTGGGAGGCTACTCATGAAGAAGATGGTGCCGAACAGGCCATAGAACATGCCGTTAGCGCTGGAAATACGAGGGCTGCGACGCCGAACAGCGACTGCGGCGAAGAATGAAGCGCGGCGAGAGCGAAGGTCATGCGCAGCGGCTTATAGCTGAAACTGGTGATCGCATCCATCGCATACTTGATGCGGCTCATGAAGCTGAGCTTGCCGTCGCCGCCGACTCGGTCCTGACGGTCATAATAGACGATGGCGGTGCGATATCCGACCCAGGCGCGCAGGCCCGGGAGGTAGCGGTTGCCCTCCCGCAGACCATTGAGGGAGTCGAGCACCTGGCGGTCGAGCAAGCCGAAAATGCCGGCATTGAGCGGGATCGGGTAATCGGAGATGGCCCCAGCACACGATAAAAGAGAGGAAAAAGAATGGCCAGCACTTTGCGGCTTTCCTGCCGGCTGCGTCGGACAGCGGTGACTACCTGCGCGCCCTCGCGCCAGGCAGCGACCAACTTCGGCACAACTTCGGGAGGATCCTGTAAATCGCCATCCATCAACACAACGGCGTCGCCGCGAGCGGTTTGCAGTCCAGCGTGCAAGGCGCCCATGTGTCCCCAATTGCGCGAAAGTTCGACGACCACGACATGCGGATCCTGTGCCTGCAATTCCCGCAGCAGGTGGAGAGACGAATCTTTCGACCCATCGTTCACGTAGACGACTTCCCATTGGTCGTCAATTTCGTTCATCGAACCGCTGACGGCTTCGTGAAGCAACGAGATGATTTCTTCTTCGTTGTAGATGGGGATGACGACCGAGATCATAGGGCTCCTGGGCTCCAATTACTTGCGATTAAAGTGCGCTGAACATGCTCTTAAAGTCTTTGCCTCATTGGCGGATGGACATTCCACTCATGGAGTGCCGCCTTGAAAGACGCGCACCTTCCACTTCGACTCGGTAGGAGTCAGCACGGCAACATAGCGCGCATGGACCTGTTGATGGTCCAGTGCGTGATCGCCGTTCAGGACATCCACGTCGTACTCCACTTCGTCCGTCAACTGGATCGATAAACCTTCGGGCGAGTAGAACAGAACTTTGATGTTGTGGGATTTGTCCCGGTAGCTTGTGCGAATGCCTATATTCTGCTGTTCGCGAATCGTGTTGATGAGTCTTTCCCTCGCCTGACCCACGAAGGATGCATCGACAGCATCGGTACGATTCTCACTGAGCGCGGCGTTCATGCTCTGCCAGGCCAAAAGGTAGTCGCGAATCACCGAAGACCGGGTCTGTGTCTCCAGAGTGCGTGGTCCTACAGTATTCACGGGAGCGACGTGAACGGCAGGCTGGGTACCCGCCGAAAGAAGCAAGACGCCGAGGATGGGCGCGGCGAGCAACGCGACGGTCGAGCGTTTGAGGATCTGGGTCATCGGGCGCTCCAGCGAATCTCATTTCCCAGGACCACGCCGGAGGCGGCTGAGATCAGGGCACCTGGTTGAGCGGGCAGTTCGGTTTGGGCGATTCCACGCTTGAGCGGGACATCAACCGTCGACTGGCGGCCGGCGTAGGTCTCGGTGAAGGTCACGATGGTTCCATCGGGAACAGGATTGCCGTTGCAGTCCCGCACTGGTTCGGTCTCCAAAAGAACTCGTTGTCCGGTGGCGGGCCTGGCCATCATGTGGATTGCGCAAGGCTCACCTGGGACTTCCTGCACGATCCGGGTAGCGCGCACGTTTGCGTCGCTTGCCTGAAAGCGCGCAGAGCCCGCTTTGGACGCGGAATTCATCCGCACCCACGC
Source organism: uncultured Acidobacteriaceae bacterium (assembly GCA_963838315.1). Lineage (GTDB taxonomy): Bacteria > Acidobacteriota > Terriglobia > Terriglobales > Acidobacteriaceae > Acidiflorens. The sequence goes on from CAWIQW010000003.1 coordinate 724,215, forward strand.
GACGCCATCGTGACTGGCGGCAGTGCGTATCTGCGCGACCCCGGAGTCGTCCGAGAGTTCGAAGGAAACCTGCTGCGGTTGAAGAAGGAGATTTCCGAAGACGTCAAAAATGTAGGCGACGCCGCTGAGACCGTTCGGCAGGTTAACCGGAAGACGCGATGGCTTCGCAAGGAAACTCAGAGCCGCGGACTGGCGGGAGGCGACAACATCGAATTGAGTCGACTGAGTTGACGATCCAGCGGCAAGTATGGCGAGATAATGCCCGGCATTGTGCAAATCGTCGGCTCCGAAGGGGATGCTTTCTCCCAGTTGAAACTTGCGCTGCAGGGCATCTCCGGGCCCGACAATATACAAGGTTGCGGGACCGGAGCCCGAAGTCGGCACCGAAAAGGCTGTCCCGGCCTCGATACTCGCGGGGAACTGCAAACTTGAGGACTGGGCCATTGCAAAGGTGGTCCACAGGGCGACCGCAAGCAGGAATGGAATCGCCCGCCTCATTGGAAGCGACTCGAAATGTAAGTCGTGGCAATGGTGCGATAGGTCTTGGCTTTGGCCGACACATCGGCGGGCAGCGAAATCAGGAAGGGGACGGGTGTTTGTGGCAACAAGGCGCGGCTGGGATATTGGTCGGCTACCCAGACGATTTGTCCACTGCCGTCATAGAAGGTGGCAATCACATGGGCCACGTTCACGACCTGTCCACCCTGATTGACAAGTTGTCCGCTGAGGGAAGCATCCGGCACGGGAGCCAGCTTTTGGGACTCAATGCCGATTACTGGGTCGGCCGAGGCCGGAACAAGATTGGATGCGGGTTGCATGCGCACGCTATCCACCTGGGACATGCTCACGTTGCGGAAGTCGATGCGGAAAGGCGAGACCTGTTTGGGGAGAAGGACGTGCGAAATCTTGTCGAAGCTGTCTTCGGTGGCAATGGCCGAACCTTTCTTGTCGAGCAAGGTGGCTTTCACAGTCACAAACGCCGGGACCACATCCTCGTTGAGAATTTCTCCCATGATGATGACTTCGCCGGCGCGATCCACGGGATGCATTGCCACGATGCGCACATGGGGCGCTTCGACATCCTGGGCGCCCCAGTCATCCTGCGCGCCACGGTAGATCACATCCCAGCGCAGGTAATTCACAGGGATAACCTGAGGGGGAACGATCGCCTCCCTTACGAGGGGCCATGCGACCTGCCAGTGGCTGCCGTTTCGGACGACCTTCAGATCCCGCGAGTCCTCAAACGTGCCAACGACCGAGGACCAGAGCATGTGGGCGCGAATTTGCGCCTGATCGGAAGATGCGTGCAGCGATTGCGTATCGAAACGGTCGAGCGAGGCATAGCTCCGCAGGCTGCCATAAGCGCCCGTCAGATCGCGAACGAAATCGGTCTCTGTGAATTCGCCTTTATTGCCGAGGAGTTCATAAGCGGAGTGCCAGTCCCGGCGTGCGACCTGTTCCAGAAGACTGTCGACCGCGGCCTCGGGTGACGAGGACGATGCGATGAGTTGGGCATTGGGATCGGCCACTCCCGAGCCCGATTGATTCGGCCACACGGTGCCCATGGAGATGAGAGCAACGGTTGCGCAGGCGAGGACCAATGCCAGAAGGCGTCCGGTGCGCTTGGAAGGATTGTTGCCCAGATCGGCGGTCATGAGATGCGTCTCCCCAGCACGAGGTCTTGATCCTGGTGGTCTGCGATTGCGGGTTTCACCGGTGGACTAGTCGTTTGCTCCAGCTCAACGTGACGCCGCTCGGGAATAAGCACGAAGAACATGGCCAGCACGCTGCTCCCGATTGGGAGAATGCCCCACAAAATTCCCTGCCAGGGCTGGGGCTTCTGGGGTGAGTCAATGGGAGTCGCTGGCGGGACTTCATCTTTTTCCCAAACCGCGATCGTACGATCCTCAAGGTCGTCGACGCGGCGCCAGCCGGAGAATACGAGCAGCGGCTCATAATAAGGATCCCTCACAAACACCCACTTCAACCCGTAACGATCGGAATGCTGCAGGACCGCGGTGAGGGCGTCGAGTCCAGCCTTGCCGAAATATTTTGAGCTGGTGAGAGCGCCGGCGCCGTGCTCAGTGAGTTCCGGAAGCAAACGGCCCGAGTTCCATTCGCCGTCGACGCTACTGGCGTCGGTAAGCATGGCGAGGCGAGCGATCTTGTTGCCGAATCCGAGAGTGATGTAGCGATAGCGGTCATGGCCATCGCGATTCAACCAGGCGGCCACTGTATCGACCTTGAAGGACTCGGCATCGGCAGGCTTGTAGGTGGCCCACGACACAGCGACAGCACAGGTCAGACCCGCGGCCACAGTGACCGCAGCCAGGGAACGCCAACGTGCGCGATCGACCAATTCCTCTACGAGCAATCCTATGAAGGGCAGGGCGAGCAGCGTGGCCCAATAGGTGAAACGCTCCATCGTGAGGACTTCAAACGCGCGGCCCAGAAGCAGCCGGGCCACGGGCGTGGTGCTGCCGAGTCCGAGAAGAAGCGCGACCCAAAAGCCAAGCAGGAGCGGGCGCAGCCGCGGGATGGAAGAACCGCGCAGGAAAATAAAAGGAAATGCGAGGATCAATGCGCCATAAGGAACAAGAAAATAATTCAGACCCCATTGCGGACTCAGGATGTAGTTCGCGCGACTGGGATGGGGAATCGGAGCTTGCGTGACGGGATACTGGATGAGCGCCATCCAAAATGGCAGGAGGACGATGGCGATCATGAGGCCAACGATGGCCGTCACGAATACCGTGCGGAGGATGAAACCGCTCCCGAGTGAATTGCGGTTGCTCATCCGATTTTCCTGACGGAGATCGATTACTGCGAGCGCAAGCACGGGCAGGGCAAACAGAAACGATCCGAAGAGCAAGGTGGCATGGTGAGCCGCGGCGGCGGCGACCGCCAGCGCTGTGCCCTTGAGTAGAGACCGCCAGTTGTTTCCCCGGATCCACTCATAGATGTAGGGGAGAGCATTCAGGTAAAGAGGGGCGGCGAAGGTGGTCGCAAGCTGCCCTGCCGAGTAGACGAGAAAAGCTTCCGAGCCGAGAAGGACGCTGGCCAGCGCCGCATAGGAAGCGGCCCGACGGCCGACCCATATCGCAGAGAAGCGGTAGACGCCCAGCGCGAGCAGCAAAATCGCGACGAATTGCACGAGCATGTATCCCATGTCGAGCCCGACGAGGCGGGAAGCGACTGCGATCCATTGCTGGGGCAGGGGCGGATAGGTGGTCTGCGAAAAACCGGCATACCACTTGGGGTTCCAGGGATTGAACCAGTGCTGCGCGTAGTGCGATGCGAAAAAAATATGGAAGTTCGTGTCGTAAGACTTGAGAGGGAGCTGCATCAGCAGAAGAGGCGCATGCACGAGCAGCGCTACGAGAAAAACGAGGCTTAGCGGAAAAGGCCGCGCGGCACGGTCGACGAAGTCTTGCCTTTGCACGTTGTCCTCCGGTTGCCAATCTTGGATTGTTTGTGGACCAGACTGGTTGCTTTGCCTACCGAGCACGCTGGAACTGACAGAACTTGAAGATGAGCAGGGCAGCCAACATATCGGCGCGGTGGCGAATCGAAGTATCGCAATCCCAGCCAGAACCTTGGCGGAGGCAGATTGAAATCCCAGATTTCATACTTTGGATTCTTGCCGGCGGTGTCGCTTGCTATCGCGATGAGCACGGCTGTGCTTGCGCAAACCTACAAAGTGAATTCAGGAAATCCGGACCAGGCGCAGTCTGACCAAACCGGTTCCAATGAAACGAAGAAGGGGCAGCCGCCAGACGATCCATCGCAGACAAGCTCGGGTAATCCATCTTCGGGCAATTCGTCTTCGGAAGACTCAATGGGCTGGGGATCCAACATTCAGAATGCCCGGCTGGCGCGCGCGGCCGAGTCTGCGCTCAAGAGCGGGAATTATACGGCGGCGGTCGAGTATGCGCAGCGGGCGGTGCAGTCAGCGCCGGGGGACTCACAGTTATGGTTTCTGCTGGGATATGCGGCGCGATTAGCGGGTAAGACGGAAGCTTCGGTCGACGCTTACGAGCACGGTCTCCGTATCAACCCCTCATCGCTCGAAGGGCAATCGGGGCTGGCGCAGACCTACAGCCGGATGGGACGGAGAGAAGAAGCTATAAAGATCCTGACGCGGGTGGTGGCCGCCGATCCTGGGCGGACGCTCGATCTGGTGTTGCTGGGCGAGATGCTGCTGCAGTCGGGGGAATATGACGACGCGATCAAACCATTGCAGCGGGCAGAGCAGATGCGGCCCGATGCGAGATCGGAATTGCTGCTCGCTCTCGCCTACGAACGGCTGAATCAGTTTCATGAAGCAGAGCATTACCTTGATCTCGCGAAGCATCGCTCACCAAATAACCCGGAAGTGGTGCGAGCGCTGGCCGGTTATTATCGCGAGACGGGGAATTATCCGGCCGCCATCGCAGCGCTGAAGTCTATTGCGGGGAAGAATCCGGGAATCAAAGCTGAACTTGCCTTCACCTACCAACTCGCGGGCGACCGTGAGGAGGCTGCGAAGCTCTACGTGCAGGCTGCCGATGCAGCGCCCGGGGATGTGAATCTTCAGTTGTCAGCCGCGCAGGCGGACCTGAGTACGGGCGAGGTGGATGCGGCGAAGAACTATCTGGATCGCGCGCAGAAGCTGGATCCGAACCACTACCGGTTGCACGCCCTTCGCGGGGAAGTGGACAAGCTCGACGAACACAATGAAGAAGCGGTGAAGGAATATTCGGCCGCGCTGAGCAATCTGCCGCAATCTCCGGCGGAGGGACCGCTTTATGCAATCCAGTTGCACTTGAACCTGGTGCAGATGTACCAGCGTTTGCAGGATGATTCCGCCGAGAAAAGCCAGTTGGCTACGGCGCAGTCGGAGATTGGCCAGTTGAACATCACCGGGCGGGGCAGGGAAGAGTTCCTTCGCCTGCGAGCCATGGTCGAACTCTACGCGGGCGATACCCAGAGTGCTCTGAAGGATGTACACGACGCGTTAGCGCTCAATCCGAAAGATCCCAACGCGCTGCAGCTGAATGGCGACCTGCTGGTGAAGATGGGGCAGAACGAGGAAGCGATCGACATCTATAAGAAGGTGCTTCTCATGGATCCCGACAACGAGCTGGCGCTGACATCGCTCGGCTCGGTATCGCGAACGCTGGGGCGAGACAAGGAGGCGGAAAAATATTTGCTGAAGCTGGCGGCGGCTCATCCCCGCTACTACGTTCCCCATCTTGCCCTGGGCGATATGTACACCGCGCGGCGCGAGTTTCCGAAGGCGGAAGCGGAATATCGGAAGGCGCATGCGCTCGCTCCGACAAACAGCTTCGTGATTGCAGGTGGAATGAACGCCGCGATCGAGGCGCACCAGTTTCCTCTGGCAGCGGAGTGGTTGAGCCGTGCTTCCTCGCGGATGCAGCAGGATCCACTGGTGATGCGGGAGAAGGAGAGATACCTGACGTGGACGGGGAAGTATCAGGAGTCGGCGGATGTGGGGCGCGAGGCGATCAAGAAGCTTCCGCAGGACCGCGACGTGGTGGTCTACCTGGGATATGACTTGCTGCATCTGGAGCACTATGACGAGTTGATGCAGTTGGTCTCAGAATACGAGGCTCAATTCCCCAAGGAACCGGATCTCCCTTTGCTGGCGGGATATGTGTACAAACACAACGGAGACGTGGAGCAGGCGCGAACTGCGTTTTCGCAAGCGATCGCGCGCGGGCCAAATGTGGCTACTGCTTATGTGAATCGCGGATTTGTGCTCCACGATCTGCGCAAGAGCTCGGCCGCCGCTTCGGATTTCGAGGCCGCGCTGACGATTGAGCCCAAGAACGGAGAAGCGCACCTGGGCATGGCCTATGCCGATCTCGACCTGCATCATCCAGGCCCAGCTTTGGAGCAAGCCAAACTAGCGGAGAAGGAACTGGGCGACTCCACGGCGCTGCACCTGATTCGCGGAACAGCCTATGGCGATGAAGGCATGTTGAAGCGGGCGGTTGCCGAATACCGGATTGCGCTGAAGAGTTCACCCGACGACGCGCCGCTTCACCTGGCCCTGGCGAGCGCTCTCTATGATGAGCACGAATATCAGGAAGCGATCTCTGAACTGCAAGCGGCGGAGAAGATCGCCCCCGCCAACGGCATGGTCTATGCCGAGCTCGCGCGTTGCTATGCGCAACTGCGCGATCGCGACCGGACCAATCAGTATGTCGAGCTGGCGGAGAAGCAGGGGCCGAGCACGATTTATCTCACGACTGGCGAAGCGCTCAGCATTCTGGGAGAACAGAAGGCCGCGATGGAGCGATTCGAACGCGCGCTGTCGGCCCCGGACAGCGACCGCGTGAGCGTGCGGCTGGATATCGCGAAACTGATGATGAACCGCGGGGAGGAAGACGATACTCGCCGGCAGATCACGCTGGCGCTGATGGAATCGGCATCGGGACGTACGTCGCCCCCCACGGGAGCGGAACTGGTGGACGCTGCCGATCTGTTTCTGGGAATGCATGAATATCCGCTGGCAGAAACCTATTTTCAGCGGGCCCTGGCGGCGGGCGCGAACGAAATGGATGTGCGCGTGGGACTGGCGAATGCGTATTTGGCCTTGGGCGATACTCCGCGAGCGGAGGCGCAATTGGATGCCGCCAGCAAAGGGCAGGCGGGCGACGACCTCAGCTATCAATATCTATTGGCGAAAGCCACGGCGCTGCGCCAGCGGCGACAGAATGCACAAGCGCTAACCGCTTTCGCGCAAGCCTCGCAAGCGGCGGGCGAAGACCAGGCTGCGGATACGGAGATGCTGCGGGCGAGCGCCGACGAAGGGCTGCGAGTCAATAAGATGATAAGTTTTCTTTCCGACTACTCTTTTTCACCAATCTTCGAAGACACAACGGTCTACGCTCTGGACGCGCAACTGGCGTTCGCGACCCCGGGCACGTTGCCTCCTCCGCGCTCGTCGATTCAGAGCCAGTGGACGGAAGCTTTCCATCTTCACGTCGCAGGAATGCCGGATGCGGGAGGATTTTTCCAGGTCCGGAATGCGCGCGGCGAGATATCGCTACCGAGCGCGAATGTCATCGTCAACCGGGACACGTGGGATTACTCCTTCAATTTTGCGGTCAACCCATCTTTCCGTCTGGGCGACAACGTTTTTAATTTCAGCGGCGGAATTCAGCAGACCACACGTCGGGATCGGGAAGATCCTTATGAGATGAACCAAAATCTTTTCCGGCAATTTCTGTACATGCAAACGAGCTCGTTTTTCGACTGGGTGTCGGTCAGTGGCTACGCCATCCGCGAATCGGGTCCGTTCACCGAACAAGGCCCACAGCACTCCCGGGACCTGGCTGGCGCGTTGGATTTCCGGGTGGGACGGCCGTGGGGCAAAACCGCATTCGTGACGGGATGGGGGGCGCGCGATGAGCAGTTCGGCCCGATCATCCGCGAGTTTTATTACACCTCCACCTACGGGGGAGTTGAGGAGCGGCTTTCGGACCGGCTGAAGTTCCGCGCCGTCGGCGAATATTTGCGATCGTGGCGCGTGGAACTTAGCCAGTACGCGATTGCGCAGGCGTTTCGTCCAGCGGGGAGCGTGGAGTTTTCTCCCACACGCAACTGGACGGTGCAGACTTCGGTCGCGTATTCGCGCAACATGGGCTTTCACGCATACGACGCCGTGCAGTCTGGTTTCGCGCTTTCGTATGCCATGCCAGTCAGCCGGAAGTTTGAAGAAAACGGACATGAACTGCCCTTGCGGTACCCGATTCGTTTCTCCGCGGGGATGCAGCAGGAAAGTTTTCTTAATTTCTCGGGTCCAGGCACGCAGCAGTTTCGTCCGTATTTCCAGATAAGCATATTTTAGGAAGGTTGAAGAATCGGGCCCCATGAAAATCTGTCTTGTGAGCGCGTTTCCTCCGAGTGGCCGGCAGTTGAATGAATACGGTTTTCACCTGGCGCGGGAACTGCAGCGCGACCCGCTTGTGAACCTGACGATTCTCGGCGACAAGCTCACACGCTACGAGTGGAGCACCGACGAGCATGGCAAGCCGTTGAGCGCGGATGAGCAGAAAGAACTCGACGGATTTCATGTGATGCGCTGCTGGGACACGAACAACATGGCAACTCCTTTGCGGCTTGCCAAGGCCGTGCATGACTGCAAGCCGGATGTGGTGTGGTTCAATCTCGTCTATTCGAGTTTTGGCACCCCGGAGCATCCGGTGGCAGCTTTTGCGGGATTATGCACGCCGGCACTGACGCGCGCGATGGGATACTTTACGCACGTAACACTGCATCACATTCTGGAGCACGTCGATTTTGGGGATGCGGGCGTGAAGCAAGAGGGGCTCTACCGGCTGGGAAGCAGCCTGGCGACGCGGGCTCTTCTGAAGGCGAACTCGATTTCGGTTTTGCTGTCGGGATATCGCCGCACTCTGGCGGAGAAATATTCCGCGCAGAATGTGCTGCTGGGGACGCACGGGACGTTTGCGCCGTGTCCAAGCCCGCCGGACTTTTCGCGGCGTGGAAATCCCGACCAGCGGCTGCTGGCGATCGGGCATTGGGGAACGTACAAGCGGCTGGAAACTCTGATGGAAGCGTTTCCGGCGGTCTTGCGGCGAGTGCCGACAGCGCGCTTGATCGTCGCGGGCGCGAATCATCACACGAAGCCGGGCTACTGGGAATCGATCCGGGAACAATATGGGGACAACGAGCGCATTGAATTCCGCGGCTATGTGCCCGAAGAAGCGGTGCCGGAGTTGTTCCGCACGGCCAGCGTCGTGGTGCTGCCCTACGATTCGGCGACTGGATCCAGTGGGCCGGCGCACCAGGCGTGCGAGTATGGGGTGCCCATCGTGTCGGCCGACATCGGTGATTTTCGAGACATGGCCGCCGACGAAGACATGGCGATCAGTTTCTACAAGACCGGGGACGCGGTGGATCTGGCCGCGCAATTAATCGGGCTGCTGGAGTCGCCGAACGAGCAGCGCAGAGCTGCGGAACAGAACTACGCCGCGGCCATCCGGATGACGATGCCTCACGTAGTGCGCCATTATCTGCGTTGGTTTGAACTGGAAAGGCGGAAGAGGACGTTGCCCTCGTCCAGGCGCCGTTTTCCACGGCTGGGACAGGCGAGGGCCTCGCTGCGCGCGACGTTGCACGGACTTCCTCCGAATGCGGCATCGGTTTTCGCTACCGATGGTTCCGAAGAAATTTCTGCGGATCTCCGTTCCGAGTTACCGGACGAAGGCCATGAGCTGGCCCGGCGCAATGGAACCGCTAATTCTCCTTCGTGATTGTGAGGGATTGGGTCTGCGGTCCCCTAAAAGCCTGACGGACCGCGATGCGCCGTGCGCTGACAGGCTGAGGTCAGGATGGTGGGCGCTAGGCCAGTTCTTCTTCATGATGGGGTACGCGGATGCCTGTTTGCCGCGGAACGCCCAGAAAGAACAGGGGCGTTCCGCGGACGCATAACGTAAGCCCCCTAGCGAAAAGTCCGCCGCCGCTTCATTCGTCTCAGTGCCCCGTCCCGCTCAGCGCCACCGTGCTTTGCCCCGCCGCTACGTTGTCGGTAATGATCAGCGTACCCGTCCGTGCTCCCTTCACCGTTGGATCGAAGGTCACCGAAATCGTACAGCTCATCGCAGCCGGCAGGATCGCCGGGCAGTTATTCGTCTGCGAGAAGTCGCCCGCATCCGCCCCGCCGATCGAAATGCCGCTGATGTCCAGCGGAGTCTGCCCGCTGTTCGTCAACTGCACCGGCAAGGTCGCGCTCGTGTGCACAGCCACCGTCCCAAAGCTCAGCTTGCTGGGACTGAACTGCGCCACCGGATCGATTACGTTGCCCGTGAGGTTGACCTGTTGTGGCGTGCCAAACCCGTTGTCCATGATATAGAGCGTCGCCGTCAGCGTCCCCTCCAGGTTAGCCAGGAAAGTGACCGAGATCGTGCAACTCTTCCCCGGTTTCAACGCCGACGTGCAATGGCTGGTCGCCTTGTAGGTAGCCGCATTCGCCGTCCCCAGCGTGATGCTGTCCCCGGTAATCGTTACTGTAGATCCGCCTTCATTCGTCACCGTCACCGACAATGTCGACGACCCGTTCAGATAAAGTGTCCCAAAGCTCAGAGTCGAAGGCGACACGCCAAGCCCGGAAACGTTGAGCGTAAAGTTCTGCGTAGTAGTAGTGACCGGGTTGGTAGCAGTCAGGACTAACGCGAACGCCCCGCCCGTGCTCGGAATCCCGGAGAGCGTGGCCGTCCCGTTGTGGTTGTCCACAAACGTAACTCCCGGAGGCAATCCTCCTGCCTCCGCAATGCTCGGCGCCGGGAAGCCCACCGTACTTACCGTAAACGAGTTACTGACTCCGTATGCAAACGTGGCACTGGTTGCGCTGGTGAACGCCGGCGCCTGCTGCAGGATGATCGTAAACGACTGCGTCACCGGAGACCCTATCCCGTTCTTCGCCGTAAACGTGATCGCGAAGTCCCCGCCGTTAAACACCGTCGGAGTTCCGCTCAGCGTGCCCGTGCCATTCCCGTTGTCCAAGAACGTAAGGCCAGTTGGTAGATGGCCAGCTTCCGTGATGCTAGCTGTCGGGTACGCCGCGGTCGTCACCGTAAACGACCCCGCCACCCCGATGGTGAATACCGCGCTGTTCGCGCTCGTAAACACCGGTGCCTCATCGACCGTCAGCGTAAACGGCTGCACCGCATTCGAGCCCACGGTATTCGCGGCCGTGAAGCTGATACTGAACACTCCGCCAGAAGTGGGCGTCCCGCTCAGCGTGCCTGTGCCATTGTGATTGTCGACGAACATCACACCGTTCGGCAGCCCGCCGCTCTCGCTGATGCCCGGCGTCGGATAGCCGGTCGTATTGACCGTGAAAGTGCCGAACGTGCCCGCCGCGAACGTCGCGCTGTTCGGACTGGTAATCGCGGGCGCCTGATCCACGTACAGCGTGAAGCTCTGGCTCGCATTCGGCGACAGGTTGTTGCTGGCCCCAAACGTGATGTTGTACACCCCGCCCGTGCCCGACGCCGGCGTCCCGCTCAGCGTCCCTGTGCCATTACCGTTGTCGGAGAACATCAAACCGCTCGGCAAAGCTCCGCTTTCGCTGGTCATCGGTGTCGGCGATCCCGTCGTCGTTACTGTGAACGAGCCGCCTACGCCCACCGTGAACGTTGTCGAACTCGCGCTCGTGATCGTCGGCGGCGTCCCCACCGTCAGCGTGAAACTCTGCGAGGCGTCGGGAGAAACGCTGTCCGACGCGCCGAATGTGATCGGGAAGGTCCCGGTCTGGCTCGGCGTTCCGCTCAGCGTACCGGTTCCGTCGTGGTTATCTACAAACATCACGCCGTTCGGTAGCGTCCCGCTCTCGCTCAGCGCCGGCGCCGGGAAGCCCGTCGTCGTCACCGTGAACGTATTCGCCGCGTTGTAGGTGAAAGTCGTGCTGCTCGCGCTCGTGATCGTCGGAGCCACGCCCACCGTCAGCGTTGTGCTGTTGCTCAGCGGAGTCTGCGCCGAATACGTAGCCGTGATCAGCGAGGTCCCGGTCGGGCCGGCGGGAGTCGCCAGGCCACTCTCCGCTCCAATCGTCGCCACGCTCGTCGTCCCGCTCGTCCAGGACACGCTCGCAACCAGCGGAAGGGTTGGCTGCGGCGCATTCGCCTGAGGTGCGCCGGGGATGCTGGCGCCGTCACCCAACTCGCCCGAGTAATCCGTACCCCAGCAATCCACCGTTCCATCCGCCAGCAACGCGCAGGTGGACTTCTCCGCGGCGGAAACCACTTTCGCTATGTTTAGGCCGGTCGCTGCCAGCGGCACGAAGCTGACCGGATAACTACCAAGAATCAGCTGTGTAGTGGGAGCGCCCAATTGCCCGCTATAGTTGTCGCCCCAGCAATCGACCACGCCGCTGGCCAGCGCCGCGCACGTGTGATCGGACGACTCGTATGATCCGGCGCTGATGCCTGTCACCCCGCTCAGTTGGTACACGATTTGCGGAATGTCGCTCTCAACCTGGCCTGGATAGCCGATGTTGTCGCCGAGGCTGCCATAGTCGTTATAGCCCCAGCATTGCGCCGATCCATCCGCGATCACCGCACAGGTTGTGCTAGATGAGACACTGATGGACGTCGCGGTGATGGGCGAAGTCCCCTGGCCTTCCTGATACCCACCCCCCATCAGATTCACGATCTCGGGCATTAGGGAAGAGCTCATGGAGTAGTCGCCCAACTGGCCATAAGCGTTGTAACCCAGGCAATAGACTACCCCACCCGATGTCAACCCACAGGTGTAATATCCTCCGGTTGCGATGGCTTTCAGCGGGAGCAGACCGCTCCACTCGCTCCCGGCCACCGGAACGTCGGAATTGTTGCTGTTCCCATTTCCCAACTGGCCACTGACGTTATATCCCCAGCACTCCACCGATCCGTTCGCCAGCAGTGCACAGCTGGCCTCATATCCAACTGCGATGGCCTTCACCCCGGTCAGATTGCTCACTGCCACCGGAGTGCTTGAACTATTGCCGACACCGGTGAATCCATCGCCCAACTCGCCGGAGCTGTTATCGCCCCAGCATACGACCGTCCCATTCGCCAGCAACGCGCATGTATGCCCGGGCCCGGCGGCAACGGCCGTTACGCCGCTGAGCACGCCCGCACCGCCCACCCCGACCACTGTCGTCGGCGTGCTGGTACTGTTCGTCGTGCCATTGCCCAGTTCGCCTGACCCGTTATAGCCCCAGCATTGCACCGTGCCATCCGAGATGACTACGCACGTGTGAAAGTCTCCCGAGGAAATCTGCTTCGCCCCCGCGCCCGGCAGAACATTGCCGCTGACTGGTGTACCCGGCGCATTGGTAGTGGTGGGGCCGCCGCCGCCGTTCCCCAACTCGCCCTCGTAGTTATCACCCCAGCATTCGACCGTCCCGTTCCCCAGCAGAGCGCAGGAGTAAAGCCAACCGGCGGTGACAGCCGCCGCCCCGCTCAGGTTGCTTACCGCCGCCGGCACGTCGGAATCGTTGTTGGAGCTATTGCCCAGCTGTCCATCATCGTTGTAGCCCCAGCATTCGACCGTGCCATTCGAGAGCAGCGCGCAGGCGTGTGACTCACCGGCAGCGATGGCCGTCGCCCCGCTCAGGTTGTAGACCGCCACCGGCACGTCGGAATCGTTGTAGGAGTCGTTGCCCAGCTGTCCAGAATAGTTGAAGCCCCAGCATTCGACCGTGCCATTCGAGAGCAGCGCGCAGGCGTGAAACTCACCGGCAGCAATGGCGGTCGCCCCGCTCAGGTTGTAGACCGCCACCGGCACGCCGGAATCGGTGTCGGAGTTATTGCCCAGCTGTCCATAATCGTTGTGGCCCCAGCATTCGACCGTGCCATTCGAGAGCAGCGCGCAGGTAAAACTTCCTCCGGCCGCAAGGGCCGTCGCCGGACCGCTCAGCCCGCTCACCCCGACCGGCGTGGTGGAATTGTTGTTGGAGTTATCGCCCAGCTGTCCATAATCGTCGGACCCCCAGCATTCGACTGTCCCGTTGACGAGCAGGGCGCAGGTGTGGTCGTCACCGGCGGCGATGGCGGTGACCGTACCGCTCAGCCCGCTCACCGGAAACGGCAAAGGATTGGCATTTACGGTGCCCGAGTTAGTGCTATTGCCCAGTTCGCCATAGTAGTTGCCGCCCCAGCATTCCACCGTCCCGCCCGAGAGCAGCGCACAAGTGGAATATGCGCTCACGGCGATGGCCGTCGCTTGGCCGCTCAGCCCGCTAACCCCCACCGGTGTGGGGGAAAACCTGGTGGTGCCGTTGCCCAGCTCGCCAGAATAGTTGGAGCCCCAGCATTCGACCGTCCCGTTCGCCAGCAGCGCGCAGGTGTGAATGGCCCCTGGGCCGCTGGCTACCTGGATCACCCCTTGCAGTTCGATGGTATTCCCGCTCAGCGCGGTGAACTGCTGCGTCTGCGTCGCGCTGATGATCGGATTCGTCGGCGACACCGTGATGGAAGTCGGCGTCAATTGCGCCATCCCCGCGACCGCCAGCGCGGCCAGCAGCGCGCACACTCCCGCCATAGGAAGCCATCGCCGCTGTGGGCGATCAATGGCGGCGCGATCGAAACGAACCCAACCGAAAGAAGAAACGAGAGACGAGAAGGAGAAAGAAGACGGAGACGGAGCGGCACAGGGGAAAATCATGGGGAAACTCCTTGAGAAACCGCTCAGATCGATGCGATCAAGCAAACCCGGCTAGCTGAAAACACAAGAGCGACGAACTGATAACCGAAGGCTAGGATCCAAAGCTTGAGGCTGGAGCCTGGATCTGATTCACCGAAGCGGAGCAGGATAGCAGCAGCCAAAAGTGCAAAGCTGATGCGCCACGAAGCCTACAGCAGCGTGGAATCTCCGTCAAGATGCATAGTCTTGCGCAAGGGCACGACGCGCTGCAGGTCACGAAGCTAAGCTTGAACAAAGCGATCTGCGCGTTCACGCTTGCTCTGAGCCGACGCTCAATCTGATAACTTCGAAGGACTACGCCACGACTAGGCCTTTGCGGAAGGATGAAAGAGTCTTCATCTTGGTTAAGCGGGTTCATCAGGATTCACTGCACAGCAAGCCCGACATGACCGCTGTCTATACCAAGGAAACTTCGACAAAGCACTGGGGGGCACAGCAGAAATACATGGAGCAACTGCTAGCGACGAAACACGCTTTGGAGGCCACTCAATGAGCTTGATGTCGGGTTGGCATCGGCCGGAACTTAACGGCAAGAAAGCAACAGCCACCCGTAAGCGGCTGTGCGGTAAGCAGATGAGATTGGTGGGCGCTACAGGATTCGAACCTGTGACTTCCACCGTGTGAAGATGGCACTCTACCGCTGAGTTAAGCGCCCACTGATTACGGCAAGTTCATCATTATACACAAGTTCCCGATCCGCTTCTCGTTCACTGAAGCGCCTCTGGCTCCCGCATTGGCCTGGGCATTTCAATTTGCAGCGGCATCAAGTGTTGGAACGCTTTCTGTTGGGTGGCCTGCTTCGCCTTGCACCAACCATCGGGAACCCTTCCCAGGTGCGATGACCGACATGGAGGGTGGCGTGACGTTCCCGGTGTTTTGGACCGCATGGGAGCCTGCGGACCCCATCCCATCATCCTGCATGCAGGCCGCCGCGCAAGAGTATTTGCGGGAATTCATCAGAGCGGTTTGACACGATCCCAATGTTGATTGTTGAATTTCCACCGGGGTTGGGGTGGAGGGTGGCCGGGTAGCGTTATCGATCACAAGCCGGTTGTATTAAAAGCTTTCAATATTGAATAATTTCGTTTTTCATATCCTATCCGCGTACATCGCCTTGTGTTTGTTTTCGGACCGGTTCTGGAAAATATCTTGACAAAGAGCGAAGCCTAAACTATAAGCCGTGGAACGGCAATAAGCGGTTAGACACAAAATAAGGGGTCGGCCTACTCGGCCACGAGTTTAAGTTCCGATGGTTCGGAGCCGGGGGAAATTCGTTCCCAGGCTCAGGTTCAACCGGGGTTCGCTAACAGCCCTTTGGAGGGGATATGCCAGTATTGAGTCGCCGTCAAAGTCTTCTCGTAGTTGTATCGATTCTGCTGCTATGTGGGCAGATGTTCGCTGGGGTAACGGCCAGCATTTCGGGCACGGTGAAGGATCCGAGTGGGGCCGCGGTTGCGGGAGCGACCGTCACCGCGACGAACGTCGACACCGGCATAGCGGAGACTCAAACTACCAACGCCCAGGGTTTTTATTCCTTCCAATCCTTGCCGCTGGGAAAGTACACGGTCGAGGTCCAGCAGAAGGGCTTCAAGACCTACCGCCAGACCGACATGGTTCTGGACGTCAACTCGGCTCTGATGGTTGACGCTCCCCTCCAGGTGGGACAGACGTCGGAAAAGGTGGAGGTCTCGGCCGACATGCTACACGTCGAGACCATCAGTTCGCAGATGGGCGAAGTGATCGAAGGCAAGCGAATAACGGACGTCCCGTTGCTCTCAAGAAGTTATACCGATCTGTTATCGCTGCAGCCGGGTGTCGCAGCCGCCAATTCTCCCATGAGCGGCGCCTATGCGGGCCCGTTCATTTCCGCTGGATTCACTGTGCCCCTGGTTTCGGGTGACGAAACGTCGGGTGCGGTTTCGGTTAATGGCATGCGAGAGTCGGCAAACGGTTTCATCCTGAACGGCATCCTGACGCAGGAGATTGGTTACTCCGGCGCGGGCGCGATACCGAACCTCGACTCCATTGCGGAATTTCGAATTCTGACCAACAACTTCGACGCCGAGTACGGCAACTATGCCGGCGCCCAGGTCAACGTGGTAACCAAGTCGGGCACGAACCAATGGCACGGCAGTGTTTTTGAATTCCTGCGCAACACGAACCTGAACGCGCGCAACTATTTCGACCCTCCCGGAACGAAGGGTGCCTATCACCAGAACCAGTTCGGTGGAACCTTTGGTGGCCCCATTGTTCGCGACCGCGTTTTCTTTTTCGCGGACTATCAGGGAAACCGAAGGGTGCAGGCGGTTCCGCAGACCATCATTGGGGCTCCCAGCGCCGCGACCGAGTCGGGAGATTTTTCGGGGATCGCTTCAAGCCTGACGGGCAGCGTGAATGGATCGGCCTGGGCGACAACGCTGACGCAGCAACTCGGTCAGACGGTGACTGCAGGTGAACCTTACTACTTTTCCGGATGTACAACTGCTGCCCAGTGCGTGTTTCCGAACGCGCAGTTGTCGCCCACTGTGTTTTCTCCCATCTCCCAGAAACTTCTCGGCTACATCACGCCCGCGCCCGCCTCGACCATTGTCCCATCCACGGGTACGGGGACGTTTTCGACGAATTCGGGGGAGATCAATATTCACGACAACAAGTTCAGCGGCCGGGTGGATGCAAACTCGCGCTTTGGACTGCTGACGGCCTATTACTATTTTGATCGCTTTGATCGCATCGACCCTTACTGGCCCGGCAACGCGCCCGTCTACCCGGGGTTCGCCATTGACGGGAAAGGCAAGACCAACAATATCAACCTCGCCGCCGTCAAGACTCTGAGCTCCGCGTCGGTCAACGAGTTCCGTCTCGGTTATTTCCGCCTTAACACGACACTCAACCGGCCCTTGGGAGGAACCGGAGTCAAGCTGAGCGACCTGGGCTTCCAATCTGGAACGGTGGCGCCCCGGGTATCTATGTCGGAACGCCCAGCGTCGAGGGAATCCCGGAGATTGATTTCAACGATTTCGTGATCGGCGTCCCCAGCCGTCCGAATCAGTTGCTCGACAACATCTACCAGGTCTCCGACAACTTCAGCAAAATCATCGGGACACATACCATCAAGTTCGGAGGCCAGTACCACTTCAATCAGCTCGAAGAGAATCTTTCCAACGTTGCCAACGGCAACTTCTTTTTTGGGTCCAACTTCGCCTGTTGCGCAAGCGAGACGGGAAGCGATTTCGTCGACTTTCTGCTGGGTGCGCCCAGCCAGTTCGTGCAAGGCCAGTCCTATCCCTCCTATGGACGGAGCTTTTATTTTGGTCTCTACGGGCAGGATAGTTGGCGGGCGCGTCCCAATCTCACCCTCAACCTGGGTTTGCGTTACGATGTCAGCTCCCCCTGGTGGGAAAAGTTTAACGAGATTCAGACCATCATTCCGGGCGAACAGTCCGTGGTCTTCCCTGGATCGCCAACAGGTTGGGTTTTCCCTGGGGATCCGCATGTCCCCCGCACGCTCGCTCCCACGCGCTGGAACAATTTCGGTCCGCGACTCGGGCTGGCTTATTCTTTTGGAGACCACGACGGAGCGGTGGGCGCGCTCCTGGGCAAGTCGGGAACTTCCAGCCTTCGAGCCGGGTACACTCTGGCCTACACTTCATTTGAAGGCGCAACCGACTTCAACGAGATCGGCGATGCACCCTTTGGTGACTACACCGGGCCGGGTGAACCGAGCTTTTCGGAGCCGTTCATACGGCGTGCTGACGGGGTCAACATTGGTCAGCCTTTCCCCGTGGCGGCGCCGCCCAAGCACGTTTCCGCCAGCCACCCCGCGAGTGGATCTCCTTATGACACGCTGGCAGAGTTCTATAACGCCTTCGGGACCATCGGGAGTTCTCCCGCCTTCTTCAACGGGAATCGCCTGCCCTACGCGGAAAATTATGAACTGTCTTTTCAAAGGCAGTTCACGCCGACAGACTTGTTGACGTTGAGCTATGTCGGAACCCAGGGACACAGACTTCTATCATCGAAGTCCGCCAACCCGGGGAATCCGGCATTATGTCTGGCAACGCCGGGTTGCGGCCCCGGCGGCGAAAACAACATCTACATCAATGGCTCGTCTGCCGTGCTGACGACCCGCTCGGTGCTTCCCGGCGTGGAACTCACTCCCGCCCAGGCGTCCGCAGGGCTATCGGGTCCCGTCGGAACACTGCTTCCCGACGGCAATTACGGAATTGTTCCTTTTGGAAATGATTCATACTTCATCACCTCCGGCAAATCTTCGTACAACTTGGCGAGCATCCCGCTTTGGACCGATGATTTTGCCAGTTTGTTTCAAATCCTCCATTTGGAAGCACGCCCGGAAATTGACCCCGAGTTCGGGGATGCACAAACTCAAATCGCATCCAATTTGTGCCAGCAGGGAGATTATGCCGCAGCGATTGCCTCTTATCGCCTCGCGCTGAAGACCCACCCCAACATGTCCGAATTGCTCAACAATCTGGCCTGGTTGCTTGCCACCTGTCCAGATGCGTCGTTGCGCAATGGCCCGGAAGCCGTCGAGATCGCTGAAAAAGCATGTCAATTGGCGCACTATAAACATGCAGTCATGATCCGGCACTTTGGCAGCCGCCTACGCGGAGGCGGGACGATTTGACGACGCGATTTTGATGGCGGAGAAAGCCTGCGCGCTGGCAACCGAGTCGGGCGAGCAGGATTTGTTGAAAAAAAATCAGGAACTGCTGGCTTTGTATCGCGCGCACAAGCCGTACCATGAGGTTGCAAGCACCAATCAAGCGGAACCCCCGGCCATCAACCCTCCTGCCAACGACGCCGAAAAGCCTGCCCCCGCCGCGCCGTGAATCATTCCTTTTGCCGGGGATTTTGCCGGCACCCGGAGTTCGTTCTGGCGCGTGAAATGGAACACTGGCAACCTGCGCGCCATGCTCGTTTATGCGCTGACGATTTTTACCGGGGCATTCCTGCTCTTCCAGGTGCAGCCGCTGATCGGCAAATACATCCTGCCGTGGTTTGGCGGCGGCCCCGGCGTCTGGACAACCTGCATGTTGTTTTTCCAGGTGCTGCTGTTGGGTGGTTATGCTTACGCCTATTTCACCTCCCGCTGGCTCAAGCCGCGCAGCCAGGCCATCGTGCATTTCGCGCTGCTCCTGGCCGCACTGGCCACGCTGCCCATCATCCCCGCCGACTCGTGGAAGCCGGGCGGCGGCGGCAATCCGACACTGCAAATTCTCGCCCTGCTGGCCGTGTGCCTTGGTCTGCCGTATTTCGTCCTGTCGTCCACGGGTCCCTTGATGCAGCACTGGTTCAGCCGCACCAACCCCGGGGTGTCGCCTTACCGGCTTTACGCGCTCTCGAACTTCGGTTCACTGCTTGCGCTCATCAGCTATCCCTTTTATTTCGAGACACAGTTCACGCGCAAAGCGCAGGCCGCGCTGTGGGCGTGGGGACTGGCCGCGTATGCCATTGGCTGCGGTTTCTGCGCCCTGAAACTGTGGCGGACAAAAGGCGCCGAGAGTCGAGGGTCGAGTGACGAGTGGGGGAAGTCCGAAATCCGAAATCCGCCATTTCAAACCCTCGACCCTCGACCCTCAACCCTCGACCGTCTTTTGTGGCTGCTGTTGCCGGCTTGCGCGTCAGTGCTGTTGCTGGCGACGACAAACAAAGTATGCCAGGACGTGGCAGTGATTCCGTTGCTGTGGGTGCTGCCGCTGGCGCTGTACCTGTTGAGTTTCATCATTTGTTTTGACAACCCGCGCTGGTATTCGCGCTTTCCGTTCGCCCTGGCGCTCATCGCGGCCATGGCCGGCATTTGCTGGGCGCTGTTCAAATCAATTGAAGCGTCCGCCTTTTCCCAGATCGGCATCTATTGCGGGGGACTTTTTGTCTGCTGCATGGTCTGCCACGGCGAGCTCTACCGGCTCAAGCCCGACCCGCGCCACCTGACCGGGTTTTATTTGACCATTGCCGCGGGTGGCGCGCTGGGCGGGCTCTTCGTGGCCGTGATTGCGCCGTTGATCTTCACCGATTATTTCGAATTGCACTTGGGGCTTCTCCTTTGCGGCCTCTTGTTCCTGCTCGTCTGCGCACGCGACCGGAGTGCCGGCAGCGACAAGGGGTGGCGGCGACTCTTCGGGAAAGTCCAACAGCGACGCCGGTTGACATGCGTCAGTTTGTCAGCAGGGCTGGTGGCGCTCGGCGTTGCGCTAGGACTGCAAACGCACCAGCTCGCCGGGGCGAGGGTTTACCGATCGCGGAACTTCTACGGCGTACTGACGATATTCAAGCAACACGATAACGAAAGGAATCTCGACTACCTCGTGCTTTGGCACGGTCGCACCATGCACGGCATGCAATTCCTCGATCCACAACAAGCCGGCTGGCCGACACTTTATTACAGCGAAAAAAGCGGCGTCGGGCTGGCCCTGCATGCCCTGCCGGCTGGTCAACGACGAATCGGCCTGGTCGGCCTTGGCGTGGGCACGCTGGCCGCCTACGCTCAAGCGGGAGATTATGTTCACATCTATGAAATCAACCCGGAAGTGCTGGAACTGGCCACCTCGCGATTCACCTATCTCAGTAATTGTCCGGCCAAAGTGGAAAATACGCTCGGGGACGCCCGGCTCTCGCTGGAAAGAGAGCCGCCGCAGGATTTCGACCTGCTCGCTCTCGACGCCTTCAACAGCGACGCCATCCCCGTGCATCTGCTGACCAAGGAAGCGTTTGTGGTTTACGAGCGGCACTTGAAGCCCAATGGCATCATCGCGGTGCATGTCTCCAACAAGAGCGTGAACCTTGAGCCGGTGGTCATCAACCTTGCCCGCCACTTCAACTACAAGGTGGCCACCATTGATTGCGCTCCACCGGCGGACAAACCGTGGATTCTGGGCTCGGTGTGGATGCTGTTGTCGCGGAGCGGGGAGATTGTCAACTCTCCCGCCATCCGCCTGGCCGCAAGGCCGGCGGATGCCGACTTGGCGAGCATCCCGCTTTGGACCGATGATTTTGCCAGTTTGTTTCAAATCCTGTGTCTCGAATCAGGTCCACAAAAGGACACCGAATTCACGGACGCGCAATTTAGAATCGCATACAGTTTGTGGCAGCAACGGGATTTTGCCGGAGCAATTGCCCGTTTCCGCTTCGCCTTGCGGAGCCTCCCGCGATCGCCAATTTTGCTCAACAATCTGGCCTTTATGCTTGCCATCTGTCCTGACGCATCGCTGCGCAACAACCCGGAGGCCATCCAACTTGCCGAACGCGCCTGTAAACTGACCCACTACAAGCAGGCGGTTATGATTGACACTTTGGCGGCCGCCTACGCGGAGGCGGGACGATTTGACGACGCGACTGCGATGGCGGAGAAAGCCCGCGCACTGGCAACCGAAGCGGGTGATCAGGATTTGTTGAAGATAAATCAGAAACTGCTGGTTTTGTATCGCGCGCACAAGCCGTATCACGAGATGATGAGTCCGGGCCAGGCGGAGCCATCAGCCGTCAACCCTCCTTCCAACGACGCTGAAAAGCTTGTCCCGGCCGCGCCGTGAATTATGCTTCTCCGCGTGAAAGAAAAATGGAATCGCTGGCTGCCGGTTTTGTTTCTGGCGCTCTTTGCATTGAGCCGCTGGCCGGGATTGTTTCCGCCAAGCTTCAGCCCGGCGTATGCGCTGGTGTTTTGCGCCGGCGTGTATTTCTCGGGGCGCATGGCCTGGTGGCTGCCGTTGGGCACGCTGTTACTCACGGACATCGCGCTCAACATGTATTATTGGGCGCACGGCTGGGACGTGTGGGATGGGCCGGTCTTGCGCTACCAGCTTTGCAACTACGCGGCTTATGTTGCGCTCATCTGGTTCGGACGGCGGTTCAAGCCGCAATCGTCATTTTTATCGCTGCTCGGCGGCGGCATCCTGGGCGCCATTTTGTTTTATCTCATCACGAACACGGCGTCGTGGCTGTTCAATCCGTTTGGGAACCCCGAATACGCGAAAAATTTTCTTGGCTGGCTCACCGCCCTGATCAAAGGCACGAATGGCTGGCCGCAAACGTGGGAATTTTTCCGCAACACGCTGCTCAGCGGCGGGCTGTTCACCGGCCTGTTCGTCGGCGCGATGAAAGCCACTGCCGAATCGCCCGCGGAAAAAACGGCCGGGGTGCGCGAGCCGGAAACCGAAGCCGAGCCGGAGGAGGCGGGGACGTGATGCGTGACGAGTGACACGTGACAAGATTACCGCCATCATCCGACCGGCATGATTCCTTGTCACATGTCACGGTCACCCGTCACTTTGTTTATGAAGATTGGCGTCATTTCCGACACGCACGGCTTTCTCGATCCGAAAGTCTTTGAACTTTTCACGGGCGTCAGCCACATCCTGCATGCGGGCGACATCGGGCCGGATTCCATCATCGTGGAGCTGGAAACGATTGCGCCGGTCACGGCGGTGATCGGCAATACGGACAGTTCGCCCACCTTCCGGCCCACCGAAGTCGTCACGCTGGCCGGGCGCAAATTTCTCGTTCATCACATCGTGAATCCCTACGCGATGAAGGAAGATCTGCAACTCCGCGTTGCGCGCGAGCGGCCGGACGTGGTCGTGTTTGGCCACACGCACAAGGCGTTTTGCGAGACGATTGACGGCGTGCTGTTTTTCAACCCCGGCTCCGCGGGCAAACCCAGATTCGGCCGGGGACGCACGGCGGCAATCCTGCATTGTGACGAGGGAGAAATCAGGCCGGAGTTTCTGCCGCTCTGAACTTTAACCCCGGATGAACGCGGATTTTAAGCCAGAACCTTCGAATGCCTTCTTTTATACGTGATCCGTGTCTTTTTCAAGTCCATCCGTGGTTGAAAACTTCCGCGCAAGTTCCTTCACTTTGCGCAAGTCCAGTTTGCCCGTGCCGGGGAGCGGGAGGTTTTACACGCGAAAAAAACGGCTGGCGCGCGGTCTCCACAGGCCAGGCAGATCACACCGCGCGAGCTTTTCCGGGCACGGTGGCAACTCACGCTCCGGTGGTTGTACATGGTTGTACAGATACAGTGTTGTTATGCCCCGGATTTGACCCACATTTGACTCACAGACGGACACATCTGCCCTAGTTTTCCTTTGGTTGCGCGAAAGCTTTTGGGGTTTCCCGGATATTTCCCACCTAATCAAAAAAATGGGAAAACAGCCTTGTTTGAGGTTGAAGAGCCAAGTGCGTTGTTCTCTGTTCTATAATGCTGGCTTATTTGATGAGCAAGTATTGATTTTTTGCATGGCATGAACAGTGCTGTTTTTTGCTTGCTATTAGAACGAGCGCCTGTAAACTGCTGTAACTTGAGTTCTAGCCGTGAAGGCGTGAATTGCGGCCGCAAATGTGATAAGAGACATGAAAGTCAATAGAACAATTCTTTTCGTCGAGACCGACACGACCGTGCTGGCGACGTATGGGAAATTGCTGCAACGCGAGGGGTTTCGCGTTGAGTCCGCGCAAGATGGTTTGGATGCTCTCAAGGCTATTTCCCAGCTTCGGCCTGATCTGGTCGTGCTGGAGTTGATGTTGCCCACATTTGATGGCGCGGAAGTGCTAAAATTCATACGTGCTGATCCCCGCTTGAAATCCGTTCCGGTTATTATCTTCACTGATTCCTCGGCGACGGAACTGATGCAGGACCCCGTGCTGGCCAACGGCACCAAATATCTGGCCAAGAGCGATTGCACGCCTCCTGATATGCTTCAAACCATTCAGGATATGCTGGTTGCCGCGCCCGGCGCTAGTTCCTCCACGGCCGATATGGTTCGAAATGACTTCGCGCCCGCAATCAAATTGCACATGGCCGGGCCTAGAACGTCCGATGACGAAGACGAGGAGGAAGCGGCCGAAGAACTTGGCAAAACTGCGACGACGAAAGAGCGCGCGGAGTTCTTGAAAGAAGCGCCAGCGGAAATCACAAAGGTTCGCGAGCTATGCCTGGCTTACCTTAAATCGCCTACTTCAGCGCCCAAGCTGCAAACTTTCTCCCAGAGCGTGAATTCCCTGAGCGCCAACGCCGCCAAGGCTGGTTGCGCACGCATTGTTCCATTGACAAAGGCGTTCGAAGTGTTGCTCTCCCGGATCATGGCCAAGCCTTCGTTGGCGACGCCTTCCATACTGCAAACCATAGCTGAAGCTGCGGATTGCCTGGGTCTCTTATTGAGAAGTGCCGAAGCCAGTTCCACCGAACCGGCACCCAAGGCCAAAGTGCTGGCCGTGGACGATGACACCGTTTGCAACCATGTGATAGGGAGCACCTTAAAGCGTGCCAACCTCGACATTGTAAGCGTCGAAGATCCTTTGGAGGGATTGCGATTGCTGGAGGCAAACCATTATGATTTGGTGTTGTTGGACATTGACATGCCCAAGATGACCGGTTTTGAAGTGTGCGAAAAGCTGCGCCGTTTGCCTAATTATAAGACAACACCCGTCATTTTTGTCACTGCCCACAGCAATTTTGAGAATCGTACGAAGGGCGTGCTCAGCGGTGGCAATTACTTCATCGCCAAACCAATTGACCCATCGGAACTGGCACTCAAAGTGACCATCCACCTGTTTAAGGCGCAAGTGCAAAACGCCTCCCGACAGGAAACCAAGCCGGAAACTGAGTTGCGCACGAACGGTGCCCCGGAAGTCATACTTCCACCCGTAGTTCCGCCTGTAGCTCCACCTTCACTCGTAACCCCACTTCCATCTGTGGCTCCGATCCAGGCCAACCAATCTAAAAACGGCAACGGCAAGGCGGAGAGCGTGGTTTCACCTGCGGCGGCACCTCCCATAACCAAGCCACAAACGAATGATGCCCCAGACGTCATACCGCCACCCGTAGCTCCGCCTCCACTCGTGGTTCCGATCCAAGCCACTCAACCTCAAAATGGCAACGGCAACGGCAACGGCAAGGCGAAAAGCATGGAGCGTCCCAGTGTGCCACTGTCAACAGCCAGGCCGCGCACAATCGACATCCCCAAAAAAGCAGCGCCCCAACCTCCTTTGCCAAAGAAGGTTGCGAATATCGGCACGATAAGTGGTAGCAGATTGCCAGACGGTAGAAATCGAAACAGCGTTATGAACAATGAACAAGATGAAACATTCGAAAAGGTCGTCCTTGCGGTGACGCAAATCATCTTCGGGGATGACAACTTGACGGATATGAATGTGCGTCTGGTGCGCATAGCACTGGAGCGTTACAACGTCCCTGAGATTATAAATTCACCTGTCGTCGCGTGACAAATCGTCGTATGGATTTGATCCGTTGTTTTAAGTTCCGTCCGCAGGTGGAATGTGAAATACGCAGCGCCCAATCGCAAGATTTGAGAGCGGCGTCCCCATTAATTTGATGGGCCTCAAACCCGTCGTCTTGTTCTTCTTTCCCATAACCGTGAGTTTGCAAACCTTGCCGCTGCCATCAAAAAAATAAACCCGCCTCCAGCCAACCGGCGTACCGTCAGTCCGATGTATCCAGAACCAAGGAAGCCCCTGTTTTCTGAAGGGGCGCTGCCCCCCTCAAGGGCACATACCGATGATGCGCGGCCTTGGCGTTGGAGTTCAAGCTTCAGCTTGCTCGGGCCTGCGGTCAGGCAGTAGGACAGGCGTCGCGCCTGTCTCCATCTTCATTCAAGAATTGTGTTCTCCATTAACCTCCTGGGAGCGCTGGCGTCTCGCCGGCAGGTTCCGGTTTTCGGCTCCCGACTGGCCGGCGAGACGCCAGCGCTCCCAGAAACTGCGCCACGGTTCAAGGGTTCAAAGCGCGAATCCCAACGCCTGCAAACCACACGTTTGGCCCCGCCTAAATGTCCATCCATCGCTCTGCAAAAAAGTTAAATCATTCTTCCGACCCTGCCCGAAATACGCCAATGGGCAGGGTGAAGAATTCCGCCGGTTTCGGCACTGTGGCGCCTGCCGGTCACTGAACCTTGAAGGTGCCCAGCCCTGCGTCGTCAGGGTTGCCGTCATAGGTCGGGTTTTTATAGTGGCTATGAAATACCTGACCGGCGGTGGCTGAGGTGCAGATCACCTCCGCATAGCTGACAGCTCCAGCGTCGTTCGCATCGGTATAGTTTTGTTGAATGATGGCTACCGTTGGACTGTATTGGGTGAACGTGTAAGTCCCATTAGATGGGTAACCGTTTGCCTCAATGTCAGTGAATGTTCCATCGGTGTTAAACGTGATCACGGCTCCCGCCGCGCCATTGCTCTCATAAGTCTGAATCGTCTCGCCAGCCAGCGTCGCGGGCACAAGATTGCTCACCTGCGAAAACGTCATCGTCCCCGTGCCGGAACCATTTTCGTTTGTCCATGCGCAGTTGGCGCTGGTCGCGCTGATGAACGTCAGGTTCACCGTCGTGACATTGGTGGTGCCAAGCCTGCTTAACATGCCAATGTCCATATTCGTCAGCACCGCCGTGTTGGGGCCGGTTTGCATGTACGTATAACTGCCCGCGCAGTAATCGTCCGCATTGGTATCATTGCCCGTGCCGGTCTGACTCCACGTGCTGTCGCCCCAGGTCACGACCACGTTTGACCCGCCGCCACTGCGCTTTACCGTCGCCGCATAGCCCGACAGCGACTCTGGCGCCAGCACGCCGAGGATTTTAACCTCATTGGTCACCGACACGTTGCCGGCCGCATCCACCGCATAGGCTTGGATTATATTCGTGCCGAAGATGACCGGCAGATTCGCGGCGGTCCAGTTGGTGAAACCGTTGGCCGTCTGCGCCAACGTCCAGCCACCGTTGTTGATCTGGATGCTCACACCGGTGACACCGACATTATCGCTGGCTTTGCCCGTCACGGTGATCACGGAGTTGCTCCACTTCTGGTTCGCGACCGGGAAGGTGATCGCCGCCACAGGTTTCGTCACATCCTTGAAATTGGCGGTGATCGTGAGATTGGAGGCCATGGTGAAGGTGAGCGTTGGATTGGAACTCATCGGCACTCCGCCACCCCAGTAGTAGAAGGCAAACCCATTGGTGGCGGCGGCTTTCATGGTGTAGCTGTTGCTGATGGCCAGGAACTGGCCGTTATAATTGGGCGTCAAGGTTCCCTCCCCGACGATTTGCACGGTGAGCGGGGCGCTGAGGATGTAATCGAGTTTCACCGTGTTGGTCAGTGAAAGGTTGCCGCTGGTGTCAATGGCGTAAGCGGAAATTGTGTTCGTGCCCGGAACCAAATTCACCGCCGCCGTCCAGTTGGTCCAGCCATTGGCTGTAGCCGCGTTGCTCCAGGCTCCGCCATTGATCTGGCAAACCACGTTGCTCACCTGCCGGTTGTCGCCGGCCTTCCCCTTGACGGTGAACACCGCGTTGCTCGCCCGCTGGCCCGACGCCGGATTGGTGATGCTCACGGTTGGCCTGTTTGTG
This sequence comes from uncultured Acidobacteriaceae bacterium, assembly GCA_963838315.1. Taxonomy (GTDB): domain Bacteria; phylum Acidobacteriota; class Terriglobia; order Terriglobales; family Acidobacteriaceae; genus Acidiflorens. The sequence continues at coordinate 751,808 of CAWIQW010000003.1, forward strand.
TCCACGAAGTTCGCCTGCAACACCAGGTTGGACTGCATGACAAACCGCAGCGCCGCCTTGTTGGTCAGCACCGCCAGCGGCAGGCTGGTTCCGCCCGTCCAGTTGGAGAACATGAAGCCAATCCCCGGCGTGGCCGTCAGGCTGTAACTCTGGCCGATGGCCAGCACCGCGTTGCTGTAGTTCGGCGACACCGTGCCTTTGCCGGCGACGGACAAGGTCAAACGGTCGCTGACAATGTAAACGAAGCTTACAGTGTTGGTATGCGACTTGTTGCCGCTGGTGTCCACGGAGTAAGCCCGGAACGTGTTGCTCTTGACGGTCAAGTTGAGCGTGGCGGTCCAATTGGTCGTGCCGCTGGCCTGCATCCAGCCGTTGCTGTTGAGCTGATACCAGACGCTGGCGACCTGCACGTTGTCCCGCGCCGTGCCCGAGGCGGTGAACACCGTGTTGCTACAGGATTGATTAGCCTTTGGCGCGATGATGGTGTTGGTCGGGGCGGTGATGTCCCGGATGAGGCGAATGACGTTGGTTCGGGCGTAGCCGTCACCGTCCCGGGCGACCACGGTGAAGAGGTTGGTGCCGACCGCCAGCGCGACGGATTTGCTCCAGTAGGCGATGTTGGTGCCGGTGGCGGTATCGTTGGTGGCGGTCAATTTGTTGACGGAAACATTGGTGATGCCGCTGTTGCCGTGGCCATAGTCATAGGCGATACCGGCCAGAACGGTGTTCGTGCCGATGACCGGCTGCAAATTGACATGGCTGGTTATGGCCAGCCACGGCGCGCGGTTGGTGTCCGCAGGCACGAAGTTGCCTTGCAGCACAAAGCCCGGCTGCATGGTGAACGTCAGTATCGCGTTGGTGGCCGTAAGACTGCCGGTCCAGTTGCTGAATACGAAGCCGGAGAACGGCACCGCCGTGAGGGTGTAATTGGAGCCTGCCTGCTTGAACGTAACGCCCAGGTCGTTGGTGTCGGCGAGGCCGCCCCACCCGCTGAGACTGACCGTCAGCGGCGTGAGCAGCACAAACGAGCGGGAGACCGGCAGGGATACATTGGCGGAAGTATCCACTGCCTGGACCGTGATGGTGTTGAGACCCACGGCCAGATTCGGCACGGTGGCCGACCAGTTGGTGGTGCCGGTGGCCGTTTGCCACGCCGTGACGCCGGCGGTGTTGGTCAACTGCCATTGCACCTGGGCGACGGCGACGTTGTCGCTGGCCCCGCCGCCAATCTGGACGGTGGAGTTAGTCAAGAGCGCCCCGGCGGCCGGACCGCTGGTGATGGATGCGGTGGGCGGCGTGGTGTCCACAATTTGGGTGAGGGCGTCCGGAACCGTCTTGGCGGGTTCCTGGTTGCCGACGTTGTCCACGGCGATGCTGTAGAAACCATAGCTCTGGCCATACTGCCCTGTAAAGATCGCGCTGGTGTTCGTGGCGTCTGACAGCCAAAGCGTCCAAGGCCCGCCGTTGGTGGAGAAATAAATATTGTAAAAGGCAACGCCGGAGCCGTTCGCGTCAATCCCGCCCCATTGAACGGTGAACTGCGTGTTGGTTTCCGTTGCGGGCAACGGCTGCACGGCGCTGGCTGGCGGCGTGGCGTCAATGGTGTTGGTGACAATATCGGTCAGGATCGGCGCGTTGACGTCGAACACGATGCTCGCCTGGTTGGTGATCACCGTCCCGGTTGGCAAATCCGGGTTGGGGGAAATGATGTAGGAGACGAAGCCTTCGCCCTGGCCTTGGGCGTTGTCGGGCGGCAGGAAGCCCGCAAGCGGGTCCGTGACCAATTGGCCGGTCACCGGATCAATGGACTCCATCTGCCAGGTCACCAGCCCGCTGGCCACATTCAGCGCGACCGTGACCTGCACAGGGTTGGGATCGGTGCTGACATAGACGTTGGTCGTGAAGGTTTGCAGACCGGGCGGAACGTCAATGATGACGCCGTTGAACCCGATTTGCCACAACTCAAAAGTGGACCAATCCAGATTGGTGCTCAGGCTGTCGGTGACAACCACTTCCTGGGCCGGCGCCGAGGCATTCGTCTTGTTCTCGAAGCCGATTTGATAACTCAGCGGTTCATCGCCCGCGATGTACTGCCCGCCCCCGAACCCCGCAGGACCTAGCTTTACATTCGGATCCGTGGACTTCGTTGGGTTAATGGGAAACTGTGGCTGCCGATCGGGGGGCGTGCAAGAACCGCCGCCGCCGCCAATGACACCACCACCGCCAAGTCCGTTCGTATAGAGGTTGAAGACGCCGGAACCTGGAATCCCCGGCACAGCGTCCATAGGATGCCAGATGTCGTGGAAACTCACGTACCACGAGGTTGGGTCAAACGGGTTCATTGTCGAAAGACATGGCCCGGCGGCATGGACATCATAGAGTCCGGCATTAGGTCCGTTCGTTATCAGATTCGCCGGAACCAGATGGGGGCCGGCTATGTAGTCATCCAAAACATAGTTGTTGCCGCAGGGAGTCGTGATCAACACCGTGGTGTGCCCGCCCGTCCAGTGCGTGATGCGTTGAGCGGTGAATCCCGCCAATAACGGATTGTTTACGGATTGGAACTGCTGGATCTCATACATGGCCACGCCGACGCAGGCAGTTCCGTTCCAGAAGTTACCATTGGCGAAGTTATTCTGCCATGCGTTCGTGGTCGCGATATTGTAGAGTATCTGTAGTCCCGCTGAGTCGTCGCAACCGGCGTCCATGCCGTGAAGCTCTGTAAACAAACCCACGGCGTTTCCGCTTACGGAACCCGGCAGAGGCACATATTCGTTGGACGACGTGTTGCTTACGAACGTCCAGGGTTGAATGCTGAAGTCACCCTCAGTGGGCGGGACCGTTACAGTGAAGCTTGCCTGCGCCGATGCGCCCGGCGGCATGCCCGCGGTCGAAAGCGGCACAATAATCAAGCCCCCGGGGGTTTGGTAATAGAGTTGCTGCTGCACAAGTCCCACCAGGTTCGCCGGCAAGGGCGGAAGGGCGAACTCCGGCCCAAGCTCCACTTGTGCATCATTTGGGATGCCTTGCAAAACGACAGTAATGTCCCCGTTCATGTTGCCACTGTTTCCATAGTTGACCGTGTATGTGACCGGTCTGCCCACGCGGATTTTCTGAGCGCCTTCTATCGTCACCCACGCTTGGGCGCCGCCGCCTGACGACACCGTGAAGGCATTCGTGATGCCGGCGCTGAGGCCGCCCCGATTGACCTGCATGCCCCAGACCCCGGGGGCCGCGCCCGTCATGTCGAACGCGGCGTAGATCAGCGCCGAATTCACCCAGGCGTTCGTGAGGGCTTGATTGATGGCGCCCGAGGGGGAGATGATCTCAATGACATCATTGGTCTCAAACTGGTCGCCGGAGACGGCAAAGGTTACGCAGCCAACGTTGCCGACGGCGGTGGGCGTGAGGGAACTGATGCCGAAGCTGGGCAGTTGGCCGCCGATGGTAAATGTGGATGAGCCGGCGGGCAGGCTTTCCACACAAACCAGAACGTAATAGGTCTGGCCGGCGATCGCCGGCACGGCCAGCGTTAGAGCGCCGGAGTTCCACTGCGACTGCGTGAAGAAGTCATAACTTTGGGGAGTGGGCATGTAGCCCTGCCCGACATAGAGTTGGACGATGCCGCCAGCTCCGGCCGGATTCAAGTTGAGCAAGACGGTTGCGTTCGATTGCGCCACGAACTTGAACCATTGATATTGACCGGCGGCGGTGAACTGGCTGGTGAGGGAGGAGCCGCCGATGGGGAGGGCGGGCACGGTCAGGCTGGTCGGCGCGGCGGCAAGCGTGGTGTTGTTGGTCCAGTTGGCGCCTTCGAAGATATCGCCGCGGCTGTTGACTTGAACCTGCCATTGATAGTTGCCCTCCGTGCCGCCGGGAACTGCGACGGTGGCGGATGCGGTATAGGTCTGGCCGGGACCGAGCACGACGCTTTGTGCGACCAACTGGTCGCTAACCCACAAGACATTGCCGCTGCCGTCCATCGCCACCAGCGAGATGGTGTCATGCCACGGGCCGGTTGCGGAACCACTGCCGATGTTGGCATCCGTCCACGAAACGGTCGCGTTGTCACCGGCGGTGACAGTCGCCGCCCCCGTCACCGTGGTGACGACTAGATCAATCGGCGAAATGGCGCTTTCGACAAACTCGTAGGCGCCCATGTCGGCATAGACGCCGTTGGGGTCGGGGATGCCGGTCTTGACGAGCGTGCGCGGGTCGTTGTAGCGCGGCGCGCCCGTCAGGTCTGTCGGCAGCGCGACCGTACTGTTGGCGGCATCAATGCAAGGGGAGCCGTAATTCAACTGGTAGTTGCCTTGCGCCGCGTCTTTGAACTTGGGATCGGCGGAGATGTTGCCGTTCAAGCCGGTTTGATCGGGATACGGCCAATTCGAGTTGTTGTAATTAATTCCGGTGGCCGACCAGACGTCGCAGTACTGGAACGAGGGGACAGCGCTGCCGCAGCAGTCGGCAATTCCATATTCCAGGCTGTCGGCGATAATCGTATTGGCCACACTGATCGTGCCGCCATGGAAGAACATGCCAATGTTGTTGTCATCCAAAGTGCAGTTGACAACACTTGCTTGCGCGTTGCCACTCAGCCCAGCCTGGATGCCGCGGTCACACCCCGTGACCACACAGTTGGTGACCGACACGGTTCCGGCTGCGTCCTGGATGCCGTCGTAAAAACCCTGGCTCAGAATGGAGTTGGCAATGCTGACGACCGACCCATTTGCAGTGCTCGTGATAAGCCCCGCGGGCAGGTTCACGCCTGCCCCGTAAGTGACAACCACATGATCAAATACGGCGGTGCCGCCGCTGATGTAAATCGAATCCCAATCGCCCGCATCTGGCGTTGTCGCATCGCCATCGCCGTTGCTGTCCCCGGCAACGGTGTCGTCTTTGAGCGAGGTGAAGGTAATCGGTTGAGCGACGGTGCCTTGTGCAATCAGAGTTCCACCCGCTTGAACGTTGAGATTTACCCCAGCCGCAAACTTGAGCACCGCGCCGGGATTGATGGTCAGCGTGACGCCGTTTGGCACAACGATATTGTTGGTGACGACATAAACAAACGAACCCAGCAACGACTGGCTCCCTGCCATCGTTCCCCCAAGCGACATAATGACGTACCGGATATCCACATATTGGTTCTCAGCAAACAGACCGCCTTGCACGGCAATTCCAAGCCAGTCACCCGGCTGCGGCGTTGAGTTGTTTCCATCCATATTGGTGTCGCCACCGGCGGTGTCATCGGCCAGTGATGTGAAGATGATCGGGGCATCCGCCGTGGCGCCACTGGCGTCCAGAACCCCGCCGGACTGAACTATCACCTGCGTGCCTTTGGCGAACTTGATAATTGCCCCCGGCTCAATGGTGACCGTTACACCGCTGGGAATGATGACATTCTGGTCAACCACTTGGACTGTGCCGGCCGCCCAGGTTTCATTTGAGCTGATCACACCTTCATGCCAGACCGCCGTATTATTTATCAACTCGCTTTGTGATATCTGCCCTATCGGAGCGCCGGATGCGTCAAAGAAATTTACGGTCAGCGTGTAGCTGCCGTCGGCGACGGTCGCCGTATTCCATGAAATGCCTGCCGAGGATGGCACGCTCTGTTCGAAGTAGGTTACGCCGCCTTTTGAAATCTCCACTTCGGCCACGCTGTCAGGGGAACAGACAGCAGACCAGGAAATTTGTTCCGTACCGTGCCATATCGTGGGCGTGGCGGCAAAGGTGAAATATGGCTGCGAACTGACATAAACTGTTCCTGTGCCGCCGGCCATACTGCCAGCTTGACCGGCCACGCCACCGATCACGGTGATGTTGGAAGCCGGCAGGGTCATCGCGTTCCAACAGTACACCGCCACACGCCCGCCGCCGCCGCCATTGTCGTTCCCCCCTGGGCCGCCATTGGCCTGAATCACGCCCGCGCCGGACAATGTGCTGGCTTCAATAAAAATGCTGCCGCCGGCCCCGCCGCCATAATTGGCGGTATGAACGCCATCGGCAGTGATGGTGCCGTCCACTTGCAAGGTGCCGCCGACGATGAAATGAATCGCGCCCCCACCCGGGTTGCCGGAATCAGAACCGCCGCTGCCCAAGTCCACCGGTGCCATCGCCGAGCCGTAGGTGGCGCCGCCACCGGCATTCGCGGTTCCGCCAGCACCGCCGTACCCGCCGCCACCAGCCCGAACTGTAGCGCACTCCAGCACCCGGCCCCTGGCCGGATGCGTAGCCCAGACCATCGGCGCTGACCACCCCACCGGCATTGATCGCCACGCTCTGCGCCTGAATCACCACACCAACGCCAACCCATTGACCATTCACTTGCGAAGTGTTGTTTGAAGCCTGGCACCAGACGGTGGCATTCGTGGCCACGACCAACTGATTTACGGCCCACGTCTCGCCGCCATCAATCACCACTTGCGTCCCGTTGGTCACCGTCACCACTAAATTCGTCCCCTCCATCAAGTCCGCCGGCGTGTACGCGCCCACCTGGCCATCGTTGTCCAACATCACGTAGCCCAGCGTGTCCGCCGCACCCTGCCAGTAAATCGTTCCAGCACCACCCGTGAGTGCAGGTTGGCCGCCGTGTAACCCGCCCCACGCCGTAGTGACGCCAGTAAAGGTGTCGGTTTGGTAATCAATGGCAATGCGCCCGCCACCGCCGCCGTTGTCATTGCCGCCTTGAGCGCCGTTGGCCTGAATCGTCCCGGCGCCAACAATGTTCCCGGCTTCAATAAAAATGCTGCCGCCGGCCCCGCCGCCATGTTTGTCAGTATGAACGCCGTTGGCGGTGATGGTGCCGTCCACCTGCAAGGTGCCGGCGACGATGAAATGAATCGCGCCCCCACCCGGGTTGCCAGGATCAGCGCCACCGCTGCCCAAGTCCACCGGCTGCGTCAACGAACCGTAGGCGGCGCCCCCGCCGGCGTTCGCGGTTCCGCCGGCGCCGCCGTATCCGCCGCCGCCAGCCCAACCATAGCGCACACCGGCACCTGGTCCTTGACCGGATGCGTAGCCCAGACCATCGGCGCTGACCACCCCGCCGGCATTGATCACCACGCTCTGCGCCTGAATCACCACACCCGCGCCAATCCATTGAGTGTTTACTTGCGAAGTGTTGTTTGAGGCCTGACACCAGATGGTGGCATTAGTGGCCACGACCAACTGATTTACGGCCCATGTCTCGCCGCCGTCAATCACCACTTGCGTCCCGTTGGTCACGATCACCACTAAATTCGTCCCCTCCATCAAGTCCGCCGGCGTGTACGCGCCCACCTGGCCGTCGTTGTCCAACATCACCTGCCCCAGCATGCCCGCCGCACCTTGCCAGTAAATCGTCCCGGCGCCACCCACTACGCCGTTCCCGCCGTGTAACCCGCCCCACGCCGTGGTGACGCCAGTAAAGGTGTCGGTTTGGTAATCAATGGCAATGCGCCCGCCACCACCGCCGTTGTCATTGCCACCTTGGGCGCCATTGGCCTGAATCGTCCCAGCGCCGGCAATGTTCCCAGCTTCAATAAAAATGCTGCCGCCGGCCCCGCCGCCATGATTTTCAGTATGAACACCGTTGGCGGTGATGGTGCCGTCCACTTGCAAGGTGCCGCCGACGATGAAATGAATCGCGCCCCCACCCGGGTTGCCGGAATCAGAACCGCCGCTGCCCAAGTCCACCGGCTGCGTCAACGAACCGTAGGCGGCGCCGCCACCGGCGTTCGCAGTTCCGCCGGCGCCCCCATAGCCACCGCCGCCAGCCCAACTGTCGCGCACACCGGCACCTGGTCCTTGACCGGATGCGTAGCCCAGACCATCGGCGCTGACCATCCCCCCGGCATTGATCACCACGCTCTGCGCCTGAATCACCACACCCACGCCAACCCATTGAGTGTTCACTTGCGAAGTGTTGTTCGAGGCCTGGCACCAAACGATGCTATTGGTGGCCACGGTCACAGCCTGCGCCACGGTCTGCGTCGTTCCGCCTGCGATGCTGAACGTGCCATTGCTGATCACCTGCACGCTGTTGAAGCCGTGCGAGCCATTGATCGTGACGGCGCAGCCCTGGATGACGATATCCTGGCCGTCGTAGGTGGCGTCACCCACATCAATCAGCGTGGTGTTTGTAAAAGTGGTTGCCGCTCCTGCCGCGTTCCAAGGCGTCAATAACCAGCAAACAGCACACGCCACAACCAGCCAAGCCAGACCATTCGATTGCAAAACAGAGTTTTTTATAATTTTCATAAACCAAGGGATTTGAGGGTGGAGGGAGAATCAACGGCGAAGACAAGCAAACCGCCCAGAGGAATCGCTTGCCACAGCACTGCACACATCAGACCAATTTGAACCAGGGTCCGTCTGGTTTTCATGGGCTTTCCTTTTGGTTGCCGGGAACGCAACCGGCAACAACCACAACCAGATGACAGGGCGAAGACGTCTGCCTCCTTCAAACCTCCCGGCTTCTCCGGCAAGGTTCGCCACGCAGGCTGGCTGTCTCTAACATCTTCTTTCATAACCGTCTCATCCGAATAGTAAGAAGTGACCATTAAAGAAGCAGAGGACAAATTGTCAAAATAAAAAAAATCTGCTAATCCGCTGATTTTGCTTTTTGATTGGCAATTATAGTTGATGTATTTCCCGTTGAGCGCGGCCCTGGCGTTGGAGTTCACGTTGGAGTTCAAGCTTCAGCTTGTTTCGGGCATGTGGTCCGGCACGTAGGACAGGCGTCGCGCCTGTCTCCATCTTCACGAATTGTGCTCACCATTAACTCCTGGGAGCGCCGGCGGGACGCCAGCACTCCCAGGCCGGCGCGGCTCGATCCAATCTCTGGCTGCTTTTCGGCAACGGACTTGTTTTGGGCACGTGTTATGCTAATTTGTTTTTGTGAATCGGTTCTTCAAGGCCAACCTTGACCGCCACGGGCGCATGGCGCGCGGCGTCATGGGCGCGCTGTGCCTCATCGCGGGCATCATCATCGCCGGCGATTATCTGTGGTGGCTGGGGCTGATTTTTGTCGTCGCGGGACTATTTGCCATCGTTGAATCCGTGAGCGGCTGGTGCCTCGCCCGCGCCTGCGGCATCCGATCCAGGTTCTGAAGCGCAAAACGAAATTTATTTCCCTTACGCCGGCTTTGCTTATCCTCTGCACGCATGAATTTGTTGCCGTTTGGAAAATTGCCGGCCTACAAGCCGCGCACTTTCGTTCCGCAAACCATTGACCTTGGCGACTGGCCGCAAATCGCGCCGCTGTTTGACCAGTTGGAAAAACGCGCCACACAGTGCCAGTCCACCGCCGAACTCGAACGCTGGCTGCTCGACTGTAGCGAACTCAGCGCCGCGCTTGATGAGGAATCGTCCCGCCGTTACATCGCCATGACCTGTCATACGGACAATGTCGAGGCGGAAAAGGCCTACCTGCATTTCGTCGAAAACGTCGAGCCGAAACTCAAGCCGCGCCAGTTCGAGATCGAAACCATTTATGTCACGCATCCGCTGCGCGCGGAACTGCTCAGGATTGGAGCGCCGGCCTCCGGCACGGCGTGTTTCGCAGACGACAACGTGAACGAGCCGTGCCGGAGGCCGGCGCTCCGCCCGCGATATCAAGTCTTCGACCGGGATGTGAAGAATCACGTGGAATTGTTCCGTCCGGAAAACGTTCCGCTGGAGACCGAGGAAGCCAAGCTCTGCCAGCAATACCAGAAATTGAGCGGCTCGCTCACGGTGAACTTTCGCGGCGGGGAAAAAACACTCGTCCAGATGGGCCGTTACCTGGAAGAGCCGGATCGCGCGCTGCGGCAGGAAGCCTGGGAACTGGTGGCCAAACGGCGCTTGCAGGAGGTGGAAAAATTCGACGACATTTTCGACCGGCTCATCGAACTCCGGGAGCGAATCGCCCGGAACGCCGGTTTCAAAAATTATCGCGATTATGCCTTTCGCCGGTTGGGCCGGTTTGATTATACGCCGGCGGATTGCGTCCGATTTAACGACGCGGTCGCCCGGGAAGTCATGCCCGTCGTGCGCGAACTCCAGGCCGACCGCCGCCACCAGCTTGGCCTCGACAAATTGCATCCGGGCCACCTGCGTCCGTGGGACCTGGCGGTGGACCCGCAGAATCGTCCGCCGTTGAAACCATTCGGCGAGGTGGGCGAAATGGTTTCGCGCACGCAGAAAATATTTAATCGGCTGGACGGCGAACTGGCGGGCGGTTTCCGGCGGATGCAGGACCTGCATCTGCTCGACCTCGACAATCGCAAGGGCAAGGCGCCGGGCGGGTATCAATCCACGTTGTGCGAATCGCGCCTGCCGTTCATTTTCATGAACGCAATTGGCTTGCAGCGCGACGTGGAGACGATTCTGCACGAGTCTGGCCACGCGTTTCACGCGCTCGCGACGCGCGACGAGGATTTGCATGCCTATCGCAACGGCCCGCCCATTGAATTCTGCGAGGTGGCCTCGATGAGCATGGAGCTGCTCGGCAACGAATTCATCGAGGAATTTTATTCCGCCGCCGATGCCAGCCGCGCGCGGCGGGTTCATCTGGAAGGCGTGGTAGGAGTTTTTCCGTGGATTGCGACGGTGGATGAATTCCAGCACTGGATTTACACCCATCCCGGCCACAGCCACGCCGAGCGCGCGGCGGCGTGGCTGGAATTGATGGATCGTTTTGGCGGCGACGTGGATTGGAGCGGGTACGAAGCCGCCCGGGCGCATTTGTGGCATCGGCAGCTTCATATTTTTATTCACCCGTTTTACTACATCGAATACGGCATCGCGCAACTCGGCGCGTTGCAGGTCTGGGCGAATTCCAAACGCGACAAGGTGAAGGCGCTGGCCGATTACAAAAAATCGCTCGCGCTCGGTGGTTCCAGGCCATTGCCGGAATTGTTTCAAGCGGCGGGCTGCATATTTCAATTTGACGCTGCCGCCATCCGGCCGTTGATTCAACTGGCGAGGAGTGAACTGGCGAAGCTGTAGGTGGCTGGGAAGATTTCAGCGGGACAAATTGACGACCGCCCTCAACCTGACCTTCTCCCCCGGGGAGAAGGAACGGCGAGCGCACAGTTCTGATTTTGCGGACGACCAATCAGCCAATCCCGTCGCAGATATTCGGAAGATCCGGCAAACCATTCTCCCTCTCCCCGGGGGAGAGGGCCGGGGCGAGGGCGAGCGTGAAAACCAACTCCACTGAAAACGCCCTTCCGGCGGCGGGCTGCCGGTTTGAATTCAGCGCGAAGGCCATTCAGCCGTTGACGAAATTATTGCGGGAAGAACTGGAAAAGCTTTGACCCGGAAGAAAATTTACAGCCTATCCTCATGTTAGGCAACCTCTTCATTCTGTTATGTCGGGTATCGATTCGTGCTCTGATTGTGGGCGTACAAGATAAATGATTCCGTTCACCAGCTTCCATATCCCATAAAACCCTGCAAGGACGACGACACCATAACCTTTGGCGCTCCTAACGGTCAAGCTAGGAATGTGTGAACCTGCGAAAAGTGAATAGAGCAAGATACCTGCTATACCTATGAGTGCTACGCCGATGAGAATATTCCTGATGCCGAGTTTTCTTATCTCCGCATTTCTTTCTGCATTAAATTCCTTGATTTTAGCATCTGCATCTGTATCTGAAATCCCATTCGAGGTTAAAAAATAGCGAACGGATGAAGATGACTCCCCCCAAATTATTTTTGCTCTTGCCTCCGTGAGAATAGCGTTAGGCTCCGTAGGCTCCGAGGGCTCGCCAAAATGTACGCTGAACTTCATGTGTGGCCTAACAGATAATGGCCAGCCTGTTTTGCAGTCTATCTTTTTTCATGATTAAAATGCCCTTCCACGCATAAGCCTTGTCCATCACAGGCTCTGCTCTGAAATCAGCATTGCACTCGGACCAACAAAGGCTGCAAACGCGTTACACTTCAATCCCGTACGCCTTGATCTTGTTGTAGAGGGTCTGGCGGCCAATGCCGAGGCGCTTGGCGGTTTCGAGCTTGTTCCCGCCGGTTTCCTTGAGCGTTTGGATGATGGCGTTGCGTTCCACGCCTTCAAGCAGGGTGAAACTGGTGTCGATGTCGGCGGCGGATTCAACCTTGGCGTTGGTGACGGAAAGGTCGGAGGCGGAAACTTCATTGCCTTCGCAGAGCAGGACGGTGCGCTGGACCTCATTTTGCAACTGGCGGACGTTGCCCGGCCAGTCAAAGGCGGTGAGCCGTTCGATGGCTTCGGGTTTGAAGCAGCGGATGTCCCGGTTGGCCTGCGCGGCAAAGCGCTTCAAAAACGCGTTGGCCAGCGGCAGGATGTCGTCGCGACGGTCGCGCAACGGCGGCAGATGAACCGAAATGGCGCTGATGCGGTAATAAAGGTCCTCGCGCAGCTTGCTTTCCTTGATGGCATCTTCGGGTTTGCGATTGGTGGAGGCGATGAGCCGGCAGTTGGTCTTGTAACTGGACTTGCCGCCAACCGGGCGGACTTCCTGGTCCTGCAGGACGCGCAGCAGCTTGCTTTGCGTGTCCACGGGCATCTCGGAAATTTCGTCCAGCATCAGCGTGCCGCCCTCGGCCTGCCGGAAAAGTCCCTCCCGGTCGGTGTGCGCGCCGGTGAAGGCGCCCTTGACCGAACCGAACAGTTCGCTCTCGATCAATTCGCGGGGCAGGGCGGCGCAATTGATTTTAATGATTTTGTTTTTGCTGCGCGGACTGAGCGCGTGGATGAGGTCGGCGATGACTTCCTTGCCCGTGCCGCTTTCGCCGGTGATCAAAATGGTCACGTCGCTGGGCGCAATACGTTCGACGGTGCGCACAACTTCCTGCATGGCGGCGCTGCGGAAAATCGGCGAGGCCGTGCCGCTCATGGTTTCCAAGGCGTGCCGGAGCGAGCTGTTTTCCTCGTTTTGTTCCTTGCGTTCAACGGCGCACTTGACGTCGGCGAGCAGCTTCTGGTTTTCAAATGGCTTGGCGAGAAAATTGTAGGCGCCGCCGCGTCCGGCTTCGACGGCCATGCTGATGGTGCCGTGGCCGGTGAGCACGATAACCTCCGTGTCGGGCCAGTGTTTTTTGATCTGCGGCAGCAAGGCCAGGCCGTCGGCGTCCGGCAACACCACGTCGAGCAACACCACGTCGGGCGGTGGTTGGGAAAAGGCCTTCTGCAGCGCCGCGCCGTTGTTGGCCTGAACGACGTCGTAATAGTCTTCGAGCACCGAGGCGAGCAGAATCCGCAGATCCACATCGTCATCCACGACCAGAATTTTAGCTTTCATGTTTTGCGTTTCCACCTGCACGTTTCAACAAACCGGCTAAAAATCGCCTGATGTCCGGCGTATCGTCCGGTCAATCGTTCCGGATGAAATTGCACACTCAACAAAAACGGCATTCGCCGCCCCACATCCGGTTTTAATTCCATTGCTTCAATTATTCCATCACACGTTCGCGCCACCGCCATTAACGGCTCCGCCGGTTCCAAAACCGCCTGATGGTGTGTGCTGTTCACACCCAAAATGCGCTTCCGCACCATCTTCGCCAGTAACGACCCCGATGTCAACGGCGCTTCATGCACTTATTCAAAGTAATTTGTTCGGTTTCCGGCTCCAGCGGTTATCGGCGAGAAGATGACTTGCCGTGTGAATCACGCTTCCATCCGTCCGCCATTCTCCGTATTCTTGCGGCATGAACTGCATCGTCACTGCCGGACCCACCTATGAGCCGCTGGACGAAGTGCGGCGGCTCACGAATTTCTCGACCGGCCGCCTCGGCACGGAACTGGCCAATTTTCTGGCCGCGCGCAGCCACACGGTGATACTGCTCATTGGCGAAACAGCCACGTATGCCGGCGAGCGGCGCGCGCAGCGGGTGGAGACCTTCACCACGACGGCGGATCTGCGCCGCAAGCTGAAAGCGGTGTCATCCAAAAAAGTGGATGCGATTTTTCACGCGGCGGCGGTGAGCGACTTTGCGTTCGGAAAAATTTTTACGCCCGACGAATCCGGCAAACTCGCCGAAATCAAGTCGGTCAATAAAATTTCCAGCCGGGCGGGCAAGCTGCTCGTTGAACTGGTGCCGACCCCCAAGATCATCGGCGAGTTGCGCGGCTGGTTTCCGCGAACGCGCATCGTAGGATGGAAATTTGTGGCGGATGGCGCGCATACCGACGCCCTCAGCGCCGCCCAACAGCAAATCGCCGAATGTTCCACCGATTTGTGCGTGGCGAATGGTCCGGCGTACGGCGAGGGCTTTGGTTTGCTGGCGCGGGATGGCAAGGCGGCGCACGTGGCCAGCGCGCCGTTGTTGTTTGAAGAACTGGAGAAATTCGTGCGTCCCGCGTAAAGGAACGCCGGATTCATCCGGCAGCTTCACACACGGTTCGCACCGCTGCCGGATGAATCCGGCGTTCCGATGCGGGTTCCCGATCGCTCTTTCCATGAATCTCCCGGGAGCGCCGGCGTCCCGCCGACCAGTTGGGAGCCGAAAACCGAAACTCGCCGGCGGGACGCCATCGCTCCCAGGAACTGTGCCTCGTTCAAAGGTTCAATGCGCAAATTCGTTCGGGAAATTTCGCCTGTCACTGGAGATGATATTACATTTCGAAGTCTTTCAATTGCCGCAGCCCCAATTTGAGCGGCAGCCAGCCGACGCCAACGGACAGCAGCACAAAGCCGCCGATGCCTTCGGCAGCCCAACTCGCGTGCAAGCGCAACCCGGCCGCGCCGAACATCAGCAACAACACGGACGCCAGGATGTAAAATGAACTCAGCACGAAACACAGGGTGCCGCCAAAGCCGCTGACAATTTTGTTCGGGTTGGCCTCCTTCAGATTCGGATACAACACGCCCAATCCGATGGCGAGACCGTTGAGCGCAAAAGTCATGATGGCGACCACCGCGCCAAAAAACAGCGCGCGGTCCCAGCTCGTTTTGAGCAGATAGCAGGACAGCATGATGAGGCCAAAAGTCACGAAGAGCGACAGGGTGCTGGCCAGCCAGAATTTGATTTTGACCACGCGCGCCATGCCCATCGGTGCCATGCCGACGATCCACAGCCGCCAGCCTTCCAGCGAAAATTGCGGGAACACAAACCGCGTCGTCACCGAGGCGAGATTCAGCGAGCAAACGCCGAGATTCAGAAACGAAACCAGGTTGACCCAGAACGGGCTGCTCAACTGGTGCGTGAAATTGCGCAGGTTGATGATGTAAACACCGAGCAGGCCGAACAGCATCACCGACTGGCCCCATTGCGTGGTGTCGCGCCAGAACATCCGCAGGTCTTTGACCGCCAGCGCGCGCGTGTCGCGGTCGAGCCAGGATAATTTCGCCGTGATTTTTTCCAGCGCCCCGACAAAGTACCGTTGATCCTGGTGGGCGCGAAACCAATTCCATCCGCTGCCCGCGCGGCTTTGCACCGCCGAGGAGGTGTCGTAAAACAGGCGGCCAAACCGCGTGAAGGCAATGCCGCCGAAAAACAGCGTGTGGCTCAACAGCACCAGCGCAAAAAACGCCGCGCCGCGCCGGACGCCTTCGGCCCATTGCAGCACGGACGACGACAGCCAGTAGCTCGGCAGAAACGGAAACAGGGTGAACCGCGTTTTGGCGAGCAGTTGATCGAGGGCTTCGAGCGTGCGCCGGTCGAGCAAATTGTCGTCCATCGGCTGCGCTTTCCACCAGAAAGCCGCAAGCGCCAGCAAAACCAGGGCGGTTCCGACCAGGGCGATTTGAAAACTGCGCCGGTCCAGATACCGCCCGATCCCAATCGCCAGCGCGGCGCCCAGCACGCCCGGCAGCACGATGAACAGCACGATCAACCCCAGTGTCACCGGATAAAAATGCCACGGCACCCCGCGCAACAAGCCGAACGCCGCCAGCAGCGGCGCAATCAAAAAAACAAACGCCCACGACGCGAGCATTGTGGATTCGATGAATTTCCAGCGGAAGATGGTCTGGGCCGGAACCGGCAGCGACAGCAGAAACGCCGTCTCGCGGTTGCGGAACAAATTCGTGTAGGCGATGACGAGGTTGCTCAACAGCAGCAGCGCGAATAAAAACGCAAACAGGACATAGAGCAGCCGTTCGGTGAGCACCGCGCCCAGGCCCGGAAATTTCGCGATGAATCTCAGTCCATGATAAAACAGTGCGAACGACACGACGAGATAGCTGGCGATGAACAACCCGATGACACCCGTCAGCAGGCGCGATTGTTTGCGCGCGGCCAGCAGCCGCCGCCAGCTTTGCCGCGCGTTGACCCGCAGCAACAACCACAGCGGCGAAGTTTTTGATTGAACGGAACCCATGAACGCGGCATCCAAGTTAGCGTTGCCAACCGCCGCGCGCAATGTCGGGTGCAGCTTAACACCGCTCCAACTCCCTCTCCCCGCCTGAGCGGGGAGAGGTCCGGGGTGAGGGGATTTGATCTTGGAAACAACGGACTCCTCACCCCAGCCCTCTCCTCCTTTGGGGAGGCGAGGGAGAAAAATGGGGGCAGTGCGCGGATGCGCCTGGTAATTTTTCAATGAAACCGCGCAAATTCAGCCGCCGCGCATTCCTTGCCGCAGGATTGTTGGCCGCGCCCTGTGTTGTGGTCGCCGATGCCCTGTGGCTCGAACCGCAATGGGTAAAAAACCGCCGGTTGCGGCTGGCGCAAGGTCCGCCGGCCCATCGCTTCGTTCATTTCACCGATTTGCACCACAAAGGCGACCGTGCCCACACCCAGTCCGTCGTGGACATGATCAATTCGCTGAAGCCCGATTTCGTGTGTTTTACCGGCGATATCATGGAAGAGGTAAAATTTCTGTCCGAAGCGCTCGAAATCCTGTCCGGCGTCAAAGCCCCGATGTATGGCGTTCCTGGAAACCACGATTACTGGAGCCGCGCGCCGTTTGCTGGCATCATCAAATGCTTTGCCGCGACTGGTGGCGCCTGGCTGGTGGATGAACAACGTGTGATTGCGGGCGGAAAAATCAATCTCGTGGGCATGGCCCGCCTTGGCCCCGCACATCCGTTGCCATCCGCCGATCCCGAAAGGAAAAACATTCTACTCGTGCATTACCCAGCATGGGTCAAGCTGTTGAGGGGGCAAAAATTTGATTTGATGCTGGCGGGACATTCGCATGGCGGACAGGTGCGCATCCCTTTTTACGGACCGTTAATGGTTCCTTACGCCGTGGACGAATATGATCTGGGCCTGTTTCACACGCCAGCCGGGCCGTTGTATGTCAACCCCGGCATCGGGTGGTATCCGATTCCCATCCGTTTCAACTGCCGCCCGGAAATCACGGTGATTGAAATTTGAACCAACCCGCGAAATATTTCTATTGACATACATTGCAGTTCAATGTATAAGACTGCCATGCTTGCTAAAGACATGGTGGCCGCCTCCGCAAAACCGCTGCTGTTGTCCATCCTCGCCGAAGGCGAAAGTTACGGCTACGAAATCATTCAGAAGGTGCGCGAGCTTTCCGGCGGCCAGATCGAGTGGAGCGACGGGATGTTGTATCCGGTTTTGCACCGACTGGAACGCGATGGCCTGATTGATTCCGAGTGGAAGGAAGCCGACACCGGACGCGAGCGAAAATACTATTTCATCAATTCCGATGGACGCAAAGTTCTCAAAACCGAACGCCAGCAATGGCTGGCCGTTCACAACACCCTGAGCCGATTATGGAAAATCAAACCCGTTTCGATCTAAACGCCGCCATTGAAAGCTGGCGGCAGGAACTGGCCGCGCAGCCGAACCTCGCGTCCGACGACCGGCGCGAACTGGAAACGCACCTGCGAGATTCCATTGCCGGATTCCAGCAACAGGGTTTGAACGATGAAGAATCGTTCTGGCTCGCGCGGCGGCGCGTCGGCCCGCCGGAACGGCTCGGCGAAGAATTTGTTAAAGCTGATCCGACTAACGGCTGGCGCGAGCGGATGTTTTGGATGTGGCTGGCTGTTTGTTTATTAATTTTTTTGGGCAGCATGTTTAGGGATGTGGAATTAGCTTTGCAACCTGTCAATTCCACTGGAAAATTCGTTGGCGTGGCAAACCTGGCACTGGCTTTATTGCCGATTTTGCTTCCAATCACATTAATAATTATGGCCGTGTTAATGAGGTCTGAAAAAATAATTTGGCAAATCTCCAAATTGAGGCCGCTTTTGGAGAATCGCCTGCGATTGGCCGTTACAGCTCTTGTATTCATTGCCATCTCGTTAACTTTCAGCGTCATTTCACAAATGATTTATGCGGCGAGAACGCTTCACCCCGGCGATATTTATTCCAGAATTTGGGCCGTTGTCGCTTTAAATTGTCCCTATCAGCTATTCTTCGCGTTAGTGCTCATCTGGCTCCTGCCTGCGCAAAAACAAAAGACTCCCAAACGGGCTTGAGTTCGGGGTCCGGGCGGTTTGTCCGGGTTGGAGTTCACGCTTCAGCGTGCTCCGGAACAAACTAAAACTTGAACTCCAACTTGTTTCCCGTTGAAGCGGCCCGCGCCGGTTTGTATTGTGCGGGCAATGTCGCCGCCGAAAACCAAAATTTCTCCGCTCGCCGCACCCGCTCGCGGGGACGAAGCAACGTCAGCGTTGCGAAGACCGGTGACCTCGTTGTGGGGCGTCGGCGCGGAGCGCGCGGCACAGCTCGCGCGGCTCGACATTCACACCGTCGAGGATTTGTTGTTGCACCGGCCGCGGCGTTACGAGGACCGCCGCCACTTCCGCAAAATCGCCGAACTGACGAAGGACGAATCCGCCACGGCCCGGGGCACGATTGTCGCATCCGGCCTCAGGCGTTTTCGCGGCGGCAGCAAATCCGTTTTTGAAATCATCCTCGACGACGGCACGGCGCGGCTGCATTGCCGCTGGTGGAACCTGCCGTTCATGGAAAAATATTTTGCGATGGGCGACGAGGTTTTCGTTTACGGCAAATTGACCGAAACCAAACCGCGCGTGATGACCCATCCCGAAACCGAGGTCATCGAAGGCGGCGAGGAGAGTTTCATCCACATCAACCGCATCGCGCCGGTGTATCCGCTCACCGAAGGTTTGCCACAACGCTGGCTGCGCGGGCTGATCTGGCGCACGCTGGAAAAATTCGAGCGGCATATTGTTGAACCTGATATTGGAGCGCGGGTGTCCCCACCCGCAGCACGTCTGAACTCCAAAACGGCTTCCGAACTTTCCAGGCGCCCGGCCATCATCGAAGCTGCTGCGGCTGGGGACAGCCGCGCTCCGTTGCCTTCGCGCGCGAATGCGGTTCACATGACGCATTTCCCCGAGGAGCTGGCCGATGTCGAAATCGCACGGCGACGGCTGGCGCTGGATGAATTCGTCGAATTGCAGCGGCAAATTCAGCAGCGGCGGAAAAATTTCGAGTCCCGCGCGCAGGCGCTGCCGTGCGGCGGCGACAACCATTTGATAAAACCGTTTCTGGCGCAACTCGGCTTCAAGCTCACCGGCTCGCAGACGAAAGTGCTCCGCGAAATTCGCGCGGACCTGGGCGGGGCGCATCCCATGCGGCGGCTGTTGCAGGGCGATGTTGGGTCGGGCAAAACCGTCGTGGCCGCCTGCACGGCGCTGATGGCGTTGGAAAGCGGCTTCAACGTCGCGCTCATGGCGCCGACGGAGATTCTGGCGGAACAGCACTTCCAAAATTTCGAGAAATGGTTTGAACCGCTGGGAGTGAAGGTGGAATTGCAAACGGGGAATCGGAAAACATTCAACATTCAACATCCAACATCCAACATCCAACGTCATCGCCAAGCGCAACCCTCAACCTTCAACCCTCAACCCTCAACTCTGTTCATCGGCACCCACGCCCTGCTCACGTCCGGCTTCGAGTTGCCGAACCTTGGCCTGGTGATCATTGATGAGCAACACAAGTTTGGTGTGGCACAACGCGAACAGCTCGTGCGCAAGGGCCGTTATCCGCACCTGCTCGTGATGACCGCCACACCCATTCCGCGCACGCTCGGCCTGACGCTTTACGGCGACCTCGATGTTTCGGTGATTGACGAGCTGCCCGGCGGCCGCGGCCGGATCAAAACGTTCATCCGTGCCGCCGATAAGCTGCCCAAGGTTTGGGAATTCATCCGCGAAAAGCTCGCCGCCGACCGGCAGGCTTACGTGGTTTATCCGCGCGTCGAGGAATCCGGCGAAAAGGGATTGAAGGCAGTGACGAAGGAATTTGAAAATTTGAAAACTTTGCTTGCGCCATATCGCGTCGGGCTGCTGCACGGGCGGTTGAAAGGCCGCGTAAAGGAGGAGGTCATGGCGGCGTTTCGCGCGAACGCGGTGAAGGTGCTGCTCGCCACGTCGCTCATCGAGGTGGGCGTGGACGTGCCGAATGCGACCGTGATGCTGGTTGAAAACGCGGAGCAATTCGGGCTGGCGCAGTTGCACCAGTTGCGCGGGCGCATCGGTCGCCCGCCTCCGCCAGGAAGCTCCGGCGCGGCAAGCGGCACGCATGAGTCGTATTGCATTTTGATTTCCGACGCGAAAACCGCCGGGGCCAGTGAACGTTTGAAAGTGCTGGAGAAAACGAATGACGGCTTTCGCATCGCGGAGGCGGACCTGAAATTGCGCGGGCCGGGCGAACTGCTCGGCCAGCAGCAAAGCGGTTTGCCGAAATTTCGTTTCGGCAATCTGGCCGGTGATCTCGATTTAATCCGGCAGGCGCGCGAGTTGGTGGCGAAAGCAGGATAATGTTTTCTTCAATTCTTCCTATTTTGCAATCCGGTCTCCGCCGGGATATGCTCGGCTCCACGGAAAAACCATGACCAAAGCACTCAATCTCGACCTGAAAAAACTGAAAGCCCGCGCTTTTGACCGGGCCGAATGGGCCGGGGAAGTTCTCCGTCGCTACCATTCTTGCGCGCGCAACGGGCAACCGGTGCCGGGCCGGTGGTGCTGCGAATCCTGATGCTGTTTGCCGCTGTGCTGTTGAGTTATTGGGTCTATTGGCAACTTGTCCGTGGTTTTCAAATTCACGGAATTCTCCTGAGCTATCTTGCCGTGCCATTTCTGCTTCTGATCGGAGAATCGCTCGTTGCCATTATGAACCTGTTCCTGCTGCCCTGTGGCTGCCTGCTTCCCGCGCTGCATTGCCGTCCGTGGGCGGCGCGGAGCATTGCGGACTTTTGGGGCAACCGATGGAATCTATGGTTCAGCGACTGGTCTCGCTACGTCATCTTCGGCCGATTATGCCGTCGCCCCATGTTCGCGCTGTTCCTGGTCTTTGCGGCTTCCGGCATCATGCACGAATGGGTGGTAAATTTCCCGCTTTACTGCCTCACGGGCAGAGTTCTATTTGGCACAATGATGATCTATTTCCTCCTTCAAGCTGTCGGCATCCTTGTGGAACGCCATTTTCTGAAATGTCATCCGCGTTTGATGATGACGTTTGTCTGGCTTGTGGTTTTTGTTCCTTCGCCCTTGGTGTTTAACGAAGGACACCTCCGGGCGCTTCTCCTTTGGCCGGAATCCAACTAGATTTGTATTCACACGCCGGGCGGCACAGGATTTCCAGCCCGAATTTTTTCGCAATCTCCATCCCACGCGGGATGTCCTGCGGTTGCGGCGGACTCAGCGCGCCGATTTCCTCGAAAAGCAACTGGAAAACATCGCTTGATATGGGTGGCCATCCATGCGAATATGGGTAGCCATATTATGAAGACGACCATCGAAATTGCCGACGATCTTTTCGAGCGCGTCCAACGCGTTGCGCGGAAGGAAAAGACCACTTTCCGTTCGTTGACCGAGCAGGGCTTGCGGATTGTGCTCAAGGAAAAACAGGCCAAGCCCCCGAAATGGAAATGGAAGCCCGTGACGTTCAAAGGTGGCGGGTTGACCGATGAGTTCAAGAACGCCTCGTGGGAAAAAATCCGCGACGAAATTTATCGGGGACGCGGCGCATGATTGCACTGGACACCAACCTGCTGGTGTATGCCTACCGCGAAGATTCGGAATTTCATTCCGTTGCGATGGAACAAATTCGCCCGGTCATCGAAGGCGACAGTCCGTGGGCGTTGCCGTGGGCGTGCGTGCATGAATTCATCGGTGTCGTTACCAGTGGTCGCGTCTATAAGCCAGCCTCGCCGCTGCCCAGTGTTCTTGGTTATCTCGATTCGCTGATGGCTTCGCCGCAATTGCATTTGCTGGCCGAAAGTCCGGGCTATTTTGAAAAGCTGCGCGAGCTGGCGCTGGCCGCGAAATTGTCCGGCCCGCGCATCCACGATGCGCGCATTGCCGCGCTGTGCCTGCACCACGGCGTGCGCGAACTCTGGACCGCTGACCGCGACTTTTCCATGTTCCCGAAGCTCAAAACCCGCAATCCGCTGGTGAAAAAATGAGTTGCCCTCCGACGCGCAACCATGACTCCGTTCAATCGAGTCATCCGGTCGGCCTGGACAGTCGTTGGACGATTCTGGGCATCTGCTTTGCGCTGGCGGCGATCACGCTGGCGGTCTTCGGCCGGACACTGCGGCATGAGTTTGTCAATTACGACGACGACGCGTATGTGTACGATAATCCCGCCGTTACCGGCGGCCTGACCTTCCGGGGAATCGGGGCGGCCTTCACCCAGGGAAGCGCCGAAAATTGGGATCCGCTGACGACGATTTCGCACATGCTGGACTGCCAGTTGTACGGGCTGAATGCCGGCGGGCATCATATGACGAATGTGCTGCTGCACGCGGCGACGGCGATTCTGCTGTTTTTGGTCTTGCGGCGGATGACGGGTCTACGTCCCGACAAAGACGTCGGGGCTACGGCCCCGCAAGCCGGCGCGATGTGGCCGAGCGCCTTCGTGGCGGCGGTGTTTGCCATTCATCCGCTGCGGGTGGAATCCGTGGCGTGGGTGACGGAACGCAAGGACGTGTTGAGCGGGCTGTTTTTCATGCTGACGCTTTGGGCCTATGTTCGATATGTGCAAAACAGGGCGAAGGCCGAGAGTCGAGAGTCGAGAGCACAAGCAGTTCCAGCCCTCGACCCTCGACCCTCGACCCTCGACTATGGCTTGATGATGTTGTGCTTTGTCTTGGGACTGATGTCCAAGGCGATGCTGGTGACGCTGCCGTTTGTGCTTTTGCTGCTGGACTACTGGCCGCTGAAGCGCTTCCCCGGGCCGGTGGAGGGATTGAAAAAACTGTCCCTTCCGATGCGTTTGATTCTTGAAAAGATTCCCCTGCTGATGCTTTCCCTTGTGTCATGCGTCGTGGCGATCATTGCCCAGGGTCATGCGGTTCAACCTCTGGAAAAATTTCCTCTTTCTCTGCGAATCGGCAACGCGCTGGTTTCCTGTGTCGCCTATGGGTGGCAGATGTTTTATCCGGCGGGGCTGGCAGTCTATTATCCCTATCCAGCCGGCGGTCTGCCGGCTGGGGAAGTGATTCTGGCTGTCTTGATATTGCTGGCCATCTCGGTGGGAGTTTTCCACTGGCGGCGGCCTTGTCCTTATCTTTTTGTCGGCTGGCTGTGGTATCTGGTGATGCTGACACCGGTGATCGGGCTGGTTCAAATATCAGGGCAGGCGCGGGCGGATCGTTACACATACCTGCCGCAGATCGGGCTGTATCTGGCCTTGACCTGGGCGGTGGTGAAACTGAGTGCGGGTTGGCGCTTTCGCCAGCCGGTATTGGGCGGCCTGGGGGCTATTATGGTGGCGGCTTTGAGTGCATGTTCATTCATCCAGACTGCCCACTGGCACGACAGCGAAACGTTGTGGGCGCACACTCTCGCCTGCACTTCGAATAATGCAATCGCCCACTACAATTTCGGCATGACCATCCTTCCCAAGGGGCGGGTGGACGAGGCGCTCGCTCATTTCCAAAAAGCCGTGGAGATTGATCCCAACTTCGCCAGAGCCCAAGTCAGCCTCGGCGCCGCCTTTTTTCAGACAGGGCGGACGGACGAGGCCATCACTCATTTCCAAAAGGCCTTGACCATGGAAATCACCCCTGATCCTTCAGCCGTTTACTACGATCTCGGCATTGCTCTTCTCCAACAGGGACGGGTGGACGAAGCCATTGTTCATTTTCAAAAGGCCGTGGAAATTCGCCCCGGCGATGTGGGTTTTCGCAATGTTCTCGGCAAAACGCTTTTCCAGAAAAGGCGGATGAACGAGGCGATCGAGCAATACCAGGCGGTCCTGAAAATCCTCCCTGGCCAGCCGGAGGCCTGCAATTATCTCGGTCGGGCGGCTTGGGTGCTGGCGACCAGTCCGGAGGCATCAATCCGTAATGGCGCCAAAGCCCTCGAGCTGGCCGGACAAATGGAGCGGCTTTCCAACGGCAAAGACCCGTTGGTGATCATGGTCCTGGCGGCGGCCGACGCCGAGGCGGGGCGATTTCCCGAAGCCGTTGCCGCGGCAGAGCGGGCACGGCAGTTGGCTGTTCAACATGGCAACAACTCACTGGCTGATGTTCTTGCCACGCAAATTAAGCTGTATCAAGCAGGCACGCCATTCCGTGACGCCGGCATGCCTGTCGCCCCAACGCCACTTATCCCTCCTTGACACGCCGGAGACACGAGGCAAATCCGGCTGGTGGCCCACTTATGAAACTTTGTCACATATGCGACAAAGTTTCATGGGAGAAGAAAGGTGAGCCAGACGGCTGGGTGGCAATATCTGTTTCCGGCGGCCACGTTGTGTTAACATTTTTCCATGGCAAGCCATCAAACACACCGGGGCCTTGCACCCCAGGATGAGCGGCTCTTTGCCGCCCGGCAACTCCCCGCGTTGCGCGCCGCCGCCGGCGACCTGTGCTGGCTGCTCGATCGAAGTTACGCTTCGCGCTCCGCTCTCGAACTGGTGGGCAACCGATATTCGCTCACCAGCCGCCAGCGCATGGCCCTTTCCCGCTGCGCCTGCTCCCGCGAAGACATGCAACGCCGCCAGCAACTCCGCGTTGAACCCGGGCAACTCCGGGGACAGGAACTCTGGCTGGACGGTTACAACGTGCTGACACTTCTCGAAAGCGCGCTGGCCGGCGGGATTATTCTGCCGGGTCGCGACGGCTGCTGCCGTGACATTGCCGGCATTCACCGGGGTTATCGCAAGATGAACGAAACGCTGCCCGCACTGCAATTGATCGGGGAGACCGCGCAGGCTTGGGGCGTGAGTTGCTGCCGCTGGTGGCTCGACAAACCGGTGTCGAACAGCGGACGCCTCAAGACGCTCATCCTCAAAACCGCCAACGCCGCCGGCTGGAAAATGGAAGCGGAACTGACATTTAGCCCGGACCATGTCCTGTCGCACACCGGCCAGATCATCGCCACTTCCGACGGCATAGTGCTCGACCACTGCCAACGCTGGGTGAACCTTGCCCGGCTGGTCATCGCCGAACGGATTCCGCAAGCACGGCTCCTGGATTTGTCCCCCGCCGCCGGATGATTCCAGTCGCGTCCCGCGTAATCTGCCACTGTCCTGGCTTCCGTGTTTATCGGTGGGCTTTGGCCTTCTGCGGCTTCGCCTTCATTGAATGGTATCTGATTTTAAGCGGTTACAATTCTCACAAAGAAGTTCGATGTTGCGGGCAGTGTTGCTGCCGCCTTTTGAGACAGGAATAATATGGTCAAATTCCAATTTCTGCCTGGTTCCGCACCTTACGCATTTTCCGTTATCTCTGCGCCAAACTTTGATTCGGACTTCGAATGGGATTACATAGGGGCTCTCATTGGTTTCTCTCGTGTCATCGGTGGGGATCAGCATTTTCAATGCTTGCGCTGTAATATCCGCCGTGATGGTTTTAGAAGAGCCTTTGACGCGGGCAAAATCTTGAATGTGTCTCAAACGTCTCAACACGTCCAGCGGCGTGCCGTCCGCCGAGCGTGCAATTTGGTCAGCCACGCCTCCATCTATTTCAAATTGCAGCAGCCTGGCAAACCGGCACGCAATGGCAGTCAGTTCTTCAACACTGTAAGCGTCCATGTTTTCAACGATAGAAAAACACGACAGAAACGCGGATGGAAGCCGTCCTTTCGGTGGCATCGTGCCAATGAGTGTGAACCTTGGAAGATTTTGACGCACGCTGCGCGCGTTTGGCCCCTCGTCAATGTTCAAATCGAGTTTGAAATCTTTCATCGCCGGGTAGAGATATTTCGCGAGGTCCATTCGCAGTAGATGGATTCCGTCAATGAACAGCACGTCGCCGGCTTTGTATTCGGTGAACAGACCCGCGAGGTTGCCGGCCTTTTGGATGGCGTAGCCACAGGTGCTTTTGAGATTCACGCCCATCGCCTTTGCAACGATGTGAGCAAGCGTGGCCGTGCCTAATCCAGGCGAGCCAATAAGAAGAACGTGGCTGAGTGCTTCGCCTCCACTTTTCGCCGCTGCTACAGCCAATTCAAGCCGCGCCTTGGCTCTATTTTGCCCAATAAAATCCGAAAACTGTTTCGGCATCAGGCGTTCGCGTTTCCAGAGTATCTGGTCTTTCGGCTCAACAGCTCCGATTTGTTCCGGGTTCATTTTCAGGACAAGCTCTTCGCATATTTTATGCGCTTCTTCACGGCCTTGCGCCGCGGCAAGTTTTGCCCATTTGTAAGCCGCAACAAAATCTTGTGTTATACCATCGCCCGTTTCGTAAACCTTGCTCAAATTGATTTGTGCTGTGGCGTGTCCTTGCTCGGCGGCTTTATGCCACCATTTCACTGCTTCGGCATGGTTCTCTGATACGCCAAGACCTTTGAAATAAGCCAAACCCAGCGAATATTCTGCTCGTGCCTGACCCTGCGCCGCAGCTTTTAGAAGCCGATCAAAAGCCTCATGAGGTGGAATCTCTTTGCGTCCGGGTTGAATTTCGACTGCCTTGTTGTTTGCGCTCGCATTTGTTTCGCTGGTTTTGCCAAGTTTGGGGAGTGTCTTCAGGACTTCCTCTGCAATATCCACCGTGATTTTCTTGTCATTGCCTTTGGCGCGGGCGTAATCTTGAACACGTCGGAGGCGATTTAACACTTCGATCGGCACTCCATCTGCGGAATGTGCAATTTGCTCAATCGCTCCGGCGTCAATTTCAAGCCCCAGCACGTCTGCAAAATGACGGGTAATGGCGGAGAGTTCTTCAATGTCTGCGACGTATGCGCGACTGGCATCGAGTTTTTCAGGGGGCGCAAGATTCAACGGCGGCAACGCCAACGCGACTTCGTCTTGGGATTCGTTGGCCGGTTGTTCAGGTGAAATGATCGGAGCCTCTGGTTCCGGGTCAAAAACGGTTGTTTCCAGATGACAATGCGGACATTCTACAATGCGCGTTTTATCTCCTTCCAACTGGTATGCATCAAATTCAATGCCATTGTCGCAGTGTTCACATGCAACGGTGACGTAGCGTGGTTCCGGCGGATTTATTTGCGGCTTCATGGGCTGACTTCTCACAGCGGGATGCCGTTCTTTGCCGCATCCGGCGGCAACGCGGCAAACCATTTTCCCACGCCGGCTTTTGTGGTCAATCCCTTGTAACTGTCCCGAATCATCGCGGGCAAACAAAGCGGGAAAGACGCCATGTGCCGCTGGCCGGTCGCTTGCCACGCCATGCGGTATGAATCACGCCCTTTGCACTTGCCATAAATCGTGGCGCGGACGCGGCCACGGTGTTTGATGCGCTTTGGGAACTTCACTTTTGCGCTTTCGGATTCAACTGTTTCTTGTGTCAGGGCTGTGTTAGTAACGCCAAAAACCTCAATCATTGAGGAAAATGGTGCGCATAGCAGGACTTGAACCTGCACGGGTTGCCCCACTACCACCTCAAAGTAGCGTGTCTGCCAATTCCACCATATGCGCACCCGCCCGCATAATAAACCAAGCGACGGCGGTCTGCGCAAGTCGAATCGGATCATGTGCGCATGGCGCGGGCGCCCGCAAAAATTTTCGCGCGTTCTTTTTAGTCGCCCAAAAACCATTGCCAGCCGCGCCAGCGGTTCGGATGCGCGGGGTGGAAACCTTCGCCATGCGTCGGCCTCAAATCCCATTGCATCAGCAAGCCGATGCTGTGTGCGCCGCGCCCGTGTGATCGGATGGCATCCACACCGTAAGCGTAGTCGAGCATGATTTTGAAACGATCGGACGGCGAGCGGCACAAAATGCCGCCGCCCACGCTATTAAGCCAGTTGCCCGGTTGCTCCTCGCCAGGCAGATAATCCACAAACGCGCTGGAGGCGTTGACATCCAGATTCCATCGCTGTTTTTTATCGAGCGGCAAAAGGTAATTCGCGTTGAGCAGCACAAATTGCCGCGCGCTGATTTCCTGGAAATAATACCCGGGCAACGACAGCGGAAATTCCGCCACCAGCGGCAAATATCCACCGAGGCGATACGCGCTGAAACGGTCGGCGTCCACGCTCGTGCCGGCCGTCAGCCGCACGTAAAAATTCTGCTGGCTCTTGGGCAGTGTGTAGGACAACGCGGCTTCGGTCCAAAATAAATGCGATTGCTCTTCGACTGCGCGGTCGTCGTTGAAGCCATACGTCCCGGAATCGGTGCGAAGCTGGCCTTCATACCAGACGGACAATTCCATCGCGAGCGCCGGAAACAACGTCGGTTCGATGCCGCCCCAGCGCAAACCGGTGCGCACGCTGAACTCGCCGCGATCCTCCGGCAGTTGGAACGCGGGCGATGTGCTGTCAGTGCGGGCAAAAGTGGAATAGTGCGCCGTGCCGCGCAGAATTAAATTCAACGGAATCAAATCGGCGGGATTGAACAAATGATAAATGCTTGCTGAAATTTCGCCGCAGTGCCCGTTGAACGATTCCTGCGGGAAAAAGGTGCCGCCACGAATTTCGTTGTAACTGTCCGCAAAACCGCCGCCCGCCAGACCGATGGCGAAGTCCGTGTGCGGCCCCAAACCGCCGACAAAGCCGAATTCGGAATCGAGATACACCGGCGCCACCGCCAGCCGCAGCGTCAGGTTCGTGCATAAAAAATCCGGCTGGTTGTGATAGTAAAACGCGTAGCCGGCAAACGGCGCATGGCCTTCAAGCGCCTCGTTGAGGCCCAACTGAATCAGATCGCGCTGGACCGGATCAATTTGCGCGTACGCGAAAATCGGGGCGAACAACATCAGCCACAACAGCACACGCCCGTTTTTTTTCATCGCCATTTTCGTAACCCAAAGCCGCGCCGCCAGCAAGCCGAATAACGGCGTTGCCAGCAACACGGCATCGTCATGCTCAAAACTCACCCCGCGGGCAGGCACAATGACCGGCATCCGGTCGTGAAGAGCCGCAACCATTGCGTTGGCTGTGGTGGTGATGATTCAAAAACTAGACGAACAGCCAGGAAGCCCGGATTTGATCAGCGATTTCCGCCAGCATGAGATAACGGCGTTTATACATCTGCCGTTTGTTAACCTTGAGCGTGGAAATTTCCCGCGGGATAAATGTGGCAGGCAGATTAAACATGCCGTCTTCAGCCAGCTCGCCGCCGGATTCAATCCAGAATTCATCGTAGCTGGCCGCCAGCTTCTTCCGTTTTTGCCAATGACGGTAAATATGCATCTCATCGCCGGCAGCACGCAGGCGGGTGACACCCCAAATGGCGGCGAGTTGTTGCAGCGCAAACAGAAGCAGCGCCTTGGGTCGCAGCCCATACAAACCCCGTGTGATGGATATGATTTGTTCCTTGTCTTTCACGCGCGCGTTGCCTTGGAGTCCGCCGATGAATGTCTCCTTGGGTTCGGCCTCGAACCGTACGATGGAAAATGCCAGCGTGAACAACTCCACCCCAGAATCCTTGTTCAGCAGGCCAATCACAAGATCGCCTTCTTTCTCCTTCCGGCTACAGCTTAAACGCAGGCCAAAGTGCCCCACCCCCTCCAGCGGCAACGTGGCTAAAAGCTTACCAGGAGTCGCATAGACTTCCTGCCTCATGGCCGGGGAAAATTGAGTCGCAACAAAGCGGTAATGCTGCTTTAGAGCTTCCAGCCGTTGGCGCGTGTTCAAGACGCGGTTGAGATATGGCCGCTGGAGCTTGTGAAAGAGATAGGGATGGTTCCGGACAACAACCGCCAGTTCTGGCATTTGGAGGAACTTAAACCACTCCTTGGAATAGGGGGCAAAAATCAGTCCGCGCGCACAATACTTTGCCTGCTTGACAACCGATCCCAGCTTGCGACCAGGGTGAATCAGCGGAGCGGTCTCTACCAATGTCTTAACTAAATGTCTCACAACTTGAATGCCTATGCCGGTTTGATGCGGTCTGGCGAATTGTTTCGGGTGTTGTTTAGCTCCAAAACTACCGGTGGCAATCCCTTCACCACCTTCATTGTTTCCAGGCTCATGGTGATGACCTGGCCGATGATGCGGACGATGTATTGCTCGTCGTCCATGCGGTTCGGGTCGCTCACGATGTTGCCATGGTCGTTTTTGGTGACGCGGTATTGGTCAATCACCCATTCGGGGACGAGCTTCCAATCGAACTGACTGGCGCAACGTTCGAGCAATTCCTGAAAGGCGGAGCGGACAGCGGTTTCGTGCTTGATGCCGAGTTTGGCGAATTTCGCCAAGTTGTCGTAATAGGCGGTGACAACTTTGTGCGTTGGCTTGAGTTCCAGCGTCGGCATGGCGGGACGTTAGCACCAAGCCAGCATTGGCGACAAGCACGGGAATTGTTTTGAACGGGACACGACGGCTTCCCCTGAATCCGGGCTAATGGACTTGCGTTTCCGACTGGGGAGCGGGAGTGGCGTTCGTTCGTTCGGTGGCAGTTTCTTTGAGAAAATTATCCAGCACATCCAGATAAGCATCAAGGGAGCCGCCGGCATCGGGACCGAGGTCGCGCTTGAGCGCCCGCAATTGGTCCGCTGACGACTTTGCTTCGCGTCGAAGGTCATCCAAGTTCAGCTTCCCGCTCATCAAGCTGTTGACCATCTCGTCGTAGTTGCTGGCCGCCTCGGCATTGCCGGCGAGCATTTGCCCGCGAATTTGGCCGATAAAATTCGTGTTCGCGCCCAGATTGCGAAGTGCAGCGGACAAATCCGCGTTGGTGCCCGCCAGGACAGCCGGGGAAGCCGCGGTTGGAGGCTTCGTTGGCACGGAGATTGGCGCGGCATTGGCCGCCGTTTTCGGTGCGGCGGCGTTCGCGCCAAACGCCATGCTCGCCACCTTTTTGCGCGGCACATTTATTTTGCCCAACACTTCGCTTTCCAACGTCACGGTGTCGGCGGACACGGACAATACCCTGCCGAAGTAACGGTCGCCATTTTGCATTTCCACCTGGTCGGCACGCAGCCAGAGCGCA
The DNA here is from genome assembly GCA_963838315.1 of uncultured Acidobacteriaceae bacterium. Taxonomy (GTDB): domain Bacteria; phylum Acidobacteriota; class Terriglobia; order Terriglobales; family Acidobacteriaceae; genus Acidiflorens. The sequence continues at coordinate 782,987 of CAWIQW010000003.1, forward strand.
GCAACGAATATGAAAAAAATCCCGGACGAGACGAACAAAAATTTGGTCCTCATGGCGAGAGGGTAGCCTATCGGAGGACTCTTCGCAAATAATGGCGGGCATGGGCGGTGTCTTAATTTGACGCGAGCGATTGTCTTCGATCCGCAGCGGGTGAATTGGCCGGATGCACTGCGGATTGAGACAACTCGCGCACCAGATCACTTCCCGAATGTGTGCGGGAACCAGTCCGGCAACTGATAATATGCAAGAATTCCGCTGCCGACTGAAAGCAATACCCACGCCCAAATCTTCTCGCCGCTCCACTTCGAATCAACATAATCATAATCAGCATCCAACATGGGAATTTTGTTGGACTTTTCAACGTCGTCCTCAAAACCGGAAACATCTCTAAAGAATATCGTAAAATAAAGGAAAGCCACCACCAACCCTGCGCCGATGGCCGCGTATGTAAGCAAGGTGGCATCTTTAAAGAAGTGATAGATGATCCGAAAAAACTCCATATCATTTTTGAGCATAAAGCACTTGCCTCCTGACAATCATATTGGTCATCCGAAGTTATTCATGGGCGGACAGCAGGATTTTCCATTACGGGGGCGGCGGTGTCGGCATGGTGCCAGAGGTGTCCGCCGAAGTCCGCTCCCGCATCCATAGCCAGTCCTGGTAATCCGCTGCATTATCAATGACAGTTCCATTACTGCCCTTTTCACCGCGGCTGATCCACCGGTGGGCTTCGGAATGTCCATCTGCAAAGGCAAAGCCGCAACCTCCGTTGTGAGATGAGCCGGGAGAGTCATACCATATCGGTTGCTCCATTCCAAAACATAAAGCCGCGTCATTGAGGCTGTTGACGTCTTCGTCCACCAGCACCCAGAGCATGGATGGTCCGGGGGCGCCGGTGTCGGTGGTTTTGCCAAATGTGCGCCATGGCGAGTTCCGACGGTGCGTGTCCTGGTTGTTCAGCCACGGCCCATTGACAGACAGATTCGGAATCCCGCTGTGGGGGGAACCCGGCCCTGGCCCGGAGGCATCAAAACCGGGATCAATGGTGCCCACAGCATTATTCATCGAAAAAGTTCTCGCGGCGGGGACAATCTGGCCAATGAGTGACGGGTTTGTACCATCATATAATCCCATGCGAGCATCCGCCGGACATTTGAAAATGGAGTTGTTTCCGCCAAGATAACCTATCAACAACGAGTGCGCCGGGTCTTTGATCAGATCCGGATTGAATTCGTCCGCGCCCCTGTTTCCAGCTTGTCCGGCACACCAATTATAGCCGGGATCAGTGGTGCCGCCGTCGGGGTTGGGCGGGAAAAATTCGTTGTTATCGGTCGTGTAAAGGGTTACAGCGGTCATCATTTGTTTGCCATTGTTGAGGCAGGCCATGCCCTGCGCCTTGCCCTTGGCTTGGGACAAGACCGGCAGCAACAACGCGGCGAGAATAGCGATGATGGCAATCACCACCAGCAGCTCCATCAGGGTGAACCCTGTTTTTTTATGGTGGTTTGGCTTCACACTGATTTGGACAATCCACAGGCTGGTGACTCACGTTGCCGCCAGCCTTCGAGAACTCAGCACGCCTGACGTGCGATGTCAATCCCAACTTGTCGTGAAAAACGGAGCGGCCATAGCCGGCGGTTACCCAATGAGATTCCTGAAAAACTCCCGGCCATTGTCGCAGCGTGCCAGCAGACTGCCGCAATTAAGCAAGAAACAGAATTATCCGGTTTTCTGCCAAAAGCCGCTTCGCCCGTTTTGCAGCGGGATCCCAATTATTATTACCAGCGGCGACCGGCGTAGTAACGGCCATACACAACGTGAGCCGGACGATGGCACCACGCGCCGGGCATCCAAACACGGCCGGTCGTGCAATACAACCAATAACCCGGCGCCCAAACATAATCCTCGCCCGGACAGGGCGGAACAGTTTGAACCACTGTCACCGGCGCGGGCATGACTGGCGTTGTGCAAACAACCGGCGTCGAGACGATGACCGGCAGGGGCAACCCGATGGAGAAGCCGAAGCGGACTCCGGCGTTGGCCGACATGGCAGCCGCGCCGACGAGCGCGGCCAGGAGAAACATTTTGGTTTTCATAATTTATTCGAGGCGTTATTGCCTTGCCATTATTCAGACGCACAAGTAACCGTTTGGTTACATTTTCATCGGAATTATATCATGCCTTAAATCAGGGACTTGCAGCCAAGCCGCAACCCGCCGCAAAAACCGCGTTTTGGCATTACAAGCTGCCGCGTAAAAGATGCGCGACGGGCACGGCCAATTTCAGAACGGCGGCGAGCGGGAAGAAACTGGGAGCGCCGGCCTCCAGCAAGGCGTATTTCTTGTCATTGCCATCGCGCCGCGCCGCCGGACGGCGCTCCAATATCCCCGGGACTTCCAAGGCTTGTTGCTTCAATGTTACAAGTTGCCGCATTCGTTGCTGAATTGTAACATTTCCGCCATATCATCGTAACGTCAAGGCAACAAAGTGTCGCTGCAGTCTGACGATAAAAATGAAACACAAACTCAAGCGAAACAAGAAAACCAAAATGACCATGCCTGCAGGCGCAACGGCTCTCGCCGCTCTCGTTATGAAACTTCATGCGCAATCATCCGTGGATGGCCGCAAAGCCGGATAACGCCAGCAGCAGCTTCGACAACAATGAAAAACACCATGAAAAACACAAACACAAAAATCTATTCCGGCCTCTTCCTTTTTGGAGTTGCCAGCTTGCTTTCAAAAACGCATGGCGCGGACACCCTTGCGGTTGATTCGGATTCGGCTGCGTGGCAAAAACCGGTCTGGGTGACGGATTTGGCGCTGGGCGTCCGGGAAAGCTACGATGACAATTTGCTGCTGGTTTCGGGCAACGGCATGGCACCCCAATCGTCATGGGTTACCACGGTGTCGCCCAAGGTGGGCTTTAATTTCGCGCCGCTGTTGGGAGATCAAAAGACGTTGCAAACGCTGTCGTTGATTTATTCGCCGGATTTCAATATTTACCACGACGCCCCGTCGCAGAGTTACAACGCGCACAAGATTGGCGACACGATCAAGGGCCAGGCCGGTGATTTTTCATTCTCGCTGGACAATGCTTTTCTCTACAACGATGGCGACCATCAGGCGCCGATTTATGCCCTGAACCAGCTCTCCGGCGCGTCGGCCAACCAGTTCGACCAATTCCGCAACAACTTCGCCCATGCCGTGGCCCGCGAGCGGCTGGCGCAGACCCAGGACCGCGCCACAGTTCTGTTGCAATATGACTGGGACAAGTTTTTTGTCCGGCCGGTGGCTTCGTTGCTGGATTACAATCTGATGACCGACTGGCACAACACAAAATATAGTCCTTGGATGGGGTATCAAAACTATGTGGATCGTTACGACGTGAACGGCGGCATGGATGTGGGATACAAGCTGATACCGGGACTGGCCGCAACACTGGGCTACCGTTACGGCTCGCAATACCAGCAACAATTTCCGACGGCGATTACGTCGGACAGCCATTATTCGTCCAGTGACTATCAGCGGGTGCTGTTGGGACTGGAGGGCAAGCCGTGGAACTGGCTCGAGGTGAAGCTGGCTGGCGGACCGGATTTCCGCAATTACAACTCAATGGCCCCGGTCAATGATCGTAATCCGGTCAAGTATTATGGCGAGGCGGTCCTCACGGCCACCCTCACGCCCAGCCAGACGGTGACGTTCAATTACAAGCAGTGGCAGTGGGTTGCCAGCACCGGCAAAGTGCCGGAATACGACAGCACCTACGCCCTGACCTATCACTGGAGCGCGACCAAGCAACTGGGATTGAATCTGGGCGGCAAAGTTCTGGAGGCTGACTTCACCGGGGGCAATGACTATGCGGGGACGGCTCCGAGCCGGCGGGATGACCTGGAATATGAGGTTTCCGCAGGCGTGACCTATGCATTCAATTCCCATCTCAGTGCCAACCTGGCTTACACCTACGACCTTGGCGACAACGCCCTGAACAATCTGCCCGCCAGTTTGGGGCCGTCCTACCGCGACTTTGAACACCAAGTGGTTTCACTCGGCCTGCAATTCAAGTTCTAATTTCAATTCGCTGAACAACACCGTGACAGTGGTCAAACACGTCCAGACGCTTTCGGATTTGGTCACGGTCAAATACGTGCTCGAAAAATCGTCATCCTTGAGGACGCGAAATGGTACGGCGAAACCTGAAACATTCCACAGCGTTGCTAATTGGTTTCTTCAACTTTTGCCGCGTTCATTTGGCATTGGACATGACGCCAGCACAAGCGGCGGGATTGACGGATCACCAATGGACAATTGAAGAATTACTGGCCAGCGCAATCTAATACACCATGACCAAGAATTAGACAGTATGGATGATTTTAACGGGGCCGGAGGCTTCGGCGCGCGCTTCAACGTCAATGGCAACCTGCAACCGGCGTCTCGGCGGAGAAATTTTCAACGTTTCCAAGCGGGGTTGCATCAAATAAAGCGCCATTTGCGGCACGGGCTGGCGGTTGGTGACCGCCGCCTGTCCGCGTGTTTCTTGCGCAAGTTTCAGCGCATTCATTTTTCGAGCCATGATGATTTTTGCTGCAATTCATGTGCCAGAAAAATACGGTTCGCGCCTTGCATTTATTGATGATTTTTTGCTGCTGTCGAAAAAGGCGACGAAACATGCAGCCCGAAAACCGAAGTTGAATCGTGGGCCGTGCGCCCACAGTCTGGCTTTGGTTCTATTGTGGCACAGGCCCTTGAGTCACCTGCACGAGGCTGCCCGGACGAAGCCATTTCACAAAGGCGCTCTGTACATCCTTGGCGTCGAGCTTGATGTAAATGCGTCCTGCCCGAACCCGTTCATCGAGCGGCAGGCCAAGCGCCGAATATGTCAGCCAGCTGTTGGCAATCCAGTCCACGCTCGATTCCGCCAGCGGAATGTCGCGGAGCAACATCAGCTTGGCTTGATGCAATTCCTGCGCCGTCACTTTTTTCGCCCGCATGTCTGCCAGGTCGCGCAGAATCACGGCGCGCGCCTTGGAAACATTCGGCGGGTCGCAGGCGTATTCGACCTGATAAACGCCGCGCGTCAGCCCGATGTCGAACGAGGAATTCACACCGTAGACCAACCCGTTATTCTCGCGCAGGTCGCGTTCCAATCGCGTATAGAAAGATCCGCCGCCGAAAACGTTGTTGCCCAGTCGCAGCGCATAATAATCTTCATTCGTCCGCGTCAATTGCAACGTTTCCGCCAGGGTGATTTTATCCTGAACCCGGCTGGCATCCGGCACGTGGGTCACGGAAACTGAATTCGTCGGCGCGGACGGAAACAGCGTGTTCGGCTTCGGCCCTTCCGCCTTCCAATTGCCAAAGAATTTTGAAATGACGGCAACGGCGTTCGCCGGCGCCACATGGCCGATAACGACGATGGTCGTGAGGTCGGGACGGAACGCGGATTGATAATAATGTTGCACGTCCTGGATCGTGAGTGCCTTGACGCTGTCCGGCGTCGTCTCGCGTCGCGCGGGGTCATTTTTCGGAAACAGCGCGACGGTCAGCGCTTGGCTGGCAATGTGGCCGGGACTTTTGATTTCACCGGCGACGGACGCGGCGAGCTGCTCCTGAATGATTTTGAAATCGTCTTCGGGCAGCGCCGGCGAAAGTTCATTGTCTGCGAGCAATTGCACGCCGCGTTCAAACTGGTCGGGCAGAACCTGCAATGAAAAATCCACGCCCGCTGATTCGTTCGCGCCAATGTCGTCCAGAGCCTTTTGAAACGCGAGACGATCCAGCGATTTAGTGCCGTAGGAGAAAAGTTTGTCCAACGCCTGGTCCACGCCATCCCGGCCAACGGGCATCTGGACTTTGGCGTTGTTTTTGACGCGGCCAAAGACGCTCACGGTGTCGTTGATGGTTTCCGGTTGCACGATGAGCTTGATTCCATTGGGCAGATTTGTGACGAAGGGATTTAGCGTCGTGGTGGGAATTGGGAGTTGCTTCGTGATTTGTCTGGCCCACGGCGGCAGTTTAACATCCGCATTTTTGGTCGAAACCAGCGATTCGCCGCCGCCAAAACTTTTTGTAGAAATTGGTTTGTCCGACGGCGTTGGCGTCAGAATTGCGGAAATCGCGTGGTCAAAATCCAGATACTTTTTGGCGGCGCGATTCACGTCGTCCACGCTGACGGCGCGAAACAGATTGATATCGTCGTCCGGCGAATTGCGTCCTTCAATGGCCACGGCGGTTGACCAGGCGGAGGCCAGGCCGGAAACGGAATTTTTCTGCAATTCGGCGCTGATGATTTCGCGGCGTTTGGCGGCTGCAACCAGATCGGCGCTGACGCCGTTGGTGATCTCGGCCAGCAGGATTTCCTTTACGTTCTTCAAAAGATTTGTCGAATCGTCACCGGCCGGAAATCCGGCAAAAGCATAACCCAAGCCGGATTTTTGCAGGGTTTCGTAATCAAATTCGGCGGACAGCGCCTTGCCTTGCGGGACAAGGTCGTAGAGTTTTCCGCGTTGGCTGCTTAACACATCGGACAGGATTTGCGCGGCGGCAAAATCAGGGCTGTCCGCGCCGGGAAAGCGAAACGTGATTGCGGTCAGGCCATACGGCAAATCCGTGTCGAGCTTTAGCGTGTCCGGCTTCACGGTTCCAAAATTAAATTCCGGGCGGGTGGGAAGTTGTGAGGCTGGAATTTTGCCTAAAACCTTCTTTACTTGTTCCAGGACCTTTTGCAGCTCCACGTTGCCGACGATGACGAGAATGGCATTGTTCGGCACATACCAGGTGTTGTGAAATTTACGGAGCATGGCGCCGGTGGTTTTGTCGAACGATGGCCGCGTGCCGAGAGGGCTGTGTTCATAAGGCGTGCCTTTGAAAACGGCGGCCAAAAGTTGCTCGTAAAAGACATATTCGGGATTCGACAAATCCTGCGCGACTTCCTGTTCGATGGCGCCGCGTTCCTTTTCCCAAAGTGATTCGTCGGGCAACAGATCGCGCATCCGCGTGGCCTCGACGCGCAAGGCGACTTCCAGATTTTCAGCGGGCGTGGTGAAGAAATATTGCGTGACGGCCTGTTGCGTGTCGGCGTTGTCATCGCCGCCGAACGCGGCGGAAATGGCCGCGAGTTGATCGGCGGACAAACCCGGACTGCCGCGAAACATCATGTGCTCGGTGGCGTGCGCCGTGCCGGGAAATCCGGCGGGCGCTTCGTCGGAGCCGACGCGATAATTGACCATCGTGGTGACGACGGGCGCGAGCGTGTTGCGCACGATGATGACCTGCAGGCCGTTGGTGAGCGTGGCGCGCAAGACGTCCGGCTCGGCGGCGAGATTGTTGGTCGCCGCCCGGACGGCAAGGGAACCTGCCAGCGCGAGGCAAAAAGCGAAGGTGAACAAAATAATGGGGAGGTTGGGACGTTTGATTTTTGGCCGTCATAAATTGGATGTTCAGACAACCATAAACCCGCGCCGTTCAAGCGCGAGAAAAAAGTCGGTCAGGGCAGTTGCCAGCGGGCGCCGCCCAGGCCAAATTTGCGTGGTGAATCTGAACTGGGAAAAATTGTGCCGGGTGGCGTCCAGGGAAGTTGAGGCGACGCTGGCGGCGTTGCCGAAGCCGTTGCGGGCGCGGGCGGAAAAATTGCCGGTGACGTTTGAGCGCCAGCCGAATGCGGATTTGCAGGCCGATGGAATTGAGCCGGACACGCTGGGTTTGTTCACCGGACCGGAATTTGCCGATGAAGGGAATGTTCCACTGCCGCCGCAGATCATTTTGTTTCTGGAAAACATTTGGGATTTTGCCGAAGGGGATGAGGTGATTTTTCGGGAGGAAGTGCGGACGACTTTTTTGCACGAACTGGGGCACTATTTGGGATTGGACGAGGACGAAATAGCCGGGCGCGGGCTGGAATAGCTCGAATTGCCTGTATTTATGCGGTAAAAAATTAACAAAGAATTTTCTTGCGACTTTGGCGGGCGCTGGTAAATTTTAAGAAGTCTTCCGCGTGGCGGAAGAAGCGACTGGCAAAAAGCCTGTTGACAACCGGCGCGAGTCTGATAATTTTCGCGCCTTCAAAACTCGAATCTGAGATGCCGAGTTGAAAGCAATGATTCGGCGCTCGGGTTTTTTGTCCCCTAAATGGGGAAAAAGAAAGGGCTGAGAAGCCCGGCAATTTTTGGGTGAAAGCACCCATTGCTCATTGAAAATTGAATTGTGCGATAAGTGAGAGCCCCTTCATTGACAGCCAGTTAGTGGCTGTTTTTGAAGAGTTTTAAAATTGTAATTCGTCCGACTAATCATCGGACACGAATTAAACTAACGTTTTTAACGGAGAGTTTGATTCTGGCTCAGAACGAACGCTGGCGGCGTGGATAAGACATGCAAGTCGAGCGCTGATTACGGGGTAGCAATATTCCGTGGTCGGAGCGGCGCAAGGGTGCGTAACACGTGGGTAATTTGCCATGAAGTCTGGAATAACTTGCTGAAAGGCGAGCTAATACCGGATGTGAATAGTTGGGGGGCATCCTCTGATATTCAAAGCTGGGGATCGTAAGACCTGGCGCTTCATGATAAGCCCGCGGCCTATCAGCTAGTTGGTGAGGTAACGGCCCACCAAGGCTAAGACGGGTAGCTGGTCTGAGAGGACGACCAGCCACACTGGAACTGAGACACGGTCCAGACACCTACGGGTGGCAGCAGTCGAGAATTTTTCACAATGGGCGAAAGCCTGATGGAGCGACGCCGCGTGGGGGATGAATGGCTTCGGCCCGTAAACCCCTGTCATTCGGGATCAATGCGTTTGGGTGAACATCCCAAACGTTGATAGTACCGGAAGAGGAAGGGACGGCTAACTCTGTGCCAGCAGCCGCGGTAATACAGAGGTCCCAAGCGTTGTTCGGATTCACTGGGCGTAAAGGGTGCGTAGGTGGTTGGATAAGTCTGATGTGAAATCTCGGAGCTTAACTCCGAAACTGCATTGGATACTATCTAGCTTGAGAGTTGGAGGGGGGACTGGAATTCTCGGTGTAGCAGTGAAATGCGTAGATATCGAGAGGAACACCAGTGGCGAAGGCGAGTCCCTGGACAACTTCTGACACTGAGGCACGAAAGCCAGGGGAGCAAACGGGATTAGATACCCCGGTAGTCCTGGCCCTAAACGGTGCACGTTTGCTGTAAAAGGAATCGACCCCTTTTGTGGCGTAGCTAACGCGTTAAACGTGCCGCCTGGGAAGTACGGTCGCAAGATTAAAACTCAAAGAAATTGACGGGGGCCTGCACAAGCGGTGGAGTATGTGGCTCAATTCGATGCAACGCGAAGAACCTTACCTGGCCTTGACATGCAAGTGGTAGAAGCCTGAAAGGGTGACGATCCCGCAAGGGAAGCTTGCACAGGTGCTGCATGGCTGTCGTCAGCTCGTGTCGTGAGATGTTGGGTTAAGTCCCGCAACGAGCGCAACCCCTGTGTCCTGTTGCCACCCGGCCGAAAGGCTGGAGCACTCTGGACAGACTGCCTCGCTTCAACGAGGAGGAAGGTGGGGATGACGTCAAGTCAGGATGGCCCTTACGGCCAGGGCTGCACACGTACTACAATGCCCGGTACAAAGGGAAGCAAGACTGTAAAGTGGAGCAAATCCCCCAAAACCGGGCCCAGTTCAGATTGTCGTCTGCAACTCGACGGCATGAAGCTGGAATCGCTAGTAATGGCGCATCAGCTACGGCGCCGTGAATACGTTCCCAGGCCTTGTACACACCGCCCGTCACATCATGAAAGCCGTTTGTACCCGAAGTCGCCCCTTAAAAGGCGCCGAAGGTATGGATGGTGATTGGGATGAAGTCGTAACAAGGTAGCCGTAGGGGAACCTGCGGCTGGATCACCTCCTTTCTAAGGAGAAACCACGGGTCCGGGTTAAAAACCGGACTTCCGAGGTCGAACCCCGGCGCAAGTCGGGGGACTAGGCTTAATACCTTATCGCACAATTCAGTTTTCCAATGAGCAATACGCTCTTTGGCAAGTGGAAGAGAATCGAACTCGATCCTTAATTTGAAATTTCAAATTTGAAATTTGAGATTTTGAGAACGGGGCTGTAGCTCAGTTGGTAGAGCGGTAGC
>CAWIQW010000004.1:0-460386 GCA_963838315.1 uncultured Acidobacteriaceae bacterium
CATCCCGCGGTCAAGAGCGCTCTCTGCCTCGTCCACCAGCGTTTCTCGACGAACACGTTTCCCAGTTGGCAACTGGCCCATCCCTATCGTTACGTGGCCCACAACGGCGAGATCAACACTCTGCGCGGCAACGTGAATTGGATGCATGCCCGCCAATCGCTGCTCCAGTCCAACCTGTTCGGCGAAGATCTCAAGAAGCTGTTTCCGATCATCGCGCCCGGTGGCAGCGATTCGGCCAATTTCGACAATGCGGTGGAGTTGCTCTTCCAGTCCGGACGCAGCCTGCCCCACGTGATGGCCATGCTGATTCCCGAAGCCTGGGCCGGAAATCCGCATATGCGCCCCGAGAAGCGCGCTTTCTACGAATACCATTGCTCGCTCATGGAACCATGGGATGGCCCGGCCGTGATCGCCTTCACCGACGGGCGTGTGATCGGCGCGACCCTCGATCGCAACGGGCTCCGGCCCGGCCGGTACGTGGTCACCCATGACGATCTCGTGGTAATGGCTTCCGAAGCCGGTGTACTGGACGTTGCGCCCGAAAAGGTAAGAATCAAAGGCCGTCTGCAGCCTGGAAAAATGTTTCTCGTCGATACCATCGAAGGCCGTATCGTTTCCGATCGGGAAATCAAACAGCACCTCTCCTTCCAGCAGCCCTATGCGGATTGGCTCAAGCAAAACCAGGTCACGCTGGATCAGCTGCCCGAGCCTTCGCGCGTCCATGCCGCCAATCATGAGACCGTCCTTTCCCGGGAAAGAGCATTCGGCTACACCGACGAAGATTTGAAGATGATCCTCGAACCCATGGCCTGCCATGGCGAAGAGCCCATCGGCTCCATGGGCACGGATACTCCCCTCGCCTGTCTTTCCGACCGCCCGCAGTCTTTGTTCAGTTATTTCAAGCAGCTCTTCGCGCAGGTCACCAACCCTCCAATCGATCCCATCCGAGAAGAGATGGTCATGTCGCTGATCAGTTACATCGGGGTGGAGCGAAACATCCTCCAGGAAACGCCCGAGAACTGCCACACGCTGCGGTTGCCCCATCCCATCCTTACCAACCGCGACCTGGAAAAATTGCGCCGCGTGTCCAGCGGAGACTTGCTCGCGATCACTTTGCCCGCGCTGTTCCGTGCCGAGGAGGGCGAGTCCGGACTGGAGCGCGCGCTCGACGAGCTTTGCCGCCGCGCGTCTCTGGCGGTCACTTCGGGATACACGCTGCTGATTCTTTCCGACCGCGGCGTCGACAAGAACTATGCTCCCATTCCCAGCCTGCTCGCTCTGGCCGCCGTGCACAACTTGCTGGTGCGCGAGGAGACTCGCACTTCGGTCGCCCTGATCGTCGAGTCCGGCGAACCACGCGAGGTCATGCACTTTGCCTTGCTCATCGGCTACGGCGCCAGCGCGGTCAATCCCTATCTCGCGCTCGAGGCCTTGGAAGACCTCGCTCATCGCGGCTACTTACCCGAAGACGTAACTGCGGAAGTCGCGACCCGGAACTTCATCAAGGCGATCAACAAGGGCCTTCTGAAGACCTTCTCCAAGATGGGCATCTCTACCCTGCAAAGCTACCGCGGAGCCCAGGTCTTCGAAGCCATTGGATTGAACAAGGAGTTGGTCGATAAGTATTTCGCAGGTACGACGTCCCAGCTCGAGGGCGTTGGCCTGGAAGTCCTGGCGCGCGAAGCGCAGATGAAACACCAGCATGCTTTCCGTGCCATCAGCGAATCCGAGGCTGAACTGAGCACTGGCGGAAGCTATCACTTCCGCATCGACGGCGAATATCATCTGCTTAATCCTTTGACGATTTCCAAACTGCAGCATGCCGTTCGCCAGTCCAGTTTTAAGACCTTTAAGGAATATACGGATCTCATCGACAGCCAGAGCTCCAATCTGGCCACCTTGCGCAGCTTGATGACCCTGAAGAAGGCCGCAACGCCCGTCGCGATTGAGGAGGTCGAGCCCGCGCGGGAAATTGTGAAACGCTTTACCACCGGCGCAATGTCATTCGGCTCGATCAGCAAAGAGGCTCACGAAACGCTGGCCATTGCGATGAATCGAATCGGAGGTAAATCGAATACCGGCGAGGGAGGCGAAGACGAACAACGCTTCGTTCCCGACTCCAATGGCGATTCCCGGCGCTCCGCGATCAAACAGGTTGCCTCGGCGCGCTTCGGTGTAACCGCAAATTATCTGGTCAATGCCGATGAACTGCAGATCAAGATGGCGCAGGGCGCCAAGCCCGGCGAGGGTGGCCAGCTCCCGGGACACAAAGTCGATGAAGTCATCGCCCGCTTGCGCCATTCGATTCCGGGAGTCGGACTGGTATCGCCGCCGCCGCACCACGACATTTACTCCATTGAAGATCTGGCTCAACTCATCTACGACCTCAAGAACGTCAACCCGCGCGCCCGCATTTCCGTCAAGCTGGTGGCTGAGGTCGGCGTAGGTACGGTCGCAGCCGGTGTCGCCAAGGCTCATGCCGACGTCGTGCTAATTAGCGGAGACAGCGGCGGCACCGGCGCCTCCCCGTTGAGTTCCATCAAGCACGCCGGCACCCCGTGGGAACTCGGACTCGCCGAAGCTCAACAGGTCTTGCTGCTCAATGACCTTCGCGGTCGCGTCCGGGTGCAGACCGATGGCAAGCTGCAAACCGGGCGCGATGTCGTCATCGCGGCGCTGTTAGGCGCCGAGGAATTCGGTTTTGCGACCACCCCGCTGATCACGATGGGTTGCATCATGCTCCGCAAGTGCCATCTCAATACCTGTTCGGTCGGGATTGCCACCCAGGACCCGGAACTGCGCAAGAAGTTTCAGGGACAGCCTGAGCATGTCATCAATTTCTTTTTCTTTCTCGCCGAGCAAGTGCGCCAGTACATGGCCGAGTTGGGTTTCCGCACGGTAGACGAAATGGTCGGCAGAGTCGACATGCTCGACGTTCAACCGGCCGTCGAGCATTGGAAAGCACGAGGCATCGATCTCTCCGCCATCCTCTACAACCCGCCGGTTCCGGGCCGTGTGGCGCGCCGCTGCATGCAACCACAAGATCACGGCCTGGACCAGGCGCTCGATCATCAATTGATCGAGCAGGCCCGTCCCGCCTTGGAAAATCGCATCCCGGTTGCGATGCAGTTCCCCGTCCGCAATATTCATCGTGCAGTGGGCGCGATGCTCAGCGGCGAAATCGCCCAACGCTACGGTTCCGAGGGTTTGCCCGACGAAACCATCCGCATTCATCTGAACGGGTCTGCCGGACAGAGTTTAGGCGCTTTCCTCGCCAAAGGCGTCACCCTGACCCTGGAGGGCGATGCCAACGACTACGTCGGCAAAGGCCTTTCTGGCGGACGGTTGGTGATCTATCCGCCCCGCACCGCGGGCTTTGCCGCCGAGGAAAATATCCTCATCGGCAACGTCGTCCTGTACGGCGCAACCAGCGGTGAGGCTTTCTTCAATGGCATGGCGGGCGAGCGTTTTGCGGTGCGCAATTCCGGAGCAACTGCCGTCGTCGAAGGCGTCGGCGATCACGGTTGCGAGTACATGACCAATGGCTTGGTGCTCGTGCTCGGCCCTTGCGGACGGAATTTTGCCGCCGGCATGAGTGGCGGCATCGCCTATGTCTATGACGAGAAGATGGACTTTACCGAGAAGCGCTGCAATCTCGCCTCCGTCGACCTCGAGCCCGTCATCAAAATTGAGGACGTGCAGCTGGTTCGTGACCTTGTCACCCGTCACGCCGAATTTACCGGCAGTCCCAGAGCGCGCATGATTCTTGATAACTGGCCCCAGATGTTGCCCCGCTTTATCAAGGTTTTCCCGCACGAATACAAACGTGTGTTAAACGTCGACCGCGCCGCCCAGCCCTACATCGCGAGCCTCCAGTTGCGCACTCCTGGTTTGCCGCAGAGGGTGCAACATGGGTAAGGCCACGGGATTTATCGAATATCAAGCCGAGCATGCCCAGCGTCGCCCGGTCACGCAGCGCGTGAACGACTGGTTCGAGATTTATGTCGATTCCTCCGAAGACAAATTGCGCCGGCAAGGGGCCCGCTGCATGGATTGCGGCGTTCCCTTCTGCCACACCGGCTGCCCCGTCAACAACATCATCCCCGACTGGAACGATCTGGTATATCGCGGCCGCTGGAAAGAAGCGGTGCGGCGGCTTCACGCAACCAATAACTTTCCCGAATTCACGGGACGCATTTGCCCCGCGCCCTGTGAATCCGCGTGCGTGCTCGGCATCAGCGATCCGCCGGTAACGATCCGCGAGATCGAGAAAAACATTGTCGAGCGCGGCTTCAAGGAAGGCTGGATTCTGCCCCAGCCGCCAAGAATACGCACCGGAAAGAGCGTCGCGATTGTCGGCTCGGGACCTGCTGGTCTCGCGGCCGCGCAACAGATCCGGCGCGCCGGCCACTCAGTCACCGTTTACGAAAAAGCCGACCGCATTGGCGGTTTGTTGCGCTACGGCATTCCGAATTTCAAGCTGGAAAAGCAAGTTGTCGACCGTCGCGTGGAACAGATGTCCGCCGAAGGAGTGCAGTTCGTCACCAGCGCCCATGTCGGCCAGAACATCGCTATTGAGGACCTCAAGCATAAGTTCCACGCGATCGTTCTGGCCGGGGGCTCCGAACAGCCGCGCGACCTCAAAGTCCCGGGACGCGAGCTAAAGGGCATTCATTTCGCAATGGAATTCCTCCCCCAGCAAAACCGGCGCTGTCAAGGCGATTCGCTCGATCCGGCATCGGACATTGTCGCCAGCGGCAAGCAAGTGGTTATCATCGGGGGCGGAGATACCGGCGCCGATTGCCTGGGAACCGTCCACCGTCAGAAAGCGCTTTCTGTTCACCAGTTCGAAATTATGCCCGTGCCTCCGCCCGAGCGCTCCCCGCAGACCCCTTGGCCGCTCTGGCCGCTGCAACTCCGAACCGAGGGCGCGCACGAAGAAGGCGGTATTCGCGACTGGAGTATCGCGACCACGAGGTTTACCGGCCAGGATGGCCATGTGAAGAAGTTGCACGCCGTGCGTGTCGGGCCTCCCCCCCGGTTCGAGCCCATGTCCGGGACTGAGTTCACCATCGATGCCGATCTGGTTTTGATTGCGATGGGTTTTATGGGTCCGGTGCGCAACGGGATGATCGAGCAGTTGAATGTATCCCTCGACGCGCGGGGAAACGTAGCCACCGGTTCGAATTACATGACGTCGGTTCCCGGCGTGTTTGCTGCTGGAGACACGCGACGCGGGCAATCGCTGGTCGTGTGGGCCATTGCTGAAGGCCGCAAGGCGGCAGCTTGCGTCGACGAATATCTGAAGGCTGGGCCAAGCGCTCCCCCCGCGAACTCATCCGCCACAAACCCACAGGCCGTGGTCTCGTAAGGTCATGCGCTGTTCTTCAATCGGTGCGCCGTTATATTACGAATCCCTGCTCCCTTCAGAACTTTGGGTAAGAACACCTCCCCGCACCAATTTTATGAAGGCGACCGCAGCCCGCGGCAGAGTCCGTTGCCGGTCATGCACGATACCCAGTTCACGCCAGAGTTCTACATCCTTGAGAGGAACGAGACGGATTTCACCGGAACGTACTTCTTTGCGCGTAAACGTCTCGCTGATTAAAGAAACACCCAGCCCCGACGCCACGAACGTCTTGATCATCGCGATGCTGGGCAACTCCATGGCGATCCGCAGTTGAGACTGGTAGGGCCGGAATAGCTTGTCCATGATCTGGCGCGTATATCCAGCCTTGGGAAAAATCAGTGGCTGCTCCGCTGCCACGCTCACGGGAACCGTCTTCAGCTTCGCCAGCGGATTCACAGGACACATTGCCAGCATCAGGCGATCCCGGAAAATGCGGTCGACCCCGAGGCGCGGCAGTTTGACCGGCAAGGTGACGATCCCCACGTCAATCATGCCATCCTGAATTCTCTCGAGAATCTTCCGGCTGAAATTGCGGTAGATGCTGATTTGAACATCCGGATAAAGCCGCCGGTATTCTTCGAAGGCGCGAGGTAGGACGTAGAGACACGTTGCCTCGTTGGCCCCGATGGCCAGCACACCGCGCGGCGTTACACCCTGGTCCGCCACCGCCCGCAGCGATTCGTCGCGCAGCGCCAGCAGCCGGACGCCATATTCAAAAAGAACGTCGCCCGCCGGAGTGAGACGGACCTTCTTGCCCGAGCGGTCCAGCAGCTTCGCGCCGTAGTCCTGCTCGAGCTGGCGGATTTGGGCGCTGACGGCCGATTGAGATCGAAAAACCTTCTCTCCGGCGCGCGAGAAATTGCCCAGCTTGGCGACTTCCAAAAATGTGCTGAGTTGATCAAAGTCCATAAAATATTCCGGAAGTTACTCCTTTTTCCAAGACCTCACCAGGAGTACCTCAATCGCAGCGGGAGGCCACCTTGAAAATCGACTATTAAGAATCTCACCATTATAAGAAATCAGCCAGAGCGGCGATGAAATGGCGGTCGTCGCATGGAAATCAGGGATAAAACTTCCCTTCATACGGAAGAAATGAAACTGCTACTTCGAAGGCGGGCCTTTTCCTTCGCCATTAATGGCTCATTTCCACTGGGCGATCGTAACCGGTCATTTCCAGATAGCCGACGGCCTTGACCTCGCCGGCTCCGCGGTGTCCGGCAGCGGAAATCGCTCCCTCCCAATAGCTAGGAGCAAACTTGCCGGTTCCGGAGAGTTCCTGCGATTTCAATGCAGTGCCGGCCTCCAAGAAAAGGCCCAATTTTGGAATCTCCACGCGCCAGCGAACCGGATACGTGGCGGACGTGATCGGGCTGGTCCAAGTCTCCGCAAGCGGAGTCAGTGAAAAGTCTGAGGATGGAAGGAAGGTGGAGCGATTGGCGCTGTCGACATAGGTGCCCGCGGAAAAGGGATCGATCGAGCCGTCTTTGCGCCGGATGTGAAAGAGCATGAGTTCCGTGTTGTCGTTCAGTTGCAGGCTGAACCAATCCCAGCCGACCTGCTGCGCTTCCAGTTGATGCGTAAAGAACTCGTGGTCCATCCAGGCAGAGCCCGTGACCCCATGTGTCCTCGCCCCAACCGACAAACTGCCTGTGGTGCTCAAGCGGGTCAGAGAGATGTAGTGGGAGGCGTGGCCCGGCCCCGCTGCTTTCTGACTTATTCCATTTTGCCCGTGGATGACCGGGGCCTTATCTGGATGAAGTCTGAGCGAAAAAGAAAAGCGATCCTCGTAGGCTGTGAGAATCAGGCCGTCCTCCTGCCACTGGGCCGCCCAATTGCCATTCCAGATTTTTCCCTCTTTCGCGCTGATTCCTGCCAAACCCGGACCGGAACGGTTGGTCCGCTCGGCATGATAGAAACGACCTCCGTCAAGATCGCTCAGGGCCAAATGAGCAAGATACAAATCGTGAATGTCCCAGGTGGCCGAGCGGGCAGGATCGCGATCGACGGCCTCACGAAAGAACGTCAGCTCGAATCCAAAGCGATGACCGTCCTCTGCAGTCAGATTTCCGGTGTAATACCACCACTCGGTTTGGAAATCGGGATGGTTGAAATGATCGCGAGGAAATGCGTAATGGTAGCCGGGCAGGGCGGTCTGGTACTGCGCGGTGGAGGTCGGAAGCCACAGGAACAGGACGGCGAAAAGCAGACCCTTATTCCTCATGGATTACCTCCAGCGGATTCAGCCGCACGGCAACCGCGGAGGGATAGAGCCCCGCGAGAATAGTTGCGACATAGATGACGCTGAGAGCTCCAAGGATAATCGCGACCGGCCAGTGAAAACGAATCGTCCAACCAAAGGACTGCTTGTTGACGACGAAGACCAGAATCAGAGAGAGGAAATAGCCGAGCACGAACCCCATCAGATTCGCGAGAAAGCCCACAAGCCCCGCCTCGACCAGAATCAGTTTTCGAATCTGTGGAGACGATGCGCCAAGGAATCGCATTAAGCCAAGTTCGCGCCGCCGGTCGATGACAAGCGCTACGAATGCACCAGCAATCCCTATGACTGCGACGGCGATCGCAATGGCCTCTAATGCATAGGTGATGGCAAACGTCCGGTCGAAAATGCGGATGGCTTCGGCGCGCAATTCGCGATCCGAAAAAATAAGGATGCGGTGGCTGGCGGCTAGCGCCTCGATACTCTTGCGGACGGCACCGAGATCTGCGCCTTTCCCGACAAAAACCGCCAGATTCGATGGAGATGGGTCCGGCAGGTAGCGAAGCAGGGTGTCGCGGTCCATCAGAATGTAGCCTCGCTCGCTGGCATAGTCGTAATACACGTCCACGATCTTGAATTTGGCCTGGGCATCACCCAGAGAAAGCGTCAAGGAATCTCCGGCCTTGACGTGATGTTTGTAGGTGAAAGGCTCGCTGACGATGACATTGTTCTGTCCGCGCAATTGTCCCAGCACCTCTTCCGTTGGGCGACCCGAAAGGAAATCGGAATCGCGGTGAGAACGAAGCACACGAAGATCCGCTGACGCTAGCGTTGCAGGCATGCCATCGTAACTTATTTCATAGGCGCGGAGCCGGTCGACGGCTGCGACCCCGGGCAAGCTTGCAATCTTCTCTGTGAGTTCCAGTGAAATCGTCGGATGACGGTCCGCCGCAGGATCGCCTGCAGGTCTCAGGTAGAGGTCGGCTGGCAGCTGATCGTTCATCCAACTCATGACCGTCTGGCGAAAACTGCCGACCATGATGCCGACCGAAACCATCATGGCGACGGCCGTGGCGAGAGCGGCGACGAGCACCGAAGTCCGGCGCAAAGCGGCCGCCAGACTGCGAGCAGCCAGGAGAGCCTCAACTCCAACCATCTTTTTGAGAAAAACGGACGTGCTCCATGACAACAAACTTACCAGCGCCGGCATGGCATATGCTGAGGCGGCAATGAGAAGGACGGTGGCGAGGTATCCGAGAAGAGGCTTACCGCCGATTGCAGGCATCTGAGCGACTACCGCGCCGGATGCCGCGAGCAGAATCGCGATGAACAGGTCGCGCTTCATGTGCGTCCGCGCGACGTATTCCCGGCGTCCCTGTGCCATCGCGTCGGTGGGCGACACGGCCATTGCTTCCCGGGCTGGCGAAAGTGCGGAAACCACGGAGATGCCCACCCCGATCAGAAGCGCCCATAAAATAGAGAAGATGTTCAAGGCTATGGAACCGGGACGACTACTGACGTACAAAGACTCAACGGTCAGCGCCATCAGTCTTACCGCTCCGGAGGCCATCAATCTTCCAAGGGGCAATCCGAGAAGAGCGCCTGCGACACCGAGACATGCGGCTTCGCCGAGGAAAGCGCACAGAACATCCGCGCGGCTGGCGCCGATAGCGCGGACGATTCCAATTTCCGCGCGACGACGGACCACGGATACGGAAATCGTGTTGTAGATCAAAAATGCTCCCACGACCAGCGCGATGTAGCTCAGCAGGCGAAGGTTCCAGCGGAAAGCGGCCAGCATTTTCCGGTTTTCTTCCGTACCGGTTCCTTGAGCGCGAATCTGCACGCCGGGAGGCAGAACTCTGGCTAGCTCTTTCTGTGCCCCATCGATACTGGTCCCTGGCGGAAGCTTGATCAGCACGCGATCAACCCGGCCGAAGCGATTCAGAATGCGCTGGGCACCGGCGATATCGATAAGGATGGCGTTTTCGCTTCCACTGGAATCCGGATAAACGCCGCGTATCGTGCATTTGTACATGCGATCGTTGATCAACAACGACAAAGACTCGCCTGCATGTTTGTCGAGACTACTACTCACCCAGATGCTTTGCGGATCCTGCAGAGCCTGAAGCGGATCTTCCGCGGCCTCGATAGACTGGGCTGCCGAATTTCCCCCGGATTGCAGAGCGGCAAAACGGCTGCCCTCCGCGACCAGATCGAGACCAATCAGCGGAAGAGTCTGTTGAGAATCCGCAAGCACGGCGAAATCCTCGATCCGCGGAGAGATTCGCAAAGTAGAAGGGTAGGTTGCGAGGGCCGCGACTGCCGATTCGGGAACTCCCCCCGAGGCGACGACTTCGAGATCGTTATCTCCCGCCAGCGTTTCCATGGAGGAGTGAAACGAACCTGCAGCCGCATTCCCAGCCAGATCAATCGCGAGGACAACGGCCACGCCCAGCGCGATCGCGAGAACCGTCAGAGAAAGACGCACAGGCTCCTGAAAGAGCGGGCGAACCATCAAGCGGTAGAAAAGTTTGAGGCGCGGCATCTCAGCGATGAGTGACCTCTTCGATGCGGCCATCGCGCAGACGCACCAGGGTGTCGCAAACCGCGGTGGCTTCGAGACTGTGCGTCGCCATGACGGTCGCCGTCTTTTGCTCGCGAGTCAGGCGTTGCAGCAGGCTGAGAATGGAGGCGCCTGTGTTGGTATCGAGATTTCCGGTTGGTTCATCGGCGAGAAGAATTCTGGGAGAATGGACCAGAGCTCGCGCTATCGCGACGCGTTGCATCTGTCCGCCGGAAAGCTGGTGGGGATATCGAGTGGCAAGGCCATCAAGTTCCACCCAGTGCAAACACTTGAGCGCTTCCTCGCGCGCGTGAGGGTTGCCCGCGAGCAGGAGCGGCAGTTCAACGTTTTCCTGCACACTCAGCGTGTGCAGCAACTGAAAAGACTGAAACACAAAGCCTACTTTTTCCCGGCGCAGGCTGGTTTGCCGGGCGTCATCGAGAGAACCGGTGACCACGCCGTCGATGAGCACGACACCGGCGCTGGGGAAATCCATGGCACCCGCCAAATGCAAAAGAGTCGATTTCCCGCAGCCGCTGCGGCCTACCAGGGCGACAAACTCACCGCTTTCCACCGTGAGTGAAACTCCATCCAGGGCGTGAACGGCCTGGCCGTCGGTGTCGTAGTGTTTACTGACATTCTGAAGAGAAAGGATCGGCATGGGATGATCGGGATCGCGAAGAAAAAACCAGTGTACAGGTCAACGACGCGGCAGGAATCGGCGGTCAGGTGCGAGGTCCCGGCGAGATGGCCGCCTGTTTGACGCCCACAAATGAGTCTGGATTACCCCTCATCGCGGTTAAAATATGTTTTCTTTTCAGGTAACGCTCTTGTTGAGATGCTCACTGATCCTCCGAAGTCGCAGATTCGCGGGAGCCCATCGTTGATGACTGATGTTCTCATTGTCGGAGCCGGGCTGGCAGGCCTTTCGTGCGCCTGTGAACTGGTGGGAAAGGGACTTTCCTGCCTTGTACTGGAAGCGAGCGACGAGGTTGGGGGCCGTGCCCGCAGCGATAAGGTGGACGGATTCATTCTCGACCGCGGGTTCCAGGTCCTTCTCACCGCTTACCCCGAGGCGGAGCGGCTTCTCGATTACCCCGCCTTGCAGTTGGCACGCTTTGAACCTGGAGCCCTGGTTCGTTTTGATGGACGCTTCCACCGGGTTACGGACCCGTGGCGTCGCCCGAGCGGGGCTCTCGGTTCTTTTTTTTCGCCGGTTGGATCGGTCGCCGACAAGCTCAGACTGGCGCGCCTGCGAAGCCGTCTGGTTCATACTGCGCCACAAGATTCGCTTGCCGACGAAACGTCGACCATGGAATTTTTGCGCGATTGGGGATTCTCTCCTCGGATCATCGAGCGTTTCTTTCGTCCCTTCATCGGCGGGATTTTTCTGGAACGGGAACTGCAAACCTCAAGCCGCATGTTCGAGTTTGTCTTCCGGATGTTCTCGCTGGGAGACGCCGCGCTTCCCTCGGGTGGCATGGGAGCAATCGCGCATCAACTTGTCAGCCGCCTACCCGAGGACAGCGTATGTTTCGGACACAGGGTGGTCAAGGTCACGCCCCAGGTCGTGACGCTTGCTTCAGGTGCAGAGATACGGGCGCGGACAGTCGTTGTCGCGACCGATCAAACGAGTGCTGCACAACTGTTGCCGGAGTTAAAGCCATTGGGTTCCCGTGGGACCACCTGCTTCTACTTCGCCGCGAAGAAGGCGCCAATCTCCGAGCCGATGCTGGTTCTGAACGGGGAAGGGCGCGGACCCATCAATAACCTCTGTGTACCCAGCGTGGTGGCTCACTCCTATGCCCCCAGCGGTACACACCTTGTATCGGCCACGGTCATCGGTAATCCTGGCCAAAGTCCGGACGAACTGCTCGCTGAAGTGCGCGGCCAATTGGCCGAGTGGTTTGGAACGGATGTCCAGGGCTGGCGTCATCTCCGCACGTACTGGATTCCAGACGCACTTCCCAGCCAGACGCCGGCCGCTGGCGGAGCGACTCGCGAAGAAACCTGCGTGCGTCCTGGACTCTACGTCTGTGGGGACCACCGCGACACAGCTTCCATCAACGGCGCGCTGGCGTCAGGCCGGCGCGTTGCGAATGCGATTCTGGAATCGTTTGGGGGAAAGGCTACTGAAGAGCAATAGCGTGCGAACGCTCAGCCTTTGGCAACGGAGGCACGGCTGTGGCCGCTCTCCTCGAACAGTACCTTGTAGCCACGCTGGAATGAACTCAAGTGCGCACGCATTGCGTCCCGTGCCTTTGCCGGGTCGCCGCGGCGGAAGGCCGCTACGATCTTCTCGTGTTGACTGAGCGCCTGTTTTACGCCTTGGGGAAGCAACAGGCTTTTGCCAATCAGGTCCGACATACGCTCGCGAACACTTTTGAGCAATTCGTTAAGTACGTCATTCTTGGCCGCCGCTCCCATTGCCAGGTGGAAAGTAAGGTCCAGACCCCGGAACTTATCGGCGTTATCCATTGCTTCTTTCATTCGCTCGACGATGCGCTCCATTGCTTCGAGTTCCGCCCCGGTGATGCGGGTGGCGCAGAGTCCGGCGAGTTCAGTTTCCAGAACCAGGCGCGCTTCGGCAAACTCATTCAGCTCTTTTTCCGTTGTAAGCAGCCCGCGATTCAGCCAGGGGCTGGTGAGATAAGCGGAGGGTTGCTCGGCTACGAAGCTGCCTTCGCCCGCGCGGGCCCGGATCAAACCAATAAAGGCGAGCGAGGTCAAAGCCTCGCGCAGACTGGAACGCCCGACTCCCAGGGCGCGACAAAGCTCCGCCTCGGACGGGAGACGGGCGCCAGGTTTCCATTCTCCGGAACCGATTTTTGCCGCGATTTCTTTAGCCACCTGTTCGCTCAGCGTGGCACGAGGAACGGGCTTAAGGCTTTTCAGGTCGGAAGGGATAACGGAGTTCACGAAAAGTCAGTGTAGGGGCAGACCGCTAAGCTGTCAATCAGATTATTATTATAATAATATTTTCTACTTGTCTGATAATCGTACAACATGATAGTGTTTCAGGCGGCCCGTTTTAGAGCCGGCCTGCGAACCGACTCCCGGCCCGTTCCAAGGATTGATCCGCTCCCGCAGGCCCGCGACGGAGGTGCCACATGAACGCAACCAGTGAGTTGCCCGTCCACGGAGCTGCGAAGCCCCCCGCAGGTCCCGAATCTCAACCGAAACCTCAACCCAAGCCCAATCTCATTTTGTCGGCCTTCATAGTGGTGGCTGCCACGGTCATTGCAATTGTCGTCCTGAAAATCACTCCCCTTTCAGCGCCCTGGCAGCAGAACTACGATCCCACCGGCCACTGGCTTCTTTCGACTCTGGTGGCTGCCTTGCCGGTCGTGGTGTTGCTCGGCACGCTGGCTCTGGGCCATGTGAAGGCTCACTATGCCGCGCTCGGCGGGATTGGCCACTGCGCTGCTGACCGCGATTCTCGGCTTCCACATGCCGGCGCGGCTGGCTGCGACCACCGCGGTCTTATGGCGCCGGTTATGGCCTGTTTCCCATCGGCTGGATCGTATTGAACGTGATCTTCATGTATCAGCTCACGGTCGAGTCGGGACAGTTCCACATCCTGCAGCACAGCCTGACGGGAATCACCCAGGACCGCCGCTTGCAGCTGCTGCTGATCGCCTTCTGTTTCGGCGCGTTCTTTGAAGGCGCAGCCGGCTTCGGCACTCCGGTCGCCGTGACCGCTGCATCTGCTGATCGGACTCGGTTTCAAGCCTCTTCAGGCCTCGGGCCTGTCGCTGATCGCCAACACCGCCCCGGTGGCTTTTGGCGCCCTGGGCACTCCGATCATCGCGCTCGCCAAGGTCACCGGGATCAGCGAACTTACGCTGGCGGCCATGTCGGGCCGCATTCTGGCTCCCTTTTGCATCCTGGTTCCGTTCTGGCTGATCTGGGCCTTCGCCGGGTTCAAAGGGATGATGGAAGTATGGCCCGCGATCCTGGTGGCGGGCGTTTCGTTCACCATCCCGCAGGTTGCTGGTTTCCAACATGCACGGCCCCTGGCTGGTGAACGTGGTGGCGTCGGTTGTGTCCATGCTCTGCCTCATTGGCTTCCTGCTGATCTGGCATCCCAAGAAGATCTGGCGATTCGAGGGCGAGAAGGAAGAGAGCGCCCGCGGGGAGCGGACTCCACTACGCGCAGGCGAGATCGCGCGCGCCTGGGTTCCGTGGGTCATGCTGAGCGTGATCGTTTTTCTGTGGGGCACGCAAACCGGAAAAATCTGGATGAACACTCCGGAGAAGGCGTTCGCCTCGCTGGCCACCATGTCGCCCAAAGCCAAGCGAAATCACGAACCCGCAGTTTCCGGTGAGCGGGCTCAACAACCTGGTGGAACGCGTCCCGCCCGGTGGTGCCGAAAGCTACCAAGGAAGGCGCGGTCTTCAGCCTTAACTGGCTGAGCGCGACGGGAACGGGCATTCTGCTCGCCGCCATTCTCTCCGGACTGATCATGGGCCAGAGCTTCGGAACCATCTTCTCGATCTTCCTGAAGACGCTCGTGAAGGTGCGCTTCTCGCTGCTGACGATCGCGGCCATGCTTGGCATCGGCATGTTGACCCGCTACTCCGGGCTGGACGCGACGATGGGACTGGCCTTTGCGCGCACCGGACACTTCTATCCTTTCTTCGGCACTCTGCTGGGCTGGCTGGGCGTGGCGCTCACGGGTTCGGACACTTCGTCCAACGTGCTGTTTGGCAGCCTGCAGAAGATCACCGCGCAGCAGGTGCATGTCTCGCCAGTGCTGATGGCGGCCGCCAACACTACGGGCGGCGTGATGGGCAAGATGATCGACGCCCAGAGCATCGTGGTGGCTTCCACCGCCACGCAGTGGTATGGACACGAAGGAGACATTCTTCGCTACGTCTTTCTGCACAGTCTCGCCCTGGCCGCGCTGGTGGGAGTGTTTGTTTTCCTCATGGCATACGTATCGCCGTTCGTGAACCTGGTGGTTCGCTAGAAGGGGTGGCCGGCCTGCGCTCGACGAGGGCGCAGGGCCGGCCCACTCAGGCACGATGCGGAGGACCCAGGGTAAAAGTCCGCCGCCGGGAGGGTCCCGTGAATGCGGCATTCGAAGGTTTCAAGGCGCGCGCTGAAGCCGTCAGCGCACAGGTCGAAAAAGTAAGCTCCAAAACGGAAGCGTTGCGGGTTATCGCTGATCTCTTGCGACGGGAAGGAATTAACGACGCTCCCGAAGCCTATGCCGTCTGGGCGAATTGCCCGATGGTCGATTCCGCCGACCGGCGCGAGTTAAGCGCCAGCGTCCCGGGAATACGGTTCGACGTGACGCGAGAGATTGCGGCGCAGGCCAAGGTTGGCATCAGCCAGATGGACTGGGCGCTCGCCGACACAGGTACGGTGGTGCAGATAGCTGACGCGGTAGACCTGCGGCTGGTCTCAACTCTCCCGCCAATTCACATCGCAATGGCTTCCACCTCATCTATTCTGCCGAATTTGTCGGCCCTGCTTTCCATAGTCAAGCCGGAGAAAGCCGCGTACCTGGCGTTCATCACGGGGCCGAGCCGCACAGCCGACATCGAGCGCGTCCTGACGATCGGAGTGCACGGTCCCGGACGCCTCGTCATCGTGATGGTCGATGATGCGGGGGTGTCGCGATGAACACAGAATTCAAGCAATCGATTCTCGATGCGCTGCACAATCAGAACCTCGGAGGTGCGCTGGGCCGCTTCTCCGAAGCGTACCGAGTCAGCCGGGCCGAGGCCTATGAGGGCATCAACTTTGAGACTCTCCGCTCCGAGATTGCCGAGATCAAGTCGGACGCGGCAGGGCGTTTCGACGAGTTGGCCGATATGTTCCAGCGCAAAGCCGAGGCCCGCGGAACCAAAGTATTTCGGACCAGCGATCCGCAAGAGGTGAGGGACTACATCCTGAAGCTGGCGCAAGATCGCGGGGTGAAGACGATTGTGAAGTCGAAGTCTATGGCTTCCGAAGAAATCCATCTGAATGCACACCTGGAAGCAGCAGGCATTGAGGTGTCAGAAACCGACCTGGGGGAGTGGATCGTGCAACTGGCGGGACAGCGCCCGTCGCACATGGTGATGCCCGCCATCCACATGACGAAGGAGGAAGTGGCCTCGACTTTCAGCGAACAAGTGGAAGCCGGGCAGCAACCGGATATCGCGGAGCTGGTAAAGTTCGCGCGGAAGAAGGTGCGCCCGAAATTTCTGGCCGCTGAGATGGGCATCACGGGCGCGAATATTGCGGTGGCCCAAACAGGAAGCATCGTGATCGTCACCAACGAGGGCAACGCGCGCATGGTGACCACGCTGCCAAAGATCCACGTCGCGATCGTGGGCATGGAAAAACTGATTGAGCACTTCAAAGATATCGGGCCGATCCTGAAGGCCCTGCCGCGCAGCGCAACGGCGCAGCTGTTTACGAGTTACGTTTCCATCGTCTGCGCACCGGTGCCGAACACCGACGGGTCGGCCAAGGAGTTGCACATCATCCTGATGGATAACCGGCGCAACGAGATGGCGCACGATCCTCGCTTCAAGCAGGCTCTGCAGTGCATCCGTTGCGCCAGTTGCCTGAATGTCTGCCCGGTGTTCCGGCTGGTGGGGGGGCACGTATTCGGAAAAGTTTATACGGGCGGCATCGGAACCATTCTCACCGCGTGGTTTGACGCGCTGAAGCAATCGGACGAAATTCAGAGTCTGTGTATTCAGTGCGGCAACTGCAAAGATGTATGCCCAGGTAAGATCGACATTCCGGACCTGATTCTCGAATTGCGACGGCGGCTGGCCGTGGAGCAGGGACAGCCGCTCGTTCAAAAAGCTGTCTTCTCGGTGGTCAACAACCGGCGCATGTTTCACAGCGTACTGCGGGCAGCGTCGGTGGCGCAGAAACCATTCGCGAAAGATGGGTTCATCCGTCACCTGCCGATGTTCCTGACCAGCATGACGGAATTTCGTTCGTTGCCCAGCATTGCCGACGAGCCTTTCCGCGACACGTTCAAGAAAATCCAGCAGCCTAAATCCACCGAGAAAGCGGCCTTCTATGGAGGCTGTCTGATTGACTTCGCGTATCCCGAGATGGGCGAGGCGGTCGTCAAGGTTCTCAATAAAGCCGGCATTGAGGTTTTCTTTCCAGAAGCGCAAACCTGCTGCGGCGCTCCAGCGCGCTATAGCGGGGCCTACGAGGTTGCGGCGAACAATGCCCTGGACAACATCAAGGCGCTGCAATCCGAAAAAGTGAAGTACGTGGTATCGGCGTGCCCAACCTGCACGGTGGGGTTGAAACACGACTTCATCGCCAATCTCGAGAGCACGGGAAATACTTCGGCCCTGCCGGAAGCCCGCGCGCTCGCCGCGAAAGTAGTGGACTTCTCATCGCTGGTTAATTCCCTGGTCGAGCAGGGACGGCTGAAATTCAGAGAGGGCATCCCTTCGCAGAAATTCACCTACCACGATTCCTGCCATCTCAAACGCACACTACATGCGGAGCAGACGCCTCGCAAGCTGATGAAGCAAGCAGGATACGAACTGGTGGATATGAACGAGGCCGATATGTGCTGCGGCATGGGTGGCTCCTACACGTTGAAACTGCCCGAACTCTCGGCGCCAATCCTGGAACGCAAGCTCGTCCAGATCGAGCAGGCGGGCGTGCCGCTGGTGCTGATCGACTGCCCTGGCTGCGTGATGCAGATTCGCGGCGGCCTGGATAAGCGTGGTTCTACCGTCAAGGTTGAACTCACCGCACAGCGACTGGCGGAAAGCTTTCAGTAATTCGACGAAGGCAAACAAATCGAAACTGGAAGAAGCGGGAAGACTTTTGATTTTTGCAGCAGATGTCATTCATAGGAGAACTCTTACAATGAGATACAAGCGTCTGAAAAATATTTATCGGGACGGACTCATCCCATGTTCGATCCGAAAACAAACAACCAAAACCCTCGCGGCACTGGGACTATCGCTATCGATGATCGTCAGCCCTGCACTTGCCCAACCGGCGAACGATACGGACACAACACCGGCGAATACAACCCAGGCCAAGACGAACGCCGATGTGGCGTCGCAGATTGAAGAGTTGCGCCAGGAGCTTCAGACTTTGAAAGTCGAACTGGCCAAGCGCGACAAGCAGATCGATGACGCTCGGCTGGCCGCAACGGATGCAAACGGTTACGCCAAACCTACCCTGAAGGATGCGGCCCTCACCACAACAGTAGTTAGCTCCCCGGCGAGCCAGGCGGCTGGTATGCCTGCTCCTGCAAACGCACTTGAAGAAGGACCCAAATCGATCCGCTTCAAGGGCATCAACATCACACCCGGCGGCTTCCTGGCGGGCGAAACTGTCAACCGCACGCGGGCGACCAGCGGCGATCTTCCGACTGCATTTTCGTCCATCCCCTTTGGCGGCAACTCCCTCGCGAAGGTCTCCGAATTCAACTTCTCGGGACGCCAGTCCCGCATCAGTATGCTGGCGGAGAGTAAAGTGGGAAGCACGAAATTAAACGGTTACTATGAGGGAGACTTCCTCGCCTCGGGCACAACTTCGAACAACCGGCAGACCAACAGTTATCTCTTTCGTCAGCGTCAACTGTACGCAATGGCTGCCTTCTCCAATGGGTGGTCCATCACCGGCGGTCAACAGTGGAGTCTGGTAACCGAAAACAAGAAGGGCATCGTGAATCGCCAGGAATCTCTGCCCGGCATGATCGACCCGAATTACGTTGTTGGTTTCACCTGGCAGCGTGCGGATGCTTTTCGCGTGGTCAAGACCTTCAACGAAAAAGCCGCCCTCGGCTTCTCGATTGAAGGCCCGCAGAGCACCATCGGCGGCCGGGGCTTCTCAACCTACACCAATACTTCGGCTACTGGCGTGGTCACCACTGCGCAGGGCTTCTGGCTCAATGCTCCCGGAACGGCCGGCAGCTTGTTCAACGCATTTGATGCAACCGGATACACACCCAACAAGCTGCCGGATTTTGTCGTGAAAGCTGCCTTCGATCCGGGCTGGGGACACTACGAGGTTCTCGGGATCGCAAGCACTTTCCGGAACCGCGTTTATCCTTGCGCCGTGGTCAGTCCTGCGGCAAGCAATGCAGGGGGAACGGTAATTCTCAACGGTCCGGCTATCAACCCGGCCGGGTGCGTCGATTCTTCCGGCGATCCTCTAACGTCGCCATCGGCCTTGTTGGCCCACAACGACTCACGTGCTGGAGGCGGATTTGGGGTCAGCGCCGCACTTCCTCTGGTCGACAAGAAGGTGGACCTCAGCCTGAAAGTCGTTGCTGGAGACGGCATCGGCCGTTTCGGCGCCACTCAGTTGCAGGATGTAACCGCTCGGCCCGATGGCACACTCGCGCTGATTCGCGACCAGCAGGCCCTCGCCAAACTTGAAGTGCATCCAAATCCAAAGCTTGACTTGTATGCGTACTTCGGCAACGAGTATGCCGGGCGCACGGCATACCAGGGCTATTCGACCGTAAAGGTCACCAACACTGCCGCGATCCCAGCCTATAACGGGCAACCGGCGTATCCGGCCATTGCCACTTACACGACCTCCACCAGCGGGATTGGCGGCTACGGAAATGCCGCTGCCAACAATACCGGATGCGGCGTTGAAGGTGTACCGACCGGCACCGGAACACCCGCGACCGGGGGCACCTGCGCGGGTGACATTCGAAATATCTTCGAAGGCACCATTGGTTTCTGGCACAAGTTGTACCAGGGATCGACGGGGCGGCTGCAGTGGGGCTTGCAGTATTCCTACGTTGAGAAATTCGCATGGTCTGGAAACGGCGGTCTTACCGCGGGCTCTCCCGGCATCGCACCGCGGGCCGTGGACAACGTTTTTTTCACGTCGTTCCGGTACTACCTGCCGTAGCACTTCGAACCCACGCATGTGTCTGCCACGAGAGGACGGCTCAATAAGAGCCGCCCCTCGTGGAATTCAACCCTCCCTTTACCCAGCTCTCGATCACGAGCGGCCAGCTACCCAAATGTCGTCCTCTATATAATCTGCCTCATGGCTGAGCTGGACCATTCCGCAATGCTGGCCGTGGCGTTGGCAGAAGCTCGCAAAGGGCTGGCCGAAGGTGGCATCCCGATTGGAGCTGCAATCTTTGACGCCAACGGCAAACTCATTGGCTCCGGCCACAACCGTCGCGTCCAGAACAATGATCCTTCCCTGCATGGTGAAACCGACGCCTTCCGCAACGCCGGGCGCCAGCGCAGCTACCGCCAACTCATCATGGTTACTACGCTCGCTCCCTGCTGGTATTGCAGCGGACTCATCCGCCAGTTTGGCTTCGGCTCGGTGGTCGTCGGCGAGAGCCGTACCTTTCAGGGCGGATTGGAATGGCTTCGCTCGCTGGGCATAAAAGTTCTTGATCTCGACTCTTCGGAGTGCGCGTCGTTGCTGGGCGAATACATCCGCGCAAATCCCGCCGTGTGGAACGAGGATATCGGCGAAGAGTGACGCCGCTGAAACAGGAACGCGGCGGCGTGTGACCGCCGCCGCCCTAACCCCCGTACCTGCCTAGAACAAGACTCGCAGGGTCATCTGAATCTGGCGGGGACTGCCGATGGTTTTGTTCGTGATTCCCAAGCCAGACGGACAGTTGTAAAAACCATTCACCGCATTCGAAGTACCGCAGCCGGTGGGCAGAGGTGTTGTCCCGGCAACCGGGAAGCTGTTGTAGCCCGCGTTCTGCGAAACATCGTCGATCGGAATGTCAAAGCTGGTGGTATTGGTAAGGTTGAAAATGTCGAAAGTGTATCTCAACGAAAAGCGTTCGGTAAGCTGGGTCAGCTTTACAAAAGATATGTCAGCGCGCTTCTGCCAGGGCTGACGGAAGATATTGCGCTGGCCACTGGTGAAATTGGTTTCGAAAGTATCGCCGGCCGGAATCGCTCCATTGAGATCTCCCGGTTGGAGCAAGGGCAGGGTGAAGCAGGAAGCTTTGAGCGCTGCGTCTCCATTCCCAAAAGCTCCCGAACTCCCGGTGACCGCATTCTTCGCAGTACAACCGGGAGCGAGCGGCACAATCGGATTCGTGATTCCGTCATAAACACTGTAGAAAATGCTGCCCACCGCACCGGTGTAATCGATGATGCTGTAGGGCTGGCCGCTCTGCAGGACGGTAATCCCCTGAATGGCCCAGCCATCCGCCACTTTGCCTTTTAGCGTCGCGGCTGGAAATAACTTGGGCAGTTCATAGTCGTAGCTGAAGTTAAGACATGGGTACGGTCGAAATCGGACGACCCGTAAGCTGAACGCAGGTTGAGCGGATTGTTGCCGTTGAAGAACAGACCCATGCCGCTCTGCTCGTCCGTGGAATGGGAATAGGTGTAAGAGAAACCAAACTGCAGTCCATGACTCATGCGCTTTTCAATGTGCGTCTGGAGCGCGTTGTACGCAGAGACCCCCGCCGCGGTGTAACTCTCCGACTCAGCCGAATATCCGATATAGGGCACGCGCAGGTCCACGTTGCCGCCTTCGAAAGTGGCTTGAAAGGGTTGGTTGTTAGGCAGGTTGATCCCCTGGACGGTGTAGCCGTATGTGTATTGCTGCGGGTTCTGCGAATTCGGGTGGAGGGGCTTGCTCGGCGTGGCAATTCCTGGCTGGTTGAACGGTACCGGAATCACTTCGTGGCGGCCCAGGTTGCCGACATATCCGATCTCGATGGCCATGTCGTTACGCGGTTGCCATTGAATATCAAGCGTGTCATTGATGGTATAAGGCAGCTTGTTGGTCCGGTTGTACGTAGCGAAGGAGAAAAGCGACGCACCGTTGATAATCGCTGCCTGGTTCGGCAGGTATTGATCGATGTCGGCGGGATTGCCAGTAGGAGGAGGAGCGAGCGTCGTTCCCCAGGGATTGGACAGCGGGTCATTCGCATTCGAGTAAGGCGGGGATCCCGCGGGGCAAGTCGGAATATAGCCCAGATACAAGTTCGAGTTCGATCCCGCGCAGGACGTGGCATTGACAAAGGGAGGCGTCTGGTTCACGCCAAATGGCCCGCCGTCGATCACACCCTCCGCATAGCCTGGCGAGAGATACGAGAAAAGCTCGCCGCGGTCGTAGTAGATCCCGGTTCCCGCACGGATCACGATCTTGTCGTTGAAGTATTTCGGACTCCAGACAATACCGAGGCGAGGCGCGAATCCCCACTGGCGGCCGGTGAGCGTCGTATTGCTGACGCCCTTCGTGGGGAAAAGTTTGTTGTTGCCGGCAATGATGATGCCGTTCATCCCATTGCCCGCAGGGTCGATGGTATCGGTTGCGTCGTCATAGGTGTAACGCGCAGGATCAAAATTAAAGATGCGGCCGTATTTCTCGGTGAGGCCGCCATTCCAATCCCAGCGCAGCCCCGCCGTCAGCGTGAGATTGGATCGAAACTGGAATTTATCCTGGATGTAGGCGCCCGACTGGCCAGCGCGGTAGTAACGGTCGGCATTGCCTTGCAGAAACTTTGTAGTCGTGAAGTCGTCGTTGGTGTTGACGAACCCCTGAATGAACTGGGAAAAGTCGGCCGAGGAAATAATGCCTTGTCCTGTTCGCCGATCACGGGCATCGAGTTGCGTATAAGCATAGCTGCCGCCGAACATGAACGTATGTTTACCACGAATCCAGATGGCATTTGCCGAAGGCATGATGCGATTCTGAAAGACTCCGGTGAAAGCCCCCTGAGACGCAGAGCCCTGGCCAATCACCAGAGGTTGCTGGTTGGCGATGGGGCACGGATTGGCCGCATTGCAGGTCGGCGCCTACGCCAGTGTTAGCCGGGCCATAGATTCCGAAAGGATCGACGATGCTGATGCCGGGAAAGAAAGAAGAGCCAAAGGTATTGATCGGCGCTGTCGCGGTTTGACCGGCGAACGACTGCGGCGTGAACGGCTGCCCAATGGTGCTGTAGACCTTCTCCCGGAGAACACCAAGCACTTCCGTGATGCTTAGGTTCGGCCTGAGCGTCTGCGTATTCGTAATCGACGCGACTTGGCTGCCGGCGTCGAGCCGCTGCGGAAAGCCGGGGACGCCCGAGTACGCATAGGGAGCGACGCTCGGATCGTGCTGGTAGTAATACTTTGCCGACACTGTGTCTTTCGTGCTCTTGTTCCAATCGAGATTGACGACCGCTTGATCGGAGATGAAGTAAGCGGTGCCGGGGCTGATCGCATTTTCGGGGAAGGTTGCGTCCGGCGTCTGCCCGTCCGAGGACGGAATCAAATACTGTCCATTCGGCAATTGTACTGAAAGAGCGCGACCGCCGTGGGACTGACGTCGCCGTTTCCAGTCAGGCTTGTACCCCAATTCGTGTTTGCGATCTGGGCGAGACCCTGCGGAGTGCGGTTGGAGTCGGTCAGACCCGGAGGAACAATCAGGCGCGAGAGCCCAATATCCTGGTCGGAATCGTGAATGTGCTGGTAGCTGATAAATGCAAACAGCTTGTCCTTGATGATCGGTCCGCCCAGAGTTCCACCAGCGGTGTAGCGGTGCATCTCGGGATTCTTGTCGTAGGAAGGAATATTCGGGTCTTCCTTATTGAAGAACGGCGCGGCATTGAGCGCATCGGTTCCGCGATGCAGATAAAGCTGGCCGTGGAACAAATTCGTGCCCGAGGTGGTGCTCATATCGATGTGCGCGCCGCTGGTCGCACCTTGCTGCGCATCGTACATCGAAGTATTGACGCGCAATTCCTGAACAGTCTCCGGGGCGGGTGTTGGCAATGCCTGTCCCACCGCCAGATAAACAGAGGCCGTGCTCTGCACGGGTGCGGCGGTCGTGCTGTTCGGATTGGCAACGCCGGTATTGTTCACAATGCGGGCCGAGGCCACCTGGCTCGTGCTCTTGCCGTTAAACAGGTTGCTGGCATCGACGCCGTTCAGCAGGAAGCTGTTGCTGGTATCGCGCTGGCCGTTCGCCCAGATCGGCTGATTCCCGAGACCGCTGTTCACCCCCGTGCCGCCGGGGAGTTCGGCGTTCACGCCGGGAGAAAGAATGGCCAATCCGGTGAAACTGCCGGTAGGAAGCGGGACTTCCTGAATCTGCTGTTCGTCCATCACATAGCCATTGGTCGTGTCGACCGCGTTCATCAGCGGTTCCGCCTGCACCTCAACGACTGTCCCCACCTGGCCCACCGGCAGCACCACATTGATGGTTGCCGTGCGGTCCGCCTGCACGGTGACGGCGGGTATCTTCTGCGTCTGGAAGCCCTCGTGGGTGAAGGTTAGTGTGTAGGCGCCAATGGGCAGGTTCACAAAGTCATAGATGCCATTCGCGTTGGTCTTCTGGGTACGCGTGAGTTTCGTCTGGTCGCCAACAACCGTCACGGCCGTCTCCGGAAGCACGCTGCCCGTCTTGTCTGCAACCGAACCGGTGATGCCTCCCAGCGTCTGCTGCGCCTCGGCGTAGGAAGTAAGAACAGAGAGCATCCCCAAGGAAAATCCAGCGATGAGTAGAAACAACGCGACTTTCTTTATCATCAATAGCCTCATATGAAGTTCTGAAAATGCACTGATGAAACGCTGCTTACCCGCAGTCAACACTCCGACTAGGTGAAACAATATTCGCGGCAAGGGCTGGATTGCACGCGGCTAAAGACGAGGGTATCCGACGGCTAAAAATTGATGGACCGAATGTACGTGAGTTGGGGCTCTAAGGACAAGGATGTCGTGCAGTGATAATTTCTTTGGCACGGATTAAAAACTTTTATGGCTACCGGGCGAGGTTTGTACCCCACGCCGTCGGATCGCGAACCACAGAAGGCCCGCAGTCAAATACGCCAGGTAAACGTAAGGAAGCTTGCCATAGGGTCCTTCAGGCACGGGGTAGAGATTTCCTACGAGCGCAAGTATCATCGCGGCACCCGCCAGCCATGGAACGATTTGTGCTCCTGCGCGGTAAACATTATGGGCGCGCAGGTAGCTTGGTAAAGCCAGGCAAACCAGTGCGTAGGCGATGATAAAACCGTAGGTCGCCAGCGAGCCCATCCATCCGTAGACATCCAGACCGCTGACGCCGCGGTATGCCAGTACCGCTACGGGCAGCAGCGCGGCAAGTCCCGTAATCACGACGGCCCGGCTCGGCGTTTGATTCTTCGCATGCGTGGCGCGTAATGAGTCGTGCGCCAGCCCGTTATGCGCCATCAGCAGCAGCACGCGCGCGGCGGCTGTTATACATGCCAAGGTCCCGGCAAACATGCTTACGAGCGCACCGATATCGATCAGCAGGCCAAGCACAGGGACGCCTCCAACCTTGGCCACCACATGCATCGGATCCTGACACGCCCCCAGGTCTTGGCCTGCGGCGTGGAACCCCAGAACCTCCGCGTAGGCGCAGATTATAAAGAAAACTCCTGCGAGAAGGGCGCTCTGGATGACAGCGCGAGGAATCGTCTTCAGCGGGTTCCGTGCTTCCGACCCCAACGTAGTCGCGCTCTCGAACCCGACGAAGCTGAATAGCGCGAGCACCAGACCGAGCCGCAGCCCGCTGCCGGTCATGCCGTGCAGGTGGAGTTGCTCCCGATCCCAATGCCAGCCCCGGTGGAACAGCAGCAGAGCGACCAGGGTCACAATCACCGTGACCGATGCAGCCTCGATCCACAGCATGAGTTCGGCGGAGATTTTCACGTCTCGATATGCAATCCAGATCGAGACTCCCGTGACGAACGCAGCCAGCAAAACCGCCGAGTAAACGTGGCCGGTAGCATCGCGCAACAACAAATTAGCGTAATGGTAGAAACCGCCAATCACACTCGATCCCGTAGCCACATAAGCAAGCAGCAAACTCCACGCGACTGTCGCGCTCAACCATGCAGGCAGGGTCATCGAGGCATAGGTGTACAACGAACCCGGCGATGCCGAGTGGCTGGCATAGCGGCCAATGCACAAGGCAACCAGCAGAACAGCCACGGTCGCCAGCGCATACGCCAGCCATGTTCCGTTGCCCGCAAGCGCGCATACCAGCGGGATTGTCGCCGCCGGCGTCGTCGTGGGCGCCATGGTGGAGACCGATTGTGCCAGCGTTTCCAGCGGCGATAAAATCTCGCGGCGCAAACCATAGTTGGTCGTGCGGGAACTTTCTGCGGCGACTTGCATCATGCGCGGCGATTTTCCTCGAGTTGCATTTGGGGTGGGATTGTACAACACGGCTCGCGCTACCCCCGCGCAAGGGGAGCCACGATGAACCCGGGTGTATCATCTTCCAACGCTCCATCGATCGCTTTAGACGGAGTCATCGGGCAAGGAAACTTTTGATGAAACTCGACAAAGAATTATTACGAAGTCTACCCAAAGTTCTTTTGCATGAGCACTTGGATGGAGTGCTGCGTCCGCGAACCGTGATTCAATTAGCGCAAGAGGCAGACTACACGGGACTTCCAACCTCGGACCCTGACGCCCTGGCACAGTGGTTTCATCGCGGCGCAAACCAGGGCAGTCTCGCCAAGTATCTGGAGGGCTTCACCCACACTATTGCCGTCATGCAAACCGAGGAGGCGCTGGAACTCGTCGCTTATGAACAAGCCGAGGACCTAAGCAAGGACGGCGTCGTTTACTTCGAAACTCGCTTCGCACCAATCTTTCATACGCAAAAGGGATTGACGCATCAACAGGTGGTCTCCGCCGTTTTGAAGGGACTGGAGCGAGGACGCAAGGATTTCGGAATCTCCTCGGGTTTGCTCATCTGCGCCATGCGCAACATGGATGTGTCGCTGGAAATGGCGGAACTCGCCGTCGACTTTCGCGAACGCGGAGTCGTCGGCTTCGATCTGGCTGGAGAAGAAGGCGGGTATCCTCCGAAGAAACACGTAGAAGCCTTTCATTACATCCAGCGGGAGAATTTCAACATAACGGTTCACGCGGGCGAAGGATATGGAAAGGAATCGATCTGGCAGGCAATTCAATACTGCGGCGCACACCGCATCGGACACGGGACGCGTTTGATCGACGATATCGCCGTCGTTGACGGCAAAGCAGTGAAGTTGGGCGATCTTGCCCAGTACGTGCTCGACAAAAGAATTCCGCTGGAAATTTGTCTAATCAGCAATGTTCATACCGGAGCGGCGCCGAGTTTAGCCGAGCATCCTTTCAAAATTCTCTACCAGGAGAAATTTCGCGTTACGCTCAACACCGACAATCGACTAATGAGCAGCACCAACATGACTCAGGAGTTCGAAGCCGCCGCTGATACCTTTGGCTTGACCCTCGACGACTTCGAGAAAATTACCATCAACGCGATGAAAAGCGCCTTCTTGCCCTATGACGAGCGTTGCGATTTGATTTACTCGACGATCAAGCCGGGTTATGCCAAGGTTCGCAAGTCGACGACACCGATTTACTCACAGCATTGACGACTAGCGCGAAAGCTCCGCCAGAGTTTCGGCAAGCACCAGCGTTCCGCGGGCAATATCTTCTGGAGCCGCATATTCGTCCGGACGATGACTGTACCCGTTGCGGCAGGGAATGAAGAGCATCGCGGTGGGAGCGATGCGCGACATGAACAATGAGTCGTGATAGGCGCGGCTCACCATCGGAAGAAACTTCACACTGCGTTTCCGGCACGCTTCGCTAAGGGCTTCGACGACCTCAGGCGCACACAGGGCTGGCGAGTCCGCATTCACTAACTCGCTGCGAATCGACACCTGCCGCTTCTCCGCCATCGCCTTGCCGGCCGTTTCTATCTTCTGCATCACGCCGTCACGCCGCTTGAGATCGGTGTCGCGAATGTCCGCGCTGAGGCGAACCCGGCTGGGAATGCTATTCACAGCGCCGGGGAAAACTTCGCAGATGCCGACCGTCGCCACCGTGTCGACCGCTCCGCTATTTCGGGCGGCACTCTCCAGCGCGAGGACTAATTCCGCCGCGGCACAAAGCGCGTCGTGACGGTCCGGCATCAAAACCCCGCCCGCGTGCCCGCCCGACCCTTCGATGAAAATATTCAGGCTCGCGGGTGCCGCAATGCTGGTCACTACACCCAACGGAATCTGCTCGCACTCGAGCAGAGGGCCTTGTTCGATGTGCAATTCGACAAACGCCTTATAGTAGGAGCTCCGTAGTTTTACTCCATCGAGATCACCGCTCAAGCCCGCTCTTGCGCGAACTTCCTCGAGAGCCACGCCATCTCCGTCTTTCAACTGCCGTGCCGCGGCAGCGGAAAGCGTTCCCGAGAGCATGCGGCTCCCGAGGCATCCGATCCCAAAACGCGTTGGCTCCTCGGAAGTGAATACCAGCAATTCAATGGAATGCCGGGGATGGAAACCGCTTCGCCGCAAGGCTCGAATCGCTTCGAGACCTCCAAGAACGCCGACCACACCGTCGTACTTCCCGGCGTTTGGAATCGCATCGATATGCGAACCGGTGCCAACGGCTGGAAGCTCGGGATCGGAACCTGTCCAGCGCACGAATGTGTTTCCAATCGCATCCTGCCGCACAGCCAGGCCCGCTTCTTCGCAGCGCCCTTTCAGCCATGCGCGCGCCTGCAGGTCAGTCGGAGAAAAAACAACTCTGGTGACGGCGGGCGGCTCTCCGTCAGAGATGGCGGCCAATGCTGCAATCTCAGACATCAATTGCGCTTCGTCGATCTCGAGTTTCATGGGCGAGCGCCAGAAAGCGGATGCCGGTTCCAATCCTTGTAAATAAGGTACTTCGCAGCACGATCCCCGATCGCTCCGAACCACTGCGGGCACCAAGGTGCCATCCAGATGAAATCCCCAGCGGTCACTGGATACCAGCAATCTCCAAGCCGGTAAATTCCCCCGCCTTCAAGCATGATGAGCCCGTGTTCCATGATGTGCATTTCGACTATGCTGAGCGCGGCGCCGGGCTGGTAAACCATGGTGTTGACCGCAAAATCGAAACTCATCTCATCCGGCAAAAGGCACTTCACCTGCAAACGTGGATCGTCCGCCAACGCATGCGAAACAACTTCATCTTCGTGCGACACGAGCAGGCGCGGGGATGGAGTCGAAGGCGCGGGCTGATAAGTCTTTTCAATGACAGCCACCCGGCTGTTCTCCCTCGCCGTCATCCGGTGCGAAACGCCTTCTGGCAAATACGCATAACCTCGCGATTCGAGTCGTCTCTGCTGGTTGTTTACATCCAATTGAAGAGAGCCTTCCATCACGAAGACGAACCTTTGCGCAGTCGTCCCGCCGAGTTCGCCACCGCTTTCAAACTCCGCGGTGTACTGGGCAAATCGCGCGCCCATGGCGGGTCCCGCATGCACGATGGCGGCGCACTTCTTCATGCCCGGCAACGTAGTGCGGACAAATGTATCCGGTGTCAGGAGCACATGATTTGGCTGTTGGGAGCTCCGCGTCCTGCCGAGATTATGCATGCCCTGTCTTTCTCTGAAATTCGGATGACGATGCCAACTGGTCAAGCAGATGCAATCCGCAGTCAATCGCCTTCGCCACGTCGTCGACTTCTACGGACTCCGCCGGATCATGACTGATGCCGCCCGGACTCCGCAGAAAAATCATCGCAGCGGGCACCTTTGCGGCCATGATCATGGCATCGTGACCAGCGCCGCTCACCATGCGATAAGGTTCACACGCGACGCTGGTGATGGCCCTTTCCACTTCGCTTACGAGAAATCGGTCCATAGGTACAGCCAGTTGGTCCAGCAGCACGCTCGATTGCACTCTAAGCGAACGGCGCGTGGCAATATCTTCCGCCAGTTGAACCAAATAGTCCACCGCGGCGGTTCGCGTTTTGTCTTCCCGATGTCTCACATCGAGGCTCACTCGCGCCACCCCTGCGATCACATTCGTCGCGCCCGGTTTGGCATGAATTGCACCCACCGTCGCCACTAAGCCGGAGATCGTCTGCGCATGGCGTTCGACGGCACAGATCCACTCGGCGGCGGCAGCAAGAGCATCGTGGCGGAGATTCATCGGAGTGGTGCCACCATGATTGGCTTGACCCGCGAAAGTGAACTCCAACCGGCTCTGCCCCGCGATCGCTTCGACGACTCCCAGCGGCAGGCCGGCCTCCTCCAGCACCGGTCCTTGCTCAATATGAAACTCCACGTAGCCGAGGACATCTTCGCCAATTGCCGCCTGCGGAATCCCCACCGTGTTCAGCCCGAAATTCTCGATTGCCCTGCGGATCGAAATTCCCTGTGCATCCTGGCGGCCGAGCAAATCTCCATCGAGCGAGCCCGCAAGTGCGCGGCTGCCGATAAACGGCGTCCCGAAGCGAACGCCCTCCTCCTCGGAGAAACCGACGACTTCGATGGCAAAAGGAAATTTCCGGCCTCTGGAAGCGCCCAGCAGCGCCAGCGGAAGAACGACTCCGAGCACGCCGTCGTAGGCTCCGGCGTTGGGCACGGTATCCAGATGCGAACCCATGATCAGGCGAGGTGCGCCGGACACAGCCGCCGGGTAAAGCATCCGTAAGTTTCCTGCAGCGTCCACACGCGTTGCCACTCCCAGGGGAGCAACCCATTCGGCAATCTCGCGATGACATTCCCGCATGGGCGCGGACAGAAATGTGCGGCAGATGCTGCCAGCAACTTCGCTGAAGCGGGCGAGCGTCTGGCAACGGGCAATCACTTCACGCGCGTAGTCGGTGGTGCCGCTGATTGCCTGCAATGATTCACCCTTTTGCATATTCGCTGTTGCGACGATTCACCACGCTCGGACCGCGCCCCTTCGCGACTAAGCTTCGCGAATCAATTTCGCAGCGCCCCATCCTGTCAGGACGAGCGCGGTCAGAATCTCCCAGCCATACTTGTTCCCATAGGTCCCCACGGGGAAATGATTGCTGATCATCAGAAA
Organism: uncultured Acidobacteriaceae bacterium; assembly: GCA_963838315.1. Lineage (GTDB taxonomy): Bacteria > Acidobacteriota > Terriglobia > Terriglobales > Acidobacteriaceae > Acidiflorens. Next base: position 30,954 of record CAWIQW010000004.1, read on the forward strand.
GACTACCGGAACCGCCATGAATGTATTGTGCTTGGAGCGTAGTTTGGCCTGAGCGCCAAGCGCTGGATCAAACGTGGCTCCGGTAGCGGCAAAGGCGATCATTTTGCGCTGTGCGGGAAGGATCCGGAACCAGACGTTGGCCGTCATGATCGTTCCGAACATCGCCCCCACCTCGATAAACGCGGCTCGCCCACTGAGAACATGCATCAGTCCCCACGCGGCCACCGCGGTCATGGCGAGCGAAAATGCCGCGAATGCGGGTCCATAGTTGCCGAGAGGCGACCGCACCGAAAAATCATAAATGTGCCAACCCGCGGCCAGTACGGCCAACCCGATGCCCACGCCCGCAAGCTGGGAAATATTCGCGACGTCGGGATCAAGCAGGCCGCCGGTGCAGTAGTAAACGAGAAAGAGCAGGACCATGCCGCTGACCCATGTCATTAGCGCTTCCCAGCGAAACCAATGCACCAACTCGGGCGGCACTCGAAGAGCCTTCTTTTTTTCGACGGAATAAAATCCCCCGCTGTGGACCATCCACACCGCCGGAAGCGTCCCCGTCGCAGCGTCGTGCTTCTCGAGCTTTCCGAACTGGCTATCGAGCCATGTGAAATAGTAAGTTTGGCCGACCCACATGATCCCCGCGAAAACATGGAACCAGCGTACCGCGAGGTGAATCCATTCTCTGATTGAAAAGGTCAAGTTTGTCGGCTCCCTGAAATCTTTCCCGAGGACTTCAACTTCCCCGATAGGTCGTGTATCCATTCGGACTCAGCAACAGGGGAATGTGAAAATGCTTTTCGCCTTCTCGTACTTGAAAGGTAATTTCCACCAGCGGGTACAAACTCTCGAGTTTGCGCGCGGCGAAATATGTCGCGGTCTCGAAACTCAAACGGTAGATCCCGGCGGCCAGCGCTTCCCCGCCGGCTAACAACTGAGGGCACCGCCCGTCCTCATTAGTACGCTGGGACGCCAGCAACTGCCAGTTGCCGGCTGCGTCTCGCCGCTCCAAACGCACCGGAACATCCTTCGCCGGCTTGCCGATTGCAATGTCCAGAACGTGGGTAGAAATCTGCGTCATCCCTGAAGCCACTTTCTCAACCGAATTTGCGTGATCTGCCGCTGTTCGTTGGCCGCTTCCTGAAGTTCCGATCGTTCGTCATTCTTCAACCGGCGCTCGAGGATCTTCAGAATCTCTGCAGGAGTCTTACCCGTCGCGCATACGATAAAGATTCGCCCAAACCTCTGCTCATACTCCTGGTTGCCTCTCGCCAGCGCACTCTTGACGGAATCCCCGGCGACTGTGACGGCTCGTTGCTCCGCCTCAGACCACGCGGACGAGCGGGGCATCGTGGTTTCCAGTTCCCACGAATCAATCCTGCCCGATTCATTGATTCGCGACTCCCCGATTCGCGGATGGCTGCGAAATGCCTCCAACCAGTCGGAGTCCGCCAAAGCACGCCAGGTTTCATCCGATGCTGCCAGCAAAGCCGCTTCGTCGGAAACCGGTCTTCTTCTCGCCATCCCACTGGCCCATGCGCGCGAACCGCAGCACGGCAGTATCTCATCGACAGCCGCTTCAAAGGGAAGAAAATTCCAGCGTGCCAACACGGCAGTCACGCCGGCTTCCCGCTTACACCGAGTTGCTGAAGAAATTCCGCAACCAGATTCCCCGCCACGGCCGCCCGGTACCTCGCCGTAGATCGAATATCGTCAATCGGCTGAATCTCGGCAGCCGCCGTTTCCGTTGCCAACTGTACGAGGTCCGGTTCGACGGACTTTCCCATCACGATCCGTTCCACATTCGCCAGCCGAATGGGAACAGGCGCCACACTGCCCAGCGCAATGCGGACATCTTCAATCGTGCCGCCAGACCCAGCGCCGCCCTTCAGTCGTCCCAACGCAGCGATGCACACCTTGGAAATCGCTTGCGCATTACGCAGCCCCACTTTCCGCGAGTAATGAAGATAGTCCCAAAAACCTCTCCGAAGTGAGATCGCGCGAATCAGCTCATCCGGCTCCAAATTCATTTTCTTGTAACCCGTATGGAAGCCAATGTAGGGCACACGCCGCTCGCCGCGCACCGACACCAGAATCAGTTCCGCTTCGTAAACCAGCAATGCGGGCAATGAATCGGCTGCGGGCGAGGCATTGGCGATATTACCGCCCACCGTCCCCCGATTCTGATTTGCGATCCCCCCGGTCCACGCCGCGGCACTCGCCAGCAACGGGAATTCGCGCGCGATCACGTCATGCTCCCGCACTTCGGTGTACGTGCACCCCGCGCCAATCGTGATTTCGTCCGCCCCGACCTCGATGCCGCGCAGCTCCGCCAGATTCCAAATGCTCACCAGCTTCCGCGCCGGAAGTTTACCCGCTCCATAAAGCACCATCAGATCTGTCCCGCCGGCGATCGGCACCCACTTGCCCGGCTCTGCCGCCATGAGCGCAACCACAGCTTCCAGTTTGCCCGGGGCAATCAATTCGTAATCGGTGGGATCGGATCTCATGCGGCTATCTTTTTGCCCCGGCATTGCCGCGCGCCGCCTGCACGACGGCTTCGAAAATCTGGATATAGCCCGTACAGCGGCAAAGATTCCCTGCCAGCCCTTCCCGAATGTCCTCCAGGGTGGGCTCGGGTTTCTTGCTCAACAGATGACAGGCGCTCAGAATCATTCCGGGAGTGCAAATGCCGCATTGCGCGCCCCCGCATTCCAGAAAAGCTGCCTGCATCGCGCTCAACTGTGCTTCCTCGGCGACACCCTCGATCGTAGTAAGACTCGCGCCGGCCGCCTGCAGGGCCGGAATGAGGCAACTATTCACCAGCTTTCCGTCCATGATGACGGAGCAGGACCCGCATTCACCCTCTCCGCAACCTTCCTTCGCGCCCGTCAACCCCAGCTCAAGTCGAAGAACATCGAGAAGCCTCGCCATGGGAAATACCCGAACAGTCGCGTGTTGGCCATTCACCACGAAAGAAATTTCGCGTGTGCCGCGATCCTGCGTGTCACTCGAAGACTGGCTCATCGTCCTCCGCCGGCGCAGACTGCTTCAAAGATATCTTCAGGTAAGAGTGGAACCGAGTCGAAGCGGGTTCCGATCGCATCTTCTATCGCGTTGACGATCGCCGGAGCCGGACCATCCATTGGAAGTTCGCCGATCCCCTTCGCTCCGTATGCCCCGTGCACATTGCCCATCTCTTCGAAGAAAACTCGAATCGGCGGCAAGTCCGCGGACGTCGGCATGATGTAATTCGTCATCTGGCCGTTCTGCATGCGTCCATTTTGCCAGACAACTTTTTCATAGAGCGCAAATCCAATGCCCTGCGCAACCCCACCCGCAATTTGACCCTTCGCCAGAACCGGGTGAAGAACTCTGCCAACTTCCTGTAGAGCCACAAAATCCTCAACCCGTGCACTGTACGTTGCAAGATCCACCGCAACCTGCGCGACATAAACCGCCCATGCGAACGTCGCATAGGCTTCGCCGCGATATTTCTGATCGTCCCAGTAAACTCCCTCGGGAGGTTCGTAGCTCGCCAGCGACCGCAGTTGACCGTGCTCGGCGATGTGCCGCCGGCAGGCCGCGCGAAATTCTTCGGGTGAGTAAGAAACATCAAGCGAGCCGTTTGCGATGAGCGTCTGTTTAATTCCAACAGCAGCCGATCTAACCAGACTGCCGACAACCATCACTGTGCGCGAAGCAACGGTCGGCCCGCTGTTCGGAACCTGATTCGTATCCGGCTGCGCGATCCGCACATCTTCATAGGGCAAATCGAGCGCCTCGGCCGCAATCTGGCAAAGGACGGTATTGGTCCCCTGTCCGAACTCCGTACTGGAAACGAGCACTCGCACCCCGCCATCCGCGCAGCCTTCGACCGCGACGACCGAAGCCAGATAGCGCTCGCCTGATCCGGTAAACCCGGCGCCGTGCAAAAAGGCCGCGATCCCCATTCCTCTTTTCACCGGCCCCGCCTCGTTCTCTTGCCCAAAGCGCGCTCTCTTTGCCTCGTAATCCGAAAGCTCCAGCGCTCGATCGAGAAGTTTTTCGAGATCAATTTCTTCCCGAATGGTTTGCTCGGTGGTCGTGGTTTGTCCGGCTTTAAGAAAATTGCGGCGGCGAACTTCTACCGGAGAAAGTCCCACTACGTGCGCGATGCGGTCCATGTGCCGCTCCATGGCAAACAGACTTTGCGGCGCGCCAAAACCACGAAACGCCCCGTGCGGCGGTGCGTTGGTCGCTACCGCCTTCCCACTTATACGGACATTGGGCCAATTGTACGGCCCGCCCGCATGGATGGTGCCCCGGGAAAGCACTACGGACGACAAAGTCGCATAGGCGCCGCCATCGATCGTGAAGTCAATCTCCCCACCTAGAATTTTCCCGTCCTTGCTGACCGCCGTCCGGTGCCGCGTTCGCGAAGGATGCCGTTTCGTCGTCGCCGTCATGTCCTCCAGGCGGTCATAGACAATCTTCACGGGCCGTCCCGATTTCATGGCGAGCAGCGCCGCGTGCCCCGCGATCATCGAGGGATAATCTTCCTTACCCCCAAACGCGCCCCCGGTTTCAACCTGGACTACGCGAACTTTCTCGGCCGGCAGATTGCACAACGCCATCAGCGCCTTGTGTACGTAATACGGACACTGCAGCGATCCCCACACCGTGATTCCCTGCTCGCGATCAAGAGCCGCAATCACACCGTTGTTTTCGATGTAGAGTTGCTCCTGTGCGCCGGTCGTGTACTCGCCTTCGACAATGTAGTCGGCTTTTGTCCAGACACTATCAACCTCGCCCTTCGCGATCAGAAACGTTTTGAATGTGTTGTCATCTCCCCAGATGATTTGCGTGCATCGTTCACTGTCTTCAATGCTGAAGATCGCCGGCAAGGATTCATATTCGATCCAGACGCCCTCGACCGCCTTTCGCACAAGATGACGGTTGGAATGTGCCAGGAGCAAAATCGGCTCCTCGGGATGATTGACCTTTCTTTCCGCCAGGCAGGGCTGATCGTCTCCGATTAAAGCGATGCAGTTCTTGCCCGGAATGTCCTGAGCCGTGACGATTACAAACTGGTCCCAGTCAATCTGTGGATCGAAAGTAATCTGCTTGATCGCACCGCGCGCAACCTGACTGCGCACCGTTGCGCCATAGAGCATCCCCGGCATGGTGATGTCGTCGATGTACCGCGCCGCGCCAGTTACTTTGTCGCGGCCTTCCTTGCGCGGAACTGACTTGCCTATGATGTTCTCCGCTGCCATGGAATATCCCTGCCCACATTTTTCTAGTGCCGGACTTCCAGCCCTTTTGCTTCGGCCGTGAAGCGCCCATCGCCAAAGACGCGCTGCCCGCGCAAGTAGGTAGCTTTCACCGCGCCCCGCAGTTTTGCTCCCAGGTAAGGAGACACAGGATAGCGATAATACAGCCGATCCTGGCTCACCACGAATTCCTCTTCCGGTTCGAAGATCACGAGGTCGGCATCGTATCCTTCCGCGATTCGGCCCTTGCGACCCTGGCATCCGGCCAGTCGAGCTGGAGCTTCTCCCATCCATCGCGTGATATCGGTCAAAGAAAATCCGCGCGAACTGGCCTCCGTCCACATGAGTGGAAGCGCCAGCGAAAGACTGGCAATGCCTCCCCACGCTGTCTTGAAATTTCTTTCCTCGATCCGCTTCATCGCAGGCGGACAAGGCGAGTGATCGGTCGCCACCAGATTGATGATCCCGTCCTTCAGCCCCTGCCACAACCTCTCGCGGTTTTCCCGGGAGCGAATCGGCGGGGCACACTTGCACAAAGTAGCTCCATCCGGAATCTCTTCCGCGCAGAAGTGCAAATAGTGCGGACAGGTCTCCACGCTAACTGGAAGCCCCTCCGCCCGTGCTGCGCGCAATTCGGCCAGCGCGGAACTCGCTGCGAGATGAACAATGTGCAAACGGAACTTGTGCTCACGGCAAAGCGACAGCAGCAGCCGGATCGCTGACAGCTCAGCCTCTTCCGGCCGCGATTGCAGATAGGTGGAGTAGCAACTCCAGTCCGCATTTCCAAGATCCCGCGTCGCCTCATCCACCGGGCCGGGGAGTTCCGCATGCACCAGCAGTGGCAGGCCAGTCCTGGCTACACGAGGCAGTGCGGCGCGAAGCTTGGCTTCGGTAACCATCGTGAAGCCTTCGATCCCAGGATGAATCAGAAAACACTTGAAGCCCGGTACCCCCGCGGCGGCCAGTGGTTCGATATCCGCCTGATTGTCACTGACTACACCGCCCCAAGCCAGCCAATCCACCCAGCATCGTCCTCGGGCGGCTTCGCGTTTGGCAGTGAGCGCGGTAACCGTAGCTGTTGGTGGCAGGCAGTTCAGCGGCATGTCGACGAGCGTTGTGTAGCCGCCCGCCGCCGCAGCCCGGGTTGCAGTCTCAAATCCTTCCCACTCGGTGCGCCCCGGATCATTAATATGCAGATGGGAATCGACAAGTCCCGGCAGAATCACCGAGTCGCCGAAATCGTGCACCTCGGCTGCAGGGGGCACTTGATGAGTCGGTACGATACCGGCAATCTTTCCCTCGCGAACTAATACCGCGCCCGGACCAATCTCCCCAGGGGTCGCGACGCGCCGAGAAACAAAAGCCCGCTCGTCCATGCCAGAGCCTATCGTGCCCGGACACGTTTTTCAATCCGCAGCTTGAGTCCAGCAGCTGAACTACCCTGAAAAGTCTTGCGTATTTCTTGGCTCCGCTTATACTTGCTCCCTCAAACATCGCCCCAAAGGCTCCGCCATTGAGCATGTGGCCTCTTGGGCAGGCAGGGGACGCACAATACACGATTACGCTATGAAAGAGCCGCCTGACATCCGAAAATCCTTCATGACCCGCGCCATTGAACTCTCGCTCGAGAATGTAAGCACCGGGCGCGGTGGACCGTTCGGCTCGGTGGTCGTCAGAGAAGGCAGGATCCTGGCCGAAGCTGCGAATCGGGTTACCGCGATGAACGATCCTACCGCACACGCCGAAGTACTGGCGATCCGTCAAGCCTGCCGGGAACTTCGGGGATTCGAGCTTCGCGGCTGTGAACTGTATACCTCCTGCGAACCTTGCCCCATGTGCCTGGGCGCTGTCTACTGGGCTCGGATCGACAAGGTGTACTTTGCCAACCTCGCCGCCGACGCAGCGAAAATCGGCTTTGACGACTCCGCCATTTACGCGGAATTCACCCAGCCCCACGCCGAGCGGGAGATCCCCATGATTCCGATGATGCGCGAGGAAGCACTGGCGGCATTTCGAGCCTGGGAGCAGCATCCGGGCAAGATCCCCTACTGAATTTCCAAGTCCCAGGAATCCTTATCTTCGCGGGCGCTTCCGAGAACTGATTATGACAACTGAGAATCGGCGACTACCTGAGGACAGCAATTGATCGATCGTTACTTCAAACTCACCGAGAACCACACTACCGTTAAGCAGGAAATGCTGGGCGGCCTGACGACATTTGTAACGATGGCCTACATCGTCGTCGTGAACCCTCAGATCCTCGCGCAGGCCGGAATGCCGCCCGAGGGCGTTGTATTTGCGACGTGCATCTCAGCCGCCGCCGCCACTTTGGTGATGGGCCTGTACGCCAATTACCCCATCGCTTTGGCGCCTGGGATGTCTCTTAATGCTTACTTCACTTACGCTGTCTGCCTGAGCATGCACGTTCCCTGGCAAACCGCGCTGGCCGTGGTCTTCCTTTCCGGAACAGTTTTTCTTCTGCTCACCGTGACCCGCTTACGCGAACAGATCGTGAACGGTATGCCCGATTGCCTGAAACACTCCACCGCCACGGGCATAGGCATGTTCATCGCCTTCATAGGCCTGCGTAACGCGAAACTCGTGGTTGCGAATCCTGCTACCTTCGTCGGACTGGGGCACTTCTCCGACAAGGAAGTGCAAACCGCTTGCTTCGGTCTCGCACTAACAATCGTGCTAATGGCAAGAAACGTCACCGGAGGAATTTTAATCGGCATCCTTGGCACGACGCTGCTGGGAATTCTGCGCGGCATTTCCCACTGGCCCACCGCAATATTGTCATTCCCGCATCCCTCCTCCACTTTCTTGCAACTCGATTTTCGCGGCGCTTTCCATCTCGGATTTCTCGAAATTCTGTTCGCATTTCTCTTCGTCGATCTTTTCGACAACGTGGGCACGCTGGTCGGGGTCTGCGAGCAGGCAGGCTTCGTCAGGAACGGCAAGATTCCCCGCGTGGGCAGGGCGCTGATAGCAGATGCTGTCGGCACGCTATTTGGATCCTTGACCGGCACGTCCACGGTCACCAGCTACATCGAAAGCGTGGCCGGCGTGGCCGCCGGCGCGCGCACCGGACTGAGCACAGTTTCCGTCTCCGCTCTCTTCTTACTGGCCATGTTCTGTTCGCCCCTGGCTGCGGCTATTCCGGCCTACGCGACTGCGCCCGCGCTGATTCTTGTAGGCGCGCTTATGACTCAATCCATTTCGCGCATCGAATGGAGCGAGTTCAGCGAAGCGGTTCCCTCTTTCATCACCATGCTCGCCACGCCACTCACATTCAGCATCGCGACCGGTCTGAGTTTGGGAATGATCTCCTACACGGTCGTCAAAGTGGCAATTGGAAAGTCTCGCGAAATAACCGTGCTGATATGGATTCTGACTGCTCTTTTCATCCTGAGGTACGTCTATCTCGCGGTTGCCTGAGGGACATCAGCCTTTCGGTCCGAGGAGGGCGCCCTACACGTCCATTGTCCAGATCACTTGTCCTGGCTTTCGATCTCTTTGAGACGCAGAAATCCAGAGACTTCCGCTGAGTCAGACCGCTAACCCCCATCGCAAACTCGCGGGGCGAGCCCTGAAACGATCGTAAACCCAGCAACGGACTAGGTAAACGATTGAAGGATCGTGAGCGCGGAAGGAATCGAATCCGCACAGGAGCGTATCGGCCAAAAAACTGGTGGGCCACAGGAACGCGAAGACGACCCGCTACACGCGTCTCGGCGACAACACGCAAAAGAAGGCTTCAGATCGCTTCGCGCGGATTATCCCCTGGGAGACAGTGATCTCGAAAAATTTGGCACGGTCGCTTCGAAATGAGAACTGACTATCGCTATTGCGGAAGGCTATGACCGGGTGAATCGCCATCTAGCTTAGGGACCACCGGCTGTTGCAACTGTTGCTGCTGTTGTTCCGGAGCCTTCATTGGTACTGACTGCCCGAAGGCACTCGGCGGCGGGGGCTGGCCTTCTGTCTGTCTCGTGATTCCATGCACATTCGCGAGGTCATTATCTGGAGCATCGGGATCAGAGTCATCAGTCATGTCGTCGATGTCGGCCGGGGGCGACGTGATCGCTACGGAACGGGCAGCCATTGCCCGGGCATTAGCCGCTTCAATCGCTGGTGGCAAACCGCCTGTTGGTGCATATTGAACTTGTTCGGGCTGTCTCGGAGGGGAGGCAGTTGCCGTTTGAACAGTCCGATCGTTTGTGCTCGACCTCGAACTCAGAATCACCCGCGCCAAAGCGGCAGGGTTATCGGCCGATCCTAATAAGAGGTAGTTGAAATGTGATCCGTTCAATAATGAGGTCAGCACGTCACGGGCTGGACCAGGTCCGAATTGCCCCACTACGGGTTCGGTGACATTGCCCGGCATATCGACCAATGCCCCAGTCTCTCTACCCACGGCCCTTAGAATGTCCCCTAAAGTTGAATTTGACGCCGTGACCGTAAGCTGACCCTGGTGGAATTGTACTTCGGGAGGCGACGCCGGCATTTGTGGAGGAGCCAAAGGAACAGGAGTCGACGATTCAGAGAGCGGAAGTGGCGCTTGCACGAACTGCCTGCCCGCGAACTTCTGTTGACCCACGAGGCTCGAGATGCTAATAAGGACTGAAGAGAATGCGATGAATAGTTTTCGCTGCAATCTTCCACCTGACAAAGGAAATGAGTGGCGGGGCCATGTTGCCTGCTTCAAACGGTAGCACCGTCCATTCCGTGAATTCCGGGGATCAAAAAGCCCCGGGCTTGCCTCATCGAGTCGCAACTCGCGCCATTTTCTGTGACGGTTTTTCTAACTTCACACCAGGGCGCTGGAGAAATTCTGGAGATTGCGCTTACTGGACCTTTCCTCGCCCCTTAACCTCCCACTCCGCCACTACGTCGTCCCCACTACATCCGTAAACTCGGTCATGCAGGTTGATACAAGTACATATGTGGTTGGGGACGATGCGAAGACGTTCTCCTAAATTCGGCGCAATACGCGCTCCGCGCAAGCTCAAATGCCCGTGCTCCTCGGACAAGTCTTCGACGACGAGTTCGGGATAACCCAGAACTTCGCCGAAGCCGCACTTGCGACCGGAAAGAAGCGTATCCGCTGAGAAAGTTTTGCTTCCCGCATCAACCATAGCTTTGCCTGCAACGCTGAGGCTCACCACGGTGGTGAGAACCGTTGCCGCACAGTCGCGATAGGCCGCAGCTTCTGCACAGACAGTGTTCTTGTCGTTGAAGATGTAAGTACCCGGCCGGATTTCATTCACGTTCTTAAAGCGATGAGAGATATAGGCGGCGGGTGTGTTGCCCCCGCTCACGATTTCACAGTCGATTGCTTTGAGGTCGAGGAGTTCCTTGAGCCTTGAAAGCCCATCGTTTTCCTTCGCGAGCAGGATCTCGCGCTCTGCGGCCGTTCCCATGATGTGGCCCGGATAGGTCAGAACCCCTTCCCAGCGCAGATTGGGAAGCTCACGAATCCGGCTAGCCGTTTCTACAGAGTGCTCGGTTATGGGCAGGCCACATCGTCCAAACCCGGTGTCAAACTCAACTCTCAGGCCCACCGTTACTCCGGCATTTAAAGCTGCTCGCGAGATCCCCTGCGCGACCTCCAACGAATCCATCGCTACCGCGATTCTTACACGTTCGGCCAGTCGCACCAGGCGATCCAATTTCTTTTCGCCAACCAATGGGTAAACGATCAAAATGTCGTTCAAGCCGCTGTCAGCCATGACGCCCGCTTCGCCCAGTTTTGCCACGGTGATGCCGGCGGCACCGAGCTTAACCTGCAAACGAGCCAGTTCAGGAATCTTATGGGTCTTGGTGTGCGGTCGCAGCTTCAGGCCTTGCGCAGCGCAGTAGTTGCTCATGTTTTGGAGATTTCTCTCCATCACGTCGACATCGATCAGCACCGCAGGCGTGTCCAATTCAGAAATCTTCATCGAGTCCAAACTTCTTCTTCGCCGAAGGTCCGGCGCCCGTTGCACCAAACGCCACGGTTGAGCACGCGCCAGTTCATCACATTGGTCTACGGCGTTTTCCGTGCGATCGCATCGATTTCAACCTTGATTCCATCACCCAAACCCGATTGCACGGTAGTACGCGCCGGCCGGATTCCGGGAAAAAACCCGGCATAGACCTTGTCGAATCCTCCAAAGTCTTGAATATTCTGAAGGTGGCAGGTGCACTTTACTACGTCGGCGAAGCTGTAGCCGGCGCTATGCAGGACCTTTCCGATGTGGTTGAGCGTCAATCGGGTTTCATCTTCAATCGATCCTCGGACCACGGCCCCGGTCTGCAGGTCCAAAGGTCCCTGTCCGCTAATGAAGAGCCAGCCGTCGATCTCCACTCCCGCAGAATAGGACCCGGTCGACGCCACCTTGTCAGGATGTTTGACTTCAACTTTGGGCATTTTGTGTGGCCTTTCTATGATAAAACGCGGCTACGGCGAACACTGTTCTGGGGTCTCCTCGTACTCTTTCCTGTTTTCGAATTTTGGCGATTATTGCCGATGTTCTCAGGATACTTTTGTGCTAATTCGCGAATCTCGTAGGTAAATTTCAGAAAAAGCCTTTCCCATCTCTGGGCTTCTTCCGCGGTATAGGAATAGAAGCCACGCGCGTTGGATACGCCCCGAGCACCGGACTTGACCAGCTTATCAATCAGGGACGGCACATTGGTATCGCAGCTGAGTTCGGGAAACAGATCCTTCATCACCGCAGCGTAGGCAGGAATTCCTGTCAGATCCATGAAACGGAAGGGACCAGCGAAGGTTATCCAGTAGCCCAGATCATTGCGCAACGATCGATCCACATCGTCGATGTTGGCATAGCCGTTCTCCACCAGAAAAAATGCTTCCCGAATCATGGCGTACATCAGACGGTTCGTAATGAAGCCACGAATATCCCGCCGCAGCAGCGAGGGTTCCTTCGCCCACCCTTTTGCCAGGGCCATCACGCGTTGCGCGTAGCGCAGTTCGGATTTCGCGCCACAAATAATCTCCAGGAACCGGGTGACATGGGCCGGCTCTCCCCAGTGGATGCCTAGAACCCGCTCGGGGCGCTTTGTTCCCTCTTGCAGGATGGAAACAGGAATTGCAGAAGTATTGCTCCCAATGACCGTCTCCGGTGATACGGACTCTTCAATCTGGGCCAAGGCGACTCGTTTGGTCTCGAGATTTTCTACGATCGATTCAATTACCACTTGAGAATCGCGCAGATCGTGGAAGTTCTCCGAAATGACTAAATTCAGAATCAGCCGGGACGGATCCCGCCGCAGGATGCCTTGCCTGGTCATCTGCTTTAAGAGTGCCAATATATGACGGCGCGCGTACTTGTGTTTTTCCAAACTGCGAGTCACCGCTATTACTGGATGTCCCGCAGCCAACAGGCAGGTGGTGATGCTCATGCCCATTAGTCCCAGGCCTACCACTCCGACCTGAACGTTCGCCGTGGAACCGTTTCTGGCCCGTACCAAACCTCTTCTGTTCGCTGAGCGATCCTTCGGCATCCCTTGCCTCCCTGAAACGGCTCGTTTATCCCCGCCATGTTATGGGGACGATCCCTTAATTCGCCGCGTTCGCCATTTGTGCGACATAACCCAAACGTACGGAAATACGTCCAGCAACTCGCATCACCAAGCGCGCCAGAACCGGAACACGATCATTTGCAATTTGACTTGCAATTCCGGCTACGCTGATTGCTGCGACGGCCTTTCCATTCGCGTCGAACACGGGAGCTCCAATACAACACACTCCAGGTTCATCCTCTTCGTTATCGAGAGAGTACCCCGACTGTTTTATTTGCTTCAGCTCTCGTCTCAGGGTGCTCTTGGAGATGATCGTGCGACTATTGTGTCGAGCAAACTCTTTGGTCTTGAGAAGAAAATCAAGTTCGTCATCGGGCAGGAAAGCGAGCAGTACCTTTCCAACTCCCGTGCAGTTGACGTCCATCCGGCGCCCGATCCATGAAGCCAGCCTGACCAATCCTGGCGCTTCAACCTTTTCAATGATCACGGCTTCATCGCGTTCCAGCACCGCCATATGAACGGTGAGTCCGGTTTTTTGCATTAAAGAACGCAGATAGGGCTTGGCTTCATCACGCAGGTCGAGGTTTTCGAGGGCGCTCCTACTGAGGCTCACCAACTGGAGGCCGAAACAAAATCTGCCGGTTTTAGCATTCTTCTGCAGGAACCCCCTGCGCTCGAGCGTGGACAGGATCAGATGGGCTGAGCTCTTTGGGATACCCAGGCTTCGAGCAATTTCGGAGAGTGAGAACCCGCGTTTCGCATGGGCAAGACACTCCAGCACCGAGAGTGCGCGGTCGATCGACGGTACGGAATACTCCTTGAGTTTGCCCACTACGGCCCTCGACAGTAACGGTAAACGCTATCCTCTGACGATCAACAACACCGGTTTGACTGACCTTCAAAGAAGAGGCCCGTCTCTCGCGACGGATGATAGCGCTTAGGACATGGGCTGCCAACGGAAAAACAATGTGAGACCGGGACTTGCGTTCAGCCTATTGGACACGTTTTTCTGCCTTGCTCCCCGAAGATCTGGCAAGAGGATGGTGCACCGGTGAAGTTCTTGCCCCCAATACGGTCGAATCGCAAAAGCTTCCCACCTGGCAAAACACGGCGCCTGCGTGCCCCCGTGTGGACTAATGATAGGCAATCTTCGGACGTGCTCGTAGAGGGCCTGGGGCGATCTTTCGTGGACGCGGTTCGGCAGGGGAAATGTAGTTTTCAATGACGAACCGACTTCGGCTCTGCCTTGCCTCTGTGCACTTCACGCTCGGCGCCGCGAAAGACTGGATCAGACTACCATCGCAGAAATCTGTTGGGACGCAGCAATCTCATTCGTTTTTCCCGGTCCCTGGCAAAATCCGTCCATCCCATTGGACGTGCAGCCCGCGATCTGAGGAAAGGCCTTGACAAGCGTGCCATGAGGAACTACTCACAGGATCGGGATTCCTGGGAACACCTGAGTTCGGCAGTTCCGGAGCCGGATCGAGACCCGCCTATGCATGCAATCGCACCGGAGCAGAACAAATGATTGGACGTTTGAGGAGTAGCGCACGATGCGCCTGATTCGTTTCGCCTACCAATGTGTCATTTTCTGCGGCATCATTCTTCCGATGCCGCCGCCGGCGCAATCCGCAGCTTCGAAGCCCACTGTCTGGTCAGTGTCCGGCATGGAGAGAGTTGGACGGGAGGACCCTCCACGAGAAAAACGCCGCCTTGAACTATTTGCGGCCCGGGGTGAGTATGAACCATTCCAGATCGTTGTTCGCGCGAAGACGAAACGTCTCACCCACGTCAATCTCACACTCTCCGATCTTAGGGGTCCGAAGGGCGCTGTGATCGGGAAAGAGAATCTGGTCGCCTATCGCGAGCACTACGTGCATGTCGAGCAAGGCAGCCCAGAGAAAAAAGGCACTCCCCGGCCTCCAATGGGTGCTGGTTGGTACGCGGATGCGCTGGTTCCGTTCCTCGATCCGGCCACTGATAAGCCTCCCGTCAGTGCCAGGATCCGCGCGGTTCCTTTCGACGTGGAACCGGGTGAGAATCAACCTCTGTGGATCGATGTTTCAGTTCCACGTAATGCCGTGCGCGGCAGGTACCATGGGTCTTTCAGAGTGACGAGCGATCAGGGAAGCACGACTGGGGATCTTGCCATCACAGTTTGGAATTTTGAGTTGCCGCTTAAACCGTCTCTGGATTCATCTTTCATGTTGTGGAATGACAAGAGCGTTGCTGCCTGTGAAACCATTTTGCGCCACAAACTTATGCCCACACCTGTACCTGTAAAAAGCGCCGCACGACTGGTGGAGAAGTACCAGTTGAGTTCGATCAACATTGGATTGTCGAGTGGCGCCGACTACAACCACGGCACCATGAAACCGGCTCCTCCAGTCGAAGAAATTCAGCAAATCGCGCGCCAGTTTCCCTCCGTCCCTTTGCTTTACAACTATACGGCTGACGAAATTGTAGAGTTCCCCGCCCTGTATCCGTTGGTCAAGGCTTGGTCCCGCAATCTGCATAGTGCGGGTATTCTCAATCTCATCACGATGGCCCCCGTACCAGAGCTTTTCGACGACGGATCGGGCAGCGGTCGTTCAGCGGTGGACATCTGGGTTTTGCAGCCGGGCTACTATGAAACTTCCCCAGAGAACGTCGCTACAGTTCAGAAGAAAGGCGATCGAGTCTGGACGTACACTGCGCTCGTGCAAGACGACCATTCGCCTCAATGGGAGATTGATTTCTCGCCCATGCATTACAGGGTCATGCAGGGGTTTATCAACCAGAGCCTGGGCTTTACCGGCTTGCTTTACTGGTCGGTGGATACCTGGACCAGGGATCCCTGGAACGATGTGGACACTTATCCGACTGGGGGCGATCATTATCCGGGCGAAGGGATGCTCGTCTATCCCGGCGAGGACGCTGGAGTCAAAGGAACAGTTCCGTCGCTACGCCTGAAATGGATCCGCGAGGGCGTCGACGACTATGAATATATTGACCTGATGAAGAAAGCGGGCAAGGCCGACTTAGCCCTTGAGTTGGCGAGGCAGGTCGGCCAGGATTTCAAGCACTGGAGCGCAGATCCGAACGCCCTATTCATAGTGCGAAAACGCATGGGAGAGGAACTGGACAAGCACTGAGTGGACATCCTGCGTAAGCACGACCGGCCGGATCCAGTTTTGATAGGAATCAGATTCACATGAGCACTCTTATCCTCCAGGGCGGTACGGTAATCGACGGCGCCGGGACGCCGCCGGAATCCGGCGATGTCTTAATTTCTGGCTCGATCATAAAGAGCGTCGGCGTGTTCGATTCACCGGCTGACGCTCGGGTGATCGACTGCCGCGGGCTGGCGGTAGCGCCGGGCTTCATCGACTCACACAGCCACCTGGACCTTCAAGTGCTCGAAAACCGCAATGAGAAAGTTGCGCAAGGAGTCACCGCCGAGGTAGTTGGAAACTGTGGTTTTTCGGCGTTTCCGGCGCCGGCCGATCGCAAGTTGATGCATGATTTTGCCAACGGTCTCTTCTGCGCTGGCACGGACTGGGGCTGGGCCAGCGCCAAAGCTTATCTCGAACAAGCCGCCAATTCACCGACAACCGCCGTATCTTCCCTCGTCGGACATGGGAGCCTGCGCATCGCTCGCGTCGGAAACCAGCTGGGGCAACTTGCGGAACGCGATCTCGACTGGATGGAGCAGACGCTTTCCGAGGCGCTCGAGGATGGAGCCTGCGGGTTCTCAACGGGGCTGATGTATTCGCCCGGCGCCAGCGCTCCGTCTGCCGAACTGGAACGCTTGTGTCGTGTGGTCGCGCGCCATGACAAGACTTACGCCACGCACATGCGTGGGTATGGCGACCTCCTGCTCGAAGCCGTAGATGAGCAATTACAACTGGCTCGCCGGACGGGTTGCCGGCTTCAAATCTCCCATCTTCAGGCCGTTGGCCCCCGCAATTGGGATAAGCAAGCCAGGGCGCTGGAGAAGATCGAGAAGGCGGCGGACGATGGTGTCGACGTTGGCTTTGATTGCTATCCTTACGTCGCCGGCAGCACCGTCTTGACACAACTGCTGCCGCAGTGGACGCTCCAAGGCGGCATCCACTCCCTGCTTGCGAGACTGGCAGATGCCGGCGAGAGGAAGCGCATCGCGGCCGAGACCGAAGCGAGCCTGGAACAGGGCTGGTCGAACATTCTGATCTCTAGCGTCGAGACCACTTTCAACCGCGGCTTAATAGGACAGTCGATCGCAGCGATTGCCTCGAACTGCTCGCGCGAACCGGTCGAAATAGTATTCGACCTGATCCATCAGGAACACGGGCGAGTCAACATGCTCGAAATGAATCAAAGCGAAGCGAACCTCCGGCAGACGATATCCCACCCCCTTTCGTGCGTGATCAGCGATGGCTTTTTCGTAAAGGGTCGACCTCATCCTCGCCTTTATGGAACATTTCCCCTTCTGCTGGGAAAGATGAGTCGCGAGAGAGGATGGCTCACGCTGACCGCGGCTGTTCATAAGATCACAGAAAAACCAGCGCGCCGTTTTTCGATTCCGAAGCGCGGGCGCCTCGCGGCAGGCTACTCCGCGGATGTAGTGGTTTTTGACCCTGGAACGGTAAACAGCCCGGCTTCCTTCGAAAATCCTCAACTGCAGCCCACGGGCATCTCGCACGTATTTCGCAACGGAATCCAGCTTCTGTCAGAGCATGGTTTGATTGCAAACTCTTAATGGCTTTCTCGTCGGTTGATTGAATGGCGGAAGGACCGAAACTTCTCGGGGCGGCGGCCTTGGCGAAGACCTGTAAACATCCCACAGAGCCGCCGCACGCGCTGAACTGCCGCTGCCGACGAGGCGCCCGGTTCCCCGCGGCACTGATCTGATCTCAACTCGCATCCACTTGAATTCCCATGGCGTGCCCACGTTCGAGCACGGCCGGGGTGTTTTCAAAGCGTGATCGACGCCCTGTAGACCATGCAGCTAATTGAACAGAATAGGGAGAAAGGTCACAAATCCATTGACAGAGAGCAGCGGATAGAAAACTATTCGGTTTGGGTTTTACGAATGCAGAGTAGGGCCGCGCTTGGGCTCGGCCGATGCTCAGAAAATGCGCGGGAGGGATATATGCATTTGCGGCGAGTGCTGTTCATGCTCCTCGAGGCCATACTTTTCTTTGGGTGCACAACGGCTCTCATCGCGCAGCTGAATCGAGGCGCACTCGAAGGCAACGTGTCTGATCCCCAGGGTCTGGCAATGTCTGGAGTGCAGATCACGATTACTGACGTCGCCACAAACGTGGTGACGAGCACCAGAACGAACGATGCCGGCTACTATCGGGTCGAGGGTTTGGTACCAGGGACCTATCGCGCACATTTCGCAGCCAAGGGATTTACCCTGCTGGACATTGCAGCCATCGAGATTCCTCCTGCCGAAGTGATCCGGGTTAACGCGAAGCTGAAAGTCGGATCGGCCAACGAAAAAATGGAAGTGACGGCCGATTTGCCGATCCTGGAGACCGATGCCAGCAACTTCAGCACTACTTTGCAACCCGACATTATCCAGAATGTGCCATTGGCGGGACGGGATCTGCAGCAGCTGACTTTCCTGCTTCCGGGAGTTAACAACGTGGGAGGCCCTCCAGGAAGTAATTTCGGTTTTGACAGCAGCTTTGGAACCTTCCCGGATCCAACTCACCTTCTGGGCTCGGCGATCGCCGTAAACGGCGGGCAGAGTGGGGCGAACGCCTGGTATCTGGACGGCAACCTCAATATGTCAAGTTTCGGGGAGAACGTGGTCGTCAATCCGTCCCCTGACTCGGTCTCAGATTTCCAGGTCATCACGACCGCTTTCGCGGCCGAGTACTCACACACCGGGGGAGGTGTCTTCAGCACTGTCCTGAAGTCCGGAACAAATGACTTCCACGGCGACGTCTACGAATATGTACGAAACAGCGCGACCAACGCTACCAACCCTTTTGACGAGCAGGGGGGCTTCGGTCAAAATCGCGTGCAGTTTAACAACTT
Organism: uncultured Acidobacteriaceae bacterium; assembly: GCA_963838315.1. Classification (GTDB taxonomy): domain Bacteria; phylum Acidobacteriota; class Terriglobia; order Terriglobales; family Acidobacteriaceae; genus Acidiflorens. Next base: position 49,745 of record CAWIQW010000004.1, read on the forward strand.
TGGCGGGACGTTAGGCGGACCGGTCCGGATCCCTCACGTTTACGACGGCAGGAACAAGACATTTTTCTTTTTCTCCATTGACGCGACGATTCTTCACCAGAGCGGTACCAACGCTTACACAGTACCCACCCCCCTCATGCGAGCCGGGAACTTCAGCGAAGATCCCAACGTTGTTAGTAACGGTATCTTCGATCCCGCCACGACTGCCGGTCCCATGTCGGATGGCACGTTCGCACGGGCGCAATTCACAAATCCCGATGGGAGCATGGCAACCTCGATCCCGACCAATCGCCTTGACTCCACAGCGATGTTTTTCATGAATTCGTTTCCCATGCCGAACCACATCGATACCCTGGGGGGCTGTCCATTGGCGGCGAGTGGCACCTACAGTATCTGCAACAACTACCAGGGTAGAACCGCCAGCAGCCAGGACCCCATTAATCTCTCGATCAAGGTCGATCATCAAACGGGCAAGGGCAGGCTTTTTGCTGAGTGGCTATTCAGTCCTAGCCAGTACCGCAATTTCGCCGTGCCCTGGACCGGGCCGACGCTCCCTCAGAGCAGCATCGGCTATGGATCGCCCTACAATTTCAATATTCGCAGCCAAGTGGCTGCTGTCGGACACACCATCGCCTTCAGCCCGACTTTTATCAACGAATTTCGCGCCAGTTTTACCCGCCAATTCCTCTCCACACTGTCAAATCCCTACCCGGACAGCATCACATCCGAGTCCGAGGTGGCGCAAATGCTGGCGCCGAGCATGTTGCCCAGTAACCGTTTTTTCCCTACCCCTAACTTTTCTCTGCCGAGTACGCCTGGCGGTGGATATCTTACCTTCGGTCCGACTCCCTGGACCAACATCGCGACCGGCACCGAAGCTTACACGATTCTCGACAACCTAACCAGGATCATCGGCAAGCATACGTTGAAGATGGGGATTGTTTATCGCTTAGACCATGCAAGTTATAACAGCGACGATCCCACCACTTTGGACTTTACCGGTTCGTTGACGCAGGATCCGGTTTCTGGTCTCGGCGGCAACAGTTTTGCGCAATTCATGTTGGGAGCCGTTCCCGCGGATGGCAGCACGTTTGCCGGCCGTATAGAACCGCCCTATCTCCGCTGGCGCTCCTGGGGATTTTTCGTACAGGATGACTTCCACGTGAGGCCAAATTTCACTTTGAATCTTGGCTTACGCTACGATCTCAATGGTTTTTTCAGAGCTCGTTATTATCCAATGGGGAATTTCTGCTTTACTTGTCTGAACCCTGCGACCGGCCTGCCGGGAGAGAACATTTATGAAGGGAGCCCCGGATTTCCCAATGGGGATGTATTTCCGGCGAACCACACTGACTTCGCTCCTCGCTTTAATTTCGCGTGGTCGCCCTCTGCGTTGCGAAAAACGGTCATCCGTGGCGGCTACGACATTTTCTATACTGACGCGATCGAGAGTTTTAACGCGCCGGGTCAGTCCGTCGTCAATGGAGCGGGCTGGGGGCTGGGCGGAAGTTGGGACCAAAGTTTCTATCCACAATGTGTAGCGTTCCAGGGACCCTGTGAAGCTTTTCCCTTGAGCGATACCACAACTAACAAGACGAGCCTCTTATTCCCCTCGATAAGCGGCCCGTTCCCGGCCCAGACCCGTGAAAATCTGCTGGGCGCCACTTACGCGTTTGTAAAGCCGACGCGTGATCCCATGGTCCAAAGCTACACCCTCGAAATTCAACAGGAGCTTCCGGGCAAACTCACGATCTCCTTGGGTTATGTCGGCACTCACGGAACTCACCTCGCGGGAAGCGGACCGAACGCTTACTTGTATAACAATGTGTCGACACAGAACAAACTCCAGTACCAAGCCCAGCTATTCAACAACTACCCTATTTCGCAGTTCTATTCCGCCCAGACCGCCACACAACTGGGCTCGCTGTATGGAAACCCCGTGACTGGGCCTGTTTCTCAGCTGGCTCTCTCGACTCTGTTAGAGCCTTATCCTTTCTTCCCCGTGATTCCGACGAACGGCACATTTGCGGGCATGAGTACTTACAATGGAATGAACTTGAGGGTTCAAAAACGTACTTCCCATGGTCTGGATTTCATCGTCGCCTATACCGTCTCCAAGCAGATGGATAACTGGTCCGTGGGTGGAGCAGGCGTGGAAGCCGTGGATCCGATCCATTTCACGCGCACAGGAATAATCGGCGGGCGGGGCGGCCAACTGGAGAGCGCTTATGGCGGCCCCTGGACATATCAGGACCCAGACAACAGAAATGCCGATCGTGCGATAGCGGTCGATGATATCCCTCAGATGTTCAACGTCAGCGCTACCTACGAACTCCCTGTCGGCCGTGGCAAGGCCCTTCTGAACCATAAAGGCGTGATGGATACCATTCTGGGAGGCTGGCACTTGAGCGGAAACTTCAACGCGCAAAGGGGCCTGCCGCTGCCTATTTCGTGCCCATCGAGCACGCTTCAACAGCTCAGCACGCCCGGAACTGCCTACGAGGAATCGGGAGGCAGATGCAACCTGATCGGCAATCCTCGTTTCAGCGGGCATCGCTCCAAGGCGGCCAAAATAGCAGATTGGATTAATCCCTCAGCCTTTGAGCCCGCATTCGGCAATGATCCGAACTTTTGGGCGAATTACACCATCCTCGATCCTCGGGCATGGACGTTCGGCAATATGAAGCCGCGGACCGATGCCATTCGTGGACCCGGGTTTTGGAACCTCGATTCATCATTGATGAAGGACTTCCACTTCACTGAGGCAAAGTATTTCGAATTCCGATGGGAAGTCTTCAATACTCTTAACCATCAAAATCCGGCGCTACCCAATACAACATTCTGCCTGCCACCTGCGGCGGACGGTTCGACCGACCTGGTGGAGCAAGCCGGTTGCACGTTCGGCAAAATCACCGGTGTCCAGACCGACCCGCGAAACTTGACGTTCGCGCTCAAGTACTTCTGGTGATTACGTCCAACCCGCGAATCACAGCCTACTGGACAGAGAACTCAGCAAGTACGGCACGAGATAGGGTCCAAGGCCACGAATACGCGCGGTTATGCAATAGTTTTCGACAAGAGGCATGTGCCTTGAAAAAGAACGCCGTCGTCACGCTGGTTGGACTCGTCGCATTTTGCTGCGGAGCTTTTGGCGCGACACCCATCGTGTGGGCTGTTCCAAGTTCTCTGCAGCGGGTAGGTCCAACTGACGCGCCAGGCGCAACCACCAAGGTAGTGCTCCAGGCGGCCCGGGGGGAATTCCAATCGTTCCAAATCGCGGTGCAGGCGTCTGGTGGCGTGCTTACTAACATCAACTTTTCGGTTTCCGAGTTGGCGAAAGCAAACGGTGCCGTGCTTTCTGCAACAAATTTGATCCTCTATCGGGAGTTTTATTTGGCCGTGAGGCACCACAGTCCCACATATAACGGTCCGCCGAATCTTCCGATCACCAACGTTCAGGTATTCCCCGATGCGCTGATTCCGTTTCTTGATCCAGCCACAGGCGAGCCGCCACTAGCAGCCGAATTCAGAGCAGTTCCACTCGACCTCGCCGGCGGACACAACGCAGTGTTCTGGGTCGATGTCTTCGTGCCTCGGGGAACGCCGGCAGGCCAGTACCAGGGCACTTATACCGTAACCAGCCATCAGGGAGTTTTCGTGGGTCAGATCCTCCTGGATGTTTGGGGATTCACTCTGCCGCTCGAGCCGTCCCTCAAGTCCAGTTTCAACAGCGGTGGCGCACATGTATCCGGAGTTAACCAGGAGCTGCTCGGAAACAGGCTGATGCCCGACACCGTGGATCCGTCGAACGAGCGGGGGCTCATCGATCTCTACGGGCTCAATGCCACGGACCTCGGCTTTTTCAGCGGAGTTTCCTATGGCCAGTGCAACCCGGCCCAAAGTCCTTCAGTTGCAGAGATAGAAAGCGCCAGAGCGAACCACCAGCCCGAATTATACGTGTATGACCAAACCGCCGACCCGGAGAGTAGCTGCACGAGCCCGGCGTTTTACACTGCGATGATCGCTTGGGCACAACACCTGCATCAGGCAAATGTCGATACCCTCGTAACTCAGGAACCAGTGCCTCAACTTTGCGATGACGGCTTGGGGACCGGCCGGTCCGCCGTCGATATCTGGACGATGCTTCCCCTCGCCTATGACGATGCTCAGTCCTATTCGCCTCCGCGCGTAACTTATGTACTGCAAAAAGGCGATAAAGTCTGGTCGTACAACGACCTGGTACAGGACTCTTACTCCCCGAAGTGGGAGCTGGATTTCCTGCCGATCAATTATCGTATCCAGGCTGGCTTCATCAGTCAGAGCCTCGGATTAACGGGGCTTCTTTACTGGAGCGTCGACGATTGGTCCGCAGACCCGTGGAAAGACCCTCAAGGCCGCCAGGAGCCGGATTATCCCGGCGAAGGAGTATTGGTCTATCCGGGAGCGCCCGCCGGCCTCAAGGGTGTGGCCCCCTCGATGCGGCTCAAATACTTGCGGGATGGCGTCGAGGACTATGAATATGTCCAACTGCTCAAGAATTGTGGTCACGCTGAATTTGCATTAGCCGAGGCCCAAAAAGTGGGCCGTGACTGGGCCCACTGGACGACAGACGAAGGTTTGTTGGAATCGGTTCGTAAGGAATTAGGAAATCAGATCGCGGCCAGCAATTGCGCTCCTTGAATCTTCCTGATTTAAGGCCTGTCACAACTCTGCGCTGGGGCAGGAATTACCAATGGTGTCAAGCAAGCTGCTTGCCTTCGGACGAGGAATAAGCATGAAAAGTACGACCTATTGTGTGTGTATCGTGCTGAGCGTTTTGATTTTGCTTTCCTGCAGCAGCACTGGCTGGGGACAAGACCCCATCCTGGCTCTCACACCGCCTATGGGATGGAACAGTTGGAATCATTTTGCTTGTGAATTGAACGACGCGGTGGTGCGAGCTCAAGCCGACGCTATGGTCACAAATGGTATGAAGTCGGTTGGATATGTGTACGTCCTCATCGACGACTGCTGGCAAGGGAGCCGTGACGAAGCCGGGTACATTCACCCCAATGCAAAGTTTCCTGACATGAAGGCGCTGGCCGATTACATTCATAGCAAAGCCTTGAAGATTGGAATCTATTCTTCGCCTGGTCCGAAAACCTGTGAGGGTTATGCCGGCAGTTATGGCCATGAAGAACAGGACGCTCGCACTTATGCCGACTGGGGTATGGATTACTTGAAGTACGACTTATGCAGCTACGACGGGATGGGCGATCAGGTGGCAGCCTACCAGAAAATGGGTGATGCGCTTAAAAAAACCGGACGCCCTATGGTCTATGCCCTTTGCCAATACGGAATGCAGAAAGGCTGGCAGTGGGGCGCATCCGTGGGTGGCAACCTGTGGCGAACGGACGACGATATACGCGACAACTATTACGTGATGTCCGAACTTGGGTTCGGGCAAAACGGCTTGGAACAGTTCGCCGGCCCCGGGCACTGGAATGACCCCGATATGCTCGAAGTCGGTAACGGAGGAATGACCACCGACGAGTACCGGACGCACATGAGTTTGTGGTGCATCCTCGCGGCTCCTCTTATTACCGGTAACAATCTCGCGAACATGGATGCTGAGACGTTGGAGATTCTTACCAATCCCGAAGTCATTTCGGTTGACCAGGACTCGCTCGGCACTCAGGGCCGTCGAGTCAGGCAAGAAGGGCCCTTGGAGGTATGGATGAAGCCCCTCCAGGATGGAAGCGCCGCCGTCGGTCTGTTTAACCGCGGATGGGGACCGATGCCGGTGACCGTCGACTTTCGAGATGTTGGTCTGGTTGACTCCGCGTTGGTGCGCGACCTATGGACGAAAAAAGATCTAGGGTTATTCCAGCAGAAATACAGCGCGATTGTTCCGCAGCATGGAGTCGTCATGCTCCGCATAAAGCGAGGCAGCTAATTCTATGAATGTGAGAGTTCAGAAAAACCGCTGCGCTTCATGCGCTCGATTGAGAAAACGCATCTCTTTACGCTGGTCGGTCGGTGCCTTTGTTGTGGTTCGGGCTTTGCTGGTTACCGCGTGGGCCGTCGCGGGACACAACGTGCTCTTGCCTCAACCCCAGCAGTTACATTATGGGCAGGGTCACCTCCGAATCAGGGGCATAGGAATTCGGTTGCTCACCGATTCCACTCCTGAGGATCGTTTCGCGGCGGAGCAGTTGTCGAGTTGCCTCTCCGATGTTGCCAAGGAACCGGTTCGGATTTCCCGGGGTGAGACTGCAGGCACGTTGATCGTGCTCAAACGAACAGGAGAAGTGGGCGCGTTGGCGCTGCCTGGCGAACACCCCGGTCCGGAATCCCGGGAGTCTTACACGTTAAAAGTGACACCCGAGAAAGGTGAGGTGCAAGCGACGTCGTCAGCCGGCCTGTTTTACGGAGTACAAACTCTCTGCCAACTGATCGAAGGCAACGCAGCCGAGGCGGCGTTTCCCGAAGTAGAAATTCGTGACTGGCCATCTTTGGCTTACCGGGGAACCATGGTGGACATGAGCCATGGTCCCTTACCGACGGAAACAGAGATCAGGCGCCAACTGGACTTCCTTGCGCGTTGGAAGGCGAACCAATATTACCTCTACAGTGAAGCTTCGATTGAATTGACGGGATACCCGCTGCTCAATCCCGAAGGCCGCCTCTCCAAAGATGAAGTGCGGCGGATCATCGCTTACGGCCGCGAGCGTCACATCGATGTTATCCCCAACCTGGAACTCTATGCTCACCTGCATGACCTTTTCCGATTGGAAGAATACTCGCAACTCTCCGATCTGCCGCACGGAGTCGAGTTCAATCCCAGCAACCCGGCCGTGATGCCGTTGTTGACTGACTGGATTAACCAGTTGTCCGATCTGTTTCCGAGTCCTTTCGTTTGTATCGGATTCGACGAGACCTTCCAGATCGAAATGGCCGTCAAGCAACAGGGTTCGGCCGCCTCGGCCACTCGATTGTTTGTTAAGCAACTCACCGATGTCACCCGGCTTTTTCAGCGACATGGCAAACACGTCATGGCTTGGGCTGACATCATGGTCCGGTATCCGGAGATCGTCGCGGACCTGCCTCCCGGCCTCATTGCCGTCGCCTGGTATTACACCGCCGATCCCGGAGACAGAGAATACAAACACTGGCTGGAACCCCTGGTGGCAAAGACAGTGCCCCATTTCGTGCAGCCCGGTGTGACCAGTTGGAATCAGATTGCTCCCGACTTCGACACGAGTTTTGAAAATATAGATACTTTTATCGCGGCTGGACGAAAGTCCAACGCTCTTGGCGTCATCAACTCCATCTGGGCGGACGATGGCCAGATCTTGTTCCGCATGTCGCTGCCCGGCATCGCCTATGGCGCTGCCGCGGCTTGGCAGTCCGCGCCTGTGGACAGGGCGCATTTCTTTTCGGACTATGCGCGGATCATGTATCCCCCGAGTATTTTTCAGGATGTTGCCGCGGCCATTGAAAAGCTTTCTCAGTCTGAAAGTGAATTGCAAAAAGCAGTAGGAGCAGCTACGCAAGCCGCCTTGTGGGAAGATCCTTTCTTCCCACCCTACCTCCAGGGCCTGACGCAGAATCAAGAACATCTGCACCGTACCCGTCTGCTGGCCGAAGAGGCGGAAACTCACCTCTACAAAGCTTTGGGTTTGGGGGCCGATCCCAAGACCCTCAACAGCCTTTTGATTGGCGCTCGGCTGCTCGACTACGCAGGACAGAAGTTTCAAACTCCGCCCGAGATTATCGAACTGTGGGCACGAATCGGTACCAGGCGTCCCGATGCCGACAAGTGGTGGAACGAGTGGGAATCCCAGGTTGTTTACCAGGATCATTCCCGCGTCGTGGACTTGATGGACGCGATTACGGAGCTGCGCCCACTTTACCGCGCGGAATGGCTGGATGAATATTCTCCCTACCGGCTTGCTTCCGTTCTGGGGAAATGGGATGCCGAATACGAATACTGGCGAAAACTCCAGCAACGATTGCAGCAGTTCTCTGACGCCTCGCACGAAGGAGACACCCTGCCCCCGCTGGAGAAACTCGCCGAGGAGCCCTGAACATGACTATGCAGAACAGCAACCAATCACCCAACGTCCAAGTCGCGTCTGCTCGTCCACCGACCCAGGATGAACATGGTCCCGAAGCCTCCGTAGACACGGACCCATTTGTGTATGCCCGGTCTGCAGAAATCCTCAATCACAACCGGCGGTTCATACCCGGGGGCGTTGTATCCGTGAACCGCTCCGTACAACCGGAGATCGTCTTCGTTAAAGCTCAAGGCGCGCACATGTGGGACGCCGATGGAAATCAATACATTGACTATCATGCAGCATTTGCGCCGCACTTTTTAGGACATAACGATCCCTACGTAAATGACGCAGTCATCTCCGTTCTGCGGAGCGGGGCCAGCCTCTACGGCTCCGGAACCACCGAGATGGAAGGCCAACTGGCCGAACTGATTTGCCGGCATGTGCCGGCGGTAAAATCGGTTCAATTTCTTAATACAGGCAGCGAGGCTACTTACCAGGCCATTCGATTAGCTCGTGCCGTCACCGGAAGGGATCACATTATCGTAATGCAGGGTGGCTACAACGGGTGGCATGACGATGTTTCCTGTAACCTGATGACGGCGATTGATGTAATCGGACCGAGGCTTTCTCCGGGCGAATATCCTTATATTCCAATCAGCGCGGGAATTCCGCGGGATCATCAAAAGCTCGTTCACCCAATTAACTTCAACGACCTCAGTTCGGTGGAGTATGCCTGTCAGAAATATTCCATAGCGGCCCTTATTACGGAGCCGATCCTTCAAAATATCGGCATAGTTAAGCCTGACCCGGGATATCTGGACGGCTTGCGGCGATTGGCCGATCGGTTCGGCTTTATCCTTATTCTTGATGAGGTCAAAACCGGATTTCGCCACGGAATTGGCGGCTATTCGAAGATCGCGGGCATCACGCCTGACCTGGTCGTTTTTGGCAAGGCCATAGCGAACGGATACCCCATTGCCGCGCTGGGTGGGAAGAAGGAGTTGATGGACTGGTTCGTCCATCCCGACCCCGCAAAACGTGTGCTTTTAGCCGGCACCTACAACGCACATCCTGTTCCCACCATCGCTGCCATCGCAACAATAGAACGTCTGCTCCTGAATGATGGCGAAGTCTACCGGCATGTCGAATCGTTGGGCACAAAGATGCAGGCGGGCCTGGAAGATATCTTCCGGACTCTGAGTATTGAGGCAGTTGTCGCTCGGCAAGGTTCCGCATTCTGTATCTACTTTATGGACCATTGCCCGAAAGATTGGCACGACCTCGGGGGGCATCACGATTTCAGTTTTGACGGAGAACTGCGCAAGAAGTTGATCCAGCGTGGCGTTTACTTCTTTCCCCTTGCAGCCAAGCAGTGTTCCATTTCTTTTGCCCACACCAATGAAGACGTCGAGGCCACATTGGAACAAATCCAAGAACTGTTAAGTGAGATTTGAGATGACGAACTCCATGCGCTCCTGGCTGCTTCTGTTCAGTTGCAACTTCATGTGGGCACTTCAATTTACCTGCATCAAGTTAGTACAGGATCAGGTGGGACCCCTGTTTACGGTCTGGGGCCCCATGACCCTGGCCACAATCATGCTCTATCCGCTGGTTAGCTTGGAAGCCAAGAGTACCGTGCGCAAGGACAAGCGAACGAGTGACATTCTGATTTTTCTCTTGCTCGCCATCGTGGGCGTGTTTCCGGGACAGGTGCTGATCACATGGGGCACCCGTATGTCGCTGGCCAGCAATGCCGCTTTGCTCATGCTGACTCTGCCTGTGTCCACTGCGTTTCTGGCATTTCTTTTCTTGCATGAAAGAATGACGGTGATCAGGTGGGTCAGCTTTGGCTTGGCGATCATCGGAGTCCTCATGTGCTCCGGTATCGATTTTCGGACTCTGAATTTTGGCAAAGGTTTTCTCTATGGGAACGTTTTGATTTTTCTGGGCACTCTGGGCAGCGCGTTTTATAACTCGTACGGCAAAAAGATATTGGAACGCTATTCGCCCACAGAAATGTTATTTTTCACTTACCTCGCGATGTTTGTCGTTATGACTCCGCTGACTCTGCTCCAGGAACCTGGAGTGTTCGCCAACATTCCTCATTTTTCCCTTAGGACATGGATTGGATTGGCGCTGCTGACTTTCTTCCACAATTATCTGTCGATGGTCTTGTTTCTTAAAGCTCTCAAACAACTCGACGCGATCCAGGCCGCGCTGTCGAATTACTTGATTACTTTCTTTGGAATTCCGATTGCCGCTATCTGGTTAAAGGAGAAACTCACTTCGCTGGCGATTATTGGCGGCATTCTCATTTTGGGGAGTACGTTGCTGATCACCGTCTGGGAGAACAGGCAAGCGTCGCGCAGATACGCACCTGCGCCAGCACCGTGAGCAGGACCGACATCGCAACACCCAATTTACCGGAGATTAATCTTTTGGACACAATCCCGTCGTAGGCTTTTAAACCTTGGGGCTCCCACGGGAGCTCTCCTGACAAGAACGCAGTTGTTGTTGACCCAGCAACCTTTTACACCTGACGAGGTTCTTATGAAAAAGATGCGAGCGTTTCTGACCATTCTCTCCTTGCTTGCCGTGACCTCTGTATGTGCGCAATCGCAAATGAGCAAAGTGAAGACCGTCTTCGTGATCATGATGGAAAATCACAACTGGACTGGCGATGATGCCGGCGCTTCGTTTGGCGATCCGGATATAAAAGACAACCCACTGGCCCCCTATGTCAACGGGGAGCTCACTAAGATCTCGGCGCACCCACAGCAGTATTACAACCCGCCCGGCAACCATCCCAGCCAGCCCAATTATCTGTGGCTGGAATCCGGAACAAATTTCGGTATCTTGGGGGACACCCAGCCGGGCCAGCCCCAATTTTTCACGCACGATCATCTGACCAGGCTTTTACAAGATGCTGGGATTCCCTGGAAGGCCTATGCCGAGCCCGACTATGGGAGCCCCGTGTTTGGCGTATGTCCACTTGATTTCAGCTACCTCGACGTCAACCACCTCGCCCCCGTGTACTTCAACGATGTCAATGACGGGTTAAACCCAAACTCCCCTGAGTGTCTCGCGCACGTAGTGCCTTTTTACAACCTGGCTACGGATCTCGCGAACAATACCACGGCACGATACAACCTCATCATCCCGGACCTTTGCCACCAGGGGCACGAGGGCGTCTCTCCCTGTGATCCGGCTGAACCCTCGGATAATACGGCGCGCTCGGATGCCTGGCTTTCGCGGAACGTGCCCGTAATTCTCGAATCGAAAGCCTACAAGGAAGGCGGTGCCTTATTCATCATCTGGGATGAGGCTGAGGACACCGACCAGTTCAGCGATGGCCCGATTCCCGTTTTTCTGCTTTCGCCGTATGCGAAAGGTGGAGGCAAGAAGGCTTACAGCAATAACATTCACTACGACCACAGCTCCACACTGAAAACGATGCAGGAGATCTTCGGCGTCGGGCCTCTGCTTCGGGCAGCAGGGCACAAGGACACGGTCGATCTTAGTGACTTGTTTCAGTGAAAGGCAGTCGGGGCCGCGCTGAACAAGGGTGTCCGGTCGGCGGACATTCTTTGCCGTAACCTGGCGAAGGCCGGATTGGCACAGACGCTCAATCATCATCGGGCGTCCGGTTCCCGAATGATCGTCTTGGACCAGACCAGGTATCTGGGCCCGATCATTCGCCGGAACTTCAACGACAAGCTCGTGTGCGATGACCTATAGACGCCGTAACGACGATTTCTTTTGCCGCGTGCCCGGGCGGGCGTGTTGCGTTCAGATTCGGATCAATTCGTGGAGGTTGACAGCTTGACTACTCGCCGCAGGTTTCTTTGCCAATCCGCGATAGCGGCCGCCGCGGCAATGGTCCCGCGGGCTTTCTCACAAACCATGAGGGGCCAGGCGGCGCCCGTGGTTCCAACGCTCGATCCAAACAGCCTTGCTCGCTTCGTTGATCCGCTGCCCCTTCCGGTGTTCGCACAGTCCCAAGGCGATCGCGCCGTCCCGGGCAAAACCGGCGAACGGGTACCGTTCTACCGGGTGTCCATGCGGGCCGTTGCCAGGAAACTGCACCGTGATCTTCCGCCAACCAACCTATGGTCTTACGGCGATTCGGTACCGGGCCTAATGTTTGACACGCGCAGTGGAGAGGGGATGCTTGTCGAGTGGGTCAATGAATTGCCTGCCAGCCATCTTCTCCCGGTCGACTTCTCCTTGCATGGCGCTGAGCGCGGTACTCCCGAAGTGCGCAGTGTCGTGCATTTGCATGGCGCCAAACTGCCTCCCGAAAGCAATGGATTTCCTGAAGAGTGGTACGTGCCTGGACAGTCGCGGACCTACTATTATCCCAACCAGCAGGACCCGGCGCTTCTCTGGTATCACGATCACACCTTTGGCATAAGCCGGTTAAACGTTTATGCCGGACTCATGGGACTGCACGTGATTCGCGATCAGGCAGAGCAGCATTTGCAGCTGCCGGGCGGGAAGTATGAGGTCCCGCTCGTGCTCTGCGACCGGCATTTGAATCTCGACGGCCAACTAATCTATCCCCGCTCGTGGATTCCGGCCGTTTTCGGTGAGGTGCCTTTAGTCAACGGCAAGATCTTCCCTTATCTCGAGGTGGAACCGCGCAAGTATCGCTTCCGCGTTGTGAACGCCGCCAATGGCCGCAGCTTTCGGCTGTCGCTGCCCGAGGGCGTGGAGCTTCACCAGATCGGCACCGACCAGGGACTTCTGCCCGCGCCGGTTGCGGTGAAGCATGTGCTGCTGGCGCCGGGTGAGCGGGCCGATCTCATTATAGATTTCGCAACCCACAGAGGCGCGCGAATTGTGCTCTCAGACAACTCTTTCACGCTCATGGAGTTTCGCGTCAGTCCAGCGCGCGTCCCCGACCCGAGCGCGCTGCCGGCCCGGCTGCGGACCGTACATCGAATCGCCAAATCCTCAGCCGTAAAAACGCGGTGGCTTACCTTGGACGACCAGCAAAGGAAGGGTATGTCCACTTCGGCGATGTTGTTGAACAAGACACCTTGGGGAATGCCCATCACAGAAAAACCAGTTCTTGGGACCGCCGAGATATGGGAACTCGCGAACCTCACCGAAGAAGTACAGCCCATTCACCTGCAATCGGTGCGGTTTCAAATTCTCGATCGCCGCCGGTTTGACGCTTCTGAATACATGAGCAGCGGGAAAGTGCGGTACAGCAAAGAGCCGGCAACGCTGCCCGACCCGAATGAAATGGGATGGAAAGACACAGTTCGCGTTGAATCCTCTACGGTCACCAGGATCATTATCCCGTTCGAGGGCTATGCCGGACGCTACGTCTGGCACTGCCACAACCTGGAGCATGCGGACCACGAAATGATGCGACCGTACGAAGTGCTTGCGTCAGCAGGCTGATCCCAACGCTCGATGTTCACAATTTAACCGAGGTCCACAATTGGAGGATTCGATGATGCCATCATTTGCTCTCTCTTTCTCTCCGCGGTTTTCGCGGGTGCAGCTTTGCTTGTTTCTTCTGACCCTGACCAGTCTGCTGCTGCCGATGCCGGGGTCGGCGCAGGTGACTTTTGACGGGGACCAACCAGTAAACATTGGCTTCGAGGCAATCGGAGCTACAAGCGCGCCCGTTTCCCTGCCCTTCACAATCGGCGCAGGTACAAAAGTGGGCAGCATTGGCGTGTTGACCACTGGCATCACGGGATTGGACTTCGCTCCCGCAAAGGGCAGTACGTGCAAGGCGAAGACTTACGCCGTCGCTACCAATTGTGTCGTCAACTTGAGTTTTGCGCCCCTCGCGACCGGGATGCGCATGGGTGCCGTGGTGTTCTACTCTCACGGCCAAAACACTGGAGCGGTCCTGGCGACGGTGTTGGTGTCCGGCGTCGGTAGCGGACCGCAACTGGTCTTCGGGCCGGGGGGATCCGAGACAAGCGTGGGCAGTAAGTTTGTAAGCCCCCGGAATGTAGCCGTGGACGCGGCGGGCAATCTCTACGTGAGCGACACGGACCTGCAAGCGGTGTTCAAAGTAACCCCCAGCGGCTCGCAAACCACGGTTGGGAGTGGTTTCCTGGTTCCCCAGGGCATTGCCGTAGATGGAGCCGGTAATGTGTATGTCGGCGATGTTCAGGCCCAAGTCGTGTACAAGGTAACCCCAGGGGGTGTGCAGACCACAGTGGGCGCTGGATTCTACATGCCCATGGGGGTGGCTGTTGACGGTGCGGGCAACGTGTACGTCTGCGATCCCTGGATTGAAGGCTGTTACCAGGTCACGCCAGGCGGCGCGCAAAATGCAGTGGGCGGCGGATACAGCACGCCCGAAGGCGTAGCGGTGGACGTGGCCGGCAACGTGTACGTGGCTGACACATTTAATGCAGTCGTATTCAAGATCACGCCAGGCGGCACTCAGACCACAGTCGGCAGCGGGCTCATCGCTCCCCAAGCCGTGGCCGTCGATGCGGCCGGCAACCTCTATGTCAGCGATACCGGGAATGATACGGTGACAGAAGTGGCGGCGACGGGCGTGCAGTCCACCGTGATCGGCGGCCTGAACGTTCCGGGCGGTGTGGCAGTGGACAGCTCCGGTAACCTCTACGTTGCCAATACCTTTAACCGTCAGGTGGTGAAGAGTGATCGGGCGGATGCGCCGTCGCTGCAATTCGAATCCACGAAGATAGGGTCGACGAGCAAGGATAGCCCCAAGACGGTCTATGTCGAGAACGTGGGCAATGCTGCTCTCCAGTTTTCCGCACTGACCTATCCGGCGGATTTCCCTGCAGGCATATCCAGCGATCCTTGCACCTCGAGCACGTCCTTGGCATCCGCCGGCACTTGCGCGCTGCCCATCGACTTCACTCCGGTGGCCCCGCTGGGCAACAAGAATTCAAAGGTACTAAGAGAAAACGTGACCTTGACTACCAATAGCCTGAACGTGGCCAACAATATCGAAAAGGTTGCGGTCACCGGCAAGGAGACAAGCCAGTAATTTTCGACCGCCCTGACAGCGCGATCGGGTTCCGCGTCGCTGATCCAACTGGATCAGGGGCGTGTCTGCGGCACGCTCCTTCATGAGCAGGATTGGCTTGCCGCCAACGGATTCACCACCGGATGGCCCGGCTGAATTGGAGAATGGCGCTTGTGTCCCGACTTGACCAGGAGACTTTGTACCATACGGAATGAAAAGTTCATCTCTTGACTTTGTAGTCTGCAGCCCTTTGTGGAGCTTCCGCCTTGAACCTCACATTCCTCGTCAGGGCGGTCCATTCCCTGTTTCTTTCTGGGACCGGCGTGGCCTTGAAAGCGTGATTTACCAGCGCTCGCTTGGGCTTAATGTGAATCTCCGTTGGGGCATTCTATTGCTCGTGTTTGGGATCGTCATGCTTGGGTTTGGCAATCGCCGCCGTTCAGTCCACCGTCAAATAGCCGCCAGGGCCCAAATCACCCGCAGGATCGGAGGACATAATGTCCAGCATCTCCCGTCCTGAATCTAACGTGGACTTGTTACTAGCTCTGTTCAAGGATTTGTTCGGCACGACCGCCCGTGTTTTTCGTGCGCCAGGGCGTGTAAACCTTATTGGTGAACACACGGATTACAATGACGGCTTCGTGATGCCGATGGCGATTAGCTTTTCCACATGGCTGGCCGCCGCCCGGCGTGAAGACCGACTCCTCGAGGTTTATTCCGAACATTTCGACGAGAAGATCATTCTGTCTCTCGATACGCTGAGCGGTCCGCCCCGCAAGCACTGGAGCGACTTCGTACGCGGAGTAGCCGCAACTCTGCAAGAGGCGGGACACCCCCTGTCTGGCGCTAACCTTGTCATCCATGGCGAGGTGCCCCTTGGTGCGGGGCTCAGTTCCTCGGCCTCTCTCGAAGTCTCGCTTGCCCTGGCCCTCACGTCGGTTGGCGGGTTCGCGCTGCCTCGGTTGGAACTGATCAAGCTTTGTCAGGCGGCCGAACATCAATACGTGGGAACGCGATGTGGGATCATGGACCAGTTTGTCGCAGGTTTCGGAGCAACTGGACACGCACTAATGCTCGATTGCCGCTCCCTTGAGTATCAATTGCTCCCTATCGCACAAGAACTTCGCGTCGTGATTTGTAATAGCATGGTGCGCCACGAGCTTGCGGCCGGAGAATACAATCGTCGGCGCGCTGATTGCGAAACGGCGGTAAGACTTCTGCAGCCTGTTCTCCCGGCTATTCGCGCGCTCCGGGATGTGACGACTGCTGATCTTGAAAAATACCAACATCTTCTTCCGGGGACCGTCTATTGCCGCTGCCGCCACGTGGTCAGCGAAAATCAGAGAGTACTCGCGGCGGCTAAGAGCCTGGGGACGCGGAACGCGGAGCGTTTCGGTCAGTTGATGTACCGCTCTCATGCGAGCCTCCGCGATGACTACGAAGTGAGCTGCAAGGAACTCGATCTCCTCGTCGATCTGGCCTCGTCAATGCCTGGCGTTTATGGTTCTCGGATGATGGGCGGAGGATTCGGCGGATGCACAGTGAACCTGGTCCGCTCCGACTGCGCGGCCGCATTCAGAGCACAGGTCACTCAAATGTATGCGGAGAAAACCGGTGCCACGCCCGAGACGTACGTTTGCGAGCCTGCAGAAGGTGCACAGGTTTGTCGCATTGAAGAGGTCGATCGTACTTGAAGATCCCGCGAGACTGGGAAAGATGGTGAGCGCGGAAGGAATCGAACCTTCAACCTACTGATTAAGAGTCAGTTGCTCTGCCAATTGAGCTACGCGCCCGATGCGGGTGGCATGGTTAACACAAATTTTGATTATACCATTCGGCTTCAGAAGACCACGGGGAACGCCCCTGCGCCTTAGCTCGGCCACACACCGAAAGCACAACAGACGTCTTTCGCAGGATTGAATCAGCGAGATTTACGCCAGAAACTTGCCAGAAAAGATCTAGGCCGAAGCGGCTTCCCTGTCCTGCTTGATCGCGGACTGCGCGCCGGAGGCCGGTTTGCGCGGCGGCATCACTTCTACGCTTGCGAACACTCGCCGTTCGATTCTTCCAATCACCGGTCGGCTCGGGCCCACGGTCGACATCGATACGTAACGGTTCTCCTGCAACAAGCGGTCGATCAGTTGCCGCTCGCTGCTCCGCAGCACTTGTTGGGGGAGTGAAAAGAAGTTCCGGAATGTCCACATCAGCGCCGCGCGCTGAACGAAGTCGGGTTGCAAATATCGGGGCCCGATCGGCGTGTCAAGCTGGATGACGCCGCGAGCCAGTTTGTCGATCCACATCAGCTACCTGCCTGGGAAAGGTGTTGAATTCACACCTGCTCTAAAAGCGGGCTATTATTGCACCAACCATGAGGCATGGGAAGGGTTTTTGCGCTTTTTTGCGATTTTTTTTCGAATCTGCTTCAACTTGAGAAAATCGGCGGCCAGCGCGGGTTGTGCATCCGAGGGCTCGCACTCAACTGAGTTCGGGGAGTCGCTCGATGCGGTCCAGGGTGGCGGCCACCCCCATGCCTTTTTCATCGGATTTTTCCACTCGAACGACCGAGGCCTGGCACAGGGTCCAGCCTCCCGGGCCCAAGCCGATGCCGCCGGGCAGCATGATCACCAGATCCAACTTTGTGCCGGCTTCCAGGGCCGAGTCGGAATAAAGGAAAACTCCCGATGAACTCAGGTCGCGAGTCTCGCCCGAGTATTCCGGGGCGCCACTGGTTTGGGGACGAACCTTGACAGGAACGCGAACTCGGGTACGTTCCTGGCGGCGACGTTCGGGAGTGGGCATGGTTGTCTCCGGCTTCTCGGCGTTGGGCTTTCGGCTTTCGGCTCCTGGCTTTTTGCGCCTTTCGATCGGCCAGGAGCCTTGTGAGTTTGGGTTTCCCTAGAGGGGTACCCCCCACCGGTATATTAGAATCAATACTTTAGGAGGATTTTTTCCCAAAGTATTCATTCCAGGTAGTTTAAATGCAAAGTATTGATTCCAATACATTTACGCAACGATGAGGCAATTCCCCTTTGAACTCTTCCGCCTTGCTTCAGCCTTACCTTCCGGGATGGGTTGATAGTGACAACCGCGGAGGTTGAGGTCAAGCGAAAAAATGGACGGATTGACGGCGCACTTCATAGGATTGAGAGGGCGACGGTGCAACCGTCGGACTGCCGACGCTCCCCTCACGATGACAGGCGGTGCCTCGCGCTATCAAATCTCAGAACGTTAACTTAAGGGCGAACTGGGTTCCGCGGGGACCACCGCCACCGAGGAACGGGTTGCCAATGCCGACGTCGCCTGTCGCTGCCAAACCGAGATAACCGATACCCTGCCCGTTCAGAGCGATGCCATTACTGGCCGGGTCCGTGATGAAATTCGGCAGGTTCGGATTGGCGAAATTCGGGTGGTTCGCAACATTGAAGAACTCCGCGCGGAACTGCAGAACGACGTGTTCGGTCAAATTGGTGTTCTTAAAAACCGAGAAATTCAGCTCCTTGAAGGCGGGTCCCCGCAGAGCATCACGGCCGAGATCGCCGAAATGCCGAGTCCCGGCGACGCAGTCCGTGTCCGCGGTTCCCAGACCGTCAAACGTGCACGGCACCGCGAAATTGGCCAGGTTCAGGAAACTTCCCGGAGCCTTGCCGTACTGCACCGGACCCACAACGTCGGGGCGATCAAAGCCCTCTCCCGCGCCTGAATAGTCGCCTTCGAAATTGTAGTTGAGCTGGAATGGCTGGCCGTCCTGCAGATTGAGCACGCCATCGAAGCCCCATCCATTCTTGAGCAGGGACATGCTGCCGTTGATCTTGGGGAGCTGGTAGGCAAAATTCCACGTAAAGCGGCGGCGGATGTCGAAGTTCGAATTTCCGCGATTAAGAGAAGGACGAGTGCTGTCCTGGGGCTGAGCGGCGTTGGGGATGAAGTCCTCGCTGTCGCTGGCGTCATCAATGGAATGCGACCAGACGAAGTTGACAGCGGAAGTCAGTCCGCGCAGGTTATTGACGCGAAGGCTTGTCTGCAGAGCATGGTAAGTGGAGCTTGCAGCGGACTGCTCCATGTTCAGATAGAAAAACGTGGGGTAGTTTCTAGGCACGCCGTAGTCGGTAGTGCCATTTGCCAGATCAGCAGCCGTGATCTGCGCCTGGCTCGGCTGGTTGAGATCCACGAAACGGAACAGCTTTGTGCCCCGTGCTCCGACGTAGCCGACCTCGGCGACAGCCTTCCCGAATTGTTGTTGCAGGTTGAGATTGAAATTTTGCGTGTAGGGGGTGCGAATGTGCTTATCGGTACCAAAGAAATCCCCGAGACCTCCCGGCGAACCGGAGAACACATCGGTGGTGGGACTCAGCGGGTCGACAGAATCGGCAGATGCTGCGCTGATCGCTCCCGCCCCTTTGTAGGTATAGGCCGGTCCGGGACAGAAAGCACAGTTATAAGGGACGTGGCCGAGGAAGATGTCTTGCGCAAAGGCGTCATAAAATAGGCCCCATCCGCCGCGGATGACGGTATGGCCCTTCCCGCCCACGTCGTAAGCAAAGCCGAAACGCGGCGCGAAATTGTTAAGGTCTTTGTCATAAAGCTGGCTGACAGGATTCACGTCGCCGGCTCCGCCCAACGCCGTTGGATCAAACTGGTAGAAACCGGCCGCGCCGGTGGCTCCGACCACGCCGAAGTAGTCCCACCGGACTCCGTAGTTCAAGGTGAGGCGAGGCGTCAGGTGAAAGCTGTCCTGGATGTAGAAAGCATGGCTGTTTTCGAAGGAGTGGCGAAGCGTGTCGCCCTGCGCAATCTTGCCGCCCCCGTCGGGAACTCCGGACAAAAACGTACTCAGGTCGCTGAAAGAAAGTTTGCCTCGAAACGTATTGTCCTGAATCAGCCGAATGGTGGTGCGGCGGAACTCATAGCCGACCTTCAAGTCGTGGCGACCCGATTTCCAGCCATAGTTATCGATGAAATGCCAGTTGGCGTCGACGCGGGAGCGCGGAACGGAATTGGTAGCGCCGATGACGGAGAAGTTTCCTACATTTATCTTGGGCAAACCGTAATCGAAAGCCGAAGTCACGCCCGTATCAAGGCCGATGGACTGAGGATTAAAAGTGTGATCTTGGGGGAAAAAGCCCTCTGCGAAGCGATTCCATCCGAGGCGGGCTTCGTTCAAAGCACTTCCCATGATCTTGACATAGGAAATCGAAACCAATTGCACGCGGGTGGGAGTGATGGTGTTGAACCCGGGCAACAAGCCGCCAGCTAATTGAGCAAATGGAAAGCTCTGATCGCTGTCACCGAAGTAGTAGCGGCCGGTGAGCAGATTATTCGTGTTGAAGTTGTGATCCAGCTTGGCAATCATGCTGTCGACGCGGTTGCTGAAATGCGTGGATAGGGACAGGTTGGGAGTCGTCACCGAGGTGATGGGATTCGTGCAGCCGCTCGTATCGCTATATGCACCAACTATATTTGGAGTCGGCCAAGGATTTCTCGCCAGTAAGGCTTGTGTGACGCTGTTCACCGTACCTCCGCTCTGAGCGATGCTCTGCTCAGTTGCCGAAATGACGGTCGGATCGGGTACACAGCTGGTTCCTGATTGCGCGCCGGACTCGCGCTGGCCCTCATAGTTGACGAAAAAGAAAGTGCGATCCTTGATGACGGGGCCACCCAGCGATCCGCCGAACTGGTTGTTGTGGAACCCGTCCTGACCGCCGACGTTATTGAAATAGTTGCGGGCGCCTCCGACGGAACTGGTGCGGTTGTATTCCAGGAGAGAACCGTGCAGCTTGTTGGTTCCGCTTTTGGTAACGATGTTGACGACCGCGCCCGAGTTGCGGCCGTACTCGGCTTCCATGTTGGAAATGACGCGCAGCTCGGCCACCGCATCCAGGGGGAGGATGGTTGCAGGGTCGCCGAAGACACCCGCCTCGTTGATGGCAGGATCGTTGCGAAAGCCGTCGTTCATGTCCGTGCCGTCGAGAAGGAAGTTATTGGCGCGGCCACGGGAGCCGTTCATGGAAAAAGTGCCGAATGATCCGGGAGAATCGGAAATCTGGTCGGGAGAGCCGGAGACACCGGGATTGAGATAGATGAGCTTGGTGTAATCGCGGCCATTCACCGGAAGATTCTCGATGGCGTCGGTGGTGAGCGTGCCACCCAGTTCGGCGGAGGTAGTTTCAATCTCGGGTATATCCCCGGAAACTTCGATCTGCTCGGAGACTTTTCCCGCTTTGAGCTGGAAGTCTACGCGACGCTCGGTAGCGACGTTGACTTCAACGCTACTCGTGATCGCGGTCTGGAACCCCGTCTGTGTGACCGTAACGGAGTAGGCGCCGATGGGCAATTCGGGCACCGCGTAGCTCCCGTCAGCGCTGGTGGTAGTGGTGCGCTCCAGTCCAGTGCCCGTGTTCTTTACCTTCACGGTGGCGCCGGAGACAAGGGCGCCGGACGGATCGGTTACGGTTCCCAGAATCGTGCCGCGAAAGGTTTGACCGAGCGCAATCACCGAGAGTAAGAAAACGCAGACCACTACGCAGCGCAGCTTCATCGAGTAATTCTCCTTCCAACGCGTAGGGGACACGACTTCCCTAACACGCGGGGCAATCGACCAATTTTAGATTCGGGCATTATAGACGACTGCGGGCAGAAGGTAAGTGACATTTCGAGCGATTAAGTAATGAAAATGATGTGGTGGCGAGACTGTACCCGCCGTGACGCGACAAGTGCCCCATCACACACGATAGTGGACAGGCGGGACCGGGATCGGGAGAATGATGGGATGCCGCAATCGTTGACTGAGAACCAATCGCCGGGAGCGTTCCAATCGCTGAGTGAAAAGCTGGCGGGGATCGTACTGCCCGACTCGGAATCGCGACCGATTCGATTGGGGTCGCTCTGGGAGAACGGTCCGGCGGTCATTGCATTTCTCCGCCACTATGGGTGAATTTTCTGCCGCGAGCACATCGCGCAGTTGCGCGATCACGAGCAGGAATTTCGCGACAAGGGAGCTCGGCTGGCGGCCATCGGGCTGGGCGATCTGCAATACGCGCGGGCGTTTCGCGAAGAGGCTGGCATCGATTTTCCGCTGCTGGTCGATGAACGGCGGAAGGCATACCGGGCGGCGGGGCTGCGGAATGCGTCTCTACTGCATTTACTGCGTCCCGAGAATGCGAGTGCGCGCAAAAGGGCGCGGGCGGCGGGAGCGCGGCAACACCGGCTGGGGAAGAACCCGTTTCAGCTCGGGGGAAGCTTCATCTTCGGGCCGGGGAATGTGGACTTGTACGTACACATCAGCCAGACATTCGGGGATAACGCGGCGGTGGGAGATTTACTGCGCGCTCTTAGAAGTTAAAGGCCAAGCCGCCTCTGACTGACCGGGCAGACTGCACGAGATAGACGGTATGACCGTCCGAGCCTATGACGGGCACATAACCTTCGGCGAGAAGGTTGCGTAAGTCGACCAGGAGATCGATGTGTCCCGAGAAGAAGCTGGATGGGATCGGCTGGCGGATGAAAAGATTCAGGTAGGGATCAGCTTGTCCCGCCGAAGTATTGAAGAGATCGACCGGAGTAATCGTGCGGCCGGCGGCATAGCGATATGAGGCCACCAGGTGCGTCCTGGATTTCGGCACGGTCCCGCGGAATTTGGCGGCCATGGCCTGACGGCGCTCGGAGCGGATGAAGTCGCGCGCATCCTGCAACTGAACATCGGGGCGGGAGAGATCCAGCACGCCTCCGTAGGAGTAGTCGAGGGTCGCGGTGAGGTCCGACAAAAGCTTGCGCTCGAACACGACCCGCAGGCCCCGAGTCGAAAAATCATTGCCCTGGTAGCTGAAGGTGCCGGAGTAAATGTCGGGCAGTACGTCGCCGGACACCGCCGTGATGTCACCGACCCCGGTCAGAACAGGATCGGCCACGCTGTCCGCATAGAAGGCGACCTGCATGGCATTCTTGCCGGCGCGATGCGAGAGGGAAATCTCCTGATGGTGCGCTTTTTCAACCGAGGGAGCGAAGTCAACCACGCTCATGCGCGGGCCGGTGGCGCTCGGGTCGGAAGTCGCGGCATCGAATTGATCGCCGGAAGAACTGCCGGAACGGCCTTCCAGCCGTGAATCCGGCACGGAACTGGCGTACTGGTATTCGACGACCGTGTCGGGCGAGATATGGAGATCGGCAGACCCGAACGGCTTGATGGCATTCACGCGACCCATGAACTGGATCGCCTGCAACTCGCTGCCGACTTTCATTTCCAGCAGGTCGCCGAGCACGACGCGGTCGGAAGTGGTCACCGAGAGCGCCTGCAACGGTCCGCCCGGCGTATTCAGTTCGGGCGAATTCAGGCGGAGGGCGGTGATCGAAAGAGAAGGCTCGGCAAACGGGCTGTAGTGGCTCGTGTAGGTGGTCCGCAGGAAGGCAGCCGGAACGCCACTGCCGTCGGAACCGTACCCGACGTTTCCGTTCAGGCGAAGAGTGCCGGTCGAAAGCAACGACCGCTCCACGGAAAACGCGGCGCTTATATCGGACGGGCTGCCGAAGCCTTCACCGGGCGAGCCTGCCAGCAGGGTGACATTGCCCTTTAAATCGTCGCCGTTTTCGACAACGGCGGTCGTGCCATCGGGAAGAATGCGGAGGATGGGGCGGTTGGAGACGGAACGCAGTGTCCATTTCCAGTCGTCCTGATCTGCCTGCGGAGGTAGATTGACAAGCTGGATCGCTTCAAAAAGGCTGGTCAGCGTGATGTTGACCATGAGCTTTGCGCCCGCGCGAAGTCCCACTTTTTCGCGCAGCGAAGGCAGAAATGAGGGAGCGCTTACCTTGAGGCTGTAGGTTCCGGGCAGCAGGCTGGCAATCGAATAAAAGCCGCGATCGTTTGTGAACACTTTTTGCGCGGCTGAACCGAGCACTTCCACCACCGCACCCATTTGGGGCGCGCCGCTGGCGTCGCGGACATATCCCGAAATCGTACCCGCCGAGATTTTTCCAGACTCCGACCATGCTGGAAAAGCCAAGGTCATGAGCGTCAGAAGAAGCCCGAGCTTTCGGAACATTTCAACACCTCTACCAACGGGCTACGCCCGCCACACAATGAATCACAGCAGTTTACTTGACCGCGTCGCCAATTCCAAACTCAGGACGGGCGATCACGCGGGCCGCTCGACTTAACCTACTCCACCGTGAAGGTCGCTGTCGGATCGACTGACTGCTTGGAAAGCTTGTCGTTCACTTTAATCTCAATCTTGTAGAGTCCGGGCTGCAGGTTCGCCGCAGCCAGAGTCTTCTGCAGAGTGACCTGATCTCCGATGTTACCCATCGTTTCCGTCGATTCGACGGTGTGTATGATCGCCTTGTTATTGGCGTCCGTAATGTTGTATTCAACGGTGGCGGAAGGCCTGTGGGTCTTCTCGTCGACGGTGAGGTTATAAACCTGCATCCAGAAATTCAGTTTCTGGTTCCTCTTGAAAGAAACCGGTTTCCCGTCAGCCGACGCGACCCGGGGCCGTACCTTCGTCGTCCCGATCACGAAACTGCCGGTCCCAACATTCTTGGCCGCCACGGGCTCCATCTGGTCAGCAATGATGAGCGAGGAACTGCTCAAATGGTCCTCGCTGAAGTCGGGTATGACAATGGCGTGGCTCCAGTTGCCGGCGCGATCCCCGTTGACGTCCTTGACCACGACGTCGAGACGGTAGCGATTCTGGCTGATGCGCAACGGCACCGCCTTCCAGTAGACCGAGGAATTCTCCGCGGTCTTGGGCAACAACTCGATGGGCACGTCGACCTGAACCGGATCTTCGAACGTCTGGATAATTTTGCCAGTCAGGGACGTGACCCGCCCGAAGATGTTGACCGTGCCGCGCTCGATGCCTTCCTTGTTCTGGAACGTGATGTCGCGATTCTTGATCTGAATGGTGATCGGAACCAGCACGGTGTCGCTGGTGACCTTCACAAAGTCGACCCGCACGTCGAACGGCATCAGGTTGACGCTGATCTTGTGCGATACGATTTCTTCCAGGTCTTTGAACTTGACCGCCGGTGCAGACTGCAACTTGGCAAACTGCGACAGGCGCTCGAATTCATTGGCCTGCAGCGTATTGCTCATCGGCCCCTGACCCAACTGCTCAAGTCCGCCATTGGTAAAACGGCTGGTCTTGCTGGCCTGGCCCATCGACTCGTAAAGCGTCAGGCCGGCGTTCGGAGTGTATTTCAGTGCATCTTTTTCCGAGCGATCCAGGGTCATGTGATAGTCGCCGCACATGCAGGTATCGACGAACTCGATCATGACCTCCTGGCCGATCCCCTCGATATAGCGGTAACGCCAGGTTTCAAATGGGTAAGTCGAGGTCTCGCCGCCGCCTTCTTCAATGGGCCGCTCATAAGAGCCGCCGGATGGGTGAGACTCGATTTCGTCCGGCTTTCCAAACACGATGTACATGTGGCCGCGATCGGTCTTCCAGCCGGGAATACCAGCCGCGAAGTGCTCGTTAGCATATGCGATGCGACGGTAGTGTTCTTCCTTGAACTCGTTCTCTTCGGTGTCGGGCGTGGGATCGCGGCGCTGCCAGAAGGCCTCGATAAACTGGTCGCGCTCCTCGTCGTTGGAGAGCTGCATGAACGCCTTGCGCTCGTCGTCGGTGATGATCCAGGCAACGTCTTCGGCCAGCCACTTCTTGTACGTCTTGCTTAGCTCGATCTTGAGGGCCTTGGCATTGGCTTTTTTCTGCTTTTCCGGGATATCGCGCTTTAAAGGATCGCCGTTGGTCTGCGACGCAGGCTGGACGGCGGGGGATTTCGCTTGCGTGTCGGCGCTCGTGGCCGGGGCGGACTTGCTCTGATCCGGTTTAATCTGGTCCTGACCTTGAGGCTGTTCCTGCCCTAGGGCGGGGCAAACGGCCATGCAACCAAAGGTGAGCACGCCTGCCAGAATGCCGAACAAGCAGCGGCTCCGGGAACCTGAAACGAACATAGATGGGCCTACCTTGTGAGAACTACGATTGGCTCCAATTCTATGTTGGTTGGATACCAACTGGCAAGGAAAAGAGGCCTGCGAGAAAAGATTTTCTCATCCCGGCAGGCACGGACAAATCCCTTAAGAATCCGTACCTTGCGCGGAGCAGGATATAATTGTTGGCAATCCCAGGTACGCAGCCGGGCGATCCCAAAACTGAACCACCTGCCCGTGTGCAGAATTCACAAGATTGGGAACTTTGTCGGTGGCGCTGACGTAACTGCGAGTGGGATACTAGTGTCGAGTTGCTGATAACCAGATGCTCCGGCCAACAACTCAAGCGGGCTTGACTGTACACACATGAAGACCTGGAAGAAAGTATTGATCGCGGTGGGCGCCGTTCTGGCGCTCGTCATCATCGTTAGCATAACTGTCTATCAAAGCCGCAAAAACCTGGTCACTGTGCAGACCGGAAAGGCGCAGAAGCAGACCCTCAGTTCGATCGTCAGCGCCTCCGGTGAAATCAAGCCCAAAACCTACGTGAACATCGGCGCCAACGCTTTTGGCAAGATTGTGAAGCTGCACGTGAAAGAGGGCGACCAGGTTAAGAAGGGTCAATTGCTGGCCCAACTGGAGAACGTGCAATCCTCGGCGGACGTGAGCGCCACGCGAGCATCGTTGCAGGCGGCGGAAACCGATTTCACGGCTGCCCAGGCGGGTCTGCAAACCTCGCGCGCGGACTTGAATCGCGCGCAATCGGACGCCGATCACACCCGGCTTGATTGGGAGCGGGCCCAGGGTCTTTATAAAGACGCTCTCATCGCCAAGCAGGACTACGACACCAAGAAGGCTGCATGGGAATCCGCCGAAGCCGGGCTGGCACAGGCTAAAGCGCGCGTGGATCAGGCGAAGGCGCAGATGGATTCCGCCCAGAAGCATATTTCTCAAAATCGGGCGAACCTCACGCGCGTCGCCGACGTATTACAAAAGACGCTTTATGAGGCGCCCTACGATGGTGTGATTACGAACCTGCCCGTGCGCGAAGGGGAGACGGTGGTCATGGGAATCCAGAATGCCCCGGGCAGCACGCTGATGACGCTGGCGGATATGTCGGTAATCACGGCCGAGGTCAAGGTGGATGAAACCGACATCGTCAACGTCCGCATGGGACAGCCGGCCGAGGTGACCATCGACGCCATCCCGCACAAGACGTTTCATGGGACGGTCACGGAGATCGGAGACAACGCGATCGTCCGCTCGACTGGCGTCTCGACCTCCCAGGCCACCTCGACCAGCGAAGAAGCCAAGGATTTCAAAGTGGTGGTGACACTCACCGACCCGCCGCCCGATCTGCGTCCCGGCCTCTCGACGACCGCCAAGATCACGACCGCGACCCGAAGTGATGTCGTCAGTATTCCGATTCAGGCGTTGACGGTGCGCACGCGGGCCGACCTGGTGCCGAAAGATGAGAGTGGCAAGGCGGTGCAGGCAGCCGCTCCCGTGGACCCGAAGGCAAAAGAAGAAGTGCAGGGAGTGTTCGTGATCCGGCATAAGAAGGCCGAGTTCGTTCCGATAGATACCGGCATCAGCGGCACCACGGATATCGAAGTCCTCAAGGGCGTGCAGGCGGGGGACGAAGTGATCACGGGCAGCTACAAGGTTTTGCGTACGCTAAAGCCCGGAACGAGCGTCAAAATAGACAACACGGAACCGAAGAAGGAAGACCAGAGCAGTTAGTTTGCACCAGGTGGCGTCTAACCAGGAGCGGGTTGGAACGTCCAAGAAAGAGCGGCCAGAGGAGTGCCCTTGCCCGAGCCGAAGGAGAATCAGATGGCAACAGCGGAAATACTTTCCATTGACCGGACTGGATCCGGTAGTCTGCCCGCGCCCGACTCGTGCATGATTGCGACCGAAGACCTGTGGAAGACCTATGACATGGGCTCGGAGCAACAGGTCCACGCGCTGCGCGGAATCAACCTGCGCATCCGCCGCAACGAATATGTCGCCATCATGGGCCCGTCGGGTTCCGGCAAATCGACCCTGATGAATCTGATTGGCTGCCTCGACTCCCCCTCCAAGGGGCAGTACTGGCTGAACCAGCAACTGGTCAGCGAGCTGGACGACGACGAACTGGCCCGTATCCGCAATAAAGAAATCGGATTCGTGTTTCAGACTTTCAACCTGCTGGCGCGCGCAACTTCGCTGCACAACGTCGAGTTGCCGCTGATCTATGCGGGCGTCCCGTCAGCGGAACGAATCGAACGCGCGAAGGCTGCGCTCGCCGCGGTCGGCATGGAGCCGCGCATGAATCACAAGCCCAACGAGCTGTCCGGCGGGCAACGTCAAAGAGTGGCCGTGGCGCGAGCGCTCGTGAATAACCCGGCGATCATTCTCGCCGACGAACCAACCGGCAACCTCGACTCACAGACGGGAAACGAAATCATGGCGCTGTTTGACCGCCTGCATTCGGAAGGGAATACGATTGTGCTGGTCACGCACGAGCACGACATCGCCGAATACGCACACCGCATCATCTACATCAAGGACGGAATGGTGGAGCGGGACGAAGTGAAAGACCGTAGTTAGCAACAGAAGCTAACGACCGAAGCTAACGACCGGGGGTTTAGGGGTTAGGGCACGGAAACTTAGGTCAAGTCCACCTCGCCCCATCGTGTCTTCCTGAGCGTAGTGGCTGGTACGCGAAGCGGAGCAGCCACGAAGTCGAAGGACCCCTGCCCCCGTCACTACTTTCCCGCGAGCAGAGCCTGCGCTTCTTTCTGGGCTTCGGCCAGATTCGGCGAGAGGCGGGCGATTCTCTCGTTGATCGCACGCGCCTCATCTGTGTGGCCCTCCTGCTGCAACGCCTGCGCCAGCAGCAAGTAACCAACGTCGGTGGGTTCGATGGCCATCGCACGAGAGTATTCGATGACAGCCTCTGGCAAATCGCCATTTTTCTGCGCGATCAGGCCGAGTCCGATCATGGCCATCGAATGTTTGGGATCCAGTTCCAGAGCGCGCGCGAAGCATTCTTTCGCCGCAGCAGGCTGGTGGAGTTCCCGGTAGGCCGTTCCAAGATTTCCATACGCGGCGGCGCGGAGATCTGCGTCCGCGGCGTGCAACGCGACGAATTCATAGCGCTCGATCGCACTTTCCAGATTGCCGCGGTTGGCTTCCAAAGTGGCCAGGTTCAAGTTGGCGGGAAGATCGTCGGGACGGATCGCGAGCGCGGCCCTGAAGTGCATGACGGCTTCGTCAGTTTGGCCCCTCTC
Source organism: uncultured Acidobacteriaceae bacterium (assembly GCA_963838315.1). Taxonomy (GTDB): domain Bacteria; phylum Acidobacteriota; class Terriglobia; order Terriglobales; family Acidobacteriaceae; genus Acidiflorens. Next base: position 78,965 of record CAWIQW010000004.1, read on the forward strand.
GGCCAGATATTCTCCGAGCGTGTCGTGCGCAACGTAATTGTTTTCGGTCAGCGCCAGCGTGCGCTGCCAGAAGAACTCCGTGTCGTGCCAATAACTGGTCTGGCGGTACGTCAATAATCCGACCACGAGCAGGTATGCGACGGCAGGAATTGCAAGCCACGCCGCGCGGATCGTCCCCTTGCCCACAAAACGCGCTACGATGCTTTCTTCGCAATCGGCGACCAGCCAGGTCACCATCACGAACAGTCCGATGAATGGGATGTACGCATAACGGTCGGCCATCGCCTGCGCGCCCACCTGAACCAGACCCAGCATGGGAACGAGAGAGCCGAGAAACCAGAGCCATCCCACGGCGAGATAGCGACGGTCGCGCGCGCGAAAAGCAGCGGCTGTGATCAGCACCAGCAGCAGCGCCGCGGCTCCTACCTGCCACGCGGGACAGAACTTCGTCGGGTGCGGATACAGCGCAACCAGATTCGATGGCCAGAATGCTTTTCCCAGATAGCGCACGTAAGCGATGAGCGCGGTTTCCATCCGCAGGAGCGGGCTGTACTGGGCCAGAGACTGGATGGCGCCTCCGGCACGCTGCGCTTTCATGGTGACGATCGCGCTCGCGGCGGAAAGCAGTAGGAGCGGAATTTTTTCGAGTACCAACCATCCGGTCGATCGTCTCAACGTCGCGCCGATCGCACCCGGCTCACGCTTGGGTTCCAGGAACCTGAAGCGGCCCAGCGGCCAGTAATCCAACAGCAAAAGCAGGAATGGAAATGTGATGACTTGCGGCTTGCTGAGCAGCGCCGCCGTAAAGAGAAGTACGACGAGCGCGTAACGCTTGACCGCAGGTCTCCGCGCGTACCAGACGTAGGCCTGCAGCGCGAGCAGGAAAAAGAACATGCTCAGCACATTCTTTCGCTCCGCCGCCCACGCGACCGACTCGACGTTTACAGGATGCAGCGCGAACACGGCGGCGACGAACAGGCTCCGCCAGGTGAATCCCGTGGCGGCACGAAGCAGCAGGAAAAGCAGAACCGCATTGGCTGCATGCAGCAGAACATTCACTTCATGGTGCGCCGCCGCGTTCAGCCCAAACATCTGATAATCGAGAGCGTGCGAGAGCCATGTCAGCGGATGGTAGTTCGCCGCGTCGTAGGTCGTGAAGGCCCACTTCACAGTTGGCGATGTCAGTCCGGCTCGAACATGCGGGTTGCTGGTGATATACGTGTCGTCGTCATAGTTGAGAAAACCGTTGCGGGTAATCGGACTGTAAGAGACAAGTACGACCGTAAAGAGCAGCAGGGAGAGAATCAGAACGTGCTTTTCAGGCTCGCGGAGAAAGGTAGAAAAAGATGAAGCTCTGCCCGACGCCGGGCTTTTCGTGATCGCAACTCGAGAAGGCGAACCCATCGCTGAGGCTATTTTCAATCAGGACGAGTTGATTCGCGAGGCGCAACTACCGAAAGAGGATGCCGTTAGTCATGGGGGATGGGTTGGCGTCCGCGATTGCGTATAGCTCGCGGCGTGACGGCCGTGCCCCGTCACAGCATTCGCGCGGATATCCGGACTATTGCCGAGACGATGCGGGAATCACTCGTTCCAGGTCAGGAGCGGGCGTTGACCCCGCGGATCTGGCGACGAAGAAATTGTGGTCGTAGAGGTTGCGGTACATCCGCCCCGCGATTTCGGCCGCCTTGGGTCCGTAAGTGGGCCGTCCGCCTTGCAGGAATACTACGGTGACAATGCGTCCTACATCCGTGTTGGCGTAGGAGGCGAACCATCCAAAGCGGGTTCCGGCGCGCGAACAGGTTCCGGTTTTCCCCAGGATCGATTCTTCGCTGAAATTCAGGCGCAAACTGCGCGCCGTGCCGTACTGCACCGCTCCCGCCATGCCGTCGGAAAGCTCGGGGATGGCGGAGGAAATATCCAGGTGGCGCTTGATGATGGGCTGAAAATTGGCGACGGCTTCGGCGTTCGTCGGATGCTGCAAATAATAAAGCGTGCCGCCATTGGAAATCGCGGCGACCAGCGCTCCCAGTTGCAGGGGCGTCATCGAAATCCCCTCGCCAAACGAACACATCTTGCCGACTCCGCCGAGCTTGGCTGAGATTTCTTCCTGCGGATAAGCCCCGAGATGCTCACCGTAAATGCGGAAGCCGGCCAGTTCGCCGAGGCCAAACTGCTGCGCGTAGTAGTGAATTTTTTCGAATCCCAGTTTGCGGCCGAGCGCCTCAAAGTAAGCATTGTTCGAGTGGGCCAGCGCCTCGGTAAGATTCATGCGAGTGCGGCCGGCAATCGGAACTTGCGTCTCTTTGTCGATCAGGCCTTCGCTGACCGCTGCCAGAGCGACCGACAGCTTGATGGTGGAGCAGGGTTGCGCGCCGCTCGAAAGCGCGAGCCTCTGGTTGACCATGGCGAGAACGCGCCCGCTGGTAGGCTCGATCGCGACCACCGTGCCATTCATGTTGCCAAGAGCTTCAATGGCGGCCTCGCGGACAATCGGATCTTCCCCGGCGGTGATGTCGCCTTCCGTGATGTCGGAGGCAAATGAGCTGGTGTAGAAACGCTCGTAATAACGATGGCGGTGCGCAACGGATTTCGAAAGCGGCGCGCGGCTATGCGCGAGCGTGCGCATGCGATGGCGGGCGTGCTGGGTTTCGGTGACGGTGCGGGGTTTCGCGTGGTGCGACGTGGGCGCGTGCGGATTCACGCTGGCCGCGATCCCATTCGCGTCCATCCAGATTGCCATTGCGAAAAAAAGAGCCAGACGTAGCGGCCACACCCAGTACTTCACTTTCACGAATCCCATCCCCGGCACTTACCCAGACGAAGCTGCGTAAACCTGACTTTATTATGATGCAAGAGGAACACCAGAACATGGCACGAAAGGCCCATCGGCGTAACTGTTCCGATGGTAGAGATTTGTTGCCGGCGAGGCAATGAAAAAGCGTCCCTCTACGCAAAAGCGGTCAGCAAAGCTAACCCCCTGCAGAGAAACATTTTAATCTGGCTTTTCCGGTGAAGATGGGTGCCAGCAACCGAGCTTCGATGTTATCTACAAAGGTACTATGCTCCGCGCTCCGCTACACCTTCAACCAGTTTGACTAGGGTTTCCCGACCCACGATGCCTGCCTTCAGGCGACCAGAGGAAGTCAACGCAAGTAACCTTCGTACCTTGGCCGTTAGGCCGCGACACTGCGGTAACTTTCAGTCTTCGGGGGAGCGTGGAAACATGACAGAAAAGAACAAATCGAACGAGGAAATGCTAGGAGAGGTTCTGCGTGAGATTGGAGTTCTTATCTTCGTCTTCTTCCCCTTTGACGAGTGGATAACGTTCCATACACTAACCCTTGGTTTTGTGCTCGGCTCGGTTTCGCTGAGCGCCGCCTGCATCTTCGGCGCGATGTGGATAGAGAGGAACCGGCGGAGGTAACATTCATGGCCTTCATCGTCACTGGACTGTATGTTCTCGTATTGTTTTCCGTAGGCGTAGCGTTCGTGCGTCGAGGGAAAAAAGAAAAGCAAGAGAAGGAAGAGCATTGCACAAACCCAGCATGGCATGGCCCCGAAAGGCGGAGCGGGTCTGACCGACGCAATGGGATAGACCGACGCCGCAGAGATGTCGCATTCACTCGCTAAAAAATCCTTCCATCCTACCCTGTCACGGCGGTTATCAGTGCCCTTGTTCTGACGGGATATTTGCCTGTTCCGCGACTCGGTTCGAATTGACCTCGAACGCACGTGACGCCGAACGCGGACGCCGTGCACCGCTGCGGTAGAATCCATCACCAGGAATCATCCACATGGCTTTGCCGAGGTCTGCCTCTTGCGTACATCGCTAGTGATGTTCTCTTGCTTGTTTCTTACGATCGCCATGGCCCTGATCGTCCCGCGCATCGCACGCGCGGATGAGCGCAGCACTGCAAGTCCGAATCTAGAAGCCCGCCGCGCCGAACTCAACCGTCTGCTCGCTGACGAATGGGAATACACACTGCGCACCGAGCCTGAACTCGCCACCCAGGTCGGAGACAATCGCTATAACGATCGCCTGAGCGACTTTTCAGACAAGGCGATTGCGGAAGGAATCGAACATTCCCGGCAGGCGCTGGCGCGTTTCGAGGCGATCGATGTCGCGGGCTTTCCCGAGCAGGAAAAGCTGAACAAAGCTCTGATGCTGCGCAGCCTGCGCGAAGAGGTAGAAGGCGCGCGCTTCAAGACCTGGGAGATGCCGGCCACGCAGTTTGGCGGCATCCACTTGGGGTACGCTTCCCTGCCCTTCGACTCTCCGTTTCGAAACGTCAAAGATTGTGACGACTACCTCGCGCGCCTGCACCAGATTCCGCGGGTCCTCGGCGAGGCCACCGGTCACATGCGCGATGGACTGCGCGATCGCCTGATGCCTCCGAAGTACCTGCTCGAAAAAGTGTCCACCCAGGCACAGGAGATCGCGGACGACTCGCTGGAGAAGAGTCCCTTCACCGACCCGCTGCGCAAATTTCCGCAGTCTATTTCTGAAAGCGACCGCAAGCGTCTGCGCGCGGCGATCGAAGATGCGGTGAAGAATGAAGTCGCGCCCGCCTACGCAAAGTTCGCCAGATTTGTGCGCGACGACTACGCTCCCCATGGACGTGTCGATCCCGGCGAGTGGGCTCTGCCCGATGGCGAGGCACGCTATCGCTTCGCGGTGCGGCATCAGACCACAACCGACTTCACTCCCGATCAGATTCACGAGCTGGGCGTGAAGAGCGTGGCCGAGATCGAGTCGCAGATGCTGAAGCTGGCGCAGGCGCAGGGCTTCCACGATCTGAAGTCGTTCAGCGAGCACATCCGGCAGGATCCCGCTGTCCATGCGAAGTCGGGCCAGCAGTTGCTCGATTTGTACACCCACTATCGCGATCAGATGTATGGCAAGCTGCCCGAACTTTTCGGGCGGCTGCCGAAAAATAGGCTGGCAGTCGTCCCGATGGAGGCGTTTCGCGCAGCTTCATCTCCTCCCGCGGATTATTCGCTGGGCGCGGGCGATGGATCGCGTCCCGGACGCATCAACGTAAACGAATACGCTCCCGAGAAGCGCCTGCTGCTCAACGTCGAAGCGATTGCCTACCACGAAGGCGTCCCCGGACATCACCTGCAGTTTTCGATCGCGCAGGAATTGACCGACCTGCCGCCATTTCGCAAGTACGATCTCGATGTGAACGCGTTCACCGAGGGCTGGGCATTTTACTCGGAGCGCCTGGGCAAAGAAGTCGGCTTTTACCAGGATCCTTACAGCGAGTACGGTCGCCTGCAGAATGAAATGTGGCGCGCCGTGCGCTGGGTAGTCGACACCGGCGTGCACTCGCAGCACTGGACGCGCCAGCAGATGGTCGACTACTTCCACGAGCACACCGCCATGGACGACGAGAATATCAACACGGAGGTCGATCGCTACATCGCGTGGCCGGCCCAGGCGCTCTCCTACAAGATGGGACAGATGAAAATTCTCGAATTGCGGGAAAGGGCGCAGCGCGAACTGGGGCCGAAGTTCGATCTGCGGGCCTTTCACGACGCGGTGCTCGACTCCGGTCCGCTGCCGCTGGATGTGCTCGAAGAAAAGATTACGGAGTGGATTGCGGAGCGGCGGTAAAAAACGCTGTCATCCTGGGCGCCATGAAGTGGGCGGAGCGGGGAGAACAAGTCGAAGGACCGGTTCTTACGCGTCGTCTTCCGCGATCGCCCTGCGGACCGTCTTTCAGCAATCGAGCTCTTGGAGGATACGAGGCAGAAAGTCTCCCCCTGCCTCGTCCGAACGGTTGGCGACTACTGTATGCACCCTGGCCACTTGGTGACATAAGTATCATCGCGGTAAGTGTTGTAGACGCAGTTCCCGTTGCCGTCGATAATGTCGATCTTGTTCCGGTTGGAAAGATCCAGGTAATTTTCATCTCCGATGAACGTGTTGTAGATACTTTCGCGCTCGACCGCAATCCCGTATCTTTCGGCAAACGGCGAGTTCGGTGTTCCATATGTCATGGTACCCAGAAGGCTGTTTCCAGTAGTGAGGTTCGTGGTGCAGGGTATGAGCGGCTTCACATTCCCGGTGGAGTTGCAGCCCAGATAGAATCCGGCAATCGTGTTGAGCTCTGCGGCGGCGCTCGAAAATGTATTTCCCTGCGTGCCATTTAGCCAATACCCGTATTGGGCGTTCTCAATGGCCCACCCATCGGTGATCGAGTTGCCCGATCCCCCTGTGATTTCGAGCCCAGTAGTGTTGTTGTTAAATGCGCTGTCAGAGATGACATTGCCAGTCGCATTGTTCAGCAGCATTCCTACATTGTTGAAATACGAACCCGCCCAAGCCAACTTGATATTGCTACCTTCACTTTCCAACCCATCGTTCCATCCACAAAAAACGCCAGAGTAGATGGAAACATCCTCGGCACCGGGCAGCACGTGGATGCCGACGCCGGCATTCTTTCTTGGGTGGCTGTACGCGCACATCGGATCGTCTCCCGGACCGCTGACGTTGAAAACCACGGAGAGATCGACATTCGACGCTGCAATATCGATGCACCCGCCCTTTAATGTCAGACCTTGCGAGTAGTCGAGCTCATTTTCGACCGTGTAGCTGCCCATTACGCTAATCGTGCACCCGCAGGCGGTGATCTGACTCGAGCACTTGACGGGCTCGGTCTGTGCGAGCGCGGTTCCAGCGAACAGCATGACCATCCCAACAGCAGTGGCGATTCCACGAGAGGCGTTTTTCATTGTCCTTTTCCCTTTAAGGAGATTGAGTTTTCGGGCAGGCACCCCAGGACAACCTGTGAGATCAGGCTTCCGGAAGTGGGGAGAATGGTAGCACAGTTAGCAAAAATATCGATCCCCTTGGCGAACTAGTCCGAATAGGGATGTGCGGGCCTCTGAACTGTGATGTGGGCCACTTCGGCCGTGATAATTCCTCATAGCCGCAACCGTGCCAGTCGGCAGCTGGGAAGTACAGCCCGGTGCACCATTCAAGCCGTCTTTTGGCTTGAGTGGGGACTCACGCAGTGCGAACGTCCGGAAGACTGGGAGTGGCCCAGCTTTCGCCACTACGCCCGGTGCCCCATTCAAGCCGTCTTTTGGCTTGAGTGGGGAACTCACGCCACGTAATCTACCTTCGTGCCCAGCGGACTGAAACGCTATCAACATTCCCGCCAGACGCACTTCGTGACCTTTGAATGGGCCACTGGCCCGTTTCAACTACACGGACGCAAATCTCCGTTAGTGAAATCGGCCTGTGGGTGTTGAAAAAGTCACGTCGATTAGCAGGATGAAATTGGGCAGAAGCATGTTAGAAGAAAAGCATTCGCGTGCTTTGTTTGATTCTCATCGTCGGAGGCCTGCTGATCATGATGGGGCAACACACCCGTTCGGAGCCGTTGTTTTATTACTTCCGCCTGGAAAATGAGGTACCAGAAACTCATCTGTTGCGGCTGATTGAGAAGCACATCAGCTTGGAGTTCGTCCGGCAGCGACTGAAAGACAGTTACAGCGAGACCGGGCGGCCGTCGATCGATCCCGAACTTCTGCTGCGCATCCTCTTGATCGGCTATCTCTACGGCATCACCAGCGAGCGCAAGCTGGTCGAGGAACTGCGCATGCATCTGGCGTGGCGCTGGTTCACCGGGCTGGGCTTCAATCAGGAGATCCCGCATCACTCGACATTTTCGAAGAACCGGCACGGACGGTTCCAGGAGTCGAAGCTGTTCGAGCAACTGTTTGAGGAGATCGTGCGGCAGTGTGTGGAAGTAGGACTGGTGCAGGGCCAGCATCTGTCGGTGGATGGCAGTTTCGTGGAAGCAAACGCGGCCAAGGAGAGCCGCATTCCACGTGAACAACTACGGGAAGCGGCGCAGGTGCATCATACGGTGCGGCAGTATCTGCGGGAGGTGGAAGAGCAGAACCCGGTGGAGGAGCCAGTGCACGAGCAGGATCAGGTATCGACCACGGATCCCGATTCCACCTACGCGACGAAAGGCGGGACGCCGGCGCGTCTCGGTTACTACGACAACTATCTGATCGATAATGACAGCTGCGTGATTGTGGGAGTGCAGGGCACAGCGGCACGCATGAGTCAGGAGACGGTGGCCGCGCAAGATATGCTGACCCGTTTCGCCGAATGGAGCGGACAAACGCCTGAATCGGTGGCGGCCGATACGACGTACGGAAACGGAGACTTCTTGCAATGGTTGGCGGAGCGTAACATCACCCCGTATATGCGAACCCGCGACAGCATCCACCGCAAGAACAGCCCGTTTTTTGGTCCCGAGCATTTCCGGTACGAGCCCGAACACAATCGCTATATCTGTCCTGCTGGGCAGCCGCTGAACTATGGGGGGCGAGTGTATCGGAATCGCGCCTTCAACTACATTGGAACCCGCAAACGCTGTGGTGGTTGTGCTCTAAAAGCCCAATGCACCAGCGCCGCTTTTCGGTCTCTGAACATCCACCAGCACGAATCCGCGCGGCAACGCGCACGGGAGTTAGCCAACACACCCGAGTTCGCCAAGGCACAACGGCAGAGGAAGAAAGTAGAAGCGTTGTTTGCGGAACTCAAGAACCAGATCGGACTGCGTCGCCTGCGCCTGCGGAGATTGAAGTTTGTGCGGGAGCAGTTCTTCCTGGCAGCGACGGCGCAGAACATCAAGCGACTCGTGCGATTCCTCAGCCAACTGGCAACACCCGTCCTGCCGGCTACCGCGTAACCGTAAGGAGTAAGAAAAGTACGAGGAGCGGACACTCACCCCAAAAAGCCGCTGGCTAAAGCCGAGTTTTTCAACAGCCACTCCCCATTACACTAACAACGAAGTGGTCGCTTGTTAGCGCAGACACCACATTACGCCCTTATTTTCATCACATTTTCCCCGTAACCGCCATCACAGACCTGCACCAAAATCGGTGCGATGATTTCTCGACGTTAGACTATCGGGAAGTGTGCCCGTCTCCAGAGACGAATGCATCACTTGTTCCAAACCAGGTCCCGCTCTTCGACAATTGAAAGAAATTCAAGGCAAGCGGCGGAAGCGCTCTGCTGGCGGGAAAACATCCCCTAGGTCTAATGTTTTTGATACTTTACATCTAACATATTTATTATCATCAACTTAACTCTTTTTGGGTAGGGGGGGGGGTACCCCCATATTTCCCCGATTCCCGCCCCGCACGATTCAACTATCTGTCATCAATTCATAGTGTTAGGGAGAGCCCGGCCGCCTCGTTCTTGCGCGCTTTCGAGGACAGTCTTAGCACCCCGCCCCACAAATTCACGGCGTGATGAGGAGTCATTCTGAGCGTAGCGAGAACATCACGAAGTGAGGTTCTCGCGGAGTCGAAGAACCCCTACTCCTCCCGAAAATCCTGCCTCTGCTAGTGGACCTAGCCTTCAGGGACACGACATTGGACAGTTATTCGATTACCATCTCGGGTTCGCGGGCACGGGAGTCCGCGGGCTTGGCAGGCGGCGTCTCGATCGCTTTCTCGGGTGGTTTCGGTGCAGCGGCTCGCAACCCTTCTTCGGAAAGGTCGGCCAGACAGAGCCGGAGATTGCCTGGGTTCGTCGCATATGCGAGTCCGGTTTCAAGATCGACGATGCCGTCCCGCACCAGTTTCTCGATGCTGCCATCGAAATCCTGCATGCCTTCGGTTTCGCCGGTTTTCATCGCGTCGAGAAGTGTCTTGCCTTCGTGCTCGCCCTTCTCCACATATTCGCGGGTGCGAAGAGTCGAAGTCAGGATCTCGATGATGGCGACGCGTCCCCCCTGTTTCTGGGGAACGAGTCGTTGCGAAACAATGTAGCGAAAACTTTTTGCCAGCCGCGTCCGGATGATCTGCTGCTCCGCCAGCGGAAACGCTCCGACCACGCGCTCGACCGTCTTCGAAGCATCGATGGTGTGCAGCGTCGAGAGGACAAGGTGCCCGGTTTCGGCCGCCTCCATGGCGATCTCGATCGTATCCTTGTCGCGCATTTCGCCCACCAGGATTACCTTCGGAGCCTGGCGCAGCGCCGCTCGCAGAGCCGCCGTGAAACTAGGCGTGTCACTGTGCAGTTCCCGCTGGTGAATGATGGACTTCTTGTGGCGATGCACAAACTCGACCGGATCTTCGATGGTGATGATGTGATAGGCCTGCGTCTCATTGATGCGGTCGAGGATCGCCGCCATAGTGGAAGATTTTCCCGAGCCTGTCGGACCCGTCACCAGTACGATTCCATTCTTGAGATTCGCAATCTCCCCCAGTTGCGGAGGCAACTTGAGGTCGGCAAAAGTAGGAGCAGTCTTCGGAATCACGCGCATCACAATCGCGCGCGAGCCACGCTGCACAAAGATGTTCACGCGGAAGCGGCAGTGCCCGGGCAAACTATACGAAAGATCGCACGACCCTTGCTGCTCCAGAGCGGCGATCGCCTGTTTGTTGCCGGCCATCAGTTCTTCGCCGATGCGCCATGTGTCATCGGAACTCAGCGCCTGCAGTCCCTGGAAATTCACCGGCACTAATTTGCCGCTCACTTCAACCAGCGGCAAGCTGTTGGGAGAAAATATCAGGTCGCTTACGCGCGGGGCCACCTGGAGCATGGCCAACAAAAGTGTCGGCGTGGGAATCGCTAGCTTCGGGGCGGCGGCGCTCGCCGTCGCAGGTGCAGGCGCTGTTGTCAAGGGATACTCCGGTTTAGTTGCAGGTTATCCTGACCACTTACTGGGCCTCAAGTAACCAAAGATACCTGCGACAACTCTGACTAGAGTTCGCGCGCCGCCGGTCGAGTCGGGAAGGACACACGTGCGTGGAGGCATCCCGCCGGCAGCAACTGGCGATGCCATCGCAATCGCATCGTAAACTAAAGCAGTGAAGCTCCCCTGGAAGCTGGCGCCGCCATATCGTAGTTACTTCACCTGGTTCCAGTTGATCCTCATCTATGTTCTGCTGGAGGGCGCGCTCTGGTCTTCTCGCATTTCCCTACGGAACCGCTGGGCTTTCGCCATCGTGATTGTGGTCTTTGCCTTTATGGCGATAGATCGTCCGTCGATCCGAAGACTGGGATTGGCCCAGCCCACCGGCAAAGGCGTTGGCATCATGCTGGCGGGAAGCCTCGCAGCCGGTTTCCTTCTCGTTTTCATGGTGCATTGGGCTGGAGGCGAAGTTCGAACAGATGCTGTGTGGTTCAACTTCAGGCAGTCCCTGGGCTATTTTCTTTGGGCACTGGTTCAGGAGTTCCTCCTGCAGTCATTTTTCTTCACCCGCTGCGAGGATCTCTTCGGGGGCGAAACGGCAGTCTGGATTGCAGCCACGCTCTTTGCGGTCGCCCACCTGCCCAACCCGATCCTCACGACGTTCACTTTTATCGGGGCTTTGTTCTTCTGCGAGATGTTTCGACGCTACCGTAGCATCTATCCCATTGCCGTCGTGCATGCGGCTTTGGGGCTGACCGTTGCTGTCACCATGCCCGACAGCCTGCTCCATCACATGCGCGTAGGAATCGGATATTTCCGGTACTGGTATTAGCAGAGTTCGAGTCCTGGGAACAGCATGCAGAATTTCACCACTACCGATGTCGCGGTGCTCGCCTTGGAACTGATCCCCGCCGCTGCATTCGCACTTGCCGGCGAACGAGTGGCGCGAACCGCCGTGCGCTGGCCGCGACTGCTGCGCATCGTTCTTCCGGCTCTCTTCGTCCTGCCCTACGTTGTTGTCGCGGTTTCACGCCAGGCATTCTTTTGGAGATGGTTTGCGTTCTACGCATTACTCCCCGTCGCCATCGCATGGCTCCTCGATCGGGCCGCCGCGGCTGATCCGGAACAACGCGGCAACTGGCGGGAAGCCATTATCCTGTTCGTGCTTGGCCTGGCCGTTGACTTGCGCTGGCTTGAAGCGCTCTGGCCGCGCGGACTCGCTGGCCTCGGAAAGCTCCTGCTCGTCGATGCGGCATTATATGGATTCGTGGTGATCCGGCAACTTCGCGGCACCGGCTTCGACTTCCACTTGCACTGGAGTGATTGGAAATCCGGCCTCCGCGAACTCGCTCTCTTTGCTCCGCTGGTAATTGCGCTCGGCCTGGCGCTGGGATTTCTTCATCCCCATGCCCACTTGTTGCAGCCCTCGATGCTCCTGACCTGGGTCTACATTTTTATCTTCATTGCCGTGCCGGAAGAACTTTTTTTTCGCGCCTGGGTGCAGAACCTGCTCGAAAACCGCCTTCGATTCTGGCTTAACTCGCGCATGGGCCCACGCGCGGATCGTATAGCAAGAATGATGGCGCTGGTGATGACCAGTATCCTGTTCGGGCTCTCGCACTTCAACAAACGCTCGGCGCACTTTAACTGGAGGTATGTGATTCTCGCCACCCTCGCGGGCATCTTCTACGGCCGCGCCTGGCGCGAGCATCGCCGCGTGCCCGCCTCCTCAATCACCCACGCCAGCGTCGACGCCATCTGGTCGCTCTGGTTCTAGATCGTGTTTCCATCAACACCGTGGGGCAGGAGATGGTATTATCTCCCCTACTTTTACCGGGTATCGAAGCGGAGAAGACCTGCTTTTTCTTCCCCCCGATCACATTCTCCTAGGAGATCCTCATGGCACGAGTCACCGGAATCGGCGGCGTATTCCTTAAAGCCCGCGACCCCAAAGCCCTCGCCGGCTGGTACGCCCAGCACCTCGGTATCAAGCTCGCCGACTACGGCGGTGCCTCCCTTCTCTGGTCCGACGAAGTCCCCGCCGGTACGGGCCAGACCGCATGGATGCTCTTCCCCGAGACCACCAGCCACTTCGGCTCCCCTGCCCAGCGCGCCATGATCAACTACCGCGTTGACGACCTCGAAGCCCTCCTGGCCCAGCTCCGCGCCGCCAATGTCCCGATCGACCCCAACCAGGAATCCGCTCCCTACGGCCACTTCGCCTGGATCACCGACCCCGAGGGCAACCGCGTCGAGCTCTGGCAACCACTCGTCGAGGCATCGTAGGACTGCCACGATTCCAGCTGCCACCGCTTCCCGAGCACAGCAAAACCAATCCGCGTTCAGATCCCATCACGGGGCGCGGACTCGCTTGCCGATCGTCCTCCAGCTCCAGCAGTTCCGCCATGAAGTGCACGAGCCGCAGATTATCGATGAAGCTGGGATTGCCGTCCATCGAAGCATGGCTCAGCGCCGGACTCGCCAGTCCCGCTCTCAGGAATGCGGGAGGCACGTCTCGCTCCAGCCAGAGGAGTTCCGAAGGAGGAATCACATTGTCCGCGGCCCCATGCAGAAGCAGAACCGGAACCTGCAGGGATTGCAGATGCCCGTGCGGAGAAACGGCCGCCATCTCAACTTTGTGGTCGGCGATCACCTTCTCCATCGCGCCCTCGAGCGTTTCCAGGTGCTGGTCGTAGAGCAGGTCCATCTTCTCGCGGGAAGCGGGGCTGAGCCGTTCGGCAACCTTGCGCGACTCGTCTACTTTTTCCCAAAGCAATAGCCGGAGAGCCTCATGGGCCGTGGCCACATCGGCGTGCGGGAAAAACTCCTCCACGTGGGAGTAGATCAGGACCAGCGGACCGTATTCATGCGCCGCCATCGAAACAGTGGCGCCATCCGGCCTCACAATCTCGTTCCTGACAAAGAATTGCGACACGCGTTCCAGATCGTCGTGCGCTCCCACCGAAACCACGAACCGGATGTAAGGCTGGAATTGCGGGTCTGCGGCCGCCAGCAGCGACAAACCTCCACCGAAACTGATCCCGAGCACGCCAACCTTCTGGCCCAGCGATTCGGAGAGGCCGCGCGCCGCGTACCCAATAAGAGCGATGGAACTGTTTTCCACGCGATAATCGGCCAGCGGGAGCAACTCCGGCGTGAGGACGCGAATGCCGGTCGCCGACATAGCGCGGGCGAACGCAACCAGGCGCGGCTCGTCGATTCCAAGATGATGCACGCCGTGTACGATCACCATCCCCGGGGGATTGGCGATGCCCATGGGAATGTAAACCCGCGCCCGGATCGAGCCACCCGGCGTGCCCAGTTCGGCTAACGATTCCTGCAGGGAATAGGTGTGGAAAGTGCCGATAACCGCGGGATGTCGCGGGTTCTGTATCCGCAACAAGAGCCCGGCAGCTCGAAGATAGGTGAAGCCCGTCCGGAGGAGAACCGGGGAAATTACAAGGACGACGAAAACCGCAAGCGCGATGCCAAGCCGGCGCCGCTTGATTCGCGAACTGGACAGCGGCTCCCGCAGTTTGCTGCCTGGTGAATTCAAGTTCTTAGGGCACGACCGGCGGTAGCTTTCCGCTTCGTTCCCATTCTACCTACGGGACGAGTTTGAACACCGTTCCGTTGCTATGACGGCCGCCTCTGAAAGTTGTGCCGTAAAGGTTCCCATGTGAATCGAGCACCAGACCCGCTAAGGGGTTGTAGCCGTCGCGCTGGCTCTTTACGAAGCTGTACAGAGTCGGTACCGTGCCGCTCGCCGTGATTTCATATACCTCGCCCACTTTGTGCGTGCCGCCATACCGGGTCGTACCGTAAAGATTTCCGTTGGCATCCATGACCAGGCCACCGGCGGCCTGATCGGTACTGGGGAACACATAAAGGATTTTCTCTCTGCCGCTCGCCGTGATCTCAAACGCAATGCTGGGTCCACCGGTTCCTCCCACCGTCGTGCCGTAGAGATTGCCCGCGGAATCCCGGACTAAAGGAGCGTACGGATAGGCTCCGTCATTGCCCGCCGTGCCGGCAAAGTTGTAGAGCACGATCTCAGAACCGCCCGAGTTAATCTCGAACACGGTGCCGAAGCCGGCCGTGCCTCCGTTCATCGTGGTGCCATAGAGGTTGCCGTTCGAATCCCGCACCAGCCCTGCATAGGGATATTGCCCGTCGTGTCCATTGCCGAAGGAATGCAAAACCGTCTCGCTGCCCGTCGAAGTGAGCTCGAATACGGTGCCCCCGTAGTACGCGCCACCCGAGTGGGTAGTGCCGTACAGGTTGCCATTGGAGTCCAGCACCAGGCCTCCATAGGGAATGCCTCCGTCCGCTCCCCCGGTGAAGCTGTAGAGCACCGTCTCGGTTCCGTTGGAAGTCACCTTAAACACCGTGCCCACCTGGTGCGCGCCCCCGGACATCGTTGTTCCATATAGATTGCCGCCGGAATCCATGACCAGGCCAGCCTCCGGCACAGCGCCGTCGCTCGCATTCGCCGGGAAGCTGTGCAACACACTTTCTATGTCGCCCGCGGTGATCTTGAATACGGTCCCAAATCGGTCGGCGCCGCCATCCTGAGTTGTGCCGTAAAGATTTCCGTTCGAATCGATGATCAGGGGCGCGCCCGGACTCGCGCCGTCGGGCGATGGTCCGAAGCTGTAGACCAGCGTCTCCGATTGCGCCTGCGCCCATGGCGAGGCACCGCATAGCAAGACCAACAGAATCGTCAGGAGCGGGAGAACGGAAATGCCCGATGCATCCCCTGAACGGGAGAAGAAACCGCTTTTGCAGCAGAAAACGGAGTTACTCCTGCACTCAACGATCGTCTTTGCGTTCGCGTTTGTTGTTGGCGAATTCATAGGGTCTTCTCCTGGGTTAGCTCGGCGCTTGCTTTCGTCGCAGTGCTCTCGTGAACTGCTCCAACGGATGCTGGTGAGACAGCCCGCGGGACGTGCGTTTCGCCCCCTGGAAGATCCTGGAGGCAAAGCGAAAATATGGGCAATCCTAACACAGGAGAGGCCAGGTAGCTATACGGGAGAAGAGGTTCGGACAGGCCAAATGCCTTGACTGGAGCGGGAAGTCAGGTCCTGCTTACGGCCGCCCCTGAACAACGCTGAAAAAACTTGCCTTCGTATCAGGCAATCGCTTTTATAACCCGGTTTCGTATCAGGGCATCGCTTTAGCGACACCGCAATCCCCTTCACAACCGATGCCCCCTTGGGGGCAGGGTTTGAACATCGACTTTTTCAGAAAATTGAAGTCCCCGCTACATCACATCGCTGCGCTTGCGCAGAAACGCCGGGACGTCCAGATCTTCCGCTTGATAACTCGGCGAACTGGACTGCAACCCATCAAACGAAATCACTTCGGCCTGGGGGTGGGCAAAACTCGGGGGCGGAGCCGGTTCGAACTCCGCCGGAACCGGATCGGGCTCAAAGGCCGGCTCCCGCGTCAATGCGGGTTCCCGATCTTCGCTGGCCTGCGCCACCGGCTCCGGCTCGAAGTCATCCGCATGATCCGTGACGTGGAAATGATCGCGGTGGCGCGGAACCTCCCGGGAAATGATGACCGGATCGAAGATCTCATTATGCCGGGGCCGGCGCATCTCCGACTCCCGGAAGCCCGTGGCAATCACCGTAATCTTCACTGCGTCTTTCATCTTTTCATCCAGTACGGCGCCGAAGATGATGTTGGCATCTTCGTGCGCGGCCCCCTGAATAATGGTGCAGGCCTGCTGCACTTCCGCCAGCTTTAACGAGCTCGACCCCGTGATGTTGATAAGAATGCCGCGCGCTCCGTCGATGGCGCCGGCTTCGAGCAGCGGCGAGGCGATGGCGCGCTGGGCCGCTTCGACCGTGCGATGCTCTCCCGCTGCGGTCGCCGTGCCCATCACCGCATAACCCATTCCCGCCATGATCGCCTTCACGTCGGCGAAGTCGCGGTTGATGATGCCGGGGATCGTGATGATGTCGGAAATTCCCTGCACGCCCTGGCGAAGAATGTCGTCGGCGATGCGGAAGGATTCGAAGAATCCGGCGTTTTCGGCGACCGCCAGCAGCTTCTCGTTCGGGATGACAATCGTTGTGTCGACCGACTCCATGAGCTCGGAGATGCCGCGCTCGGCCTGCTGCATACGGCGTTTGCCTTCGAAGGCGAACGGTTTGGTGACCACCGCCACCGTGAGCGCACCCATTTCGCTCGCCAGCGAAGCAATGATCGGAGCCGCGCCCGTCCCCGTGCCCCCGCCCAGTCCGGCGGTCACGAAGATCATGTCCGCGCCTTCCAGTGCCTCGATGATCTTGTCGGAATCCTCAAGCGCGGCCTTGCGCCCGATTTCCGGATTCGCGCCCGCGCCCAGCCCGTTAGTCAGCTTCACCCCGAGCTGAATCTTGATGCCCGCGCGCGACATGCGCAGCGCCTGCAGGTCTGTGTTGGCAACGATGAACTCGATATGTTCCATGCCCGAGTCAATCATGCGGTTGACCGCGTTGTTGCCCCCGCCGCCCACTCCGATAACCTTGATGCGGGCGTCATTGCGCGCTTCCTCGTTAAAGCAGATGCGGAGTCCGTTATCTTCGATCATGAATCACCTCACGAAAGTCAGTTCTCAGTTGCCAAGTAAGCTTTTGCTTCCCTGATTTCCTCACAACCGCCAACACGGTTCTCATACTCAGTCGCGAGCAAATACCATTGCCTGGCTTGGTTGCGATCAGCCCCAACAGCGACGCCGTTTGAATAAATCCGGCCCAATTCGATTGCCGCAAGAAACTCGACCTTCGCGACCGATTTATAAAGCCGGGTTGCCTCGGCCACGTTCTGAGTGATACCCAAGCCTTCGGCATGCATCCTGGCCAAGCTGAGGATGGCGCGCGAGACCCCGTTGCTGGCGGCCTCAGACAGCAACCGGAAGGCTTGTTTGTAATCCACTGCGACATCAGTTCCATCCAGATAACAGAGCCCGAGTAGGCATTGGGCAACGTGGCTGCCGGATTCCGCTTGCTCCCGTAAATCCTCTATGTTCACGCCCATTCTCGTAGCTCGAAGCTTGCGGCTCGCAGCTCGTTCACGCGCCCTTTTTTGCGAACAGGGCTTTCATCCTTGATCCGAAGCCCGGCTCCTGCAGTCCCCGCGCCAGCCGTGCCCGGTGTCCGTAATAGACCATGCCAAGCGTGGTCGCGAACTCGGGTTCGGCCAGCAATGACGGCATCTTCGCCATCGGTGTCGGCCACGCCAGGCGCGCCGCTTTGCGCAGGATCGATTCCGCCACGTCCAGCATGCCGGGGAGGCGCGATGCCCCGCCGGTCAGCACGAAACCCGCGACGCAGTGATCCAGCACTCCCGCCTGGCGGAGGTTTTCCCGCATCAGCTCGAAAAGTTCGCGCGCTCGCGGACCGAGAATTTCTCCCAGCATGCGCTGCGACATCATGCGCGAAGGCCGGTCGCCCACCGAAGGCACTTCGATCTCATTGCCTTCCGGAATGAGCGTCGGCACCGCGTTGCCGAAAATTTTCTTGAGCATTTCCGCGTCGGCCAGGCCGGTGCACATTCCCACCGACAGATCGCTCGTGAAGTGATCGCCCCCGATCGGGATGACGGCCGTATGCGCCACCGCGCCTTGCTGAAAAACAATCAGGTCGCAAGAGCCGGCCCCAAGACTGGCGAGGCAGACGCCGAGTTCGCGCTCATCGGAACGCAGCACGGAATCGGCGCACGCCAGCGGCTCAAAAATCGTATCGTCCACATGGACGCCGGCCTTGTTCACGGCCGTCACCAGATTCTGGGTCGCGCTCGAGGAGGCCGTCACGATGTGGACCCGAACTTCCAGCCGCGTGGCCATCATGCCGCTGGGATCCTGCACTCCCGGCTGCTCGTCGAGAATGAATTCCTGCGGCAGCAGGTGGAGTATCTCGCGGTCGCCGGGCAACGGCACGCTGCGAGCCTTATCCACGGCGAGCCGGATTTCCTCGCGGCCAATTTCCCGCGAACGCGCGCCAAAGTGGATCCCTCCATGACTGTTCATGCCGCGTATATGCGCGCCCGCTATGCCGATGATCGCGTGCTCGATGGGAATGCCGGCCACATCCTCCGCAATTTCCACCGCCTTTTGTATGCAGCCCACCGCTTTGTCGAGTTCGGTGATGACGCCTTTGCGCAGGCCGCGCGACTGGCTGATCCCGTGTCCCCGGTAGCGCAAGCCGTTCTCGCTCAGCTCGGCCACCAGCACGCTGGTCTTGGCGCTGCCTACGTCAATGGCGGTGATGAAATTGGGATCGCGGCTGGCCATGATGATCTCTAGTTCTGCGGATTCTCCTTTGGAATCGCCGGGCTCGGTTTCTTCTGCGCCGTTGCTGTCGTCGCGGAAGCCGCCGGCGTCGCCTTCGCAATCTTGTCGGGAGTCGAAGCTACCGTGGTCACATGCGCGGCCGTGGTCGGCTTGGCGCTCGACGCCGGTACCAGCTTGGCGGGTGTCGTCTTAGCTCTGGAAGCCACCGCCTTTACCTTCGCTTTGCCTTTCGCACGAGCCTGGTGCGCGACCACCTTCGGTGTAGCCTTCGCGGTCTTCGATTCAACCTTGGGTGGCTCAGCCGTAGGGGCCGATTTCGCGCCCGTCGGCCGCTCGCCTTTGGCTCCATCCTTAATCTCAGCTCGCGCGCCGGACTTCACCTCGGTCTTGGGCGATTCGGCCTTCGCTACCACCTTCGACTTAGCCACGGGCCTGGCCGTAGCAGTTGTCGGCGCCGGATGAGCCACAAATTTCTCGTAATTGACAATGGCCGCATTCTTCGCCCCCGCGGCCAGCGCGGCTTTGGCGGCTGCCTGCGTCAGCGCAGGTTGCCGGACAATTCCTTCCAGATCGGGATTCAGGATGATCTGCCCGTCATAGCGCAGATCGACCGAATCCAGCTTGGAGAACTGCTGTCTCCACGCTTGTACATGCGTGACGTAGATTTTGTAGCGCTGCAGGTAATTCCCGGAACCCAGGTGCACTAGCACTTCGCCATCCGGATCGGCGGTCAGCACCTTCACATCATCGGGGTCGGTCAGGTCAACTTCGCTGATCTCCTGCGAATAATGCGCGCCGCTCGAATCCAGTTGCTCCATCAGGTCGTCGTAGTTCTTCATCCGCACCGCGCGCGTGGAGAGCGCTTCTCCCGCATTCATGCCCGCGATCACCGGGAAGGAATATTTATGCCTGCCTCCGGGCGTAAGCTCCATCAGGTTGCCGCCCGCGTCGATCAGCGAAATGTGGGCGCCGATGCGGGCGAACGCGACCGGGGTTCGTTCATGAATTTCCACTCGCAGCCGGTTCGGCACAAAACGCATTACGCTTGCCGATTCGACCCACGGAATTTGCTCGAGCTGCTGCTTGCGCTGCGAGAGCGGAATAAAAAAGATGTTGCGGCCGATATCTCCCCCCAGAACTTCCATGATCTGGGCATGGGAAATGTGCTGCGCGCCGGAAACTTCGATCTGATCGCTGGAGTCGATGCGAAAACGCCAGGAATGCTTACCGTAACGGTAGAGCACGACTCCGAAAGCTGCGAGCACCGTAAGAACCACCAGGGCCAGGGCAGTCCATTTCAAACGGTTCGCGGTTTTTTTCGGGAGAGATCCGCGCCGGGCTGAGACCCGCTTCTGCCCGCGCAGGAACGGAGATTCCTGTTCCGCTTCCAGATCGACGACTCGCGCGTCGTCAAAGGGCTCACGATCGCCGGCTTCGCGCGCCGGGGCGACACGCTCAGAAGCGTACTCGGAAGGCCCGCTGGGGTACAGCTCATCCTGCAGGGCACTTGAAACTGATTTCCGCGCCACTCTTTACGAGACAGTTGTCGACAGAAAACCGCTGAGCAGATTTACTATAACTGCTTTTCGCGGAACGAGACAGTGCAAAGTTGAATTCAAACGTGTTGGATGCCCTGCGGAAACAGAATTTTCGGACCCGGCGCGACGGATTTCTCCTTTGCAGAGAAACTCTGCTCTCGGGCGCGCTGTTGGAGTGCCGACTTTCGGCCGCGCTCTTGTGGCCTCCTGGTGACGCAAACGTTCACCGCTGCGATAAGTCGCGTGCTCTGACTTAGTCTTTCGCCCCTGACGCAAGAAGACTGAACCTCACTCGCCTTTCACCCCAAACAATATTTCGCTCCAACCGCCTGAAACGCCGCGATCTGCCCCGCCTTCATGCCCTCATCCCAGCCCAACTCCGCCCCCATCAAATCTGCCACTGCCGGCGCCATCTCCAAGGCCGCCCGCGCATTCAAAAACAACGCCCGCGTCCGCCGCGCCAGAACATCTTCCACCGAACGGGCCATTTCCTGCCGCGCCGCCCAAACCACCTCCGCTTTCAAATAAGGAAGCGCGGGGTGCAATTGCTCTCCGAGACGAGCGTCGCTCTCGATCAACTTGCGAATCTCGTAAGTATCCGACCCGTAGGCCCGCAGCGTCCCCAACTGTTTCGCATCGCTGTGAAATCCGTGAATGCGCAGGTGATGTGTCCCGCACGGACGCTCCGGCAGCTGCGCCAACGTCGCCGCCTGGTCCACGCAGTCCTCCGCCATGTGCCGGTAGGTAGTCCACTTTCCGCCCATCACGCTCACCAGTCCCGACCGGTCGATGTGAATCACGTGATCCCGCGCGAGCGCCGCCGTACTGGCCGTGTTCGTCGCCCGCACCAGCGGCCGGATCCCCGCAAACACACTGAGCACATCCTCCCGCCGGGGCGCATGCGAAAGGTATTGCCCGGCGGTCGAAAGAATAAAGTCGATTTCTTCCTCCATCGCGACAGGTTCCAGAGTCGCCGCCTGCACCGGTGTATCGGTCGTCCCAACCAGAGTGTGGCCGTTCCACGGGATCGCAAACAGCACGCGTCCATCACTGGTATGCGGAACCATAATCGCGCTCTCGCCCGCGAGAAACGCGGAATCGAATACCAGGTGAATCCCCTGGCTCGGAACGATCATGGCCGCAGCCGAAGGCTCTGCCATCAGACGGAGCCGGTCGCTGAATGCCCCGGTGGCATTGATGACAACCTTGGCGGCCGCATAAAATTCGTGCCCTGTCTCCACATCCCGTGCATGCACGCCGTTCACGAAGCCTTGCGCGTCTTTGGTGAGTCCGGTAGCTTCCACATAATTCAGCAGCGCTGCGCCCTGCTCAAACGCGGTCGCCGACATGTGAATCAGCAGCCGCGCATCGTCGAATTGCCCATCGTAGTAGACCGCGCCCCCGCGCAGCCCTTCTGTCTTGAGCGTAGGCAGATGTTCCAGCGTCTCCTCCCGGGAGAGAATCCGCGAACTCCCAAAGCCGTACTTTCCCGCCAGCAATTCATAAAGCTTCAATCCGATGCCATAGAACGGAGCCTCCCACCAATCGTAGTTAGGCACCACAAACGCGAGGTCCCTCACCAGATGAGGAGCGTTCTGCAAAAGCAGCCCGCGCTCCTTGAGCGCCTCCATCACCAGCCCGATGTTCCCCTGCTCCAGATACCGCACTCCCCCGTGCGCCAGCTTCGTGCTGCGGCTCGAAGTGCCCTTCCCGAAATCGCTCTGCTCGATCAGCAGCACCTCGTACCCGCGCCCCGCCGCATCAATCGCCACCCCCACCCCAGTTGCGCCCCCGCCCACCACGACCATGTCCCAGCCCTTGGGATGCCCCTCGACGCGAGCCCACATTTCGCTGCGATTCATAGCTCTCATGTTCCTTGCGCCAGTTCAATCCCCTTACGAGTCAGAGTCCCGGGGGACGACACTGATCAGACTCCCGAAGGGACGACCCAAAGCCTGGCGTTCGCCGGGATCCATACTGCAAATTACGTAGAGTCCCGGAGGGACGACCGATAATAGTCCGGCGCTTCAGCGCCGGATATCCGGGGCAATAATGATTGAGTCCCGGAGGGACGACTGAGTCCTCGCCAATACTCTTCAGCCCTGTTAATCGCTTCCAGACAGCAGGCCCGGAACTCTGCCCATACGAGCCCCTTAATCGACCGAAAGACCCCTTTTACAACTGTAGATTGCATCTTCAACTTAACTCTCGATTATTCAGAGACTTGCAATCCAAAAAGATCCCAACCCACGACGATTCGAGACCTTGCCGCTTAACTCCTTATTCCTCAGAGATTTGGCCGAAATACGACGCCAAGTCTCTGATTCTAATAGGTCGGTAATAGGGGGTACTCTATATCAGGTAGTAACTAACCAATCAGTTAACATTCCTAGGTTTCCTCCCACCCGAACGATCGCGTCACGGCCTTCTTCCAGAAGTAATACAGCCGCTCCCGCGCTCGCTCATCCATCGACGCTTCCCATCGCCGGTCCGCAGTCCAGTTCTCCGCCAGTTCGTCCGTGTCCTTGTAGAAACCGACTGCCAATCCCGCCGCGTAGGCAGCGCCGAGAGCCGTCGTCTCCTTCACCGTCGCGCGCACCACCGGCTTCGCCAGAATGTCGGCCTGGAACTGCATCAGCAGCTCGTTGGTCACCATTCCACCATCGGTGCGCAGGACCTCCAGCGTGATGCCGGAATCCTTCTCCATGGCATCGACCACCTCGCGGACCTGAAACGCCGTGGCTTCCAGCACCGCCCGCGCGAGATGCCCCCGATTCACGTAGCGCGTCAACCCCGCAATCACGCCCCGAGCGTCGTCGTTCCAGTAAGGCGCATACAGCCCTGAAAATGCCGGGACGAAATATGCGCCTCCATTGTCGTCCACCGTCCGCGCCAGCACCTCGATGTCCGCACTCTTCTCAATCAGCCCAAGATTGTCACGCAGCCACTGCACCAGAGCGCCCGTAATCGCGATGCTGCCTTCCAGCGCATAACAAGGTTTGCGGCCTCCAAACTGGTAAGCAACCGTGGTCAGCAGGCCGCACGTCGACGCCACCGGCCTCTCGCCCGTGTTCATCAGCAGGAAGCATCCCGTGCCGTAAGTATTCTTAGCCTCTCCCGGCCTGAAGCAAGCCTGCCCCACCAGCGCAGCCTGCTGATCGCCCAGATCTCCTGCAATCGCGACTCCGGCAATTGCCGGCAGTTTCGCCTCGCCATATACTTCGCTGCTCGACGCGATCCGCGGCAGCATCTCGCGCGGGATGCCGAAGTCCTCAAGGATTTCCTGATCCCATTGGAGCGCGCCCAGGTTCATCAACTGCGTGCGGCTGGCATTCGTAACGTCGGTGACATGCACTCCTCCGTCAACTCCGCCCGTGAGATTCCAGAGCAGGTAGCTATCGATGTTGCCGAACAGCAAGTATCCCGCCTGCGCCAGCGCGCGAGCGCCCGCAACCTGCTCCAGAATCCAACCAATCTTCAGTCCGCTGAAGTAGGTCGCCAGCGGAAGTCCCGTCTTGCCGCGGTAACGATCCTGCCCGCCGTTAGCTGTTAGCTCCGCGACCCGAGGAGCCACGCGCGTGTCCTGCCAGACAATCGCGTTGTAGACAGGCTGGCCCGTCTTGCGGTTCCACACCACCGTAGTCTCGCGCTGGTTCGTGATCCCGATCGCCGCCAGATCGCCCGGCCGCAGCGAAGCCGCTTCCATGGCCTCAAGGATCACCCGCTGCGTGCACCGCCAGATCGCCTCCGGATCGTGCTGCACCCATCCCGGACGAGGGTAGATCTGCTCATGTTCCCGTTGCGCCATCCCCACAATCCGCCCCGAGCGATCGAATACGATGAAGCGCGAGCTGGTCGTCCCCTGATCGATCGCCCCGATATAGCTGGACATTCGCTCGCAACCTCCATCCAAACGCTCGGTGATTTCCCCGATTCCCCAGCGTGGGAAGCTTGAATTCTAGTCCTATATTGCTGTAGGACAGCTGCGAAACGAGGTTCGTCCCAGGCTCGGGAAGACCGGCCGCCCGCGCGAGCACGCGGCCACGGAAGGCCCGTAAAAGGCCATGAACATGCACTTTAGTAACACTGCATGTATCTGAGCCGACTCACCTTTCATCCTGAGTAACCACACTTACTAGCCGCCAAGTGGCACGTCCGTGGACTATACGCGCAACTTCTCTGTGGCATCCTAGTTAAAGCATGGATGTAGGGGTTTGCGGCCAACGCAAACCAGGAACGTGGGGTTCCTGTGAAGAGTCTCGGGAAGGTCATCCGGTCGGTACAGGCGTTCAGCCGTGAACTCTCCCGGAGGACTGCGGAAGTCACACCAGCCCCCGTCATCGGCGTCGCCCTCGGAGGCGGATTCGCCCGCGGCATCGCCCACGTCGGAGTTCTCAAGGTCCTCGAAGAAGCCGGCATCGCCGTCCGCATGATCGCCGGAACCAGCGTAGGAGCTCTCATCGGCGCAGCCTACTGCAGCGGGCTCTCGATTGCCGAACTCGAAGAGGTCGCCCACAAAGTCCGCTTTACCACCTTCGCCCGCTGGACTCTCTCGCGCTTCGGCTTCGCCAGCAACGACCGCATGACCGCTTTCCTCACCCGCACCCTCAAAGGCAAGACCTTCGAGGAACTCCGCATTCCGCTGGGCGTCACCGCCACCGAATTCAGCACTGGAGAAGGTTCCGTATTCCGCACCGGCCCGCTGATCGACCCGGTACGCGCCAGTTGCGCGTATCCCGGCATGTTCCTGCCGGTCAACGTGGAAGGCCGCTGGTTCGTCGATGGCATGCTGTCGCACCCGGTGCCCACCGAACCCCTCCGCCAAATGGGCGCCGATCGCGTGCTGGCCGTTCACCTCAAGGGACAATGGTCCAGTCAGACCGCCCCGAGGCACTTGTTCGACGTCATCGGCCAGTCCTTCTCCATCGCTCAGGATCGCATGAGCAATCACTGGAGGGGGGCCGCCGACCTGGTCATTGAACCCGACGTAGCCGGCTTCGACTACGACGATTTCAAGCGTGCCGGAGAACTATTGCGCGTCGGTGAGACGGCTATGCGTCGCGCACTGCCCGAAGTAAAAAAATGGCTCGAGTCACCGCTAGAGAAGTCGGGCGCGCCATTCTTGACTGGGCTTCCCGATCCTTCACCCATGCCCGCCGATTGAACACTGTCGAATCAGGCCATCCCACCGAGCCGATCAACCGCGAAGTACTCAAACCCCCAAATTGCGGCTCACGATGACCGGCTTGTTATCCTCAGCCATCAGCAGGTTTTCGGCGAACGGCCATTGCGCATCGACCCACTGGGCTTCACAACGGAATCCGGCATTGATCGCAGTCTGAAATATCTCCTTGGCGGAATATTTGTGGCTGCTTTCCGTCCAGATCGTCTCTCCCTCTTGAAATTCGACCAGGACCTCGGCCGCCGGAATGCTCACGGTTTGGCGCCTTTTCGACCGGAGATGCATTTCGACACTGCGCGCATCGCGATTGACCTTGGCAATGTGGACGAACTGGCCCAGATCAAAATCACCGTCCAGTTCGCGGTTGATGCGTGCCAGCAGATTCAGGTTAAACGCGGCGGTAACTCCCAATTCGTCGTCATATGCCGAAACGAGCTGCTCGGCAGGCTTTTCCAGATCCGTTCCCAGCAGCAGCGAGTCCCCAGGCTCAAGAATGCGTCGCACCTCGGCCAGAAATTTCACACCCGCCGTCCGGTCGAAATTCCCAATCGTGCTGCCGAGAAACAGCACCAGCAACCGCCGGCCACTCTTGCGATAGGCCGCCACCTCCCGCAAGCCGTCGAGATATTCGCGTTCGAATCCCACGATGCTGATCGCGTCAATGTCGCGAAGTTCGCGTTCACACATGGCCAGCGCCGCGCGCGATATCTCAATCGGATAATAGGATGTCGGCTGGCGTCGAGACAGCGCCTCCAGTAAGTAGCGAGTCTTCTTGCCGCTGCCGCTACCCAGCTCAACCACGTCGACCGGACCCGCAACACGGTTCACAATCTCATCTGCGTGCCGCCGTAGCAGGCGCTCGTCGGCCCGCGTCAGGCCATACTCGGGCAAATAGCAGATCACCTCAAACAGAGCCGAGCCCACCTCGTCATACAGATATTTCGACGGGAGTTCCTTCTGCCCCCGCCGGCTTAATCCCATGCGCACTTCGTCTGCGAAATCATACGTTGCGTTCGGAGTAATGGCTGGCACGATCATGGTTCAGCTCCTTATCCAACAAGCTCTTGACTTGGCCCTGACTGCTTAATCACGTACGCAGCGGAATCCCGCATACACATATTGGTAATGAGGCTGAAACCAGTTACGAAAAGTGGGACGAAGCATACACACCGCGGTACGCGCCGAGCCGCCCTTCATGACGAAGTGCTTGCCGTCGAAAAAATTTGCCGAGTAACCGGGGTAGAAGGGGAATGCTTCGAAACCAGGAAATGGAGAGAACTTGCTCGATGTCCATTCCCAGCCGTTGCCCAGAAGGTCGTGGACTCCGAAAGCGCTTTGCCCCTGCGGAAATGCGTTCACCGGAGCGGGATCCCAACGCTGAAAGTCAAAATTACCCAGTTTCGCTGCCGGAGCCGCTTCGCCCCAAGGGTAAGTTCGCTCCCGCCCATCGGCCGCCCCATATGCAGCGCGATGCCATTGTTCTTCCGTGGGAAGTGACTTCCCTATCCACAGCGCATAAGCCGACGCCTCTGCATGGCTAACATAGACAGGCCAATCCAAGGGCAGTGGGATTTCGTCGAACATCGTCCGCAACAGCCATCCCTCGGATGTTCTCTT
Source organism: uncultured Acidobacteriaceae bacterium (assembly GCA_963838315.1). Classification (GTDB taxonomy): domain Bacteria; phylum Acidobacteriota; class Terriglobia; order Terriglobales; family Acidobacteriaceae; genus Acidiflorens. Next base: position 106,259 of record CAWIQW010000004.1, read on the forward strand.
CCAAAATGCGGGATGCGAGATTCCCTGCTCGCTCGTCCACTTCCAATCCTCTTCCCGCCAGAGGGCGCGCTCGTCATACCCACCGGCAGCGATGAAGTCCAGATACTTCCCATTCGTGACCGGGTAGCGATCAATTTCGAATGCCGGCACATGCACTTCATGAGCCTCGAATTCGTTATCCCATCCGAACTTCTCGCTCCTGGAATCCATGCCGAGGGTCGCAGTCCCATCAGGAATTTCGACCATGCCATGCTCCAGGGAATCTGTCGCCGGGTCCGGCGAACTGCCTTGCCGTACCTTACGGTCCAGAGGAAGCTGGTGCAGCATGTAAGCCAGCGTCTCGACGTGCATCAGACGGTGCTCGATCGCGACGTTCAGCAGCGTGTCCAGAGATAATGCGTCGCTAGCGTCAAGGTGCCGCTCCCGAATCCGGGCCAGCTTGGCGTCCGAAGCGAGTCGAATTGTGGACACATACTCGCGGACACTTTCCAGCGAGGGCCAATCCGAAGGCTGGTCGGATGGCAAACCTCCATCGACCGGATCAATGCCGAAGGCAAACAGGTGGTCGAATTCGGGATGAAAGCTCTTCAGATCAAGAACGCTGTCGTGAAGCAGGTTCCAGTCAAAGGCTTCGAGGTGTCCGACATAAAAAATAATGCGGTGGCGCTCTGGAATCGGCCGGTCGTACATCGAAGCCGGGCGCACGATACTGAAGAGTGCATCACTGCGCCGGCGCGCATCCGCGATCCGCTCCAGCAGACTGGTTTGTCCAGTCACATGGCTCTGCACGGTAAGCAATCGAACCCTCCCAAATTAGCGCCTGGATTGCAGCCCCACTTCTTGCCAACCTTAGATGTCAAATCGGGAGCCAAGGTCGCAGCGAAACCTGGCTTTTTGAACCTATTTGTGTGGTCTTTTTATAGGCTTCTTTGTGTGGTTTGGGCAATCAAAAGCATGTAGATTGAGATCGTGCCCGTTTGGAGTTGGGGCACCCGGTGTGTTGTCAGTACGGTATCACCTGCAGGCAGGTTTCGCTTCAAAGATGCCCGGCAATCCAACTAGCCCTGATTCCCTGCCCTCGCGTTGCGCGAAGGCAACCATCTCCCGCTCGCGCTCGTCGGCCAGTGCAGGACGTCGATAGGCAGCCAGCAACTCTTCCACGCGCTCGCGCGCCCGGTCCAGAATGCCGGGGGATGTATCGCTCATACTGGCGAGGCCCCGGTCAATCACCGCGGAAGGAAAATGCTGCTCTTTGCGGAAAAGCGCGCGCGTCTCCTTCAACTTCAAAAAGTCCCCATGCAATCCGGTCTGCGCAAACATCGCCACGGCCAGCGATTCGGATCGCGGCTCCATGCCTTCGATCAGCCTTTGCGCCGAGGCAATGGCCTCTGCATCGATCACCAGTTTCTCGATGCTATGGCAGGCAAGAAAATCCAGCATGCCCGCCCCCGAAATCATGTTGATGCCGGCAAGCGCCCCCAATACCGCCGAAATGCCGCTTTCCATCTCGACCTGCGCATCAATCACGCGCCCATCGCCGGCCACCAGATACGCATGGGTCGGCAGCCCCAGATACTTTCCCACCTCCGCGCATCCCATGTCGAGCATAGCAGTCTCAATTGCGCCCATCGGAGTCTTGCCCGACCGCATGTCAAAGATCGCCGGCGCTCCTCCCCAGACGATGGGCGCTCCGGACTGTCCCAGTTGATGGATCACGATTCCGCTGATGCACTCGGCCGCGTGCTGCACAATCGATCCGACCAGCGTTACCGGAGCCGTGGCCCCCGCCAGCGGCATGCTGACGATTTCGGCCGGCACTCCGGCTCGCGCCAAATCCACCAGATTCTGCGATGCGAACTCCGACCAGTTCAGCGGCGGTGATGGGCACACATCGAAAACCGCGCGCGGTTGGCGGCGAAGAGCATCGCGGCCTCCGCTCTCGATGGCCAGCAGTTCAAGCAGGGAATGCAGACTTGAAGCCGAAAAAGCGCCCGTAACCACCGGCTTTTCCGAGTGCCACAAAACGAGCAACAGGCGGTACCAGTCCCCGATCTCCGCAGGGATGTCGTTGCACACCATGGCTGTCGATTGTGCGGCGAACTGCGGCAGCATCTCCGCCACCTGCACCAGACGCACCAGGTCCGACGAGTGCGCCGGACGCGCCTGCCAGGTTTCAGGATCAAGAATATTCAGGCACGACGAGCCCGGATCGAAGTGGACGTCGTCTCCTCCATAATGGACCGAGGCTTTGCCGCTACGGTTATAGAGAAAGAACTCCCGCGGCACCGTCTCGAGCGACCGGCGCGCAAGAGTCTCGGGGATATGTGCCACTCCGTCGTGAACGACTGCCCCGGCATCCCGCAGCAACTCCACAACATAGGGCGCGACGCGCACGCCTGGATTGTCGATGAGTTGGAAAGCTTCTCCAAGGATGCGTTCGATGAGGGCCTGGTCGAGCAGTTGCAGTTTCGGTCTCATGCCGGCTCTTTCACGGGACTGGGCGTCATTCTTTCCATCAGCTCGCGAGCCAGAGTAACCGCGCTCATAGCGTCTTTAGCATAGCCGTCCGCGCCAATCTCTTCTGCCCAGCGGCGTGTTACCGGCGCGCCGCCTACCATCACCTTGACCTGGGAACGCAAGCCCGCTTTTTCCAGCGCCTCAATCACAGTTCTCTGATTTTTCATCGTCGTGGTAAGCAGCGCAGAGACTCCGACAATGTTTGCGCCCAATTCGCGGGCCTTCGTGGCAAACTTCTCGCTCGGCACATCCACTCCGAGATCATGTACGCGAAAACCATGCGCGGTCAGCAGCGTGCCCACCAGCGTCTTGCCAATCTCGTGGATGTCGCCCTTGGTCGTCCCCAACACGACGACTCCCGCCATGGGACGCTCCGCTCCAATCTTCTTTAGTTCCGGTTCCAGCACATTCATCGCGGCCCGCATGGCCTCGGCGGACGCCATCATCTCCGGCAGAAACATCTGCCCCTTGCCAAATTGTTCTCCCACCTCCTGCATGCCGGGAGTGTAGCCGTATTGAATAGCGTCGAGCGGGACGACTCCCGCCATCACGGCCTGCTGCGCCAGATCCGAAGCCTTGTCTGGCGCGCCATCGATAATGCTCTGCCGCATGGCGGCGAATGTTTCCTGCATAAAAACCTCTGCGCCATGCTGACCCGCCAAGCCTGCCAGAGTCTGTGATTCGGGTCACAATGGCGAGCAAGGACGCAAGTGGCGGGACCTGCCCCTGCACTTGCGATGGGCGCCGCAAGCATCCGAGCCATGGCTCGCAAAACACACTGCCGCTCCCCGGATCGCCTCTGACAAGGGCGCGTACAAAGCACTTGCAGACCTCGTAATTCAGACATTACAATCTAACTAACTGGTTAATTAAGTATGAGAGCCATGGCCACCACCAGGAAAGTTCGTATGATCTCCAGCCCCGCGAAGCCAAAAAATGGCGGGCGCAACCATGACACCCGAAGCCAGCCCGGCGCTCGCTTGGGCACGCGCGGACATCCGGAGAAAAGCCGCGCCGCCATCCTGCATGCTGCCGTCGCCGAATTCGCCGAGCATGGCATTGCCGGAGCGCGCATCGACGCGATTGCGCACGCCGCCCATGTCAACAAGGCGCTCCTTTATTACTACTTCAGGGATAAGGACTCACTCTACGAAGCCGTCCTCGATCACGTTTTCAGCGGCCTGCGCGACCGGGTCATGCCGGTGCTCGACAGCCAGCTCGAACCACGCCAGAAGCTGCTGGAATATGTAGGTCATTACTTCGACTACATCGCCGCGAATCCGCGCTTCCCGCGGGTGGTGCAGGGGGAGTGGATGCGGGTCGGCCCGAAGGGAACCCCCCAGATGCTCCGGATCGCGCGGGAATATTTTGCGCCCATCTACCGCCGCGTGGCCGAGATGTTGCGCGAAGGTGCCGCGAAAGGACAATTTCGCGACGTGAACCCACTAGATTTTCTGCCTTCCATGGTGGGAGTCATTGTTTTTTATTTCAGCACTGCGCCCGCCATGAAAATGCTCTTGAAAACCGATCCGCTCTCCCCGGACAGAATCGTCGAACGGAAGAAATTCGTCCTCGAGTTCGTTTCGGCGGCATTGTTTAAGCAAGGCCTGAGCGCAAGGCCCAAAGACGGGAAAGTGTAGGAGATTCAAATGAACGCTCGAAATAAGGTTCTGATTTTACTGGCAGTCATCCTGGCGATTTCTACGGCCTACTATTTTCTCTCCACTCCCCGGGGAAGCGACCTCGTGCTGGTGGGCACCGTGGACGCGAATCAGATCGTGGTGAGTCCGCAGATTCAGGGAAGAATTCTCAAGCTGCTGGTCGACGAAGGAACGCAGGTAAAGCAGGGCGATCTGATTGCGGTGCTCGATCCCTCGGAACTTGAAGCCGAAGAGCGTGCGGCGGCAGCGACCATTTCCAGTCTGAGATCGCAGGTCAGTGCGAATGAATACACGCAGAAGTCGACGAAGGGATCGACCACCAGCGACGTTGCGAATGCGCAATCCCAATTGCAGTCTTCGCGTGCCCAACTCGCGCAGGCCGAAGCGACATTGACTCGCGTCGAGAGCGACAGCCGCCGCACCATCGGACTGGCAGAGGCGGGCGTGGCGTCCGAGCAGGAAAAAGTGCAAGCGGAAATGAACCTGAAGGCGCAGCAGGCCAGCGTGCAGTCCCTACAGGAGCAGGTGTCGGCGGCACAGGCAAGTTTGAATGCCGCGGTGGCGCGTACCAATCAGGCCGCGGCTGCCGCCAGCACCGTCGCCTCAACGCGCGCGCAAATGGAGAACTGCCGTCGCCCAACTCAAGGAAGCGGAGGTTCGCTTGGGCTATACGAAGATCTATGCGCCGGTGACGGGAACCGTTCTGGTGCGAGCGGCGCGCGAAGGTGAAGTCGTGAATGGCAGGGCAGGCGATCGTCACGGTAGTGGATTTCAGCGACACTTGGGTGCGAGCGGCGATTCCGGAGACCGACGCGGATCACATCGGATTCGGCGACACCCTGAAAATACGCCTGCCCGGAGGAACTGAAGTGCACGGAAAAGTCTTCTACAAAGCGGCCGAAGCCGACTTCGCAACGCAGCGCGACGTCGGTCGCAGGAAGCGGGATATCCGGACGCTCCTGTTGAAGGTGCGCCTGGATAATCCAAAAGGGGCTTACGTGCCGGGTATGACGGCCGAGGTATTGGTGCCCCCGGCGCTGCTGAAAGTCCGACGCTGCCGCAAGAGCGCGGAAGCTACGGGGAAGCCATGAAGGGCGGTACGAACGAGAAAATAAACGGAAGCGATCCCAAGAACACAAACGGCGTGAGTGTCGCATCCTCGGAACTCAGCTTGCGCGGCGACATTGCGGCCGACGCTCCCAATGCGATCGAGGTCGATCACATCGTCAAGAAGTACGGCGACTTCACCGCCGTCGACGATATTTCGTTCACTGTGAAAGAAGGCGAAATCTTCGGCCTTCTGGGACCGAACGGTGCGGGCAAATCGACGCTGATTCGCATGATGACCACACTAATCCCGATCACGTCAGGCTCGGCGCGAATCGCGGGACACGACGTGAGCAAAGAACCCGACGCGGCCCGCCGGACTATCGGCGTTATTCCCCAGGCCCTGACCAGCGATCTCGACCTGACCGTCGAAGAGAACATGTCGATTTACGCCAAGCTCTACGACGTTCCAGCCAAGCAGCGCAAAGAAGCGATCGACGAACTGCTCGAAACGGTGGACCTCACCAAATGGCGCGGCGCGCAGACGAAAACTTTATCCGGCGGAATGCGGCGCCGGCTGGAGATCGCCCGCGGACTGGTTCACAGTCCAAAGATATTTTTTCTCGATGAGCCGACTACCGGACTCGATCCCGTTTCGCGCGTGGCCGTGTGGGAGATGCTGACGAATATCAAGACGAAACGCAAGCTCACCGTGCTCATCACCACTCACTATATGGACGAAGCCGATCGTCTCTGCAACCGCATCGCGATTGTGGATCACGGCAAGCTCGTGGCGCTCGACACGCCGGAGGCGTTGAAGGCGACGGTACCGGGATCGACCGTGATCGAGGTGCAGTTCGAAAATCCGCCCGCCGATTGGGAAGAGCGCCTGCAAGGCCTGCCGGTGTAACGTCAGTGCAAAACGAAAGCGCCGGAATGTTCCGCGTCCTGACCGCCAATGGTTCGGGTACGACGACCGACCTGGTCGAGATGGCGGTCGTAGCGCGCGTAGCGCTGCGAACCCTTTCCGTTCAGAACACGACCCTCGACGACGTATTCGTCCATTACACGGGACGGCAATTGCGCGACGAGCTCGTGAAAGCGGCATATACGTTCGTGATGCCGCCGCGGCCGGGGGTGCAACCATGAATCGTACACTGGCGATTATCGAGCGCGAGATGCGCAAGTTCTTCCGTTCTCCAGCGCTGATGATGGTGTCGATGATTTTTCCTCTCGTCCAGCTCATCGTGCTCGGCAATGCTTTCGGCGGGAAGATTCGCGACGCGAAGATGGGCATCGTGGACGAAGATCACGGGACACAGGCTGTCCGGGTCAAAGAGGCGTTTGACTCGGTCCGCGCAACCTCGCGGACATTCGTCACCATTCCTTATGACAATGAAGTGAAGGCGCGCGAGGACGTGCGCAACGGAAAGATCGATGGCGCTGTCATCATTCCGCCGCAGTATTCCAAGCTTGTCTACGAAAAAAATCATCCTCGCATCGCGCTGGTCGTCGATAACAGCGACAACTTCATGAGTTCCACGCTCGAAGACAGCATGACAGCCCTGACCGATGCGCTGAACCAGCCGGACGTTTCGCCCCGGCTATTACAGCAAACCGCGTTGGACATTGTTGAGCTGTATCCATACATCGAGTACATGAAATTCCTGCTGCCCGGATCGATCGCCCTGGCTATGTTCGTGTCCGCAATGATCGGCGGCGGCATGCTCTATATCGATGACAAAGCCCGCGGAGTGCACGAAGGATACCTCGTCACTCCCATTACGAAAACCGAGCTGGTGTTCGGACTGAATGGCGCGGGAGCGATCAAGGGAATCCTGACCGGCATCGTCATCACCATGATCGGGTCACTGCTCGCAGGCGTAGGAACAATCTTCCATGTGCAGACGATTCTCGGACTGCTGCTCATGATCGTGTTGACGGCGACAGCGTTCAACACCATGATGTTCCTGATGATGGTGCGGGTGGAGGATCCGCTCGTGCCGCAGAGCGACATTTGGAATCCTGAATACGCTGCTGTTTTTCCCCAGCGGCGCGATTTATCCGATTGAAGCCTTTCCCCGATGGCTGCAGGTCATCGCCATCGCAGATCCCTTCACCTACGCCGTTCATGGATTCAAGTCGCTGCTCTTGAAGGAAACAGGATTGGCGGCAATCGCGCCCGACCTGCTGTTCCTGTCGCTGTTTGCGTTCGTCACTCTGGGACTCGCCGTACCGTTCTTCAAGCGAACGTTATAGAAAATGGTATCTTTGCAGATCGGCTTTCGTCGGATGCGCTACCACACACGCATTCGCATCATCTAAACGAAGATGGCAACATTTCAAACTCGAACGGCGCAACTCGTGCGCGCCCTCCCTCTTTCCGAATTCACGAAGCATCTGGAATTTGAGGTAAATGACGCACCGTTCCGCTTTGTTCCCGGGCAGTGGCTTTCCCTAAAAGCCAGCACGCCCGAGGGAGAAGAAATCACGCGCGCCTACTCGATCGCGTCCTCTCCTTCGGAGAATAGCCGCGTGGCCTTTTGCTTGAACCGCGTCGACAATGGCTTTATGTCGAACCACCTCTGCAGTCTTGCCGAAGGCGCGGAAATTACCTTCCAGGGCCCATTCGGCGATTTCATCCTGCATCCTCCCATGCGTGACACCATCTTCATAGCGACCGGAACTGGCATTGCTCCCTTCCGTTCCATGCTGCAGTGGCTGTTGGCTGATCCAGAATGGCACCAGGGACGCGAACTGTGGCTTCTCTTCGGAGCGCGCTTCGAACAGGACCTTTATTACCGCGACGAATTCGAACGCCTGGCCGCCGCGCACTCGAACTTTCATTTCATGCCTACGCTCAGCCGACCTTCGACCGGGTGGAAGGGTTTGCGAGGGTACGTACAGGAGCACGTGAAGGAAATCGTCGGCGATCGCAAAGACATGCATGCCTATATCTGCGGCCTCGACAAGATGGTCAAGGCCAATCGAGAACTGCTCAAGAGCCTCGACTGGGAGCGCTCTTCCATCCGTTACGAAAAGTACGACTGAGTCGTACAATACTGTCGAATTCCCTCGAACAGGAGCAACCATGTACGCCGCCGACAGCCATCGTTACGATTCCATGCAATACCGCCGTTGCGGCCGCAGCGGTATCAAGCTTCCCGCGGTTTCTTTGGGACTGTGGCACAACTTTGGTGGCGTGGACAATTTCGAAAACTCCCGCGCCATGCTTCGCCGCGCCTTCGATCTCGGCATCACCCATTTCGATCTTGCCAACAATTACGGCCCCCCCTACGGTTCAGCCGAAGAAAACTTCGGCCAGATCTTCAGGAAGGATTTTCTCCCCTACCGCGATGAACTCTTGATCTCGACCAAGGCCGGATGGGACATGTGGCCCGGCCCCTACGGCAACCTCGGCGCGCGAAAAACTCTGCTTGCCAGCCTCGATCAGAGCCTCAAGCGCATGGGCCTCGCGTACGTTGACATCTTTTACCATCACCGTCCCGATCCCGACACGCCCATGGAGGAATCCCTAGGCGCGCTCGACACGGCGGTGCGCTCGGGGCGCGCGCTCTATGCGGGTATCTCGGCCTACAATGCGAAACAAACCGAAGAGGCCGTGAGGATCATGCGCCAACTCGGCACGCCCTGCCTTATTCATCAGCCGAAGTATTCCATGTTCGTGCGCGAACCGGAAAAGGGATTGTTTGGCGTGCTCGAAAAAGAAGGAGTCGGCTCCATCGTCTTCAGTCCGCTTGCGCAGGGATTGCTCTCCGACCGCTACCTGAAGGGGATCCCAGGAGACTCGCGGGCGGCGCGCGATTTTTTCCTGAAGAAGAAGGATATTGGCGAGACCCTGCTGGCCAAGGTTCGGGCCTTGAATGAAATCGCTCTGCGGCGCGGCCAGACCCTGGCCGAAATGGCCGTTGCCTGGGTGCTGCGCGATCCGCGCGTAACCAGCGCGCTGGTCGGGACCAGCAAGGTCTCGCAGGTGGACGACAATGTGGCTGCGCTCAAGAACCTCAAGTTCTCGGCCGAGGAGCTGCGCGCCATCGACGGCGTGTTGCAGGAGAAACAGCCCGCGGCCTAAAAAGCCGAGTTGGGGTTTGTGGCATGGTGGAACAACAAGTTCGCACGAACCGCGATGTGTTCCACATGGAACACTATGATGGTATTTGTGTTATTATACTTGTGTACGTACAACAGGACCTAAATGAAACCACGTAAACGAGTTACGAAGCGAGCGAAGGCGTCCCGAAAAGGGTCGGGAATCGAGGCCTCAGCCGAGTCGAGAAAGCATCCACGGTACCTTCCAGAGGATTTGGCGGGCATGTACCGTCCTTTGAAGATGCCGGTAACGTTGCGTCTGGATGCCGACCTGCTGGCATTCTTCCGACGGGACGGAAGAGGGTACCAGACGCGCATCAATCAGGCCCTGCGCAAAGCGATGCTTGACGAGAGAAAGAAGCCGCGGTAAGGCCACTCTCAGACTTTTGATCCGAATAGCTCCTCAAACTCTGCGGTGATACGAGCCAACAACTCCTGATCCTGCTGCTTTCCCTTGAAGCCGAGGTCGTGACCGGCGCCTTCGACTTCCACTAATTTCCAGGTTGCTGGCATCAGTTTTAGAGCCTTCTCCATCTCTTCGATGCTCCCGAACGGATCGCGGCTTCCGTGGATGAAAAGGCTCGGTATTCGGAGATTCGGCAGATGCTGGGTACGCTGTTGCTCGGGCTTTCTGGGCGGGTGTAGCGGATACGAGAGCAATAGCAGGCCCGAGACCAGACCGGGTTCTCCGGCGCAGAGCATCGTGGCCTGACGCCCTCCATAGGAGTGACCGCCCAGATAAAGTTTTCCCTCTGTCCTCTTACGCATCGCCGCAACGGCATTGCGCAGTCCAGCGCGGTCGCGCTCGGCGTTGCCAGGAAACGGCGGGCCAGATCGGCGCTCCTGGCGAAAGGGGAGGTCGCAGCGCAGGATCAGATAACCCTGGCCACAGAATGTCTCGCTAAGAGCCACCAGCAGAGGCGCGTTGCAGTTGCTTCCCGCGCCATGCGTGAGGATCAGGGCGTCGCCATTGGGGGTCGCGGGTGAGTGCAGGTATCCGCGGACCGCAGGCTCTCTTGCGCTGTCCTGAAATTGCTGGGAGGGAGGTTCAGCCATCCAAGTGGTTTCGCTCCTGTTCAGTCCAGGCGATGTTTACTGCGTTTGCGCACTGCACGATCGCTCTCTCCTACCGTGTGCAGGCGCATGAAATTCGTAGCGCCGGAGGTGAACTTTGTTCCGGCAACCAGACCCAGCACTTCCCCCGCTCGAATTAAACCCTTCGGCAGCAACACTTGTTCCGCGGTTTGGAGCATCGACTCCGCAGACTCCCACTTATCTTTATGAACGGGATGTACTCCCCACAACGCATTCATGCGATTACAGACTTCGAGGTTGCGGCTGAACGCATAGATCCGCACTTTAGGTCGGTGTTTGGAAAGCATGCGCGCAGTATTGCCGCTTTCGGTAAAAACAGCAATGGCGCGCATCGGCAAGTCTTCGGCGGCGTGAGCGATTGATTCACAAATGGTTTCGGCCACAGAGTAGCGATGATTTTCATGACGGCGGCGTGGTACCGGCGGCAATTGCGCGATACTGGTCTCCGCTTCGATAACGATGCGCGCCATCATGGCCACCGTTTCGCGCGGATAGCGGCCGCTGGCGGTTTCGCCGGAGAGCATGACGGCATCGGTGCCATCGAAGATGGCGTTGGCCACGTCGCTCGCTTCCGCCCTTGTGGGGCGAGGATTTTCGGTCATCGATTCGAGCATTTGCGTAGCGGTGATGACGGGCTTGCGCCACAGTCCGGCGCGCTGGATTACGTGCTTCTGAATGATCGGAACCCGCTCGGGGGGTAATTCCACACCGAGGTCCCCACGCGCGATCATGATGCCGTCAGTCATCTCCAGGATCTCTTCGAGGCGCTCGATGGCCTGCGGCTTTTCGAGCTTGGTGACAATCGGCACCGATTTCCCGTACTCGATCATCAGGCTCTTCGCCAGGCGGATGTCATCGGCAGAACGCACAAAGGAAAGAGCGACCGCATCGACTCCGTTTCTTAGTCCGAACTTGAGATCGACTTTGTCTTTTTCCGTGAGAGCGGGGACGGCAACGGCCGCACCGGGCAGATTGATTCCCTGATGCTGGGCGAGCACGCCTCCATTGCGCACTTCGCACTCCACATCGTCCCCGTGAATAGCCCGTACTTTGAGTTCGATGCGACCGTCCGAGAGCAACACGCGCGCGCCGGGTTCGACTTCGCGGGCCAGGCCGGCGAAATCAGTGGAGACCAGCGCGGCGGTTCCAGTGACTTTGCGTGGCGTAATGGTGAGCAGACTGCCTGTTTTTAGTTCTACGGGTTTGCCATCCTCGAGGCGACCAGTCCGGATTTTCGGGCCTTGCAAGTCTTGCAGAATGCAAATGGTTCGCTTCAGGCGACGCGCGACTCGCCGCAGCCGCTGAATACGCCGCGCGTGCTCGGGATGGGTTCCGTGCGAAAAGTTGAGGCGCGCGACATCCATGCCAAGGCGCATCAGATCGGCAATGCATTCTTCGGAGTCGGACGCGGGCCCGATGGTGCAGACGATTTTCGCGCGGCGAAGGGGCTCCGCACTTTGTTCGGCAAGAGCGGTCGGCAGGTCGCCTGCCACGAGATCTATTTTGCGGCTTTTCACTTCGCGGTCCTTCTCACGGGTCAGCGCGACTCATTGTTAGTTATCGATCTGGGAGGAACTTTTGTCAGGCCGCGAGGAAAGAGCATGGCGTTGAATTCAGCGCCGATCAGCACCACGAGCGAGATCAGGTACATCCACGTCAGCAACGCGATGCCTACTCCGAGCGAGCCGTAAATGACGCTATAGTCGGCATAGCGCTGCAGATACCATCCAAAGAACGCAGTGGAGAGCAGCCACATAGCGGTTGCGAGAACTGCTCCAGGCAAAACACTGTGCCATGGTTGCGTGCGGGGCACGGCATTGTGATAGATCAACTGGATCACGGCGATGCTGGTAAGAATTGCGATCAGCCAGCGGATCAGCCCCCAGAGAAGGAGAATCAGCGGACCGAATTCGTGGCCCAGTTCGAAGAGGATGCGCGTTTCGATGCGGCTGCCGAACGCGACCAGGATGGTGGAGAAGGTCAGCGGCAGGCCCGCCATCAGGACCAGCGACATCGCGATCAGGCGCTCTTTCACCAGGCCCCACGTTTTGGGAAGCTGGTAGGCGCGGCGAAAGCCGTCCATCCAGGATATGATCACGCCCGAGGCCGTCCACATGGTGAGCAACGAAGTGGTGATCAGCAGGCCAACCGGTCTATTGCTGCTTCCTCTTAGATACGAAAGTGCGGTGGCACTTCCAGCGGGAAGGATTCTGCCTAGCGCATACGAGATCTCGCGAAGATAGACATCGCCGCGGTTAACCGTCGCCATGACAGAGCCCAGGACGAGGAGGAACGGGAAAAAAGTAAGGATCGAGGAGTAGGCACCGCCTTTGGCGGTGGCGAACGCGTCGTGCTCGAAGGCGCGCCATATCGACAAACGGAAGAGACGCCAGAAACGTCCCAATGCAGGCGCGAGGATTAGACCACCAGGGATCGGCTCGGGCTGGCGGTTGCGATCGTTGGGTGGATCGATCAAGCGCGGTGATTCCAATGCTAAAGCCATTGCGTTTGAACTACCGTTATCTCTTAATTTCCGATCGCTTCCGAGCTTTGCCGGGCGTGCGCCGGAAAGACGGTGGCCACAACCCAGCAAACTCGACCTGAAAATAAGGGGCGACTCTCGTCGCCCCCATTATGGTTCCGATCCGCGTTACTCCGCGGCGAGTTCTTCGGTCTCGCCTTCGTGCCGCATGAGTTCGAGCGCGCGTTCGGCATCTTCGTAGGCTTGCGAGACTTCCTCCTGCACCTTGCTCGCGGCCTCTTCCATTTCCGGGGAGAGACGCACGTTGCGGTAATACTCCATGCCGGTGCCAGCGGGAATCAAGCGGCCCACGATCACGTTTTCCTTCAAGCCGCGCAGGTGATCGACCGCTCCCTGTATGGAAGCTTCGGTCAGCACGCGCGTCGTCTCCTGGAAGGAGGCGGCGGAGATAAAGGAATCGGTGGAGAGCGATGCCTTCGTGATACCGAGCAGCAGCGGACGGCCCGTAGCCGGCTTGCCGCCCTGTGCGATCACACGTTCGTTCTCCTCGTGGAAGCGGAACTTGTCCACCTGCTGTTCGAGCAGGAAGGTCGTATCGCCCACGTCTTCGACCTTCACCCAGCGCATCATCTGCCGGACAATGACTTCGATGTGCTTGTCGGAGATGTTTACACCCTGGAGCCGGTAGACTTCCTGGATCTCGTTCACCAGGTAAGCCTGCAGCTCTTTCTCGCCGAGCACGGCCAGAATGTCGTGCGGGTTGAGTGGGCCATCCATGAGCGGTTCGCCAGCACGGACGCGCTCGCCTTCCTGCACGTTGATGTGCACGCCGCGTGGAACCGAGTATTCCTTTTCGGTGCCGTTGTCGGCCGTGACGTAGAGTTTGCGCTGGCCCTTTGCGACCTCACCGAAGCGAACCACGCCATCGATTTCGCTGATGACGGCGGTTTCACGCGGTTTGCGCGCCTCGAACAACTCGACCACGCGCGGCAGACCGCCCGTGATGTCCTTGGTCTTGGTGGTTTCACGCGGAATCTTCGCGAGCACGTCGCCCGGGAAAACCGTGTCGCCGTCCTGCACCATGAGGTGAGCACGCGACGGCATGAGGTAGCGCTTGCTGGCCTTGCCCTTGATAACAATCGCGGGCTGGCGCTTTTCGTCAGGTGAATCGGCCACTACGTGACGCGACAGGCCGGTGACCTCGTCCACTTCTTCGTGGAGCGTGATGCCTTCCTGCAAGTCCTTGAACTGCGCCGTGCCGCCGATTTCGGTCAGGATCGCGAAGGTGTAGGGATCCCACTCGACCAGAGCCTGGCCAAGCTGAATCGGACCGCCTTCGGTAACTTTCACCTTGGCGCCGTACACAACCGCGTAACGCTCGCGCTCGCGGCCCTTTTCGTCCACGACCGCAATCGAGCCCTGGCGGTTCATGACTACCAGATCTCCGGTCTTCGACTTGACAGTCTGCAGGTTGATGAAGCGGACCAGTCCGTTCGACTTGGCATCGAGGCGCGACTGCTCGGAAACTCGTGATGCCGTACCACCGATGTGGAACGTACGCATGGTGAGCTGCGTTCCAGGTTCGCCGATCGATTGTGCTGCGATGACTCCGGTTGCCTCTCCGAGTTCAACCAGACGACCGGAAGCCAGATTGCGCCCGTAGCACATGACGCAAACGCCGCGCTTCGATTCGCAGGTCAGCACCGAGCGAATTTTCACGCGCTCAATACCGGCAGCCTGAATCGAGCCAGCCAGGTCTTCGGTGATTTCCTGGTTGATGTCGACGACCACCTGTCCGTCGTAGTCCTTGATTTTCTCGAGCGAAACGCGGCCCACGATGCGGTCGCGCAATGGCTCGATGATTTCGCCGGCTTCCACGATGCCGGAGACGTAAATGCCATCCACGGTACCGCAGTCGTATTCGCTGATGATCACGTCCTGAGCGACGTCGACCAGACGCCGCGTCAGATAGCCCGAGTCGGCCGTCTTGAGCGCGGTATCGGCCAGACCCTTGCGGGCGCCGTGCGTCGAGATGAAGTATTCGAGCACCGTCAGCCCTTCACGGAAGTTAGCCGTGATCGGAGTTTCGATGATCTCGCCGGTCGGCTTGGCCATCAATCCGCGCATGCCGGAGAGCTGGCGAATCTGCTGTTTCGATCCGCGAGCGCCGGAATCAGCCATGACGTAAATCGGATTGAGTTCGCCTTCCTTGTCACGCCGCTGCATCTGGCCGAACATTTCATCGGCAACTTTTTCCGTAATAGCCGACCAGATTTCGATCACCTTGTTGTAACGTTCGCCGTTGGTGATGGCGCCGTCCAGGTACTGCTGCTGGACCGCGATGACCGACTTGTCGGCATCCTTGACGAGGGTCTTCTTGTTGTCGGGGATGACCATGTCATCAATGCCGATCGAGAGGCCAGCCTTGGTTGCATATTTGAAGCCGAGCGACTTGATCTCGTCGAGCATCTTGACCGTGGTTTCGAGCCCGTAGCGCAGGTAGCAGTAGTTCACCAACTGGCCAATCCCCTTCTTCTTGAGCAGGCCATTGATGTACGGCATCGCCTCGCGGTCTACGACTGCCTTGGGCAGGTGATCGTTCAAAATGGCGCGGCCAACCGTCGTGTTGATGTATTCCCGATTGAAAGGCACGGGATCCGTGTGGGTCACATCTTGATCATCATAGGCCTGCGTGAGGTCGATGACTTCACCGGTGTAGCGCAGGCGAATCGGCGTCAGGGTTTCAACCTCGCCCATTTCCAGGGCGATCACCACATCGTCGATGTTGGCGAATGAGCGTCCTTCACCCTTCGCGCCCGGCTTGCCTTTGGTCAGGTAGTAGAGACCGAGCACCATGTCCTGCGTGGGCACGGTAATCGGCTGCCCCGATGCGGGCGACAGGATGTTGTGCGAAGACAGCATAAGGACGCTGGCTTCCACCTGCGCTTCAGGAGACAGCGGAATGTGGACTGCCATCTGGTCGCCGTCGAAGTCTGCATTGAATGCCGTGCAAACGAGCGGGTGGATCTTGATGGCCTTGCCTTCGACGAGCACCGGCTCAAACGCCTGAATGCCAAGGCGATGGAGCGTGGGCGCGCGGTTTAACATCACCGGATGGTCTTTGATGACCTCTTCCAGAATGTCCCAGACGATCGGTTCCTGCTGCTCGACCATTTCCTTGGCTTGCTTGATAGTGGTGCAGTTTCCTGTCTGCTCGAGCCGGTGATAGATGAACGGCTTGAACAATTCGAGCGCCATCTTTTTCGGCAACCCGCACTGGTGGAGTTTGAGTTCGGGGCCGACCACGATGACGGAGCGTCCCGAGTAATCCACGCGCTTGCCGAGCAGGTTCTGGCGGAAGCGTCCCTGCTTACCCTTAAGCGTATCGGAGAGCGACTTCAGCGGCCGGTTGTTGGCGCCACGCAGCACGCGGCCACGGCGTCCGTTATCGAACAATGCGTCGACGGCTTCCTGCAGCATGCGCTTTTCGTTGCGCACGATGACTTCCGGAGCGTGCAGGTCCATCAGCTTCTTCAACCGGTTGTTGCGGTTGATGACGCGGCGGTACAGGTCGTTCAGATCGGACGTGGCGAAACGGCCGCCATCGAGCGGAACGAGCGGGCGCAGCTCGGGTGGAATCACCGGCAGCACGTCGAGGATCATCCACTGCGGCTTGTTGCCGCTCTTGCGGAAAGCCTCGACCACCTTCAACCGCTTGGCATATTTCAGCCGCTTCTGCAGCGAAGTCTCGTTCTTCATCTTCTCGCGCAGTTCAACGGATAGGCCGTCGACTTCGATTCGCTTGAGAAGTTCCTTAATCGCTTCCGCGCCCATCATGGCTTTGAAGCCGGTGGGACGGAACTGCTGATCCAGTTCGCGGAACTTCGCTTCGTCCTTGATGACCTCGCGTTCCTTCGCGGTCGAGTCGCCGGGATCGATGACGACGTACGCTTCAAAGTAGAGGATCGCTTCGAGATCGCGCAGGGAAATATCCAGCAGGTGCCCGATGCGGCTGGGCAGACCTTTGAAGAACCATACGTGCGAGCAGGGCGAGGCCAGTTCGATGTGGCCCAGACGCTCGCGCCGTACTTTGGAGAGCGTGACTTCCACGCCGCACTTGTCGCAGATCACGCCGCGATGCTTCATGCGCTTGTATTTACCGCACAGGCATTCCCAATCCGTGACCGGACCGAAAATGCGAGCGCAGAACAGTCCATCGCGCTCCGGCTTGAAGGTGCGGTAGTTGATGGTTTCCGGTTTGGTTACTTCCCCATGCGACCAGCTCCGGATTTTCTCGGGGGACGCCAGGCTGATACGAATGGCATCGAAGTCAGCGACGGGATTTGCCAAATCAAACGGGCTCGAACGAAACATGTGCCTCCGCTTTCCTACGGCTGTGCGCCGCCGTACGCGGCTCTCAAGAACAGTCGCTAGTCGATGGTCGTTGGTCGCTAGCGAAATCTCTAACCCGAAAGCCCAAGAGCGAAGGCGCCGGGTCTATCTTCCAAAAAATCAATCTTCAAAACTGAACATGTCCGCTAGCCGCGAACGACCAACGACTAGCGACCGACGACTAATCTGCTGCCACGGCCACCGGCTTCTTCTCCGTAGCCTTGATCAACTCGACATCCAGGCAAAGAGCCTGCAATTCGCGAATCAGCACGTTGAACGATTCCGGAACGCCCGGCTCCATCGCGGCCTCGCCCTTAACGATGGCCTCGTAGATTTTGGTGCGCCCGTAAACGTCGTCCGACTTCGCGGTGAGCAGTTCCTGCAAGATGAACGCTGCGCCGTACGCTTCGAGAGCCCAGACTTCCATTTCTCCGAAGCGCTGTCCGCCGAACTGCGCCTTGCCGCCCAGCGGCTGCTGGGTGATCAGGGAGTACGGACCGATGGAACGCGCGTGAATCTTGTCATCCACCAGGTGAGACAGCTTCAACATGTAGATGTATCCCACTGTGATCGGCTGTTCGAACGTCTCGCCCGTCATGCCGTCGCGCAGGGTGGTCTTGCCCGACGAGGGCAGGCCAGCGCGCTCCAGCAGCGCCTTGATCTCGCTTTCGCGAGCGCCGTCAAACACGGCCGAGCCCATGAACACTCCCTTTGTTAAGGTGGGCGCAACCGCTTCCAGTTCGTCCTCGCTCATGTCGGCAATCGTTTCGGCGAGCACCGTATCCTTGAACAGCGCTTTCAACTCGCGGCGGATTGCTTCGGAGCGATTGTTGATCTTCAGCATTTCGGTGATCTTCTTGCCAAGTTCCGCACCCGCCCATCCGAGGTGGGTTTCAAGGATTTGTCCCACATTCATACGGCTGGGTACGCCGAGCGGGTTCAGGACGATTTCAACCGGCGTTCCATCTTCGAGGTACGGCATATCCTCTTCCGGAAGAATGCGCGCGATCACGCCCTTGTTACCGTGGCGTCCGGCCATCTTGTCGCCGACGCTCAGCTTCCGCTTCATGGCGATGTAAACCTTCACCAGCTTGATCACGCCCGGCGGCAGTTCATCACCCTTGGTCAGCTTTTCTTTCTTCTCGTTGACGATTTTCTTGAGCACATCGATCTGGCGCGAGGTCATTTCCTCGATCTCGTCGATCTGCTCGTTCACCCGCGGATCCTTGTCGGCATACTTGATGCGCTTGAGGTTGCGAGTCGAAATGCGCTCGATCGTGTCGCGGTCGAGAATCGTATCCTTGGTCAACAGCCGCTTGTTGGTGCGCTCGTCGTGCAGGTCGGCTTGCACTTCCTTGCCGCCCAGCAGGCCTTCGAGACGCTTCAGGCGCTCGTCGGTCAGAATTCGAATTTCGTCCGACAGGTTCTTTTCGAGCTTGGCAATCTGGTTGCCCTCGATCGCCTTCGCGCGCTCGTCCTTTTCCTGTCCCTTGCGCGAGAAGATCTTCACGTCAACCACCACGCCTTCGATTCCGGGCGGGCAGTAGAGCGAAGCGTCGCGTACGTCGCCGGCCTTTTCGCCGAAGATCGCGCGCAGCAGCTTTTCTTCCGGCGTGAGTTGGGTTTCACCCTTCGGCGTAACTTTGCCGACGATGATGTCGCCCTGCTTGATGCTCGCGCCAATGCGGATGACACCCGCTTCGTCAAGATTGCGCAGCGTGGATCTCGCTGACGTTCGGGATATCGCGCGTAACTTCTTCGGGGCCGAGCTTGGTGTCGCGGGCTTCGAGTTCAAACTCCTCGATGTGAACGGAGGTGTAGTAATCCTCCTTGACCATTTTTTCGGAAACCAGGATCGCGTCTTCGAAGTTGTATCCGCGCCACGGCATGAAGGCGACGAGAACGTTGCGGCCGAGCGCCAACTCGCCGAAATCCGTGCAAGGACCGTCGGCAATGACCTGGCCTTTGATCACGCGCTGGCCTTTCTTCACGATCGGCTTCTGGTTGATGCAGGTGTTCTGATTGGAACGCTTGAACTTGGTGAGCTGATAGATGTCGCTGCCCACTTCGCGCGAGAGCTGCATGGGATGATGCTCGCCTTCGACGCGCACAATGATGCGTTCGGAGTCAACCGAATCGATGATGCCGTTGCGCTTGGCCAGAATCACTGCGCCGGAATCGCGCGCCGTAACGCCTTCCATGCCAGTTCCGACAATGGGAGCCTGCGCCCGCAGCAGCGGCACGGACTGCCGTTGCATGTTCGCGCCCATCAGCGCGCGGTTGGCGTCGTCGTGCTCAAGGAAAGGCACAAGCGAAGCAGCAACGGAAACCAACTGCTTCGGACTGACGTCGACGTAATCGACTTCGTCGCGATTCACCAGCACGAAGTTGCCCTGCCTTGCGGGCATTCACGAGCTCCGAGTCGCGATCCGGCCTTTTTCGTCGAACTCAACGTTGGCCTGCGCGATGACGTGACGATCTTCTTCCCATGCGGAGAGATAGAAGGAGAACGGTTCAATCTCGACCGGCTTCTTGCGGCGCTCTTTCAGGTCTGCATTGACCTTCTCGAGTTCGCTCTTCTCCGCGTGATCTCCAACTTTGTATTCGCTGTCGCCGGAATTCACGACTTGAACGTAATCCACCACGCGCGCGCCCTTGACCTTGCGGTAGGGCGACTCGATGAAACCATAGTCGTTGATGCGCGCAAAGCAGCTCAGAGAAGAAATCAGTCCGATGTTCGGGCCTTCCGGCGTTTCAATCGGACAGATGCGGCCGTAGTGCGTAGGGTGTACGTCGCGCACTTCGAATCCGGCGCGCTCACGCGACAGACCGCCCGGCCCAAGAGCCGACAGACGGCGCTTGTGCGTGATTTCCGACAACGGGTTGGTCTGATCCATGAACTGCGAAAGCTGCGACGAGCCGAAAAATTCTCGGATCGCGGCCATGACCGGCTTGGCGTTCACCAGGTCGTGCGGCATGGCCGTCGACATTTCCTGGTAAACGGACATTTTTTCTTTGATCGCGCGTTCCATGCGGACCAGGCCGATGCGGAACTGATTTTCGAGTAACTCGCCCACCGCGCGCACGCGGCGGTTGCCAAGGTGATCGATGTCATCGACCGCGCCAATGTTCTTCCGGAGCTTCAGGAGGTACTTGATGGTCGCGTAAAAATCATTGGGATCAAGCGTCCGCTGCTCGAGGCTTGTCGCTTCCTGGTTCTCGAAGAGCTTGATGTTGAACTTCAAGCGGCCCACGCGCGAGAAGTCATACTTGCGCGGGTCGAAGAACATTCCCTGGAACAGTGCGGTAGCGGTGTCCAGAGTTGGCGGGTCGCCGGGGCGCAGCTTGCGATAGATCTCGATGAGCGCTTCCGAGGGAGTCGTGACCGAATCGCGCCGCAGAGTCTGGCTGATCACCGTGCCCACGTCATCGCGCTCAGGGAAGAACACCGACATCTCGACGACGCCGGACTCGATAATCTTGGCAAGTTTGTCGGCGGTAATTTCGGTGTTGGCTTCGAGCAGGACTTCGCCCGTAGTCGTGTCGACAATGTCGCTCGCCGCCCACGCGCCTTCGAGATCGGTGGTGTCCACTTCGATCTCGCTGATCTTCGCCTTCTGAATTTCCTTGTAGATCGCCGTGCTGATCTTGCGTCCCGAGTGGGCCACTTCATCACCCGACTTCGATTTGACGCTGTGCGCGAGTTTCATGCCCAACAGGTTCGTCGGCTTGTCGCTGGCAGGGTCGAGCGTCCAGAGCAGCTTTTTGTCGCGAATCACCAGGCGATCGGTGGTGTAGAAAGTCTTGAGAATATCTTCGCCGGAACGCAGGCCAAGAGCGCGCAGGAAGATCGTGCCCAGAAACTTCCGCTTGCGATCGATGCGGACGTAGAGCACATTCTTCTGGTCGTATTCGAACTCGACCCACGATCCGCGGTACGGAATGATCTTTCCGAGGAAGTAGGTGCGATTGTTCGCCGTCTCGAAGAACACGCCGGGCGACCGGTGCAACTGGCTGACGATCACGCGCTCGGTTCCGTTGATGATGAAGGTGCCGTTCTGCGTCATCAGCGGAACGTCGCCGAAGAAAACTTCCTGCTCTTTAATGTCGCGGATCGAGCGATTGCCCGTCTCGGGATCCTTGTCCCAGATCGTCAGGCGCATCGTGACCTTCAGTGGAGCGGAGTAAGTCATGCCACGCTCTTCGCATTCGGCCACGTCATATTTCAGTTGCAGTCCAACCGGGTCGCCGCACTTGTTGCAGAAGTCGGGAGTGTTCGCGTTGTACGTGCCGCACTTGTGGCAGAGCACTTCGCCGGGATGGAACGGGTCGGTAATCACCGTCGATCCGCAGTTCTTACAGGTCGTACGCAGGTGGTGCAGACCTTTCAGGTGTCCGCACTTGCACTCCCAGTTGCCGATCGCGTAGTCAACGAACTCGAGTTGCGAGACATTGCGGAAGTCGGTAATCGGAAACACCGATTGAAAGACCGCCTGCAGGCCGCCGTCTTCGCGCTCGCTCGGCAGCTTATCCATCTGCAGGAACCGGTCGTAGGAACGCTTCTGAACCTCGATCAGGTTCGGAATCTGGATGGTTGCTGGAATCTTGGAAAAGTCAAACCGTTTGCGGTGGATACCATTCTTTGCCATTAAGAACTCCTACTTTCAAGCAGCCTGGGGCTGCAATACAGCGCGGAATGAGGGGCGCAAAAGTAGCCCCGAAGCACAACTCAGGCGGAATGCGCGGTAAAAAAACGCGGGCACCTGCAAGGACATGAGTGTCCGCAGGCGCCGTGTGCGACGCTTAATCTTGAGTAACTTGTAAAGTTCCGCGCCAGTTCAAAAGGCCTGTTCCGTCCCGCCGCCCGCGGGACCGGCTGCCATACTTCATCCCAGCGACCCTTTTCCGCTTCCCTGGGTATAATTCGTGAGGATTTCGGGTCGCCGTCGACCTCGCTGAGGCCAGAGCAAGCGGGTTATTTATAAGATGTTAACACGCCTGCTAAGGATTCAGCCAGTGTTCGGTCAAAAAATTGCTAGCAATATTTTAGGTTCAAACGTGGGGGCGGGGCTCACCTCCGTCCAGCCTAGGCCATGCCCCGCTTCCACACCAAAAACCCGCTCTGAGTCGACTACTTCACTTCGACGACAGCGCCAGCCTCGGTAAATTTCTTTTTGATGGTCTCGGCTTCGTCCTTCGAGACGCCTTCCTTGATCGGCTTGGGAGCGCCATCGACCAGGTCCTTGGCTTCCTTCAGACCCAGGCTCGTAACCTCGCGTACGGCTTTGATTACGTTGATCTTGTTGGCGCCGACTTCCTTCAGAATAACGCTGAATTCGGTCTTTTCTTCCGCCGGTGCCGCTCCGCCTGCCGCCGCACCGCCGCCCGCTACCATGACCGGGGCCGCTGCCGCCGCCGAAACGCCCAGACGCGACTCTAGTTTCTTCACTAGCTCTGCCGCTTCCAGCAGCGACAAGCTCACAATCGATTCTTCTAACTGCTGCAGATCCGCCATGTTGTTCTCCGCTTATTTCAGATTTGCGATTTCGCTACCGCGTCGCCGGGTTTCCAGTGCGACCAGGCCTACCTCTCGGCGCCAGACAACGCCAAGTCTCAGCCGCGCAACCCCCGCTTCGAGATAACCAAATCTTTTTCCAGCGGTCAAAGCCGCGGGGAAACTTTCTATCGGCTAATAGCTTCGGGCCAGCACTCCTAGCTATCAAAATCAGGATTGCTAGAAGCCAGAAGCTAGAAGCCAGAAGCTATTTATGCTTCCTTGAATTTCTTTTCCTGCACGCCCTGGTTCACCACGACCGCCAGGTTGCGTCCAACCGCAGCCATCGTAGTAGCCAGTCGTTGCGCCGGCGCATTCAGCATGAATAGCAGCTTCGCGTAAAGCTCTTCCTTGGATGGCATGGTGGCAAGCGCTTCAATCTCCTTGATGGAGATCACGCGGCCTTCGACTACGCCCGTCTTGAAACTAAACTCCGGATTGTCCTTGGCATACTTCGACAGCGCCTTGGCCATCGCGACCGGATCGCCCTCGGTATACGCAATCGAGGTCACGCCTTCGAGCTTCTTCAGCGCGTCCTCGATCTTCGTGCCCTTGCCCGCGCGCTCGGCCAGCGTGTTCTTGACCACGCGATACTTCGCGCCACTGGTGCGCAGCGCCTTGCGGAGTTCGAAGTCCTTCGCAACCGTCAGTTTCGTATAGGTGGCGACAATCACGCTCGAAACATTTTTTAGATCGCTGCCCAGTTTCTCGACTTGCTCAACTTTTTTCGCTCTGGTAACCGCCATGTTCAAACCCTTTCAGAATAAGTCTTCAGACGTCTGTCGCCGGTCGTTCGGCTCGTCGGATCCCTTCGAGGCATGTCCGAAAAATGATCGACCAACGACGAATGACGAACTTCTAAGCCTTCGACGCCGTCTCAATCGCAGTCGTATCCAGTGGGATGCCCGGGCCCATCGTCGAGCTTAAGTAACAGCCCTTGATGTATTTGCCCTTCGCGACCGACGGCTTCGCCTTGATCACGCTCGAAATCAGCGTGGTGGCATTCTCAACCAGCTTGTCGGGCGTGAATGAAATCTTGCCTACCGGAACGTGCACCAGCGCAGTCTTGTCGGTGCGGAACTCCACCTTGCCGGCCTTCACTTCCTGCACAGCTTTGGCCACGTCCATCGTGACCGTGCCCGTCTTCGGATTCGGCATCAGCCCCTTCGGACCGAGAACCTTGCCCAGTCGGCCCACCGATTTCATCATGTCGGGCGTGGCGATGAGCGCATCGAAGTCGGTCCAGTTTTCTTTGGTGATCTTCTCGACCATATCTTCGCCGCCCACGAAGTCCGCGCCCGCGGCTTCCGCCTCGCGCACTTTTTCGCCGCTCGCGATCACCAGCACTTTTTTCGACTTGCCCAGCCCGTGCGGCAGAACGACCGTGCCGCGGACCATCTGATCCGCATGCTTGGGATCGACGCCCAATCGCAGCGTGACCTCTACCGTTTCGTCAAACTTGGCGAATTTGACTTTCTGCAGAAGTGGGACCGCATCCTGCAGCGTGTACGGCCGCGCCCCGATTGCCTTGCGCGACTTTTCAATATTCTTCCCTGACTTTTTCATTCTTTCCTCGTCTCCCACCGCGCACCGCTATTCCGACGAGCCGTGGTGTTATTGACAACAACTAAAATCGTCGGTCGCTTGTCGTTTGGTAACCCTTCCGAGCGACTAACGACGGACGACAACCCTACCCGACTACTTCAATTCCCATCGACCGCGCCGTCCCGCGCACGCTCTTGATCGCCGAATCCACCGACGCCGCGTTCAGATCGGGCATCTTCTGCTTCGCGATCTCCTCGATCTGCTTGGCCGTAACTTTGCCGACTTTATCTTTATTCGGAGTGCCCGATCCCTTGGCGATTCCGGCGGCGCGCTTCAATAGCACCGAAGCCGGCGGCGTCTTGGTAATAAATGTGAACGTGCGGTCGCTATAGACCGTGATCACGACTGGAACAATCAATCCTTCGAGTTCTTTTTGCGACGTGCGAGCGTTGAACTGCTTGCAGAACTCCATGATGTTGACCTGCGCCTGACCAAGCGCCGGACCTACCGGAGGCGCCGGAGTCGCCTTTCCCGCCGCAATCTGCAGCTTTACCGAACCTGTAGCCTTCTTTGCCATGATGCCTTTCCTATGCCGGCCCTGAGTCTAGGATTTTCGGCTCAGCGAATCCGGAACTGCGCCCTGCCCAACACAATTACGCAACTTTCTCCACCTGCCCAAACTCCAGCTCCACCGGAGTCGAGCGCCCGAAGATGGTGACCATCACTTTCAAGGTCTCGCGATCTTCGTTGACTTCATCGACAATACCCGTGAAAGTGGCAAACGGACCTTCCGAAATTCGCACCGACTCGTTCTTTTCGAACTTGACCTTGAGCTTCGGCTTCTCGCGGCTGTCGGCCACTTTGTAGACGATGTGGTTCACTTCCTCGTCCGAAAGCGGCGTTGGCTGCTGCCCCGTGCCCACGAACCCGGTCACGCGCGGCGTCGACTTCACGACGTGCCACACCTGGTCGTCCATGTCCATTTCGACCAGCACGTATCCCGGATAGAACATGCGCTCCGAGGTGTACTTCTTGCCGCCGCGAACTTCCGTCACAGACTCGGTCGGGATCAGCACTTTGCCGATCTTGTCCTGCAATCCGAAAGCCTGCACCCGCGATTCCAGCGACTCCTTCACCTTGCGCTCGAATCCCGAATAGGCGTGGATGATGTACCATTTCATATTCGGATTGCGCGGCGCTTCGCCGCTGCCAACTTCGACTTCTGCAGGCGTCGCGGGTGGAGGTGTCTCCTGCCCGCTCTCTACGCCTTCTTTTTTTCTTCATCCACCATGAATTGCTTCTTTCGCCCGCACCCTGGTGTGCGAGAAATTATCGGTGCGAGAAATTTTAGTGGCGCGAGAAATAATGCAGCATTCGCTCCAGCGTATTGCTGATCGCCAGGTCCACCAGCCAGAAGTACAGCGCGAACAGGAACACAGTGATGATGACCACTGTCGTTGTCGCCTGCACTTCTTTCCGCGAAGGAGATGTGACCTTCTTCATCTCCGTGCGTACATCGCCATAGAAGGTCTTGATCCGTTCCGGCCAGGACCTTATCGAGCTCGTAATCGCATTCTGTTCGACCGCTGTCGCCATAACTTCCCGCTTTCCTCGACTTGTCCCTCAAAACTCTGGCAGGGGCGGAGGGATTCGAACCCCCAAGTTCGGTTTTGGAGACCGACAGTTTAACCGTTGAGCTTACGCCCCTACTACCCTTGTCTTCCTGAGCCCGCGCTTCTGGACCGAAGGATCTCTGCCTGCAGATCCTTCCCCTTCCCTCAGGATGACGCCAGCAGGCTCCCGCTTCGCTCACGCCTGCTAACCTGCGTCACTTCACTTCTTTATGCGGCGTGTGCTTGCGGCAACGATTGCAGAACTTCTTCAGTTCCAGCCGGTCCGGAGTCGTCTTCCGGTTCTTGGTCGTTGAATAATTCCGCTCTTTGCAATCACCGCACTGCAACGTAATAATTTCTCGGGGCATAAAACCCAACTCCTGGCTGCTAGCTTTTAGCTGCTAGCTCAAACTCAGCCCGCCACCTTAACGAAGCGGGCTTTACTTCTTCAATCTGACTTCTAGCTTCCGACTTACCCTACTGCACAATCTCGGCAATCGTTCCCGCTCCGACCGTGTGCCCGCCTTCGCGAATCGCGAAGCGCAAGCCCTTCTCCATCGCCACCGGAGTGATCAACTCAATCACCAGGCTCACGTTGTCCCCCGGCATCACCATCTCCGTGCCCGCCGGCAACTCCGCCACGCCTGTCACGTCCGTCGTGCGCAAATAAAACTGCGGACGGTATCCCTTGAAGAACGGAGTGTGCCGTCCGCCTTCTTCTTTCGTCAGGATGTAGACCTCGGCCTTGAACTTGGTGTGCGGAGTAATCGACCCACCCTTCGCCAGCACCATGCCGCGCTCGACATCTTCTTTCGCGATGCCGCGCAACAGCAGTCCCGCGTTGTCGCCCGCCATGCCTTCATCGAGCTGCTTCTTGAACATTTCGACACCGGTCACCACCGTCTTGCGCGTGTCGCGGAAGCCGACAATTTCCACTTCTTCGCCGACCTTCACCTTGCCGCGCTCGATTCGGCCCGTTACCACCGTGCCGCGTCCCTGGATCGAGAAGATGTCTTCGATCGGCATCAGGAAAGGCTTGTCCAGTTCGCGCGCCGGCTGCGGCACGCTCTTGTCGACCGCTTCCATCAGCGCG
This sequence comes from uncultured Acidobacteriaceae bacterium, assembly GCA_963838315.1. GTDB lineage: Bacteria > Acidobacteriota > Terriglobia > Terriglobales > Acidobacteriaceae > Acidiflorens. The sequence goes on from CAWIQW010000004.1 coordinate 133,368, forward strand.
TCCACCTGCTTTTCCCACTTCTCTTCGCCATTCAGCGCGCCCAGCGCCGACAGCCGCACCACCGGCACATCGTCGCCCGGAAACTTGTACGACTTCAGCAACTCGCGCACTTCCAGTTCCACCAGGTCGAGCAACTCGGGATCGTCGACCGCATCGCACTTGTTGAGCGCTACGACAATGTACGGCACACCCACCTGGCGAGCGAGCAGCACGTGCTCGCGTGTCTGCGGCATCGGACCGTCGGTCGCCGCAACAACTAAGATCGCGCCATCCATCTGCGCCGCGCCCGTGATCATGTTCTTGATGTAGTCGGCGTGGCCCGGGCAGTCGACGTGCGCATAATGCCGGTTCGCCGTCTCATACTCCACGTGCGCCGTGGCAATGGTGATGCCGCGCGCCTTTTCTTCCGGAGCGTTATCGATCGAATCGAACGACCGGAACGCAATCTTCGGGTTGTGCTTCGAGAGCACCTTGGTGATGGCCGCCGTCAACGTCGTCTTGCCGTGATCGATGTGGCCAATCGTCCCTACGTTGCAGTGCGGCTTATTGCGATCAAATTTTTCCTTCGCCATTTTCCGTTTTTCCTTTGTAGCGCCGGCCTCTCGCCGGCTGTCTCTTAGCGCCGGCGCCTCGCCGGCATCCTTGATGAACTATGAATACTGATACAGCTTGTGAAACTTCGTTCGCACCGCCAAATCCACTTCTTCGACCTTCGACAAGTAAAACTCCCTTACCTGGCCCTGATCCGAAGCGGGCAGCAACTCATACAACGACTGCGCCGTTCCCGGTTTGCTCCCGGCAGCCAGGTCAATTGCGCCTGAAGCCAAAATTGCGTCCAGGCTGCGCACCCGGATTCCACGGCCATCGAGCGTCTTGAAAAATTTCACGATCCGGTCGCCGGAGAATGCCCGTTCGATAGCTGCTTTCAGCTCATCGAACTCGCTTTCTTTTACAACCTTGATCGTTGCCTGTTCGAAATCCATTACCTAATCTCTGGAGCGGGAGACGGGAATCGAACCCGCGACCAACAGCTTGGAAGGCTGTGACTCTACCACTGAGTTACTCCCGCTCAGCTTCACTTCCGATCCCTCGCAGAGTGCGCTCGGGATTTCGGCTGCGGGCTTCCGCTTCGCTCACGCCCGCTAAACGCCTCAAGTTACTCCCGCCCAAACCAGCTGTTAGCTCTCGGCTGTCAGCTCTCAGCAAAATCCCTTCGCTCGCAAGACCCTTTTCAAAATCTGGAGCCGATGACCAGGATTGAACTGGTGACCTCTCCCTTACCAAGGGAGTGCTCTACCAACTGAGCTACATCGGCTCAAGCAAACCGTGCAACATCGTCACATCATTCTATCGACTTGGAGGCGGCCTGCTCTTCTTCAATCCGAGTGCGCCAGTAATACAGCGCGGATCGAAAAGCAAACACTCCCAAAATCAACAGCGTTCCGGTTCGCAAATTTACATTCGTATCGAAAACCCGAAACGGCTCGTCCGACAACGTGGTCCAGGACAAAATCCCCAGCACCACATACGCGATCAGAGCCAGCGCGAACTTCTTCTTAACCGTCACAAACGAACCCATGTTTCAGGTTTCAAAGTTTCAGCGCTTCAAGAAAATATAAAACAGCAGACTTGCCTTGAACCTTGCAACCCTGAAACTTTGAAACCTTACTTCGTCATCTGGTGCACAGGGGAGGATTCGAACCTCCGTACCTCCTGAGAGGGACAGATTTACAGTCTGTTGGCTTTAACCACTCACCCACCTGTGCAAATCCGGAAAAACACCTGATCCTTCGATCAAACTCACACACCTGCCTCGCACGGCCCTTTGCCACTCGGGAAACGAATTGCGGGAATTCTCGCCTGACACCTACACTCGCCGGAAATTGCCTTAAGGAGTGCGTTATGATCGTTGCGCCGCTAGCGCGCGTCTCCGCGCAGACCACTGTTGTTTCCGGAACTTATTTTCTGGAGCTGGCGAAGGGATTTGAACCCCCGACCCTCTGATTACAAATCAGATGCTCTACCGACTGAGCTACGCCAGCAGGTGGAAGAAAGCGCCCAAAAAGCACAATACTTCCCTGATCCCTTCCTGTTTGTCCGGGACAATTATTTAAGGTACCACAAGGGGTATCCGGGCGCAACCGGAAGCTCACCTCAGCTTCCCCTATACTCCGCCGATCCAGACACCCGGAGTACCGCCCGTTGCTGGGAAACCTGCTCCCTTCAAGTCGATCAGTCCGGCGAGCCGCACCACCGGGCCTCGCCTTATCACGCCCCAATGTGCCGCCCCTCACAGACAATCCCGCCGCCCCGTCCCAGGGGTGGAATCCGCAAACTTCCCACCCACATTCACTGGCAGCCTTGCTCCGAGCCCTGAAAGGAGGCGCGTTCTCATGCTTTGCTCATCTGCTCCCTGCAACAAATTGCAACTTGCATTCGACGCCATATTTTACTACGTCTCCGATATCGAGGAGGCCATGGCCTTCTACCGCGACACTCTCGGCCTTCCCATGGTTTCGCATGATTACGTGGCGCGCTTCGACCTCGACGGCGTACTTGTCGAACTTGTGCCCAAGCCGCCGGGGTCCGTAGTACCCGGTGGCGGAAATGCTCGCCTGTGCTTCGCCGTCGCGGATCTCAACCAGACCTTGGAACATTTACACGCCTGCGGCATCCCGACCAGCGCGATCAAAACCCGGAACGACGGCAAGATCGCCTTCTTCCGCGATCCAGACGGAAATGAGTTATCCCTCTGGCAGTTCCAAAATGTTGGGGGCCCAGGAGAGATCGTGAAGTCGGCCGAACTCCACATGTAGAAGGGCTCGCCCGCATCTGTTTCACCACGGATGGGGAGCTTCGTGTCAGTGCGTCGCCCCCTCTTTCGCTATACTGTTGCGCAGGCGATGGAGTTCGCCAATAACCGCCCTACGGGCTGATAACTCCTACCGAGCTGTTCCTGGAACTCTGCTTAGGAGGACTCCGTCGCGTGAACTACTTTTGGATTTCCCTCGGCGCAATTGTCGGCGCCAGCTCCCGTTACTTTCTCAGCGGTTTTGTGGCGCGCCACGTTTCGACCACGTTCCCCTACGGCACGCTCATGATCAATATCACCGGGAGCCTGATCCTTGGATTCTTTCTCATCTACTCCACCGAACGCGTGCTACTCGATCCCCGCTGGCGTCTGCTGGTTGCCGTCGGCTTTTGCGGATCCTACACAACGTTCTCCAGCTATGCCTTCGAGACCTTCGCGCTCATGGAGCAAAGCCAGTGGCTGATGATGAGTCTTAACATCCTCGGGAACAATGCACTCTGCCTCGCAGGAGTTCTCGGCGGCGCAGTGCTGGCGAAGGCGCTGTAGAATGGACAAACTAGGTACGACGCAGGCATCTGCCATGGCCGTCCAAGTCACCATGTATCTCACCGAGCGCGATTCCTGGCATCATCGGCCGCTCCATCTCGAAATCCTGAAGTATCTGCGCGAAGAGAATGTCTTCGGAGCCGTCGCCTTCCACGCCGTCGCCGGATTTCTTGGCCGCGGCCACATCCACACCGCTCACCTCGTCGAAGCGGGAGGCGAGCTGCCCGTCGTCGTTTCCTTCGTCGATACCGACGAGCACGTTAGCCGCGTCCTGCCAAAGTTGAAGGAAATGGCCACCCACCGGCTGATCGTGCGTGAGAATGTCGTGATTGAGCAGGGGAGCTTGGACTAATCACCCCTCATGCTTCCCTGCCAGCGCCATCTATTCGACATTCCCGATGACGTCGCGTATTTGAACTGCGCCTACATGTCTCCGCTGCTGAAATCGAGCCTTGAGGCTGGAAACGCCGGCCTGGCGCGCAAAGTCCATCCCTGGGAGCTTACCTCCGAGCAATTTTTTACCGGCGCGGAAGAATTTCGAGTAACCGCAGCGAAGATTCTTAACTGCTCCGCCGCTTGTGTCGCCATCGTTTCTTCCGCGGGATACGGCATCCAGACCGCCGCGCGCAATCTGTCAGTGAAAAAAGGACAACGCGTTCTCGTGCTCTCCGAGCAATTCCCTTCCAACTACTATCCCTGGCAGAAGCCCGGCAACGAAAGCGGCGCGGACCTGAAAATTGTCCCTTGGCCGGACGACAACAACTGGACGGCAGCCGTGCTCGCGTCTCTGACCCCCGACGTTGCCATCGCCGCCCTCCCGCATGTGCATTGGACCAGCGGTGGCCGTCTCGACCTGGTCCGCATTGGGCAAGCCTGCCGTGACCTCGGCGTAGCGCTCGCCCTCGATCTCACCCAGTCGCTCGGCGCTCTGCCCTTCGACGTAAATGAAGTCCAGCCCGATTTCGCCGTCGCTGCCAGCTACAAATGGCTGCTGGGGCCTTACTCGGTTGGACTGCTCTACGTCGCTCCCAAGTGGCACAACGGGTCGCCGCTCGAAGAAGGTTGGATTCAGCGCGCCAATTCGCGGGACTTCTCCAGCCTGATCCTCTACTCCGACGACTACGACGCCGGCGCCCGGCGCTTTGATATGGGAGAGCGTGCGAACTTCGCCCTGCTGCCCGCTGCCGTGAGCAGTATGCAGCAATTATTGAACTGGGGCATATCGGAGATCTCCGACACCTCCGGCACGCTGAATCGCCGGATTGCTGACGCCGTCGCGGAACTCGGATTCCACGCGCCCGCCGAGCCGATGCGCGCGCCACACTATCTTTGCTTGCGAAGAAAAGATCCGATCCCGAAGGAATTGATCGAGATTCTGGCGCGGGAGAAGGTGTTCGTCAGCATCCGGGGAAGTTCCATCCGCGTAACGCCGCACGTGTACAACACGGTCGAAGATTGCGACCGGCTGATCCAGTGCTTGCGCCGCGTAGCCTGAAGAGCTTTCAGGGTGCAAGAACCGCAACAGAAACCGGAGCTAACAGCCTCCAAGGGCTACTTCAGGTTCGCCAGGCCCTTCTGGGCCCTCGAACCCGCTTCGCTCTGCGGATTGTCCTTCTGAATCTGCTCGTAAAGTTTACGGGCATCGTCCGTCTTGTGTTGCGACTCGTAGAAGGAAGCTAGTTCGAGCTGCGCGGTGACTTTACCGACCACTTCCGTCGGCTTGTCGATCAGCTGATTGTAGAGGTCGATGGCTTGCGCATCCTTGTTTTCCGCGCGATAAACCGAAGCCAGCGCAAACTTCCCCAGCGAAGCCAGTTGCGCGTCCGAAGAGTTGGCAGCCTCCTGCAATCTGCGCTCGGCAGTCGCATTGTCACCCATCTGCGCGGAAGTCACTCCCACAAAGTAGCCCGCCATTTTGCCGGTGTGCGTTGAGGAATAGTTATCCGCAATAGACTGGAACTGCTTTCGCGCGGCTGTGGCGCGCTCCATCGAGGACTCGTAGCTTGGCTGATCCGGCTGCGCGGGAGTACCCGGTGGACGAAGCGGCGTTTCAAGCGTACGCACCGCCGCCGAGAATTCGAGGCTCGCTTTTTCGTCCTGGGACTGCACGTAATACCAGCTGCCGATCGCGATGGCGGCAATCGCGGCGACCGCAATTGCGCCCATGACAAGCTTCGATTGGTGCTCCTGGCTCCAGTGGACAGTCTTTTCCGCCGCTTCGAACGTGGCCTTGCTAAAGCGGTCCTGTTTCAATTGATGACGAGTTTCTGCGCGCACGGATTCCTTCTTCGATCAAATGTAGGATGGCAAAACTTGAGTTTAACAGGCTTTTCCGGACCGTCAAAGTGACGCCAATGCGCTATCGGTAACTTAGGGTACCGCTTCCACACATCACTTGGGATCAGTTCGATAGCTCCAGAAGCCAGCCATTTTCCCCTGCAGGACGTGAAATGGAGCCTCGAGAATCTCCGGAGCCGCAACCTCTAACGCGCCTTCGCGCACCGCATCTTCAATCAGCCCATGCAAAGGCGCCAGTTCGCATACCGGATCGGTCGCGCTTGCATCCCCCGTGAGCAGAAAAGCCTGGCAGCGGCACCCGCCGAAATCCTCGTTGCGGCGATCACACGACCGGCAAGGCTCCGGCATCCATTCTTCGCCCCGGAATTTCCGGAATGCCTCCGAGTTCGTCCAGATCCATTCCAGCCCGTGATCGCGCACGTTGTCGAAACGCATTCCGGGAATCACCCCGGCCGCGTGACAAGGCAGCGCCCGACCGGCAGGATCGATCAGGATCAACTGTCGTCCCCACCCTCCCATGCACGCCTTGGGAAAGCGCGCGTGGTAATCGGGAACCACCATATCGATTCGAACCCGGCCCGCGCATTCTCTTCTCGGCAGCCGCGACCACCGCGAGCGCCCGCTCAAGCTGCTCGCGGCTGGGCAACAGCGACGAACGGTTTTTCAACGCCCAACCGTAATACTGCGCATGCGCGATCTCCATGCGATCGGGATGGAGCGCTTCCAGCGCCGTAATCATCTCCTCCAGGCGATCGATGTTCTGCCGGTGCACAACCAGGTTCACGGTGAAGGCAATTCGGTGCTGGCGAATCCACGCCGCCAGTTCCATTTTATGGGCGTGCGCCCGCGTTCCAGCAATCCAGTTCGCGCTCGCTTCTTCCGAATCCTGAAAGCTCAGTTGAATGTGGTCGAGTCCTGCGTCGACCAATTGCGCGAACCGCTCCCGCGAAAGCCCGATGCCCGAGGTAATCAGATTCGTATAGAGGCGGGCTTGCCGCGCGCCAGCGATCAATCCCGTCGAGATCGGGACGCGCCAGCGGCTCCCCACCTGTGAAGTGAAGATGCAGCACGCCCAGCCCAGACGCTTCGCCGAAAATTCGCAGCCAGTCGGCAGTCGCAAGCTCTTCGTTACGAGCGGTCAGCTCCAGCGGATTCGAGCAATACACGCAATGCAGAGGGCAGCGATGCGTGATCTCGGCGATAAGAGCCAGCGGATTAGAACCCTGAGTCATTGAGCCATTGAATCACTTGGCCATCGCACGCAATGATTCAATCCTTCAATGATTCAATAATCGATAATCCGCTTGGCGTGCAACTGTTCCACAAAGCCGATCACATCGCTCCGAATTTTCCCTTTAGGCGCGAGGATGAACTGCTCCTCGAGTTTCTGAATGATTTCTCCTAACGAAAGTTGACCGCCGCAAAGTTCCAGAATCGCTCGCCCTGTCCCCTCCACCTTGATGGCACCTTCGGGAAAAAGCACGACCGGCTCCTCCGTCGTTCCTCCCCAGCGGCATCCTGCGGCCAGATGTGGAATGCTAGCCTCGGTCAATTCAGCCATGGGCCGCCTCTTTTTCCTTCTCGCGAATGCGAAACACGCCTGGAGGCGGCCACCCCGGCTCGACATAGGCAAAATAGAGCGCGTCCAGTTGCGCCCAGAGAATGTCGCACTTGTCGCGCAGCGCCTGAATCAAGCGCTCCTGCTCCGCGCGCGTCGAGGCATGGTCAAACACATATTGAATCGCGAACGCCGCATCCTCCGGCGCTTCCGTCAGCCGCGCCTCGAAATAATCGAGCCCGCTCGCCAGCCACGGATAATGCTGGCGCAACTTCTCCATGCGCAGCGCAATCAGGTCGCGCGAAAAAAGCTCCGTCAGCGAGCTGGCCACGCACTCCACAAACGGACGCGTCCGCACCAGGTTCAGGTATTCGTTCCCGATAAATCGCGTCGCCGGCAGAATGCCCTCCGCCCGCATCACCCGCTGCCGGTCGAGGCCGGTCGCTTCCGCCAGCTTGATCCAGCGCAGGATCCCACCATCTCGATGCTCGTCGCCGTCATGATCCACAATGCGTTTTCGCCACGCTCGCCGGAACGCCGGATCGGTCGAGCGGGAAAGAATGATCGCGTCTTTGATAGGAATGATCGACTGGTAGTAATACCGGTTCAACGCCCACGCCTGCAGTTGCCCGCGGCTGAGCTTCCCTTCATGCATCCGCACGTGAAAGGGGTGCTGGTGGTGATAGCGCTCCGTGCCGACCTGTCGCAAAGCCGCCCGCAGTTCTTCGAAGGTAAGCTTGCCGGCGCGTTGTTCCGCCATCGTTTCGCGGTCTACAGTTCCATGCGCCAATTGTCCTCCGCGATCTCCCAGCCAGCCGCCCGCACCGCGCGATGTTCCGCTCCGGTTTCGTTCAGGATGGGATTTGTATTGTTGAGATGGATGAACATCTTGCGCCCAACCTTCACATTCTTGAGCAATCCGAGGCTTTCTTCAATCGGAATGTGCCCCATCTGGTGCGCCGTCTCGCCGCTTCCCTGCACGCGGATCAGTTCATCGTCGCTCCAGAACGTTCCGTCGAACAATAGCAAATCCGCGCCCTCCATCTTCGCCAGCACCGCATCGTCGAGTATCTCGATAGCGGGCACGTACGCCAGGCGCTTCTTTGACCCCGATGCTGCAGGCTCGGACTCAAAAAACAACGCGCACGTGGCCTCATGCGCAAGATTTGTGCTCTTCACATACTTAGGATAGCGTCCGGAAATCCAATGAACCGCACAGCGCAGTCCCGAGTCCTCGCCGGCCGCGTCGAGCAGCGCAAACGCGGAGACACCGTCGATCGGCGTCCAAACTACCTGCGGATCGACGCGATTCAACATCCCGAACATGCTGTTTTCATCGCGCAGAATCTTCAGGATGGAAGGTGCGGCATACACCCGCAAAGGCTGCAGTTCGCGCAGCAGCAGCAATCCCACCACATGGTCGAGATCGGCGCTCCCCAGCACTACTCCAGCAACAGGCGAACCGCGCAGCCCACGCGGATGCAACTCCGAATTTGCTTCGATTTGAAAAGCGAGGTCAGGAGACGCTCCCGCTAAGAACCATCGGGAGCGATCGGCGCTCAACGCCAGTTGAGCTTGCGTGCGCGCCTTGCCGGTGAATTTATTCTGGCGCACAGCCACGCAATTCGCGCAGCCGCAATTCCACTGCGGGAATCTGCCCCCAGCCGCCGAACCGAGGATGCGAATCTGCACCTGGCGGGATTAGAGTTTCGCGCTTACGTAGGAGTTGATCTCGCAGCAGAGAACAATTTCTTCAAATACCGGGCTGGTCCAAGTCATCAATTTTTCCCCTTCGGACTGGATTTTCCTCGCCGCCACCCCAGCGCGGCTCAGATGAAGTTGACGAATCATACCATTCACAACCGGGATATTCGATGAAAAACATGCTCCAGGGGTAGCCCGTTCGGGCCTGTTACCGAAGTTCTTCGTCAGTTTTGCAGGATCAACCCGAATAAAGAAGATTAGACGGCGGCGTGGTTCCTAAGACGCGCGGCTGAGGACAGTTCGCGGATTTCCTGTATGGAAGAAGTGACGATAGGAGTCTTGTATTCGGGATGCGAAAATTCCAGCCGCATACCGCGGCCCACGAAACGTCGCTTCAGCATCGAGCCACCCCACGTCGAGCCAGCAATCGCGACCAGTACCGGCTGCGGACAATACTCGGGATGGCCAGAGATCATCGCCGAATCAACGTCCACCAGCACGGCCGTGTAGAGATGATGTTCCGTCTGTATCTGCAACACAGTATCCGGTGGAAGATCCTTCAGGAACACGCCGCCCTCGATCTCCGACTGGACAATATGGCGGTTCACCTCATCGCTGAGATTGAAATGGGGCGCGAAGATTGGAGCGTTGGCCAAGGAGGTCGCCTGCTCGTCACAGTATAGCGTGACGTACAGCATAGGACCATGCGGCGTGCCATGGTACCGGTGACCAAAGTAAATGTGCGCTGCACTCCCGGCCTAAATACCCCGGTCGAATCGTTCCCGCAGTTCCGATTTCACGACCTTTCCATAGGCTGTACGGGGCAGGGTCTCGATGAAGATGAATTCTTTCGGAAGCTTGTATTTCGCCAGTTTGCCGGCGAGAAAGTCCGCCAGTTCATCCTGCGATGGCTTCGCGGCGTTGTCCTTCGGAACCACGAAAGCGACTCCGGTTTCACCCCACGTAGCGTGTGGCACGCCAATGACGGCCGCGTCGGCCACGCCCGGATGCCGCAGCAACTCAGCCTCGATCTCCGCGGGATACACATTTACGCCGCCGCTGATGAACATGTCCTTCGAGCGCCCCACAATATAAAAGAACCCTTCCTCGTCCAGGCGCGCGATGTCCCCGGTATGAAACCATCCGGCCCCGTCCAGGCACGCTGCGGTGGCCGCAGGATCTTGCCAGTATCCTTTGCAAACGTGCGGCCCGCGCAGCCAGAGTTCTCCAGCCACGCCGGGCGCAGCGGAATTACCCTCGGAGTCGACGACTCTGGCCTCCGTGAACATCATCGGCTTTCCGATCGATCCCACCTTGCGCAGCGCTTCTTCCGGCGACATCGAAAAACAATTTACTCCCACCTCGGTCAGGCCGTATCCCTGCTTCAGAACCACTCCGCGTTTGCTATAGGCTTCCACCAGTTCGACTGGAAGGGGCGCGCCTCCGCTGATGAACCAGCGCACGTGACTGAGGTCGACCGAGCCGAACTCCGAAGAGCCCAGTAGCATCCTGTAGATCGTGGGTACGCCCAGCATGACCGTACATTTTTCGCTCTCGATGCTGCGCCAGACTACGTGAACATCAAAGTCGTGATGCAAAACGATCGTGCCGCCAGCCACAAAGAGCGGCACCAGAAATGCCGCGAGTCCGCCCGCGTGATAGAGCGGCGTGAACAACGGGCTCACGTCGGATTCAGTTAGTTGCCAGTTGACAGCCGTGTTGTACCCGTTCCAAGCCACCATGCGGTGCGGGATCATCACGCCCTTCGGTTTTCCGGTTGTGCCGCTCGTGTACAACAGGCAATAAACGTCTTCCGGATCGCAGGCTGCCCGCGTCCAATCCGCAGGTGACAATTCCCGCAGGCATGTTTTGTACTGCAGGTCGGAAGGCTCGACCGTCTGATCCAGGGCGATCCAATACTCGATCTGACCTCGAATCGTCCCTTCGCGCCTGAGCTCTTGCACTCTCTCAGCGAGCTCACCGTCATAGAACAGCGCCTTCAAGCCACTGCTCTGGATGATGACTGCCAGTTCTGCCGCGGTGAGACGAACGTTCAGCGGGACGAGGATAATTCCGCTCTTGCCCGCGGCAAAGAAAGCATCCAGAAATTCCACGCGATTCTTGGCCAGAATCCCTACCCGATCGCCCTTGGCCCCATGGCATTTCTCAAGCCAGAAACGCGCGCATCGAACAGCGCGATCATTGAGTTCGCGATAGGTAAAGCGCCGCCCTGAGGAAGCGCACGCCAGCGCAATTTTTTCAGGACTTAGCCGCGCGCGTTCGCCGAGGATGTCGCCATGAATCATGCGTCGCTTTTTAACGGTCGGAAAAGCTTACAGCACAACGACCAAGACAATGAGCCAGCACCGCTTTACGGCATGCGGAAAGCCACGCCCGCCTGGTTATATCCCACGCCTGACCCCACAATTACCACCAACCCGCCCGAATGCACTTTCTTTTTCAGGATGGCATCGTGCAAAGCCATCGCTGTGCATGCCGATCCCGTGTATCCGGACTGTTCCATGATGGTGTGCGTGCGCCCAAACGAAACACTCAGATCCGCCATCACCATTTCAATCGTCGCCTTGCGCACCTGCGTGAAAATGAACAACTCCACATCCTCGAGTCCGAAACCGCCATCCCTGGCCAACCGGCGCACCAGCGTCGGCCAGCCCTGCTCGTTGATTTCCGGAGGATAGCGCTCAATAAAGCGGACCATGGTCCGCCCCGCGCGAACCGCTTCTTCGCTCGCAGGCTCGGCGGTTCCCGCCGCGTAGATCCCCCAGTTACGATTGTAGGAACCGTCGGCCTGCATCGCCGAGACGACAAATCCGGGATGGTCCGCACCTTCCAGCACGGCCGCCCCTGCTCCGTCTCCGTAAAAAAAGATGGTTGGGTCCTTGGGATTGGCCAGCCGGTGCATCAGGTAGACGCCGACCACAAGCACCGTCCGCAGCGCCGGATTGGTGGCAATCAGGCCCGCGGCCGCCGCAAGTCCGGTGGGAAACGACGCGCACGCGCAGCCTACATCGAACGTTCCCGCATTTTTCGCGCCGAGCTTGTGCTGCAACACCACCGATGTGGCGGGAGTGATGAAATCGGGCGAGTCGGTGCCGAGGATAATCAGATCCACATCTTCCGGCTTTCGTCCGGCGCGTTCCAGCGCCTGGCGCGCGGCTGGTAAAGCGAGGTCGGATGTGGCCCAATCGTCCGGCGCATACCAGCGCTTTTGATGCCGGTCGCCGCTTCGAGCTTGTCGATCGTTCCCGGGAGAGTCGCAAAAGCCTCCCGCAGCTTGTCATTGCTGATTTCGATCTCGGGCAGATAGCTGCCCGTAGCGACGATCGTGGCGTAACGTGACATGGAATCCCTTCGACACTGGACGGCGGCTACAGCGTCAACCCGCCGTCCACGCTCAGCACCGCGCCGTTAATGAAATCCGCTTCGTCCGAAGCCAGAAACAAATAGGCATTGGCGACATCGCGCGGCTCCCCCAATCGCCGCACCGGAGTTCGGTCCCGCATCGCCTGCAGCACTTTTTCCGGCATCTTCTTGACCATTTCCGTGGCGATGAAGCCCGGCGCGACCGCGTTGACGGTGATGCCCTTCGGCCCGAGTTCCCGCGCCCAGGTTTTGGTCATTCCGATCAGGCCGGCTTTGGTGGCGGCGTAATTGGTCTGTCCGAAATTTCCGAACAGCCCAACAATCGAGGAAGTGTTAATGACTTTTCCGCGGCCGGTTCCACCATGTGCGGCGCGACATGCCTCGTGCAATTGAAAACGCCGGTGAGGTTAACGCCGATTACTTGACTCCACTGCTCCGGAGTCATTTTCAGGAGCGTGGCGTCGCGAGTGATTCCGGCATTGTTGATCAGGATGTCGATCGCTCCAAAACGACCGAGCACCGCGCCACCATTGATCCGACAGCCTCAAAATTCGACACGTCGCACGAGACGTAAAAGCCTTCCGCGCTCTGGCGGCAATAGCGGCGAGCAGTTCATTGCCGTCGGGCGCAAGATCGCAGACGGCAACCCGCGCCCCTTCTCCGGCAAACACGAGTGCCGCCTCGCGCCCCAGTCCGTTCAAGCCTCCGGTAATCAGAGCTACTTTATTTTTTAATCGCATAGGAATCACATCTCAATACCAGCCTCAGAAGTTGTACTTCAAAGCGAATTGGATGATGCGCGGCCCGGAACTGGTGGTCGTGATCTCACCCGCCGTCGTCGTCCCGTTCAAGCCAACCGCGCCCAGGTTATTCAATGGATTGGAAAAATTGACGAAATTGAAGATATTGAAAAACTCGCTGCGGAATTCGATCTTTGATTTCTCCGTCACTGGAATGAACAGTTTCACAATGCTGAAGTCGACATCTTTTTGGTCAGGTCCGGTAAGAATGTTGCTTCCCGAAGTGCCAAAAGGAGCAGCGTTGGCGCTCGGAGCAAAGGCCGCCACATTGAAATACTCATTCAGCCGGCTCTCTACCGACCCCGACTTGGAAGTCGGAACTCCCGGCACTAAGTCCGCCCGGTTATAAACAGCCGATCCCACTTCGTAGACCACGGAGAAGGGTAGACCCCGACTGCACAGTCCCAATCCCGCCCACTTGCCAATTGTTGGCCACACCACGCGCGAAGCGGGAGTCGCCATCGTAAAACTTCGGCAAATCATAAATACCGCTCACCACGAAGCGATGCGTACGGTTGAAGTCCGACAGTCCCGCCTGCAAAGCCGGATTTTGCTGGTCTCCCGGATACCCGCCCAGTTCATTCTCGAAACCGCCCGAGCCTTGGTCGGTAGATTTCGAGAACGTGTACGAAGCCAGGAACTGCAGTCCCTTGCTGAACCGCTTGGTCAAACTCGCTTGCAGCGAGTTGTAATGCGAATTGGTATTGTCCCGGACCTGTTCAAATCCATTGAGCACCTTATTGGTCGAGAAGTTCACCGGGCCGTAAGGCGCCGTTCCCAAAGCGCCCTGGTTAAAGTTGTAAACGTTGATCAGCTTTGTGCCCTTCGATCCTACATAGCCGATCTCAGCCAGAAAATTCTTGGCGAATTCCCACTGGAATCCCACATTGTACTGTTGCGTGTAAGGAATCGGGAGATGTTGATCCGCATAAAGCCCGCTGATCGGTGTCGGAAACGCGGGCAGAGGGATTCCACTGGCATATAACGGAATCGGGGCCGGAACCGTCGCGGGTGTAATCGGAAAAGATAGCCCGGCAAGATTCGGAAAAGGATTCTGGAACGAGCCTGGCAAAAATCCTCCGAGAGCGGCGCCCACGATGTCATACGGATAGTTGAAGATTTGAAAGTTCGCGAAACGCGTGGAGAACCGGTCTTCGTACATGCCATATCCGGCACGCACCACGAAACCATCGGAATGCGTAGGTCTCCAGGAGAACCCGATGCGCGGCGCAACCAGCCAGGTGTTTGGATTGAGTGGTTGCCCGCCTTTGAACAGCTCGAACCCGTTCGGTGGGCTGCAAGGCGCGACAACAGAACACGACGCCCCGCCGTTCGCAGCAAACACTGCAGGATCAAAATTCGCGATCCGCCCTTTCGTATCGCTGATGCCCCCATTGAAGTCAACGCGAACTCCCGCATTGATTGTCAAACGGTTAGTGAGTTTGTAGTCCTCTTGCGCGAACCAGTCCACATCGTTGAGCCGCATGTTGCGACCGGGCAGGCCGTTGCCCAGCAACCCCACGCTGGTCTCGCCCCGGGCCGGGTCCGTGCCGCTCAAAAACGATGGGAAATCATTGAAGATAATCTCCCCACGGGAGAACGAGTGAAAGAAGAAGTCAATGTGTTCGCGGATGTACATCGCCCCCCACCCGCAGGAAATGCTTGCCGTGCGTATACGAGACCGTGTCGGACCATTGGAAAGTCTCAACGTCGTGGACTTTTGGTCGCCCAGCGGCGTGGAGCCGATCGTAAACAAGCCCGTGACTTCGATCGTGGCCAATCCCGGGTATTGCGCCGCCAGCGGGTTGTTGATCCCGAACTGAGCATTGGTGAAAGGCTCTTGCGGCGTGGAAGGAGCGTTGATCCGGCTGAAGCCGAAATGAGCCTCATTAATCAGATTCGAATTGAACACGTGTGTATCGGTCAGTCCAAACACGCGGTTTGAAAACGTGATATAGCCGCCATAGCCCGGCGCCTGAAAGGGATCGGCCCCCACAAAACTGAACAGCGCTTGATATTGCGGGTCCTGCGAGTAAAAGAACGTACCCCGCAGCTTGTTGCTCTTGCGTGATCTTGTGATCGATGTTAACGTTGAACTGATCCTCGCTGAACCGCGACGTTGTGCTGATGGGTGTAACACCGTGCCACTATCAACGATGCCATTCGCCGCCTGGCTCGGAACCGCATACGCCCCATTCGGCAATTGCGCCTGCAGCAACATCAGGGCCGTCGGATCGATCGTAGCCACACCATATGTCGCCGCCAGCGCATCCAGCGTCCCCGTACTGCGGTCATTGGTCAATCCCTGCGGAATATTCAACGTCGTCAAACTGTTCTGCGAAGCTCCATTCCGTTCCCGAGTCCCCTGATACGAGACAAAAAAGTAAGTCTTGTTTTTCCAAATCGGACCACCGAGAGTTCCGCCAAACTGGTTGCGCGTCAACTCCGGACGCGGTGATCCCGCCTCGTTCAGGAAAAAGTCATTGGCGTTGAGCGAGCGATTACGCAGAAATTCAAACAGCGCCCCATGATAGGAATTTGTTCCAGACCGGGTCACCACGTTCAGGTCTCCGCCTGTGTTCCGGCCCTGCGTCGCGTCATACAACGAAGTCTGCACGATGAATTCCTGGATCGAGTCCGGCGATGGCACCGCCAGGCTGGGGGTAGAGTTCGTGCCCGGGCTATCAATATTCGTCCCATCCAGCAGTACGTTGTTGCTGGTGTCGCGCTGCCCATTGACGTAGAAGTCCAAATCGCCCCGCCCAAGATCGGTTGTGCGCGCCAGATTCTGTCCGGCCCCCGGCGAAAGACCGAGAATCTGCGTGTAGTTCCGCGTCGGTAGCGGCAACTCGCTGACTGCCACCTCGTCAATCACGCGTCCCGTAGTGACTGTAGAAGTCTCGACCAGCGGCGTCTCACCCGTGACTTCGAGCGTCTGGGATGATCCCGCCAACCCCAGCGTCGCGTCCACCTCGCTGTACTCCGTGATCCTCACTTCGACACTCTGGGCCGTAAACGGCTTGAACCCGGAGGTCTCGACCTTCACTCCGTAGATTCCAGGAGGCAGCAAGGGAAAGACGTAGTGTCCATCCGGCCCGGTCGTGGTCTCTCGTGCAGTTCCGGCCGAACTCGTCAGTGTGACCTTCGCTCCGCTGACAAACGCGCCCGTGGGATCCCGCACCACGCCGGCGATCTGGCCGGTAGTGGGCGATTGCGCCGCCACCACCACGGCCAGCGCCAACACCCAGCCGCTGAGCAACAAGAGTGAAAATAATCTCGGTTTCATTTCTCTTTCCTCCTTGTATCGCGCTTACCCTTGCCCTTCCCACCGCTCGCCCACAATCCTTCTGTCGCAATCTTGATCAACTGCGCCACCGCCCGGTCGTCGGACACGCCCAAATGCTCCTTGCCGCCGAAAAGTTTTTCCACCAGGAAGTAGGTAAACAACTGTAGATAAATCGCCGTGAAGGCCAGCGCCGGATCGATCCCGCGATTCCACACACCGGTGCGCGTTGAAGCTTCCAGTTGCGGCCCCAGCCGCTCTTTCATGTTTTTGGCCAGCGAGCGAAACGTGCCTGCAAAATGCTGGTTGCCGAACTCTGTGATGTCGATGTACATCAGCCGCCAGTAGTCGGGATTGTCGTACACGATTTCGCGGATCACGTGCGCCATGCGCAGCAGTTCCGCCGGCTCAAACATCCCATGGATCGGTCCCAGCGCCTTGCGCCGCAACTTCTCCATGTGCGTCTCGTAGCGCGCGATAATGCTCTCGAAAATTTCTTCCTTTGTGCGGTAGTAGTTGTAAAGATTGCCGATCGACACGCCCGACTCCTTGGCAATGTCGCGCACCGACGTTCCGTGAAAACCCAAGCGGGTGAAAACGCGAAGGGCTGCGTCTTCGATCTTTTTCTGGTTCTTCTCGACCTCTTGCAGCCGTAGCTTGGGCATAAATAAAAATGAACGCTCGTTTTTTATACCTGTCCAAGCGGCTTGTCAATCGAAATCTTAGGGGGACGATCTCGGGTCGTCAGGATGGAAAATCAACGGTAGCCAGATGGAGTTGGGACTGGCGGGCTTCGCGCTAGGGAGAAGACAGAAACAATCGCGTGCTGTCCAGAAAGCCGCCCGGACATTCCATTTGGGGCACGTGCCCACAACCGGCAATCGTCTTCAGTTCCCCCGAGGGCAGTTTCGTCATAGCCAACTTGGCTTGGGACACAGGCAGAACCTGGTCATCCTCGCCCCACACCAGAAGCGTAGGACACCGCAATTCCGGCAGCCGGTCCACCAGGTAGCTCGACAATGACAGCCGGATGCTCCCAGCCAAAGCATACGCATACGCCGGATAATCGGCCCGCTTCAGTTTGTCCGTCTGTTTCTGGACATAACGCGCGCTCATATCAGACGGTTTGATAAACACGCCGCTGAACAGCAGAGCCGTAATCTCCGGCGTCAGGCCCGCCAGCACGGCCTCGCTGAACCGCGGCTCGATCGTCGCTGTCTCCTGATCCGAGTATTTCTGAAATCCACCACTGTTCACGAGCAGCAGTTTGGCCACCTCGTCCGGATGTTCCAGCGCGTAGAGAATCGCGATCTGTCCCCCGAAAGAGTTTCCGGCCAGAATCGCACGCTCGATCCCCAATTGCCCTAGCAACCCGTGCAGCGTCGATACAAAAAACTCTGCTGAGTATTCGCGCCGGGGTTTGCTCGATCCCCCAAAGCCGGGCAGGTCCACTGCAATCACCCGATGGCGTTCCGAGAGAGGCGCCAGCACAGGCTCCCAATCCAAAAAGTCGCCGAACATTCCATGGATGAGAACCAGCGGCGTACCCTCCCCACGGTCGTAATAGCAGATCGATTCCGAGCCCACGTTGCGTGCCGTCACATAATTAGTCACGGCTTTCGATTGTAGTCTGGCCTGTCAAGCACAGCGAAACTCTTGGTTCTTTTTGTGGCAACGGTTTAGCTTTGGCTCTCCACAGGTTTCGGCAATCGCCAAAGCAGCACTCCCAGGATGACAAACCAGCTGCACTGGCTCAGCACCACCATGCCGAGCACATGCTCCGACTTCAGTAAGCCAGCAAACACCGCCACCGGGCCAATCATCGCGAGAATCAGTCCGTAGACCCCAAGTTCACGAGGCAGCACGCTGCCGCGCAGAATCCCGACGGACCACGCTCCGATCGCGACCGCCGAAGCGACTAGCGATACTTCGACCAATGCCATGTCGAGATAGTCGTTATATCGGAAAACCGCGCGCCACACATCGCTGGTGTTCGTCCCCGGCGAAGCCGCCACAAGTTGGCGCAAGAGGTTCGGTGTCACCAGCCCGTCCGCCACTACGCCACACAACATCGCGACCGCGCCAAAGCCATAGAACACCAACCCGACGACTCCCAGCCGGTTCGGAGCCGTCAGCACGCGCGCCACGCCAAGCGTCCCCAGAAACATTACCGGAAGCGTGACCAGCCCCAGCGAGTGCACCGCCACCAGTTTGCGCACCATCTGATCCACCTCCGCCGGAGTGATCCGTCCCGAGGGATGTAGACTCAAAGTCAGAATCAGCCCGGCCGATGCCGCCAACAGCGCTACGGCACTCATCCGGTTGTCACTCATGTCAGTCTCCAGCGATGCGACAATAGCATCGCGCTGTGCGGGATGCTAACCATGCCTTGCTGCCCCGTCAAAGAAATTAGCGTACGGCTGGGTTGAAGTCGAACAAAGAGGTAGCGAATGTCCAGAAAAGTATCCGCGTCACCCCGCAAGAAGGCGCGCAAACCAGACCGCCGCGTTCGTAAAACCCGCGACGCGCTCGGCGACGCGCTCGTGAAACTCATGCTCGAAAAGCCATTCGAGGAGATCACCGTGCAGCACATCCTCGATCGCGCCGGCATCAGCCGCTCCACCTTCTACACCCACTTCAGCGACAAGAATGACCTCTTCCTGAGCGACGCGGAGGAGTTCTTCGAACTGACCGCGTTCTATCTCTCGCGCACCAAGGATTCCTCCCGCCGCATCGCCCCCGTCCGTGAACTCCTCACTCACCTCGCAGATGCCCGCCCTTTCTACAACGCCCTGCTCGCCGCCGGCCGAATTCAGGACGTGATGGAGATTGGCCAGGGATGCCTCGCGCGTGGCATCGAGCAACGCCTGGCTGAGCTAGCAGCAGCCGCTTCCAATAGGAGCACACCAGCCGCTAGCGGATCAAAGCCGCCAAAGTCCAAGGCAGTTGCCCAAATGCTCGCTGGGGCCCTCACTTCCCTGATGACCTGGTGGATCCATAGCGGCAAAGCCTCGTCGCCCGCCCAGATCGATGCCCTCTATCACGACATTGTCTGGGCCGGTCTCCGATTCCAGGCCCGGGCAACGCCGACTCGCCATTAGTCGGTTTGTTGAACCGTCTACACAGTTTCTTTACCTACTATTCACATCCCGTTAACCCAGCACCAATCCTGACCGTCAATACTCTTCTCGCACCTTGGCATTATCAGGAGGCTCTAAGTGTCCCATCGTAGTTTTGTCCCCCTCTCGCTCTTCCTTTGCGCGCTGGCCTGCCTGCTTCCAGCGTCGGCCGCCGCGCAAACCAGCGGAAAGTTCCAACACGTCCTGCTCATCAGCGTTGACGGTATGCATTCCCTCGATTTCGCCAATTGCGCCAAAGGCGTCCCCCTCTACGGAAATCAGACTTACTGTCCACATCTGGCCTCACTTTCCTCAACCGGAGTGCATTACCTGCAAGCTCTGACTTCTAAACCTTCCGATTCCTTCCCCGGGCTGGTCGCTCAAATCACGGGTGGCACGCCCCGCTCGGCGGGAATTTTCTACGATGTCAGCTATGATCGCGCCCTGTCTCCCCCGGCCAAGACGACCCCCTACGGCATTGTTGGTGGAGCGAAGCTTTGCCCCAGCGTAGTGGGCACGCAGGTTGGGTTCGACGAGGAGATTGACTACAACTATCTGAAACTTGACTCGGGAGTGCCCAACGGAAGCTCCGGCATCAACGGCATCAATCCCGATTACCTGCCCCGCAATCCGAAGAATGGCTGCGCGCCGGTCTATCCCCACAATTACCTTCGCGATAACACGATTTTCAACGTGGTCAAGAATGCCGGCGGGTATACCGCCTGGTCGGACAAACATCCCTCCTACGACTTCACCAACGGCCCCAGTGGCGACGGCGTCGATGATTTGTGGTCACCCGAAATCAACTCAATTCCAGTGCCGATCCCCTCGGTCCAGGGTTGCAATCCGCTTCCCGACGCCGGAGCGGCCCGGAAGACCAATGCCTGGACCGACAGTTTCCAAAACATTCGCTGCTACGACCAGTACAAGGTACAAGCCGTTCTCAACTGGATCGACGGCAAGACACACGACGGCAGCGCCAGCGCGCCCGTGCCGAACGTGTTCGGCATGAACTTCCAAGCCGTCAGCGTGGGCGAGAAGTTGGTGGAAAAATCCCTCGGACTCACGGGCGGCTACGTCGACGCCCTCGGGACCCCCAGCGATTCCCTGTTCGCCGAGATCCAGTACGTGGACGGTGCAATTGGTCAACTTGTTTCGGAGTTGAACAAGCAAGGCTTGCTGGACTCGACCCTGATCATCGTGTCGGCCAAGCATGGACAATCGCCCATCGATCCCAGCCGCGTGCTGCGCATTCCGGGCGATGTGGCGACCGATGAACCGCCATCCCAGATTCTTTCACCTGCTGGTGTTGGGCCTGGCCTGCCGGTAGCGCAGGCCGACGAGGATGACATTTCTATGCTCTGGCTCACCGATCAAAGCCAGACCGCAAGTTCCGTGGCGATCCTGTCGATGGCGGCCAACGAGAACCTGTTTGGCCAGGGAGAAATTTTCGCCGGCCCATCGCTTACGCTACAATTTAACGATCCGCTCACCGATTCCCGCACTCCCGACATCATCGTCGCTCCCAATGTAGGCGTCATCTACACCGGAGGCACCGGCAAGGTAGCCGAGCACGGCGGCTTCGCCTATGACGACCGCAACGTCCTGCTCATTGTTTCGAACCCGAAATACAAACCGGCTACCTTCAATGATCAGGTCGAGACCCGTCAAATCGCGCCGACGATCCTGAAAGCGCTGGGACTCGATCCCACTCTCCTGACCGCAGTTAAGTCCGAGCATACGGAAACCTTGCCCGGCTTGCCCTTCACCCAACCGTAACCCGCAGTTCCCGAGAAGGCGACTGGCCCTTCAGGGCACTGTTCCAGTTTTGCCTTCGAACTGGAACAGTGCCCAACCCAAAAGCTCGGCCGTAGCGGCCCTATCCCGGTCGCTGTTGGGGCGCCCCGCGCCATACCTCAAGAACGGTATGCCGCAAGTCCTTCGTAATCAACCGTATGAAGTTCCCGAATGACGTGCAACCTTTCCATCTGCTCCCAGCAACTAAACAATTAGTTACCTTTCACCGTGGGGCGCGTCTAATCGCAGGTAGGAGCAAGCCAGTGCCGCCGAGACAGTCCGAAACCCTGACCGAAGCCGAGCTGAGAGTGATGAACGTCCTCTGGGAACGAGGATCGGGCACCGTCCAGCAAGTGCTCGATTCGCTTGTCTCAAAGCCGGCTCTGGCCTACAACTCGGTGCTCACCACCATCCGCATCCTCGAGCGAAAAGGGTATCTGAAGCACATTAAGGATGGCCGCGCACACGTCTTCGCGCCCATTGTGCGGCACGATGAGGCGACCCGATCTGAGATTCGTCACCTGGTCAGCCGTTTCTTCAAGAATTCCCACGAGGATCTCGTCCTCAACATCCTCGAAGATCAGGGCATCGAACCCGAAGAACTGGCACGCCTGCGAAAAATGCTGGTTCGCAGCGAAGACCGCAATGATGTTCGCCACAACGATGTTCGCAACAAGGATCGTAATGACGACCGGAGCGCAGTTCGGAG
Source organism: uncultured Acidobacteriaceae bacterium (assembly GCA_963838315.1). GTDB lineage: Bacteria > Acidobacteriota > Terriglobia > Terriglobales > Acidobacteriaceae > Acidiflorens. Next base: position 155,378 of record CAWIQW010000004.1, read on the forward strand.
CGACGAAAGGAGTGAGGCGAAATGATCCTCCCCCACTCCATCGCCGCTCAGTTGCTTTTGCCCGAGTTAGCCTCGCGCCAAGTCGAACTCTGGGGGCAGGCCGGAGTCCAGAGCGTACTCAATTCCTTCCCCGAAGGGATCCTGATCGCGCTCTTTGCCTGGACAGCGCTCCATCTTCTGCCCAAGCAAAACTCCCGCACCCGCTTTGCGGTCTGGTTCCTGGCCTTGCTCGCGGTTGTAGGAACCGCCTCCCTCGGTGGACTAATGCTCACCGGATTAACTGCCGGAATCAGCGGCCTACCAGCTCTGGCATCGCAAGGACGATATGCGATCGATCTGCCCTCCGATTGGGCAACCTACGTGTTCGTCGCCTGGCTCGTGGCCGCCTGCGTAGCGCTGCTGCGCGTGGCCGCTGGCATCTTCCGCCTGTACCAGTTGCGGAAAACTTGCCGCCCGGTCGATGCCTCCACCCTGGATCCATCAATTCGCCAAACGCTGGCAGAACTGAATGCCCCGAACTCATCCACTTTGAGATCCGTAACTCTCGCCACTTCCGACCGCGTCCGCGTACCCGCCGCTCTCGGGCTCTGGAAGCCGCTAATTGCTCTGCCCTCGTGGGCTCTGACCGAACTGCCGCCCGCGGATCTGAACGTTATCCTGCGCCACGAGTTTGCCCACCTTCGCCGCTGGGATGACTGGACCAACCTCCTTCAGAAGACGATCCGCGCCCTGTTCTTTTTCCATCCCGCCGTCTGGTGGATTGAAAACCACCTCTCCGTAGAACGCGAGATGGCTTGTGACGATATCGTGGTTGCCCAGACCGACAACCCATTGAGATATGCCAGTTGCCTCATCTCCCTCCTGGAGAGAAGTCTCGCGCAGCGTGGCTGGAACATGGCCCAAGCCATTGTCCACCGCGCCCGCGAGGCCTCGGATCGCCTGACCCGCATTCTCGACAAGAATCGCCCCACCACAACCACAGTTTCGAAGCCGGCCATGGCCCTGGTCGGCGCGTTCGCGCTGCTCTGCGTGGTCATGCTCCCGCAGACCCCGCAACTCGTTGCCTTCGACAAGAGTTCGTCTCCAGTTCCCGAGTATTCCGCCGCATTGCTTCATCCCGAAATCTTTCACGCCGCGGATTCGCAAAGCTCATTCCGCCCCATAAGCGTAATTCCCGCGCGTCTGAAACTAAGCGAACCGGCTCCCCGAAAGAACTTCAAACCCGTTTCAGCCCGCAGCGCGGCAACGGCTCAGCCGTCGGGTCGCAACCCTCAGCCATCGAGTTTGCCGGTCTCAACGGAGTCATTAATTGAACTAAGCAGCCTCGTGAACCCGAATTCCCAGAGTCAGCCCGCCGCTATTCACCAGGTTTTCTTCGTGGAAGAAACCCGATTCGTACCCGTTCCGGACCAGGTTTCAGGCGCGTCGGAACTGGCAGACCCCACGAACTCCGCTGTGCCCGCCACCTTCTGGAGAATCGAGGTCTGGCGCGTCACTGTCGTCAACACGGTATGGAAGCGTTCGACCCAGGCGCCGGTCGCGCACAAGATCTAGCGTCAAAAAAATTTTCAACATCCAACTAGATAATTAGTTGTACAAGGAGAAAAGAAAATGCAGAAGTGGTTGCAACACCTCAAATCCAAATTCACCAACTCAAAACTGGCGCTGTCAGCGGAGGCCAGCCCGTCCCGGGCGCGCTCCTTCGCGGCAGCCGTGCTCGCCATTGCCATCGTAGGATCGCTCGCTACCGTCAGCTTCACCAGGTCCGCGAAGGCCGCCACCCCGGCGCCTGCGCCCGCCGCAGCCGCCCTCGACGACAACAGCGTCGGAGCTCTGCTCTCCCTCGATCACGCCATGGAAACCCTCGCCGCCCGCATCACCCCGGCGGTCGTCAACGTAACCGTTGTCTCAAAAAGTAAAGCGGCCTCCGGCGAGAACGGAATGCCCGACCTGCAACAGTTCTTCGGACCCGATAACCCCTTCGGCCAGCAGTTCGGACGTCAATTCCACTTCCAGCAGCAACAGCCGCAGAATCGCATCGAGCGCGGACTTGGAAGTGGCGTCATCATCTCGCCCGACGGCTACATCGTCACCAACAACCACGTCATTGAAGGAGCAGTCGACATCCGCGTCACCATGAGCAACAAGGAGGTCATGCCAGCCAAGCTGATCGGCGCCGACCCTCTCACCGACCTGGCCGTCATCAAGGTCAACGGCAGCAATCTGCCAAGCGTGCCTTGGGGCAACTCCGCAAATCTCCATCCCGGACAAACCGTTCTCGCCTTCGGCAATCCCTACGGGATGCAGTTCACAGTCACCCGAGGCATCATCAGCGCGCTCAACCGTCCCAATCCCGACAGCGATCGCCGCAAGCCCGGTGAATTCATCCAGACCGATGCAGCCATCAATCCCGGCAACTCCGGCGGAGCGCTGGTGGATGCTCGTGGCGAATTGATCGGCATCAACACCTTTCTCATCTCTGGGTCCGGCTCGTTCTCCGGCATGGGATTCGCAATCCCCACCCAGATCGCCGAACCCACCGTGAATACTCTCATCCGCTACGGCAAGGTTACGCACGGCTTCATCGGAATCCAAATCGCCGACGTGACTCCCGATAACGCGAAGTTCTTCCACCTGCAGAAAGCCGCAGGAGCCTTGGTCAGCGACGTTCAACCCGATGGCCCCGGCGCCAAAGCTGGCCTCAAGACCGGAGACATCATCACCGAACTCGACGGCAAATCCGTCACCGATGCCGGACAACTCCAGATGCTGGTTGCCCAGAAGCAGCCCGGGGACACCATTCACCTCGATGTGCTGCGCGATGACAAGCCGGCGAACGTGGCCGTAACGCTCGCCGATCTTAGCAATCCCAACAGCACCGAAGCCGCCAGCAATGGACACGGAAAGGGCCGCTGGGGCCTGAGTCTCGGCGACCTCAACCAGGACGCTCGCAATGAACTGCAGCAGGAAGGCGGGAACGCCCCCGCCAACGTTCACGGAGCGATCGTGAATGACGTAGTCCCCGGTAGCCCCGCCGATAACGCAGGCCTGCAGAGTGGAGACGTCATCATGGAAGTCAATCGTCAGCCCGTGAAGTCCGCCGCCGACGTAGCCCACGCCTTATCGAGCGTTCCCGCCGGTCAGGACGCGCTCGTCCTCGTGTGGTCGAACGGAGGCAGCACCTTCCGCGTTTTGCATCCTTCCGAAGGCTAAGTGGTTCCCTCCGCCAGAGAAGAATGCAATCAGCGCTGCGTTTCGCCCGAGTTGAAGCGGGTGGAACGCAGCGCTTTTGTGAGATCGGCAGAAAATCCCTAGTTGTGATGGGGCTTGGTCAGGCGCAAGATGCGCAACCCATGCGGCTGCGGTCGTCGAGAGGCGGCAGAACTCTCGGCGAAAATGATTGAGGGGAAACCGTTACTGCTGAGCCTGACGAGCCGCCTTACCTCTTCCCCAGCTTTCGGGCAATTTCTTCCACGATCTTCGGGCGAAGATCGGCTAGCACTCGATCCACGATATTCGCGATCTCGGACTCTTCGGCAAGGCCTCCGTTGTCAGCCGCTGCCGCCGCCGCCATTGCTTTCGGAATTTCATGCGAGGCCAGCGCTTGCTTTGCCATATTTGCCATCCCGTTACCGTCCCCCGGTGTGTGCGTTGAGTTCAAGTCCACGGCCGGCTCACCTTCGACTTCCGACGAAGGCTTGCCTGCAAAGGTGCGGAACATTTCCGCCTCCAACGACATGGCCGCTTCTTGCGGAGTCAACCCGACAGCCTCAGCCGCCCAGCGCGAGACAACCGCCTCGTCGGCCCCGATTTCCGAGTCTCCTGCTTGAGCCGTCGCATGTATAGTTGCAGGTGTCAGCAGACGCAGTGCCGCGGCTAACTCCTCATCGCTCGGCGTCACCGTCTCCACAGCCGACGCGAATCTCGGCTCGTCATTGCGGTCGATGGGAGCAACCTCATCCCGAAACTGCGCGGCATTCACGACCACAGGCGCTTGCGCTTCGGCATGGCTGCCTTCCGCGATCGTGGCCGCTTCCCATGCAGGCTCGTCGTGCTTCGCCGAAATCTCGGCTTCAGTCCCCTGCGTCACGGAAGTGTCCACCATCTCTTCGGTCATCCCCGCGATGGGAGCTACGACCGGCATCTGCGGATGCCCCACGCGGTCGGCTCCCTGTTCCTCAATCCCCCGCGGTCCCGCTGATTCCGCGATCGATGCGACCGGCTCAGCCCCCGCCCCTGATTGATCCAGTTGAGCAGCCACCGCACTTAGCGCGTCCAACTCTTCCTGCGTGATGCCGTGCGGCAAATCTGCGACCGCGTCGGGAGTCTGCGTTTGTTCCGGCTGCACTCGCAAACCGGCCACTATCGACTCGGCCGATCCACCCGCTTCTTGCGCGGCATGACTCGGCTCGGAAGAGGCGTCATCCAATTTCGCCGCCACCGCGCTCAGCGCGCACAGCTCCTCATGGCTGGCACCCGCCGGCACTTCAACCACCGGCCCAGTCACCGCTTTGCTGCCCGCCTTCCGGAAATCGCGGAAACTGGACGCGATTTCATCGGTCACCGCTTCCCGTTCTTCTTTTTTCTTTCTTCCCGCACCCGCGCCGCCACCGTTTTTGTGCCCGTGATCGCCGGCAGAGTTCACTTCTTCGGTATTAACGGATCCTTCGCCGCCCGCCTCGGCCACGTGCGTAGCAGCAGCGCAGAAGCCCGGCCGTTCGGACGCGGGCGCGATCAAGGTTTCCAGATGCCTCAGCGCCGCTAGCAATTCGCTCGCTTCAAATGGCTTTACGATGTGGGCGTCTGCCCTTACCCGGCGCGCTTCCTGCGGCTTGAATGGCTCCAGTTTTCCCACCGATAGCAGGATGGGAATATCAGCCGTCTCCGCCGCATCCTTCAGCCGCTGGCAGACTTCCAGCCCGCTATAGCCAGGCATGTAGACATCCAGAATGATGAGATCGGGCTTCGATTCCGCCACCCGCTTCAGGGCCGCGGATCCGTTGTTGACGGTGAGAACGTCGTATCCGGCATCGGCCAGGATCTTTCGCCCCATGTTTTGGGCGGTCACACTATCGTCGGCCAGTAAAATTTTTCGCGCCAAGCGTCGTCCTTCACAAAAAGGAGAGATAACGCGAAACTATCTTGTCCTCTATCCTAAGTCAACGATTCGTAAGCTCATGGCCGACTGCGACAAACACTGAAGTCCATGTACTGCGGAAAATCATGTACTCCGGAGAAGCGCCTTCTCCCGCATGAAGGCCGACAATAGCCCGCCCCCGGCTAGTGTGATCGAGAGCTAAATTCTGCATTGAGCAGGTGGGACAAATTAGTTATTCCAGCCACGGTGGGCGACTGACAATAGCCGGGCGCGTTCAGCGCCGGGTCCAGGCGCTAACATCGAGATAAAGTCCCGGAGGGACGACTGAGTTCTTGCCCACCCGCTGCTGGAACTTTCTTAACTCGCGCGACGGGCCTCAAGCGGCTGAGGTCGGCCTCTCAGACCTTCCCTAGAACGGGTTCAGCTTGCTGATCCCCTTCTTCTTTTTCTTCTTGCTCGAAGAAATGTCCGCCATCTCCTCTTTCTGCGCTGTGCTCGATGAAGTCGCAGCCGGCGTCCCGCCCGCATTCTCCAGTTGATTGCTTTGCTGCAGCGGAGGCAACGCCGCCGTATCCTCCGCCGGCACGTTCGGTTTCAGTTCATTGGGATCGGCCGCCGCCGCATTATCGGTCGCTGCCGCCTGCTCCGTCGCCGGCGGAGCCACCGTATCTCCCGCTGCCGTCGGATGATCCGACCGCGGCGCCTCCTGGTTCGGTACAATCTTGCTACTGCCCACCACCGTCGCGCTTAGTTTACCGTCCCCGCCGCCGCCGTTCGCCGCAATGTTCAGATTCCTGATGACGCCGGTCGCCGTGACGGGCTCCGGATCGACCATCGTGGGATCTCCCATGTGCGCCGACTTGCTCACATCCGGTCCTTTTTGGAAAGTACCCAGGCTCTTCGCCACCAAACTGGCCTGCAGTCGGCTGGCCTCTTCCTTCTTATTCTGTTCCAGCATCTTCCGCGTCGGGCGCGGCACCGGCTGGTGCATTGCCTCCAGCCGATCCTTCGCGTCGACCGCCCGATCCATCGCCGGGTACCGCGTGATGATGCGGCCATAGGAGTCCGCCGCTTCCTTCGTCAACTCGTCGATAATCTTGCTCTTCGCGACCTCGCCCGTCCGCGGATTCTTGCGCACCATTTCAATCTCGGCTTCGTAGGCCCGCCCCAGCAGAAAAAGCGCCTGGTCCGCTCCGCTGTACAGCGGATACCGCTCCACCAGCGTCTTCAACCGCGCAATCGACGCGGGATACGCCATTCGCAGATAGTAGAACTGGCCGATGTTGAATTCGCGCTGCGCCAGCACTTCCTGCACTTCGCGTAGCCGCTGCCTCGCTTGCGGCACCAGCTTGCTGTCCGGATACTCCTGAATCAGCGCCCGGTATTCCTCTTCCGCTCGCTCCGCGTGCGTGTAGTCCCGGTCTGGCTTCTCCATCTCCTGGTAGTGGATGTTGGCAACCTTCAGTTGCGCCTCCGCCGCCTCCGGCATGTTGGGGAAAAAGGTCTTGAAATCCTTGTACTCAATTTCCGCCTGCTGCATGGCGGTCGTTCCGCCCTCCGCGTACCAAGAATCGGCCACCGCCAGCTTGGCGCGCGCAATGTACTCTGAATCCGGATAGGTGTTGATTAGCGTCTGCAACGTCATGCGGGCCACATCGAAGCGGTTGTGCTTCATCGCATCCATCGAGCGGTCGAACAGTACCTTGTCAGGTTGCTTCGACCCGACGTTCGCCAGCGGATTCGCCGATTTCTTGTTAGTGCAGCCCAGCAGGAATGCCAGCCCCACTACCACAATTCCCAGGATCAACTTGCTTCGCATAAGAACCTCAACACCTTTTCTTAACCGCAGAGAAACAGAATCACAGAGGAAACCAGTTCGTGGTTTGTCTCCGTGTCTCTGTGCCTCTGTGGTGAATAGTTCTCTTTTAATGATCTATCTCTCGCGTCTTGGAACTCGCGGCTACAAGCTAGTGGCTAGAAGCTAGCAGCTAGAAGCTACACTTTCATCAAACTAGCGCTTCGCGCCGCCTCCAGCAGCATAGCTGCATTCGCCTTCGCGTCGCCCTTGCCAAATACAGCATTCCCCGCCACCAGAATCTCCGCTCCCGCCCTCACCACGTCCGCCACCGTCTCCATCGCCACACCGCCATCAACCTCGATCCGGTATCCGTACCCTTGCTCGCCGCGAATCTCTGCCAGTTTCCTGATTTTCTTCAGCGTCTCGGGAATAAACTTCTGCCCCCCGAACCCAGGGTTCACGCTCATCACCAGAACATAATCCACGATATCGAGCACTTCGCTCAGCGTGTCCACCGGAGTCGCCGGATTGATCACCACTCCCGCCCGGCATCCATGACTCTTGATCAGATTCAGCGTCCGGTTCAGATGCCGGCACGCCTCCTGATGCACAGAGATCCAGTCCGCCCCCGCTTCCGCGAAGTCTCCAATATATTGATCGGGATTCTCTATCATCAGATGACAATCCAGCGGCAGCCGGGTTGCCTTGCGCAGCGATTTCACTACCGGAGGCCCGATCGTCAGATTCGGCACAAAATGCCCGTCCATGATGTCCACATGGATCACGCCGGCCCCGCCAGTCGTCGCCTGTTCTACGGCGTCTGCCAGGTGAGCGAAATCGGCCGACAGTATCGAGGGTGCTAATTCGATCAAACTGAGTGTCCGGAATTGAGGGTCTGAATCTAGAGAAACCTTTCGAAATTCTAGCACGTGCGGAGGCCGTGCCCGCGAACGCGAATGAAAGGATGCCTTCTCCTAACATTCCTTCACCTCCAAGTACCAGTATTGTTCTTTAGTGCTTCGTTTAGGTACCTTCGCACACCCCTCTGTGACGCGCGTCCTAATCTTGCTGCCCACCTTTGCCGATAATCACGCTAAGTCCAGGAGATCCGCCCACGGGGCAACGCGATCCTCGCCTTCCAGCGGGATGCGGATCACTTGGACTCCGGAACTTTTGAATCCTATGGCCCTCGCCACCAAATCCGCCCTGAATCCACATGCGGCTCCGCTCGATCGTCGCATGAACCCACGTTACACCGTGCAGATCCCCATCGACCTTCGCAAAGAGGATGTCACCGGTTCTGTGCGCCTGCAAACTACCGATCTCAGTCGCGGCGGGTGCTATGTGCATCTGGCAAAAACGCTTGTTCTGGGAACCTACGTCCAAGCCACCCTTTGGCTTGACAGTTGCCCGGTCTGCATCCGCGGACGCGTGGTCACTTGCCACCCTCAGTTCGGCAATGGCATCATGTTTCTCGACTTCCGGGACAATGCCGAGGAACTCTTAAAGCGTTACCTCGAAGCCATCACCCTCTAACCCGATCTGTCACCCCGACCGGACAGGAGCAAAGTGGAGGGACCTTGTGCTTCCTCCTGCACCATCCGCCGCCCTTCACACATCCTTCCCCATGCGCACGATCGGCAAGCTTAAACCTTCCCCCAGCGGAGCCTCGACCGACTCCAATTTCACATATCCCTTGACCCGATAAAAAGGAACGCCCGTCAGCGTCGCTCCCATCTCCAGCCGGTGAAATCCCTGCGCCATTGCCGCCGCCTCGCATGCCTCCAGAATCATCCCTCCAATTCCACGCCGCGCCCAATCTGGATGAACAAAAAAGGCTCGTACCTTTGCCGCATCCGTCGCGGGACTGAGCAGTACGTCCTCGCGCCCAGCCCATACATCGCCACCATATAAGGTCTTTCGACGGCTCCATCCGCCGCAGCCCACGATCACCGGCGCCGCCTCTTCCGCGTTCTCTTTTTCGTCCGCTCGCGCCTCCGCCACAAAATAGCTGCCGTCGGCGATAAGTTGCGTATCGACTCCAAACACCGCCTGGAGCGCTCGCTTCAGTTGTGCGGGAGAATAGTCGCCGGCCTGCAGTCCCAGCACCGACGCTTCAATGAGCCGCCGCAGTTCCCCGATATCCCGCTCCTCCGCCAATCGAATTGCTATGGTCACGTTCGTTGGTTCCTCCGGTTCAACCGTAGGTGTTACTGGTATTACAGACCTTCGGAATCTACGCCCCCCTTGGTAAACATAATAGTCTGGCAGGCAGCATTGGAGTTGCCTCGTGGCCGCTGAACGGACAAAGGATTCCCCTGTCTCCGAAGGCCTGCAAACGGCCATCGCTGACATGCAAGCCTCGCATGGCCTGCTGCTCTCCGATGAGTTGGATCCCCGGGTACTAACTGAGTTTCGCGACGTCTTGAACCGCGTTCGCAACGTGGCCTGGGCTGCCCAGCAGTCAGTGGCCGCCAGAATTTCCGGAGAGGATCCCGGCGCCGTCGGCTCCCTGCTCGCCGCCGAGCGCATTCGCGCCGCCTACCAGCTCTGCCGCCTCATCCAGGAAGATCTGCAAAAAAACGAAGTAGATTTTCAGAAAGGCCAGCTCTCCGAACTCTACGCGATCACGAAAGAGCTATCCAAACAGCTGAAAACTCGCCTTTGAGTAAAGTGAATGACGCCGGATGTTGAGAGATCCACGTCTGCAATCTAACTTCTGACTTCTGACTTCGCAGTCGTGCACTCCGCACAAGGACACACTTCCCGCAGATACGCCCACGAATAAAGCCCCAGATCGTGGTTGTCGTTCCATGAAAACTTCAGCGCATACTTCCCCACCGCATCCGCCGCCAACGCCTTCACCGCCGGTTTGAACATCGGCAGCGCCCCCGGGGCCAGCTTTTCCGGTTCGCCCGCCTTCCGTCCTGCCTTCGTGCGCTCGTCCTCGCACAGCGCGCACGGACAAGCATCCCGCAGAAACTTGAACGTGTAAGCCGACCGGTGCCCGTCTTTCCAGTCAATCTCCATGCCCGCGCCGGTGCTCAAATGCACCTTGACCATCTTCGGATCATTCCCCGCCCGCGGAGTCGCATCTACCGTAACCATAGAAATCAGTATCGCATGCCCAGCACTCTCCGGCTCCCGCGCCCGGACCCAAGTGCAGTGAGTTCAGAATTCGTTTGATCCAAGTCGCAAATGCCTCGAAAGGATACGTCTTCAGCCCTGCGGTAATACCACCTCGAAAACCTGTGCTTGAGCCCGCGACATTCTGTCGCCCGCCGCCGGCGAATTGAGGAACCTTAGACTCGGTACTCCCTATTCGCTCCACGCGCTGATTTGTAACCACCTCCGCCTCTTCTCGGCAAGATTTTCCATTACCAAGTACCATTTCAACAAGATTCCGCAATGCCCTTCTCTGATTCCATCATCCTTCGCCACATCGAGCGCCAGCCCAAGCAGACGGCCAGCCACAAGCAACTGCTCCGTGAACTCGGCGCCCGCGGAGGCGAAGCCCGCCGCGAGTTGACCGATCGAATATATGCCCTGGTTCGAAGGGGCCAACTGGCCGAGATCGACCAGGGACGCTATTCCATCCCGCACGCAAAAACCGGCCGCAACACTTTCGTCGGACGCCTCAGCATGCATCGCGACGGCTACGGCTTCGTAACGCCCGACGCCGCCTCGCTCGACCCCAACCTCAAAGCGCGCCTCGCCGGCGACGTTTTCATTCCCCCACATGTCACGGGTTCGTCCATGCACGGCGATCGCGTGCTCGTCGAAATCGTATCCTTCCGCCCGGATGGCCGCGCCGAGGGCCGCATCCTCCGCTCGGTCGTGCGCGCGCATCCGACCGTAGTCGGCATCTTCCACTACGATCGCGGCCGCAACTACGTAAAGCCCATCGACGACAAGGTAACCCAGGAAATCATCATCCCACCCGGCATGGAGGTCCCGCAGTCCTCCATGAGTTCCGTGTCCTCCGTGGTTGAGAATCCTTCAACCGACGCTAAGAAACCGCACCCGGAAAAATCCGTGGATCGCGTAATCGGCGACCAGGCCGCGATCCACACCAGTTGGCAGGATCTCGAAGGCGTCGTGGTTGACGTAGAAATTACCGACTGGCCCAGCGCCACCCAAAACCCGCGCGGACGGGTCATCGAAATTCTCGGCGAAGAAAACGATTTCGGTGTCGATGTCGAAATCATGATCCGCAAATTTCATCTCCCGCACCGCTTCCCCCCGGAAGTCATTGAAGAAGCGCGGGCGATCGAGAGCATCATCCCCGCTTCTGAATCTGCACCGCCGACGCGACTACCGCGACCTCCCCATCGTCACGATTGATGGCGAAACCGCCCGCGACTTCGACGATGCCGTCCACGTTCGCCAACTCGAGACCGGCAACTACGAATTGCAGGTCCACATCGCCGACGTAGCCCACTACGTCACGCCCGAGTTCGGCCCTCGACAAGAAGCGCGTCTGCGCGGCACCAGCGTCTATTTTCCCGACCGCGCTGTGCCCATGCTGCCGCTCGAGCTTTCCACCGACATTTGCAGCCTGCGCCCGCAGGTGGATCGCCTCGTGCTCTCGTGCACGATGGAGATCGACCATCGCGGCGAAATCGTTGGCTATGAAATCAACGAAGGCGTGATCCGCTCCGCCGAACGCATGACTTACACCGCGGTGAATGCGGTGATCGAAGGCGATGCCGAGGCCCGCAGCCGCTATGCCGCGCAGGTCGATCACTTCGAGCGCATGCGCGATCTGGCGCATGATTCTCAACCGCAAACGCGAGCGGCGCGGCTCGATCGATTTCGATCTGCCCGAGCCCGTCATCGAGTTCGACGAGTTCGGCCTGATGAAGAGCATCACGCGCTCCGAGCGCAACATCGCTCACCGGCTGATTGAAGAATTCATGCTCTCGGCCAACGAGTGCGTGGCCCATTATCTCGAAAACAAGCGCATCGCCTCGCTCTACCGCATCCACGAAAAGCCCGACGCCAAGCGCGTTTACGACTTCGAAGTGATCGCTGCAACATTCGGCTACTCGCTGGGAGTGGGCGCGCTGCCCATTCAGCGCGTCCAGCTCAAAGCCGACCGCCGCGACACGCGCGGCACCGGCAAGCGCATGCGAGAGATCGAAGTCCCGAAAGAAGTCCACATCACCCCGCGCATGTATCAGAAACTGGCCGAGAAAATCGCCGGCAAGCCCGAAGAAAGAATTCTAAGTTTCCTGATGCTGCGCTCGCTGAAGCAGGCGCGCTATTCCGAAGAAAATCGCGGACACTTCGCCCTCGCCGCGACCACCTATACGCACTTCACCTCGCCCATCCGCCGCTATCCTGACCTGACCGTCCACCGCATCCTGAAACAAGTCCTGCGCGATTCCCCCGAAAAAATCGATGGAGAAGTACCGATAGGCCTGTCGGCCTCCGCGGCATTTCCATCCGCGACCGCTCCATCCGCACCCTTAATCGGGCGTCATCCTGAGCGAAGCGAAACGGGGAGCGAAGCGAGCCGTTCCGCGCAGTCGAAGGACCCCTACCTTCTCCAAGATTCCCGCGTAGCTAAGCCATCCCCCTGGTCCAAGCGCCGCGACCACGACGCCCATCAGGCGGCGCTCGACCCCCTGGGCGGGCCCATCCCTCTCGACGAACTGCACGCCATCGCCGAAGAATCCAGCCATGCCGAGCGCCGCGCCGACGACGCCGAGCGCGAACTCATGGAATGGAAAAAAGTACAATTCATGGAGCCTCGCATCGGTGAAGATTTCGACGGTCTGATCACCAGCGTGACCAAATACGGTTTCTTCGTCGAACTTACCGACCTGTTCGTGGAAGGTCTCGTCCCGCTGAACACGCTCGCCGGAGACTATTTCACCTACCATGAAAACACGCGCCAGATCATCGGCCAGCGCACGCGCAAAACCTACCGCCTGGGCGACCGCATCCACGTATTGCTCGACCGCATCGATCCGGTAGAAAAGAAAATTCAGTTCGCGGTGATCGAAGAACAGCCCAATCCGTCCCCTAAAAAACGCCGAAAATAAAATAGAAGTTTGCCCTGCCGATCGAACCGGTTCTTCGCAACCTCTAGCCCAAAGCTTCAAACACGCGCGCACTGGGCCAGTTCACAAACACTTCGTCAGCATTTGCGCCAGGACCTCCGCCAGAGTCACCGAGAATTTTAGAATCTCGAAACAACACAACAACCCGATCGACACCGCCACCAGGTCCTCGGGGATAGCGATTGCCGCATCCGGAACACGAAGATGCCGCACCAAACCAGCGCGCAGATGCTGCCCCGCATAAGCGGCCGCCACTGCGCCTATCGGCCCAATGACCAATCCGAGCCAAATCTTCATTCCGACTCCGATACAAACGCAGACTCCGGTCAACATGGCCGTGACTATCCGCGCCGCAAGTGGACCTGTTGTCGTGCGCGCCGGAGTGGATGGAAGTAGATCGACTACGTATTCGATCAGAGCCCCAATCGTGCACGACGCCACCACTAACGTGGAACCCATCCAGGCGAGGTGCGACCCTGCAAGGTGAATCCATCCCAGACGCGTGGCCCAGGCTACGGCTGCAGGCGCGGTCATCGTCCGCAGCCCGGCGGTGGTTCCAATTCCACAAATCAGGAGCAAGGCAATTTCGGGCATCATGATCGTTTAGCAAAGTCCTCTCTTCTAACTTGCAGAGTAATCACTGTTTACCACGCCGCTCCATTTTTGATCCGGCTACACTTCGGCCCGATTTCCTACCTGCTAGAATCCATCTTCACACTCTTGGCGCCTGCCCGAAGGATTTCCTCTTGATGTCCACCAGTACAAATCCAACAAATCCTAATCCCACCGCCCGCACTCGCGTAGTCCGCGAACCGGAGCGCGCAGTGTATGACCGCACCGCCATCAACCAGATCCTCGACGAAGGTTTCCTTTGCCACGTAGGTTTCGTAACCAATTCCGATGCCCAGCCCTACGTGATCCCGACCTCTTACGGGCGCGCCGGGGACGTGCTCTATATTCACGGTTCCGCCGCCAGCAGGATGCTCCGCAATCTCGATCAGGGCGTCCCAGTCTGCATCACCGTTACCCTCCTCGACGGGCTCGTCCTCGCCCGCTCGATTTTCAATCACTCCATGAATTACCGTTCGGTCGTAATTCTTGGCACCGCGACCCTGGTCGACGATCCGGCGGAAAAACTCGCCGCCTTGCGCTCGCTGAGCGAACACATCCTCCCCCATCGCTGGGACGACGTTCGCCAGCCCCACGAGAAAGAACTGAAAGCAACCTCGGTTCTCAAAATTTCAATCGACGAATTTTCCGCGAAAGTTCGAATAGGTCCGCCCATTGACGACGAAGAAGATTATTCCTTCCCAACCTGGGCCGGTGTCATTCCACTGGAAACCGCGGTGGGCAAGGCTATCCCAGACGACCGCTGCGAAAAAGAGTTGCCGGAGTACATGAAGAATTATTCGCGCAAGAAGAACCCGTGACCCTGCAACATCAGATCGGCAAACTGCGAAGCCGCGTGGACGGAGGTTCTAGGCGGGACGTCTCGCCGTGCGCCTCCCAATGCTGCTGCCCTTCTTGAAACACGGCTCCGGTCTTCATTGCTTTATCGCTGCCATTTGCACGCTTTCCAAGGCAAGCAGTTGTTCTTTTCTCTCGATGCCCCAGCGATAGCCGCCGAGGTCTCCATCTTGACGGATGACGCGGTGACAGGGGATCGCAATCGCTACCGGGTTGGTGGCGCAAGCCCTTGCTACGGCCCGGGTTGCTTTCGGCATGCCAATCTTTTTCGCTACTGCGCTGTAGGAGCGTGTTGCCCCGCGCGGGATGCTTTGCAGAGCTTCCCAGACGCGGCGCTGGAATGCGGTAGCGCGGATGTCGAGCGGCAGCGATGGGTGCAAGTCCTGTCCGCCGATCAGGCGTGTCAGGCTTGTCTTCCATTGCGCTAATGCCGAGTCGTCGCGGCGGCGAACGGCGAACGGGAACTCGCGCATCAGTCCTTGCTGCAACTGCTGCTCGGAATCGGCGAAATGGATAGCGCAGATTCCTTTATCGGTGGCGGCAATTAGCATTCGTCCGAGCGGCGACGGCGTTATGGTGAAACGAACAACTGCTGCGACCGCTCCCCGGCGATATTTTTCGGGCGTCATCCCTAGTTGCGAGGCGGTGCGCTCGTAAAGTCGGCTGCTGGAGCCGTATCCGGCTGCATAGAGCGCGGTGGTCACGTCGTGTCCGGCCTGCAGGTTCTGCTTGATCTGGCGGAGGCGGCAGGCGTCGATGTAGGCCTTGGGAGTCACGCCCAGGACGGATTTGAAAGTGCGCTGGAGATGAAATGCGCTGCGGCGGAACTCTTTAGCGAGTACGCTCAGCGTGATGCGGTCTTCGATATGCTGCTCGACGTAGCGGCAGATGGCGCGCACGAGAGCCGATTGCGGATTTTCGTCGACGGCCTTCGGACGACAGCGCAGGCAGGCGCGGAAGCCGGCTTGTTCGGCAGCGTGCGCGTGTCCGAAAAAGCGGACGTTCTCGCGGCGCGGCCGCCGGGCGGGACATGATGGCCGGCAGAAGATGCCCGTGCTGGAGACCGCGAACACAAATTTGCCGTCAAACGTACCGTCGCGCTCGAGTACTGCTTGCCAGCGACGGGTGAGGTCCAGCTTTGGGGCGTTTGCGTTGGCGAAAGCGGATTTCATGGTTGACTCCAACGTTCCTACGGTGCCGTCTTTCTCTGGAAGTATCGCATTGGTTGCCATGGGGATAACATAGGACGGTTGCGGCTCGCGGACTATCCGAATGTTGCGGTCAAATTCAGAATTACCCGGCGACACGATTGTGGCGGCCCGAATTGCGCGAGAACTCAAACTGGACGCGCAGCATCCGGCTCCGGAGTGGGCGCAGGCTGCGTCCGCGACTTTTTGTGCCGACTGGCAGGGAGAGAATGCGGATCCTGCGCGGCAGACGGAAGTGCGTCTGCTCTGGACAGACGCCACGCTTTATCTGCGCTTTGCCTGCCGCTATCGAGAGTTGTGGGTGTTCGAAGATTCCGATGCCAACGGGCGGCGCGATCATCTTTGGGATCGGGATGTCGCCGAGGCTTTCCTGCAACCGGACCCGGCGCACTCGCGCTATTACAAGGAAGTTGAAGTCAGCCCCAACGGAATGTGGATCGATCTCGCGATCGCTCCGCGCGACGTTCTGCCCGAAGGGAGGAACGACCTTAAGAGCGGGCTCTCACGGTCAGTCTGGCTGGATATCGAGCAACGCATGTGGACTGCGGAACTTGCGATTCCGATAGTCGCGCTCACGCCTGAGTTCGATCCCGCAGCCGTCTGGCGGGCAAATTTCTATCGTGTCGAGGGGCCGCGCGAACCGCGATTTTATTCAGCCTGGCAGCCGACGGGGACACCCCGTCCTGATTTTCATGTGCCGGCGGCTTTCGGGAAACTCGTCTTTTCGAGATAAGCGCGCGAGGTAATCGAGTTTTCCGGCCCGAATCTCGTCTTCACCAGAGCCCCTAGACCCGTTTGAAAAGGGCTTCAAACTTCACAGTGCCCCACACACCCGACTGTGATTTTTGCCCTTGGACGGACGGCATGATGCGGCTATACTCATGCGTCTACGTGAACCGGGTTCTGGCTCGAGGGGGGCTGGAATTCGGGGGAGGCCGGGTTGTTGTCGCCGCGGAGAGCGCCGCGAGTCCCCTCGGATTTTACGGTTCCTTCCTGCAGCCCCTCGCCTTTATTAACACCTTTTGTTTGGCATCGGAAATCCAGCACCCGGCTTCACACCGAGTGCTTCTGCCTGGGAGATCACTATGTACCGGTTCAATCCGTGTGTGATGGTCGGGCTTGCGATCTGTATGCTGGCAACGCAGCATGCCAGAGCGGGGGTGGCATTCCAGCCGGCTACACCCGAAGAACTCAATCTGAAGAGCGAACCCCTGGCTCCGGGAGCCCCGGCGATCATTTTGTTCCGCGAGGTAGACCGGGACGACAACATCCACACGCCCCACGAAGACAACTACGTGCGCATCAAGATTCTGACCGAAGAGGGACGGAAGTATGCCAACGTCGAACTCGGGTATCGCAAGGGCCTGGACGACATTGTGCAGGTGCACGCACGCACCATCCGGCGGGACGGTTCGATTGTGGACTTTGGCGGGCAGACGTTCGATAAGGAACTCGTCAAAGGGCGAGGGGTGAAATTTCTAGCCAAGACTTTTACTCTGCCCGATGTGGAAGTAGGAAGCATTCTCGAATATTCGTACACCATCGATTTTCACGAGCATCTGCTGTTTGAGTCGCATTGGGTGCTGAGCGAGGATATGTTCACAAGGCGAGCGCAATTCTCGCTGAAGCCTTACCGGACCGAAGCCTATGGTGCGATGAACTATTCGATGCGCTGGAGTTGGAACACACTGCCGGCGGGAACAGTGCCCCCGAAAGAAGGGCCCGACCACATCGTGCGGATGGAGGCGGCGAACATTCCGGCCTTCCAGACCGAGGACCACATGCCTCCGCCGGAAGAACTGAAATCGCGCGTGGATTTCATCTATCAGGAAGGGTATTCCGAGATGGATCCGACGAAGTTCTGGAAAGATGTCGGAAAGAAGCGAAATACCCTACTGGAGAGCTTTGTCGGCAAGCGGGGCGCCATGGAACAGGCGGTAGCGCAGATTGTCTCGGCCAATGATCCGCAGGATGTGAAACTGCACAAGATCTATGCCCGGGTGCAGCAGTTGCGGAACACAACCTACGAACTGCGGAAGACCGAGCAGGAGCAAAAGCGCGAGAAAGAAAAGCCGGCGGAAAACGTGGAGGAAGTCTGGAAAAGGGGATATGGCGACGGCGTTCAATTGACCTGGTTGTTTCTGGGGTTGGCGCGAGCGGCGGGCTTTGAAGCCTACGGATGCTGGGTTTCGAGCCGGGCTCAGTATTTTTTCAGTCCGGTAACGCTGGAGAGCCATAAATTGAACGCGAACGTCGTGCTGGTGAAGCTGAATGGAAAAGATGTTTATTTCGATCCGGGAGGAGCCTTCACTCCCTTCGGCATGCTGGAATGGTCGGAGACGAACGTCCCTGGTCTGCGTCTGGACAAGGATGGCGGAACGTGGATCAGGACGACATTGCCGCAAGCTTCCGATTCAAGGATCGAACGCAGGGGAAAACTGAAGCTCTCGGAGGAAGGCGATCTCGAGGGGAAATTGACGCTGACCTATACCGGCATGGAAGCCCTGTATCACCGGCGCGAAGAGCGGCACGCGGACGAAGTCGAGCGCACAAAATACCTGGAGGAGCGGATCAAAGGGCAGATCCCGGCGGCCTCGGAGGTGGAACTAACCAGCAAACCGGATTGGAATGGCTCGGAAGCGCCACTGGTGGCGGAGTTCGACGTGAAGATTCCAGGCTGGGCGGCGAGTGCGGGGCGAAGAGTGATGCTTCCGGCAGCCATCTTTACCGCCGGCGAAAAGGGAGTTTTTGAGCACAGCAACAGGGTACAGCCGATTTATTTCGAATATCCCTACCAGAAAGTAGATGACGTGACTATCGACCTGCCTGCCGGCTGGCAGGTGGGTAGTGTGCCCCCAGCACAGAATAAGGACTTGAAAGCGGTTGCTTACACGCTCAACGTGGATCAGAACGCGGGAGCGCTCCGGCTGAGGCGGATGCTGAACGTAGACATGGTTCTGCTGGAAGTGAAGAACTATGGTGTGTTGCGGGCCTTCTTTCAGTTCGTGAGAAGTGGCGATGGCGAGCAGGTCGTTCTACAGCCGGGAGAGATCCATGCGAGCAATTGAGTTGGCCATTCTCAGCACAATTGGACGTCGTTTGCTGCTGACGTTCCTCCTGCTTGCTGGCGCGGGGATTGGGGGCGTGCCGGCCGCCGAGGCGAGCGGCGACGCTCCGGCATGGATGCACGCGCTCATTGGCGCCCCATTGCCTTCCTACAACGAGAAGACCGAAGCCGTATTGCTGTACTCCGAGACGAATGTGACTGTGCTGTCGGCCGACAAAATACGGAGGCACGTCCGCGAAGCTTACAAGGTACTCCGGCCCGAAGGACGCAGCCGGGGTACGTTGTGGGTCGATGTAGGGCGGGACAAGAAAATCATGAGTCTGCGCGGTTGGTGCATTCCGGCGCAAGGTAAGGACTATGAGGTTAAAGATAAGGATGCGATCGAGCGGACGGCGCCAACTGAAGGAGGCGAACTGATCTCCGATCTGAAGTTCAGAGTGCTGCAGATTCCCGCGTCCGATCCCGGAAATGTGGTTGGCTACGAATATGAAGTGGAAGAGCGGCCGTTCTGGTTGCAGGACACCTGGTTTTTCCAGGAAACCGACCCCGTGCGCGAGAGTCATTACTCATTGCAGATACCTCCGGGGTGGGTTTTCAAAGCCTCATGGCTTTCGCACCCGGAGGTCAAGCCCGATGAGACGAGTAGCAATGTGCTGCAATGGGCGGTTCACGATGTGAGCGGAATCCGGCACGAGGAGGACATGCCGCCGTGGCGCGGAGTAGCGGGCCAGATGGTGGTTTCGTTTTTTCCTTCCGGCGGAACCTCGCAGAAGAATGAATTTCTGGACTGGCAGGGTATGGGGACCTGGTACGGAGGTCTTCTAAGCGGGCAAATGGAGGCGAGCGCCGCTATCCAACAGGAGGTCAACAGTCTTATAGCTGGGAAGCCGGGCGTGCTCGCCAGGATGCAGGCCATCGCACTCTTCGTGCAGCATGACATCCGCTATGTGGGCATCGAACTCGGCATTGGGGGCTGGCAGCCGCACGCCGCTCCCGACGTCTTCGCGCACAAATACGGCGACTGCAAAGACAAAGCTACTCTCCTGCGGACGATGCTTCACCAGATCGGGGTCGACTCCTACCAGGTCGTGATCAACACCAGACGAGGTTCGGTCACCAGCGAGATGCCGGCGCACAACGCATTCAATCATGTCATTCTGGCGATCAAGTTGCCGGATGACGTAAAGGATCCCTCGCTGGTCGCCGTGATCCAGCATCCCAAACTCGGGCGCACTCTGTTCTTTGATCCCACGAATGATCAGACGCCTTTTGGACAACTCGAAGGCAACCTGCAGGCGAACTATGGGCTCCTCGTAACTTCAGACGGTGGCGAATTAGTGAAGTTGCCGCAGCAGCCATCGGCGATGAACAGCATCCAGCGGACTGGCAGGCTGTCGCTCGCCGCGAACGGAACGCTGAAAGGGGAGGTGGAGGAAGTGCGTCTCGGAGACCGGGCTGCGTCCGAACGGTGGCGCCTGCACTCCTCGGCGAACAATGCGGATCGGATCAAGCCCATTGAAACCCTCTTGGCGGCATCGCTCTCCAGCTTTCAGCTTACGAAAGCGAGCCTCGTCAATTTCGAACAGACCGATCGCCCCTTCGGCTTTGTCTATGCATTTCAGTCGGATAATTACGCAAAGACCGCAGGTGATCTTCTGCTCGTGCGACCGCGAGTGCTCGGGGTCAAGACCAGCGGAGTACTGGAGACCAAAGAGCCGCGTAAGTTTCCCTTCGAATTCGAAGGTCCTTCGCGCGACAGCGACAGTTTTGAAATTGCGCTGCCGCCTGGATACGAGGTCGACGAATTGCCGCCGCCCATCGATGTGGAGTACAGCTTCGGAAGCTATCACAGCAAGACCGAGGCGAAAGGACACTCGCTGCACTACGTGCGCACCATGGAGATCAAGGAACTTAGCGTTCCGGTGAATCTGATTGACCAGCTAAAGACCTTCTATCGAGCGATCGCGAGCGACGAGCGCAATACGGCGGTGCTGAAACCGGCGGGGAGCGCTCAGTAAACGACAAGAAGTCTGGATTGGCTGGGACGCGGATTGAAGACCGCGTCCCTATGCGGCCAGACCATTTGCCCACAAACTAGTGTGCATCCGGGGCATCCCGAAGAATGGGCTATCGGTCGCCGTGGCGCAACTCAGAGCACAGAACCCACAAGTGATCCATATATTCGCCGCTATTGGAGTGGAAGCCGGTGATGACGGAACCGAGCGGGCATTCAGCGAAGGCAGGATGTCCACCGGCATTGGGACGGACGACCGGTTGCGTCGGTTCGGTGGGGATGCGCTCTCTTCTCTCGACAACTCCGTGGAACGGGCTGCACATGCCCCCGGCCTCATCGATGGAGGCTCCAGTGCGTCCGCGAAGACCACGCAATACCATGCCGCGGGGGCATTGGGCGTCTTGAACGGGACGACCGCCGCGGCTGCCCGTCCGCTCCGTCATTCTGACCTCATCGCCGAGTTCACCATCGCGGCGAACGTGGACGCAATCGAGCCAAGCCGTGTTAAAGAACTCGCCCATCTGCACGTGGAATCCCACGGCGACAGATTCTTCGTCGCATACGGCATCGGGAGAAGGGCCGCCGCCACGACCGCCGCCGAAGTCGACGGACATGCGCTCGCGCGAGACGTGGATGGCTCCGCGATCATGATCGCGGTCGCGATCCTGATTGGGGTATTGCGGTGCAGCCAGGGCGGCGAGAGCGATCAGAAATAGAATGGCGAGTGCAAAAAATGGAGTGAAGTAAACTGAGTTCTTGCGCAAAATCGTTCTCAACGCATGCCCCCTAAGAGATCAACAGCAATTTCCGTTCTGTTCAAAGACCTCACGATGATACACGCATCCGGTGATTCGCTGAAAGTGCGAAACTGAGTTCCATTCTGATCCCAGTTGGGCTCAAATTGCACTAAGTGGGTTAAATTCTGGTTGCCGTCTCCGGGGAAGAATGTAAATGCAGATCTGAGCTGGTAAGAAATAGCATGCAAAGAGGCTTAGCCTATGACACGACCAACGACGCCGGCGATTTCGCCGTTCTTCATCGTCAGCAACGTCGACCAAACCATCGCTTTTTACCGCGACAAACTCGGCTTTGAGGCAAGATTCCGGCAGCCGGATCGAAATCCTTTTTTCGCCATCGTCGGCCGCGACGGAGCGCAGATCTTCGTCAAGTCCGATAAAGACACGGCACCCATGCCGAACCCGAAGCGCAATCCCTCGATGAGGTGGGATGCCTTCGTATATGTGCCAGACCCCGATGCGCTGGCCGCCGAATTTGCCGATCGTGGTGCAGCATTCGGCGCGCCGCTTAAGGATACTCGCGATGGCCTCCGCGGGTTCGAGATCTACGATCCTGACGGCTACGTCTTGTTTTTCGGTCGACCTAGATAGGGCAAGGAGTGCAGATGCAGCGGGCAGGAAGCGCCATCGCCCGCTTAAGCCAATGCTGTCTGATCCGGCATGATTCTGGCGCGAAGAAATTGCTTGCGCGCAGGTGACGTTTGTAATCCTTCATCCTTGTTTTAGGGGTTGGATTCAGAAACTGATGGTCGGGGCGCGCGGATTTGAACCGCGGACCCCCTGCGCCCAAGGCAGGTGCGCTACCAGGCTGCGCTACGCCCCGACTGCATTGCATTATAAATGAAGCAGCCGAGTGACCTCCGTGACCCTCCCTGAAGGTGGCATTGCCCGCCAGGGGCGCGCACACGATATAATTTTAATTCGTAAAGTCATGCCTGTTTCGCGCTACGCGCTGGTTACGTACGTCCGCAATCCGGTCGGGTTGTTCGTGGAAAACCTCCGCAAGGAACTCCATCCTACGATGCCCCACATGGCGGCTCACCTGACCATTCTGCCACCGCGCGAACTGGTGGGCGCGGAAGCGGCCGCGCTGGAATTTCTGGAAGATACCTGCAGCCGGGTGATTCCATTCGATGTCGAGTTGGGAGACGTCGAGACTTTTCTGCCGACCACGCCTACGGTTTTCATCCAGGTAAAACGAGCCGCGTACAAAATGCGCGAGTTGCACGATCAACTGGGCGGGAAGATGTTGTGCTGTCCGGAGAACTGGCCCTACATTCCGCATCTCACGATTATGAAAACCGAGACCGACGAGCAGGCCCGGGAAGCAACCATCGTTGCGCGCGAGCGGTGGAAAGAATTCGACGGAAAGCGTCAAGTTCACGTCGACGAACTCATGTTCGTGCGGGAGACGCAAGGGCACTGGCTCGATCTGGCTCCCCTCCCGTTAGGACGCGGCCAATTGTCCTCGAAAACCTAGTTCAATCTCTAGCCGCGCCCGAAACGGTGCTCCAAGAACCCCTCAAAAGTCTTAACTATCGGCCATTCTCCTGCCCCGGAAGGTCATGTACCTTTCGATCATTGCTAACTGCTCCTGCAGGATTACCATGAAATTACGGGCTCGAGAACCCTGCGCCGGATTCCGGGCCTGCGGTTGCTCTGAAAAGATCGGAAGTGGGATTATGCAAATTGGCGTTTATGGATCCGGGTATCTCGCTACGGTTATCTCTGCGTGCCTTGCCGATTTCGGCACACCTGTTTGCAGCTGTCACGCCGATGGCACACAGCTCGTGGAACTGGCCAAGGGCAATACGCCGTTTTACGAAAAGAATCTGCAAGAGGTAATCCGGCGCAATGTGCGCGCCGGACGGCTGGTATATTCCGCCGATCCCGAAGACCTGGCGCGCAAAGCGCAGGTGATATTTCTTGCGGAAGATTCCGCCGAAGGCCTGGAACAGATCGTATTGCGTCTGGCGCGGACAGCCGGCAGTTTCCAGGTCTTGTCGATCGTCACCCCGGTGAGCGTGGGATCGACGACGCTGATTGAAAAGGCCTTGAAAGAAAATGCCCTGCGCAGCCTGCTGGTATGCCAGCCTATGTTTTTCACCAACGGCTGCGCGGTGGAAGACTTCAACTGGCCGGACCGGATTCTGCTCGGTACAGCTTCGGGCGAGGCGGTCTCGTCCCTCAAGCAGATTTTTCATCCCCTGGTGATGCGCGGAGTTCCCGTGCTGGTCACGAATTACGAGACGGCGGAACTGGCGCGCGAAGCGACGACTGCTTTCGTTGCGACCAAGATTTCGTTCATCAACGAGATTGCGAGCCTTTGCGAACACGTGAATGCGGACGCAGTCAGCCTCTCGCTGGCGCTTGGGCTCGACAAAAAAATCGCGCCGCGCTGCCTGCAGCCCGGGGCAGGCATGGGCGGAATTTTTGCCCAGAGCGACATGGATTCGCTGACCGGCCTGGCGCGGGCAAACCATGTTGACCTTAAGGTCCTCAATGCCGCTCGCGATGTGAATCTGGATCTGGCGGATCGCCTGCTGAAGAAAATTTCGGGCGCGCTGGACACGGTGCAGAATAAGGATCTGGGCATTCTCGGATTGTCGTTCAAGCCCAACACGAACTCCGTGGCTGGATCGGCGTCGGTTCAACTCGTGCAGAACCTGCTGACCAAGGGAGCGCGCGTCCGAGCGTATGATCCGGTTGCGATTCCGAATGCGCGCCAGAAGCTCAATGGCACGGTGAAGTATTGCGAATCTGCCTACGGAGTCGCCGAGGGCGTCGATGCCCTGATCGTGGCCACGGGATGGCCGGAGTTCAGGTCGCTGGATTTCGCAAAAATCCGTCACCTGGTAAAGCGCCCGATCATTATCGACACGAAGAACCTGCTGGATTCGTCGCGGCTGAAAGCCATGGGGTTCCAGTACATGGGACTGGGGAGATAGGCTGGTCCAGGCTTCACGCTCGGGGCGTTAGGCTCTGGCCTCCCGGAGTAATTCTTCAAACCTCTACCCTCGCCTTCGTCCAAAGAGCTTCTTCGCCAATTTCTACGCTTTGTTCCCCGATATTCGAATTTCTTCTTTCGGGAACCTGAGTTCTGAGTACGGGCCAATGGCCGATAGCCTGGAGCCGAGAGCCGTTCTCCTTGCGTAATTGCTATAATCGAAATCTGCGGTGGGAGTAGCTCAACTTGGTAGAGCATCGGACTGTGGCTCCAGTCCCAGCCCATTCACATTTTCTGGCGAAACCCAGTAACAACGCGGCTTTTCAGAGAGTTAACCGACAAACTGTCTACTCGCGTGCGAGTCGTTTTATGCCGTCTTATGCCTTCTTTTTTTGAGCGGTCGGGCAGAGTTTGGGCAGAATTTCAAGGCTAACACCGCCATCCGCCACTGTCCGGTTCCATTACCAAAGGCAGACGCGGTGAAACCTCCAAGCCGCCAGGGCCACGCTGATCGAGGGCTGATTGTTGGCTTCGCAAGTGACGGCATCGCTCGGGCTCTTTAACAGAATTTTCATTGAGCGAGCAATCGTAAGCGTTTCTGGCGGTGCGCTGACTGTTCGTCGAGGCTGACGCTTCGTCTGGCTCAGGACGGAAGGGTTATGACGGCCCGAACTTCATTGATCCGATTAACTGATACAGAGGCTGCTTGCGGACCAGTGCAAAGCGCTTCTTGAGAAATTCTCGAGCGGGATACTCTCACCCATAAGGCTTGCTTCGCAAAGCGAGTTTTTCAACACAGATGGGATGAGAAGGCCGGTCTCCGGACAGAATGCGGTGTACGCTCCCAAGTTATCGACGTGCTCGAAGCACAGATAAAAAGGAGACCGGCAATGAAGAAGGTTAGCACCAGAGCAGCAGCGCAGAGCAGGAATATTTCGCAGCAGAAACTGACCATCGGATTGGATCTGGGAGATCGCCACAGCTGGTACTGCGTGCTGGATGAATCCGGCCAGATACAACTGGAGCAGCGCGTGCGCACGAATGCGAAAGCGTTGCGCGAAGTCTTCGGCGGGATGCCGCACAGCCGGATCGCACTGGAAATCGGGACGCATTCGCCCTGGATCAGTCGCTTGCTCAGCGAGTTGGGGCATGAATTCCCGCTGGAGGTCCATTTGCTTTGAACGAGGAGGCAATTTTTCTCCGCGAGGTCGTAGTACACTGCGTCGATGCCATTGTCTCCGGTACCATCAGTCACCGCCTGGGCTGCAGCGACATCGTCCAGACCACTAAGTTCGGCAATGGCAAACGCGGCGAGACTGCGGGTTAGACGGCAGCTCTCCTTTTGATCGGCCTGGGCGGTTTGGACGTCCGAAAGGTCAACTAGATTCCCGAACCGAGCCAGAACCTCGTTCTTGATGTGGCCTACGTGAATGACGCTCATGCGGATGCCTTCAGTACACTGATGCGTATTCTATCCCAACGAAAAGCGTAGGGGTGCGGCCCACATCCATGTGGGAGGATCTTCACCACTTAACGTGTTTATTAAGAACCACTCATCGAGCTTGGGTTTGAAGTCTCGATTTGTTCATTAGATGAGAGCCAATGTCACGGCCCGGCGACCGCCTGGATTACGACTTGGCCGTCCGCTATCATCGACGGCGGCGGCAAATACGACGCCCCTTCCGCTTCGCCAGCGTGCTCGGCTTGGACTGGCGGCGACGGCGCGGGCCAGAGACCAACCGACCAACCCATGGCACGGCTGATCCGCAAGCAATATGAGCGACGGTGGCGAGCGCAGAATCGGGGCTGGTGAGTTGCTGTTCATTCAGGTCGTGCAGTCAACAGTGTTTGCCGGTGAAATGGCTGGGAGAACTTGTGGCGAGTGGATACGCTCGTTGCTCCCTGCATGCTCTCCCACCTGTTTGGGTCGCCTTGATTCAAGATCTTACGGAGTAGGACGGTCAGGCAGGCAGTCTTGCAGCCGTAGCGGAATGAATCAACTGAGCATCAGATGCGCGCGAATGATTCCCGCTATAGGTCGATTGAGCATCGTCCATACTATGGACGGGGACCAGACAACTTCCGCATCAGAATCAGAGAAGGCTTGCGAGACGCCGGCGATTAGCTGGATCCTGAGTAGCAATTCCTGCCATGCTATTGAAACCGAACTACTTATTACAATTCGATTAACGTTTATGCGGCTTCTGAAATTTCCATTTAATGGAAACGGCTCTATGAATCGCTCCAAAACAACCTCGCCCCCCGCAGCGTTCCATTGCTTGGGTGTTGTGCGGGGGAGTTTCTTTCCATCACCTGCGCATCTTTAAGCATCTTAGGCGTTGAGCGGCGGCTCCTCTTCCGGCGGTACGGCGCCGAAGAACAGCTCGATCTTCGCCACTTTGTCCTCGTCCGCCTTGCCGAGAAGTTGCTGCGTGACTTCGTGCGCTGCCTGCATCATCCGGATCAACTCCGCGGGCTTGACGGCAAGCTCCAATTTCTCCTCGCCGGTTTTCGCATCCTTCACGACGCGCACCACTTGCAACGTGTTGAGACCTTCTATTGCTTTGCTTTGGATCTTCTGCGCCATGAGCAGCGTGGCCCGGTTCATCTCTTCACGCGTGCGTATCGACTGCGCTTGGATGAGTTGATCTTGGTACTCATCCCACTCGCGCACCCGATTTTGCCAGCGGTGCTGGAGTGCCCAGCGATAAATTAAGGACCGGTGTTTTGTCGACTTATCTACTACTTTCTGCACAGTGCGTTCCGGACCCAAATCGCGATAGACGGCGAAGCTGGCGAAAGCTTTGCTGCCTTCGTCCGCGGCTTGGTCCCAGGAGTGGTGCCCGCTGTCTTTTGATTCTAGGGGGCTTAATGCAGAGATTGGTTCGGTCACGTGCTCCGGCCTCCCGCGAGGAGTGCATCCCGCGCCCACAGAATGTTCTTATCATGCTGAGTAGACGGGCTGCACGAGAATTCGGTCTAGAAGGGGGTTATTTTGGGTGTATCAGAGGGGTTTTCGACTCTGTCTCATAGCAAAATTGATATCGGCTGCGGGACTTGCGATATTTCGGGGCGAAAGTCTACTGCTAGGGAGCTGTACCGCCGCCGTGTAGGCCGCAACGGTTGCAGATCTTCACAAGACGAAAATACGGGCCCGCCGTTTCTACTAAGTAGAAACGCGTCGCAGCCCCCTTCGGCTGGTATCTCGTTGAGAATTTACCGAGATCAATGCGAGACGGATGGGTCGGACCAAGTTCCTGACTGGTACGGAAGCTACTTGTTCGTGTTGTCGAGAACGATGCGCTAGGTACCCTAATCCGCCAAGGTGCTGCAAAATGGGGCGGCAGCAGGTTCGGACCCGACGGATCGGGAGACGGATCGGATTTCGTTCCTGCCTAAGCGACCTGTTTAGCCTCAGCCGAAACATCTTTCACCAAGTTCCCCATCTCAACGTGAGCGAGTAACAACAAAACGTAGTGGGGAGGCCCCAGTGCCCTCGATGCATCCTTCAGGTACTTTGTTACCGCCGTCTCCAGTGCTGCGTAGGCCTCGCAGTGATTCTCCCGATACCTTTCGTCGGCCATTCGTGGGGCATCGTGGCCGACGTCGCTCTTGCTGGATTTCCCACTGGCATAATAGAAAGCCCGGTAAATGGCGGCCAGTGCAGCATAATCATCCTTCTCTGTCACCTGCCGCACGTATATGCACAGCAACGGCTCATATATCCGAATCTTGTCCAATATCTGAAAACGTAGTTCCGAGAGATCGCGGAACCACTCGTTAGTTGCAAGTAAAGGTATGAGCCTTTCCAACTTTAAAATCTTTAGGATTTGAACTCCAGAGTTCCCAAAGGAGGATCCGATCTTATCGAGCAGGGCCCAGAAGTCTGTGTTGGCTTGGTCGATCGACTTAGCAAAGGTCTCTAATTGCGGATTGAGGAGACCCGCAGTTATTTCTCGCGGTGCCAGACAGTGGGCCCGTGCAAGACCTGCCAGAATCTCTGGGTCGCAGCCAGCATGGACCAGCCTGTCCATTGCTTCGAAGTACGACGGCTGCGATGGATCACGTTTGATGGCCCCCTGTTTATTGCCCTCCTCCTCCGCATAAATCTCTAGGCGGCGGGCTAGTTCCTCATCCGAAAAGCGACATCTCATAATCCTCCTTCGTGCTTTCCGAACAAATAAACTTCAAAAATTATTTTCTAGATGTTCTCAAGGGTTGAGTGGTGATTTTACTACTCTCAGTTCATGGAGGAACACTCATGATCGACCCTAATTCACCGAGGGAAGCCGCTAAGCAGTTGGGGATCAGTTTGAACGCAACCTATTCCGCGCTCTGGACCGGCCGACTTCGGGCAGAAAAACGCGATGGCAAGTGGTCGATCCCGGCGAAGTCTATTGATGAATATTTGCAGCGACGCTGTAGCCGCGAGATCGCGAACAACACGTGCTAAGTCACAAAGATCAGATCTTAGAAGTATGGCCGCGGGCGATAGGGGGGACGTGGCTTTTCAGAAAGCTTCGCCCCGCACCGAGTCTCTCAATCGACTGGCAATACTGAGCTTGGGCGGGACTGAAAGGGGCTGAACAATTCTGCCCCGGCGCTCCTCCATCCAAAGAGACGAGCCGGGGCAAGAATGCGACGACAGCATGCACCCTACAGAAAATCACTACCAAAACGCAAGTCAGAATCCCACTCCCGCTGAGGGAACCCGGCAAAAGGCTCACTACACGTCTTTTCCCAACCGCGTCCTCGATCTACAGGCAGGAGGCAGACTCAGTGTTTATGGAATATCAGTCGCGCTCTGGCTGGCCCGGTATGCCCGCCAAAAAAATGAATGCTTCCCGTCCGTGGACACACTAGTTCGAGATCTCCATGTGTCGCGGGCTTCAGCCTACAAGGGACTGAGGGAACTTGAAGCGGCCGGACTACTGAGGACCGGAAAACGACGCGGGCGTGGGGGGAACCATAATGTCTACACACTCCACTTCTGGGAACCTTTGAATGGCACCCTTGATGACCCTAACAAGATGTCACCACTGACAAAAACCAGGGCAAACATCCATAACTCAGATGTTCAAACGTCCGCGACCGAGACGCTTCAACGTCCGCCACGTGGACTGGAAGTATACGCAGGGGAGAAACAACCAATGAACCATACGGAACAAGTAAAACCGGATGCGAATTTCGAAAACCACGAAATTCGCGGGGATAGCACAAATACTTCCGCGAATGCCCCACACGATTGCCAAAGCGGCTGGGTCTTCGGAGCCGATAAGTGTGGCAATAAAGCCGTAAAACCGTGCCCGCACTGTAAAGCACAATGGGAGCAGTCGACCACCACAACCAAGGCTAATGCTTCTGCAGTGTCCACGCCGGATTTCGTTGTGTTTGACTGGACAGTGGGGCAACAGGAAGCGGTACTACCCGAAATCAAGGAGCAGCCAACCTCCTTGGCGCGAGGGGTGAGTTCCACGGAATCGGTGGCCTGGGCAAGGAGGAAGGCACGAGGCGTCGTGACGGGCGAGATGTTCAACCTGTGCTGGCAGGCGTTCGAGCAGTGTACGAACATTCGTCGTACTTCCCTGGATGAACGAATGAAGAAGCGGATGAACGGGATGCTGCGACACGCGGCTTTCAGTGGTGGAGGCGTGTCTGCGTTTCAAACCGCGTTGGACGAAGCGCTCAAACACGGCGGTAAGGATCAGCCGCCGCTCAAACTTCTGGGCTCTTTGAGGTTCGCGGCTACGTGAGTGCGTGGGTGTGACGCTTGAATGCACACGATCGCAGGTGTGTATCGAGGCGCCAGAAGGCAACGGGTAAGGCTCGGAGGATGTACGAGACTGGGAAGTGACTGCGAGCGTAAGGCTAGGCGGTGCGTCAATAGATCGGCGGTGTGCCACACCGTCAGACGCCGTAACTCGCTGAATCGGGAGCCGAACATGCTGTAGAGAACAGTTGGAGCACGATAACGCAGCAGCAAGGCCATTCTTCGAAGTGTTAACAACGGAGAGCTTTACGATTTGTGTCGAATCCGGCAGAGGTGATGGTCTGATGAAGAAGAGCGACAACAACGTCACAAGACGACTGTTGCGCTTAAAGCCGGCGGCTGACTATTTGAGTGTCTCTCCAGGCACGTTGCGCGCGATCGTACAGCGCGGAGAACTGTCGATTATTAAACTCGCGAAGACCGATCACACCCCATGGCTACTTGACCGCATGGAATTGGACGCCTGGATTGAACGGACCAAAACACGTTTGGAGTGAGGTTTAACTGCGGAGACGTCTTGACATTCTCTGCCAAGAACGGATCCCGGAAAAGAAAATGGGACTACTTATCCACTGCGCTCGCTGAAATCCTCAACTGCCGCGGTGTTCGCTCGCACTCGTACCGACCTATGCCCGTCAAGAAAGGAATTGCCGTGAAACCGCAGGTGGGGGAGAGTAAAATTAAAGCGTGGCAGGACGGTGTTCAGACCGCGCCTGCCACTGACCACACTCCTGATCGAGACAGGAATATGGCTCCCACCATTATCTCCGCTCCGGTGATCGCCGCAAATTCTGCTCTTGATTCGGGTCTGTGTGTTCAATCTCTGAAGGGAGCGAACACTATGAACGAACACGCAAGGCCACGGCCGCGCGGCTCTGGCAGCATCTATCAGAACGGTTCTAGCGTCTGGTGGGTCAAGTTCTACGTGCGCGGAATCGCACGAAGAGAGAGCAGCCATTCGACCGACCGCAAGGCCGCCGAAAAGTTGCTCAAGCGTAGGCTCGCCGAAGTTGAGACGAAAACCTACATCCCACGAACCAATGTAAAAATTGACGAACTGATTACCGACCTGTTCGCCGAATACCGGCAGCAAGGCCGCAAGAGCATCAAGACGGCAGAGTGGCGCTGGAAAAAGCATCTGGAGCCGTTCTTTCGCAAACTGCCCGCCGACGATCTCAACACAGATTTGGTGCAACGCTATTGTGCGAAGCGGGAAGGAGAGGGAGCGAAGGGCGCGTCAATCAACCGTGAGATGGCCTTTCTCAAGCGGGCCTTTCATCTCGCCCAGAAACGCACACCGCCGAAAGTTAGAGCGTGTCCCGTCATTCCGACGTACAAGGAAAGCGAGGCGCGCACCGGCTTCCTCGAAGATGCGCAGTACACGCGCCTGGCGATGGAATGCAGCAAGGTCGGGCTTTGGCTCCGGGCCCTGCTGACTACAGCTTATAGCTTCGCGTTCCGCAAAGGCGAATTGCTCGCGCTGCGCGTCAAGCAAATTGACTTGGCGAACGGCACAATTCGGCTGGAAGCCGGGACGACCAAGAACGGCGAAGGCCGCGTGGTCAGGATGACGCGCGAAGTCTCGACTCTGCTGACCGCTTGCATCATTGGCAAGCAGCCGGATGACTTCGTGTTCACCCGACCGGACGAGAAACGCAAGGACGGCACCTTGGTGAAAGGCGGGCCTGTGAATGGATTCCGCAAGATCTGGGAGGCCGTCTGCTGTTCATCTGGGGTCGGGAAGCGTGTATGCCGTCGGTGCTATAACGCAGCGAAGCGAGAAGCGAAGGAATCAGGTGAGCAAATCATGATTCCACCGCCTGTTGTTGCAAAAGGTCTGTGTCCCACATGTGGCAAGACATGCAAAAAGGGAAACCAACTCAAGTACGTCGGACTGATCTTTCACGATCTGCGGCGGTCTGGCGTGCGCAACCTTCGCAGGCTCGGCGTTCAAGAGAGCGTGGCCATGAGGATCAGCGGACACAAGACGCGCGCCGTCTTCGAGCGCTACAACATCGTTGACGAAGCCGATCTAGCCGACGCTGCCAGCAGACTTGACGCGAAGCAAAACGCTGCAGCGGCGGAGGTTAATCGAGACTTCGGGCACGATTTGGGCACGATTGCCGCAAATTGCACTAAAACTGAGGCAGTCGGGCAGATGAACCTTGAAACTGCTGTTTTGCCTAACTAGTTTTCTCGTGAATGGGTTGGGTTATAATGCTCTATCTGCGGTGGGAGTAGCTCAACTTGGTAGAGCATCGGACTGTGGCTCCGACGGTTGCGGGTTCGATTCCCGTCTCCCACCCCAAGTGAATTTGGCCCCGATCCAGGTCTGCTGGGCTGTAGTCTCCCATCTGTACCCGCTCCTGTAACATGCCATGAAGAAACTCCCACGCAAAGGCGGTCCATACGCCGGAAGGCAGCGTAGTCGAAAGGACGACCGGCGGTCGCGCTCGTCGCGGGAACTTTCCGTGCTCTACGAAGACGATGCCGTCGTAGCGCTTAACAAACCAGCCAAGCTTCTGGCCGTGCCCGCGGAGAACTCCAGCGCGCCATCCGCTCTGTCGCTGCTTTCCGAGGAGCTCAAGCGAAAGAGGCAACGGGCCTTGGTCGTCCATCGCATCGATCGCTACACGTCCGGGATCCTTCTCTTTGCCAAGAGCTGGCCGGACCGCGAGGCGCTGGTGCAGCAGTTTCTGGAACATAAGCCGGTGCGGCAATATCTCGCGGTTGTGCGCGGGCACCTCAAGGACAAAGAGGGCACGCTCGTTCACCACTTCCGGCAAGAGGGAATGTTCCAGAAGTTGACTCGCGAGCGCGACCCGAAAGCGGCGCGAGCGGAACTTTGCTATTCGGTTGAACGCCTTCTGCGCGGCGCTTCGCTGGTCCGGGTTTCGCTGGTGACAGGACTGCAGAATCAGATCCGGGTTCAGCTTTCGGCGATTGGGCATCCAGTTATTGGCGATAGGAAGTATCATCCCGAAGAGGCGTCTGAGCGGCGCATCACGCGCGTCGCTCTGCATGCCGCGCATCTTGAGTTTGCTCATCCACGGTCGGGAGAAAACGTGTCCATCGATTGCGAACCGCCGGCGGACTTTCAATCCCTGCTGCAGGCGCTCAAGGTGCCATCGCGCCCGCGGGGGTGAGGGCGTCGGGCTACGCTTCCGGTGACTGTGGGATACCACTCTAGCTCTGAGCTCCCAGCTCTCAGGAAGGTCAAAGGCTCACGGTCAGCGGCGATCTGCTCGTTTTCTTATACGCTGCTGCGCTTCGATTCATCTTGAACTTTCTGGCTTGTCCCACTCCAATTTCTGCCATGGGCTAAGCGTTATCCGCCGGCTCCTTGGATTCGAGTTGGGGTTGATGGACGGCGTCGAGATTGGCTACTACATCCTCGGGCGGCGGGAGTTCCTTCATCTGTTTCAGGTTCGAGGAGGCGATCTGGAGGGCGTAGAACATGAGTCCGGCGGTTTTGGTGCCGATGGTCTGGTTGAGCATGCGCTGCGTAGTTTGGGCGAGAGCGAACTGGATGGCGCGGGCATCTTCGAGGATGGGGACCCCCATGATCAGGGGATTTTCCTCCTTGCCGAGGTTAACGACGCGAGGACGCCAGGACTGATGGTAGTAACAGAATCTCCGCTTTTGGAGGGCCGGGGATCCACAACGGGATCCGGTGGTTCGGATGTGCTGGCAAACAGGTGCTGGTTTGGTTGTCATGTTACTGCTCCTTATGCTGGTTGTTGCTCGTTGGTTGGGGGTACCCCCCCCGGCCCGCGGTCTATTGGAATCATCGAGTTAGCATTATTTTCCCGGCAAAGTATTGAGGCGCCGGTGGTTACAGGCAAAGCATTGATTCTGCATGACTTACTTTCGACACATTGTTCTCAAACCTGGCGAGGCGGGTGGGCCAGAGTTACTTCATTCGCTATAAGTACGGGGCGGCACGTTGGGGCGGGGACGCGCTGGCCTTACTTCAACTATTTCGGGAGTAAGTTCTTAAGTCAAGGGGAAAGAGGGATGATTGTTGGGCGATTACGTTAACTACGGACGAACATGGAGACAGAGGAAGATCAGATGGTCATAACGGCAATTGGTGTTATAGTACAACTTGTACAACTGGTACATATAGTACATGACTACTCGCCGCAAAGTCGCCAGCAGTACTGCCCGTAGCGAGTTCGCCGATATCGTCAACCGCGTTGCTTACGCGGGCGAGCGCGTGATTGTCCATCGCCGGAAGAAGCCAGTCGCGGCCGTCGTCCCCCTTTCCGATCTCGATATGCTCGAACAGATCGAGGACCGCATCGATCTCGAAGATGCGCGCAAGCGCCTGCGCGAGCCGACTGTGCCGTGGACGAAGATCAAGAAAGACCTCGGGCTCTAATCCCGAGGCAAGCCAGGCCTGATTGGGCGACTGTCAGCTCACGTCAAGATGGGCGCCGCATACACCATCGAGTTCGCAACTTCTGCCTTGCGCGAATTTAAGGCTCTGGAAAGGGCTGTGCAGCGCCGCATCGCTAGGCATATTGACGAACTCGCGGACAATCCCTTTCCGCCGGGATGGAACAAACTGAAGGGTTCGCCGGACCACTACCGAATCCGCGTTGGCAATTACCGCGTAATCTACCGAGTGGATGGGAAACGGCTGACAATTCTGGTCCTGAAAATCGGCCACCGCCGCGAGGTTTACCGGTGAGGACGCACACATCGCAAAAGTGCACGATGTGCGGGGCGCATGGTCTCGGGCACGCGGCTCAGTGGGCAACAGTCGAAATGCGTCGGGAAAAAACTACTAGCCCGGTTACTCCGATAACAAGCGCGCCAAGATGATGAGGCCAGACCGTCCGCACACGAAAAACGATTGGCCAAATGAAGGTCATGATTTCCGTCAGGCTCGCTGCAATTCCCCATGCTTTTGCTGAGGGTTTTGCCATCCACACTGTCCACCAAGCCGCCCCGAACACAATTGCGGCGATAGTCCAGAGGGTGGTCGTACGCAGAATGCCGGGATTCAGAGAGACTCCCCGGCGAACTGCAATGCCGATCCCATAGAGGTACATCAACGAGGTGCAGGCGAAAATCCAGCACATTATCCTTCTGATGTCATTCACGGACCGACGCCACCTTCCCGAAACATTGAAATCAGGCGTTTGGGGAGACAGGGACGTTGCCTCTTTTCGAAACTGGGGAACGTCCCGTGAACTGCACCCCTGACGTGAGACAACGCATCCAGATCGCGCCAGTCTCTGCCCTGCACCTGCTCCTGTTTGAGCGTCTTGATGAAGGATTCAGCCTTGGCATTGTCGTAGGGATTGCCTACGCGGCTCATGCTGGGTTGCACCCCATGATCGGCCAGCAGCGTGAGGTAGTCGGCGCAGGCATACTGAATTCCGCGGTCGGAGTGATGAATCAATCCCGGCGCAGGTTGCCGTTCGAGCAGCGCCATGCGCAACGCCTGCACGGCTACACTCGCGCCCAGATGCCGGGCTAACGCCCACCCGATCACCCGCCGCGAATGCGCGTCTAACACCACAGCGACATAAACGAACTCTTCTCGCAATCGCACGTATGTGATATCGGCGACCCAGAGTTCGTTGAGATTGCGCGTCACCAGGCCACGCGCCAGATTCGGCCACACTCGCCATCCATGCTGCGAATCGGTGGTTGCCGGCACGAACCGCCGTGTGCGCAGACTGAGCAGATTATCCTCACGCATCAGGCGCAGCACGCGCTTGGCATTGACGCATTGCCCGCGCTGCCGCAGTTCCCAGTGCACCCGCCGATAACCGTAGAACCGCTTTTCCACGATCACCTGCTGGATGGCATCGCGCAGCGCCGTGTCGGCCTGGCGTGGTGCCGACGATTCCCAATGCCGATAAAACCTCGCCCGGCTCAGGCCGCTCAACTCGCACATTCGTTCCACGCTGAGGCCGCCTTGCCCGGCCCGCTCTGCGATCAACGTGCAGATCGCTTCTCGCCCACTTTTATGCGCCGCAAGGCTTCGCCGAAAAAATCCAGTTCCAGTTCCTGCTGTCCCACCTTGCGCTCCAGCTCTGCAATCCGTTTCCGCGCTGCCAGCAACTCCCCACGTCCGGACATCGCCTCCGGCCCGCCCCTGTCTTCCGACACTGCCTTTCGCGGCCTTCCTCCTCGCCGATGCACCAGGCCGGCTTCGCCCAACTCTGCATAGCGGTCCTTCCACACATACAGCCGCTTCCGCCGAATGCCGAGTTCCTGCGCAACTGCTCTTACGCTTTCCCCAGCCAATACCCGTCGCACCGCCGCTAATTTCAACTCCGTTCCATACTCCGGGTGATTCGGTTCTTTCGTGACATGTGTTCTCCTGTTTGAGAACTGTCACCATTATCTCTGTCTCACTTTTGGGGAGCACTCCACCCGTCTGTCCCTAGGTTTTGGGTTTTGGGGAACGTCCCGTGAACTGCACCCCTGACGTGAGACAAAGAAACTAGGGACAGTTTCTTGCGAGAAAAATTGTAGACCGGGAGTGGGGTCTGGGGCGAGGGGGCGGTTAGCCCCTCGCTCCGGTCAGCTCTGTAGAGGCTTCAGGGTTCTGGGGCACGGCAACTGCTTTTCGAAAGCGGCTGGAGTTTGATATGCCAGCGCGGAATGCAGTCGCTGATGATTGTATATGGTTTCGAAAAATGCCGTCAGTTCGGCGCCAACGCATCCAGATCGCGCCAGTCTCTGCAGTGCACCTGCTCCTGTTTGAGCATCTTGATGAAGGATTCAGCCTTGGCATTGTCGTAGGGATTGCCTACGCGGCTCATGCTGGGTTGCACGCCATGATCGGCCAGCAGCGTGAGGTAGTCGGCGTAGGCATACTGAATTCCGCGGTTGGAGTGATGAATCGATCCCGGCACAGGTTGCCGTTCGAGCAGCGCCATGCGAAACGCCTGCACGGCTACACTCGCGCCCAGATGCCGGGCTGACGCCAGCCGATCACCCGCCGCGAATGCGCGTCTAACACCACAGCGACGTAGACGAACTATTCTCGCAATGGCGCGTATGTGATATCGGCGACCCAGAGTTCGTTGAGATTGCGCGTCACCAGGCCACGCGCCAGATTCGGCCACACTCGCCATCCATGCTGCGAATCGGTGGTTGCCGGCACGAACCGCCGTGTGCGCAGACTGAGCAGATCATCCTCACGCATCAGGCGCAGCACGCGCTTGGCATTGACGCATTGCCCGCGCTGCCGCAGTTCCCAGTGCACCCGCCGGTAGCCGTAGAACCGCTTTTCCACGATCACCTGCTGGATGGCATCGCGCAGCGCCGTGTCGGCCTGGCGTGGTGCCGACGATTCCCAATGCCGATAAAACCTCGCCCGGCTCAGGCCGCTCAACTCGCACATTCGTTCCACGCTGAGGCCGCCTTGCCCGGCCCGCTCTGCGATCAACGTGCAGATCGCTTCTCGCCCACTTTTATGCGCCGCAAGGCTTCGCCGAAAAAATCCAGTTCCAGTTCCTGCTGTCCCACCTTGCGCTCCAGCTCTGCAATCCGTTTCCGCGCTGCCAGCAACTCCCCACGTCCGGACATCGCCTCCGGCCCGCCCCTGTCTTCAGACACTGCCTTTCGCGGCCTTCCTCCTCGCCGATGCACCAGGCCGGCTTCGCCCAACTCTGC
Source organism: uncultured Acidobacteriaceae bacterium (assembly GCA_963838315.1). Lineage (GTDB taxonomy): Bacteria > Acidobacteriota > Terriglobia > Terriglobales > Acidobacteriaceae > Acidiflorens. The sequence continues at coordinate 193,256 of CAWIQW010000004.1, forward strand.
ATAGCGGTCCTTCCACACATACAGCCGCTTCCGCCGAATGCCGAGTTCCTGCGCAACTGCTCTTACGCTTTCCCCAACCAATACCCGTCGCACCGCCGCTAATTTCAACTCCGTTCCATACTCCGGGTGATTCGTGTTCTTTCGTGACATGTGTTCTCCTGTTTGAGAACTGTCACCATTATCTCTGTCTCACTTTTGGGGAGCACTCCACCCGTCTGTCCCTAGGTTTTGGGTTTTGGGGAACGTCCCGTCTGTCCCTAGGTTTTCGAACTCCTAGGTTGCCCAAGAGACTGGCGCAGATAGCATTTGGCGGGATTACACGAACTGCGAAGGATAGCAACGGTGTTGAACGAAGTCACCGGTTATCCTCGCGCCCCGACTTCTTCCTTTTCCCTTGCGGCGTAGTGCGATTCCACGTAGTCGTCCAGAATCCTCGTGAACTCGGCTACGATCTTGTCGCCTTTTAGCGTAGTGAAGAGGCGGCCATCGACATAGACCGGGGCTTTCGGCTCCTCGAAGGTTCCGGGTAGCGAGATGCCTAGATTGGCGTGCTTGGATTCTCCGGGGCCGTTTACGACGCAGCCCATGACGGCGACTTTCATCTCCTCGACGCCGGTGTGGGTTTCTTTCCAGACCGGCATCTGCTCGCGCAGGTAGGTTTGGATCTGCTCGGCCATTTCCTGGAAGAAGGTGCTGGTGGTGCGTCCGCAACCGGGGCAGGCTGTGACTTGCGGGGTGAAGCTGCGAATGCCTAGCGACTGAAGAATCTGCTGGGCTACGCGAACTTCTTCGGTGCGATCGCCTCCGGGAGCGGGTGTGAGCGAGACGCGGATGGTATCTCCGATGCCTTCCTGCAGCAGAACGGCCATGGCGGCGCTGGAGGCTACGATGCCCTTTGCGCCCATGCCGGCTTCGGTCAGTCCGAGATGAAGCGGGTACTGGCAGCGCGCGGCCAGGCGGCGGTAGACGTCGATCAGGTCCTGCACGCCGCTGACCTTGGCGCTCAGGATGATCTGCTCCGGGCGCATGCCGTACTGCTCGGCCAGTTTCGCGGAGTTGAGCGCGCTGATGACGATCGCTTCCATGGTGACTTCGCGGGCGTCTTTCGGCTCGGGCAGAAGCGAGTTCTCGTCCATCATTTTTGTGAGCAGGGACTGGTCGAGCGATCCCCAGTTTACTCCGATGCGCACGGGCTTCTGATATTTCACGGCCACTTCGATCATGGTGCGGAAGTTGTCGTCGTTCTTGCGTCCTACGCTGACGTTACCGGGATTGATGCGGTATTTCGCCAGTCCTTCCGCGCACTCGGGATACTTGATGAGAAGCTGGTGTCCGTTGTAGTGGAAATCGCCGACGATGGGAACGCGCAGGCCCTGCTTTTCGAGGCCGTCATTGATGTAGGGGATGGCCTTGGCGGCATCGTCGTTGTTGACGGTGACGCGGACCACTTCGCTGCCGGCGCGGGCGAGCGCGGCGACCTGCTTGATGGTTCCGGGGATGTCAGCGGTGTCGGTGTTGGTCATGGACTGCACCATCACCGGTGCATTGCTGCCCACGCGGACGCCGCCAATCGAGGCAATATAGGTCTTTCTGCGGAGAATTTCAGCCATAGGAACCTCTATTTTAGCAGTTGGCGGGGGTTTTCAGGGGAGGTGGTGGTCTGTCGTTCCCAGTTTTCAGTTGCCAGTTCTCAGTTCTCAGTCTTCGGATTCCCGGCTCTTTTTTTGCCACTCCAAAGCGTTAGATTTTCGGGCTGAGAAAGAGGATTTTGTGCTTCTCGTCAATCACTTACGCATGGAGTACCGGCAGGTTTCGACGCAGTCACGCGCTGAGATACTCTTTCATACAGCGCACGCATGGTGTGTAGCCTTCCCGCATGGCTTCTTGCGCCGGGATCGTGCGCAGGTTCACTTTGTCGTGAATGAACGGGCAGGAGGCCTGGTGAAACTCTTTTCCCCTCTCGGAAACTACTACCAGCATTTCGGGGGGGACGCCCGTGCCCCGTTTTGCCATTTGCGAACGGAGTGCAGGGTAGGCGGAGCCAGTGGAGCGCGCCAACTCGAAGCTACCGGCGAAGAGGATGGCGGTGGCGGCGGCGACGATCCATCCGAAAAAATTTCTCCGGCTACTTTGCATATTTTCGTCTAAGCGCAGGCGCAGGCGGGAACTGAATCCCAGGGGGACCTCCGACATTCGTTCGTCGCCGTATAACTGGATCACATTGCGGGTACCTTCAAGAACGGAGCGGCAGCGGCTGCATCCGTTCATGTGTTCATCCATGGCAGAGCGCAGGGCGGGGTCGACGTCTCCCTCGAGATAATTGGAAATCTCGCGCCACACTTCTTCGCAGTGAACTACCATGGCTTGGTCCCCTTTTCGAAAGAGAGCTTCGAACTCCAGCGACCGCCGAGCCCCGGTGCCAGCATGTCCCGCAGCATGAGGCGCGCCCGCAACAGGCGGGTTTTCACCGACGCGTGGGAGATTCCCAGGGCCTTGGCGGTCTCTTCGATGCTCAGGTGCTGCATGTCACGCAAGACGAAGACTTCGCGATATTTCTCTCCCAGGGCGTGCATGGATTCGGCCAGCTTCTGACGGACTTCTTTTCGTTCCAGCGTTTCCAGGGGAACTTCGCGCCAGTCGGCGAAGTCGCGAGGCACGTAGTTGCCCTCCTCGTCCTGGCGATCGGCGATGGGATCCATAGCGCGGGTCTGTTCTCTCCTTCGCTTCATGCGCGCCTCGTTGACAGTGATCTGAATCAGCCAGGTGCTGAATCTGGCGTCTGCGCGAAATTGCCGGATGTGCTTGAGGGCCTTGAGCATACTTTCCTGCGCGGCATCTTCGGCATCGGCCGGGTTGCGCAAGATGGCCAGGGCCGCGGCATACACGCGCCGTTCATAAGGGCGAACCAGCTCGTAGAAAAGATCATGCTCACCGTCTCGAATGCGCCGGATCAGATCCTCTTCGCTGAATTGTTCCGCTGGACTATCCAGCGAAGCTAGATCTTGCGGCATGTTCCTCACGGTATGGGAGAGTTCACGGCGAGTTTGGGAATCGCCAATGCCCACAAGATTACCACTCGGGTGAACTTCACGGGCCGTGTCGAGCTGCTGTAAAGGCGAACACCGGCGTATGAATTCATGCGGGGGCAATACGCGAAATGCCGCTTGGAATGGGATTCCCGAGATGAGGAAATGTTACGGGGCTAATAATGCCGGGCGGGAGGGCCAACAATGGTCCACAGGCAACTAAGTTGACCGGTGATGGAGGTTGAGCTGGTCTGAACTGGTCCAACCGAGGTTAGAGGTTATAAGTCGAGACGTGAGGAGCGCGGCAACCCGCAGGCGACGCCATCCGCGCGGCACGGCTAAGGCATTCTGGTCAGGCCGGGCAGGGTCTTGACGATGTCGTTGTAGATCACCATCACGGCAAACAGGACGAGAAAGACGAACGCGGCCTGGTAGATGCGTTCCTTGATGGGCAGGCTGATGTCTTTCTGCATGATGCTTTCGACAAACAGCAGGAGGATGACGCCTCCATCGAGGATGGGGATGGGCAGCAGGTTCATGATGCCCAGGTTCAGGCTGATAGCGGCTGTGATGAGCAGAAGCGGAGTCCAGCCCTTCTCGCGGGCGGCTTCACCAACCGCGCTGCCAATGCCGATGGGGCCATCGACCTGACGCATGGAAACCTTGCGTTCGGCCATCTTCTGGAGCAACTCGAGGATGAGGAAAGAACTCTTCTTATTGTCTTCGAGCGAACGCTGAAAGGCCTGCGGAAGAGACAGGTGTACGACTTTCATGGGATTGCTGGCGATCCCAATCCGGTAGCTCGGTTCCCCGGAAGCGCTGCTGGGAGCGAGCACGGGTTTCACGTTGAAGGTCATTTGCTGGCCGTCACGAAGAGCGACGATTTGCAGCGGCTGATCCTTGGTATGGCTGAGCATGTCAATTAACGCAAGGATCGCAGGAATGGGTTGGCCGTTGACGGTCTGAATGATGTCGCCGACCTTCATACCGGCTTCTTTTGCAGGCATCCCCGACTCGACCATCGTGATGATGACGGCAGGTTCCTTAGGATCCAACCCGAGGCTGCCATACTGATGACTCCCCATGGCCTCAGGGGTAATCTCTTTTTGAAGGGTCTTGCCATCGCGCTCAATCGTGAAATTCAGAGGCTGATTCGGACTGAGCGCTGCCTTGACTTCAATCTGCTCCCAGGTGGGATTGGAAATGCCATCGATGCTGGTGATGCGGTCGCCGACTTGAATCCCTGCCTTCCCGGCGGGACTTTTGTCTTTGACCCAACCGATATCGGCGGGACCATCAAGGTAGGTGGGATATTCGAAGTGCGCCATGTAAACGCCGGTGAGCAGGCCGATGGCGAGCAGGATGTTCATGGCCGGCCCGGCAAGAGCAACGATAAAGCGCTGCCAGCGCGGATGGGAGAGAAACTCTCCCGGATCGCCGGTGCGCGCATCCATGGGATTTTCGCCCGACATCTTGACGTAGCCGCCGAGCGGCAAAATATTGATGCGATAGTCTGTTTCGCCCCGTCTGAAACCCACTACACGCTTGCCGAAGCCGATGGCGAACTGCTCCACTCGAACTCCAAAATACTTGGCGGCGGCATAGTGTCCGAATTCATGGATCAGGATCATGAACCCGAGCACGATGCCCATGACAAAGATAGTGTGCAGGATGGATAAAAGCTGGGGCATTGTATGAGGTTACTCCGTAAATCGTGTCAGGAAATGGCTCTAATGGGCGATCCCGTTTGGCAGCGCTGTTTTACGGCTTCCAGGGCGACCCGGCGGGCTTCGGTGTCGATAGCCAGTACTTCCTGTATAGATTCCAAATTAGCTGTTGACGTTGCAGTTATTACATCTTCGACAATGCGGGGGATATCGTCGAAGCCTATTTTCTCTTCCAAAAACGCGGCGACCGCGACTTCATCGGCGGCATTCAAAGCGATGGTTTTGGTGCCTCCGGCCGCGGCCGCCTCGTAAGCCAAACGCAGACAAGGGAATTTGACCATATCCGGGGGGCAGAAATCCAGGTGCCGCAGGTCCATGACCGGGAAGCGCAGCTCGGACGGGATCCGGTCCGGGTAGGTTAACGCATACAGGATGGGGAGGCGCATGTCCGTCACCGAAAACTGCGCCAGGATGCTGCCGTCCACGAACTCGACCATGGAATGGATCGTAGATTGTGGGTGCACAATGACTTGCACGCGTTCGGGTGGGAGATCAAAAAGGCGGCAGGCTTCGATGACCTCAAACCCCTTATTCATCAATGTGGCGGAGTCGATGGTGATCCGTTTGCCCATCTTCCAGGTGGGGTGGTTGAGGGCTTGTTGCACCGTTATTGATGCAAACTCCGACTGGGGAGCGTGCAGGAACGGGCCTCCCGAGGCGGTCAGCCAGATCCGCTCGACCTCGTGCATGCGGCCTCCACGGAGGCACTGGTGCACGGCGTTGTGCTCGCTGTCGATGGGAAGCAGCGGCTTGCCCTGGCGGCGGGCCTCGGCGGTGATGAGTTCGCCGGCTACAACGAGACATTCTTTGTTGGCGAGGCCAACGGACTTGCCGGCTTTGACGGCTTCATAAGTGGCTTCGAGGCCGGAAACTCCCACGATGGCGCTGACCACGAAATCAACTTCGGGATGGGTGGCGACGCGGACAGTGCCACGGGCGCCATAGACGACTTCGATCTCGGAAAGGCCCGCCTGCTTGAGGCGGGAGTGGAGCTCTTGGGCGCCCGCTTCGCTGGCCACGGAAACCACGCGCGGCTTCCAGCGGAGCGCTTGCTCATACACGACATCGAGGTTGCTGCCGGCGGCAAGGGTGGCGACCTGGAAGCGGTCCGGGTAGCTTTCGACGATGCTGAGGGTGCTTTGGCCGATTGAACCGGTCGAACCGAGGATGGCGATGCGCTTCATGCGGGTGAAACACTATTCTACGGGATTTGAGGGGATGGGGCCGATTCACGCCGATTGCTTCACATTGAGAACCTCCCCCGTCAAGTCACTCCGGTGTGTGACCCACTTCACTGACAGAAAATGGCATTCGTATCCTAATTAATGCGGTCAGTACTTCGCGCCTCCCCGAAGAGCAATTCCCCCGCTCGTGCACACCCCCTGAGGCGAGAGAACCGGATTTGGGTTCCTTTTGGCAACTTGCGTTCGGGTGCGAGCGGTCCGTTTGATCCGCGCCATCCGAAACAAAACGCATTTCGCTGACACGCCAGTTCCGCCATGAGTCTCGCTTCAGTCTGTGAAGGAGGTCTACTGCCATGCGCAAATCTCGTAGTCATCTTTCTCCCCGCATTGTTGCCGGTCCACTTCTCGTCATCCTGATTTTCCTGGTGGCTCCCGCCGCGCTGGCGCAGGCCCCATCGGCAGACCGGGTTTCCGCAAAGGCCAAGACCTGCCAGGCGAATCACGCGCCGGCCATGCAGAGCGCGAGCCCAATGGACTCGAATGCTCCTTTCTTTCTGCCGCCCGTGAATTACGACTCCGGCGGAGGGTCCGTTGCGCTCGCCATCGCCGATGTGAACGGCGACCACAAGCCAGATCTGCTGGTCGCGAATGGCAGTGGACTTCTCGGTGTGCTGCTGGGCAATGGAGACGGTACCTTCCAGCCGGTTGCGACCTATAACTCGAATGGCTTGCAGAGCAGTTCCATTGCGGTCGCCGACGTGAACAATGACGGCAACCTCGACGCGATCATTCAGGAAGAGTGGGACTGGAAGACGAGCGTCCTGCTGGGCAACGGCGATGGCACTTTCCAAGCGGGGATCACTTTCTTCTCCGAGGGAGATGCCTGGGTCACAGCGGCGGACCTGATGGGGAACGGCACTGTCGAGCTGGTGGAGACCAACTGGTGCTACAGCGGAACCGGCTGTCCCTATGAGGACGGCGCGATGATTGTGCTCCTGAACGAGGGCAATGGACTTTTCTACTACAACGGAATCTACGATTCAGGCGGAGAAGAGACCGAAGAAGTCACGGTCGGCGATCTGAACGGCGACCGCATTCCCGATATCGTCGTGGCCAATGCCTGCACGAGTTCCCGTTGCACGCGCGTGTATTACGGACTGGTCAGCGTGTTCATGGGCCGTGGCAATGCCAACTTTGACAAAGCGGTCAGTTACGAGGCGTTGAACCATACGCAGAACGTTGTGATCGCCGATGTAAACGGCGATGGCATTCCCGATCTTGTCGTGAACAGTATTGGCAGCGGAGTGGGCGTGCTGCTGGGGAATGGCAACGGCAGCTTCCGGTCGGTGACTGGCTACGATAGCGGCGGATACACGGGCGGAGGGCTCGCCGTCGCGGATGTCAACGGGGACGGCAAGCTGGACATTATTGCGGCGAATGGCAACGACGGCACCATCGGCGTGCTCCTCGGCAATGGCGACGGCACCTTTCAGGCCCCGGTCGTTCAGGACTGTGGCGGGTGCGGTTCTATCGCGATGGCGGACCTGACCGGCCAAGGCAAGCAAGACCTTGTAATCGGCAATGGCGGCGTCGGTGTGATGATGCACGTTGGTTCCACTCCCGCAACCACCAGCATCGCTTCGTCGCTCAATCCCTCAGTTTTTACACAGAGCATTTTGTTGACAGCGACCGTGACCTCCGCGTCGGGCACGCCGACTGGGCAGGTCGCGTTTTTCGATGGGACGACCAGCCTCGGTACCGCTACGCTCGCCAACGGAGTTGGATCAATCTCCATCGCGACGCTGGGTGGTGGTTCGCACTCGATCACTGCTGTGTACCAGGGATCGCTGCAGTTCAGGTCGGACGTGTCGGCTGCGCTCAACCAGATTGTCAGTCCGGAGGCGAGCACAACTTCCCTGGCGTCGTCGCTGAACCCTGCGCTCCTCAATGAGTTTGTCACCTACACTGCGACCGTTGCCGGCCAATACGGGGGACCTGTCACAGGAACGGTCGCCTTCCAGGACGGAGGCTCGCCCCTTGGCACGGTAACGATCGGTGGTAGCCAGGCACTATACACGACGAGTTATCGCACGCCGGGTTTGCACTCGATCACGGCCACTTACTCCGGCGATACGAACAACTACGGAAGCGTGTCCTCAGCTCTGATGGAAAAAATCAATAAAGGACTTATATCGAAGACGGTGGCGACCTCCTCGGGCTCGCCTTCGTTTGTCGGCCAGTCAGTGACCTTCACGGCGACCGTCGGGTCGACCGGTGGCGCGATTCCAGATGGCGAACTGGTGACGTTCTACGACGGAACGTCGGAGGTGGGAACTGGCACCACGGCAAGTGGAGTCGCGCAGTTCGTCACTGCCGCGCTGGTGGCAAAGACGCACGCCATCAAGGCAATCTACGCCGGGGACACGAAATTCGAGGGAAGCAGCGGGGGAGTGAGCCAGGTCGTGAATAAGTATCCGACGACTACCGCCCTGAGTTCGAGTGTCAACCCGTCGCAATCTGGACAGGCGGTGACGTTTACCGCGCAAGTGACAGGCTCGGGGAGCAGCATTCCGACGGGCAAAGTGAAGTTTCTGGACGGAACGGCGACGCTCGGGTTGTCAGCCCTGAACGGCGGTGTCGCGAAACTCACTAAGAGTACGCTCACCTCCGGCACGCACGCCATCACGGCTGAATACCAGGGGGATGCGGACAACGCGGTGAGCACTTCAGCCGTGCTGGATCAGGTCGTCGAATAGAGCAGTAGCGAGATTTCAACCATCTGTCGGTCCGGCGGCCGACCGGGACTTGAGATTCGGCGGGAGGGCACGATGAAACGGATCTTTCTATTCGTGTTGGTGGTGGTGTTGCTGGTGCTGGCGCTCCCGAGAGCCGCGTGGTCGGCGGAAGATGTTTTCAATAACGAACGTGGAAGCATTTCGATCTCCGACTCCGGCATCGTTTCCAAAGGGTCGCAACTGGTGTATTGCCTGAAGATCGTCCCGCCCGACGGGCATTCGCTGGGCTCAGTCAATTTCTCTGTTGGAGCGCTCATCAAGGGCAGTTTGCAGGAGGGCGGAAAATTCTCGCCTAGCGGGTCGACTTTCGAGGTCGTCGGAAGAGGTAAATATGGCGAGCCCAAAGGCGTGATTTTTACCGGTAATTTTGTCGGTCCGGTCCGGTGGACGCTGGTCAGCAAAACGGGCGCCGTCTTGATCTTCAGACTTAATGGAAATGTCGAAGGAACGTTCTACACCGGCAGGCTAATCGTCTTTGAAACCACCCAGACGATCGTCACGACGGAGGAACAACTCGCCCAGGGCATCGGGCACATTGTGAACGGCAGAGTGATGTTCACTCCTTGAAACAGAAGTTTTGGATTAATAGACTCTGTCGCTCACTTCTAATTATTACTGCATCATTCGCCAAGCGGTGTAGGCCCACACGACCGGCACCGCAAACAACATCGCATCGATGCGGTCCAGCATGCCTCCATGGCCGGGTAGGATCGAGCCGGAGTCTTTGACTCCGGCGCCGCGCTTGATCAGGGACTCAACCAGGTCGCCGAGTTGTGCGGCGATGTTGACTGCAGCCGACAGCAGAATGATGGGCCATAGGTGCGGCTGCTCCAACCCGAACATGCCGCTGCGCCGATCAATGAGGCCGACGCGCAAGAGAGCTGAACTGACTTGCGGCGCGTGCTGAAACCAGAGCGTGCCAATGACGACGCTTGCGAGAATTGAAGCAATCGCGCCTTCCCAGGTTTTCTTCGGGCTTATGCGCGGGGACATGCGATGGCGTCCGAGCGACTTGCCGACGAAGTAGGCAAAAATGTCTCCCGACCAAACCGCGAGCAGCGTGTAGATCACCCAGATCGCACCCGCAGGCTGGCGCCGAATTTCGACCAGCAGCGCCATCGGGATCGCAATGTAGGTGAAGGCAAACGTCGAAGCCGCAGCCGCGGAATAACCAGTGCTCAATTCCGGGCGCCGCATGGCGGCCGTCAGAAAAACGAACGGCGCAACCGCGGCGGCGACGATCATCCAGTAAAGCGTGGAGGTGGCCTCCATCAGCAGCGTAGGGTTCGCCGAGGCGAAGATGACAGAGATAAAGAAGAGCGCAGTGAAAATGTAAGTGATCTGCGAGAGCGGTTGGATTCCGTAGTGCGTAATCAGCTTCAGGAATTCGGCAATCGCCAGGAGAGCAACCGCTCCCGCGACCAGGATGAGCAGGTAGGCCGGCGCTTTCAGGACGAGGAGCAGGACAAGCGGAATCAGAACTACGGCTGTCGCTATGCGCTGGATCATTAAATGAGGATGAATCGGACGGCAAATCTTAAACTACAGAGGGCAGAAATGGCCACAAAGGAATTCTTGCGGGCCGCGTTCAGGGCTTGGCGTCGGCGTGCTCGCGAGGCTTGGCGTGTTCGCGCGGGCGGCCGGGATCGTGGCCGAGGCCTCCGTAGCGGCGCTCGCGCTTCTGGTATTCTTCGATGCCTTCCAGCAGTTGCAATCCGCGGAAATCGGGCCACAGCGTTTGAGTGACGTAAATTTCGGCGTAGGCCAGTTGCCACAGCAGAAAGTTGCTCAGGCGCATTTCGCCGCTGGTGCGAACCACCAGATCCGGATCGGGAAGATCGCGCGTGTAGAGGTGCTCGCTGATCAACTGCTCGTTCACTTCGAGGTGGCCGAGTCCGCCATTGCGGGCAGCCGCGTCGGCGAGGGAGCGGAAGGCGTCAACAATCTCGCTGCGCGCGCTGTAGTTGAGCGCGAGGGTCAGAATCATTCCCGTGTTGGAGCCGGTCAGTTCTCTCGCTTCGGTCATCTCGCGCTGCACCGATTCCGGCAACTCGTGCTGTCGGCCGATGTAACGGAGACAAATATTGTTTTCATTGAGCGTCTTGATTTCCGCCTTCAGGTAACGGCACAGCAGACGCATCAGGAAATCGACTTCCGACTTGGGACGCTTCTTCCAGTTTTCTTCTGAAAATGCGTAGAGGGTCAGCGCGGGAATTCCGATGCGCGCGGCGGTTTCGACGGTGGAGCGCACGGCCGCGACCCCAGCGCGATGCCCGGCAACGCGTGGCAGGTGACGGCGGCGGGCCCAGCGCCCGTTGCCGTCCATGATGATTGCGATGTGCCTGGGTAGACGCGCCGGATCGAGCCGCAGGTAAACTTCGCTCTCCTTGCGGTCCATCCCCGCCGGAACCGTGTGTCGCAAGCGGATGTCTCCGAAATCGAAGCTAACACACGAGTCCAGCGAGTGCAATGAGGGCCGCACTTTCGGCGGCGAATGGCGCAGCGGCCAGTTTCGGGCCGTGCACTCCGAGTTACTGCGCTTCTGCCGCAGAGATTGACAAGGTCGCTTCTCGCGCAGGCCGAACGGTTGGAGGCGGGAGGGAAGCATTTTGGGTGGACTCTGGCGCGCGCGGCGCAAAAGCGCTTTGCGTGGGAGCAACAGCGTCCGATGCCACCAGTGACACGAACCTAGTGTTACACGACTCCTGTGTTAGAATTGAAAGCATGAGAGCGCTTCGCAATGTGACGGTTACGCTTGAGCCCGAATTGGCTCGATGGACACGCGTGGAAGCTGCGCGGCAAGAGATGAGCGTGTCGCGGTTCCTCGCGACTCTTCTGAAGGAACGGATGGCGGCCCAGGACGGCTATGGGGCGGCCATGCGACGCGCTTTGGCGCGCAAACCTTTTCTCAAGACGGACGGCCGCTTCCTGTCGCGCGAGGAGGTCCATGACCGCTCCCGTCTTCGTTGACACCAATGTTCTGATTTACGCCGTCGATAAGTTCGACCGGCGGAAGAACGAGGCGGCCCGCGCGTGGCGCGGCGAACTCTGGAAGAGTAATCGGGGACGAGTCAGCTTTCAGGTGCTGCAGGAATTCTATGCCAAGGTTTCACAGAAGGGGCCATCCGCACAGGATCATGCGCGCGCCGAAGTGCGGGACCTGCTCAAGTGGAATCCTGTGGTGGTGGATGAGTTTGTGGTGGAGCGGGGATGGAAGATTCAGGATCGCTACAAACTGAGCTTTTGGGATGCGCTGATTGTGGCGGCAGCCAGGCGCTCCTCGTGCGCTTATCTTCTGACCGAGGACCTGCAGGCGGGTCAGGACATTGATGGGGTTACCGTGGTCAATCCGTTTCTGGTCGGGATTGACGCATTGCCGGCCTAGCGCTGGAGAAGAGCCACGCTCCTCGGGTTCACCGCCATTATGTGACTCAGCGAATCCGGTGTCACGCCAGCAGGGAGTAGTTTCCGCTGGCGTCATCGATCTCGGAGATCTCGCGCAGCTCGGGGTAATGCTTCACCAGCGTGTCCGGCGCGCGCACTTTTTTCCCTTCCAGCAGGTGGCGCAACTCCAGCGCGTTGACGGGAGCCTTCGCATTGTAGTGATTATTGGCGATCACGAAGGTAGTCCGCGCCTTGTGCGCGATGATCTCGATCTTCTCTTTCCACTTCGCGAGTTCGGCCGGCTTGTAGAGATAGTTGTAACGGTCGTCGCGGCTGTCGGCGTCAAACCACTGCTCATAGTTGCGGCCATGGAGGCGGACGTAGCCGACGCCCGAAGTGACGTGCTCGGTCGGCGCGAGGGATTGCCCGATGAGCGGCTGGTCAATGTTGCAGAAGCCCACGTTGTGGCGCATAAATTGGGCGATAGTGTCGGGCTGGTTCCAGCTTTCATGCCGGACCTCGACGACTCTCGGATATTCGATGAACTGCCGCAGCAACTGCTCAAGATATTCGCGATTCAGGCTCGTGTTCTTGAACGATACGGGAAACTGGATGAGCAGCGCACCCAGCATATTTTCGTTCGCGAGCGATTCCAGACCTTCGCGGGCCATGCGCTCGTCGTCATCGTTGGGGCGGATGCTGGCGGCGGAGGTCGGCTCCATCACAGCGAGCGGCGAATGCGTGAACGACCTGTGCAGCTTGGCGGTGAACACGAACTTTGGATTCACCGCCGCCGCGCGTTTGCACCACAGACGGCCCCATTCCGGGCGGATGTGTCCGTAGAACGAGGTATTGATTTCGATGACGTCGAAGAAGCGCGCCAGGTATTCGACAGGATGGATTTTCTTGCGCTTCACGTCCGGTGGGTAAAGAATTCCATCCCAATCTTTATAGGACCAGCCAGCCGTGCCGACGCGAATTAGAGCGGCGGAGTCCATACAATCAGGTGAGTGCAGGTTAGCACACGTGGGGTGTGGAGGCGTTGGCCTTCCCCAAGCGACTAGGGCAAAGACGCTGGCGTGATTGCCGGCAACCGGTGCGCGAAATCCTGCACAACATACAGCCGGTGCCCGCTCCAAATCGCCACGAATCCTGCGGCGTTGAACGACCGGTCAAGCAAATTCCGTCGGTGCCCCGGCGATTGCATCAGCGCTTCGAACGCTTTCTCGGCGCTCGCATTGAACGCTACATTCTCCGCCACGTGGTCAGTTCGCAGACCGGTGTCGAGAAGGCGCTGTACCAGTGTCGGCTCTCCGTCAAAATGGTGGGAGAGTTGTTCGCGTTCAATCATCATCTGCGTGTGTGTGCGTGCGGCGTCGTTCAGGCTTGCGTCCAATTGCAACGGCTGGATGCCCGCTGCGCGCCGGCTTTCGTTGGCGAGTGCCAGTAACTCTTGTTCGGCCGCTGGGTCCTCGATTGGATGGGGGGCGGCGGAGGGGGTTGTGAGCGCCCTTTTGAAAATGGGTTCGAAATAAATGTCCCTGGGATCGATGGCCGCCGGTTGCTGCCCTGTGCTGAGGCGGATAACCGCCAACAGTGCGAGCGAAACCGCGAGGGCTCGAGGCATAAATTATGGATCGGCGTTGCGTGGAGGAGTTATTTACAAAACCCCCAGCAAACTTCCGCTTTCCATCTTTCACGCTAGCCTCTAGAATTCAGTTCAACTACTTACCATGGAGACCTTGCTGCTAGTTACCGTTCTCGCCGGAACCCTTGTCCAGCTTGGGTTTTGGGCCATTGTATTGCGTCGAATTTCGTCGGCATCGCAAGTAGATGTAAAGGTGGAGGTTGCAAGCGCGCTCGAAAGGCTCGATGCCAGCGTTGGCCAGAAGATCAGTACCAGCACTGCCGATATGGCCAGTCGCCTGGAGCAGACTAAAGGGGACCTTCGTCAGCAGGTCACAGACCGCATCCAGCAAGGCTTTTCAGAGATTCGCCGTTCCGTCGAGCAGCAGCTCGCTTCGGGAAGGGATGAACAAAATCGGAGTTTGTCAGACGGGAGGAAGGAAATGACGAACTCGTTGCTGCTGACGACGCAGCAACTGAAGGCGGAAATCCAGGGATTGAACCAGCAAACCGCGCAGAGTCTGGAAGCGATTCGCGACCGCGTCGATTCAAAGCTGATGGCAATCACCGAGCAGGTGCGGGAGAAACTAGATCAGAACATCAAGGAAGGATTCGCGCAGTTCGAAAAAGTGCAGCAGCATTTGAAGGCGGCCGAAGAGCAACTCCGGGAAGTGGGCGCGCTCGGGCACTCGATCAACGATTTGAATAATCTGCTCAAGCTGCCCCATCTGCGCGGCCAGTTCGGCGAGGCGAGCCTGGAACGGCTGCTGGCGGATTTCCTGCCGGCGAATATGTTTGCGCTGCAAGCGACGGTGGGCGAAGGCGGTGGGCGCGCCGACGCAGTTATTTATTTTCCGGATCGCAAACTCCCGATTGACGCGAAGTTTCCGCGCGAGCAGGTGATCGCCCTGTTCGAGAGCAACGACAAAGCCGAGATCGCAGAGGCGCGTATGGCGCTCGTGCGGGTAATGAAGGCCGAGGCCAAGCGAATCCAGCAGTACATTCAGCCCGAAAATGGCACGACCGAAATTGCGCTCATGTATCTGCCGAGCGAGACACTGTACATGGAAGTCATCCGCAACCGTGAACTGGGCGACTGGATGAACCAGCAGCATGTGTTTCCCGTGTCGCCCAACACGCTGCTGATGACGCTGCATACGATCGCGCTCGTGCACAAGTGGTACGAGGTCGCGACCCGCTTCGAGAAGAGCCGGGCGGAGCTGGCGAAGGCGCAGAAGTCGTTCGACTTTTTCCAGAACCAGTTTGAGAACGTCGGCAAGAATCTGAACAAGGCGCAAGAAGCCTTCGAGACCGCGCAACGTCATTTGAAGAGCTATCGCGGCAAGGTGACTGCCCTCAGCGGCCAGGAACAACTGGAACTGGATTCCGCGCCCGATCCGGCGAAGCCGCTGCCTCTACTCGACAAGGCAAGCGCTTAAAGGCGCGTCGGAAGGTAGAAGTCAGATTGCAGAAGTGAAACCAAAAGCGCTTCGGTTTTACTTCTGCAATCTGACTTTTGACTTCTGACTTCCTACGCGACTTCTTCTTTCTTTTTCGCGTTGCCAGCTTGCCTTACTTCCCACACGCCGTCGAATTTCACAAAGTACGGTTCGACCGAAATGCCGGGGAAGTGGGTGGTGACCAAATCTCCTGCGCGGAGGAGTTCAGTGCGGTGATGCGTGGCTTCGGCGTCGCGATCACCTTTAAAATTCGCGAGTCCGCCATAGGTGGCGCAGTCGGAATGGCTCATGACTAGCACACGCTTGGCCTGGTGCAGGCGAATCGACATGCGTACCTGCTCAAGAATGAAATCCTGCTCGAAATCGTTGCGCGGAGAGGCCAGAGTCTTGGCGCCGCCGGCGACGATGATCATGTCAGGACGCTCGATGCCTTGCTTCTTCAGAAATTTTCTTACGGCGGTGCTGATGCGATGATCGAAGCAGCACAACACGGCGGCATCGGCCACGTAAGGCTCGGCCGGAGAGTCGAAGTGGAAGATTTTTCGCATGGCAGACCCCAGATAATTGTACCGTTAGAGGTGAGAAGTCGACGATGGCCGCGGCAGCGCCAGGATCCAACTGGCAATCTTTTCCATGGCGATCGGAGACATAGTCTCCTCGATCTCGGCATACTCGCCCAGGCCACCGGTCTTTGCCGTCTGGAAAAGGTGATTCAGGCCGGAGAGTTCGTCGACTTCGTCATTCTCGTTCCCCGCCTCCGCGAGCGCTTTTCTTATCACAGGAAGGTTCTGGCCGGGAGGCACCTGCAGATCTTTTTCGCCGTTGATGGCGAGCACCGGGCAGGTCACTTTGGGCAAAGTCACTGCGGGATCGTAAGTGAGAAACTGGCGGAACCAGGGCGAGGTGAGCGTTTTGATCTGGATTGCGATCTGGGCCTCCGGCAGTTTTCCCGACAACTTTTCGCGTAACTGTTTGTCGAGCGCCGCATCATCTTTCTCGTGCTCGATGAGCGCCAGGATCGCGCGCTCATCGGCGGCATCTTTCTCGGCTTCCTCAGGTTTTTTCCCGGCCGCTTCCGAGAGCAGGATCAACTGGGCAGGAAGGATCTGATCCCCGGGGACGCCCGTCCCCGCCATCATGACGATGAAAGCAACGTCGCGATTCCCCACGGTGGCCATGGGCGCGACGGTTCCACCTTCGCTGTGGCCGATCAGGCCGATCCTTCGCGCGTCCACCTCGGGTCGCGTTCTCAGGTAGGCCACGCCAGCAACCGCGTCGGAGGCGAAGTCGGTCATGGTCGCCGTGGCGTAGTCTCCGGTGGATTTTGCCACGCCGCGCTTGTCCGCTCTCAGAACGACGATGCCCTTGCGGGTCAGGTAATCGGCAAGGACGAGAAAAGGCTTGTGGCCCATTAGGCTCTCGTCGCGATCATGCGGCCCCGAACCGGTGATCAAGACCACCGCCGGGTAGGGGCCGTTGCCCGAGGGCGACGTGAGCGTTGCGGCCAGCGTGATTCCGGCCGCCTTATTGTCGTAGGGAACCTCCACCTCTTTATAGGGGTACGGTTTCGTTGGATTCTGCGGACGACGCCGCTCCAGTTCGATCGAGTCCTTGACGCGCTTCAATGTCAGCGGCAGGGAATTGCCCATTTGCGACCACGTGCCCTCGATAGTGTTCAAGTCGCTGCTGATCTTGCCGTCGAAATGCCCACCAATGGATTTCACGTCCATCTTGAGCGTGGCAGCCTGCCTCGAAACGCTGGTGACTGGGATGCCCGCCGCTCCCTGATCCGGACTGTCTAGCGTGGCCAGCAGGCCATCTTCCATGTTGGTGATGTGGAAGACGACGCGGAGCTTCGCTACTCCGGCCTCGATCGTGCCCTGCCACGCGCCGTCGATGTCGGATGGCTTGGCTGGCTTGTGCTCTGGCGTAACGGCTCCGGCCGAGCGTTTGAAATTGAGAGGCAAAGGCTGACCTTGCGTCCAGATACCGATGATTCCGCTGCCATCGGCGGCGACCTTTCCCTCATAGGTGCCCTGAACGGCATTCACCGTGAGGCTTAGCATCGAATCCTTCAGCGAGATTGAGCTAACCGGAATTCCATTGGCTCCCTGGTCGACGCTATCGAGTGTCGCCTTCAAGGTGCCATCGCCGTTCCTGGTGATATGCAGGACGAGACGCAACTCGGCCGCTCCCGCTTTGAGAGTGCCCTGCCAGTCTCCGACAATGTTCTGGGCGTGCGCGACGGCGGCCATGCAGAAGATCACTGGATACATCAATGCTCGTTTCACGGTTGCGTTCCTTTCAGCGCGCGCCTTTTTGCAGGGCGCAATCCAAGGCGCGCAAAGATGTCTATGCGCCGCGCTTCGTTTTCAGCTCCGTCAGCAACTGCTCGATGCGATCTTCTTTTTCGAGCGCCGCCAGGCGGTCGTCGACGTCGTCGGCCAGTAGTTCGGCTTTCGCCTGTCCCACGGCCTCTTCGCGCGCGACCTTGCGCTTCATGCGATCGAAGGTAGCGGACTTCGCATTGGCGCTCATGCCGGAATTCGCGTCGGTGGCCTTGCTGGCCGCCCGGGCGCGACGGTGCTGTGCGATCAGAAGATCGGCTTTGGTGTTTGCCTCGGCCATTTTCTGCTCCAGCTTGCGCAGGGCCGACTTCAGATTTTCGACCTGCGCTTTCTGGTCTTCCACCTGCTGCGTGAAACCGGCGCTCATTTCGCGGTAGCTTTCCACGCGGAGCAGCGCGGCCCGCGCCAGATCGTCCTGCTTCTTGTCGACGGCGAGTTCAGCTTTGCGCATCCATTCCTGCACCTTGTCGTCGTTCTCTACTTTCTTTTTTTCGAGCAGGTGCTGATCGGCGATTGCAATCGCGACCTGCGTTTTGACCTGCAGAAGCTGGTTCTGCATGTCGAGAATAACCTGCTTGATCATCTTCTCCGGCTCTTCGGCCTTGTCGATCAGGTCGTTGAGGTTTGCCCGGACTAATGTTGAAACGCGCTCCAGTAATGCCATAAGTCACCTCGTGAAATTCCGCCGTTCGTCGTTTGTCGTTGGGAATGTCGCGCCGCCACTACGGCCGCGCAATCCCCCTAATTTCGATTCGTTTTCCAGGCGCCACCTACGATGGTGATCGCGATGTAGATTGCGATTCCGGCGGCCACCCAGACTCCCATGTGTCCTGTCGCCGCGCCGATGGCGGCGCCCATGGCGCCTCCGAGGGCTACGGACAGACCTAGCGATCTTGCGTGATGCACTTCGTCCTGCACGGAATCCTCCTGAAATTCGTCGTTTGTCGATGGTCGATGGTCGTTTGTCGTTCGCGCCTTGTGGATCGTTCCTCACTTCCGGTCGACCAGCGACGAACGACCAACGACACTACCCTAATTTCTTGTCAGGCAACTTGGGAGCCTTGTCTCCAATCGGCCGCACTTTGCCCAGCAACTCGCCCAGGGGCATGCCGCTCAGTGTTTCGAACAACGCGGGTATCTGCGCCGCCATCTTGGTGATGTCGCCGGTGATCTTGTTCATGCCGGCGGCATCGCCATTGCCGGTCGAGACGATGGTGATCTTGTCGACGTTCGATAGCGGGCTCGCCAGCGCTTTGACGATTTCCGGCATGCTCGCGAACAGCCTGTCGATTACGGCTGCCTGGTTGTATTCCTGGAAAGCCTCGGCCTTCACGTTCATCGCTTTCGCTTCGGCCTCGCCCTTCTTGAAGATGATTTCGGCCTCGGCTTCGCCCTGCTGGCGGATCGACGACGCATGGCCCTCGGCTTCCGACATCAGGCGCTGCTTTTCGGCCATGGCCAGCGTTTCGATGCGCTGGCGCTCGATCTCGGCCTGCTTCAGCACGGTCGCAATCAACTCTTTTTCGCGGCGGTTGATTTCGGCTTCCTGCACCTTGACCTGGCCTTCTTTCTCCACCTGCTGCACCTTCACCTGCTCGGCGATTACCTGCTGCTGCATGATGTTGGTCTGGATGTCATATGCCTTGTCCGCCTGTGCCTGCTGCTTCTTCGTCACTTCGAGGTACTGCGCTTTCTTGATCTCGAGATCGCGCTGGGCCTCGGCCTGCTTTGCCTGGGAGAGCGTCTCGGCCAGCACGCGCTCCTGATCGGCCTGTGCCTTCGCAACCGCCGACTCGCGGGTCGCAACCGCGCGCCGGATGGCAGTATCGCGATCGGCTTCGGCCGTAGCCACGTCGGCGTCGCGCTTGATGCGGGCCACGTCGGGCTTGCCCATGTTGGTGATGTACTCGTTCTTGTCGCGGACTTCTTTGATCGTGAACGAGATCACCTCGAGGCCCATTTTGTTCATGTCATCGGCACAAGTGGCGCGCATGCGGTCGCCGACCATCTCGGGCTGCTTCACGATTTCCTCGACCGTGAGTTGTCCGATGATGCCGCGCAGGTGACCTTCCATCACCAGGCGGATCAGGCCTTCCCGCTCCTGGTCGGTCTTGGTGAGGAATTGCTCGGCCGCGGTGAGAATCGACTCCTTGTCGGACTTCACCTTGATCTGCGCGACCGCTTCGACAGTGACAGCAACGCCCTGCTTGGTGTAGAGATCCTGCTGCGGAGCGACGTCGAACGACATCAATTCGAGCGACAGATCGCGGCAGTTTTCGACCATCGGGAAGATGACCGTGCCGTGTCCCTGCACCACGCGTGTGCCGCGAAAGCCGTAGACGATCAGCGCTTCATGCGGCCCCGCCTTGCGGTAGAGACGCGCTAGCGAACTGATCAGGAAAAGGACTACCAGAACCGCAAGTCCCGCGAATATCCAGATTTCCACTGCGATGCCTAACACCATAACGCCTCCTTAGAAGCTATTGGCTCCGAGCCGCGAGCTGCGAGTTAGTACCAAACCAATGGGTCTTCGCGTTCACGGC
Source organism: uncultured Acidobacteriaceae bacterium (assembly GCA_963838315.1). Classification (GTDB taxonomy): domain Bacteria; phylum Acidobacteriota; class Terriglobia; order Terriglobales; family Acidobacteriaceae; genus Acidiflorens. The sequence goes on from CAWIQW010000004.1 coordinate 213,349, forward strand.
TCGTCGCTCGGAACTCGTGGCTCACTTCTCACTCCCCGCTCATTTCTTCCCAGCGCCGCACGTACGCGATGCCTTTGTCGTAGCGGGTCACAACAATTTCCGCGCCTTTTTCGATCGCGTCGCCGTTCTCGCTGCGCGCTCCGCAGGTGCGGCGCGTGCCGGCCTGCGAGTAGATGATTTCGCCCGTCCCCTGCTCGCGAATCGGCAGCGACGTTCGCCCGAGCACGCCCACCATTTCGTAGTCGGCGGCGTCCATGTTCTCGTCGGGCGAGATGAGCACGCGCGTCAGAAACAGGAACACGATCCCGGCGCCAACCAGTCCGGCAGCGACAGAAAGCAGCAACCCAAGCGCGAACCAGACGCTCGAGAAACGCGTGATCAGGAACCCCGTGCCTCCAAACCACGCCAGGAACGCGGTCAGCGTGATGAAGTTGAAGGGCGAAACGTTGGTGCCATGGCCGGCCTTGACGGCGCCCGATGGCCCGGGAGGGTGACCTCCCACAGCACTTCCTCCCGAGGCGCCGCCAGTGGGAATGTGTCCGATCGGGCCATGAGCGCCGGGAAAATGCGGCAGGTGCAAGTGCAGGCTACCGGCCACGAAAGAAATTGCGCTCAGCAGAAATCCGACGGCGAAACAGATCAGATAAAAATCAGCCCATGTCATAGGTTTCGCCTCCTTTGCCTTGGCAGCTTTTGAGCTGCGAGTCTCGAGTTTCGAGTTACGAGTTTCAAGTCACGAACCATAATCGCCGGCGAGCGGCTCGGCGCCCGCTGCTCCACTTGCATTTACGCTCGTCTCGTCCGCGGTGCCGGTGCCGGACTCAACGCCTCGAACAGCCGGTCCGCCAGCCCCGGAGTATTCAAGATCTCCCCCAGCAACAGGAGCGCCCGGCGCGTGTCTTTCTCTCTCGCCGCCTTGATGAGCGCTTCGCTCACCGCGGGGTCGCTCGCAAACCGCTCCGAGCCCTGCAACAGCCATACGTCCAACTGGCCCTCGGTGGTGCGGAGGTCCGAGGTTAGTTCGGCGTGGTAGCCCTCCGGGTCATCGACCAGAAATCCCGGATGCACCTTGAAGAATCGCGCCAGCAGCGTGCGTGTCGACTGCGTCATATGTGGACGCCGTCCGCTTTCAATCTGCGACAGGTACGACTGGCTGATGGCCTGGCCGGTCTCCTTGCGGATCGCCTTCATCAGCTCCTGCTGCGTCATCGGACGGTCCAAGCCGCGCAGCGAGCCTTCCACTTCGCGCAGGTAACGGATTTTCTCGCCCAGCGTCATATAGCAAATCGCGATAATGGTATCGCAATCTATAATAATGTCAAGAATTCGATCTGGCGAGTTTTGAATGGTTTAGCGGTTGGGAGTGCAGGAACGGCGACGCCTGGCCTGGATCAACGGCTCCCGTCTAGCGGGCTACGAGGAGCACCCGATCAGAATCCCTTCCGACGAATGCACGAGCAAAAGAAAAAGCCTCCGCCGCAGCGGAGGCTTTGCACAGCGAAAGAAGAGCGCCTGAGTTAGGTCACGTTCAGGGTCACGATGGTCTGATGCGACGCACCGCTCGATGCCGAGCCGGTGATGGTGATCGTGTACTGTCCAGCCGCAGTTCCTCCGGTGGTCGTGGTGGGATTACTGGACGATCCGCAAGCAGGTTGTAAGAGGATCAAGCCTCCGAGCAGCCCGAGCGCGATCCCGGCGAGGATGCGTCGCCGTCTGCGGCCAGCCCCCACGCCGAGCCCAATCAGGCTCAAGCCTCCGATGGGTAGCCATGCGGCATAGAACGAGTTGCGACGCAGCAACCCTCCGGTAGTCACCGGACGCGCCACCGTCTGAATGTTCAACTGTGTCTGGGCCGATGTTGTCCCGGCAATTGTTACAGGGGTGATGGTGAAGGTTGGCGCCGGACTGGTGACGATCGAAGGCTGCGAGCTCTGGCTCATCGAAACGGTAGCGTTGTATCCCAAGGCATAATCCGCGCCCACGGTGACGTTGAATGTCGCGAGCTGGCCGTTCTGCACCGTCTGGCTACCCGGCGAGGCAGTAATGGAAAAGTCGGTGATAGGAACCGATTGCCCGACCGCTCCGCCAAAAGGGCCGCCGTTTGCGGAGGATTGCCCGGACACGCCAATCTGCGGGTGCGGCCCAGTCGCCGGACTTTGCGGCGTGACGAAGACTTGTACCTGCGCGGAGGCATTCACCGCGAGCGTGCCGATCGTGCAAATAATGGTCGATCCGAGCGTGGGAGAACAGCTTCCCTGGCCGCTTGAGACGCTGGCGGTCGGTAGGCTCGCGATCCCCGCTATGGGAACGGAGGCCTCAAAGATCACATTGGACGCCGGATCTCCGCTGCCATCCGGAAATGGCATGTTGGTGATGTTGAAAGTAAACGTAGCCTGGGTTCCCGCCGGCAGCGGGTTAGGAGACGGGCTGCCTGTGCCATTGGTAGTGACAATGTTGCTATTGCCGCCCAGCTTGCTGATGAATGCGTTCTTCGGAGCGTTGAACTCCTGCAGCGCGTTCACGACCGGAAAGTTCGAGGATTGGGTCGTGCCGACCACGTAAGCGTTGTTGAACACGTCGAGCGCGATTCCGGTGGCGCCGTCCGCGCCGCTGCCGCCCAAATAGGTCAGGTAGTCGCCGGGAGGGATTCCGGTGGTGGTCACGGTGGTCGTCGAGATGAGCGCGACGAAAGCATCGCCATTACCGCCGTAGGTCGCGCCGTTGTAGGCGCCAGTGATTGGATTCACGACCGGGAGATTTCCCGACGTCGATCCCGCCACGTGCGCGGTGCCGATCGTATCGACCGCGATAGCCTGGCCGCTATCCGGTCCCGTGCCGCCCAGGTAGGTAAAAAAGCTCAACGGGAAAATAACGTTCCCTTCGTTGCCGATCTTGGCGATATAAGCGTTCGTTCTACCGCCTGTAGCGGCGTTGCTTTGGTAGGGCCCGAGAATGCAGGTATTGGTGCAGGCCCAGTCGCCCGATGCCGTGGACCCCGTGACATAGGCGTTGCTGGAAGTATCCACGGCGACCGCGATGCCCTGATCGTTCCCGCTGCCTCCAAGATAAGTGGAATAAACCGGCGGCGCGTTCGGCTGGTTGAGATTGGGATTCAGTTTAACCAGAATCGCATCCGTGTTCGTCGACGCTACGCAGCCGCTGATAATGCCAGACTGGTTGAGGCAGCTCTGCCAGGAATTGACCAGCGGAAATCCAGCTTCGCCGTTCGGACCGGTTCCTCCAAGCATGTTGGTGGTGCCGGTGAAATACATGTTGACGTTAGTGTTATTCGCGTTGTTGGCGGAGGGGTCAAGCGCAATTCCTCCACCGACCGCGGTCGCGTTTGCCGGATATCCTCCACCAAAGTATGTGGAGTAGAGCATGCTCGCCGTGCCCGAGCCCGCCGTGTTGATCTTGCTGGCAAAAAATTGCGGCGGGCCGCTCGTTACCGGGCAGGGATTTCCTCCCGCCTGCGCCGGCTCAAAAGGACAGATTTGAAATGCGTTGGGAGTCGATGGAAATCCTGCGATCACACTGGTTGAGGTCGTCGTGCCGGTCACGTACGCGTTGAAAGAGCTATCCACCGCAAGACCCGTGACGGTGTCGCTGCCATTGGCATTTCCGCTGGTGTTGCCCGCGAGGTAGGTCGAATAAGTGAGCGTGAAAGTATTGGTCGTGCCTTGGGCGACGTTGATCGTACTCAGGAAGCCATGGGTCTGACTCGGAGCGCCGGGGAAGGTAGCCGTCGGCTGGAAAGCATTGCTTGAAGTGGTCGGGAAATTGGTGGACGTCGTCGTTCCGGCCACATACATATTGATGTTCGGGAAGCTGGAGCCTGGGCCCGGGTCAACCGCAATGCCCGCCAGTTGGTCAGTCCCATTGCCGCCCAGGTAGGTGGCAAAAAGCAGCTGTGCCAACCCCGACGCGGAAGTGTTAATCGTGGCAATGAAAATATTCTCCGGGCCGGCGAGCGAATTTTGGAGGGCGCCCGCTGTGGCGGGAAATCCCGCCGATTGGGTCGAGCCAGCCACATAAATGTTGTCGGACGCATCGACCGCCACATTCACCAGCGACTCCGTGCCCTCGCCAAGGTAGGTGGAATAAGTCAGGATCGGGTCAATTACCAGTTCGCGGGAGTGATCGTAGGGACCGACAGTGAATCCGATTTTGTTGTCGGCCAGCAGCCGGAAACTCCCCGCGATCGCTTGTTCTTCATTATTCTGACCTACAGGATTCTGACCTGCTGCATTGTGACCCGCCGTGTTCCCGCCACGCTGATAGATATGGGGCGCCTGGAAGCGAACGTCTCCTCCTGCGGTTGAAAGCACGAGGTCGCCCAAATCCAGATGGGCGGAAGCTCCCTTGAAGCTCAGCGCAATCTGGTTGGGATCGGCGCCGGGGTCGACGCGGAAGTCATATTCCAACTGGCGCTGCTTGCCGTAGTACACGAGATCGATTCCGGGATAGACGCTCTTGTACTCGACGCCGGCGAACTGTGGAATGCCGCGCTTCCACTTGGAAGGATCATTGCCGATGAAATAGTTGCTCTGGCCGGGGAGCAACTGGCTGCCTTGGATGCGGGCCGCCCGCTTCGCTCCGACAAGTTGCATACGAATGATGCTGGCAGAAGAGCGCGGGGCGAAGGAACCCGCAGCCTGCTTCGCTACGACAGCCGAACGCTGAAGGGAGAGCACCGCCTCATCGCCGGTAAGGAACAATCCATAACCGGCTCCACGCGCCAGAAACTTGACCCGGGAATCGGTTTGGCCCTGGTTCGGTTCGAAGAACAGTGGCAACGAGATTGATCTCGTGGAAGGCTCGCGTTGTGCCACAGACGAGGCAGAGGCTACGGAAGCGTGTTGGTCTTTGGCGGCAGCTGTTCCGGCCAATCCCGAGCCTGCAAGGTGAAATGCCGTGCCCGCTGTTGCCAGCACCGCTACCGCCAGTAAAGCGGCCTTCATTCCCCAACGCTGAGATTTTCGCATCGATCCCTCGCTCCCGCCTGCCTTAGAATTGCCCACAGAACCCTCCACCGGCGCACAGTAATTCCAATTCACGAAGCTCCTCCGATTTCCCAATCTCAAGGGGTGAAAAGAAGAATGGCACACAAACACCGCTGGGAGTCGACGCCCCTGGGAAGCGGATGCGTGCCTGTCACCAAGACCTGGGATTAAAGCAAGTAAATACTTTTACATCCAAGAGATATGCTGGTCAAGCCGGACAGATCGGAATGGTAGTGTCCCAAACGTGCGCCAACGAAGAATTCAAACACTACCAGCCGGTTAACCGCTCTAATGAGAAGCGCCCAGGGGCAGGAATGGTTGCTAGGAGTTTGGCTTTCCGCTATAAGCTGTGGATTCCGCTTTTCGGGCGCGCGAGGCCGATTCAAGGGCTTTCCGGTGGGCTACACCTCAGCGGTTTGGTGAAAGCGCTGCACGTGGATGCGGTTCTCCCGCTTGCGGGTCGCGGCAATATCATAGGCAGCCTGCATTCTCATGAGCGTGTCCATCTTCACTCCGAAGGCTTTTTCAATGCGCAGCGCCATGTCACCGGAGAGATTCGCCTTCCCATTGAGCAGACTGGAGAGCGCCGGGCGGGAAACCCGGAGCGCCGCCGCGGCTGCGGTCACCGAAAGCCCCGCGGGTTCAACGATCTCCGTCCGAATAAAATCTCCGGGATGGGGCGGATTCTTGATGGGCATAAAAACTTTCCTTTAGGTTCACTGATAGTCTTCGAGGTCGACGTCGTAGATTTCGTTCTCCGCGGCATCGATCCGGAACGTCAAGCGGCGGTTGCGCGTCACGCTAAGACTCCAGGTCCCTTTGCGATCGCCGCTGAGTGTATGTGCTTTCCACGCCGGCAGCGAACGCAACTCCTCAACGTCTTCCATATTGTCGAGAAAAGCCAGCATTTTCCCGAGTTTGTCGGCCGCTTCCGGCGGAATGCCCCTGCGATTGTCGTCCACATAGAGCGCTTTCAGCCCTTTGTGAGCGAAGCTCCGAACGTGCACTCCAAGAGTGTAGCCTGTAGCTTAACACTTGTCAATACGAAGAGGGCAACCAGGGTTCGAAAGCCGCAAGCCTACTTCTTCAGCTCTTCAATTTCCCGCTTCAGCCGCGCGTAGCGCCGCACAATCGTCCCGATGTAACCAATATGGATGATCCAGGTTACGGCGTAGGCAGAAAAAAGATAGGGATTCATTGTTTCATCCATTCAACGAGCGCAGCGCATGGGCTTCATCGACTTCGCGCTGCACTTTCTCCAGCCGGTAGCGCGACCAGCACACTAGAAACGCAAAGCAGGAAAAAGCCAGCCAGTTGATCAGCAAAACATGCAGCATGCGCGGATCGATCGATCCGCCGCCACCCATTACCGGCTGCGGATGCTGCGTGCGGAAAAACCAGATCGAAAAATAAACAAACGGAACGCAGAGCGCGCCCAGCACGGATAAGGCGGCTGCCAGCAGGGGAGTTTGTCCGCTCGATGAAAACCGCCGCAGAAAGAGATAACTCACATAAATCAGCCACAGCACCAGCGTCGAGGTCAGGCGCATATCCCACGTCCACCAGATCCCCCAGACCGGACGCGCCCAGATCGGACCCGTGATGAGGACGACTGTGCAGAAGACGACGCCGACTTCGGCCGTGACCAGGGCGACGATATCGGCCGTCGGACAGCGCTTGATCAGGTAGTAAATCGACGCCCCGAAATTAATAAAGAAGAGGATGAAAGCCGTCCACGCCGAAGGCACGTGGTAGTAAAAAATCCGCTGCACGCTTCCCATGGTCTGCTCGGTAGGAGCGCCCACCAGCGCCATGTAGAGCGCGTAGACCAACAGGACCGCCGTCAAAACTCCGAGGATGGGGAAAGCACGTTTCATGAATTAAGCTGCGAGTTGCGAGTTTCGAGCCGCGAACAAGACCAGTGTAGCCCCAGAACGCTCGTGACTCGCAACTCGCGGCTCGCCGCCTCACTCCGCATTCAGCACCGTCTCAAACAAAAGCAAACAAGTCGTAGTAAACACCAGATCATACGTAACAAGCAACACGATCCAGAAACGCGCGCCCTCGCCGTTCAATATGGAAGTGGTCGCCTGCACCATGGCCAGCAGCGCCGGAATCGAAATCGGGAACAGCAGCAGGGGCAGCATGATCTCACGGCTGCGCGTGCGGATCGACATCGCCGCGAAAAATGTCCCATTGACCACCAGAGCCCAGGTTCCAAATGCCGCCACCAGCAGCAAAGGCCACTCCGGACCAAGCGCCCGCAGCCGGTAGAACATGATGAAGAGCGGAGTCATCAGTGTTTCCAGCACCGCGACGAAAATAAAATTGCCCAGGACCTTGGCCATGAACAGGGAATTGGGCGGCGCCGGCGAGACGCGGTAGGCATCCAGCACCTGGTTGCGCAACTCGCGCGCCCAGGTCTGGTTGAGCGCAACTACGGCGGCAAACAGAAATGCGACCCAGACCAGTCCCCCGGCGATCTGGCGGGACTCCTCCGCGCTCGGATCAAACGAAAAACTGAACACGACCACCACCAGCAAAGAAAAAAACAGCATAGAGTTGATGGCGTCTTTCGAGCGCCACTCCAGCCGCAGGTCCTTGCTGAGCGTGGCCTGCGTGATGCCGCGCACGATCTTAGGGTGCCCCGGGTTCGCGCCCGTGTTTTGGGCGCTAACCTGAGAGCCAGTTTCGAGGCGACCGGAATCCAGGGTCGGGTTCATGCGTTGTTCTTGGAAGCTACGAGTACGGGCGAAAATCTTCCCCGCCTCCATCCAGATGAACTCGTCGGCCGCCCCCTCCAGCAACGAAGCCTGGTGCGTCACCACGAAAATCGTTTTGCCCTGATCGCGCAAGCCCGCCAGCAGATGCACCATATCTCGCGCCGAACGAAGATCGACATTCGAGAATGGTTCGTCCAGCAGCAGAATCTTCGGATCGTTGAGCAGCGCCCGCGCCAGTGACATGCGCTGCCGCATCCCCTGCGAATATTGTCCGACTGGACGTGCGAGTGTCGGATCAAGGCCCACGGCGCGAATCACCTCGGCGCAGCGCTGCGCGTCGACGATCCCGTAAAGTCGCGCGAAGTAAGCGAGGTTCTCCGCTCCGCTCATCTCGTCATAGAGCAGTGAGGGATGCGCCATGTACCCGACCTGCCCGCAGATATCGTGAAATTTGTTCGCGCCGAGAATGGAAACCTGGCCGCTCGACGGCTGGTTCAGTCCCGCCAGAGTCCGCAGCAACGTGGTCTTGCCCGCGCCGTTGTCGCCGAGAATCGCGTAGAGCTTGCTGCCCACAAATTCGGCGCTAACGCCGCGCAGTGCCGCGAAGCGGCCAAACTGCTTGATCAGGTTGGAAACGGTGATGACGGCTGCGTTTTCAGTCAATCTTCTAATTCGCCATGCCGCTGGAGGATGTACCCTGATTTTGCGTCATGCTCTTGGCGGGTTCGGCCCCCGGAGCCGCGCCCGGCGCCGGTGCGTACTTCGAGGCGCACTTGGCCTGCAATTGCTTCGCGTGAAAGACGTGGTCGGTGCCGTATTTGCCATCGGCCAGCGCCTGCGAATCGTCTTTGAAAGTATCGGGAGGAGCCTCGGTCCCCGTGTAGGAAACCGGCAGCGTCAAATCGTTTTCCTTCAGCATGAAATCCACGCGCGTCCCGCTGCGCTTGATCGATCCGGGCACAACATTGCCTGCGACCCGCAGCCGCTTCGAATACGCCTCGTTCCCCATGCCGTTCAATTCTTTAATGGTGACGTAATAGCTCTTGCTGTCCTGCACCCCTGTATAGGCGAGGTAGCCGAGCGAGCACAAGATCAGGACCGTCACGCCGCCAAACTTGAGATATTTGCTGGTTTCACTCGACATAAGAATGCTCACCCCTATGGGGAGACTCTACGCGCTGCCCCATGCCGGGTCAAGGCTAGTGGAGGTGGGGCATGCCCAGCGCGCTTACTCCCTCCCTCCCCATTTACAATCGCTTCAGCCAAAAAACTTAGGAACGAAGTAAGAGGCAGGCAGGAATTTATGATCCATCCCTGGCACGACGTCACTCCCGGCGACAAGCTTCCTCAGGAGTTCAACACCGTCATCGAGATTCCCTTCGGTTCCAGCGTGAAGTATGAACTCGACAAGACAAGCGGCCTCATCAAACTCGATCGCATTCTCTACTCGGCGGTGTACTACCCGGCGAACTATGGCTTTATCCCCCAAACACTTGCGGAAGACGACGATCCTCTCGACGTGCTGGTGCTCTGCCAGGAGACGGTCGTCCCGCTGACCATCATCCATGCGCGGGCGATCGGGCTGATGACCATGCTCGATTCCGGCAAAAAGGATCACAAGATCATCGCCATCGCCACCGAAGATCCCGAGTTCAACGCCTATCGCGAAGCCGCCGAAATGCCGCCTCACCGCCTGATCATGCTCCGTCGCTTCTTTCAGGACTACAAGCAACTCGAGGGCAAGTCCGTCGAAGTGGATGAGATCCAGCCGGCCACCCAGGCATATCCCATTCTCGAGGACTCGCTGCACCGCTACAGCGAGCAGCGCCGCAAGGGATTTCAGGGCGGAGCCCACTGACACCTTGGACGAGAGGAAAACCGGGCGGCGGGGGCAGTATGACTGTGTAAATAAAGTCTATAGAACTACTTGACATTATTCGGGAATCGTTCTACTCTTACATCGTTCCCTCTTGGCCCGTCCCACTATTCGCCTGGTGGTGCGGGCCTCTTCTTTTGTCCGCTTAACTTCCCTCTTGCCGTTCGAAAGGTTTTTGCATGTAGCGGCGAGCTTCGTCGAGGGCGCCCTGCGTATTGTCGTTGGTCTGGATGGCTTGCCGGTATTCATTGACGGCGCGCTCCCGCTGGCCGGTGATGTCAAAAATCTTTCCCAGTTGAAGGTGGCTCCAGACCTCGGTCCAGCGCGGTTCGCCATCCCCATTCAGCGATTCACGATAGGCATTCGCCGAAGATTGATAGTTCTTCTGCAGGAAAAATACTTCCGCCACCCGGTAATGGGCGAGCGAACTGTTCTTGTTCACTTCCAGTGCTTTGTTGAACTCCGTGAGAGCCCCCGCCAGATCGCCTTGTTGCGTCAATCCCTGTCCCCGCAAAATTGACGATCGCAGCTTGATGTCCTTCGAGTTGGTGAGCACATGGTTTTCCGGATCGACTGAAATCCGGCGCGGCCTGCCGAAAGTCTCGACCGAGAACGCCGAATCGGTGCCTACAACCTCGATCCTCTTCTCTTCCGTCTTGCCATCGGTATCGATGCGCAACTTCACCGGCATGCGAAATAGATCGAGATCCTGCTGGATTGCGCCCACGATGCGGAATCCCTTGTTATTTCCCAGCCGGTAGACGGTGTACTTCGTCTTGAATTCGGGAGCGCTCGTCGAGTCCATCCACTGCGAGAAGAACCAGGTCAGCTTTTCGCCATAGACCTGTTCGACCAGCTTGCGGAAGTCGTCCGTGCTGGCGGGCTTGCCGGCGTACCTGGTTGCGAACTCGCGCATCACCTTTAGATATTTCGGTTCGCCCAGCACCCAGCGCAGCATGTGCAAAATCATGGCGCCCTTGTCGGTGACCAGCGACTGAAATTCGGGAGAAAAATAGTCGAGCTTGTCGGCGCTCGAAAGCGGCACGCTGTCGTAGGCGAGCGCGCCCACCGACATGTCCTTCACCATCTCTTCCAGCCCCGCTTCGCCCGCCGCGCTCTCTACGTAGCGAGCCTCCGAGTAGCGTGCAAAGCCGTCGCTGATCCACCAGTCGTCCTTCGACGCCGGACTCACCGAGACACCCCACCACTGGTGTGCAATCGTGTTAGACAGCAACCGGTAGTTAACTCTTTCTGTGATGGCGCGGCTGGCCAGCGCGGCAATCTCCGGCGCGTAGGCCGTGGGAACGGTATCGTCGGGAAGTTCCACTACCTGCAACCGCGTCGAAGGCGCGTTGCCGTACTGTGTGACGAAGTAGGTGAAAGCCTTCACGGCGGTGTCGGCATACTGCGCGCCCAGTTCCTGGTGCGACGGCTTGAAGAAAACGTGCAGGTCCATTCCCGCTTCGTCGCTCTTGAACTCCTGGAACGCCCCGGCGATGATTGTGCCCGGGAAACTTGGCTTGCTCCATTTGAACGTGAAGGTCCTGGAATTGGCGATGGTGGTCCTCTTCGCGCCCGGCTCCGAAGCTGTCGTCTCCTTGCCGCTCCCGATGGCCACCATGTGCGCCGGAACGGTTACGCTGATGGTCGAAGTGAACCGGTTCACGCCGTAGCCGGCGACCGGAAACCACAATCCCGAGTAAAGAAGATAGCTGGTGTCGGGTCCGACATAAGCGAGCTTCAGTCCCTGAACCGGGCTGTCATCGGCGTTTTCCAGAGTGCCTTCGTAGTCGAACGTGAAGGTAGTCGTCGCATTTTTCGCCAGGTCGGAGTTCAAGCCGAACCGCACACTCGATTCCTGCGTGTTGCGTTCCGGACTGAGGGCCTGGCTGTTGGCATCCACCAATTTGGTGATGCGCAGCGCATTATTCAGTTGAAACGTGGCGACTGTCAGGTTCTCGAGCGCGGTCACCTTGACCACGGCGTGCGCGCTGAGTTTGTGGGCTTCAGGCAGCAGTTCGACCGAGATCTGGTAATCGTCAACCCGCAGACGCGGCTTTTCCGCCGCCTGGGCCGATCCAGCCGCGATAACCAACAGCAAAACAAGAACATAGAGGCAGCGCGCCCGGCGCACTCGAGGGGTGTGGCAGAGCTTCAATTCGGTCTCCTGGGAATCACCGCAATCAGTATGATGTTGATTTTCCCGCAAACGATGCTGTAAGGACAAGGGATCGCCAAATTTGTTTGTCGACCACCAGACACTCACCTTCGACCATCCCCATTGTCAATATTCGTCCGACTGCGCACGAACGGCCGCAACTCTCTTACGGATTACACATTCCTGCGTGCTCCCCGCGTGACTGTGGAACCAGCTTTTCGGCGCGTGCTGGATCGCTTTTTCCTGCGAACAGAAAAACGACCACGTTCCAAGCGCAAAGTCCTGCACATGCACCCATCCCAATCCTTCCCGTTCCGGGAAGCCATCTGTTAGGTCGTTCAAAACAACCTTCCCGAAAGTGGCCGGCTCGTGGCGCGAAGTTTGCACTTCTCCAGGGCAACATCCCGAATCGCCTACCCAGCAAGGGTTTCACCCCAATCCCTCTGGCAGCTTTCGCGGTGACAAGCCCAAAGGAGATTTCAATTGCGAACCATGCGCCCTCTCATTTCCACCCTTTTGCTCTTGATGGTCACTGTTCCGCCCGCTGTTCTGGCCGAAAGCAACGCCCCCGCCGAGATCCGTGAAGTGAACGTCGGCCTCCTGAATTCGCCCGCTAATTACGCCATGATCGCGCCTCCGAAGTACCCCCTTCCCGATGCACCGGACGCGAAAAAAGTAATCGACAAGAAATTCATCGCGGCCATGTCCTCGCTCGCCGGCGCCGAGACCCTCCGCCTCACCACTCACCAACTGGTTCTCGAGCATGAGTACGCTGCGGGTGCACCCTGGGTCACCAGCGTGCCCTCCACTCCTCACATGATCGGCAAATACGGAGCCATCTTTGCCTCCGAGGCGCTGCTCGCCTACGAACTCAAGAAGCCCCATCGCTGGCTTCCCGGCGACCGCGTGGTCCAGAAATTCTGGTGGGTTGTCCCTGGAGTCATGACGCCCATTCACATCAAGAACGGCGCGCGTAGCATCGGAACACAAGCGCCCTCGGGATGTCCGGTGGCGGAGTGCGGCCCGCAGTAAATGGACCCACAAAGCGAAAGCAGGCGTCGCGGATCTGCTAAGGTTTTCCGCCGCGACGCCTGAATCTTTAATCGTTCAGGCCTTATTATTCTTCGGCCGAGTTTGCTCGAGCGGTGACGGAGCTCGGCCCCGTCCCGGGCCGCAGTAAGTCCAGCACGACCTCGGCGGCCTTATCGGCGGGGGCGGCATTCCCGCTGGCTTGCTTCAGCTTCGCCTTCACCCCAGCCAGTTCCCCGATCATGCGGCTTCGCGGCTCCCCGTCCGTGATGATCTTCCCCAACTCGGCGACGATGTTGGCGGCGGTGAATCGACTCTGCACCAGCTCGGACACAACCTCTTTTCCGGCAATCAGGTTCACCATCGCAAAATGCGGAACCTTCACGCGCGGCTTACCCAACGCATACGTCAACGGAGAAACTCGATAGACCATAACGAAGGGCGTGCCCATGATGGCCGCCTCCACCGTAGCCGTCCCGCTGGCCACAATCGCAGCGCGCGAGAGATAAAGAGCCGGCAAAGCCTCGGGCACCAGACGAATGCCGCACTTCTCATGCGCGGACGCAGCACGCCGCGTCTCCATCAGCCCCTGAACGAACGCGGCGTCCAGGGTCCGGGCGATGGGCAAAAGGAATTCGTAGCCCGGTCCCATACGCTCGACCGCCTCCAGGATTGCCGGCAGATTCATCCGCACTTCCTTCCGCCGGCTCCCGGGCATAACCGTGATCCACGGCTTGCGGAGGTCGAGACCGTACTCGGCTGCGTAGCCTTCGCGAGTAATCGCGGGTGCGGGCAGGTCGGCCAGCGGATGTCCGACGAAGATCGCATCCACGCCTCGCTCTCGATAAAACTTCTCTTCGAACGGAAAGATGACCAGCGCCTTGTTCACGTACTTCCGCAGCAGCTTCACTCGTCCCTGCCGCCACGCCCAGAATTGCGGGCAGACGTAATACACCACCGGGATGCCGCGTTTGCGCATCTGCCGCGCCACTCGCCAGTTGAATGCAGGAGAATCGATCACGACCGCCAGATCGGGCCGCTGCCCGTCCGCCGCACGAATCAGATTTTTGTAGAGGCCGAGAATCTTCGGGAGATGGCTGAAAATCTCGGTGATGCCGACCACGGCAAGTTCCCTGGCATCGACCACGATCTCGCAGCCCGCCGCGCGCATCCGCTCCCCGCCCGCGCCGAAGAAATTCAAAGAGGGATCACGCCGCCGCAGCGCTTCGATCAGCTGCGCCCCATACATTTCTCCGGACGCTTCCCCGGCCGAGATCAGAATCCGCACCGTGCAATTGTAAGGGCTTCGGTCCTGTCGGGATCGCTCATAGCTGTTTCCATCCTCGCTACAGTCGTTTCATTCAGAAGACGGAGATAGGCCATTCGAAGGTCGGGAAAAGCTGAAGGCATCCCAAACGAAGCGCAGGAAAGAGAGCTGGCTGAATGAAAACTGGACGAGAGAAAGATCGGAGAGAAGCAGACCCGAGAGAAAAAAACCGGCGAGACGGGTGTCCCGCCGATCCCAGTGATTTTCCTTACTTGCCCGTTCCGCTCAAACTCACCATCTGCGGGCTGCTCGGCGAGTTATCCATGAAGATCAGATCGCCCGTGCGCAACCCGGTTTGTGTCGGCGTAAACGTCACATAAACCGTGCAGGACGCACCCGCCTTCAGCGTTGTGCTGCAGTCGGTCGCATGACCGCCCTTGCTGGCAAAATCGCCCGTGGTGTAGATGCGGGAGATGTTGAGCGTTGAGCTGCCGGTGTTCTGCATCGTCACGACTTGCGCCGCCCCCGTCGCCCCTTTGGCTATCTTGGCCCACGTCAGCGAAGTCGGCGTCACGACCACCGTCGGACCGCCGGCGGCAACCGTAACACCAACCGTTGTCGACTGCGTAATGCTCCCCGAGACGCCGGTGATCGTGATCGTCGATGTGCCCAGCGCCGTGCCCGACGCCACGCTCACCGTCAGTGTGCTGGCGGAGGTCGTCGGATTCGGATTGAACGATGCCGTGATGCCGCTCGACAGCCCCGACGCGCTCAGGCTCACGCTGCCCGTAAACCCATTCGTAGGAACCACCGTGATGGTGCTCGTCCCCTGAGCGCCTGGAGCAATCGACAGCGTGGCCGGACTTGCCCTAAGACTGAAGGTCGAGCTCGCAGTGACGGTGAGACCGAGCGTGGTCGATTGCGTGATATTGCCCGAAACTCCCGTGATCGTAATCGTCGATGTGCCCAGAGTTGCATTCGCAGCCGCGGTTAGCGTCAGCGTGCTGGTCGTGGAAGTCGGATTCGGACTGAACCCGGCCGTAACTCCGCTCGGCAGGCCGGTCGCAGTCAGAGTCGGACTCCCCGTAAAGCCGTTTACCGGAACCACCGTGATCGTGCTCGTGCCCTGCGCGCCCTGTACAACCGAAAGAGTGTTCGGGCTTGCCGTAAGGCTGAACGTCGGTCCAGTCACGGTGAGACTCAGCGTCGAGGTTTCCGTTAGGCCTCCCGAGACCCCGGTGATGGTAATCGTCGACGTGCCCGGAGTCGCATTGCTACCCACTGTAAGCGTCAACGTGCTCGTGGAGGCGGTGGGGTTGGGACTGAACCCGGCCGTAACTCCGCTCGGCAAACCAGTCGCGCCCAGCGTTGGACTCCCTGTGAAGCCGTTGGCCGGAACCACCGTGATCGTGCTCGTTCCCTGGTTGCCTTGCAGCACGGTCAATGTGTTTGGACTCGCGGTAAGGCTGAAACTCGGGCCCGCCGTGATCGTGAGACTCAGGGTCGTGGTCTGCGTGAGGCTGCCCGAGACTCCGGAAATGGTGATCGTCGATGTGCCAAGGGCCGCACTGGCGGTTGCGGTAAGTGTCAACGTGCTGGTGGATCCGGTGGGATTAGGACTGAATACGGCCGAAACTCCGCTCGGCAGGCCGGTTGCGCTCAGAGTTGGGCTCCCGCTGAACCCGTTTGCCGGAACCACCGTGATCGTGCTCGCTCCCTGAGCGCCTTGCTGGATCGACACGGTATTCGGGTTCGCGGTAAGCGTGAACGTGGGGCCGATGACCGTAAGACTCAGCGTCGTCGTCTGCGTGATTTCGCCGGATGTGCCGGTAACGGTGATCGTAGACGTGCCGGAGGTTGCCGCCGCCCCTGCCGTCAGGGTGAGCGTACTTGTTGAGGCGGTCGAGGCCGGCTTGAACTTCGCGGTCACACCAGTTGGCTGTCCAGAGGCGGTCAACGCGACGTTGCCCGTGAACCCGTTTAAAGGAACCACCGTAATGGTGCTCGTCCCGGGAGAGCCTTCCGCGATCGTTACCGTGTTCGGATTTGCAGTGAGGCTGAAATTCGGCCCCGCCGTACAACTGTTAAAGATGAACGATGCAATGTTCGTCGCCCAGTTGTAACTGCCCATCATCGGCTGAAACTGGTCCACGTACCAGAAGGTGCAATCGTCGCTCGGGTCCACCTGCATCGCGGTGTAATCGCCCCAGCGATACGCATTGGTTCCGACCTGCGCCGCCGTTCCCGCGAGCATGCTGTTTTCCGATTCCATCGTTCCCAGCGGATCGCTCGGCACACGTCCCGTAAACAGAATGGCCGGGTAAAGTGTGCTGCTGGACGCGCTGTATCCGAGTCCGATATCCCCGTTCTGATCCTCGGCCACGCTGCCCATCCACCGATAAGTGCTGTCGGGTGCAAATGTCCCCTGCTGGTTGAGCGTCACATTGCCCGCCGGATCATAAAGCTCATACCAGCGGATGCCCGCCTGCGTCGTATTGGCGACCGTGTGGTTCACCACGGCCCGGTCATGGTCGGGGAAATGCCGGATCGCGAAGCGATACATCAACCGGTCGCCCAGCGAGTCCAGCGTCTGCGGCGTCCCCTCCTGTGGGATACACCGGCCGCCATTTACGCACGCCATCGTGTCGTTGGCCACGCTGATCACGGTCGGGGGCGCAAGCGAAGAAGTCCCCGCTGCGAAATTCAGTGTCAAAGCTCGCAGGTACAACTCCCCCGGATTATTGTTCTGCCAGTTGATGAACAGCCCCGGCGTGCCATTCACCGGAGGGCTCGGCCCATCCATATCGGAGGGTAAGTACCCAAACTCAGTGCTCGGAGTCAGTTGACACAGCAGCGCCGCCGTCGGATCTCCAACGAGCATTTTCGTCCGGTCGAATCCGCACAAATCCGCGCCGATCAAAGTCTTGAAGTTCTGGTAAATGTTAAAAGTCGCCAGGTAGGCGCTGTTGCTGGCCGTTGCCCACGTGCTCAGCTTCGGGTAGTCGTTCAGATAAGCGCCGAAACCGTAGCTGTAGAGATAGTAGGCTCCGGTCGGATCGTTGGTCTGCGAGACGGCGACACACTCGGCCGCATTATTGCCGATGGAATTCGACCCGATCATACTGATCACCCAGCGGTCCGCCGCCCGGTCGTAGATCACTACGGGATCGCCGAAGGAACCCACACAGTTATTTCCGCCCAGCGCAGAGAAAAAGCTGACCATGTCCGTGGGGCCCGACAACAGCCCGCCGCTCTTGTTGTAGACCGCGAACTGCACATTCACCGCTTCCACAATGTAGTAGGGACCTACTGCCAGATTCGAATCCGACGGCACAAATCCCAGCGAACCGAGGCCCGTGAAATTCACGCCCGCACTGGCCGAGACCATCGGCATCGCTTCCTTTTGCAATACCGGGTCTTCCTGCCCTATTGGGCCCTGCGGCTTTTTCTTGTGCAGCGGACCCGCCCCCGGCTCATGAATGTGAACTCGGTCCGTGAGCGCCAATCCAGTCGGCAACTCCGCAACGCGCCGGGAAATAGCAAACCCCGACGGGTAAGTCACAGCATCAGGCTTGCCAGTTTTGGCCAGGGCCAGCGTCGCGAACGCAAACCCGCAAAGGACTAGGGTCCGAACCACAGCTTTTGCGTCTACCATGGGACTCCTCGTAATGGCCATGAGGCAGCCAAAACGCCGAATAGGATCGACTTAAGCAGGGGAAGGTTACTACCGAGTAGCCTTTATACCGCGAATTGCACCAGAATGCACGGAAAACCTTCGTTTACGACGCGTTTCATTGGTGTTGCAGCATTGTATTTCAGGTAAGTTGAACTTCTTTTCACATCAGCTCACGTTTTGACGGGGCGCTGGCCCGTTCCCTTTTGATCTAAGCCAGAAAGCGCAACCGCAAGGCCCCGCTATCCGTCCGCGCGCACGATCGATGCCGCACCCGGGCCGCTTCCCGCCACCATGATTTCCTGATCCTTATATTGCAACTGGTAGAGCTTGTAATAGATACCCCTCTGCGCCAGTAACTGCTGGTGCGATCCCATCTCGCGCACCTTGCCTTTGTGCATCACGATAATCTTGTCGGCCCGCTGAATCGTCGACAGGCGATGCGCAATGATCAGCGACGTCCGCCCCTCCACCATTCTCCGCAGCGCATCGCGCACCTTGAACTCCGTCTCCGTATCGACGCTCGAGGTCGCTTCATCCAGAATCAGAATCTTCGGATCGTGCGCCAGCGCCCGCGCAAAAGAAATCAGTTGCTTCTGCCCGGTCGAAAGCGTCGAGCCGCGCTCCCGCACTTCCTCCTGAAATCCGCCCGGCAAGGTGCGAATAAAGTCCGCCAGGTTCACGTCCTCTGCCGCTTGCTCCACGTCCGCATCTTGGATCCGTGCCGTTCCCAGCCGGATATTCCCTGCCACCGTCCCCGTAAACAGAAAAGGATCCTGCAGCACCACCCCAAACCGCCCGCGCAGATCGTCGAGGTCCATCTCCCTGATGTCCACGCCGTCGATGCGGATCGCGCCCCGCTGCACATCGTAGAAACGCATCAGCAGCGAGATCAAAGTAGTCTTGCCCGCCCCGGTATGTCCGACCACCGCAACGGTCTGCCCCGGCTCCAGAGTGAAAGAGACATCCCGCAGCACCCAATCGGGGTGGTTTTCCTCCGCCCGTGCCGTGCCTGAGCTCTGCTCCGTGCCTTCCCCCGCCACGTTATAGGCAAACCAGACGTGATCGAACTCAATCCGCCCCGGTCCCACCGCCTGCTTCGCCACCGCCGGAGAAGTAATCTCAACCCTCGTATCGAGCAGTTTGAAGACCCGCTCTCCCGCCGCCATGGCCGATTGCAGAATGTTGTATTTCTCGCTCAGATCTTGAATCGGACGAAAGAACCGCTGCGCATATTGCATGAACGCGACCAGCACGCCCAGCGACATCGCGCTCTCCACCACATGCACGGTAATCAGGCTCTTCCACGAAAATCCGATGGACAAGGTCGCGACCGAAGAGTGATGAAGAATCCCGCTCCCTCCGAACCAGATGATACTGGCCACCGCGATCGACGACAGCACCTCGACTACCGGGTAATAAACCGCGTAGGCCAGGATGGCGTCTTTGTAGGCCTCCATGTGGGAGGCATTGATCCGCGAAAACTGCTCGTGCGCGCGCTTCTCGCGGTTGAACAATTGCAGCACCAGCATCCCCGACACCGCTTCCTGCAGGAACGAATTGATGCGCGCAATCGCGGTCCGTATCCGGCGGTAGGAATCCTGCACCTTGTCCCGAAATACCTGGGTCGCGTAGATGATGAGAGGCAGCACCGTGAAAGTCGTCAGCGCCAGCTTCCAGTTCATGTCCAGCATGATGGCCAGAATAAAAGTCAGCACGAAAACATCTTCAAAAATCGACACCACGCCGGCGGTGAACATTTCGTTCAGCGCGTCGACGTCGGTAGTCACGCGCGTCACCAGCCGTCCCACCGGATTCTTGTCGAAAAATCCGACGTGCATGTGCTGCAGGTGGCGGAAGATCTGGCTCCGCAGGTCGAACATCACCTTCTGTCCCGTCCACTGCATCAGGTAGGTCTGCAGAAATTCCAGCCCGAAGGTGAAGAGCAGCAGCCCGATATACAGGCCGCCGATCTGGCCGATACCCTTAAGTGGCACGCTGCTGAGGTGGTCGCCAATCCAGGAATGCGAATCGGCGGACTTCGCCAGGTACTTATCGATGGCAATCTTGGTGAGAAATGGCCCGAGCACGTCGGCCATGGACTTCAGAATGATGGCCGCCAGCGCCACCACCACATGCCACCTGTAAGGGCGCAGGTACCCCAACAGCCGCCGCATCAGCCGGCCATCGTACGCCTTGCCTACGATTTCGTCTTCCTGGTTCGAAGCCATTCCCCGTTACAGACCCGCGTCGAAAAAGTATAGATAAAGACTACCTTAAGTAGATGGCGAAAGAAGAAAGACGATGGAATAAGGTTCGGTGGCCAGTCCGGCTGGCGAAGCCATAAGCTGTGCAATTCCGCGCTGGTGTTCCGGAGGCAGCGGCCGCCGTCCCGAACATAAACCTGTGATTCCTGTCACAGCCCGGAGTACGCTCTTGGCCTACATTTCCGCAGTACCATGCTTCCTTGCAGGAGGCTCCATGAGCGCCCAGAGTAACCCGCTGAAAGAAAGCCTCGCGGAAAAAAAGAACGGTCGAGCCGGCTGGTTCCAGGCATCGTCCGCTGATTGTGCGGACGCCGAAGTGAAAAAAACGAATGTCCCGCCTTGGCGCATCGTATTACTCGGCGCGCCCGGCGTCGGCAAAGGAACGCAAGCCGACCTCCTCAACCAGCGCCTGCGGTCGTGCCATCTCTCGACCGGAGACCTGTTCCGCGCCGCCTCCAGGCAGCTCGAGTGCGATCAAAGTCCCGCCATGCAGTCGGCCATGCAGTGCATGCGCCGCGGCGAGCTGGTTCCCGACACCACTGTCTGGGAGATGGTGCGGGAGCGCGCGAACTGCCTGCGCTGCTCCACCGGATTTGTGCTCGACGGCTTCCCGCGCACGCTCGGTCAGGCCGAATCGCTGAAAACTCTCATGGCGACCGAGAAGATTCCCCTGAACGCGGTCGTGAACTACGAGTTGCCTCTGCCTGAGATTGTCGCGCGCCTCAGCGGACGCCGCACCTGTGAAAAATGCAAGGCCGTCTACCATATCACCGGACAGCCACCCAAAGTAGAGGGCATCTGCGATCGTTGCGGAGGCAGGCTTTTTCAGCGCGAAGATGACCGTCCCGAATCGATCACTGTCCGCATGCAGGCCTACGAATCCAGCACGGCCCCGCTGATCGACTTCTATAAAAAGCTTGGCCTTCTGATCTCGATCCCCGCTACTGGATCACCCGAAGAAATTTGTTCGCGCACCATCGCCGCGCTGGAGGCGCAGACCGCCGCCACGCACTGATCCGCGCCCTTAAGTCTCTGAAATGTTTTCCCGCATCGCTGCCGGCGAGTTCGCAGGCATAATGCGTCCCGTAGAAAGGCCCCCGCCTCAGCCCTTCGTGCGTGGTTTCCCCGCTATCTTTGCGGGAACGTCGACACCATGCGGCTTGCCGCATGAAGGGCACGTAACCTCGGCATTGTGCTCTTCCATCTGGTGCAGAAAAGCCGAAAACGTCTTCCCGCAGTGCTTGCACAGGTTGTCCAGCTTATTTTCCGTAGCATTCCTCTTCCCTGCCCGCTTCGTCGGCATACCTCCGTTATTCTAGCCCTACAATAGAACCAGCAGTGCCCCTTGGCATATACATCTCGATCCCGTTTTGCCGGACCAAGTGCAGCTACTGCAACTTCGCCTCCGACGTCTTCTCGAAATCCGCGTACGAAAATTACGTGGCCCGAGTGCTCGAGGATATCGCCGCCGCCCGCTCTCTGGCCTCCCAACTGGGCTGCGCCCTCGAAGAAACGGTCGACTCCATCTATCTGGGAGGCGGCACGCCCAGCATCCTCGACCCGTCGCAGTTACTGCGCATCTTCCATGCGGTGCGCTGCGAGTTTCCAGTATCCAGCAACGCCGAAATTACGGTAGAGTGCGCCCCCGGCACGCTGTCGAATTCCCTGATCGAAACTCTGCTCCAGGCCGGGGTGAACCGCGTCAGCCTCGGCGTGCAATCCTTCGTCGATCAGGAGGCCCATTCCGTCGCCCGCCTGCACAACCGCTCCACCGTGTTCGAAGAAGTCGCGCGCCTGCGCCAAGCCGGATTGTTCAACATCAACATCGACTTGATCGCGGGACTTCCGCACCAGACCGCCGAAAGCTGGACCTCGTCGCTTGCCGACACAGTAGCGCTCGGCGCGCCCCACGCCAGCGTCTACATGCTTGAGGTCGACGATGACTCCCGCCTGGGCCGCGAACTCATCGCCGGAGGCACCCGTTACCACGCGCATTTCGTCCCCGACGATGCCGCGACCGCCGACTTCTACCTGCAGGCTTGCGACACCCTGAACTCCGCCGGCATCGCGCAATACGAAATCTCAAACTTCGCGCGTCCCGGCAGCGACTCGTGTCACAACCTGAAGTATTGGACCCGCCAGCCCTATCTCGGCTTCGGCGTCGACGCGCACTCGATGCTGCCGTCCGCCAGTTCCGATGAGGCGATTCGCTTTTCCAACTCCGACTCGCTCGACGGGTATATGAATCGCGCCCCGCACACAGTCACCGCCGTTACCCGGCACGCGGCCCTTGAGGAATCATTCTTTCTCGGCCTCCGCCTGAACCGCGGCATCGACCTCGAAGCCATGCGTGCTAACTTCACTTCGCGCGCAATTGCTCCCTTCGAATCAGTAATCAACGAGTGTCTCGAGCAGAAGTTACTGGAAAAGCACGAGGCTAACGTGCGTCTTACTAAGAAAGGACGCCTTCTGTCCAATGAAGTATTCGAGAAGTTTCTGTTGGCGGAAGGCCCGCGGGAAAGAGTCCGGATTCCACCCGGATCGAAAACAGCTTCGCTACGCTGATCCGGGCTGACATCAACCAACCGGAAACAAAAGTTGAAATCGCCATACCAAAGTAAGGTTGCGAAGGGACACACACAACATCAGCCCCGGCATTCCGGTCGGGGTGCCATGAAAGAGCAACAAAACATTAAGAGAGGATCGAAGAAGTTAAAGTGGGAACCGGCCACGTGAATCCACGTTGAGTTGGCCGATGGATGCCTGTCGGCGTTTGGCCTATCCGGTTCCCACCATTTCTAACGTCGTTGGCTGCGCCACGTCCCAGATGCATGGTTCGGAAGGTAGCGCCTCAATCCCCGCTTCCCCCGATCCAGCCCACGCAATCCGAAACTGCGCCTGCTGTGAACCGTGCTGTACGTTCAGGAGTCCGCCGGCGCAAATCCTGGCATGTACTCCCAACAGCTCGGCGCCGCTCATGCTCACGTTCTTGACCCGCACGACCTCCGCGAACGGGCGTGCCATCCGGTCAACCCCCCAGACGCGCACTGTGTATTCCACTCGAAGCCGCGGCTCTCTGCGCCGGTCCATGCTTGGCTGCATCGAGAGCGATCATAAGGCGCAGCTCGCGCCCAGGGAAGATCGCGTTGGTTATTCGGATTGGATTACCGGAGGGTACTTGAAAAGGGAAACAGTGCGAGAGTAGGCCATGGGCAAGGCATCTGAGCGGATGCCCAATTGCCGGCTCGGGACGGTGCTCGTGTCATGGCGAGGCTGGCTACGCATGGACGGCGCGAAGCCCTGTCCATGCACAAAGAAAAATCAGTTCTTCCACCCGCAAGATCCTGGCCCATCCGGACTCCCGCACGATCCGCAAGGCCCCGCCGGCATCGCCGAAGGCGCGCCACCCTTGGCCGACACCGCAAACACCGACAGTTTGGGCTCCAGCTTCTTGCTCTCGCACTTGGGACACGCAGCCTTGTCTCTGCCAAAAACCAGGGCCTCAAACTCGTGCTGGCATTCCTTGCAGACGTACTCGAAAATCGGCATGAAAATTACCTCGCGAAGAAAATTCCTAGCTTCTATTTAAAATCAAAGCGTGGGCCTTCCGCAAACACCCGAAAAGACGACCGCCTTCGTCCCCCGCCGCTGGCTGCGTGGCGGACACCGCCAGACCCTGGCCAGCTTTCTCATCCAGCGCCGCCTGCAACTGCCCGCTGCCGAAGCGCGCATGATCGAAGTCGCCCCCGGAGTGCAGGTCCTCTGCCACTGCCACTGGCAACCCGACCGCGCCAGCGCTCTGACCATCATCGTCGTCCATGGTCTCGAAGGTTCGAGCGAGTCGCAGTACATGCTGGGCATCACCGATAAAGCCCTGCGCGAAGGCATGAACGTCATCCGCTACAACCAGCGCAATTGTGGAGGCACCGACGCCCTCGCTCCTGTCCTCTATCACTCCGGCCTCTCGACCGATATCGGCACCGTGGCGCGCCATCTGATCGCCAGCGACGGCCTTTCGCGCCTGGCCCTCGCGGGCTTTTCCATGGGAGGCAATCTGGTCCTGAAACTAGCCGGAGAATGGGCGCAGCATGGCCCGCCACAATTTCGGGCCGTCGCCGCGTGCTGTCCGGCGCTTGATCTGGCCGCCTCCGCCGACGCTCTCCACGAGCCCTCCAACCGGATTTACGAAAAGTATTTTCTCTGGGCCTTGCGCCGCAGAATGCTCCACAAGGCGCGCCTTTTCCCGCAGGACTTCGACCGCAACCGCCTCGAAGGCATTCGCAGCCTGCGCGAGTTTGACGACAAAATTACCGCTTACTATTGCGGATTCCAGGGCGCGGTCGATTACTACGACCGGGCGTCGGCGGCCCACGTCGTCGGAAACATCGCCGTCCCCGCCCTGATTCTGCACTCCGCCAACGACCCCTTCATCCGCATCACTCCGGATACAAGGCGCAAAATTCAAGCCAACCCCAACATCAAATTCATAGAAACCGAAGACGGAGGCCACTGCGCCTTCATAGGGCAACGCAATGGCATCGCCTCTGAAGGCTTAAGTCCGGATGTGAGTCACTCAAAGAAAGACGACGGTTACTGGGCAGAGACCCAAATCGTAAACTTCCTGCAACAATTTCGATGATCAAAAAACCAAGCGAAGGAGCGACGAAATGCAGATGAACTGAGTTTCTACTTCTGCAATCTGACTTCGAACTTCTAACTTGCCCTATGGACGCAGACTTCTCAGTAGAGCTGGCCCATGACGATCCAGTCCTCGATTTCCCCTGGACCGATAGCGACGGCAAACTGTCCTACTTTGACCTGAAGCGCCACCCCGATCTGATCGCAAAAATCGTGGAAGCCGAAAACTTCCCGGAACTGGCCGCGTTCCTGATAACGCTGAACTCCGAGCGCAGCCCGGTAGAGAGCGCAAAGTGCGATGTCTGGGCCACAACCGAACTGGCCGCAGAAGAAGATATCTACGGCGCATCCCACAAGTTCGCCAGTTACGTGGACCTGGTTTTTTCAAGCGACGGCCACCGACGATCTTTCCCCATCCACGAAGATTTTGCGCGCCGCCTGACCGATCTCCTCCGCCGCGCCCCCGAGATCCCCGCGTCCGTCGAAACCTGCCTGAGGCGCTGTTTCTTCGGAGGCGCCACCGATGCGCAAGAGGGTTTCTATTTCACCGTCTACATAAACGGCTACGCAAACGATGAAGCGACCGCCCGCCAAAACTGGAATATGGCGCTAAGCGCCGCCGCCAATGCACTCGCACGCTTATCTCTCCACGATTAGTAAGACAGCGGCGACTAAGAGAGAACGATTAAGCGCGCCACGGTGCCCAGTCCGGCTCAGTTCATTTCCCCCGGCATCGGATGCCGCGCTTCATCCGCATGCGGCACCAGTTGCTGATAAATTGCGCGCGGCACCTGCGAATCCCAATATCCGGACGCTTTCGCAAACCCTACAATCCCGAAGAAAATTATCGCGATCCCCGCAGCCATGGCCCACGCCGGAACTCTGGGCGCCCGCGCAACAATGCCGCAACCGCCGCTGCCCGAGAGCCCCGCAATCCCCGGCAGCGCCAAACTCAGCGTCTCCTTTGCCGGACACACCGCCACGCATTCCAGACACCCCGTGCACTCCGCCGACTTCACGGTGGTCAACTTATCGACCGGCAGCGCTGAAGGACACGCTTTGGCGCACTTCGCGCAATCGATGCACGACTCCGCACTCCGCCGAATGCGCATCGGACTCCCCAGCGCCGCAATCCCCAGCAGCGCCCCGTACGGACAAAGATAGCGGCACCAGAAATTCTTCACCAGCAGCGATGCCACCACAAGCGCCGCGAGCACGATCGCCCCGGTCTCGCCGATGTGCCGGAAGAAATTCAGCATCTTCACGTCGGCAATCAAGCCATACGGACTGTTCATGAACGCGGCCAGTTCGTCCGCCCCCATCGAAGTCACCGCCCACACGAAAAAGCCCAGCAGCAGGTACTTCAACCCGCGCAGCCCGATGTCCAGCCACCCCGGCAACTGGAAATTCCGCCCGAACAATTTTTGCCCCGCCCGCCACAAATACTCCGACAAAGTTCCCACCGGGCAAAGCCAGCTGCAAAACGCTTTCCGGAACACAAACGACATCCCCAGAAATGCGATCAGCAGGAACATTCCTGCCGGGTGCAAAGCGGGCACATGGTGCGACAGCATGAAATATCGCAAGTTCATCAGGCCCGCAATCGGCAGCCAACCCTCCACGCCCGCCGGCCGCCCCAACGACGTCGCATGACCACCTGCCTCGAACTGCCTCACCCAGAAATAAAAGATGACGCCGAGCCAGGCATTCAGCAGCAGGAACGCGCCCTGAAACCCGCGCCGCAGCACCTGCGAGTAATCTCGGTCCGTACGCCGAACCAGCTTTGTCTTAGGCTTTGCCGTGGCTTTCGCCTGCTCCAAGCCCGCCTGATCCGAGCCCCCCGAACTCGCCCCCCTGCCTGCCGCTTGCGGAGCGATTGCATCCTGAACAGTGCCAGCCATAATTCCATCCTCACTGCTACTAGGCTAGCGGCGTTGTGAACATCTGGATGTGACTTAAATCACGCTCCCGGCATTTCCTGCCTTTACACTTCTCTACTAATTAATAAGGTCGCCACGCAGAGTTCCACCTATAATGAAGCTCCCTTCGAAAGTTAAGGCGCTCGTTAGGACTAACAAACGGGTTTAGTGGGAGGTCCCCCATGAAAGCAGCCTGCTTCGCCGCTCCCTCTTCGTCGTCTACTTTTTTCCTGTGCGCTCTTACCTTGTTACTCGCCATCGCAGTTGCCACCGGCTGCGGCTCCAGCGGAACCACCACACCGAAGCTCAGCGGCGACACTTCGGTGACGTTATTGCTCGCCAGCACGGGCAACGACCAGGTCACGCGCTTTGCCGTGGAATTTCAGACCTTGACCCTGACCAGCCAGTCCGGAAAGACGGTTACGTTGTCAGAGTCGCAGCAACCCGCCGAGTTCATGCACTTGAACGGAAGCATCGAGGCCTTCACGACCATCAGCATTCCTCAGGATGTCTATACTTCGGCCACAGCCACGCTCAGTGCCGTATTTGTCTGCCTCGCGCAGGTTCCCGGCGGAGGACTAGGGATCGCCAATTATTCAATTATTAATCAGGGCCCCACCGTCAACCTGGCATCACCGATCACGGTCACGGGCAGCACCATGGCATTACTGCTGAACATGCAGGTTTCCAGTTCGGCGGTTTTTCCCGCTTGCTGGACGAGCCCTCCCTTTGAGGGATTCTCCATGACCCCGACCTTCGACCTCGCACCCTTTGCCTTGTCCGCTTCTCCGACAAACTCTGCCAACGGCAAACTCACCGGCCTCGACGCCGAAGTCGCCTCCATTGGCGCGTCAGGCTCGAATTTGACGCTCACCATTCCCGGCGGACCTTATGGCACGAGGTCCCTTTCTGCGACTTCCAATAGCCAGACCGTCTTTCAGGGCAGCGGCGGCGCGTCCGCTCTCTCCCTCGGAATGTTCGTGAATCTCGACGGCGCACTGCAATCCGACGGATCTCTGCTTGCCACCCGCATTGCCGTGCAGGATCCCTCCGCGATCAACGTCTTCACCGGACCTCTGATGTTCGTTGACGAGGGAGATCCAATTCTTATGCAGTATGGGCGTACCGAACTAGGCGCCCTCGTTCCCGACGATGGACAAAGCGTTTACTACGACATACCCAATTTCGACTTCGGCAACGCCGCCTTCAATATCTCCGGCCAGTTCACGAATCTCCCAAGCTTGCCCTTCGTTCCCAGCTTCACCGCCTCTAACATGGTGGCGGGCCAGAACGTCGACATAACTTCGCCAACCTTCTTAATCCAGGGTGGAGTTTACACTTCGGCGAACACCATTACCCTGATCCCGCAAACCATCAACGCGACGGTTCTGAGTTCGCAAGCCGCCGGCAGCTTCGTCGATTACACCGTCTCGCTCGCTTCTTACGACCTGTTTCCGACGCTCGCCGTCCAGCAAGGACAGACCACCATCCTGAATAACCCCAGCCAGGTCGAGGTCTACATCGACGGCAACACCCAGATGCTGAACAAGCAACCGCTCGCCGCCGGCAGCACCCTGCGCTTCTATGGACTGGTGTTCAATGATAACGGCACCCTCCGTATGGATTGCGCCCAGGTCGACGATGGAGTGTCAACCCCTCTACCCACAAACTCGGCCTTCGCTCCGCAGCGCATCGCTCAAACGGTTCGCCACGATTCGACCGGCGTCACGTTGCGAACCGTCTCCACCAAGTGAGAGCGTTGATTGGACCCCAGAACAGTTGGTTGGACCCGAGAGCAAGCGAGATAAATCGCGCAGGGACGACCGAATAGCCCGCCGCTTCTTGGTAGTGCGACCCGCTTCACCGCCGCACTTAAATAACGATGGCCCCAGATGCTGAGCATAGGAAGTTCAGCGCCTGGGGCCATGGGCATACAACTGAGACCAGCCTAAAAGTCGTGGTCTTCCGGTGTGCAGGTGCAGGGCAGTCCGCTCAACAGGGAATCGAAGTAGCAGAGGTTCTGCAATAGCGTCTCTTCGGCGACCCCCAGGTTCGAGTCGGTGAAAGCCGTTTCGGTGATGGCATACGTGGTCTTCGTCGCAGCCTGGATGTGCGTCGCCCAGCCACGCAGGCCAGCGGTCGTAACAACATTGGTCGGGTCCAGCGAAGACGACGAGATGACCTTGATTACGCCACGGGTCGGAACCTTGCCCGTGATCGGGTTGGCGGTCAACTGCGTTTTTACGTCTTCCGAAAGCAAGCCATCCGGCGTGATCTCGCACGCGCAGCATTCGGTCAACTCCTCGCTGTCATCGAATACGTAAAAAGCGGCCCACAGGTTGTTAGCCGTGTCGCCATCGTTGACGAAACGCACGGTCGCATCGGGAGCGGCCGCAACGTTGTTGGAGAAATAGGAGACAAAGTAAACACTATTGTCGCCGGCGGCCGCAGCGGACTGTGCCGACGCGGTTCCAGCAGCGATGCCGATAATGGCCATCGCCAGCAATGCCACAAGACAAACCTTCTTCATTGTTATTGGATCCTCCTCTTGGAATTTCGCCGTAACCTTCGGGGGAGGCCAGGGACGTACCGAAAAGTTTTGCACTCGACGCCAAATCTTTGCAATGACCCTAGCGTGTTAGCCAAAGTGATTAAGCCTAGTTTTGACGCTTAAATACTGGGGTATTCAGTGAATTTATAGCCGAGATTCTCCGTATAGCCCATTTGGACTAGCCATTTCGGGCTCTCCCGAGGCCGCTTCGCCTTTCGTAATCTGCCCCCAAGGACCGCCCAATGCCATACTGTCGCCCAGATGTCAGGGAGCGCCCAAGTCCTTGGAAAAGAACCCCGCAGCACCCGCGTCCGCCTCGGCGGCTCGATTCTAGCGCTCGTTTTGCTCGAAAACGGACGCCAGATCCGTGCCCGTTTGAGCCAGCTTTCCGTCAACGGAGGCCTGCTTTCGCTCGAAAAACCCCTCGATGAGAGCATCCGTGTAACCGTGGTTTTCCATGTCGGCGCCACCAGCATTCGCTGCCGTGCCCAAACATTGTTCCCGCTATGGGCCACCCAGGGTTGCTTCCAGCCCTTTCGTTTCTTCGAGTTGGATGAGGATTCCCGTGCCGGCCTCTCTCGCGAACTGCAAACTCTGGTGCACGGCGGCGCGCTCGAAGAACCGGAATCGGACTGATTTTCCGAACTCGCCCGAGAACTATGGCCTCTATTTCCCGGCCGCGAGAATTTCTTCGAGCGAATATTTCTGCAATTCCCCGATCCGTTCGATCGTGATGTCAGGTTTCGGAAACTGCGCCACCAGCGCCGCATCCAGCGCGTAATGTCCCTGCCTCGGGAATACAGTCGTCACCCGTGCGCCCCAGTGCGCCTTGATTGCCGCCAGCAGCCTCACCTTGTCGTCCACCATCACGTAGTGCGCGGCCGGATACTTCGCCTCCGCATCTTCGAGTTCCCGTTCCTTGTGCACATAAATGAGAACATGGCCTTCGAACGTGTCATACAGGCCCGAACGGTCCACCTTGCGCGGCTGGAAAACCACGTCCCCATCGCTAAGAATCGCCGCGTGCCCCAGTCGGCGCGCGTACTCGACGGCATCAAGCGACTCGGGAAATAACCGGTTCGCAAACGGATAATTGATCATGAAGTAAGAGACTTCCAGCAACTTCGGGTCGCGCGGACGCTCCAGCCGGTAGCGCTGCAGCGCGCCCAGATAGTCGGCATAACCGAGTTCCGTCCGCAACTCCTCAAAAATCTCCCAATACCGCCGCCCGCATCCCTCCCCCACCTTTTTCTGAAGATGACGCTTTAAATCCAGCGAGATACGGTCGTTGTCGAGAAGAGTATTGTCGACGTCGAAGAAAAACACAGTGCGGGAGGCTGCATCGGTGCGATTCACGAGATCTCCTGAGGAACAATGGCTGGGCCTGCGCCCAGGGAACGACGGCCCTATCATGCCAGAAATCCACACCTCTATGTGCGGCCTCCCGCTCGGCCTCGGCCGTTTTCCCGCATCTACCTGATTCCATATGTTTTCTCCGCATGAATTTTTGTGTGTCCCCGGTACTTGTGCGGACGCCCCCCGTGTAGTAAAAGTATCGGTCGCATCCCAATGAAAAAATCTCATAAGAAAAAGCAGAGCTGTCTTCACGCTTCCAGGAGAAAGTCTTCGTGGAACACATCGATCCATCCGTTATGAGACGTTTTGATACCCGCTCCAGCCGACCGTGCGAATTCTGCCGCGAGCTTGACCCGCAGTTCCCAAATCGCCGTCCGCTCGACCAGATGGTTGCGACAACCCGCAAAGCCACCGCCTCGTCGCACTTGACAGAGGATGGCTACGTTCGCCACCGCCTCCTCGACCTGCGCTGCATGACTTCTCGCGCACCGGCGAACGCTGCCTGATTTCAATCGCTTACGATGTATTTCGAGCGGTCAAAATTTTCCCCGCAACTTTGCCGAGGTCCGCGAGTTCTAATAGGTAGGCCCGGAACCGGCCTCAAAGATGTCTAGCATGGCAGTGTCTCAGCCAGAATTATCTGTCTACGGGCCCCGGAGGCCGCTCATGCTGGCCGTTCCCCGTTGGTGCACCCGCGTCCTTCCCGGAGCCCTCGTGGTCCTGTCCTTTGCATTGGAGTCGTCTTCGGGCGCGCAGGT
Source organism: uncultured Acidobacteriaceae bacterium (assembly GCA_963838315.1). Taxonomy (GTDB): domain Bacteria; phylum Acidobacteriota; class Terriglobia; order Terriglobales; family Acidobacteriaceae; genus Acidiflorens. Next base: position 244,567 of record CAWIQW010000004.1, read on the forward strand.
TCAGGGCGTTCCTCCCGGCCAATTTCAAGGAGTACCGGCGAAGCCTTTCCAGGGGATTCCGCCCGCATCGCCCAGCGCCCGCGGTAATGCCTTTTCAGGGTGCTGCGCAAACTTCTTTCTGCCCTCCGGCTTTTCGCCACTGGTTCCCGTTTCATCGTTCGGGGACGGCAGCCGCCACCGCCGACGGCATCGGGATGGAGACCAACATGTGGGAGTCGTGGCCGAGCCCGTCTACATCCCCTATGCCGTTCCCTACGGCGTGGCTCCGGATGACGAGGGTGGCGAAAATCCCGATTCCGGCACTGCTGATTCGGAAGGATCTGCCGCTCTGGACCCTCGCGGGCCGCCAAGACGCGAGCCGAAGCGCTACGTCGGCCCGGGGGACGGTCCATACCCGGACCGGATCTATGGCGGCGGCCCCGGGAGTGGCGGCGACGATCTGACCGAAGAAACTCCGGAAGAGCCTGTGGTCGCGCAACCGACTACCGTGCTTGTTTTCAAGGATGGACATCGCTCTGAGGTGGTTAACTACGCCATCGTGGGCGATACCCTGTTTAATTTTGACGAGGAGCGGGCCCGCAAGATTCGGCTGGCCGACCTGGACCTGGCGGCCACGCGGGAAGCCAACGACGACCGCGGGGTCGACTTCAAACTTCCTCCTGGGTCCGGATAAAGCCGATCCACCGCGCAAAAACCAGTTCCCCGCCGGCGTGACTCCCGGCGCTCTGCCGCCATTTCCCGCTTGACACTCCTCTCTTCACTATGGATACTTATTCATTGAAGTGGATTTTTATTCATGTCGAAAACAGCCCGCCACAAAGCGATTCTCGACCTGCTCGATGATGGCCCGGTCGAAAGCCAGGAAGTCTTGCAGCAGATCCTGGAGCGCAAGGGCTTTGATGTCGGGCAGGCGACGCTTTCGCGTGACATTCATGAACTGAAGCTGGTTAAAGGGCCGGAGGGCTACCGCCGTGCCGCCGATAATGCCGCTACCGAAGGCGTTCTGCCTTCGGTCATGCAACTCGCCCACCAGTTCGTCCTCGAAGTACGACAGGCCCAGAACATGCTCGTTGTAAAAACCACGGTGGGAAGCGCGCAGCCTGTTGCGGCGGCCTTTGACGCATCCCGCTGGCCGGAAGTTGTGGGCACGATTGCCGGCGACGACACCGTACTTGTGATCGCAACCGACAACAGGAAGGCGCAGTCCCTCGCCCGGCGGATTCGAGAATTTGCCTAAGAGGACATCCCCCGGAATTAGCGGCAGGCAAGCAGTCCGTGCCGTCAGATCGTCAGGAAACGGAGTGACTCAAGCAACAATGTACAAAACCTCAACTAGAACCGAGCCCATGACCTACAACTATCCGCCGCAACTCGCCAGCGAGCCGCTTGCGCCGCGCGATCTGGTTTCCATCCATGACCTTGCCCCGGCGGAGATTCGGCAACTGTTCAATCTCACGTCGATGCTCAAACAGCGGCCGGCGGACTTCCGCGGCGTTCTGGCGGGCAAGCAAATGGTCATGTTTTTTGAAAAGCCCTCGCTGCGCACACGTCTCACCTTCGAAGCCGGAATGGATAGCCTGGGCGGCAGCACGTTCTTCGTCGACCAGACCGCGAACCGCTTGACAGCGCGCGAGTCTCTCTACGACATCGCCCACAATCTCGAGCGCTGGATCGACATCATCGTGCTGCGCACCTTTAAGCACGCGACGGTCGAAGAGATGGCAACCTACGCGGGGGTGCCCGTGATCAACGCCCTCAGTGAGCTTGAGCATCCCTGCCAGGCGCTGGCCGACTTCTTCACGCTGCACGAGCATTTCGGCGACCTGTCGAAGATTCATTTTGCTTACGTCGGCGATGGTAATAACATGGCGCATTCCCTGCTGCTGGCGGGAGCGTCGGTCGGCGCGAAGGTTTCGATTGCCACGCCCGAGCGCTATGGTCTAAATCCGGTTATTTTGACTATGGCGCAGTCCATTGCCGAAGAAACGGGCGCTACTCTGCGCATCCTTACCGATGCTAAAAAAGCCGTCAAAGGCGCGGACGCGGTCTACACGGACACGTGGGCCAGCATGGGACAGGAACAGGAAGCCAACGAGCGCGCCGCGATTTTCGCTCCCTTCCAGGTCAATGGAGCGCTCATGCAACTGGCCGCGCCTCACGCGCGCTTTATGCATTGTCTCCCCGCGCATCGCGGATGCGAGGTCACCGACCAGGTGATCGACTCGGTGAACTCGGTTGTTTTCGATCAGGCGGAGAACCGTCTGCATATTCAAAAGGCTATCCTTGTCTGGCTGCTGGGCGCGGGTGTTGGCCATTTCCCAGCCAGGAGCGCGCATGCCTGAGAAAGACCGATCCAGCAAAGACGGATCCATCAGAGACGGATCCACCAAACGGAAGATTGTCCTCGCGTACTCAGGAGGGCTCGACACTTCCATCATCATTCCCTGGCTTAAGGAAAACTACGACTACGACGTCATCGCCATGGTCGCCGATGTTGGGCAGGGAGATGACGTGGAAGCTGTCGTCAACAAGGCATACAAGACGGGCGCAAGCAAAGTCGTGGTCGAGGATCTGCGCGAGGAGTTCCTCACCGGCTACGTCTGGCCAGCGCTGAAAGCGGGCGCTGTCTACGAGAACAAGTATCTGCTCGGCACTTCGCTCGCCAGGCCAGTGATTGCGAAGCATCAGGTGGAAGTGGCGCTGCGCGAAGGCGCAACCGCGGTCAGCCATGGATGCACCGGCAAAGGCAACGATCAGGTTCGCTTCGAGATGGCGTATCAGGCGCTCGCTCCGGAGTTGAAGGTTGTCGCGCCGTGGCGCGAGTGGGATCTGAAATCGCGCGAGGATTGCCTCGACTACGCCGAGAAGCGCGGCATCTCGGTCACAGCCAGCCGCGAGAAGATTCATAGCCGCGATCGCAATCTCTGGCACTTGAGCCACGAAGGTGGAGAGCTGGAAGACGCAGCCAATGCGCCGTTCGCTTCGACGTGGCAGATGACGCGTTCTCCGCAGGAAGCGCCCGACAAGGAAGAACAGGTCGAAATCGGGTTCGAGAAGGGCGCTCCAGTTTCGGTCGGCGGCCAGACTCTCGATCCAGTTTCGCTGTTGGAACTTCTGAACGAGATTGGTGGGCGGAACGCTATCGGCCGCATCGATCTGGTCGAAAACCGCTTCGTCGGCATCAAGTCGCGCGGCTGCTACGAGACTCCCGGCGGAACGCTGCTGCTGGCGGCTCATGGCGAACTCGAGGCTCTCTGTCTTGATCGCGACCTGCTGCACTTCAAGCAGCATGTTGCGCTGAAGTATGCCGAGCTCGTTTACTTTGGCCTGTGGTTCACACCGCTGCGCGAGGCGCTTGACGCGTTCGTTGAGACCACGCAACAGAATCTGACGGGCTCGACTACACTTTCGCTTTACAAGGGCAACGTGAGCGTCGTAAGCCGGAAATCTCCGTATTCTCTCTATCGCACCGATCTTTCTTCGTTCACCATGGGCGCGAGTTATGATCAAAAAGATGCCGAGGGCTTCATCCGCATTCTCGGATTGCCTTCGCGTTGCCGCGCCGAAGTTCAAACGGCGTCACCGGCTGCTCCGCAGACCAAGACGCCGACGAAGGTTGAGGTTGCGTAATGAAGATGTGGTCCGGCCGCTTCCGGCAGCCGCTCGACCCTGAATTTGAAAAATGGCAGCGGTCGTTTCCGTATGACCAGCGGCTGCTGCCCTTTGAGCTGGCCGTCAGTCGCGCGCACGCGCAAGCCCTCGAACATGCCGGAGTTCTGAGTTCCGAGGAACTTTCGGAAGTCATCGACGGGCTCAACCAGATCGCGCGCCACGCCCAGGATTCGCCGGAATTCCTGAACGATCCCGGAGCGGAAGACGTCCATCACTTCGTGGAAAAAAAGCTGGCCGTCATCATCGGCGCGACGGGCTACAAACTGCACGCCGGACGCAGCCGCAACGAGCAGATCGCCACCGACCTCCGCCTGTTCGTGCGCGCGGCCATCGACGAATTGCAAAATCTGTTGAGCCATTGGCTCGATTCCCTGCTTACCCGAGCCGAGTCCGCGGGCGCGGCCGCGATGCCCGGATTCACGCACTTGCAGCCCGCAGAACCGGTTCTGGTGGCACACTGGCTGCTTGCCTATGTCGAAATGTTTCTGCGCGATTCCGACCGCCTTGCATCCTGCCGCAAGCGCGTGAATCTTTGCCCTCTCGGTTCCGGCGCCATTGCCGGAGCTACGCTCGCGCTCGACCGGCGCGCCATCGCCGCCGAACTTGGATTCGATGACATCACAGCCAACAGCATCGACGCGACCAGCGACCGCGATTTTGCACTCGAATTCGTGCAAACGCTCGCACTCCTTTCGCTGCACTTGAGCCGCTGGGCCGAGGAGATGATTCTGTTTTCAACTCCGGGATACGACTTCATCGTGCTGCCCGAGCCTTACTCGACTGGCTCGAGCGCCATGCCGCAGAAAAAAAATCCCGACCTGCTGGAACTGGCGCGCGGAAAAGCCGCGCGCGTCCTGGGATTTCAGGTTGCGCTCGAAACGGCCGTCAAGGGCTTGCCTCTCGCCTACAACAAAGACATGCAGGAAACTCAGGAGCCGCTCTTTGACGCCGCCGACACCGTCGTCTCCATGCTGCCGCTTGTGACCGGCTTCATGCGCGCGGTCGAATTCAATTTCCCCAAAATGCAGGAAGCCGCGCAGTCCGGTTTCATGAACGCGTGGGCGGCGGCCGCCTACCTGGTCGAGCGCGGAGTGCCTTCGCGCCAGGCGCACGAAGCTGTCGGCAAGGCGGTGCAACTCTGCGTCGGACTGGGATGCAATCTGCAGGACCTGTCGCTCAAAGACCTGCAGGCCATCCAACCCGCGTTTGGCCCCGATCTGGCAGCGAAGCTTGAGCTGCCGGAAGTGCTCGCTCTGCACGATGTGCCGGGCGGCACTGCTCCGCAGCGGGTCAAAGAGGCGATCCAGGATGCGCGCGTCCGCGCCGACGCTTTGCGCTCCGAGGAACAGATCGCGTCTCGCTAGCGGTGTGGGGGTACCCCCTACCCCCGGTCTATTGCAATCAATACTTTAGCGACGAATTCCTTCAAAGTATTCAAAACAGATAACTTATACGTAAAGTATTCACGAATAATGAGTTATCGTCATTCTTGTGCAATTTCCGGGGTTGGTCCCCCTCCCCCACTTTTCCAAAGTATTGAAATGATTGTACTTATATGTAAAGTATTCAAAAATATAGGGTTAGTCGTTAAATTCTCGAGTTCGGCTATGTTGTCAAAGAGCGGGCCGGGCAAAAATCGCACTTCCCGTGCGCCACGACCAGTTGATTTTATTGTGACGGCTAAGTCAAAGAGTTTCTTCCCAGGAAATCGCGGGAATTGACGTCCCATTCGTGAGCACGTAACATTGTGCTGCACGTATATATGTGCACAGATGAAGACGAACATCACTTTGAAGCTGGACGCCGCTCTTCTGCGCGAGATTCGCATTCTGGCCGCGGAGGAAGGCACTTCCATCAGCGCGATGCTGGCCGCTCGGCTGGAGCAGATGGTTCGCGAGCGCAAAAGCTATGATCGCTCTCGCCGGCGCGCCCTGGCGCGTCTGCGCGAGGGGATGAACCTGGGTTGGACTCCACCGGCCTCCCGCGACGAGCTCTATGACCGCTGAGCGTTCGGCGGCGGCCAGTCCCGCCAGGTATTTCGTCGACACCAACATCCTGATCTACGCTCACGACCGCGAAGCCGGCGCAAAGCATGAGCGCGCGCGCGAAGTGATCCAGCATTTGTGGACGACGGGGCAGGGAGCATTGAGCACGCAGGTTCTGCAAGAGCTCTGCGTAAATCTGCGGCGCCGAGTTGCGCACCCGCTGCCCAGCGAGGAGATCGCGCGGTTAATCGAGGACTACTTGAGTTGGGAGATTGTCGTGAATACTCCGCAAGCGATCGTTGCGGCGCTTGCGATTGAAGCGCGGTACAAAATCTCCTACTGGGATGCCTTGATTCTGCACGCCGCCGAGAGCTGCGGAGCGGCGGTTGTCTACTCGGAGGATATGTCACACGGGCAGCGGTACGGAGCGGTTGAGGTGGTGAACCCGCTGCTGGGGTGATGGTGATTATCGCTAGTTGAGCGATCGGTGGAGCACTGCGGGGTGTTCCGGACAATTATTTGCAATCCTACATTCGGGCGGGTAGGGGTCTTTCGACTGCGCAGGGACTTCACTTCGTGAAGTTCCTGCTCCGCTCAAGATGACTCGGCTTCAGAACAGCAGCGGGATCAGCCTCCAGGTGCGGCGCTTGTAATTCTCGAACTCCGCGGCGAAATGGGACGCCAGGAGGCGATCTTCGCTTCGTATCCGATCATGAACAAACATTCCTGCGAGAGCCAGGATCGGCAACGCCAATTTGCTGGCGAATACCAGGGCCATGCCGGTCGGGAGCAACAGCAGGCTCAGATAAAGGGGATGGCGGATGCGGGCGTAGATGCCGTGCTGCACGAGCCGGTGGTTGGGCTGCAGAGTCACGTAGGCGCTGAAATTCGGGCCCAGGCTTTTGAGAGCGAGCAGGCGCAGGGCGGCTCCGAGGACGCAACAAAGAACGCCGATATCGCGCCAGTATTCGTGCCGCAGAGTCAGGATTGTTCTCCGGTCGGCGTAGGGCAGAAACCAGAGCAGGGCGAGCGACAGAATCAGGAGCACGGCGAGTTGCACGGTCTGCGTGCCCGCGGGTGTTGCGCCTCGGCGGAGCGGGTCCATGTCCAGCCTTAGAAGAAAGGCGGCCAGTGCGGCGGCTACCACGAGGGCGGCAAACGCGGCGCGCGCCGGATTCGCGAAAAATGCCGGGAGATCGTCGAGACCCCATCCGAGCAGAACGAGCAGAATGGCGGGCAGCAATTGCACGGCGAGGGTGACGGCAGGTCGAACCATTGGCTGTCGAGGCACTCGCGAAAGAAGCATGGGCAAGCGCATCATGGACGAGGTCCAGAGTCCTTACCGCTGTTGGATGCTCGAATATAATGGTGCGAGAGCTCGATTGCACATGCGTGAACCCGTGGCGGCGCCAACTGTCGGCAGTGTGATTCCGCAGAGTTGTCTCACGGCTTTGCTTACCCTTCCTTTTCGTCTTTTATCGTTGGGCGTGATGCTGATGCTCGCGTGCTTCAGCCGACCGGCCGCTTAGCCGCCAGCCTTTCCTGCGCCCGAAGCGTCTGCTCTCGCAGTGCATCTAATTGGGAGTGTTTCCAAAGGGAGTATTGTCCTGATTAGCCGAGTTCTTTTCTTTGCATTGTTTCTTCTGGCGGTCTACGCCGTACAGCGTTTCTGGTTTTTACAGGCCTGGAGACGGATTCAATCGCTCGCGGTCGCGCCCTGGCGGCATGGCCTTGAAATCGCGTTGATCGCGCTGGCACTGATCGTGTTTGCCGCAGCGTTCGATCCGCTGTTGGGTCACCCTGTCTCGCGCGTGGACTTCGGAAAAGGCCTGGTTACTTTCTCGCGGTTGTGGCTGGCCGCTTCGTTCTTCGCGTTTCTGGCGGTCAAGTCGGTGGGGGGCGTGGAGTGGATCACGAACATTTTCGCGAACCTGCGTCACGCATCGGTCGCGAACGCGGGACCTTCCCGCTTTGACGCTTCGCGGCGGACCGCTTTTCGTTACGCTGCCTATCTGGCGGGGAGCCTTCCATTTTTTGCCGCCACCTACGGCTTTGCGGCGGGGCGGCTGCGCTACACCGTCGAGCGCGTCGATGTGCCGATCGCCAATCTTCCGCCTGAACTGGACGGCTTGCGCATCGCGCAGTTGAGCGACATTCATATTGGCGATTACATGCCCGCGCCGGAGATCGCGCGCGCGGTGGCGATGGCGAACGAACTAGATCCCGATCTGTCGGTAGTGACGGGAGATTTTGTTTCGAGCGAGGGCGATCCGCTGGATGCGTGCATAAGCGAACTTGCCAAACTGCGTGCTCCGCTGGGCGTTTGGGGATGCAACGGGAACCACGAAATCTATGCGGGCGTGGAAGACGAGGCGGAACGGCTTTTCCGCGAGAAGGGAATGCGACTGCTCAGGGCGGAGAGCCAGGTCATCGAACACAAGGGAGCGCGCTTTAATCTGCTGGGTGTCGACTACCAGCGCGACCACATGGTTTCGGGAGAACGCACGGGGCCGATGTTGGAGGAGATCGAACGCCAGGTCCGGCGCGACATGCCGAATATTCTGCTGTCGCATAATCCGAATTCGTTTCCGCGCGCGGCCGAACTTGGGATCGAGCTGAGCCTTGCGGGGCACACGCATGGCGGACAGGTCAAGGTGGAGATTGTGGATCACAGCGTGAGTCCGGCGCGGTTGATTTCGCCGTTTGTGGCGGGACTGTACAAGTTGCCGATGCGGGTGACAGCCATCAGCCTTCAGCCATCAGGAAAAGCCCACGATGCCGGCAGTGTGGACTCCCACTCTAACGTCGCACAAAACGCGACGTTAGAATGGGGCACCCTCGGCTCGGATGGTGCTAAAGAAATTTCAAATGCCTCTGGTCGTGCTAACGGAACCTCGAAGGCGGCGCTTTATGTGAATCGCGGGCTGGGGACGTTCGGGTTTCCGGTGCGGATTGGCGTGCCTCCGGAGATTACGTTGCTGACGCTGCGGCGGGCCTAAACCCACAGCCGCTCCCCCGCAAAGCAGCCTGAAACGTGGTATAATTTCTTAATAAACCCAGTCGACTAAGCATCTTTAAATGCAATGACTTACGCAACTTTTAGAGTGATTGGGATCGGAGCGCGGCTGCGCTCTGCGGGAATTCGTAACCACCACATCCCTACCACCGCCGCCGCAGGATTTTACGGGGACTGGGACGCGTTTACTGAGAGCTGAGACCTAATTCATGGCTGACGATCAGAATCCTGAACTTCCACTAACTCCTCCACCGGGAGGCGACGGACAAGGTCCGGGCGCCGCTAATATTCAGCCCGTCAATATCGAAGAGGAGATGCGCAAGTCGTATCTCGATTATTCGCTTTCCGTCATCATCGGGCGCGCGTTGCCCGATGTGCGCGACGGGTTGAAGCCGGTGCATCGCCGCATTCTTTACACCATGCAGCAGATGGGTCTCGCGCCGGGACGGCCTACGCGCAAATGTGCCCGTATCGTCGGCGAAGTGATGGGCAAGTACCATCCGCACGGCAACCTCGCCGTGTATGACGCGTTGGTGCGACTGGCGCAGCCGTTTGCCATGCGCGCGCCTCTGGTGGATGGGCAGGGAAATTTCGGGTCGGTGGATGGCGATCCTCCAGCGGCGGATCGTTATACGGAAGCGCGGCTCACGCGCGTTGCTACGGCGCTGCTTGAGGATCTGGATAAAGAAGCGGTCGACTTTTATCCGAATTATGACGGGTCGGAGACGCAGCCCAGCGTGTTGCCAGCGCGTTTTCCGAATCTGCTGGTGAACGGGTCGGACGGAATCGCCGTCGGCATGGCGACGAAAATTCCGCCGCACAACCTCACCGAGATCGTCGACGCCACGATTACGCTGGTCAATAATCCGAATGCGCAGCTGCCGGAAATTTTGAAATTCGTGCAGGGTCCGGACTTCCCGACGGCAGCCATCATTCACGGACGCGCCGGAATTTTCGAGGCTTACCGCACGGGCCGCGGCCGCTTCATGATGCGCGCGCGGGCGGCGATTGAGAACGTCACCAAGGAAAAGCAGGCGATCATCGTCACGGAAATTCCTTACCAGGTGAACAAAGCGCGGCTGATCGAGCGCATCGCCGACCTGGTGAACGAAAAGACGATCGACGATATCTCCGACATCCGCGACGAGAGCGATCGTGACGGCATGCGGATCGTGATCGAGTTGAAGCGCGGGGCCGAACCGCAGATCGTGCTCAACCAGCTCTTCAAGCACACGCAGATGCAGGAAGGCTTCAGCATGATCCTGCTGGCGGTGGTGAACCAGCAGCCGAAAGAAATGGGGCTGGTGCAGGCGATCCAGCACTTCATCGATCATCGGGTCGATGTGGTGCGGCGGCGGACCGCATACTTGCTCTCGAAGGCGCGCGACCGCGAGCACATCTTCGAAGGCTACCTGACCGCGCTCGATCACCTGGACAACGTGATCGCGATCATTCGCGGCAGCGCCAACCGGGCCGATGCGCGCGACAATTTGGTCGCATACTTTGGCGGCAAGAAGATCGATGTCAATACCACCGGACGAGCTCCGAAGCTGCCGCCGATGATAAGCCGTTCACCGCCAAGCAGGCGGACGCGATCCTCGAACTGCAGTTGCATCGCCTGACCAGACTTTCAATCGACGAAATTTCGAACGAGTTGAAAGAGGTACGCGATCGCATCACCGAGTACGAAGCGATTCTTGCTTCCGAAAAGAAGCTGCGCACGGTGATCATCAAAGAGCTGGAAGAAGTGAAGAAGCTCTACGGCGACGCGCGGCGCACGGTGATCGAAGACGAAGCGGCGGAAATCATGCTCGAGGATTTAATTGCCGACGAGCAGGTCGCGGTCACGGTCAGCCATTCGGGCTATGTGAAGCGGACTCCGATCTCGACCTACCGCATGCAGCGCCGCGGAGGCACGGGCCGCACGGGCATGAAAACGCGCGACGAGGATTTCGTCGAGCAGCTGTTCATCGCCTCGACCCACGCCTACATCTTGATTTTTACCAACACCGGGCGCGTGTACTGGCTCAAGGTGTATGAAACTCCGGATGTGGGGGCCGCGGGCAAGGGCAAACATATTGGGAACCTCGTCGGCTTGCAGGCGGGAGAAACCGTGCGCACTATGGTTGCGGTGCGGAATCTCGAAGAAGCGGGCCGGTACATTTTCTTCGCCACGCGCAACGGCACCGTGAAGAAGACCGAACTGAAGGACTTCTCGCACGTGATGTCGCGCGGCATCATTGCGATCGGCATCGACCAGGGCGACGAACTGGTGGCGGCGACACTGACCGACGGCGAGCAGATTATTTTTCTGGCCTCGCATGACGGGCAGGCGATCCGCTTCAACGAGGATGACGTGCGCCCGATGGGGCGTCCGGCGTATGGTGTGCGCGGCATGAATCTCGACAAAGGAGATTACATCGTCGGCATGGCGACCACGGCAAAGGACCTCAAGCAAGCCGAGGAGGCGGCCGCGCGAGCGAAAGCCAAGTCCGGGGTCGAAGCGACCGCTACCGATGAATCACTGCCGCTCAAGGGATCGCTGATTCTGTCGATCACCGAGAATGGCTATGGAAAGCGAACTCCCGCGGACGAGTATCGTCTGCAGGGACGCGGCGGTTCCGGCGTGATCAACGTGAGGACGACCGAGCGCAACGGCAAGGTGGTCGGCATCGCGCAGGTGAATGAAGAGTCGCAGGTCATGCTGATCAGCCAGTACGGGAAGATCATCCGAATGGATTCGACCTCGATTCGCGAATCGGGCCGCGCCGCGCAGGGTGTGCGGCTGCTGTCGCTCGAACCGGGAGACCGGGTTGCGGCGGCGGTGGTGATTGCGCCGGAAGAGCCCACCGGGAACGGCGAGGGCACGCTGCTGCAGTAGAACCGCAAAACTCATTTCAGACAGGGCGGATTCGATTATCGATCCGCCTTTCCTTTTTGCGCGGCGGGACATCGCCCTATCGGCACACCGATCATCGTCCCAATTCCAGTTCGCGGCGTGCCCCTTTGGCGTTTGCCCAGCCGGCCTGCCTCCGGTGAACATCAAGTGTGAGCCAACTCTCGATACCGCCGTCCTTCCGCAGCTTCTTCACAGTTCTTGCGACCGCGAGCCTCCTTGCCTGCCTCGGATGCGGCAACTTGAGTACGATCTCCACGAAAGGCGGCGGTGGAACCGGTGGCGGTGGTAACGGCAACGCTGCTTGCAGTCAGATCGCTACGGGTCAGGGCGCGAGCCTGAACGGCTTCGTGCCTTTTCCTTCGAGCAGTTTGTGGAATCAGGACATTTCGTCGGCTCCGGTGGACCCGAATTCCGCGGCGCTGGTTAACTTCATCGGGACGGGTACGCACGTGCATCCCGATTTCGGCTCGGGATTGTATGACGGCAGTTACATGGGGATCCCGTACATTGTCGTAGATTCGTCACAGGCTCCGGTCACCGTAAATTTCACGGCTTACGGAGATGAGAGCGATCCGGGGCCGATGCCGATTCCCGCCAATGCGCCAATCGAGGGCGATCCCAATCCGAGCGGCGATCAGCATGTGCTGGTGCTCGACAATAATCAGTGCTGGCTGTACGAACTCTACCAAGGGGCCCCCGGTGGAGGAGGCGCATGGAACGCGGGCTCGGCGGCGGTCTGGGACCTGCTTGCCAACGAACAGCGTCCCTACACATGGACCTCAGCGGACGCCGCTGGCTTGCCGATTTTTCCGGGACTTCTTCGCTACGATGAAGTGGCGGCGGGCTCAATCAACCATGCCATCCGCTTTACGCTACAGAATAGCCGGGCCGCGTTCACTCCGCCGGCTTCGCACTGGGCAGCAAATTCCACCGATCCGAATGCGGCGCCGATGGGTATGCGGATGCGCCTGAAGTCGAGCGTCGACATTTCGGGATTCTCGGCGAGCAACCAGGTCATTCTGACGGCCTTGAAGAAGTACGGCATCATCATGGCCGACAACGGGAGTTCGATGTACTTGACCGGCACGCCCGACGACCGATGGAACAACGACGATCTGCACACTCTCTCCACGCTTACGGCGGCGGACTTTGAAGTCGTGCAGATGGGCACCGTTTATACAGCCGCGAATGTTCCCACGGGCAGCGCGCCGCAGATCGCTACCTTTACGGCCACGCCGACAACTGTGAGCGCGGGACAGGCCGTCACGCTGAACTGGAGCGTGAGCGGCGCATCCTATCTGATTATTTCGCCCGGCGTGGGCGCAGTCCGTGGGAACAGCGTTTCTTTCACACCTTCCCAAACCGGAGCCTATACGCTTTATGCGACCGGGCCTTTCGGGCGCTCCACGGCAACCGTGAATATCTCGGTGCAGTGAGCCAATTCAGGACGCGGTTCGAATCCGCCTCTCAAATTCCCTTATTCCCTTCCTTCGCTGGTTGTGACGCCAGTAATCTTTTCACTTTCCCCTGGCGGTGATGGAATGAGCGAAATCGTAAAGTTCAGGGAAGCTTATGAACACAACAATACTACTGGCGCTGCTGGTGGCGCTCGCGACGGTTTTTCTTCTGCAAAGAATTCTGGTGCGATCGATTGCGCGCAAGGGCGAACGCTCTGCGGCAGAGACTACGCGGTAGATTGCAGTGGCTTAAGTGCATTGACTCAACTTTGTTCCGCTGATTAATTTGTGGAATCGCCATTCTCGCCAAACTGCTCTGGGCTTGCGTTACTCCAGTCACTTCCTGATTATCCCTGCGGTCATCTATCGTTAACTCCAGAGATAACGTTACTCCCCCTCGTGAAAGCCTGCCGCGATTCTGCGGCAGCATGAAGGCGTCTCGTGCGCATGCGTCTGAGAACGAATCTGGGAATGATCAGTCAGGGAATTCAACGGGGCTGCCGCGCCTCCTTAGCGAGTGTTTGTGCCGGATAAAGATCAAGAGAAGCCCGACGACAATCAGGACTTGCTGAACCGGCCCATCCGCGAGCTTGGTCTTAAGCTCGCGGCGTCTCCGGTGGAGCGCTTCGTCGAACAGCTTTACCGGGAATTGGAGAGCAAGGGCCTGGCGAAGTTTCGGCCGGCCTGCTATCTCACCGATGAATGGGGCTGCCCGTCGGGCGAGCCTATTATCGGGATCCCGTTTTATCTGGCGAATGCGGAGCTGGCACAACTCGAAAAGCAAGCGCACGATCTGGAAGATGCGCGCGAGATCATGATGTACCTGCGCCACGAGGCCGGACACGCCTTCACGCACGCGTACAAGCTCCATAACAAGCCGGAGTGGAAGCAGATGTTCGGGTCGTTCCGGCGTCCTTATCGCGACAATTACCGTCCCGCGCCGTTCTCGCGCGATTACGTGCGCCATTTGCCGGGATGGTATGCGCAGAAGCATCCCGATGAAGATTTCGCTGAGACATTTGCGGTGTGGCTGACACCGCGCTCGAACTGGCGCAAACGCTACCGCGGATGGCCGGCGATGGAGAAGTTGATTTATCTGGATCGGCTGGCACGGAAGCTGCGGAAGAGCGATCCAATGCGGCGGCGCGGCATTGCGGACATCACGGTCGACGATATGGAAATTACGGTGGCGGAGTTTTATCACCGCAATGGAAGAGAAGAAGTGCCGGTGACCGAACTTACTCCGGATACGGATTTACGGGACTTGTTTCCGGTGTCGAAGCGGAAGAAGACGGCGCTGGCAGCGAGCGAGTTTCTGCGGCAGCATCGCAAGCCGCTGATTGACAAGGTCGCGCAATGGACGGGAGCGCAGCGGCCGCTGATCAAAAGCCTGGTGGACAACCTCGAGCGGCGCGCCGGCGAACTCGACCTGCGCACCGACAAGACACGCAGCGCGGAGCACCTGGCGGAAATCACCGCCTACGCGACCGCGCTGGTGATGACGTATGTGACGAAGGGAAAGTTTATACAGCCGTGACAAAAGCGGCGCTAGGCTTTGGGCTTTGGGCTCTGAGCCCTCGGGCTCCAGGATTCAGTTGAGATTTCTTGACGCGTGAAGGAGTTGGAGTAACGAGCAAAAAGCAATTACCGAAAGCTGAAAGCCTAGAGCCGAGAGCCTGGAGCCCGGAGCCTAGTAGGGAGCCTGCATGATTGGTGCAAAATTAAAAATCGGACTGTTGTACGACCTGTGGAATGAAGATCCCGCCGCGGCCGCTGCCAAAGCGGAACCGGGCGATGGCACCGGCAATAGCCGCAAGCCGCACAAGGTCGTCAAGAAGATCAAGAAAGAGAAGACCGACCGCGAGGAAATCTTTGAGGCGCTGCAGAAGCTGGGACACGAGCCGTTCCACGTCGAACTGGACGGGCGTCCGCAGTCTTTGCACGCGCTGGCGAAATGCGATGCCGATCTCATCTTCAACCTGACGGAGTCGTTCGACGGCGACGACACGAAAGAAATGAACGTGGTCGCTTATGTGGACCTGCTCGGGCTGCGCTATACCGGGGCCGGCCCGCACGCGCTCTTTCTGGCGCAGGATAAGGCGATCGCCAAGAAGCTGTTTGCGTTTCACGGCATCAAGACACCGTTTTTTGCGACCTCTTACCGCGGGCGCATCGAGCATGCGCATGACATTTCATTTCCGCTGATCGTGAAGCCGGCGTGGGAAGATGGATCGATCGGCATCGATGCGGGCTCGGTCGTCAGGAACATCAAGGAGATGATGCAGCGCATCGAGTACATCCAGGATGAATTCGATTCTCCGGCGCTGATCGAGGAATATATCGAAGGCCGCGAAATTTATGCGGGAGTGCTTGGGAACTATGAACGCGCGCAGGTTCTGCCGCTCATCGAACTCGACCTTTCGCGCCTGCCGGAAGGCACTCCGAAAATCGCCAGCTACGATGTGAAATTTGAGAAGAACAGCGAAGCCTACAAGCTCACGAAGTCGGGGATCGCCGAGGATCTGGACGAAGAGACGCGGAAGCGCTTGTCGGATACCGCGCTGGCGGCGTACCGCGCGCTGAAGTTGCGCGACTATGGCCGCATCGACATGCGCCTCGCCCCCGACGGCGATGTCTACGTCATCGAGGCGAATCCCAATCCGTGGCTGGCCAGCCGCCAGGAGTTTGCCATGGCGGCGCGGGCCTCGGGACTCTCCTACACGGAGATGATCGGGACGATTGTCGACCTGGCCATGAGCCGGTATCTGAATGCTTCCATGGCGTATGCGGCGGCGATGCACTAGCTAAATGTTCGGGAAAGCAATTCCCCTATTGCGAGAAAGTTCTGGCACGAAGTGGGCGCGCCTCCCTTTGACGAATGATTGGTTGCGGGATATTGCTATAATAATTACTCAGTAATACTTAGTATTGCCCACACTATGAGAACTACGCAAATTATGACGATCTCGTTGCCCCCCGCGATGGTGCGGCAATTCGAGGAAGTGCGGCACAGGGAATCTCGCACCCGCTCCGAACTCGTACGGGAAGCGCTGCGCGCGTACTTCGCCGAGCGCTATCCGCAGGTCGCGCCCACGAAAGAGGAACTCGCAGCGCTGCGCCGCGGCCGGGCGGCCTTTCGTCGAGGGGATTCGCTATCATTAGGCGAATTCCTCGATGGCATGGAACCTCCAGCTCGCAAGCCCCGCACAAAAGGACTTCCGAAAGCTCCCCGCAAGAGATCAGGCCCGCGTTAGGGCCGCTCTCCTCTCCATGCAGGACAACCCGTTTTCTGGTGACGTAAAGCGCCTTCAGGGACAACTGTCTGCCTGGCGTCGTCGTGTTGGCAATTACCGGATCATTTATGACTTGCACGTCGAGGAGCAGATGATCGTCGTGTCCGGGATTCTTCGTCGAACATCCAATACGTATTAGTGGTTCGGCCGATCAGGTGCTATTGCGGTGAAGGGGAACGGCGGCTTGCAGCTTTCCTACTGCGTGCCCACTCCCGCCGGTTGCAGCCGCTCGAATGCTTCTTCGGCTCGCTGTAGCGCCTCCTGCACGTTCTCGCAGATATTTTCTTTTCCGACCAGTTCCTCGAATTCGGTCTGTTCAATCAGATGGCGTGGCTGTTCCCGCGCGCCGCACAGGATCAGCGCCCGGCCATTCACTTTCAGAGTTTTTGCAACTTCCTCAAGCGCGAACAATCCCGTCGCGTCGAGCGCGGTCATGTTGCGCAGGCGGAGAATCACCACCGGAGGAAGGGCGTGGATGTTCTCCGTGACAACGTTGATCTTGTCGGTAGCGCCAAACAAAAACGGCCCGTGAATGCGAAAGATCGTCGCGTAATACGGGATATCCTTGTCCTGCAGAATGTGCACGCGGCCGTCTTCGACGTAATCGTCGGTGACCTGCGATACGGTGGTGGTCGCGGCGACGCGGCTGATGAAGAGCAGGGCGGCAAGAATCATCCCGAACTGCACGGCCACCGTAAGATCGGCGAAGACGGTGAGCGCAAATGTCACCAGCCACACGCTGACATCGGTTTTCGTCAGTTTGAGCAGCGACGGAATCTCCATCCACTCGCCCATGTTGTAGGAGACCACCATCAGGATGCCCGCCAGCACCGAAAGCGGGACGAAGCGAACCCAATGCGAAGCAAACAGCACAATCGCCAGCAGCGTGAGCGAATGAATCATGCCGGCGACCGGTGTTTTTGCCCCGGAACGGATGTTGGTTGCCGTGCGCGCAATCGCTCCCGTGGCCGGCAAACCGCCGAACATCGGCGAGACGACGTTGGCGACGCCCTGCGCCACCAGTTCAACATTGGGATTATGCCGGTCGTTCGACATGCGGTCTGAAACCACGGCTGACATCAATGACTCGATCGCGCCCAGCATGGCGACGGTCAGTGCCGGCCCCAGCAATCCGTGAATCAGTTCCGGGCGGAATGCTGGAATTTCGAAGTGCGGCAGCCCGCTGGGAATGCCGCCGAAGCGACTGGCAATCGTCTCGACCGGCAGTTTGAAAATCTCGACGATCAGCGTGCCGAGTACCAGTGCGACGATTGCACCGGGAATGCGCGGAGAAAAAGCTCGGCACAACAGGATGACGCCAATGGTCCCCGCGGCCAGCACAGTCGCTTCGATCGAGATCGTGTGAAAGTTCTGGGCGAGCGCCTCCATGCGTTGCCAGAAGACGCCGGGAACCTTCTCCAGTTTCAGGCCAAAGAAATCTTTTATCTGCGTGCTCGCGATCAGGATGGCGATACCGTTCGTGAATCCGATGACGATGGGCCGCGGAATGTACTTCACGGCAGCGCCCATGCCGGTCAGTCCCATCACTACGAGGATGATCCCGGCCATCACGGTGCACATGAACAGGCCGCTGACGCCGTGGGCGGCGACGATTCCGGCAACGACGACCACGAATGCACCCGTGGGACCGCCGATCTGGGTCGTCGAACCGCCCAGCAGGGAGATCAGAAAACCGGTGACGATGGCGCAGTAAATTCCAGCCTGGGGGGTGAGGCCGGAAGCGATCGAGAACGCCATTGCCAGCGGCAGGGCAACAAGGCCAACGGTAATGCCAGCGACCAGATCGTGCAGAAATTTGTTCAGGCTATAATCGCGCAGGCAGATGACCGACTTCGGAAGCCATTGGTCTGACAGAAAAGAACTGTTAGATGAAGAAAAGCCCATTATGCTAATAATTATCGCAGGCAGCCGATTGGATCAGTAGTGCCAATAGTACCCGCCCAAACTGGGTTGGTAGGGGGGGGGATTTTTCGGCCCCGCTATGTCCAGGACGCGACGATGCTCCCGGGTTCGTCCCCGACCAAGCTTCACAGGCGTGATATCATCCTCAGCGCTCACGGTTGTGTTTATCCTGCCCGTGAGATGGAGTTGCCATGTTTCCACACGAATGTGCTCCCACCCGCCGCAATTTCCTTAAGACCGCAGCCGCCTTTACCGCCGGAGCATCCGGCATAGCGATACTCCCGGAAATTGCCTTCTCTGAGGACGCCGACGTAAACATCATTGGTACGAAGAAAGGTTATTCGCCGCAGATCGGCACTCTGGTCTCGATGATGGCATGGATGCGCATGGTGATGCTGCACTCGGTCACGGGCATGTCGCAGAAAGACCTGGATTATCTCCTGGACGAAAAGGCCAACACCATCGGGGCCCTGCTGATGCACCTCGCGGCCACCGATCGCATATATCAGATCAACACGTTTGAAGGAAACTCGCTTAAGGAACTGCCGGCCTCCTACAAGGAGAAACGGGGCGTGGCGATGGAACTAGGAGAGCCCGCGCGCAAAGCCATCAAGGGCAACAGTCTCGATTACTACCTGAACCTGTTGGGCGAAACCCGCGAACACACGCTGGCAGAATTTCGCAAACGCGACGATGCCTGGCTCATGACCGTCGACAAGGAATGGGGATGGGGCCCGACAAACAATTACTGCAAGTGGTTTCATGTCTGCGAACATGAATCCAACCACAATGGGCAAATCAAATTCCTGAAGAGCCGGTTGCCCGGAGCCAAACCTGCGAGCGAGTAAGAAAAAAGGCTGCCGGAAGGAAACGGCAGCCTCCAAGAAGCGGCGCAGAAGAAAGCTCCAGCGCCCACATTTATCCCTACAGCGGTCTAGAACAGATTCCACAAATACTGGTTATACACGTCGTGGTGGTACTGGACCTCGGGAGCTTTGACGAACGTCCCGAGCAGATGCGGGCAGCGGTCCGCCGACGCCTGTTTCAGATCGGCGTACCGTCCCATCACATCTTCGCCCAGCAACGTTGACATCCACTCCGCCTTGCGGAAGTGATCGAGCGCCGTATAGATGTTGTCGGGCAGGTAGCGCTCGGCCTGACGCAAGTTCTTGATCTTCGCTGTCGAGCCTTCGAGGCCTGTTTTGAAGATTGAGAGCATCACCAGATACGGGTTTGCATCCGGAGCCACGGAGCGAACCTCGACTCTCATGCTGCGCTCGTTGCCGATCGGGATACGGATCATCGAACCGCGATCCACCGGCGAGGCCTTGATCTGGTTCGGGGCTTCGAAATGCGGATCCAAACGGCGATAGGCGTTGACGCTCGGATTCAGCAGCAGGCAAATATCGTTGCCATGGGTGAGGATGCGATCGACAAATTCCCAGCCCGCTTTGCTGAGCTTCTCTTCGCCCTTCGGATCCCAGAAGATGTTCTTGCCGCCTTTGCTGATTGAGACGTTGGTGTGCATGCCGCTGCCGTTCACGCCTACCACCGGCTTGGGCAGAAAGCACGCCGTCAATCCCATGTTGCGGGCCACCTGGCGGCAGATCAGTTTGTAGAGCTGGATGTGATCGGCGGCGGCGACTACCTCCGCGTAGTTGTAGTTGATTTCGAACTGCGAGGGGGCAACTTCGGGGTGATCCTTCTCGTTCTGGAAGCCCATCGCGCGTTGCACTTCGGCAGTGGTGTCAATGAATGTCCGCAGCGGGTCGCCCGGAAGCGAATGGTAATATCCGCCGGTGTTTACGTATTCAAACTTGAGCGTCTCGTGATAGGTGCGCTCCGCGTCGGCGCCCTTGAAGAGGAAGCCTTCAATTTCGTTGGCTGCGTTGAGCGTATAGCCGTTCTTCTTGAATTGCGTTTCGGCAAACGTCTTCAGCACGCCGCGCATATCGGCAGAGTAAGGCTCGCCACCTTTGTCGATGACCTCGCCGAACACCATGACCTTGCCCGGCCCAAACACGTCCGCCGGACCCCAGTAAAATGCGCTCCAGTCGATGCCCAGGCGCAGATCGCTCTCGCGCTGCGCGGTGAAGCCGCGAATCGAGGAGCCGTCGAACGTCAGATTGTCAAAGCTCTTCAACAGGAATTTCTTGTCATAGTCGAGCATATGCAGGCGGCCTTCGAGGTCGCTGAACATGACCGTTACCGCCTTGATCCGCGACTCGTCGGTCAGGTACTTCAACCGCTCTTCCTGAATCTTTCCAGGAGACACGCGGTCCAGGCGCTGCTTCTTCGCCTTCAGATTCATCTCTTCAAGTTCGTCGTAGGGGATCGCTAGAAAATTCCGCAGTTCAGTTGACATGCCTCTCCTTCTTTCCAAGAAACAGGGATGTAAGAAACAATCTTCCACACCAACAGAATTTGGGCCGGAGCCCGCCAAAAATTGTGTCCGGGATGAACCTAATAAGGTAGCGCTTTGCAGGGAATGAGACAAATAGAAATCGATGATAGAAGCGATCAGGAGAATTTATTGTGGGAAAAAGGCTGAAGTGCATCGTTCATGGTGCAAATTCTCCCAGCCGGGGCGTAAGGAACCCCCGAGTATCGAAGAAGGGCGATTGCGCGATCCTCGAAGACATGCCAAAGCTCTTTTCTCCGTGTTCCCGGTGTCTCAGCGTTGAAGAAGTTCGTGAAATAATCGGGACCTGAGGAAAACGGCGTGAGCTGTCCGATTTGCCAGCAGCGAAAAGAAAAGCGATTCTGCCCGGCCGTTCATGGGAAGATCTGCCCGCAATGTTGCGGGGAGCAGCGCGAGGTCACGCTCGACTGCCCGAGCGACTGTCCTTATCTTCTGCAAGCGCGGCAGCAGCAAAAGCCCCGCGAGACCACGGAACTGGATCGCGCTTCCATGTTCCCCGATATCGAAATTGCCGAGCAATTTCTCTACGAGCGCGAGCAGTTGATTATGGGCCTCAGCTTCGCGCTCGCAAAAAGCGCGCGGGCCGGGCGTTCGCTGGACGGACACACGCTTACCGACCGCGATTTGATCTCTGCCCTGACTTCGCTGGCGCAAAGTTACCAGACTTTGGTGGAATCCAGCCTGATCTACGAGCAGCCGACCGCAAACCTCGCGCACCAGCAGATTGCGCGCGAGGTGGCCACCACGGTGAAGGAATTTCGCGAGGCTGAGAGCAAGCATCTGGGCTATTCGCGGCTGCGCGATTCCGAAGTGCTGCAGGCGCTCGTGTTCCTCTTGCGGATGGGCCTGGTGCGGACCTCGGGCCGTCCCAAGTCGCGCGCGTTCGTCGATTTTCTGTTTGCCCAGTTTCCGGCAGACCCGTCGGCAGTCGCGGCGCCGGAATCCGCAACCAGCCGGATCGTGATCCCCTGAAATCGGGCTTGAGGACTAGGAGTTTGTCCCGGTGGCGGTTTCCACTTTGCGCACGATCTGGGATTCATCGAGCGCTGCCAGCAGTTCGCGCGCAGTTTTTTTGAACACGGGATGACAGACCTGGGGGGCGATCTCGACCAGCGGTTCCAGCACAAATCGGCGGAGGTGCATCGCGGGATGCGGAATGATGAGGCCGGGCTCCTGCACGACGCGATCGCCAAACAGGAGTACATCAACGTCGATCTTGCGGGGACCTTTGTTGCGCTGCCGTAACCGGCCCATCGCGGCTTCGACGGATAGCAGAAAATTAAGCAGCTCGCGGGGTTCCTTGCGGGTTTTGATCGCGGCCACGCTGTTCAAAAACCAGGGCTGGTCCAGCACATCGACCGGCTGAGTCTCATACAGAGACGAGACAGCGCCGACTGAGTCAGCCGCGCGTATCTGCGCGACCGCCTGCAGCAGGTTGGCGGGGCGATCTCCTAAGTTGGAGCCGAGCGAAAGATAGACTAGCTCTTCCATAGTTGCTTCGCGGGGCACAGATTTCTAACTAACAACAAAGTTATCCTACTATTGCTACTTTTGATGTCCCGCCCCTGCCTGCCCCACCTTACGGGGACACGCCTGACTTTGAACGAGGGTGGCGGACAAAACGCTTCCGTACTCACCTGGTACCGGTACCTCAGTCACTTTCCATCACTGCGCGCCGGCGGGTAACATCAAAAAGCATGAAACTGGAATCGCTTCTGGTCAGCCGGGACGCCGAACTGCTCGGGGTGCTCCGTCCGACGCTGGAAAAAATCTCGGTGGGCATCGATGTGTGCCGCGAAAGCCAGGCCGGAATCGGACTGCTGACCAAGCGCAAGTTCGACGCCGTTATTATTGATTGCGACGACCTGCAAGGCGCCTCCGAGGTTCTGCGCGACCTGCGCAGGACGCCCAGCAACGCGAAAGCGGTTGCCTTTGCCGTACTCAACGGGAAAACCACCACTCAGGAAGCATTCCAGTCCGGCGCCAATTTCGTGTTGCAGAAGCCTCTTACTCCGATGCATGCCACGCGCTGCTTCAATGCGGCGCTTAATTTTATGGTCCGCGAACGGCGGCGTTACTTCCGCTATTCGCTCGAAATCCCGGTCCGCATCAAGGTCGCGAATTTGCCGGAGTTTACCGCTACTTCCACCAACCTCAGCGAGGGCGGGATGGCCTTGCGCATCCCCGGCACATTGGTAAAGGACACCGTGGCCGCAATCCGTTTCACGCTGCCCGCTTCCAACACCGCGCTTGAACTGAAAGGGCAGATTGCCTGGACCGACGAGGCTGGGCGCAGTGGCATCCGCTTCGTTGAGGTTCCGCAGAGTTCGCAGTATCAATTGGACAAATGGCTGACCGAGCGCCTGCAAAGCGAAATGCCGCAACATCTGATGGCGCATTTGTCGGTCTCGTAATCTTACTGATCGCACCTTCCAACCCTATCGCGCCACTGCCTCTCGCCCGCGCTGTCCCGTATCCAGCTTGTAACTTGTGCTCCCTGACCAGTGTGTCACAGTGGTAGAGTCCCACGGGAAATGGATGACAACAAGCACGCTGATTACTCTGGAAGAAAGAATCGCCCGCACTGAGCGCCTGCTGCGCCGTCTGGAAGAGGATCAGCCCTACTTGCGAGTACGGCTGTCGGCACTGGGAGCGGAACATCGCCAGAACGCCAACGCTTTCGCGAATCGCGTGCGCGCGGAGGCGGAGGCAGAACTGGCCCGCCTGCTGGCTGAACGAACCCTGCCTTTGGAGTGGAGCGCTCCCCAGCCCGCGGATTAGCCTTGAGCTGCGAGTTTCGAGCCACGAGCTAACCCATTCGGCGCACTCCGAGAGCCTCTCTTTATTGGAAACCCAAAGGGCTTACCAGTCTTGAGATTTTCTCTGCGATCTCGGCGTCTCGGCGGTGGGTGTTGTTCTAAGCTCGAAACTCGGGGCTCGAAACTCGGGGCTCGCCCCTCGAAACTACTACATGCTTAGGCTGACTGCGGACGCCACAACCGGCTCGCGCGCTCCGGCATCGATCGTGGTTTCTTCCCAATAGGAGCGGTCGCGGAGGATGCGTGACACCAGGGCCGTATGCATGGCGTGTCCGGCGCGGTCGGCAACCACTGCACCGAGAATCTGCTTGCCGATAAGCGCGAGATCGCCGATCAGGTCCAGCACCTTGTGCCGCACGAACTCGTCCGGGAAACGCAGCGGAGGATTCAGCACCTCTTCGCGGTTCAGAACAATCGCGTTTTCCGTGGAGGCTCCCCGGATCAGGCCCTGCTGGCGCATGGCGTCGGCCTCATGCAGAAATCCAAAAGTCCGCGCGGCCGCGATCTGCTTCACGTAGCTGCCGTTGGTGAGCGTCACACAGAAGCTCTGTTTGCCGATCAGCGGATGCGGGAAGTTAATGGAATAAGAAACCGAATAGGTTTCGGCAGGATAGATAGCGATGAACTTGTCGCCCTCGCGCAACTCGATCTCGCGCAGCATCCGCAGATAGGTGCGCGTCTTGCGCTGCCGCTTCAGCCCGGCTTTCTGGATCATCTCGACGAAGGGACGGGCGCTGCCGTCAAGGATGGGCAGTTCGAGGTTGTCGAGCTCCACGATCGCGTTGTCGATGCCCGAGCCGACAAACGCAGAAAGCAGGTGCTCGGTCGTGGAAATGAGAACACCCTTTTTCATCAGGCTGGTGGCGTAGCTGACGCGGGCTACGTTGCGTCCGCTGGCTTCGATGGCGAATCCATCGAGATCGGTGCGATGGAAAACAATCCCTGTACCGGCCGGCGCCGGAAGGATGCGCAGGGTAACGGGTGCGCCGCTGTGCAGTCCTACCCCGGAGCATTGCACTGCGGAACGAATTGTCTGCTCGTAGGTCAAACGTCGCGTGTCGATCACTTGTGCCGACGATGAAAATAACTCGTAAGCCTGTGTGATGGGATAGATTACAGGCGCTGCCGGATTCGCGTATGTGGCAGAATTACCACACTTCGTGGTTTGTTGCCGCCCTGGTTCGGCTAAGTTGTTCTGGATGTGGAGGATTGCCGACCCGGGATCGGCGTCTTGCGGCCCAATTCCTGCCGATTTTAGCGCCCTTTGAGCGGCTTAAACGGGTCGTACGTCACGTTGGCGTCAAATAGCGTGTCGGGCAGCGTGAGGTTGTACTTCGCAGAATAGATGAAGCGCTGTTGCGACATTTCTCCATTGAAGTAGCGCGTAATCGAGGTTGGAGTCATAATGCCATCCTCGGGCTTGTAATGGTCGTAGACTTCGTCCTCGGTATTCTTCTGTTTGTCCTTGGGATCGCGCCACGAGTAACTGATCTTGATGGGATAGTGGGTATTCTGGTCGATCCAGACACTGACCGAATCATCGTGGCTGTTGAGCAGGGTCACGCCCTCGGCGGGTTTGCTGTCCACAATTTCCAGGCCGTTATAGAACAAGGCGACATTCGGATCATTGATCCACTTGCGGAAAATCCACTCCACGGAGTGCTGGCGCCGCCGCAAATATTTTTCCAGATCGAGTTTATCCTGCGGCGCGGTTCCCTTGTAGCTGATCTCGTAGCCGCGATCCCCATTGTGAATAAGCACCAGGTCGAGCTTGTGACCCGACTTCAGGCCTCCGATATCGATCGTTCCCGGTATCACATGCAGGTCCTTGAGAGCGACGACTTCAAAACGGTCCTTATCCGGATATTCGACAAAGTAATTGTAGGGAAGGCCAGTGCTTTCGGTGCGCCCGTGGTAGAGCGGGTAGTAGCGTCCGGATTCGCTGCGGTTCTTGAAAGTGAGATAAGCCTGCCCGCCCAGCGCCGCAATCGTCTGATCGAGCAGGGCGCGAGCCTTGTGCGCGCTCTCGGAGTCGTTGAGGTTCACCGCCGCCTTGGGCGCCGGAGGCAGATTCTCTCGCGCCGGAGGTTCGCTTCCAGCTTGGGCGTAGGAGAGACCGGAAAGCAGCAGCAGGAGAGAGAGAGTTTTCATTATTGCTATTTTAGAAGCAGTGGGGGCGATTTTAGCTGCATGGTCGATCAGGCTTCGGATCAATACCCCGTAAGCTGAAAATTCACAACGATT
This sequence comes from uncultured Acidobacteriaceae bacterium, assembly GCA_963838315.1. Taxonomy (GTDB): domain Bacteria; phylum Acidobacteriota; class Terriglobia; order Terriglobales; family Acidobacteriaceae; genus Acidiflorens. The sequence goes on from CAWIQW010000004.1 coordinate 270,297, forward strand.
TGTGTCTCCACGGTCATCGGTTGGCCGTTGAGAAGGTATGGCCTATACTTCCACTTCTTGACAGCCTTGATCGCGGCCGGCGCAAGCATGGGATGGCCAGACACAAGACTCAGGTCCACAACGTCTCCGTACTTGTCGATGAGTGCGTGCAACACGACCGTGCCTTGAATACGCGCCTGGCGGGCATCTTCTGGATACTGGGGCGCCACCTTCTTGACCAGCAAGCCCGCCGAGACTCCTTGCGAGACTCGCACACGTTGCGGGGACGCCGGACTGGACTGGGTCTCGTTTGGATTGGGAGCCGAGCCTGTGTTCAATGACAATTCGGCTTCCGGCCTCATGACGCACTTCGGGTTGGTTCGATCCTCATGGAAAGAAATGCCGAGGAGAGAATAGGCAGCTTGGTCCAATTCCTCGGGGGAACGAGCAGTCAGAGTTTCACCGATGAGGTGGTCGCGGAACGTCGTGAAGATTGAAGCGAAATACAATGTACCAATGTTGGTGTCCGTTTGCTTGTAGTCCGCTCGAAAAAACTGCCTGCCACCGTAGTCAACTGGAGATGCATCGCGAATCAATATCCGGTCTTGTGGATAGCTGTGCGCATGGGCAACCTGGGAAACGTACTCTTGAGCAGTATCACCGTGGGCGTTTGCTTCGCGAGCTTCTAACAATATTCGGCTGCCTGTGCCGCCGCCGGCGCCTGGTGCGGGCTTATCGACCACGAGCAGCGCGAGCCCGTTGTTAGGACGCCGCCGCGCCCTTCCGTCGCTGCTGCCGCCAATTTGAGTATTAATGTCCCAACCGGACGGGATCGGCAGCGAAAAGCCGAGGCACTCGTTGGAGTAAACTCCATTGGCGATGGTTCCATTTTCGAAGCTTAGCGTGTTCGCCGAATCATCGGCGGGCTGACGCGCGACGGCCAGCTCGGAGGAGAGAATCGCGAGCGCAACCACGTAAAACCAGCAGTGCTTCATAGAACCTCCTACCCCACCAGTACCGCGCCGCCGTTTACGTTAAAAATCTCGCCCGTGATAAATCCCGCGTGGGGCGTACACAAAAACAGTATTGGCGCGGCGATCTCTTCGGGAGTTCCCACGCGGCCCAGCGGAATCGTTGCGAAGACCTTGGCGCGCGTCGGCGGATCGTTCAGGGCCTCCGCCGACATGTCGGTCGCTACCCATCCCGGAGCCACGCAGTTCACGCGAATATTGTCGCGGGCCAATTCCGTGGAAAGCCCTTTCACCATGCTAATGACCGCGCCCTTGCTGGCCGCGTAATCGCAGTGGAACGCTTCGCCGCGCTGTCCGGCGGTGGAGCTGACTATGACGATGTGGCCGGCGGGATCGGTGGACTGGCCACCTTGGGCGGACTGGCTGCGCTGCTTTTTCATCTGCGCGACCGAGTGCTTCACCAGGCCGAACACGCTGTCGAGATTCACGGCGATCGTGCGATGCCACTGCTCGTCGGCCATGCGGTCGACGGGCGCATCTTCCGGCGGCCAGATGCCGTGATTGGCAACGAGTATATCGAGGCGTCCGAACGCTGCAACCGCTGCCGAGACCAACTGTCCAGCGGCCTGTGGGCTGGACAGCTCGCACTGGACGGCGCGGCAGTTGGCCTCGCCGCATTCGCGCAGGAGCGCATCGGCCTGCGCCTTGGCAGATTGGTAGTTGAACACGACCTTCGCGCCCGCCTCCGCGAATAGCCGCACGGTAGCCGCGCCGATGCCGCGCGAGCCTCCGGTAATCAGAGCAACTTTGGAATTGAGAGAGAGGTTCACAGGCTGAAATAGTATCGCGAACCACTGACAAACCGCGAGTTAGTGAAACGAGGCGGTGTCCCGAGGCAGCCGTTCACCACCGTTTTTTCACCACAGAGTCACAGAGACACAGAGGAACCAACTGCTTGGCAAAGCCTTCCACTCCTGGATTTCATTCAGGGTGAGGGTTTTTCCCGTGTCTTTCTGACTCTGTGGTGATTCGGTTTATCAGAGCATCGCCAGACGCCCGTGTCGGAACACTGAGCCAAAAAAGAAAGGCGGCCCCGAAGGCCGCCCCAATGGATACTGGAACCTGATGGCTGATGGCTGAAAGCTGTCTTACGCCGTCGCCGGCCGCTCGCCGCCTTTGGCCGGAGACCGTTCCGGCTTCAGGACCTGCTGCACCGTCTCATCCGCCGTCTTGGGCGGCAGCGGTTTCAGCGGAGGCAATTCCTGCCCGTCCACCAGCAGCTTGATTTCGGTTGCGTCCAGCACCTCGCGTTCGATCAGGCCCTTGGCGATTTTTTCCAGCGTATCGCGGTTCTCGGTCAGGATCGTTTTCGCCGTGCTGTAGCCGGTGCTCACCATCTTCTTTACTTCTTCGTCGATCTGGATGGCGGTCGCTTCCGAGTAGTCGCGGTGCTGCGCGATCTCGCGTCCGAGGAAAATCTGCTCTTCTTTTTTGCCGAACGTGAGCGGCCCCAGATTGCTCATGCCCCACTCGCAGACCATCTTGCGCGCCAGTTCGGTGGCCCGCTCAATGTCATTGCCGGCGCCGGTCGACATCTGGTTCAGGAAGATCTCTTCCGCGATGCGCCCACCCATCAGGATGGCGATCTGCGTGTCGAGATAATTCTTGTAGTAGTTGTGCCGGTCGTCCACGGGCAACTGCATGGTTAAGCCAAGCGCCATGCCACGCGGAATGATCGTCACCTTGTGCACCGGATCGGCGTGAGGCAACTTCGCAGCGACCAGCGCGTGCCCGGCTTCGTGGTAAGCGGTGTTCCGCTTTTCCTCGTCGGTGAGCAGAAGCGATTTGCGCTCCACGCCCATCAGGACTTTATCCTTGGCGACTTCGAAGTCGTACTGCAGGACGGCTTTGCGATTCTGACGCGCTGCCGCCAGCGCCGCTTCGTTCACCATGTTGGCGAGGTCCGCACCGGAAAATCCGGGGGTTCCGCGAGCCAGCACAGAGAGATCGACATCGTCGGCCAATGGAATCTTCCGCGTGTGCACGCGCAAGATTTCTTCGCGTCCGCGCACATCGGGACGATTTACCACCACGCGGCGGTCAAAACGGCCCGGCCGCAGCAGCGCGGGATCGAGTACGTCGGGACGGTTGGTGGCCGCCATCAAAATGACGCCATCGTTCGATTCGAAACCATCCATTTCAACCAGCAACTGGTTCAAAGTCTGTTCGCGTTCGTCGTGTCCGCCGCCGAGGCCAGCGCCGCGATGACGTCCCACTGCGTCGATTTCGTCAATAAAGATGATGCAGGGAGCATTCTTTTTGCCCTGCTCGAAAAGGTCGCGCACGCGGCTTGCGCCCACGCCTACGAACATCTCGACAAAGTCGGAACCGGAGATCGAGAAGAACGGCACATTGGCTTCGCCAGCAACCGCCCGCGCCAGCAGCGTTTTGCCGGTGCCCGGAGGGCCGACCAGCAGCACGCCTTTCGGAATGCGTCCCCCCAACTTCTGGAATTTCTGAGCCTCGCGCAGGAATTCGATGATCTCGCGCAACTCTTCCTTGGCCTCGTCAACGCCGGCCACGTCTTTGAAGGTGATCTTCTTCTGCTGCATGGAGAGCAGTCGCGCCCGGCTCTTGCCAAACGAAAGGGCTTTATTGCCGCCGGTCTGCATCTGCCGGATCATGAAGAACCACAGCGCGCCCAGCAGGACCAGCGGCGCCAGATTCAGCAGCCAGCTCGGCCATGATCCGCCACTGATGTCCTTGAAGCTGTAGGGGACACCTTTCTCCGTCAACTTCTTGTACATGTCCGGGTAATTCGCCGGCACGATGGTGTGATAGGGCGAGTCGTCCTTGAGCTTGCCTTTTACTTCCTGCCCGATAAACATCGCATCGTGGACATCGCCCGCATCCACTTTCGACAGGAAATCGGAAAAGCCGATTTCTTTCTCTTTCGGGCCGGTGCTGCCAGAGCGCACAACCTGCCAAAGCAGGACGGCCGACACCACAATCACCGCCCAGAAAAGAACCGTTTTGATCGTCGAATTCACCTGAAACTCCTCAGAAATGCGCCCGCTACGTCACCCAAAGAAAAAGAAATCGCCGGCAACTCCTTTTAGATGCTGGCGGCGGAAATTCGACCCGGGCAAAGGCTGCCTTTTCATTCTAGACCTTTTCCGGGAAAAACGGGTAAGCCCGTGCCCACCTTCCGGGATGACAGAAGTCACCCTTTGTGGGGTGACGAACACTTCCGGCGGCCAATGACAATGACTCTGACGGCCAATGACGAACTTCGCTAACTCCCCGGTAGCGTCTCCGGGTAAGCGTTGTCATGGTCCTTGGCCAGCACCCACGACGCCACGCGCTCTTGCAGGTCGAACGCGAAGCGGTCGCCTTCGTGGGAGTAACTGATTTTCTCCACGAGAACAAAGTGCGGCAGGGCGGCGAACAATGCTCCGTAGTCCAGCTTGTAGGACCATACTCCCGCGTGATGGGCATAGCGGCGTTTGCATGGCACCTTGGCGTCGAAATCGGTGATGCCCAGAAAACCGCGGTCGCGGAGCACGCGATCGGCCTCCGCCACAACCCGCGTGAGCAGCGGACGATCGATCAGGTAGAGGCAAAATCCGAAGATCACGAAATCGAACGACCCGTCGGGAAAATCGAGATGGTCGGCCGTTCCCACGCCAAGATGCAGCCCGGGAAACTGCTCGCTGCCGGTCCTAGTTGCCTCCGCGGAGGGATCGATGCCCCAGGCTTTGCATGGAACTAAGGCCTGTAACTGGCCAAGTTTGATTCCGTTGGCGCATCCGATCTCGAGCACTTTTGCATCCGGCTTGAGATAGCGCGCGAACAGGCGGACGTCCGCAGCCACGGTTCCGGCATTCAACTTGAAAATATTGCGCCGCAGGTACTGATCGCCTTCGCCGTCCAGAAAAACTGACTTTTGCATGGCACGCTCATTGGAGGCTGAGAATTTCGAAGGCTCTTAACTCGACGCCACGTAGGGCAAATTTCGTTCCATCTGTTCCGGAGTTCCGAGCCCATACCCGCACAGGAATGCGTCATCCACCAGAAAGCCGAAGTAATCCGGTTGCAGCGGCACCCGCCGCGCCGACTGCCGGTCGAGCAGAGTCGCCAGCTTCACCGAGGCCGCGCCCCGCCCCCGCAGATCGCTCATGAGGAACTCACTGGTCACGCCCGAGTGCACCAGGCCCTCGATCAGCAGCACATGTTTGCCTTGGATGGCCAGTTCGTGGCTGAAGACAATCTCCTGAACCGTGGCTCCGTTTTGCTCCGGCTGCTTGTAGCGGGGCTTGATGAATGTGCAGACCATGGGGACATCGACGTTCCGCACCAGGTCGGCCATGAATACGAAGCTGTTTTCGAGGATGCCCAGCGCGATGATCGTCTGGCCGCGGTAATCGTCGGAAATCTGTCGCGCCAGCTCGCGGACCCTTTTCTGAATCTGTTCGGCCGAAATTACCTGGCGCAAGGCATTCGTCGTCGAAGTACTCATGGCGTCAAGCATAGCATTGGAAACGCCGGGGGCTTGGCATTGAGATATTGCTTTATCGATACCGCCAGTTCAAGGATGTTAAACGGACTGAAGCTGAGAGTTCCCAGTAAAACCATGCTTCCGCTTTGCTCCTAACTCGAGGATCGAGACTCGTGGCTCACGGCTCAAGACGTCGGTTCAAGCGCCGCTCGCCGTCCGCCTCTCAGCGTCATCAGCGCATAGTAAAGAATGAACGATACCGCGAAACCGACGAACCATGAGTAGTCGTACAAAACGCGCAGCGACGGGACCACCAACCCGACCAGCGCCGTCGCCGCGCCCGCAAACAGTGAGCCTACGGCGATCCAGTTCACTCCACGCGAATATTCGTAGATCCCATCCCGGAGATACAAATCATCCACCAGCAATACGCGCCGCCGGATGATGAAATAATCGCAGATCATGATGCCCGCCACCGGACCGAGAAAGGCCGCATATCCTCCCAGCCATCCGAATATAAATGTGCTGTAACTGGAAAGCAGCTTCCACGGCATCAGAGCAATGCCCATGAAACAGGTAATGATGCCACCGGTGCGGAAGCTGATTTTGCGCGGCCACAGATTTGAAAAGTCGTTTGCAGGCGAGACCACGTTCGCGCCGATGTTGACGTTCAGCGTGGCAAGAAGAATCGCCAGCAGCGAGATGACGACCGCGACCGGAGAATGGAAGCGGCTGAGAAGTTGGACCGGGTCCCAGATCGCCGTCCCATAGATCACGACGGTCGCCGACGTCACCAGGATTCCAATCAGGGAATAGAGCGTCATCGTTGTGGGCAGGGCGAGCGCCTGCCCGATGACCTGCTCGCGCTGGCTGCGCGCAAAGCGGGTGAAGTCCGGAATATTCAGCGACACCGTCGCCCAGAATCCCACCGTTCCATTCAGCGCCGGAATCAGAAACTTCAGGAAATCCGAAAAGGTGAGGAAGCGCGACGGGGCCGAAAGCATGGGGCCGAATCCCCCCGCCGCAAAATATGCCCACACCAGCAACAGCAGTCCGACCGCCAGCAGAATCGGCGCGCTGATGCCCTGCAGAAATCGGATGTACTCGATCCCTTTGAGAATCACCGCCAGGTTGATCAACCAGAACGCCATGAAGCAGATCGCAACGTTATGCGGAGTTTGGCTCCACGCGGGAACGAGCGTCGTAATCAGCGTGTTGATGGCCTCGCCACCAATCCAGGTCTGGATGCCGAACCATCCACACGCGACAAGCGCCCGCAGGACAGCGGCAAAGTTCGCGCCCAGCACGCCAAACGACGCCCGAGCCAGCACCGGAAAAGGAACACCGTAGCGCGCGCCCGGATGCGAGTTCAACAGCATCGGGATGAGAACGATGGTGTTGCCGAGGAAGACTGTGGCCACCGCCTGCTTCCAGTTCATCCCGCCCTGAATCAGGCTGGCGGCCAGCATGTACGTCAGAATATTGACGGACATCGATACCCAGAGCGCCGCAAAGCTGTAAGTCCCCCAGTGCCGGTGCTCGCGCGTGGTGGGAGCGAGGTCTTCGTTGTACAGCGGGCTGGATTCGATTCTGGACCGTGTTATGTGTGCGTCGGTGGCCATTGTCTGTTCTAGTTGGTATCAAGCTCTGTCATCTTGAGCTCTGTCATCTCGACCGAAGCGGCCTCTGCGCGATGCACAGTGACCGCGGAGCCGAAAGATCCCTACGCCCTAAATACTTTCCCGACATTTGAAGAATTCTCACTATGCACAGGAAGAAAGCCTTGACGTTGCGCCAGGGGTGCAGGCATCGTAGGGGTCCTTCGACTCCGCTGGCGATCCGCTTTGCGGATCGCCAAGCTCCGCTCAGGATGACATCGTTTCAGGTCATCTCAGTCGTAAGACTACTCCGCTGTTGCGGCCTGCCCCGTTTGCGTCGTCAGCGCCCCGTACGTCTCCGGACGCCGGTCGCGGTAGAACTGCCACACTCTTCTCACCTCCTCGATCATCTCCAGATCGAGATCGGCAACCAGCACTTCGTCGTCGCTGCGGCCGGCTTGCGCGAAGATCTTTCCGCGTGGATTGCAGAAATAGCTCTTGCCATAGAACTCGCCGATATTCCACGGCATCTCGCGTCCCACGCGGTTGATCGCGCCCACAAAGTATCCGTTCGCGGCCGCGTGCGCCGGCTGCTCCAGCTCCCACAAGTATTCCGACAATCCGGCAACCGTGGCCGATGGATTAAACACGATTTCCGCTCCGTTCAATCCCAGCACGCGCGCGCCTTCCGGAAAATGCCGGTCGTAGCAGATGTAGACGCCGACGCGGGCGTATTTCGTTTCGAAAACCGGGTAGCCAAGATCTCCCGGCGTGAAATAGAACTTCTCCCAGAAGCCGGGATGAACGTGCGGAATATGATGCTTGCGGTATTTGCCGAGATATTTTCCGTCGGCATCGATCACCGCGGCCGTGTTGAAGTAGAGGCCCGGCATCTGTTCTTCATAGACCGGAACCACTATCACCATGTTGTTTTTGGCGGCGATCTTCTGCATGAGTTTCGTGGTCGGCCCGTCGGGGACGCGCTCCGTGAGGTCGTACCAGCGGATGTTCTGCTCGGCGCAGAAATAAGGACCGTAAAAAAGTTCCTGGAGGCAGAGAATCTTTACTTTTTTCTTCGCGGCCTGTGCGATCAGCTTGAGATGCTTGTCGATCATCGCTTTCTTGATCGCAGGCAGCGACCGGTTGTTGCCGGATGGACTGCTCGCTTGAATCAGGCCGCACCGCACGATTCGGGACATGGCACTACCTCCGCGAACTAGCTTTGAAAGACGCCAATATAGCAGACCAGCGTCCTTGCCTCTATAAAAACCGGCATGCAGAGTAGGCGCAGAAGCGCGCAGCGAAATCCTCACTCCCTGAAAAAGCAGAAATCATCGTAACGCTGAGTCCAGCGCTTGCTTCCAGCGCTGGTTGTCGATCGTCCAGCAGACTTTACTCTTTCGCTTGCCCGCCAGCACGGGAGCCCAGGTCGCATGGTTCCGCACGTCATCGGCGACGTTCAGCCGATCGACCACCGTCATGCCGCGCGTCAGATCGCTCTGCGTTTCGACATCGACGTAGTGGTCGCTCCAATCGGTGCCGATCGTGGGATCGAGCGCCAGCGCCATCGTGACAGGATCGGGCAGGCAGATTCCGTCTTCGCCCGTTTGGACTTTTAACGCATGCCGGGCGTGGCTGTTGCACTCAATCGCGAACTTCGCGACAGGAGTGTTGAATTCCAGAAGGCGGGCAATATCGCGATCGTCGAGGACGGCCCCTCCCCGGCACAGGTGCCAGCCGATGAGTTCAATTGGCAGCGCGCTGCGCATCACGCTGCACGCCGCTTCCGGATCGACCCAGATGTTGTATTCGGCCGCCGGAGTTATATTCCCCTCGCAACACGGCGCGCCGCCCATGATCACGCAGCGGCTCACGTGCTTCGCAATCTCCGGTTTTTTCGCGAGCGCGACCGCAATGTTGGTCAGCGGCCCCAGCGTGATCAGGACGATTCCGGGGTTCGCCTCGATAAAAGAGATGAGGGCATCGACCGCGTGCGTGCTCTCCGCGGCCTGGCGAGCCGCCGGATAGTTGTGCTCCCCCAATCCATCGCGGCCATGAAACCAGGTTGCATCCTGATAGGGACGCAGCAGTGGCTTGTCGGCTCCCATAAAAACCGGAACTTTAGCTCCGCAAAGCTCGACCGTATAGAGAGCATTTCGGGTGGCCTGCTGCACCGGAACGTTTCCGGCAACGGTCGTTATGCCCACCACGCGAACGTCGGGTGCGCGCAAGGCCATGATGATGGCGACCGCATCGTCGGAGGCCGTATCGGTGTCGATCAGGAAGGTGCGGGACATGCCGGGTAGCATATCAGGACGGCGGTGCGCGTCTCAGTGGTCGGGTAGCGAAGCTTCACAAAGAACTTGGGGACGGGCAACGGCCCGTCCCCACATAAGCAGGGGATCTAGTGCGTGAACGAGAAGTTCAGACCAGTCGCCAACGTGATGTCATTCCTTTCGATGGGAGGGTTCGACGCCAGCGGATGGTTGTCAAATACATCCGCCAGTGTGACTTGCCAGCCCAGCCACTTGTGGATCTTGGTCACGAAGCCGAGGTTGAACGCCCCGCGCAGGATGCGGACATCATCGGGCGTAGCGCCGGGAAACGCGATATTCACCTGACTGAAGCTCGGATAGAGCAGGAAGCTCTGCGTAAAAACGCTGTTTTTCCCGAGCTTGTGGGTCAAATTATCGCCCACGGTCAACGCGGCCGAGCTATCGGAGTGGTTATACAGAACCGTGATGGTGGGCGGCGGCGGCGCCGGATTGGTTTCGGTTTCCATCAGGTCCGAAAAGCTCTCATGCGTGTAGTTGATACCCGCAAGCAGATCAAGAGTGGTGTTGGGCGTCTTGATCGCGTGGTAGCCAATGCCGCCTCCGAGAATGTAGCGGAGATCGAGATTCTGCAACGAGTTGCTGAAGAAGTCGGCGCTCCCGAATCCAAACGCGCGGGGAGCGAAGTCGCGGTCGTAACGGAGTCCGCCGCTGTTCGAGTTGGCCGTGGTTTGCGTGGCAATAGGCGCGAGGGCGAGCTTGCTGGTGGTAGCGTGTATCGAGGTTTCGTAAAGAATCAGCTTATCGTGGAAACCGGTGCGTACGGCGTTGAGGCCGATGTTCAGATTCTTGGTTTCGCTGTTCCCGGCGGTCAGAGCAAAACCGAGGTTTGCGCCGCCGGCCCAACCTTCCGCGAAGCCGGGATGCAGACTCTTCTCGTAAGCGGCTTGTTCGGCGGGGTCCCGCAGCAGGGTGAGCGAAGCTTTGGGAGCCTCGACCGGCCCCCCCGTCTTGGTCGCGACCACGATGTCGTCGCCCGAGGTGGTCACGGGGCCAACCGCCGTCTTCCCGCCCACCGTGACGTTCAGGTCGCCGGTTGAGGTCAGGCTCTGGATCGCGTCGAATTTCACGGTTACTTCGCCGGCATAGTCGGTCTTGATCACCAGTTCTTTTCCGTCGGACTTGATGATCGTACCGGTCAGGTGATCGCCATTTTTCAGAACAATCTGGTCGGCCAGCGCCGGAATTGTCAGACACAGAAGAATACCTACTACTAATTGCCTACGCACAGAACTCCTCCTAAAGTGTTAATGAACTTCGAATTGGGATTATTGACAGTCCTTGGGTTCGGGGTTAAAAACCCCAACGGCAGCATGAGAGGCGAGCAAGTTCCACCTACCGCCATTTTCAGTTAAGTGTTGGATTCGAGAAATTATAACGGGTCCGAAGCAGATTTGTCAGGAGCCCTACACAGGATGACAATCAGACTTAGACCTTGTTGTCAGGTTTGACTTCAGCTTTTGTATCGGCTTTGGCGTCCACTTTCTCTTCCGGTTTTTCCCCGTCCTTCATACCGGCCTTCAGCGCGCGGATGCCTTCGCCCAGACCCTTGCCCAACTCCGGCAGCTTCTTTGGACCAAACACCAGCAGCGCTATAAAAAAAATAATGAGCAGGTGCATGGGTTGAAATAGACCTTCAAACATAACGCCTCCGAAGCTGACTCTGCCCCGGTAACAGGCAGGGGCGCCCATGGATGAGTGTAACGCAAAGGCCGCCCGCAGTCTCCCTTATTGCGAGTTTCGCTCGTGTGGCGGCGCTCGTGTGGCGACACAGCTCTTATATGGCGCGGCATTGCCCGCGCCCGGCGAGCAAAGCCCCAGGCAACCCAACGAGTCGGCTCCCGGCTCTCTTTCGGACACGGCATCCTGTGTCACCCGGACAATGCTTCCCAATTACCTCCGTGACCTACCGACCTTGGTGCCACCAGACTATTTTGGCTTTAGGGCGATTCTCTTGCCAAAACGAGCCTCAATCGCCGGAGGTCTTAGTGAGACGCGGTTGGTTAACCTTCTTTTCGCTGTTACTGGCAGTAGGCTCGATGCAGGCGGAACAGCCTTCCTCCGCTCCCGCCCTTGACGACGTTTTTCTCTGGCTTGCCGGTGGCATTCCCGGTGCCCGCATTCGACGCATGGCCGGCGCCGGACTCGCCTGCCACGTCCCGCCGCCCTGTGTTCGCGCCCTGCATCTGGCAGGCGCCGATCCCGCTTTGATTGAGAATCTCGCGGGTCAAGAAACGGCTGTACAAAAAGTAAGCGCCCAAAGTTCTGGCCAGAAAGCAGCCGCGTCCTGCGCCTGCGACGGCGCCCCGGCTGAGATTGCCGCCCTGGTTCACGGCCAGAATCTGAAAGCCGCCGAAGACAAAACTCAAGCCGCATTGAAAGGCGATCCCAGCAACGCCTCCATGCTCTTTGTTCTGGGAACAATTTTGCGGCGCGAGGAGCGTTTTGACGAAGCGCTCGATGCTTTCACCAAAGCGTTGCACCTCAACCCGGCCTTTGCGGAAACCCACAGCCAGCTTTCCTATCTGTTCTATCGGACCGACGACTCCGATTACGCGCTCGCCGAAGCTCGCACCGCCCTGAGCATGGATCCCGGCAACGCCGAGGCCTACCGCTACCTTGGCCTCGCCCTCTACGCCGACGCTCACTATGACGCGGCTTTGAATGCCTTCGAAAAATCCCTCGCCAGCGCGCCGGACAATGCCGACGTCTACTTCGATATGGGCATAACGCAACGCGATAAGGGAGACCAGCGGCGCGCCGCCATCGCCTATCGTCACGCCCTCGCGCTGCGGCCTGACTTCTGGGAGGCGCACAGCAATCTGGGAGTCGTTCTGCGCGACCAGGGAAAGCTGGATGAAGCCTTGGCCGAATACCGGATCGCGCTTCGCCTGAAGCCAGATGAGGCCAGCGTCCGCAACAATCTGGCCAACACCCTCTGCGACAAAGAAGATTTCGACGACGCGATTGCCGAATTCAAGGCGCTTTACCGGCAGACGCCCGAATGGGAAGGCGGCCACAACTGCCTGGCACGCGCGTATATGTCGAAGCGCAATTACCCCGCCGCCATTCTGGAATTGCACATGGCCATTGCCGCCAACCCCGCCGGACCGGCCGAACACCGCGTCTTGGGGCAGGCGCTGCTGTTATCCGGCAATGACAAAGAAGCCGTCGAGGAACTCCGTAAGGCGGTTTCGCTCAATCCGGAATCCGGACCCGCTCACCATTACCTGGGAACCGCCCTGGTCGGCACGCAGGACCTCGCCGCTGCTGAAAAAGAATTCCGCGAAGCTCTTCGGCTGGAGCCAAACGCCCAGAACCACTACTCCCTGGCCGCTTGCCTGATGGCTCTAAACCGCTACGAGGAAGCTCTCGCTGAACTCGAGATCGCCTCCCGACTGGATCCCAAGGAAACCCTCTACCGGGCGCGAATGCAAGAGGCCGCCCGGATGATCACCAGTTCGAAGTAACTGCTGCCGCGAGTACTACCGGACATAGCCGCGCATGAACTGTCGTGACATCGCGCGGCTGGCGCGTGATCCCTACAATGATAAGAGATAATGCGCGGCCGCCCCGGCCGCTGATTGGAAACCATGGAAAGCACTGGTACCAGGCAAGCTCTTGAAAAAACTGTCAATCCGGATGTGGTGAATGCAGCGGTATCCGCCGGCGCAGCTTTGTCGGGGCAACCTAAGCCGGCGCGGGCTCACTCTGCAGGCGCGCCGAATGTCGCCATGGAACATCGGGTGATTGGCTATGGCCTGCCCTGCGCCCATTGCCGAGCCTACTATCCCTCCGATATGTCGGCCTGTCCGATCTGTAAATCTCCCGAACGCATATCCATCGCTTCCTCGGGACACGTCATCACTTCGGCTTCCGCCCCCGTGGAAGCAGACGAAGCAAAATCGCTGAGCGAAGAACGGGAGCGGCTGCGAGAGCTCAAATCGCAGATTTATTCCCAGGTTCCGGCGACCACGTTTCGCTGCGCGTTGGATCAGAAGCACGATGGAAACGTCGAACCGGCCGCCATCTGCCACTCCTGTTACGGTGAAGTCCGGCAGCAGGCCGATCGCCTCGAAGCCGCCCTCCACATGGACATCAAGGAAGCGGCCAAGATCGTCTATGACGCCGTCTGGGCAGACACGTCCGATCCCAACAAGACGTACCTGAACGCCGCCTCAGCACTGCTCACGGCATTGCGCAAACGCGCGGGCGTAGCTCAAGTGTCGGGCGCGAATCAGCCCCTGGCCCACTAGCCCAGATCGAGTCTTACAAAGCCTTAGCCCGCCTTTACGACCACATACTTACGCCCGGCGTAGAAACGGTATCCCGCCTCGCCTTTTTCGAATTTCAAAGGAACCGGATGCTTGAGCTGATCGTCGCCCTGGCTGGCTACTGAGAACATTTCCGCGCCGGCCACATTCATGACGATGAACTTTCCATCCTTGAATCCGAATCCATAGCAGCCCGGCTCCAGAGTTTGCCCCTCGATGGCGAGTTTGGTTTCGGTAATGAGGAAACCCTGATATTTCTCGGCGATCGCGGTGGCGTATCCCGAGGTATCCACCAGCCCCGCCGAGACAATCTTGCCGCCGGAGGTCTTCAGCGCAGTCGAATTGCGCGTTTGCACGGTCGCAACCTGGCCGGCAAAGAAGAATGTTCCCGGAACGACTTTCTTGAGTGCGTCGCCGGTGAGAACGTCGCCCGTTAATGTCTGGGCAGCTGCAGGAACCGGCGCCAGCGTTCCCAGACAAATCGCCGCGCAAACCACCAGCCGCACGATCGCAAAGTTTCTTTTCATAATTGCTCCGATGGGTTCCAGAATTACCTGAAACCGCTGTCTGACGGATTCTATATGGTGGCGAAGGCTGCGCGGAGCGGGAGAATCTGAAAAAGTTGGCGGAAGGCTGGCTGTAACCCCGAGCGCGTCGTTACAGCGAGTATTTCTTCATCAAGTGGCGGAACGAGCGGTAGGAGATTCCGAGCACGTCGGCGGCGCGCACCTGCACTCCCTGCGTTTGCCCCAGAGCTGACTGCAGAAGAGATCGCTCGATCTGCGCGACATAGTCTTCCATGTTCACGCCCTCGGGCAGGACCGGACCACCGCCAAAACTCATGGAAGTCTCCGCACCCGCCGCCACCGCGCGCGCTTTCGGGCGTTCGGCGGGAAGTTCGACGTGCAACTCGCTGCTCGCCTCCATCGCTACCGCCCGCTCGATCGTGTTCTCAAGCTGGCGTACGTTTCCCGGCCATTCGTAGCGGCTCAGCACGTCCAGTGAAACCGAAGCCATCCCGTGGATGTTCTTGCCCGCACTGGGCGCGTATTTCTTCAGGAAATGGTTAGCCAGCAGCGGAATGTCTTCCCGGCGCTCGCGCAGGCTGGGCACGCGAATCGGAATTACATTGAGCCGGTAGTAAAGATCTTCGCGGAACGTCCCGTCGCTGACCTGGCGGTCGAGATCGCGATTGGTGGCGGCGATGACCCGCACGTCGACTGCAATTTCGCTCGTGCCTCCCACCGGACGCACCGTCCGCTCCTGCAGCACGCGCAACAATTTGACCTGCATCGGCATGGTCATCTCGCCGATCTCATCGAGAAAGATGGTGCCCTGGTCGGCCACTTCGAACAGCCCGCGCCGGTTCTGGTTCGCGCCCGTGAACGCGCCCTTGACGTAGCCGAAGAGTTCGCTTTCCAGCAATGTCTCCGGAAATGCGCCGCAGTTGACCGAGACAAACGCTTCCGAGTCGCGCGGCGAACAGGTGTGCACGGCGCGCGCCACCAGTTCTTTGCCGGTCCCGCTTTCGCCGTAGATCAGGATCGTGCTGGTGGTAGTAGCGACCGTGCGAATCGTCTGCTTGAGCTTCTCGAGCGCCGGGCTGGCGCCGATGATATTTTCCAGCGAGTTCCGCGCCGCCGCATCCCGCCGCAACGCAAAATTCTGGCGGCTGAGCGAGACTCGAGTCAGCGCGCGCGCGATGGCCAGCTTGACCTCATCGACCAGGCCGGGGCTCTTGCGGATGTAATCGGTCGCGCCTCCCGCCTTCACCGCCTGCACGGCCGCTTCGTAGTCGTCCACTGCCGTCATCAGGATGACTCCCGACTCGGGCGACACCTGGTGCGCGTGGCGCAGGACTTCCACGCCATCCACGCCCGGCATCTTGATGTCGGTCACGATCACGTCGAACAGGGCGCTGTCGATCTTGCGCTTGGCAAGCTCGCCGCCCGTGACGGTCTCCACCTTGTGGCCGTCGCGGCGCAGCGCTATATCCAGCAGTTCGCAGATCGAACGCTCGTCATCGCAGACGAGTATGTTACCCACGCGTCCCACCTCCCGCGCTCACCCGCGCCGCATCGGACAGATCGGTCGTGGAGGTGCCGGCGTCCCCATGCTCCTTCTCCTCCGCCTGCTCGACGCGCCGCAACCGCAGCACGAAACTGGTGCCTTTGCCGACTTCCGACCGGGCCCATACCTTGCCTTCGTGCGCCTGCACGATCTGGTAGACGATGGCCAGGCCCAGCCCGGAGCCGCCTTCGAAGCTTGATTGAAAGGGCTCGAAAATTTTCTCTGTCTGCTGCGGCTGAATCCCGGGTCCGGTATCGGCGAAGATCATCTCCCAGTCGCCACCGCGGTCGCCCAGAGATACCGTGAGCGTTCCGCCCTTGTTCTTCATGGCGCGGACCGCGTTCTCGCAGAAGTTCCAGAACACCTGCTTCAGCTTGTCGCCGTCGGCCAGAACCCAGGCCTCCGAGGTCGTGAACTTGCGCTCCATCCGGATGCCGGTGTTCTCTGCAATCAGCCGGTTTTCCACCAGCGTGAGCGTATCTTCGAGCAGTGGCAGCAGGTTGACGCGTTCCAGCCGGTACTGCTTGCCCCGCGAATAGGCCAGGAAATCCGTAATGATGTTGTTGAGACGTTCGGACTCGCGGATGACAATCTGCAACAGGTGCCGCTCTTCGGAGTTCAAGGCCGGCGTGTCCGACAACATGCTGACCGATCCCGCGATCGACGTCAGCGGGTTGCGGATTTCGTGCGCGATGGCCGCCGCCAGACGCCCCACTGCGGCCAGCCTGTCCTGCATGCGCACTTCCCTTTCCAGACGCCGGATCTCGGTCAGATCGTCGAATGTGTAGACAAAGCCAAGATCGCCGCGCACGCTCACGTTCAGCGCCGAAACCATCACCCGGAATGTCTTGCGAAAGCCTTTCGCGTTCGCGTACCTCACTTCAGCGCCCGCGCTGGCCACTCCAAAGTGCGGCAAGGGGTCCAGAAAAAGATCGGCCACCGCGCGCCCGCGTAATTCGGCGTCGGAGATCTCCAGCAGTTGCTGCGCTGCCCGGTTCACCAGCGTGATACGGCCGTCGGGCCCGGTGGTGATGACACCACCGCTCATCGACTGCACAATGTTTTCGTGGAGCGCCTGCAGGTTTTCGAGCGCTCCGCTCGCGTGTTTGAGTTGCACATCCACCTGGCGAAGCTTGGTCATCAGCAGGCCGGCCAGGTAGGCGATCGCAAAATAAGCGAACAGGTTGACGAAGATCACGACCTGCAGCGCTTTGAGCTTGGGATGCGAGGTCGAGTAGGAGTGGATGATCCCGTAGTAATCCAGCTCCAGCATCGTGCCGAAGAGGATAAAGGCCAGCGCCGCACTCAGATACGCCCAGGCGCGCGGCAGCAGCATGGACGCGACCACGATCACCAGCGGGTAGAGGAAATTCAGCGAGCTGTCGATGCCCCCCGTGAAGTGGACGACCAGCGTCACCATCGCCATATCGGCCAGCACCTGCACCAGCGCCTGCAGCCGGTGCTCCTGCCATACCGAAACCAGAAAAAGAAAGAACAAAGACAGCACGAACCACAGCACCATTCCGGTCAGGAATGGAACCACCGGCACGGGGCTGGGCGTCAGGCGGATGACCGCCAGTTCAATGGCGAGCAGGGCCAGCAGGATCAGGATGCGGACCTTCACCAGCCAGCTCAGCCAGTTGCGTTCATCGGAGATTGAATGCATGGAGTTCAGCCGTCAGCCATCAGCCCTCAGTTGTTCACCGCCAGGCGTTCGCAGTTGGCTGACGGCCGATGGCTGACGGCTGCTCTTGTCTATCCCGCCAGTTTCGAAATCATTGCGAACAGCGGCATGTACAGCGAGATCACGATGCCGCCGATGGTGATGCCCAGCATGCCGATAATGACCGGTTCCAGCATGGCCAGCATGTCTTTGGTCGCGGCATCGACTTCGTCCTCGTAAAAGTCCGCGATCTTCTGCAGCATCGCGTCCATCGCGCCCGTCGCTTCGCCTACGCCGATCATCTGGGTCACCATGTTCGGAAACACGCCGCATTCGCGCAGCGGATCGACGATAGTGCGGCCTTCTTCGATCGCCTTGCGCACCTTCATCAACGCCTCTTCCAGCACCGCGTTGCCGGACGTGCGCGCGGTAATCGCCAGGCCTTCGAGAATGGGAACGCCCGACGTGATCAGCGTGCCCAGGGTGCGCGTGAAACGCGCCACTGCGATCTTGCGCAGCAGGACTCCGATGATGGGCAGCTTGAGCAGCATCGCGTCAAAGTGATAGCGCCCGCGCGGATGCTTTCTGAGTTGCTTGATGCCAAACACCGAGCCCACCGCCGCCGCCATGAAGAACCACCAGAAATGTCCCACGAAACTGCTCAGGCCGATGACGATACGTGTCGGCAGCGGGAGCGCGACACCCAGTCCCACAAACAGGTTCGCGAAAATCGGCACTACCCACTTCAGCAGCGCGCCCACTATCAAGAGAGCCAGCGAGACCACGGCCACCGGGTAGATCAATGCCGACTTGATGGCCGCGCGCAGCTTGACCGCCTTTTCTACGTAGATCGCCAGACGCTGCAGGATGAGGTCGAGAATACCGCCCGTCTCGCCCGCCTCGACCATGTTGGTCGTGAGGTCGTCAAACACGACGGGATACTGGCGCATGGCGTTGGCCAGCGTCGCGCCGCCTTCGACCGTGGTCCGCACTCCCAGCAGCGTTTTCTGAAAGTTCGGGTTCTCCTGGTTCGCGCCGAGAATTTCCAGGCACTGCACCAGCGGCAGGCCAGCGTCGATCATGACGGAAAACTGGCGGAAGAACACCGCCACTTCCTTGACCTTGATCTTGTTGCTGCTGAAGGTCGGCAGGGAAAATTCCTTGCCCTTCTCCCGGATCGAGCGCGGCGTGATGCGTTCCTTCCGGAGCTGCGACGCCAGTCCATCCTTGCTGGGAGCGACCCGCTCTCCCTGAACCTTCTCGCCCGTGGCTGTTTTCCCTGAAAATGTAAAAACCGGCATGGCTGCTTTCTCCTGATTCGTGTTTCTACTGGCGCGGCGAACAATCGCGCCCGATTTTCCCTGTCTGTTACCGCGCGCTCCGGGGTCCGTCCCGGTCGCGCTTCAAAGTCATCGCTTGACGGGCTGCGGCTTGACCGTCGAAGCCGACGTTGGGCGGCTCAGCAGGCTGGCGCCGCGCGCAATCATCTCCTGCAGCTCGTCCTGATTGCTGGATCGCGCGATCGCCGTTTCCAGTGAAATCTGCTTCTGGAAGTAGGCGGTCGCCAGCGACTGGTTGAACGTCTGCATCCCGAATTTTTCCTGCCCCGATTGCATCGACGAGTAAATCTGGTGAATCTTGTCTTCGCGGATCAGGTTGCGCACGGCCGCGTTCGGCACCAGAATCTCCATGCACATCGCCCGTCCCTTGCCATCGATCTTCGGCAACAGGCTCTGGCACATGATGCCTTCGAGCACCAGCGAAAGCTGGGCGCGAATCTGCGATTGCTGGTGCGCCGGGAACACGTCGATAATACGGTTGATGGTCGACGACGCCGAGTTCGTGTGCAGCGTGCCAAACGTCAGGTGCCCGGTCTCGGCGATGCGCAGCGCCGACTCGATGGTTTCCAGATCGCGCATTTCGCCGATCAGCACCACGTCCGGATCTTCACGAAGCGCGGCCCGCAGCGCGTCCGTAAAGCTCTTCGTATCCGAGTGCAGTTCGCGCTGGTTGACCACGCAGTTCTTGTTCATGTGCACGAATTCGATCGGGTCCTCGATGGTGAGGATGTGATCGTGGCGCTCGGTGTTGATCTTGTCGATCATGGCCGCCAGCGTGGTCGACTTGCCCGACCCCGTCGGCCCCGTCACCAGCACCAGTCCGCGCGGCTTGTCGCACATCTTGCTGACTACCGGAGGCAGCCCGAGCTGGTGAAACGATTTGATCTCGAACGGGATCAGACGGAACACGCAGGCCGTCGCGCCCCGCTGGTTGAAAACGTTGGCGCGGAAACGGGCCAGCCCTTTCAACCCGAAGGAGAAGTCCATTTCGAGGTTTTCCTCGAAGCGGTGCTTCTGCGAGTCGGTCATCACGCTGTAGGCCAGCTGCTTGGTCTCCGCCGGAGTCAATTGCGGCAGGTCGAGCGGCACCAGGTGCCCGTGCACGCGGATTTGCGGCGGAGAATTGGTCGTGATGTGAAGATCGCTGCCGCCCATCTCCAGCATGCGCCGGAGCAGATCGCTCAATGAGAGTGCCATAATTTTCTTTCCATTTCCTTTTGCAGATTCTTACGCTTGCCGTTCGCCGTTCGCCCCTGGCCGCTCTTGCCAACCGCGAACGGCGAACAGCGAGCGACGGTCCCTAGTGAATCGTTTCCCGGGCCACTTCTTCGAGCGTGGTCCAGCCTTGCGCGACCTTCATCAGCCCGCTCCGTCGCAGAGTGATCATGCCGCGTTCAATCGCTTTCTTCTTCAGCTCCAGCGCCGACGCTCCCACCAGCACCAGTTCCCGGATCTCGTCATCCACTTCCATCACTTCATACAATCCGGTTCGCCCCTTGTAGCCGGTCTTGTTGCAGATCGGACAGCCCTTGCCTTTCATGATCTGCAGCGTCTTCGCTTCCTCGGGCGTGTAGCCTTCGTCGATCAGCGCCTGCGGAGGCATCTCAACCGGCTCGGCGCAGTCCTTGCAGATGCGCCGCACCAGTCTTTGTGCGCAGATCAGGTGTACCGAGGTCGCCACCAGAAAGGGCTCGATGCCCATGTTCATCAGTCGCGTAATCGTCTCGGGCGCGCCATTGGTGTGCAGCGTCGACAACACCAGGTGGCCGGTGAGCGCAGCCTTGATGGCAATTTCAGCGGTTTCAAAGTCTCGGATCTCGCCCACGAGGATGATGTTGGGATCCTGTCGCAGAAACGCACGCAGCGCGGTCGCGAAGTTCAGCCCGATCTGCTCCTTCATCTGCACCTGGTTGACGCCGCCCAGCTGAAATTCCACCGGATCCTCAGCCGTCATGATGTTGGTATCGGGCTGGTTCAACCGCGAAATGGACGAGTACAAAGTATTGGTCTTGCCCGATCCGGTCGGCCCCGTCACCAGCACCATGCCGTAGGGTTTCAGAATCGCCTTCTCGAACTTGATCAGCGACTCCTGCTCAAAACCCAGCTTGGTCATGTCCAGCCGCAGGTTTTCCTTGTCGAGCAACCGGAGCACGATCTTCTCGCCCCACAGCGTCGGCAGCGTCGAGACGCGGAAATCGAGCGCCTTTTTCTTGCCCCCGATCTGCATCTTCAGCATGATGCGGCCGTCCTGCGGCAGCCGCTTTTCGCTGATGTCGAGCTTCGCCATGATCTTCAGACGGGAAGTAATCGCATCCTTCAGCTTGAGCGGAGGATTCATGATCAGCTGCAGCACGCCGTCAATACGGAAGCGCACCCGGAATTCTTTTTCGTAGGGCTCCATGTGAATGTCGCTGGCTCCGCGCTTCACCGCGTCGGTCAGCACCAGGTTCACCAGCTTCACGATCGGAGCTTCGTCGGCCGCTTTCTCCAGCTCCTTCAGTTCCAGTTCCTGCTCTTCGGACTGAACTTCGACATCGGCCGCGTCGCCCAGTTCGTTCATCGACTGCATGACGCTTTCGAGCTCTTCTTCCTTGCTCGTGCCGTATGCCTTCTCGATGCCCTCCACGATCGAGCTTTCCGAAGCCACCACCGGTTCGATATTGAACCCGGTCATGAACTTGATGTCGTCCATGGCAAAAACATTGGTGGGATCCACCATGGCGATGGTGAGCGATGCGCCCACCCGGCTGAGTGGCAGGATCTGGTAGCGCTTGGCGGTTTCGAACGGGATCAGCTTGACGACCGCCGAGTCAATTTCGAAATACGAAAGATTGATGGCGGGCACGCCGTACTGGCGCGAGAGAAAATTGGTGACATCCTCGTCCGAAAGGAATCCTAACTTCACCAGTGCGGACGCAAGCCTGCAGTGTGTCTCCTTCTGCAGCTTGCTCGCCTGTTCTAACTGCTCGGGGGTGATCACCTTCTCTTTTACGAGCAGGTCCCCCAGCCGCTGAGACATATCTCTCCTGTTTCCCGCGAAAGCGGAGATGCGAAACCGCTGATTTCCGGGGGGAACCAACGGGACTGTTTCGCACTGACATAAATTGTCAACCCAATGGGAATTCTTAAAAAGTAACTTAGGTACCTGACCTCGAAGCAGTCCCGCGAAACCGCCCTCGTGTTACCTGTTTACAAGCAAAAATCGCGAGTTTGGGCGCCGGAGTGCCGCAACCGATCATGTTCTTCGGTGTACAAATAACGTGATGGAGCGCACTGAGGATGGCCACAATTCGCGCCAAAGTGTTTCTTCGGAAAACCCCCAACCTCGAGATCCGCGCATTCTCTCCGCAGCTACTTTCAAACTCTTTATCGCGCCTGGGGTCACCAGCACTGGTGGCCCGCGCGATCGCGCTTCGAGGTCATCGTCGGCGCTTACCTCACGCAAAATACCTCATGGACTAATGTCGAACTCGCTCTCGCCAGCCTGCGCAGATCGAAAGCTCTCAGTGTTCGCGGCATCCGGCGCACTCCGTTGTCGAACCTCGAACAGATGATTCGCTCGGCGGGATACTTTCGCCAGAAGGCGCAACGCCTGAAAACTTTTGTTCGCTTTCTCGACACTCGTTACGCGGGTTCGTTGTCCCGCATGTTCGCCCAGCCCACCGCCCAACTTCGCGAAGAGTTGCTCGCGCTCAACGGCATCGGCCCCGAGACCGCCGATTCGATCCTGCTCTATGCCGGCAATCATCCCGTCTTCGTGGTTGACGCCTACACCCGCCGCATTCTCGAACGCCACCAGCTAGCTTCGGCCGACACCAGCTATGAAGACATTCGGGAAATGTTCGAGCAAGCCCTAGAACGCTTGGCCGAGGGATTTCGCGGGCCTTCACGCGATCCTCTTCCATTAACGTCCCAAGCCCCGTACGGCTCGTCGCATCCCCCTTCTCGGATGAGCACCGCCAAGCGCACCGCGTTAGCGCAGGTCTTCAACGAAATGCACGGCCTGATCGTCGGCGTCGGCAAGAACTACTGCAAAAAGTCACAACCAGAGTGTGAGCGCTGTCCTTTGCAACCATTCCTTCCCCAGTCACAGTAGGAGTGGCAGAGGCCACGCAGGAGTAGCGGCTAAGGCAGTGCAGGGTGTAGCGCCGGCAACTTGCCAGCAGTCCCGAGCGCGCCTCGCGCTCGGCAGCAGCGTCCCCAGGAGGCCCCAATGAGTCGCGCCCGCAAACTTCGCTTACCAATCTGCATCCTGACCGTCTTCTGTTTCGCCCTTTCGCCTAAGTCTCTCTCCCAGCCCCCGCCGGAAACCCTCCGCCAGGCCGCCCAGCATTCAGGAATGCTCATCAGCACAGCCGTCCGCCCCGCACAGCTTTCCGAGCCCGCCTACGCAGACACGCTCGCCCGCGAATTCAACACGCTGGAACCTGAAGACGCTCTGAAGTGGGAGGTCCTGCGCCCCGATCCCCAAACCTTCGACTTCCACCCGGCCGATCAGATCATCGATTTCGCCCTCCGCCACAACATGAAGGTCCGCGGACACACGCTCGTCTGGCACCGACAGAACCCGGCATGGCTCGCAAACGGGAACTTCACTCCCGAGCAGCTATCGAAGCTTCTGGAGACGCACATCAAGACCGTCGTCGGACATTACCGCGGAAGGATCTTCGCCTGGGACGTGGCTAACGAAGCTTTCGACGAAGGCGCGCGCACCGGCCAACTCCGCAGCACCATCTGGTATGACCCGCCCGGTATCGCCGCGAACCTCGGCGGATCACTTCGATCCGATATGCGGACAGCGAGCAATCCCGGTCGCTCGCAACTCTTGACTCGCGGCTCGCAGCAGCCGTACGCCTACCTCGCCCAGTGTTTCCGCTGGGCGCACGACGCCGATCCTGACGCTCTCCTCTTCTACAACGAGGCGGAGGCCGAAGAGGTCAACCGGAAATCCGACGCCATCTATGCCATGGTCCGCGACTTCAAACGCAGTGGCGTTCCCATCGATGGCATCGGCTTGCAGATGCACATGGCTGTTCATAGCGGAGCCGCGCTTCCCGATATTCCCTCCATCTCCGCCAACATCGCCCGCTTCACCGCGCTCGGCGTTCAGGTCCACATCACGGAAATGGATGTCTCCCTCCCCGTCGACGCCAACGGCAATGCCAGTGATGCGGATCTCCAGCAGCAAGCCGCAATCTATCGTGAAGTCGCACAGGCCTGTCTCGTCCACCCCGGGTGCACGGCCATCCAAACCTGGGGATTTACCGACAAGTATTCGTGGATCGGATCGCATTCCAAGCACACACGAGGCGCGGCCTTGCCCTTCGACCGCAACTACCAACCCAAGCCAGCGCACGAAGCGCTGCGCGACATTCTGGCAACGGCTCATTCCATAGCTGGACACTAGCAGGCTGCTGAAAAATCCGCTTTTCGTATCAGGGTATCGCTTCAACGATGCCGCAAGTCCTTACCCATCAACCGCCCCTTCAGGGGCTGGAGGCTGAATTTCGAGTTTTTCAGCAGACTGCCAGGCGGCAATCGCCCAAAGCAGTCCGCCCCAAAAGCGAAGAAAGTGCCGTATTCACGGGCGTCCCACCGCTTTCCCCGCTCTATAATGGGTCGAACTCCCGGTTGTTCTCCGGACGCACAACCTTTGGACTCCCCCCACCCAATTCGCGCGGAACCGAAAACCTCGGGCCGGCGGAAAGCCGTCATCGCGCTCGCCGTCGCCATTTTCCTGCTGCTTGGAGTTCTGGTCGCGCAGGGCTCGTTCAACCTCAAATTCATCAGTCCTGACAGCAACCAGCAACTCTTCTTTTTCGTCACCCTGACGGGCCTGATCTTCGCCGCCTTTGTTGCCTTGTCGTTCGTGCTGGGCCGCAATCTTCTCAAGCTCTACGCCGAACGCCGTCTCGGCATTGCCGGATCGAAGTTTCGCACCCGCCTCGTAGTCGTCAATTTGCTCCTCTCGTTCCTTCCCGTCATCGCGATGTTCTGGTTCTCCTACGGACTGATGAACCGCTCCATCGATAAGTGGTTCTCTCAGCCCGTCGAGGAGGTCCGCGCCGATACCGCCGCCATGTCGGCTCTGCTCTACGACTACGCCGGCCTGAATGCCTCGTCCGAAGCGCAATCCATCGCCGAATCGGAGGAATTTCAAGCCGCCTTCGCCCGCGGAAATTCCTCCGCCGTCAACGAGGAACTGCTCGAGCACATTCCCACTCTGCAGGGCGGATTTGTACTCGCCCTGAACAACGGCAACGCAGCCGCCACCTTGAATACTCCCGCTGGTTGGTCGGAGATGAAAAATCGCTTCCCCCTCGCCCAGGCTCTTCGTGGAGAGCATCCTCACTTTGAGTGGGGACATATCGACTACATTGTCGGCGCGGCCCCGGTCGGAGATGGCGAAGTCGTCGTTGCCATGCCCCTTCCACCCCGCTTTGCGGAAACCGCCCGCCAGATTCAGGAGAGCCAGCAGCGCTATGTGGAACTCGCCCGCCAGCGCAAACTGGTGCGCCGCATCTACCTGGGATTCCTTCTTCTTCTTACCGTGCTCGTTCTCTTCGCCTCCACCTGGCTCGCCCTGTTCCTTTCCAAGCTGGTGAACCGTCCGGTCGCGGCTCTGGCAGCCGGAACCGAGGCCATCTCCAAAGGCCAGCTCGACTACCGCGTCGATATTCGCGCCACCGACGAACTCGCGGAACTTGTGCAATCGTTCAACAGCATGGCGGCCCAGCTAGAATCCAGCAGCCACCAGATCGAAGCCTCCAGCCGTGAATTGGGCACCGCCAATGAGGCCCTCGAAGGCCGCCGCCGCTACATTGAAACCGTGCTTGAGACCATTCCCACCGGAGTCGTCTCCATCGACGCCGCTCGCCGCGTCACGCTCGCCAACGCCGCTTTCTCCCGCATGTTTCACCCCGATCGTCCGGAGTTCGCCAGCCCCGCCACCCTCGCCAATCTACCCTTGCAGGAAGTCCTGCCTGCTGACGTGTTGGAGGACCTCGATCCTCTTCTCCGCCGCGCCGATCGCATGGGCCTCACCGCCGCCAACATGGAAATTTCCTTGCCCCATGCCAGGCTTAACGTCGCCATAACCGTGGCCGCTCTGGAATATCCCGCCCGGCGTTTGGGATACGTTCTCGTCTTCGAAGACTTGTCGGACTTGCTGCGCGCGCAAAAGCAGGCTGCCTGGCGCGAAGTCGCTCGCCGGGTCGCGCATGAGATCAAGAATCCCCTGACGCCGATCGCCCTTTCCGCCGAACGCATCCATCGTCATCTCATGCGCGGCCCCGCTCCCGATGCGGCTTCGCTCGAAATCATCCGCAACTGCGCGGACACCATCAGTCACGCCGTTCAAACCGTGCGCAATCTGGTCGATGAATTCTCCGTGCTGGCCCGCTTTCCCGCGTCGAGGCCGCAGCCCGCCAGCCTGAACGATCTGGTGGAGAGCGCGCTGCTCTTATTCAGTGGCCGGCTGGAAGGCATTCGCGTGCATACCGAACTCGCGCACGATTTGCCCGCCGTGATGGCCGATCCCGAAGCCATCAAGCGCGCGGTCGCCAACCTGGTCGACAATGCCGCCGAGTCCATGCAGGACTCCATGCTTAAGGAGATCACCATCTCCACGTCCCTCGTCGCCAGCCGCGATGCCGTCGAACTCGTCGTCTCCGATACCGGGCACGGCGTTTCGCGTGACGTCAAAGAGCGTTTGTTCCTGCCTTACTTTTCCACCAAGCAGCGCGGCACCGGACTCGGACTGGCCATCGTCAGCCGGATCATCGAAGACCATAATGGTTCCATTCGCGTGGAAGAAAATAAACCGGTCGGAAGCCGTTTCATAGTCGAGTTGCCGGTGGCTGAAATAAGCTCGCAGCTCCAGGTTCTCAGCTCGCAGGAAAACCAGTGAGAACTTGGAACTGAGAGCTGAAAGCTGAGACCTTGGAGCTGAGAGCTAAACCATGCCGCACATCCTCATCGTCGACGACGAAGCCAGCATCCGGGAATCCCTGCAAGGCATTCTCGAAGACGAGCGCTACAAGACCAGCGTCAGTGCCAGCGGAGAGGACTGTCTCGACCGGCTTCGCAAATCCAGCTTCGATGTAATCCTGCTCGACGTCTGGCTTACCGGCATGGATGGCCTCGAAGTCCTCGAAAAAATTCGCGCCCTCGACGATCCTCCCGAAGTCATCATGATCTCCGGCCACGGCACCATCGAAACCGCCGTGCGCGCCACCAAGCTCGGCGCCTACGACTTCGCCGAAAAACCGCTCTCGCTCGAGAAGATGCTCATCCTCGTCAAGAACGCGGCCGAGGCCCGCCGTCTGCGCCACGAAAATCTCGACCTCCGAAAGCAGTTGCAGTCGAAGAGCGTCATCGCCGGCGACAGCGTCCCCATGAAGGCTTTGCGCCAGCAGATTGGTCTCATGGCCCCGACCAACGGCCGGGTGCTCATCTACGGCGAATCCGGCACCGGAAAAGAACTGGTCGCGCACGCCATCCACACGCAGAGCCTGCGCAAAGACGAGCCTTTCGTCGAGATCAATTGCGCCGCTCTCCCCGAAGACCTCATCGATAGCGAACTGTTCGGCCACCGCAAATCGTCCTTTCCCGGAGCCACCGCCGACAAGGAAGGCAAATTCCAGAAGGCCGATCGCGGAACTTTATTCCTCGACGAAGTCGGCGACATGAGCCTCAAGACGCAATCCAAAGTCCTGCGCACGCTTGAGCAGCAGCGCTTCGTCCCCGTGGGCAGCGACGATCCCGTAACCGTCGACGTGCGCGTCATCGCCTCCACCAATAAAGATCTGGAAGAAGAGATTGCCAAGGGGAACTTCCGCGAAGATCTTTTCTACCGCCTCAACGTGGTCCCGTTCGTGGTGCCCCCGCTGCGCGAGCGCAAGGAAGATATCCCGCTCCTGGCGCGCCATTTTCTCAAGGAGTTTGCTTCCGCCTACGGACGCCGCCCCCGCGAAATCACCGACGACGCCGTCGACTCACTGATGCGCTACACCTGGCCCGGCAACGTTCGCGAGCTCCGCAATGTCATCGAGCGCATCGTCATCATGAATCCCACCACGTCGCGTTTCGAGCGCAAGCACCTGCCGCCGCTTGTGCATCGCGAGGGCCGCAAAGTCGCGGGCACCGAGGGTTCCACGCTCCACCAGGCCCGTGCCGCCTACGAACGCGACTACATCCTGAAAAAGTTGGACGAGAATCACGGCAACATCAGCCGCACCGCCGAAGTCCTCGGCCTGGAGCGCAGCCACCTCTATCGCAAGATGAAAAGTCTGGGAATCGCCGCAAAGGAGTAAGAGCGTTCGTGGCTCGTCGTTGGCTATTCGCAGTTCGCCCAATGCTCGCAAAAAAGGTGGAGTTTGCGAACGACGAACAGCGAGCCGGCTACTTCTTGAACATATGAATCTCGGTCCCGTTCTTGTGAAACTGGACCTCATCCATCAACCGGTTGATCAGGAAAATCCCGCGCCCGTGGTGGGAATAAATATTGTCGCCCTCGCACGGATCGGCAATCTTGGCCGGATCAAAACCGGGCCCGGGATCGCGCACCACAATCACCATTCCGCGCCGCTGGTCGCAGGCCACGTCGCACTCAACGATCTTCGAGGGATCCCCGCCCGCGCCGTGCACCACGGCATTTGCCAGCGCTTCGGTCAGCGCCAGTTCGATGTCGTCTTCGCGCCCCGTGGCGCACTGCGTTTCGCGCACCACGTTCATCACGCTGCGCACCACCGGATCCACCGCCTCGCGGTCCGCCGCCAGCGTAACACTCAGTTTTAAATCGAATTTTTCCCCGTCGACTTTTGCGGCCTGACTTTCAGACGAAGCAGAAGGTTCGGTCATAAGGGTATGCAGGCGTTACTTTCACTCCCATCGGGCATCGATTTCACGCCCCACAGTTGAATAAGATGCACAAAGGCGCTGCCAGATTGTAGGGATTTGACCGCCCCCATGCAACTTTATTCGGAACGCGGGCCACCGCTCGAATGGATTAGTCCCCCCGATCGTGGCCGCCAATCTGCTCCATCTGCCGCCGCCAATCCAACTCCTCCACGAACTGCCGGGAATCGCGCCACCCCGCCTGGACCTTCACGAAAAGCTCCAGAAACACTTTTGTCCCCACCATCTTCTCGATATCCAGCCGCGCCGCCGTCCCGATTTTCTTCAGCATCTGCCCGCCCTTGCCAAGCAGGATCGCCTTCTGCCCCGCGCGTTCGCAGTAGATCGCCGCCGCGATCCGCACCAGCCTCGGAGTTTCTTCAAACTCCTCGATCAGCACGCTCACCGCATGTGGAACCTCTTCGTGCGTCTGCATCAGCACATGTTCCCGGATCAACTCCGCGGCCATAAATCGCACCGGCTGATCCGTGATCTGATCCTCCGGAAAGTAGCGCGGCCCATTGGGCAGCGCCTTCACCACGCATTCCAGCAATTCATCAAGCCCCGTCTTCTTCAGCGCCGAGATCGGAATGATCTCCTGAAAATTATGCAGCGGCTGGAATTGCGTAATCAGCGGCAGCAGATTTCGTTTGTCGGCCAGCAGGTCAATCTTGTTGAGCAGCAGGAATGCCGGCGTGCCTGACTTCTTTACCAGCTCGAGCACCCGAGCGTCGTCCGGATCCCATTTCCGCTTGGCATCGGCCATCAGCAGAATCAACTGGCAGCCCTCGAGCGCCGCCCGCACCTCCGTCATCATCTTGCGATCCAGCGACGACCCCGCACTGTGTACCCCCGGAGTGTCGATCAGCACGATCTGCCCGCTTTCCCGGCCCTTCTTTGCAGGCGCCTTCGGTTTCGCTCCGCTCTGCTTCGTCGGCCTGGGAAAATTGATGATGCCAAGGATGCGGTTGCGCGTGGTCTGCGGCTTCGGAGAAATAATCGCGAGCTTCTCGCCCACCAGCGCGTTCAGTAAGGTGCTCTTCCCCGCGTTCGGACGTCCGAGGATGCAGACAAAACCAGAGTGAAACGACATGAGCCTAGGGTACTAGGTTTTCCTCGCGTCCGATAATCCGCGCGTCGGCTCCCACCCACCCCGCATACACCGTTGGGACAAAATGGCCCAGCCCATGGACACGAGGACAGATTGGCCTCGAAACTCATCCCGTGAGATATGGAAACCACAGTAATCTCATTCACTTGGCTGGCCCCTCTATTGGCCCCCACGTTGCAATCTCAACCACGCGAGGGTTCGGGTGCAACCAGTTAACACCCCTCGCTGGAGAGAAGGTCCGCTATGAAGTACACGCAGAAAGCGCAGAAACGTGCCAAGTCAGGACATCGATCCGCAAAGGCGTGGATCGGATATTGCGCGATTTTGACCCTGATATTGTCCGCTCAGATCGGTTTTGCCCAGGTTAGGGATGAAGCTGCGTCCCTGCAGCAGTCCGCCTTATCGCCACGCGTCACCGCCGAACTCAACCACGAACTTTCTCTATCGCGCCAGGGCCGTGGCGGGCAACAAAACGTCCGCGTCATCGTGCAATACAAACACGCGCTGCAAGAGGAAACCCTGGCGCGCCTCCAGAACAAGGGCGGACAGTTGTCCGGCAGGCTGGACTTGGTGCAGGGCGCAGCCTTCACCGTCCCCGTCAACGCGCTCGCTACCCTGGAGAACGATCCCGAAGTCGCCTATGTCAGCGTGGATCATCCGCTGAAGGCCATGGACGACTATACGAATGACGCCATGAACGTCAGCGCAGCCTGGAACGCCGGATACAACGGAACCGGAATTGGCGTCGCCGTCATCGACAGCGGCATCAACCCCAACCACGTCGATTGGTGGAACATGGCCGGCACTTTCAATCGCGTGCTCTACCATCAGGATTTCACTGGAGCCAATGAATACAACTCCGCCGGTTCCCGCGTCTACGACACGTACGGCCACGGCACCCACGTTGCCGGGATCGTTGCCGGCACCGGCACCATGTCCGGTGGGCAATTTGCGGGAGTCGCCCGCGACGCCAACCTCATCGATTTACGCGCCCTGGACGGAACCGGTTCCGGTAGCGACAGCCACGTGATCGCTGCCATTCAGGCCGCCATCTCGCTCAAGACGAAGTACAACATCCGCGTCATCAACATGTCGCTGGGCCGTGGGGTGTTCGTGCCCTACGCGAAGGATCCTTTGTGCCAGGCGGTCGAGTCGGCCTGGAAGGCTGGCATCGTCGTGGTCGTGGCCGCCGGCAACTATGGCCGGGTGAGCGTCAACGGCAGCAATGGCTACGGAACTATCTCCGCCCCGGGTAATGATCCGCTGGTCCTTACCGTCGGCGCCATGAAAACCGAGAACACGGCCACCCGCACCGATGACCGCATCGCCAGCTACAGTTCCAAGGGGCCAACCACCTACGATCACGTCGTCAAACCGGACGTCGTTGCTCCCGGCAACATGGTTCCTTCGCTCGCCGACCTCACCAGCACCCTCGCCATGGAATATCCGGGCAACATGGTTCCCGGCAATTCGAACGACTACTTCATCCTCAGCGGCACCAGCATGGCCACTCCAGCCGCGTCCGGAGCGGTCGCGTTACTGTTGCAGGCAAATCCTTCCCTGACGCCGGATCAAGTCAAGGCCCGTCTGATGAAGACTGCCTACAAGAATTTCCCCACTTCCAGCGTGGCCACCGATCCGATCACCGGACAAACCTACACCTCGTACTATGACCTCTTCACCGTAGGCGCCGGTTATCTGGACGTTGCCGCCGCATTAGCCAACAAGGATGTCGCGCCTGCTACCGTCGGCGCGGCGCTGTCACCCTCCGCTTCCTATAACTCCAAGACCAAAACCGTTACTCTTTCCCAGGGAAACTCCCAGATCGCGGGAAACTCAGTGGTGTGGGGAACCTCCGTGGTATGGGGAACTTCGGTGGTCTGGGGAACCAATGTTTCCGGCAGTTCGGTAGTCTGGGGCACATCAGTTGTTTGGGGTGCCAGCACAGCCAGCGGTTTTAGCGTAGTGTGGTGTACCTCCAACAGCGTCGTGTGGGGCTCCAACACAGCCGACGGAGAATCGCTCAGCTTGTCGTTGGCGGGAGAATACTGACCCTCTGCTTCGGGAACGACCAAGACACCGCCCCGCTCCTGCCCGCTGAATTACCGCATGAGCGGGGCGCCTCCATTTGATTGCATCCGACCTCGCCGTCGCCAAGCCAGTCATCTCGCGCCGGATCACCCCCGTAAACTGCTTCCCAAGAAGCTCCAACTGCCCCGCCTTGTCTGGACGCGGCACCTTGACCAGTCGCTGTGACAATATGGCCCAACACCCTCGGCACGAGA
Source organism: uncultured Acidobacteriaceae bacterium (assembly GCA_963838315.1). Taxonomy (GTDB): domain Bacteria; phylum Acidobacteriota; class Terriglobia; order Terriglobales; family Acidobacteriaceae; genus Acidiflorens. The sequence goes on from CAWIQW010000004.1 coordinate 302,316, forward strand.
CAAATTGGCCCCGCGCTCGCCCCAAATCATTTGAATAACTAACCTTTTTTCAATGGCTTAGGATTCAATCCGATGGGAACGCCGCGTGCAATGTTAAGTCCGAATGCGGTGCGCGTTACTTAGCGCCCGGAAGGATGAATAAAGAAACATGAAGTACACGAAGAAAGTACTGGCTAAGCGAGAAGGACGGCGTGCAGCGGTCTGGGGCAAAGGCCTTGCGGTCCTCGCACTCATCGTGGCGGCCCAAATGGCTTTCGCGCAAGTCATGGACTCCACCGACCCAATGCAGCGGATTCCCTTGTCGCCTCGCATCTCCGCGGAATTGAATCACGAACTTACTTTGGCCCGGCAAGGCCAGGGTGGGAACACCAACGTCCGCGTCATCGTCCAGTATAAAGACGCTCCCAAGACTGAAACGTTCTCCCGCGTGCAGAACGCTGGCGGACGCCTCGGCAGCAAGCTGGACCTGATCAAGGGCGCGGCGTTTTCCCTCCCCGTCAACGCGCTCGCCGCTCTCGAAAGCGATCCTAAGGTCGCCTACGTGAGCGTGGATCACGACCTCCAGGCTTTCGACGATATTAACGACACCGCCGTCGGCAATGATTCATACTGGCTACCCCAGGCGGGAAACGGTACCGGCATCGGCGTCGCGGTCATCGACAGCGGCATCAACGACAGCAGCCTCGATTTCTGGAACTCCACTCAAACCAAGACCCGCGTCGTCTATCGCCAGGACTTCACCGGTAAAACCAACAAGAACGCTCAAGGCCAGGTCATCTACGACACCTACGGCCACGGCACCCACGTCGCCGGCATCATCGGCGGCAACGGCTACCATTCTGGTGGCGTCACCGAGCGCGGCATGGCCACTAACGTCAACCTTCTTGATCTCCGCGTGCTCGACTCGAACGGCGGCGCTAGCGACAGCATCGTGATCTCCGCCCTTCAGCAGGCGATCGCGCTGAAAAGCAAGTACAACATCCGCATCGTCAATCTTTCCCTCGGCCGGGCGGTATTCGTTCCCTACGCTTCCGACCCGCTCTGCCAGGCAGTCGAATCGGCCTGGAAAAGCGGCATCGTGGTCGTGGTCGCAGCCGGAAACTATGGGCGCGTCACCCTCAATGGCAGCAACGGCTACGGCACCATCGCCGCCCCAGGCAATGACCCGTACGTGCTCACGGTGGGCGCCATGAAGACTATGGGGACCTACGGCCGGACTGATGATCGCATCGCCAGCTACAGTTCCAAGGGACCGACCACCTACGATCACATCGTAAAGCCCGACATCGTTGCCCCTGGCAACTACGCCAACAGCGTAATCGCCCCCGGCAGCACCCTGGTGAATCAATACCCGGGCAACGTGGTCCTTGGCACTGACGGCAAACCCGATTACTTCCAGCTCAGCGGCACCAGCATGGCCACTCCGATCGTCTCGGGAGCCATCGCTCTGCTGCTCCAGCAAAGCCCTTCGTTGACGCCGGATCAAGTCAAAGCGCGTTTGATGAAGACCGCTTACAAGACGTTGCCCGCATCCAGCGTGGCCACCGATCCGACCACCGGACAGACCTACACGTCCTACTATGATCTGTTCACCGTCGGCGCCGGATACCTCGATCTGCCCTCCGCCTTCAACAACACCGACCTCGCGCCGGCGACCGTAGGTTCGGCGCTGTCGCCCACAGCCACCTACAACTCCAAGAACAACACCGTGACTCTCTCCAACGGCAACTCGCAAGTCGCGGGCAATTCGGTCGTCTGGGGAACCTCTGTAGTCTGGGGGACTTCGGTGGTTTGGGGAACGAACGTAGCTGGCAGCTCGGTGGTGTGGGGAAGCTCGGTAGTCTGGGGAACCAGTTCCAACACCGGATTCAGCGTGGTCTGGAGCACGACGACATCCTCTGCCAGCAGCGTGGTCTGGGGAACGTCGTTCGACCTGGGCGATGCTGCCTTCGTCACGGCAGTAGGAGAAAACTAACCAGCGCAGCAGCAACGACTCTTCCGAAACCCCGCTCCTTCGCCTGCCAGCGGAGAGCGGGGTTTTCTTCTGCCCCGCCAGTCCCTGCTCGCGGAAAGGTTAATACTCGCGGATGCGGCCCGTACCACCCAGTTCACGTTTGGCTGCTTCGCGCCTTTCGGCAATCAGTTCGTCAACCAGCGAGACACCGGGCCTGACATACTTTACTCAATGTGGTCGTTTGCCTATGACCACAGCGCTTTACTCTAACCTCGCAGCTCCTTAATCGCCTGCTTCGGCTCCACCGTAGTAATCCGCACCCGCTCCACCCGCCGGTCAGTCGATTCCAGAACTTCGAACTTCAGGCCGTCATCCTCGATCACATCACCCTTTTGCGGAATCCGTCCCGCCAGTTCGCTGACCAATCCCGCAATCGTGGACGATTCATGCCCCTCCGGACGCCGCCCAAACAGTTCGTCGAGGCGATCCACATCCATATTTCCCGGCACAATGTAGGAGCTCTCGTTCTCCTGCACGAGCTGCGCTTTTTCATGCTCATCGCCGATCTCGCCGACAATCTCCTCGACCAGATCTTCGATGGTCACCAGGCCCGCCACGCCGCCATACTCGTCGACCACAATCGCCATGCGGATGTTGCTTCTCTGCATCTCGCGCAGCAGGTCGCTCACCAGCTTGCTTTCGGGAACGAAGTGGACATCCTTGCGCATGACGCTCGCCACTGTCCGCGTCCGCGCCTCGGTGTCCGCCACCTGCAACACATCCTGCGTGTGCAGAATTCCCTTGATGTTGTGGATCGATCCCTCATACACCGGAATCCGCGAAAACGGCTTCACGCGCAGCAGTTCGACTACCTGCTCGACGGTGTAGTCGGCGGGCACGGCCACCATTTCCGGCCGCGGCTTCATTGCCTCGCGCACCGTCTTCCCGCTGAACTCGACCACCGACTGGATCAGTTCGCGGTCGCCTTCCTGAATGATGCCCTCTTCCTGTCCCGCCTCGATCAGCGCGTCGACAGCCTCGGCGGGCGTTTCGGGCAGCGCCTCGGCGTGCTCGCGGGTGAGCGCCGCCACCGACTGGCAGAACCCGAGCACCAGCGTGATGGGCAGCACCAGGTAGATCAGCCCTCGCAATAGCGGCACCCAGCCCGCCAGCCATTGCCCTTTGGTTCGCGAAAAGAACACGAAGGGAAAAAGCCGGTTAAAAATAATGATGATGAGCACCAGGCTCAAGGTCGCTTCCAGCACTTCCGAAAGGCTCCATGCCCGGTCGCGAAATACCGTGAAGCCCACGATCATGGCGATCGCCGCCGTAACCAGTTGCGGCAGAATCGCCATGGAGAGCGCCGCCCGCTCCCGCGTCACGCCGAGACGCGGCTCGACCAGTTGCTCGAAGGCGTCAATGTTGTCCTGAAAATCGCGCGAGAGAAATTTCCCGATCTCCTGATAAAGCCGGTCCACATAGGACACGAGCGTGAGCAGGCCGAGCAGCAGCACCAGGCCAATACTGGCGCCGATCACGAATGCCTCCGCAGGGGCGCGCTCGGCGGCCGTTTGCGGCGCACCCTCGCTGTCGGCCGGCCACCGCTTGAGGTCGTGTCCAAAGTCCTCTCGATCAGTCCCGAGGATAGTCCCAGTCCAATACGCAACTGGTTTTCGCGCCGCGCCATCTCGCCGTGGTCGCGCTCATGATCGTAACCCTGCAGGTGCAGGATGCCATGCAGCACGAGAATCTTCGCCTCTTGTGCCGGCAAATGGCCGAGCGCGCGGGCATTCCGCGTTGCGATCTCAGCGGAGATCGCAATTTCGCCCGCGAACTTTTTGCGCGGATCATCGGCTCCGGCCGGAAACGAAAGCACATCGGTAGCCTGGTTTTTCCCGCGGAAGCGCCGGTTCAGAATCTTCATCTCCGCATTCGAGGTTATGAGCACGTCGACCACGCCCTTCAGTCCCGCAGCCCGCCGCGCGCGAGCCACAAAACGGCTCAGCGCCACCTCAGTCAGTCCGGCCACCCGCTTTTGAAAGATGACCAAGTCCCCCGCCACCTCCAGAGCAGCATCCGGGCACCTATCTATCATATTTGCGATGCGGCGCAATGCGAAAGACCTGCTTCTGCCTCATCGGCAGAAAAGCAGGTCTGTCGTTCTGATCCATCCGGATTCTGGAGCACGCTAGTTGCGCAACGGCGGTTCTTCGGGATGTCCCGCGGGCGCTGCCGGCTTCGGCTCCAGCAGCGACATCTGCTGCTCTGCCAGGCGCGTCTTATGCTCATCGTAGGCGCGGATAATTCTCTGCACCAGGTGGTGCCGCACCACATCGCTCTCATCGAAGTGCACAAACGACAGCCCATTGACGCCCTGCAGAATGTCGATGGCCTCGAGCAGCCCGCTGCGCCGCGCGTTCGGCAGATCGATCTGCGTGATGTCGCCCGTAATCACCGCCTTCGAATTGAATCCCAGCCTCGTGACGAACATCTTCATCTGCTCGGACGTCGTATTCTGCGCCTCGTCCAGAATCACAAACGAATCGTTCAACGTCCGCCCACGCATGAACGCGATGGGCGCGATCTCGATGATGTTCTTCTCCAGATAGCGCTCCACCCGCTCCGGATCCATCATGTCAAACAGGGCGTCATAGAGCGGACGCAAATAGGGATCGATTTTCTCCTGCAACGTGCCGGGCAGAAAGCCCAGCCGCTCTCCCGCCTCAACCGCAGGACGCGCCAGAATAATCCGGTTCACCTGCTTGTTCAGCAGCGCCGATATCGCCATCGCGACGGCCAGATAGGTCTTGCCCGTCCCGGCCGGACCGACACCAAACACCATGTCGTGGGTCTCGATCGCTTCGAGATACCGCCGCTGGTTCGGACTTTTCGGTTGCACCGTCCGGCGCCCGAACGACCGCTGGCGTCCGGCTTCGGCCAATCCGCGAAGAGTGACATTGGGATCGCCCACCACGACCCGCAGCATGCTGCTCAGGTCGCCATTCTGGAACTGGTAGCCGGACTTGCGCAAATGCTCGTAGTCGGCAAAAAGCTGCTCCGCGCGGGAGACGTCGCGGGGCGCGCCTTCCAGATCGATGTGGTCCGAGCGCAGGTCAATGTTGATGTTCAGGCCGTCCTCCAGCACATGCAGATTCTCATCGCGCGTGCCAAACAGGGCCTCGATATTCGGGTTGAGATCAATACTTTTCTTCATTCAGGATTTTTGGATGCTGCCTCCCGCAGCCTGGGGGCCTCCTTGGATGCTAATTCTTTTGCCTGTGGATCGGTGTACCGGCGTTGAATGAGACTGTTTCCGCGCGTCGTTGCGCCAGGGCATGGGCTTCGGGCACAAAAATTGATGTATATGTGGGTACTGCCGGGACGCGCGCCCAAAACAGGCGGATGCCAACCATTGCGTAGAGGGTAGCGCGGGCGAATAGGGGAGTCAATGGCACGGACTTGGGGGGTCGCGTGCCGCTTTTCACCACACTGACTTACGAGCAAACGCCGTGTGGTGCGGACAGTGGGTGACGGGGCCCGGGCCCGTCCAAAGCAGACCAGACGGCCGTCGTGCCGTGCTAACATCGGCCCGTGGCCATCACCGATACCAGTCCGCAAGCGCAAGCCCTCCAGTTCAAGATTCAGAACGCGATGACCGGAGAACAGCGCATCACGCTAGCGTACGAGATGAGCATGTTCGCCCGCGATTTGGCGAGAGAGGGAATCCGGCGCGATAACCCGGACTGGACCGAAGCGCAAATCGCGCGCGAACTGCTGCGGCTGGCATTTCTACCGGCGACGTTGCCGCCCGGACTGAAATGAGCGTCTCGGAAGTCTTCCAAAGAATCTCCTCTGCGCTGGACCGAGCTGGCATTGGATATATGCTCACCGGGTCTTTTGCCAGTGCCCACTACGGCGTGCTGCGATCCACACAAGACATCGATTTCGTAATTGAAGCTACCCCGGCCCAGTTACTAGCATTCATAGAAGCGTTGTCAAGCAGCGAATACTATGCTGAATTGGACGCGGCTCTAGACGCTTACAATCGGCAATCCATGTTCAACGTGATTGACTTGGTAACCGGCTGGAAGATTGATTTGATTATTCGCAAGTCGCGAGCCTTTAGCCAGGAAGAATTTCGCCGCCGTCAGCCGGTCACGCTCCACGGCACCGCCTTGTTTGTAGCGACCGCCGAGGACGTGGCCATTGCGAAACTTGAATGGGCGAAGCTGGGGCAATCGCGCCGGCAGATTGAGGACGCGACGTCGATTTTGAGAGCACGATGGGACCGCCTGGATCGAGCCTACTTGGAGAAGTGGGCCGGCGAGCTAGACCTGAAAAAAGAGTGGGACGACGCGCAGCGAGCAGCAGGGTCTCAATAAAGCTACCGGAGGCTTCCTACTTCGGCGGACTTAGCCAGCGGACAAAAAAGTGGAGAAAAAGCCGAGCTATCCCAGTGAGAATGTACAGGCAGATAGTAAAGAAAGGGACGGGATCGTAACCGTATTCCGGCGCAATAAAGCAGAACGCAGTGGCCGCAATGACACATCCAGCCAGCCACGCAACTTCACGCATGACGATATGTGCGGCGCGGCGTAGTGGCGTCTCTCGTCTTTCTGGAATAATTGCTGGGTCTGATTCCACCGAAGACATCTTTCAACTCCAGAGCAGTCTACTCTACCTACGCTTGGGTTTTTCCCCGTTTAGCCTTCGTGCACACTAGCCCACACGGCCCGATCCTTAGCCCACTCCCGCAGCGTGGCAATTTCCTCCGCCCGCGTAACGGACAGCGGCACGGTAGACGAAAGCGCAGTAAGTATGTCCTCGCTGCTCAGCTCCTGCTTGCGCGAAAAGGCGGCGTACATTGCGCCTTGCACGGCGGATTCAATTTCGGCTCCGGAGAAGCCTTTGGCGGCTTCGGCTATGCGGTCCAGGTCGTAGTCTTTCGGCTTGCGTTTTCTCTTTGTCAGTTGGATCGCGAAAATCTGTTTCCGCTCCGCCGTGTTCGGCAAGTCGACAAAAAACAGCTCGTCAAACCGCCCCTTGCGAATCAGCTCCGGAGGCAGCGCGCTCACGTTGTTACAAGTAGCCGCGACGAATACGGGAGCCTTCCGGTCCTGCATCCAGCACAGAAACGACGCCAGCAGCCGCGACGACACCCCCGCATCTGCCGATGCCGAATCCGGCCCGCTCCCCGCGAAAACTTTCTCCAGCTCGTCAATCCACAACACGCAGGGCGCCAGCCCCTCGGCCACGCGAAACACTTTCTGGATCCGCTTCTCCGTCTCGCCAATATATTTGTCGTAGATCGCAGCAGTATCGAACTTGACCAGCGGCAGCTTCCACTCGCCCGCAACCGCCCGCGCGCACAGGCTCTTGCCGCAGCCCTGCACGCCCATTATGATTATGCCCTTGGGAGGCTCCAGGCCAAACTCGCGGGCGCGTTCGTCCCATGAATTCCGCCGCTGCGCCAGCCAGTTCTTCAGATTTTCCAGTCCTCCGATGCTCGCCATCGTGTCCGAGGCATCGACGAACTCCAGCATCTCCGACCGCTTCAGCAGAGCCTTCTTGGCCTCGAGAACATCCGTCACGCAGTCCGCCGAAAGCGCAAGCCGTCCCACCAGAGTTTGCGAAATCGCCCGCTCGGCTTCCTCTTCGGTCAGCCCGCGCAGGTTCGCCGCCATCGCATCGACCCCCGGCGCATCCAGTTGGAGTTTGAGCGCGTGCGTGCCCGACATGCGCGTGTAGGTTTCCCGGATAATCTCCCGCAGGCGCTCGAAATCGGGCAGAGGCAAATCCAGAAACTCGACCAGGCTCGCCAACTCCGGCGGCATCTCGATCGATGGAGCCGTCAGCACCAGCGTCCGCCGGTTCGCGGAGAACTTCTGCCCAACATCGCGCAACCGCCGCACGATCACCGGATTATCCATGTGCCGGTGAAAATCCTTCAGCACAAATACCGCCTCGACCGTCATGGACTCCATGTTCGCCAGCGCCTGCACCGGGTCCGTCGTGTTATAGACGGCCGTCTTCGGCCCGGCGGCTTCTCCGCGCATCGCCTGACTTGACGCAGCCGGCACGGCCGCGCCGCCTCCGCTGCGCACCAGCCCGTCGGCAATCGTCCACTCGAAGAGGCCCATATTCAACTCCGAGCAGGACTGCCGGACCAGAGAAACGGCGCGCACCTCCTCCACTGTTTCCATCACCACAATCGGCGTCGAGGAATTGATGAGAACCGTCAGGCGTTCGAGCGCATTCATATCTATTTGACCCGATGCGACTTGCTCCCGTAGAATACAGCTTCGGTCTACCCCGAACATCTCCCTGGCACAATCCAGGACAACAAAGGTAATCAAGCCACATGGCGAATCATTTTTCGGCGCTGAAGCGCGCCCGTCAGACCACCAAGCGAACCGCCCGAAACCGGCAGAACACGTCCACCCTGCGCACCTCCCTCCGGAGCATGCGCGAAAGCCTGGAAAAAGGCGACAAAGCAGCAGCAGCCCAGACTTACCGCGAGACCGTTTCCGCGCTCGACAAGGCGATCCAGAAGGGTGTTTTGCACGAAAATACCGCTTCCCGGTATAAATCCCGGCTGTCCACGCGCCTGAACGCCCTGAAATAGGACGGTTCCCGAGGTATCCGGGGGGTTATCGGGCTATGCCCAAATTGTTCTTGACCCGCTTTTGTCGTTTGCTATACTAGGCCGGTTCCCGGACAGGTAGTGATTTCCAAACTTTCCGGATGAATCTCCGCCCGCGTGGTTGCGACTCCCGTAGTTGCAAGTCCAAATTTTTGAGCAACTTTCGGGTGTGGCGGGGCATCTATTTTGGTAGTTCTGGCAGATCCGTCTCATTCCAGCCCGAGTTGCAGTTGGCCAGTTCTATTGGCGACCACCGCCCTGCGGATGAACGATGAGATTTTTGGCCCGATATTTTTCCTTGAGAAGGAGATACACCCAGAATGCGCTCTGATCGTGTTTTTGACGCGCTCCATACTTTGCGGAACCGGTATATGCTCTGCCAGCTTGCCTCGAAGGCAACCCGGAAGTTTCATCGTCCGAATACCCGCATCCAGGAAACCATGAATGACGTTTTCGACAAAATTGCAGTCGCCGAGCGTCATGACATTCTAAGTGAACCCGAAAACTTTGCCGAAGCACAACGGCGGGCTGCTTAAGCGGCCCCGCCGTGTGCCCACACGGCGGCAAAACTTCCCCGAGAGAATCCCTCCCGAAAAATCCAACCGTAGGTGAATATGACCATCGCAGAACTGAAAGAAAAGAACATTACGGAGCTGACCAAGATCGCCCGATCCTTGGAACTCCCCGGCGCCAGCGGCCTCCGCAAACAGGATCTCATCTTCAAGATCCTCCAGGCGCAAAGTGAAAAAGAAGGACACATCTTCGCCGAAGGTGTGCTGGAGATCCTCCCTGACGGCTACGGCTTCCTGCGCTCGCCCGATTACAACTACCTGCCCGGGCCCGACGACATTTACGTGTCGCCGTCGCAGATCCGCAAGTTTGACCTCAAGACCGGCGACACCATCAGCGGCCAGGTCCGCCCGCCGCATGAGGGCGAAAAATATTTCGCGCTCGTCAAGATCGAAGCCGTCAACTTCGAGTCGCCCGACGAGGCGCGCAACAAGATCCTGTTCGATAACCTCACGCCCCTCTATCCGCAGGAGCGCCTCAAGCTCGAGACGGTCCGCGAAAACATCAGCGCCCGCGTCATGGACCTGCTCACGCCGCTCGGCAAAGGCCAGCGCGGCTTGATCGTGTCTCCGCCGCGCGCCGGCAAAACGATGCTGCTGCAGAACGTGGCCAATTCGATCACCACCAACCATCCGGAAGTCGTGCTGATGGTCCTGCTGATTGATGAGCGCCCGGAAGAAGTCACCGATATGCAGCGCTCGGTAAAAGGCGAGGTGATTTCTTCGACCTTCGACGAGCCCGCCGCCCGCCACGTGCAAGTCGCGGAAATGGTGATCGAAAAAGCGAAGAGATTAGTCGAGCACAAGCGCGACGTTGTGATCCTGCTCGATTCGATCACGCGTCTGGCGCGCGCCTACAACACGATCGTTCCGCCCTCCGGCAAAGTGCTCTCCGGCGGCGTCGACTCCAACGCCCTGCAACGCCCAAAGCGCTTCTTCGGATCGGCCCGCAACATCGAAGAAGGCGGCTCGCTCACGATCATCGCGACCGCCCTGATCGACACCGGTTCCCGCATGGACGACGTGATCTTCGAAGAATTCAAAGGCACGGGCAATTCGGAAATCATCCTGGAGCGCAAACTGGTCGACAAGCGTACGTTCCCGGCCATCGACATCCAGCGCTCGGGCACGCGAAAAGAGGAGCTGCTCATCCCGAAGGAAGACCTGCAGCGAATCTGGGTCCTGCGCAAAGTGCTGAACCCGCTGTCGCCGGTTGAAGCAATGGAACTGCTGATCGATAAGCTCAGCAAAACCACGGCGAATAGCCAGTTTTTGTCGAATATGAGTTCGCTGTAAAAGCGTAGCGCCGGCGACTCGCCGGCAGTCCGGACGGGCGCCCTCGCCCGTCCGAATCTCACTCCATCAGCGCCCGCCGCAAAATACACCGTTGACAGCTGTATACTATAGCTATACACTATACGCAATGATCAAGAGCTTCCGGCACAAAGGTGTCGCGCAGTTCTTCAAAACAGGATCGAAGGCCAAAATCCAGCCCCATCATGCGGACAGACTGACATTGCAACTTGCCGCCCTCGACAACGCCAGATCCGAGAAGGATATGAACGCCCCCGGCTGGAGGCTGCATCCCTTGCGCGGCGATCTCGAGGACCACTGGTCGGTCGATGTCAGCGGCAACTGGCAGCTGACGTTTACCTTCGAGGGGGAAGATGCCGTGCTGGTGGACTATCGCGATTACCACTGAGAGGTTTTTATGCGCATGCACAATCCGCCACACCCGGGAAGAGTTCTACGTGAGTATTTGGGCACAAGGTCGGTCACAGACACGGCCAAACACCTTGGGGTGACCCGTGTCGCCCTCTCGCGCATCCTGAATGGCAGCGCGGGAATTTCAGCAGACATGGCGCTGAAGTTGGCGGACGCCCTTGGCACCAGTCCCGAACTATGGACTGGGATGCAGACACAGTACGATTTGTGGCAGGCATCTCAGCATCGCCGCAAAAAGGTGACGCCGCTCTTCGTGGGAGCAGAGCGCGCGGCAGTGTCGCGCTAGAATAACTCCGCGGTGGATTCCCGCTCGTCGCAAATTGCGCCATGAGTGGGGCACATGGCTTGCCGGACGTCATTTCATCCGGATCGCAATTTATCTAGATCTTCGTTCACACTATGGCTCAGGATTTGGCGGGAAATTAACACCTGAGTGAAAAACACAATGACGAAAGACAAGATCAACACCCCCTCGTACAAAGTATCGCGCTGCTTTCCGTATTGCGTGAGCCAATAGCTTGGCAATCGAGACTTCGAAGCAAACAGGACAGTCTGGACAAGAAAAATCAAGATTAGAAACACACAGTGAATCATCAACAGGCGCGGAATTTGCCTCTGAACTGCCCTATCTCGTAGGCTATGTTGTTGCTCCATCCCTCTCGTGGGGAAAAACACATACCAGAAGACAGCGTAGGTATACACAATTGCAGTTGCAGCTTGCGTCCCGAAGGGTCTGTCTCCGAGAGCAATGAAAAGAACCAAGCCTCCAAAGGCTCCTATTAGATAGGCAGCAAATATCCCGAGCGTCATTGCGCCTGAGACCCGCGGCGTCTTTCTAGGCTCGTTCAGTTGGCCAAACATTTTGCGATTATGGGAGCGCCGCCGGCGATCCGCAGCCCGGGCAAACGCCATCCGATAAGCCGGATGGCGTTCTTACTTCAGGCAAAACTGCTTCTTCTTATCTATAAGCGGCTACTCCTACTCCGACCCAATCCGCATACCGTAGAACGACCGGTATACGAAGAAGAACGACACGGCGAAGAAGGCCAGCGCCAGCAGCGTGGTCACCCCGGTCGCGTGCCCGTTCGGTTTCAGAGTTTCTGCCAGCTCGACCGCCAGTAATCCGAACAGCGTGGTGAACTTGATGACCGGGTTCATGGCCACCGAAGACGTGTCCTTGAACGGGTCGCCCACCGTATCGCCGATCACCGTCGCATCGTGCAGCGGGGTGCCTTTCTGCTTCAGCTTGGTTTCGACAATCTTCTTGGCGTTGTCCCATGCGGCGCCGGCATTAGCCATGAAGATGGCCTGATACAAGCCCGAAATCGCAATCGAAATCAGGTAGCCGATGAAGAAGAACGGTTCGACGAAAGCAAACGTCAGCGTCCCGAAAAACACCGCGAGAAAGATGTTGAACATGCCTTTCTGCGCATAGCGTGTGCAGATCTCAACCACCTTCTTGCTGTCCGCGACCGATGCCTTTTCCGATCCCTCGAGCTTGATGTTGGCTTTGATGAACTCAACCGCGCGGTAAGCGCCGGTGGTGACGGCTTGCGTGGACGCTCCCGTAAACCAGTAAATCATCGCGCCGCCCGTAATCAGCCCCAGGAAAAATGGAGCATGCAGCAACGACAGACCTTCCTTGTTCACGGTCAGCCCGTGGGTAAGAGCCATGATGATGGAAAAAATCATCGTGGTCGCGCCCACAACCGCCGTTCCGATCAGCACCGGTTTCGCCGTCGCTTTGAAGGTGTTGCCGGCGCCGTCGTTTTCTTCCAGCAGGTCCTTGGCGCGATCGAAATTAACGTCCAGGTTGAAGTCCTTCTTGATTTCCGCCTTGACGTTGGGCACCTGCTCGATCAGCGAGAGTTCATACACCGACTGCGCGTTGTCCGTGACCGGACCATACGAATCTACCGCGATCGTTACCGGCCCCATGCCAAGGAAACCGAAAGCGACGAGCCCGAAAGCGAAAACTGCCGGAGCGAGCATTCCCGCCGCCACTTCCAGCCCCATGTTGCTCATGTAGTAAGCGAGCGCCATCAAAGCCATCATCGACAGGCCCAGGTAGTAGCAGGAGAAGTTTCCAGCCACGAACCCGGAAAGAATGCCCAGCGACGCTCCGCCTTCTTTCGCCGAAGTCACCACTTCATTCACGTGGCGAGAGTTCACCGAAGTGAAGACTTTCACCAACTCGGGAATCAGGGCGCCCGCCAGCGTTCCGCAGGAGATGATCGTAGCCAGTTTCCACCACTGCGACGAGTCTGTCCCCAGGCTGGGGATGATCAGATAAGAAATAAAGTACGTGGCAATAATCGAAACGATCGACGTGAGCCACACCAGCGAAGTCAGCGGGACCTCGAAGTCCATGTGCTCGGCCTTGCCGTATTTCGCTTTGGCAAAGGCGCCGTTGACGAAATAGGCCAGCGCGCTCGAAACCAGCATCATGATGCGCATTACAAAAATCCAGACCAGCAACTGAACCTGGACCGCCGGACTCTTCACCGCCAGCAGTATGAAAGTGATCAGCGCGACGCCGGTCACGCCATAGGTCTCGAATCCGTCAGCCGAAGGCCCAACTGAGTCGCCCGCGTTGTCTCCCGTGCAGTCCGCAATGACGCCGGGGTTGCGAGCATCGTCTTCTTTAATCTTGAAAACGATCTTCATCAGGTCGGAGCCGATGTCGGCAATCTTCGTGAAGATGCCGCCCGCAATACGCAGCGCCGCCGCTCCCAGCGACTCGCCAATCGCGAATCCGATAAAGCAGGGCCCGGCATAATCGGCGGGGATAAACAGCAGGATGAACAGCATGATCAGCAGTTCCACCGAAATCAGCATCATGCCAATCGACATGCCTGCTTCGAGCGGAATCTGGTACACCGGATACGGCTTGCCCGGAAGCGACGCGAACGCCGTGCGCGAGTTCGCGAATGTATTAACGCGGATGCCAAACCACGCCACCCCGTAACTGCCCGCGATTCCCACGAGGCTGAACAGAAGAATGATCGGCAGCGTCAGGGCGACCGGCTTTCCCGGGACGGGCTTCAGCAACCCGAAGTACACGGCGATGATGATCGCGATAAACACCCAGAGCAGCATCAGGAACTTGCCCTGCGTCACCAGGTACGTCTTGCAGGTCTCGTAAATCAGTTCTGAAACCTCCCGCATAGCGCGGTGCACGGGCAGGTTTTTCAGCCGCATATAGATCGCTAGGCCGAAACCAAGTCCGAAAAAGCAAAACAGAATGCCGATCAGCAGCAGCTTGTGCCCGTCGATCGCGTTATTCAGAAAGCTGACCGACGACAGATCGGGCAGCTTCAGCGCGGCCTCGCCGCCGCCAGCTTCCTCGGCGGATTGCGCCAGCGCGCAGGTAGTAGTCACAAACAAAAAACTAGCCAGAGCCAGAGAAGCTCTCGCAATCCCGCGTCTCGCGGACGCAAATTGGGCGGTCCAGATGCGCATCACAATCCTCCTAAAGGATCTTTTATTCAGGGGCACAACGTGTGCTTTTACTCCGGCGCGTCGGCTATTCGCAGGCATTTCCATTGACCCCTGCAACCTGCCGCCACCAGAGTTCCGACCACGCTTCCACCACAAGACATTAAAAATTAAGGAGTGCTGATTTGGCCGCGTCGGAACATTTGCGCCCGGCATGCACCCGCAAAACATTCATGCCTCCGGCACAAAGCAAATGTTTATAACACCTTGAACCGAGACGGTCAATGATCGCCATCACTCTGAATCCGTCCCCTTTCAACCCGATCCTGGCGGTCACAACGCGCCCATGCGTTACACTTTCTTCCATGCTCTTCATGGTCATCGAGCGCTTCCAGCAGGGCGATCCCAAGCCCGTCGGCGAACGTTTCAAGGCCCGCGGCCGCATGTTACCCGAGGGCGTCACCTACCACGCCAGTTGGATCGAGCCCTCCGGCGCCCGCTGTTACCAGATCATGGAGGCCCCCACCTTCGATGCCCTCAACCTGTGGATCGCCCGCTGGAGCGATCTGGTTGACTTCGAGATCATCCCCGTTATCCCCTCCGCCGAGTTCTGGACCAGCCTTCCAAACGGATAGCTTGACCGGCTTTCTTCTGCAGCCCGCGTTCTCCGCCCACTCAAGCCGTCCCAGGCAGAGCGCCACTCGCCCGCATCCGGTTACTTTGGCGTAAGGCATGATTCGCGCCCCCTTCCGTATAATTGCATTTGCACCATGCCAGCCACGCTCGACTCGATTCTCGCCGCCACCCGCCTTCGTCTCTCCGAACGACGCCGCGCCACTGACCTGCGCGCCCTTGAGCAATCCGCCCAGCATCATGTCCCCAGGGGATTCCGCAACTCCCTCGAACACGCCGCGCAGCACGGCATCGCCGTCATCGCCGAGTTGAAGAAAGCCTCGCCCTCCAAAGGTCTAATCCGTGCCGACTTTCATCCCGCCGCGCTCGCCCGCGAATTGCAGCAGGCCGGAGCAGCCGCCCTTTCCGTTCTCACCGACGAGCCGCATTTCCAGGGATCGCTCGATTATCTGCGCCAGGCGTCCGAGGCCGCTTCCCTCCCCTGCCTGCGCAAGGATTTCATCGTCGATGGATTTCAGATCCTCGAAGCCCGCGCCAATTGCGCCGACGCCGTCCTGCTGATCGTGGCCGCGCTCAGTCAGAAAGCATTGGTCTCGCTGCTGCAATCCGCCCGCACCCAAGGACTCGACGTCCTCTGCGAAGCCCACGACGAGCAGGAACTCGACCGCGCCCTCGACGCGGGCTGCGACCTGATCGGCATCAACAGCCGCGATCTGCGCACTTTCGAAGTCAAGCTCGAAACCGCGCAGCAGTTGGCCGAAAAAGTCCCCCACCGCTGCCTCGCCGTAGCGGAAAGCGGAATCCACTCCGGAGTCGACATCGCGAACCTGAAAGCGGCAGGCTACAAAGCATTTCTGATAGGCGAGTCGCTGATGAAAGCGTCCCATCCCGGCGAAGCGTTAAAGCAATTACTCGAAGACTCATTCAGCGAAGCGGCATCATCCCGGCAAAACGGTTTCGGATCGGAAAGTCGTAGCTCGAGGCTCGAAGCTCGAAGCTCGAAGCTGTTCTTATGACGTGGATCAAAATCTGCGGCATCACCAACCTCGATGACGCGCTCGTCGCTGCCGAAGCCGGCGCGAGCGCCATCGGCTTCGTGTTTTATCCCAAGAGTCCGCGCTACGTCACCGCCCAGACTGCTGCGGCGATTGCGAAGAACCTCCCGTGCAGCCTCGAAAAAGTCGGCGTCTTCGTGAACAGCACCATCGAAGAAGTCCGCGAAACCGTCAAACTCGCCGGCCTCACCGCCGTGCAACTCCACGGCCGCGAAGATAAGGAATTCTCCCAATCACTCTTCGAGGCTCTGGCAAAGGGCAACGGACGTCCCACCATCTTCCGCTCCTTCGCCGCCCAGGTTTTCGACAAGCCCGCCGGACAGCCCGCCGGCTGGGATCCCGTAGCCGTCGGCCTAGTCGAGCCCGACGAAGCCTTCAAGGGCAAGCGCGTCCACAAAATCCACGTCGCCAAGAATGGAGACCTCTTCCTCGAAACTCACGGCTTCCGTCCCGGCGTAATCTCCGGCGTGCTCATCGATTCCTCCACCGCCGTCAAACCCGGCGGCACCGGTCAAACCTTCGACTGGGAGCGCGTTCAGCCCTGGGCCGGAATCATCAACAGCATCAGCAAGCTCATCGTTGCCGGAGGCCTGCATCCCGACAACGTAGAAGAGGCCATCCACATTCTGCATCCCTGGGGAGTTGACGTTTCCACCGGAGTCGAGCGCGCCCCCGGCCTCAAAGATCCGAAAAAAATCCACGCTTTCATCGCGACCGTGCGCGCCGCCACCGAAGAAGCCAACCGCGTGGCCATGAAAGAGATCAACTAGAACATTCCGATAAATGCCGACCTGTGAAGAGGGAGGCCTTGTTGTGCTTTGAAAGGGGACGAGCCGATCGGGGCCGGGAATCATGCGGATTTAGCGGCGGCCTTTAGTAGTGAGTGTGCATGGGAGTGAGTGTGCGCGAGAGTGAGCGTGCGTGGGAGTGAGTGTGCATGAGAGTGCGTGTGCATGAGAGTGCGCGTGCATGAAAGCTAAACCTTGTATGAAATCGACGGCGGAACAAAATACTCATTCCCCCCGTCCCGGAGGGACGATTGACAATAGCCCGGCGCTTCAGCGCCGGGAAAAGTGGCATCCGCAGTCCAAGTCCCGTAGGGACGACTGAGCCCTCACGCACACTCTTCAGCCCTCGACGCTGCATTCTCCAAACCCGGAACGGTTTTTATGAAGTACCCTCTAAGAATGGCGACCGCAACCCTGAAACCCCAGGCTGCTAAATCTCAACCAGCGCGAAAGCCCCCCGCCGCCGAGCCCGGACGCTTCGGCGTCTACGGCGGACGCTACGTTCCCGAAACCCTGATGGCCGCGCTCCAGGAATTAGAGCGCGAGTACGAAAAGGCTAAGCGCGATCCCAAATTTCAAAAGCGCCTCGACCTTCTGCTTAAAACCTACGCCGGACGCCCCACCCCACTCTTCTACGCCGCCCGCCTCACAAAAAAATTAGGCGGAGCAAAAATCTATCTCAAGCGCGAAGACCTGCTCCACACCGGAGCCCACAAAATCAATAACTGCTTAGGCCAGGCCCTGCTGGTAGAGCGCATGGGCAAAAAGCGAGTCATCGCCGAAACCGGAGCCGGACAGCACGGCGTAGCGACGGCCACGGTTTGTGCGTTGCTGGGCTTCGAGTGCGTAGTCTACATGGGCACTGAAGACATGCGGAGACAGGAATTAAACGTCTTCCGCATGCGCCTGCTCGGGGCCGAAGTCCGCGGCGTCGAGTCCGGATCGCGCACCCTTAAAGACGCCATCAACGAAGCCATGCGCGATTGGGTCACCAACGTCCGCACCACGCACTATTTGCTCGGCAGCGTGCTAGGAGCGCACCCCTATCCCACTATGGTCCGCGACTTCCACCGAGTCATCGGACAAGAAGCCCGAGCCCAGATCCAGAAAGCCGAAGGCAAATTGCCCAAAGCGATCATCGCCTGCGTAGGCGGAGGCTCGAACTCGATAGGAATTTTCTACGACTTCATCAACGACAAGAAAGTAGCACTGATCGGAGTAGAAGCCGGAGGCCGAGGCGAACACTTAGGCGACCACGCCGCCCGCTTCCGAGGAGGCTCTCCCGGAGTCTTACAAGGCACTTACTCCTACGTGTTACAAGACAAATCCGGCCAGATCGCGCTTACCCACTCGGTGTCTGCGGGGCTAGACTATCCGTCCATTGGGCCCGAACACGCCATGCTAAAAGATACGGGGCGGGCGGAGTACGTGCCCGCATCGGACACTGAGGCGCTTGAGGCTACGGTATTGCTTGCCCGAACTGAGGGGATCATTCCCGCGCTGGAATCCGCACACGCCGTAGCGGAAGTAATCAAGCGCGCCCCGAAAATGAAGAAGTCGGAAGTGGTGATAGTAAACATCTCCGGCCGCGGGGACAAAGACATTGGAATTATGCGCGAGAATTTGAAGCTGGATTAGTTGGGCTCACTGCGGGATATAGCGATGATAATCCTCAGTGCCCGCCCATCGAGTCCGCCGTCCCGTCCGACCATTTGGCGACCGGCACAAAGAATATGGTCAGCCCGTCCTCGGGGTCTTTGGCCCCAAATATCGGAGCCCCTTTCAAGTCCGCTCCCCACGTCGCAGTGTCCATTTGCGGCAGGAAAAACATCAGGTGCGGATGCCAGTGCTGCGCGCTATCGCCCAGGTACTGTTCCTTTGCCATCATGTAAGCCATCGCGCCAACTTCGGGCGCCGGCAATTCTTTCTTGTCAAGGCCGGCCTTGATGCTCGGCGAACATCTGAGCCTTGGATTTCCCGGCTAATATCAAGTCGGTCTTTTTGATCGTGAGTGGAAGATAAGACCGCGCGGCAGGGGGATTAAGGCAGATCGGACCCCGCAACTTGGGATTCCAGAAATTAGGATCGTCGATGGGGGCCGTCCAGGAGCGTTCCACCAGGCAAACGAAACCATTCTTTCCTTTGGCCGCGGTCTCGTAACCGTGTCCCCCCAAGACCATGACCTCGGCATCGCGCGAAATCGATTCCGGAGCCGCGCTCCGCGCCAAAGCGATCTCCGCATTCCGGTCGGCCATCAGATATTGTTCCAGCGGAGCCATCTTCGGATACGCTGTTTCGTTCTTCTGTGCTTGTGCGAGCGCCGCTGCGCTCAGCAGCGCAACCACTACGAAGCTTCTCATTTTGACCGTCCTCCCCATCTGCCGCTTCATGTCTCGGCCATGGGACTCTTCCGGGGGCAGAAACGTTAGCACAAAAAATCCCCGCCCTCTCCAGCGCGGCCCTTCGCGGTCGCCAGCCCCGGCTCCGCATAGCGAACATAAAGCGAACAAGGCGAAGCCGGAGCCTGCGACCCCGTCCCAAAACACTTAGCACACCCTGTCAAGCCCGTTTTCACACCCACGAACCCGGCTAACCGGTTGTTCCTGTTCCCTTTAGGAGAATTGTACGTACAGTTCTGTATTAAATTATTTATTTTGTTCGCTATCCGTTCACCATGTAGGACCGCCGTATAGGCACCGTCTACAATGATCTTCCATGCCCTTCCACTTCGAAAACAGGCCATCCCTCGTCGTTTACGTAACTTGCGGCGACCCCGACATCGCCACGACCCGCGAAGTCATTCTTGCCGCCATTGACGCCGGTGCAAGCATCATCGAGCTGGGAGTTCCCTTCAGCGATCCGCTCGCGGACGGACCGGTCATCCAGCGCGCCAGCGAGCGCGCCCTCAGGCGCGGAACCAGCCTCGAACACGTCCTGAGACTCGCCGCCGAAATCCGCGAGCACTCCCAATCCACCGGCCTCGTCGTCTTTTCCTATCTGAACCCCATCCTGAAAATGGGCCTCGCCAAGTTCTGCCATGTCGCTCGAGCCGCCGGAATTGACGGTACTCTCATCACCGATCTCCCGATCGAAGAGTCGGACGATTACCTCCGCGAGGCGCGTAAGAACGATCTCGCCACCATCTTCCTCGCCGCGCCCACAAGCACAGACCAACGCCTGAAGCAGATCGCGGAGGTGTCGACCGGCTTCATCTATGCGATCTCGCGCACGGGCGTTACCGGCGAGCGCCAGCAGATGTCGAGCGATGCGTCCACACTGGTGAAACGCATCCGCCGTTACTCTAAGCTTCCAGTGGCGGTCGGGTTCGGAATTTCGACGCCTGAGCAGTTCGCCGCCGTTGGCAAGTTCGCGGAGGCCGCGGTGGTCGGCAGCGCCATTGTGCACGTTATCGAACAAAACACGGGACGGGAAGCCGTATCTGTGGCAGAATTCGTAGGACAGCTAACAGCTGCCAGCTCTCAGCTCTCCGCCCCGACAAAACGATAGTTACTGGATTTGGTTGACCCAAGCTGATTTCATGCGGGGGTTGGGCGAGAATATACGTACTTCGGGTTCTAGTGAGAGCTGATACCGGAGCTCAGAGCTTCTATGGACATTTCCCATTGGCGCAAGAAAATCGACGATCTGGATCGCCAACTGGCAGCGCTTCTAAACGAACGCGCAAACGCCGCCGCCGAAATTGGCCGCTTGAAGCGCGATACGAACCTGCCCATCTATGAGCCCGAACGCGAAAAGGAAGTCATCGCCAACGTACAGAAAGCGAGCGCCGGTCCGCTCGCTCCACGCGATCTGGCGCAGATCTATGAACGCATCATGGACGTAATGCGCAGCATTCAGAAACACGAAATCGTGCCCGAACTCCCGCCGAGTTCCCATGAAACCGAACTCGATTCGCAGCTCGAGGATTAGTGACGAAAAACAAGCCATGGTTTCAAAGCACAGGGATCCTGAGCGGAGCTAAGCCAATTCCGAACGCACACAAAAGATCTCTATCACGCCAGGCCATGGGGTTAAGCGATAAAACATGATCGTAGCCATGCAAGATTCCGCCAGTGAAGATCAGATCCAGCATGTGATCGATCAACTGGTTCAGATGGGCTTTGAGGTCCACCGCTCGACGGGCGCGCTCAAGACGGTGCTCGGAGGCGTTGGTTCGCGCTCCGATTTCGATACGCGCGAAGTCGAAATGCTGCCGGGAGTACAGGAAGTTCATCGCATCACCTCACCCTACAAGCTGGCGGGACGCAATTTCCGGCCGGAAGGCACCGTCGTCAAGTGTCCCAGGGGGGTCGAAATCGGCGGCAAAAATATCATCGTCATGGCCGGACCGTGCTCGGTTGAATCGCGCGAGCAACTCTTCAAGGTGGCCGAACAAATCGCGCAGGCGGGCGCGCGCGTGCTTCGCGGTGGCGCATTCAAGCCGCGCTCGTCTCCTTATTCGTTTCAGGGTCTCGGCCTTGAAGGCCTCAAGATTTTGCGCGAGGCCGGAGACCGCTTCAACCTGCTCGTGATCAGCGAGGTCATGGAAATCTCGCAGATCGACCTCATGCTCCCCTATATCGATATCTTCCAGGTGGGCGCGCGCAACATGCAGAACTTCAACCTGCTGCGCGAACTCGGCAAGATCCGCAAGCCCATCCTGCTCAAGCGCGGCATTGCCGCCACCATTGAAGAACTCCTCTGCTCTGCCGAGTATCTGCTCGCGGGCGGGAACTACGAAATTATTCTCTGCGAGCGTGGCATCCGCACCTTCGAGACGTACACGCGCAACACCATGGACATTTCCGCGATCCCGATCATCCACAAACTTTCGCACCTGCCGATGACGGCCGATCCCTCCCACGGCACGGGCCGCCGCGACAAGGTTGCTCCCATGGCACGCGCCTCGGTCGCCGCCGGAGCCGACGCCCTGCTGATCGAGGTCCATCACCAGCCCGATAAAGCGCTCTCGGATGGCGCGCAGTCGCTCTATCCTGAGCAGTTCGCCACGTTGATGGATGAGATCCGCATGATCGCGCCGGCGGTGGGCCGCACAATCGCGTAAACTGCTCACGTCGTTTGCTGTCCGCCGTTCGCTTTTCGCCGTTTGCCGTTCGAATCCCGGCGATGCCTTTTCGATTCGACCGTTGTCAGATATCCGATCGATTGTGTATCGTCAGGGCGCCGATGATATCAACGCGAATCACGAAATAGCGAATCGCGAACGGCGAGTAGCGAACGCCGAAACGACGTTCTGGAAATGTCCTTCAAGCAAGTCACCATCATCGGCACGGGATTAATCGGAGGCTCGCTCGGCCTCGCGCTCCGCAAACGCCATCTTGCTGGCACCGTGATCGGATGCGATCGCGCTCCGGTTCTCAAACGCGCCCTCGATTGCGGCGCCATCAAATCCGGCACCTCGAATCCCGCGGAGGCCGTGCGCGGCAGCGACCTGATCGTGCTTGCCACACCTGTGCTTTCAATTCTCGACCTGGTCGGCCGCTTCGGACCTTCGCTTCCCGCGCGGACGCTTGTCACCGACGTCGGCAGCACCAAAGAGCAGATCGTCCGGCAGGCCACGAAATCCTTTGGCCGCAATGCCGGACAGCGATTCCTGGCGGGGCATCCCATGGCTGGCAAGGAAAACGCCGGCGTGGAATTCGCCGACGCCGATCTCTTCGAAGGTGCCGCATGGCTCTTCACGCCTCTTCCGCGACAGAATCCGCACGCTGGCCGTTGTGGAGAATTCCTGCATTGCGTCGAGAAAATCGGCGCCCGCGTCGCTATTCTGGATCCCGCTGAGCATGACCGCTTCTGCGCCTGGATCAGCCACCTCCCGCAGATGATCTCCACCGCGCTGGCTGCCACGCTGGTCGACGAGTTCGGCTCCGGCGCTCCGCTGCTCGATATCGGGGGACGCGCCCTGCGCGATCTCACGCGCATCGCCGGTTCGCCCTATTCGATGTGGCGCGATGTCGCCATCACCAACAAGAAAAACCTTGGCGAAGCCCTGCACAAGCTCGAACAGCGCCTGGCGCATATCCGGGAGAACCTCGATACGCGCGAACTGGCGGCAGAGTTTGAGCGCGCGCACGAACTGAAAAAAGTCAGGACTCAGAAGTCAGATTGAAGAAGTAGAAGACCAGCCACGAGCCGCGAGCTCGCACCGTCCCGACTGCGCGCGGCTCATAGCTCGACGCTCGCAGCTCTGTCTACTTCTGCAATTTGACTTCTGACTTCCGACTTGATTTAGAATTCTCCTGCCATGCACAAGGTCGTCGCCAGCGCCGAAGAGGCCATCCAGGATGTATTCGACGGGGCTTCCATCATGGTCGGAGGCTTCGGGCTTTGCGGCAACCCCGAAAATCTCATTCGCGCGCTCGCCGCGAAGGGCGTCAAGAATCTCACGACCATCAGCAACAATGCCGGAGTCGACGGCTTCGGCGTGGGCCTGCTGCTCGCGAACGGACAAATCAAGCGCCACATTGGAACCTACGTCGGCGAAAACAAATTGCTGGAGCAGATGGTGTTGAATGGCACTGTCCAGCTCGACCTGGTTCCGCAGGGAACGTTTGCCGAGCGCATGCGCGCTGGCGGCGCGGGCATTCCGGCTTTCTTTACTCCGACCGGGGTCGGCACGATGGTCGCCGAAGGCAAGGAGGTGCGCGAGTTCGACGGCCGCCCCTACATCATGGAGCGCGCTCTGAAAGCCGACTTCGCCTTCGTCAAAGCCTGGAAGGGCGATACCTGGGGCAATCTCGTCTATCGCAAGACTGCGCGGAATTTTAATCCCATGATGGCGACCGCCGCGAAAGTCACCATCGCTGAAGTCGAGCATCTGGTTCAGCCCGGAGAACTCGACCCCGACCTGGTGCACACGCCAAGCGTGTACGTGAAGAGAATTTTTCAAGGCAAGGTCTTCGAGAAGAGGATTGAGAAGAGGACGCTGCGGAAATCCGCCGCCAGTAGCTAGAACCGGTCGGTAGTCGTTTGTCGCTAGTCGTTCGGCGCCGCGGTGCTTTCTGGCTGAACGACTTCCCGAACGACCAACGACAAACGAGCACCGACTGTTGAGCCGGAGACACCTATGCCGACCGAAACCAAGCCCTCCAAAGACACCGAAAAACGCGACCGCATCGTCAAGCGCATCGCGCGCGAACTGCGTGACGGATACTACGTAAACCTGGGCATCGGCATGCCGACGCTGATCGCCAATCACGTGCCTCCGGGAATGGACGTGATTCTTCAAAGCGAGAATGGAATGCTCGGCATCGGCCCCTACCCCATCGAAGGCACGGAAGACGCCGATCTGATCAACGCCGGCAAAGAAACGGTCAGCGAACTTCCCGGCACGGCATATTTTTCCAGCGCCGATTCGTTCGCCATGATTCGCGGCGCGCACGTTGACCTGAGCGTTCTTGGAGCCATGGAGGTCGACGAACAGGGCAACCTCGCCAACTGGATGATCCCCGGCAAAATGGTAAAAGGCATGGGAGGAGCGATGGACCTGGTAGCAGGCGCGCGCCGTGTAATCATTGCCATGGAACACGCCACGAAAGATGGCCAGCCTAAAATCCTGAAAAAATGTACGCTGCCGCTCACCGGTGTGAAGGTCGTCGACACGATTGCCACCGAGATGGCCTACATCCGAGTCACGCCAAAAGGGCTGGTGTTGGAGGAGATTGCTCCCGGCCTGACTGTTGAAGATGTGCAGCGCGCAACCGAAGCCCAGCTGATCGTCAGCCCCACGCTGAAAACGATGGCGGGGTAGAACGAACTCTGTTTACCTTCGGATATACTGGCCTTCTTCGGCGTTCAACGACGAAGTCTCCGCGGAGGCCGCCATGCGCTGGTTCCAACCCCTCGGCATTTTGTTTCGTCCCGTATCTGCAGCAGGCTGGATCATCACAGTTCTAGCCGCAGCCTTCTGCCTGCAGATTTTTCTTTTTTTCAACTCGCGAGCCCACTCGGTTTCAGACCTGCTCTATGGCATCTTTCCCTACTGGGTGCCAACGTTTTTACTGTGGGCCTGGATCGCCAGCCGGACGGGCGGCGAGGACAAGGGCGACTATCGAATTTCGGGCTGAGGCGCCATCAAGCCGCCAGCATGTCTGCAGAGCTTAACGGTCGATGGACACGGGACCGTCGAGGACAAACGTCAGCTCGCTGTGCGTTCCGCCGAGCGAGAGCGGCAGCGTGTTGGTTTGCACGTCGTAGGTTTTGCCGCCCACGGTCACTGCCGTTACCGTCGCGTATTCGGTGTAGTCGACGTAGGCCGGGGTGAGTGTGCCATTGATGAAATAAGGGACGCTGACCGCGGGGTGACTCACCTCAATCGCCACGTGCGAGAGCGCGGGGATCGGGGTCGCAAATCCCACCCGCACCGGCACAATCGTCTTGCCGGCGTCGAGATCGACTTTGAGTTCCGTCCCAGCGGGGACGACGATCTCGTCGGAAGCCGAGTCTCGGGACCGGTCGAGAATTGAAGTTACGTGCTCAGATTGGTTCTCCCCGCGGCTCTCGCCGTCATACTGGGCCGCCTTCGCGGAATCGGTGGAATCCGCGTTCGCCGCGGGCTGGGATTCCTGTGTGATTGACGCGGCAGTGGGACCTTCTACTTCGACGGTCGCTCGGGAAGCAGAATTGTCACTCGCAACAGGCTTCTGCGATTCCTCTTTCTTCTGCTGCTCTTTGCGCAGCTCATTTTGTTCGCGGGCCACATCGCCGAGGGGCTTATTTTCCGAATCGATTTGCGCGTAGGTGAATGAGGGAAGCAATAGCACCCACAGCGTCGCGCTCCCCGCTACGATAAAAGCCTTGCGCATAGGTTTATCCTCCGAAAACGGCGCTCTGAGCGGACTTTAGCCCTTGGCAGGTAAAGGGTCAATGTCACCAAAGCTCGATAGGGGAACGGGGGATGCGAACTTTGGTCATGGCTGGTTCGAATTGGTTCTCCGCCAAACCTATCAGACGCGAAACGGAGCGCGCATCAGCCGCACCGGAAGCATGAACACTTCGCGGACAAGGGCGAGCACTCCGTGAACTGCAATCCCTAAAATGCGAAATGGGAGCAGTAGCAGCCACACGAACGGATAGAGAATGAGCGCGATCAGAGCGAGGGGCCAGCACAGAACGAACAGAACGCACCAGAGCAGAAACGCAAACATGGCAGACCTCCTCCGCAAAACTCCTCGACTAATGATACGGCGGAAGAGGAGATAAGGTTCCCGACATGGTTTCGGGCTGGATTTTGGGGTCGAATCCGGGCTGAAAGAGGCTGAAAATAAAGTGCCATATTCATGGCACGTCTGGCCTTCGAGTGCGCCATGTAAAACAGACCCGGGGCCAGGGAGTTTTCGATCCAGCCGGACCATCGGTGGGACAAAACCTTACTTGCCGGCGACCACGGACTCGGCGGCGAAGTCCTTAAGAGATTCCGAGTAGGGTGCGCGAGCCACACCTTTTTCAGTGATGATGGCGGATACGTATTTTGCCGGGGTCACGTCGAAGGCAGGATTTTCAATCTCGACTCCATCGGGGACCATTTGTTTTCCGGCGATGTGGGAGACCTCTCTTCCATCGCGCTGCTCGATGGGAATCTTGCTGCCGTCGGGACAGTCGAAGTCGACGGTCGAGAGCGGCGCGGCCACATAAAACGGGATGCCGTGCTCTTTGGCCAGAATGGCTACCGAGTAGGTGCCGATCTTGTTGGCAACGTCTCCGTTAGCGGCGATGCGGTCGGCGCCGACGACGATGGCTCCAATTTTGCCTTGGGCCATCATGGCTCCGGCCATGTTGTCGGAGATGACCGTGGTGGGGATTCCATCTTTCATCAGCTCCCACGCGGTGAGGCGCGAGCCTTGCAGGAAGGGACGCGTCTCGTCGGCATAGACGTGGATTTTTTTTCCCGCTTCGACGGCGGCGCGGATGACTCCCAGCGCAGTGCCGTAACCGGCAGTGGCTAAGGCGCCGGCATTGCAATGCGTGAGTACGCCGCCGCTCGCGGGCATGAGTGTGGCTCCGTGGCGGCCCATGGCCTGGTTGGCGGCGATGTCTTCGGCGTGCATGCGCTGGGCTTCTTCGACGAGCGCCTGCTTGATTTGCGGGATGGGGCGGACGCGGAGGAGTTCGAATTTTTCCGTCATGCGGCGGATTGCCCAGAAGAGATTGACGGCGGTGGGGCGAGTCTGGCGGATGATCTCGCAGATCTGGCCGAACTCTTCTTTCAGCACCCCTCCCGTTTCGGCTTTGGAGTTTTGCACTCCCAGCGCGATGCCCATGGCTGCGGCGACGCCGATGGCGGGGGCTCCGCGAACCACCATGTTGCGGATGACGTCGGCGACCTGCTGGTGCGTGGTGCAGGTTACGTACACTTCTTCGGTGGGCAGCTTCGTCTGGTCGATGAAGACTACGCCGCGGGGGGTCCATTCTAGAGTTTGGATCATAAGTTCGTCGTTGGTCGTTCGTCGTTCGTCGTTCGCAGGTCGGCTCTAGGCTCTGGGCTTCCGGCTCTGGGCTTCAGGCTCCAGCTTCCCCCTCTCGTTTTCTGCTTTCGGCTCCTATTTTAGATGCTGGGTTCTTATTTCGGCTGCGGTGAAGATCGAGATAAACGGGGCTGGCGATGCGGCTTTTTCCACGTTGGGACGGCCTTTGGCATCTTCTCGCTCTACCAGGCACATGGCTCCGGTGATTTTGAATCCGAAATCGCCGGCGGCTTCGATGGCTTGCACTGTCGACGATCCAGTCGTGCAGACATCGTCCACGATGACTACGCGGGCTTCTTTGTCGGGGAAACCGCGGAAGCCTTCGATGCGCTGTCCGGTGCCGTGCTGCTTTTCCGCCTTGCGCACCAAAAAACCATGCAGCGTCCCGCTGGTTACGGCGACGGCCACTACGATGGGATCGGCGCCCATGGTGAGTCCTCCGATGGCGTCGGCGTGCCATCCCTGGCGGCGCATTTCTTCGAGGAAGACCTGGCCTACGAGTTGGGCTCCGCGGGCATCGAGCGTGGTGGTGCGGCAGTCGATGTAGTAATCGCTGGTGGCTCCGGAGGAGAGTTTGAAGTTGCCCAGGCGGAAGGATTTCCTGGCTAGGATTTCGAGGAGTTCCTGGCGGGGGGTGGGCATGAAAATCTACGATAGCAGAAAAGAAGTTCTCGGTTCCCAGTTCTCAGTTCTCAGTGCTCAGTTCCTAGTTCCTAGTTCTCAGTTCTCAGTTCTCAGTTCTCAGAAAGAGCCGGGGCCCAAGACTGAGAACTGGGAACTGAGAACTTACTGATTCAGTTTTTCCAGATGCCGGAAGCCATCCGTGGCGAAGAACATCAGCGCGGAGATGGTTCCGTTGTAGGCAACGTGGATCAGGAGCCCGGCTGAGACGGAATTGGTTTTGGCTCTTACCATGGTCAGGACCATCCCCACCAGAAAGATGACCAGCACCGGTCCCCAGGAAAACA
The DNA here is from genome assembly GCA_963838315.1 of uncultured Acidobacteriaceae bacterium. Classification (GTDB taxonomy): domain Bacteria; phylum Acidobacteriota; class Terriglobia; order Terriglobales; family Acidobacteriaceae; genus Acidiflorens. Next base: position 330,573 of record CAWIQW010000004.1, read on the forward strand.
TGAGCTGCGATCCGTGTAACAGAGCGAAGGCCACGGCAGTGATGAAAACGGCGGCGGGCAACCCGATGCCGCGCTTAAGCACGGGATAGAGGAATCCACGGAAGTAGAGTTCTTCGAGCAGCGGCGCGAAGGTGATGCCGAAAATGGTGAGAGCCCAGGCTTCGGCGGGCGCGCGGAAAAAAGTGTCGATGGGCAGATTCTTCGGAATCGGCAGGCGGCTCGCGAGGAGCTGAAGCGCTACGGAGAGGGCGAACCCGATGAGCACGTAGATGGCAGGCTGGGCCGGCCAGTTCCAATGAATGGCGGCGAGAAAGTCGGGACGGTCACATTCACGAGTGACCAGAATGTACATATATGTGAGAACGAGGATGTAGGCGAGTGCTTGGCCGGCGACGATGACGAGCGGGATGCGGGTGAGGTTGGCCAGCGTGGGGTGCGGGTAGATCGCAAAACGCGCGACGAACAGAATGGCAAACACTCCCGCGAACAGCGCAATGATCGCGAGGATGGTGAGGCGGAGGACGTCGAGACCGTTCCATGCCGGGTCGGGCGCGGGGGCGGCGAGAAGAGCGGCGGGCGGCGCGATCGGTCCCGACTGGGCTATCACTGGACCCACAGCGTGGTTGCCGGGATCTTCGCGCGCAGGGGAGCCTTCGGCTCTCGCGTCGGGGACGTCCGCGCCACACGGGGCTTCTGGCTTGTCGGGAAATGCGTTCACGCGGATTCCTGCCGGGCAGCTTGGGACAATTCTTTCTTCACCGGGGCCGCCGAGCCGTTGCCCGACGCACCCTTGAAATACGAAGCGAGTTCCTGCCCAGTGTACGACTTCTTCACACGCGCCACCTGTTCGGGCGTGCCCTGGGCTACGATGCGTCCGCCTTCTTCGCCGCCTTCGGGGCCGAGATCGAGAATCCAGTCGGCATTGCGGATCACATCCATATTGTGCTCGATGATGATGACCGTGTTGCCCAGGTCTGCCAGGCGGTGCAACACGTCCAGCAGTTTGCGCACGTCGTCGAAGTGGAGTCCGGTAGTCGGTTCGTCGAGCAGGTAAAGAGTTTTTCCGGTCTGGCGCTTGCTGAGTTCGCGGGCGAGTTTGATGCGCTGGGCTTCGCCTCCGGAGAGCGTGACGGCAGATTGACCGAGGTGAATGTATCCCAGGCCCACATCGACCAGGGTTTGCAGCTTCTGGCGCACCTGCGGAATGTTCTCCAAAATTTGCAGCACATCGGAGACGGGCATTTCCAGCAGGTCGGCAATGGAATTTTCCTTGTAGCGGACGGAAAGCGTTTCGTGGTTGTAGCGGTGGCCGCCGCAAACTTCGCACTGCACGTAGACGTCGGGCAGAAAATTCATTTCGATCCGGCGCTGGCCTTCGCCCTGGCAGGCCTCGCAGCGTCCGCCAGAAACGTTGAAGGAGAAGCGGCCGGGCTTGTAGCCGCGCTCGCGCGATTCGGGCAGCATCGCGAAGAAGTCGCGCACCTGGGAAAAGATTCCGGTGTAGGTGGCGGGATTGGAGCGCGGAGTGCGGCCGATGGGCGACTGGTCGATGCGAATCACCTTGTCGATGAGCTCGCCTCCGGTAATGGATTTGTGCGCGCCGGGCTCCTCGCGCGAACGGTAGAGCTGGCGGGCGAGAGCGCGGTAGAGAATGTCATTGACCAGCGTCGATTTGCCGGAGCCCGAGACTCCGGTGACGACGGTCATGACCCCGAGCGGAAATGCGGCGTCGATATTTTTGAGATTGTTCTGGCGCGCGCCGAGGATGGTCACGGCTTTGCCGTTCGGGCTGCGGCGGTCGGGCAGCATGGCGATGCTCTGCCGTCCGGAGATATATGCGCCCGTGAGCGAGGCGGGAGAATCCATGATCTGGGCGGGAGTGCCGCTGGCGACGAGTTCGCCGCCGTGGCGTCCCGCGCCGGGGCCGAGGTCGATGACGTAGTCGGCGCGGCGGATGGTTTCTTCGTCGTGCTCGACCACAAGGACGGTGTTGCCGAGATCGCGCAAATTTTCGAGCGCAGCGAGCAGGCGTCCGTTGTCGCGGGAGTGGAGTCCGATGGAAGGCTCGTCTAAAACGTAGAGCACGCCGCGCAGCTTGGAGCCGATCTGGGTAGCGAGCCGGATGCGCTGGCCTTCGCCGCCGGAAAGAGTAGCGGCAGAGCGGCTGAGGGAAAGATAGCCGAGTCCAACATCGTAGAGAAATTGCAGGCGCTCGGTGATTTCGTGGACAAGGCGTCCGGCAATGGCTTTTTCCCGTCCGGCGAGTGTGATCTTCCGCGCGGTGTCGAGCGAGCGGGCGATGGGCAGCGCAGTGAACTCCGCGATGGACATGCCATTCACCTTGACCGCGAGACTTTCGGCGCGCAGGCGTTCGCCATGACAGACAGGGCATTCGGTGGCCGACATGTAGTCGAGCAGGTAGTCGCGGTAATTCTCGGAGGTGGTCGCTTCGAGATTCTGCTTGAGATGACCTACGATGCCGAGGAATCCCGTTTTCGCGCCACGCTGGGGCTCGCCGTAGAGCAGGATATTCTGAATCTTGTCGGGAAATTTTTCGAAGGGCGTGGCGAGATCGAGGCTGTAGGCCTGCGCCACGAGCTGCAATCCGTGAGTAAGGTTTTGCGAGGACGAGCCAGGGCCAAGGCCGCCATCGAGCAGGGGCTTCGACCAATCCACAATGATTTTCGCGGGATCGAAATCGAAGCGGCTGCCCAGGCCATGACACTCGGGGCAAGCTCCATAAGCGCTGTTGAAAGAGAATGAACGAGGCTCGAGCTGAGGGACGCTGATGCCGCAATCGGGACAGGCGAGGACGGAGGAGTAAATAGTCTCTTCTCCGTTGACGACGGCAACCTGAACGAGGCCGCCGCCGAGCTTCATCGCTAGTCCGACGGAAAGTTCGAGACGGTGCTCGATGCCGGGCTTGACCAGCAGGCGATCAACGACCACTTCAATGGTGTGATTCTTGCGCTTGTCGAGTTGGAGATCGTCTTCGAGGCTGACCAGTTCGCCGTCCACGCGGGCGCGGGTGAAACCATGCTGGACGAGCTTTTCCATCTCCTTTTTGAATTCGCCTTTGCGGCCGCGAACGATGGGCGCCATGATCATGACGCGGTCATCGGGAGTGAGCGACAGGACGCGCTGCACGATTTGTTCGGCGGACTGGCGGGCGATGGGCTTGCCGCATTTTGGGCAGTGGGGCAACCCGATCGAGGAATAAAGCAGTCGAAGGTAGTCGTAGATTTCGGTGATGGTGCCGACGGTCGAACGCGGGCTGCGGCTGGTGGTTTTCTGCTCGATGGAAATGGCCGGGCTCAGGCCATCGATGGAATCGACGTCGGGGCGCTCCATCTGATCAAGGAACTGGCGGGCGTAGGCGGAGAGAGTTTCGACGTAGCGGCGCTGGCCTTCGGCATAAATCGTGTCGAAGGCGAGCGAAGATTTGCCCGAACCGCTGAGTCCGGTGATGACGGTCAAGGTATTGCGAGGGATCTCGACGTCAATGTTCTTCAGGTTGTGCTGGCGCGCCCCGCGCACCGAAATCTTCGTGATGGCCATTCGCAAAACTAAGTTATGGACTTCCGTAATATGGACGGGCCCACAGAAATGTTGGAGAGTGAGAGTACGCAGTTCGACTCCCGTATCATAGTTGTTAACAGTGACACGGGTCAAATGCGGGTACAGTAAGGTATTTGCGGCTGCTGCGATAAAATGTTGGCCGCTATTCAAGGCTGGTAAAACGTGGACGCACTTTTTGTAGCATTTGTGATCAGCAGCACCGCTATCCTATCTGTCGGTCTGGGGATTTTCGGCGCATACTGCGCGATCAACGCCGTGCTCGTCGCCATCAATCCCGCACGCCCGCTTCCCTTCCCGCAAGCGCTGGCGCACCAGAGCCAGGCCAGCGGCGATTAGGGGCGAAGCTCCAACCTTCCGTTTCGACATCTCTGCAAAATTTTTGGTGGACACTGTGCCGCTGACGACCGCGGGCGCTTATTATTGCGGCGGCTGCTGCTGAGCAGGCGCGCCGGGAAACCCGTTAGGACCGCCCGGAGGCTGCGCTTGGCGCATCATCTGGAGAAGCTGCTCGGGAGTCTTGGGGCCCCCATTGGGCTGGTTGGGCTCGTTCTGATCCTGCTGCAGATTCGCGTCCGGCTGCTGAATCATGCCGGGAGGCGCGGGCTGCACGGGCTGATTCTGATCGGAATCGTCCTCGGCATTGTTGGCGTTGTTGTCGGAGTCGTCGCTGTTGTCGTCTGCTTCCGCACCAGCGTTCGGATTGGCGCCGGGGGTTACCATGCCTCCGGGAGGCGGCTGGCGGAACGGGAACGCGCGGCCCGGCATGACCGGCTGCTGCTGAGGCGGTTGCATATTAGTGGGGTTATTGGAGGCGGTTTGCACCCCTCCGGATGATGGCTTCAGGGATAGCTGAATTGACGCTACGGAAGCAGGATCGGAGGCCGAGCCGAGCATCACGTAATTGAAAGACGTTCCGTTGAGCAACGTGGCCAGTACATCCCGCGGAGCGCCGGGGCCAACATAGGCGACCACCCGCTCGTTGGTCGCTCCCGGAGGAATATCAATCGAAGCGCCTGTGATTTTGCGGACATCGCGGAGAATCTCGCCCAGGGTCGAATTCTGCGCGGCAATTGAAAGCTGCCCATTCTCGTAGGTTACGCGGGGTGGGGCGGCGGGAAGCTGGGTCATCGGAACTTGCGGCAAGGGTCCGGCCGGCAACGGCGGAAGAATGAGCGGGGTCGGCTTCTTGATCTTGGACTTGTGATGGCTAGCGGTCGGGGGTGGCGAGCTCGGGGTTGCGCTCTGATCGACAGCGTGGGCGGTACCCCATGGAGCCATGAGTAGCAGCAGCGAAAACAACCGCGCGATCCGGGCGTTGGTACAAGACTTCAAAATTCCCCGCTTCCGCAAAATGGCGCCCGATCGGGCGTCCACTGGTACCCCACTGAATTTTACCATTGCCGGAAGAACGAAAAAGGCGATATTTCTTGCACGATTGTTACTACCGCGTTTGCTGTAAGGCCGCGAGTGGCGAGCCTCGAATCTCTAGGTCGATGTTCGAGGCTGAATCTTTCAGATTCCTCCTGCTGCCGCGACTTTCGGGGGGCGTAGAATGCCGGAGGAGGCTTTCGCCGTGAATCATGCTTCGAGAACGGGGCTGTGCTGGCGACGGGGAGCGGCGTGGCTGGCGCTGCTGCTGCTGTGGGGCGTGGCCGCTTACGGGCAAAACTGCCTGAGCGCGCCTGACATGGACGCGTCCGTCAGGAAGGCTCTGGAGACGGCGGCGCAGCGCTATTTCGAAATGTCGGCGCATGGAGATACGGCGGGGCTGCGGCAGAACGCCATTGCCATGCTGTCGGCAAATTTCGGCGGAGTGGAAGCCGCGGTGAAAGAGAACCAGGCGGCATTTTCGGGAGCCCAGGCGACGCCCCGGCCGCCGTTCCTGCTCGCGGCCGAGAGCGCCGAGAAGATGACTCATTTCGAGTTCCTGTGCGGAGTCTTCGGCAAGTCGGGCCAAACCTCCGACAGCGCCGTGTTTGTGTTTAACAACCTGCCTCCTGGAAAATATGGCGTCGTGATTCTCGATGTCAGCGGTAAGGATCCTCGAACCCTGACGGTGGTGCTGCAGCAGGTGGGCGCCGATTGGAAGCTGGCCGGTTATTACGCGCGCGCGACCGAAGCCGCCGGCCACAACGGAGCGTGGTTCGAACAGCGCGCCCGCGAGTTCAAGACGAAGTCGGAAAACCACAATGCGTGGCTGTATTACCGCGAGGCGATTGCCCTGAGTTCTCCCGTGGACTTCATGGGGACGCTCGTGACCGACAAACTCTACGATGAGGTGCACGCCACCCAACCCGGCGATATGCCGTCGAATGGGAGCGAAGAGGACTTAAGCGCGGGCGGAAAAATGTATCGCTGGACCGACGTTTTCCCGCTCGCGGTAGGAAACGATCTCGATGTCGTCGTGAAATACACCTCGCCCGATATCTCCAATACGCAAAAAACGTTTCAGGAAAACATGACGGTAATCAAGGCGCTGGTAATGAAGTTTCCGGAGCTGCGCGATGCGTTCGCGGGAGTGGTGGCGCGGGCGGTCGACCCTTCCGGGCAGGACTACGGCTCAATGCTGCCGATGAAAGAGATCAAGTAAGGAGCCGCACGAGACTCCGTAACAGGGATAGCAGTGGACCACTCGGGGCGAAACAAGACTATACGCCTGGGAAAATGGGGTTTTCGCGCCGATTGCCTGACCTTAATCCTCTCTTCGCGCCCAGGCAGAGCCGACACATAGGTCAGTACCGCAGGACGACGCCGGCAGAGTATCGGAAGCCATTGGTAGGTGACGACGAAGGAGCGCTGATGCCCTCAACAGGAACGTGATGCCGCTCGTAGTCGATCTGCGCGACGCGAACCGAGAGATGGTTCCGGACCTTCACGTCGAGTCCACCGCCCACCGACCAGAGAAATGCGTTGTACGCGGGGGCACGCCCGTTGATCGCGGCCTGATCCAATCCCTGGGTCACCCCCCCGAACAATGCGTGGGTGAAGGCGCTCGCATGCTGCCACCGAAAAGCATAAACCGGCCCGAATTGGTAGGCGTAACGGTGCACGGTGGAAAGTCCCCCTCCTCCTCCTCCAAAGCCGCCGCTACCGTAGTTTCCGCTGAGTTGCGCCGATAGCCCCAGGGATTCATGGACGTACCCGGTGAGCGAGGCAATCCACCCATTGAGATTGGTGGTGGCGCCAACGTTGTTGCTTCCGCATCGATAGTCAGATCCACACCCGCCCGCAATCCGTTCCAGCGAATATCCTCCGAACAGCTCGACCTGTGCCGATGGAGCCGAGGTCTGGGCCAGTAATGGCAGGTTGCAAAGTGCGAACAGACACACCAATACAAACAGCGGAGTTCTTTTCATAAGTTCCTCCCAGGTTCGTCGCAGGAAATAGAATTTTCTCGCTGACCGACAGCCGGCACAAGGTTCATTTCGCCTCTCCCCGTCGCAGCGACAAGCGCGTGCCGCTGTACGCTGAGCCTGACACAGGACTACCGGCGTCACAATACAGGGAAGATCATTTCTTTGTCATTCGGACCTCATCACCTATGATGCCCATTTAAATGGAGTTATGAACACGAGGGGCCTCCCGCGATGGTTGGCACAAACGTCTTGCACTAGTCGGAGTCAAGTGGGTGGACGCTCGGCTGCAACCGTTAATCACGGTCCTGTGACATACAACCTTGCGTTCTTCGCGATTTCCTCCATATATTTGCAGCCTGCCGATGACCTGGTAAAACGGGCGTCGGAAGCATTGCTTACAGAGGCTTGTATGTCCCTTGACTTGCAGAAACCTGCTCGCACAGTTAGGTGGTTTTCCCGAGAGAGTCGGATTCTGCCGGTTCTCTTTCCGAGTACAGATTCGGGCAATCCGGCAACGCGGATTCTATTGATCGCGCTGTCCGTCCTCGCAGCTTCGCTGTTACTCCCCGGCTGCGGATCGGGAAGCCACGCCACTCAACCGCCCGTCCTTTCCTACCAAACGACCACGGCGGTTTATACGAGGGGCACAGCCATTGCGCCTGACGATCCCATCGACAGCGGCGGCGCGGCGACCTCCTATGTGGTGACACCGGCGTTGCCGGCCGGGTTGTCTCTGAACTCTGCAACGGGGATTATCAGCGGCACGCCTTCGGCGGTTACGGCGCTGGCGACCTACTCGGTCACGGCCAGCAATGCCGGCGGCAGCTCCAGCGTCTCACTGAGCATCACGGTGAACGATATCGCGCCCTCCGGCTTGACCTACAGCCAGAACCCGGCCGTCTACGCCGCTGCCGCTTCTATTTCACCCAACATGCCCAGTTGGAGCGCGGCTGGCGGAACTCCGATCAGCTTTGCGGTGAACAGTTCTCTGCCCCAGGGATTGGCTCTGAACGCGACCACGGGAGTGCTCAGCGGAACACCGGCGTCGCAGACCGCGCAACAAAGCTATACGATTACCGCCTCGAACACCGGCGGCAGCACCAGCGCTACGCTCGTGATTACTGTCATACCGCAGGCTCCTTACTTTATCGTTCAGCCCGCCAGTCAGTACGTTGGGAGCGGAATTTCCACCTCGTTTGGCGTCAGCGTAGGTGGAGGAGGGCTGCTGACACTCCAGTGGTATAAGAACGGCACAGCCATCGGCGGGACCAACAGCAACGTGTACACCACGCCCGTTTTATCCAACGCGGACAACGGCGACCAGTTCTATGTTGTCGCCAGCGACAACTACAACCGGAGCGTTACCAGTAACGTTGCCACCATCACTATTAAGGGCGTCAGCGGGACCTTCGTCGACACTGGAACACCAAACTTCGCCCGCGATTGCCACACCGCCACTCTCCTGCAGAACGGCATGGTACTGATCGCCGGCGGTCGCAGCGGCAATAACACTCTGTCATCCGCCGAACTTTATAACCCGGCTACCGGGAATTTCACTCTGACCGGTTCGCTCCTGAACGCCCGCTGCGACCATTCCGCCACGCTCTTGCAAAATGGCAAGGTGCTGATCGCGGGCGGATACTACGTCGGCAACGGGCTGCCCGTTCTTGCCTCCGCCGAGCTTTATGACCCCGCCACCGGAATTTTCTCCGCCACTGGATCGCTCGGCACTGCGCGCTATGGCCACAGCGCTACCCTTCTGACCGATGGCAAAGTGCTGGTTGCGGGCGGTGTAACCAGTCCGAATGGCTATAACTTCACAAACATTTCCAGCGCCGAACTCTACGACCCTGTCGCCGCCACGTTCTCCCCGACTGGCTCGATGAACGTCGCGCGGGTGGCTCCGGCTACCCTCCTGAACAACGGGCAGGTGCTGGTGGTCGGTGGAGGTAGTGGTGGCTCGGGACCGTTTGACGGCACGGCTGAGCTTTACGATCCGACCGCGGGAACGTTCTCCTATACCGGCTCCCTCATCACCGCGCGCGGCGGCAACAGCCAAACGCTACTGCAGGACGGAAAGGTGCTCATTGCGGGTGGCATTGACGCCAATGGCGATGTTTTGGCTGGGGAGATCTACGATCCCTCCGCCGGGACATTCTCCGGCACCGGATCGCTCAATCTGGGGCGATCCAATCAATCGGCAACCCTGCTCCCAAATGGTCAGGTGCTGCTGGTCGGCGGTGGAGTTGATGCGATCGCGCAGCAGCTACTCAACTCGTCGGAACTTTACGATCCGGCCTCGGGCCTGTTCATTCTCAATGCCTCGACCAACTATGACCGCTTCTTCATGTCCGCAACTCTCTTGAACACGGGGCACGTTCTCGTTGCCGGCCAGGAAACATCGGCCATCACGGTCACGCAGCCTGTGCCGTCCGAGCTATATTGAGCCATGAATGTCGGCCACAACAATCGAACCGCCCTCGACTGGTGAATTGTCGAGGCGCTGGCGCGCTGGTTCCATCACTCATTTGACTCGTCGTGTTATTCGGGATATCTGTATCTGGACTCGCGACTATGTGGAAATATACTGTTCTACTTACGCTCGTGCTCGTGGCTCCGGTGGCGGCCGCCCACGATAAGCCGGAGAACTGGCTGGAAGTGCGCAGCCAGCATTTCACCGTGGTGACGAACGCCAACGAGAAGGCCGGCCGCCGCATTGCCGACCAGTTTGAGCGCATGCGTTCCGTTTTTCACGTCGCGTTTCCGCACGTCTCCATCGATAACGGCTCGCCCATCGTCGTGCTCGCCATCAAGGACGAAAAGGATTTTCGCGCCCTCGAGCCGCAGGCTTATCTGGCCAAAGGCCAACTCAAGCTGGGCGGACTCTTCTTGCGGGCGCCCGACAAAAACTACGTCCTCATGCGCGTGGACGCCGAGGGGCCGCATCCTTACGCGGTGATTTACCACGAGTACACGCACTTTCTGCTGAGCAAGGCCGAAGCCTGGATTCCCCTGTGGCTGAATGAGGGGCTGGCGGAGTTTTACGAAAACACCGACATCCACGAGAAGGACGTCGCGCTGGGCGAGCCCAGTCCCGAGAATCTGGAGTGGCTGCGCCAGAACCGCCTGCTGCCCCTGGCGACCCTCTTAACGGTCGACACCACTTCTCCCTATTACCACGAGGAAAACAAGGGCTCCATCTTTTACGCCGAGTCATGGGCGCTGACTTACTACCTGACGGTAAAAGATTTTCAGGAGAAGACCCAGCACGTGTCCGACTACGCCGCCCTGCTGGTGCAGAAAGTGGACCCGGTGACGGCGGCGACCAGGACCTTTGGCGATCTCAAGCAGCTGCAAACGAACCTGGAAAACTATATCCGGCAGGCGCGTTTCACCTATTTCAGAATGGCGACTTCGACGGGAGTGGATGACACCGCATTCAAGGTTCGTCCCCTCACCGAGACAGAGGCGGACGCGGTGCGCGCCGATTTCCTCGGTTACAACGATCGGGTTGCGGATGCCCGGCGACTGCTGGATCACGTGCTGCAGGACGATCCGAAGAATGTTTCCGCGCATGAAACCATGGGCTACCTGGAATTTCGCGCGGGGCACATGGACGAGTCTCGCAAGTGGTACGAGCAGGCCGTACAACTCGACTCGCAGAGCTATATCGCCCACTATTACTTTGCCGCGATCTCAATCAACGCCGGGACAACGTCCGGCACCGATGCCCAGTTGGAAAGCAGTTTACGCGCGGCCATCAAGCTCAACCCGTCGTTTGCGCCCGCCTACGATAGCCTGGCGGTGCTTGAGGCCAGAGGGCGCCTGAATCTGGACGAAGCGCACATGATGGCACTGTCGGCGGTCCAACTGGAGCCCGGGAATGCCGGTTATCGCGTAAACGCCGCCAATGTGCTGATGCAGATGGACCGGGGCAAGGATGCGGTGACCGTGCTCCAGGGAGCGTTGAAGGTCGCCAAGACGCCCGAAGAAACGGCGATGGTGCGGAACTCTCTGACGCAGGCCGAGCAGTATTTGAGTGCGCGGACGCGGCAAGCGCAGGAAATACAGGCAAACGTCCAGGCGAACGCCACATACGTCGCCGAAGTGAATGACGACGTGGCCGCGCCCGAAGAAGAGCTTCCCAAGGGACCCCACCATTTTGTGGTGGGCACGCTGCAGGACGTGCATTGCCATGGCCCGGCCATTGAACTGACGGTAGCCTCCAAGGGAAAGACGATGGCGGCCCATCGCGGCAACTACTACAAGATTCAGTTCACCTCTCTCGGCTTCAGTCCCACGGGAGACCTCAGCCCCTGCAAGGACCTGGAAGGCAGGCCGGCGAAAGTTGAGTACATCGACCCCGGAGTTCCCCCCGCGACCGCCTACGTTGTTGCCATTGAACTCCACAAATAAGTGGAAGGTCCGCGCAACCCTGGACAGCTGCAAAAGGCGGGAAGGACCGGCCTCCCCACCGTCTATAATCGAGGCTGCCCCCAAAGGAACGGTGGAGCCCGATGTCCTGTCTGGCCGCAAGTCCTCCGCATATCAATGTTCGTTTCGGATTTCCCGCTTATCTTCCCCGGCTGCTGATGTCGGTTGTGTTGTCCCTTATTCTGGTGGGCTGCGGTGGGGGTGGCAGCGGGAAGACGGTTGTAACCCCTGCCTCATGGGTGGTCGATACCACCAATCCTGTTTGGACGATCGCCTACGGCAGCGGCACATCCTTTCCCCAATATGGAGCGCTGGACACGACGTCGGGATACCTCCGGCTCATTCCCAACCCGCAGGGCGGATGGGGCACATCGGTGATCATCTTTCCTGCGTTCTGGAGCGGCGGAGTTTATTACCAGGGCACACCCATCACGGCCACTCACAGCCTTAGCGGCAATAATCTGGTCATCGATTTCAGCGGGACGCTCGACGGCCTGAGCGTTCAGGGGACACTTACTATCTACCCGCCGAACCAGCAGATCAATGCCCAGGTTGAGATAGTAAGTGCGACCGGCAACGTGGTTCTGGACAATCGTCCTGGCGAAGCTTTCAAGCTGGCAATGCTTTCCTCGATGCACGTCAGCGGCTCGCAGTGGGACTGCCAGTCTGCATCGGTGGGCGCTCAGAGCTATGCTCTGCCAGCCAGCGGCTGGATCATCAACCCTACGGGAAGCGGCACGGTGCTCAGCCTGACCGGAGGAACCTCGACGTGGAAGACGAACGCTCCCACCGTGACGATTACCTTTCCCACGAGTCAGACAATCACGGGCTGGGTTACAAGCAGTACCGATCCGAATGACGACAACGTGGGGTTCTGGGCCGCCTCCGATTCGGTCGTCAGTTCTTATACCTACAACGTAACGTCGAGTCCGTAGCAACGGCTGAAAAGGCGTTCCGCGGGGCCGAGCCGGCCACCCCCCAGGCTTGTGAAGTCTATTCCAGCGCTTGGTGTCAGCGGTATGATGACGTGTCGTCCAGACTGCATTCGAGCGGAGCGAATTGTCCAACTGCGACCAGGAAGACGTTGCACTGCTGGCTGGGATTGCCCGGCGGGATAGCGACGCGCTGCTGCGTCTGTATCGCAAGTACAACCGTCGCGTTTTTTCCCTGGTGTACCGCATCCTCGGCGACCAGGCCGCCGCGGAAGAAGTACTGCAGGACACTTTTTACCGGCTATGGGAACGCTCCCAGCTTTACCAGCCTGAGAAGGGGCAGCTCATATCGTGGCTGCTGACCGTCGCCCGGAATCTTGCGCTCGATCACAAACGAAAAGAATCCAGAAGGGGCGATTCCAACGTAAGCCTAATGGGAGAGAACTGGGCCGGGGTGGACCCGGACTCGTTGCCGGCAACGGCTTCGCTTGAGGATCCGGACCTGGGCCGCACGATCCGTAAAGTTATGGCCGAGCTGCCTGCCGAGCAAAAAACGGTGATTGAGCTGGCCTACTTTGAGGGCCTGACGCATCAGGAGTTGTCGGACAAGCTGGGCCATTCGTTGGGCACGGTGAAAACGCGAATCCGTCTGGGCCTGGCGAAGTTGCGCGAAGCTCTGCGGGATTACGGAAAGGTCATGATGTTATGAGCGTGGACTGCGCTCACCTCGAACCGGATTGGGAGCTGTTTGCCCTGGGGAGCCTGGATGCGGCTGCCCAGCAGGCGATGGCTTCCCATCTGCAATCGGGCTGCAAAGAATGCCAGCACCGATTGATGGAGGCGCGAGCCGTGGTGGCCTCACTGGCGACGGCTGCCCCAACGCGCCAGCCTTCCCCGCGGGTGGAACGCGACTTGATGAAGCGCGTGTTGGCGGAGAGGACTGCGAGTCCGGCATGGTCCCGGCCCTGGCCTCGTTGGAATCTGGCTCCGTGGGCTCTGGCTGCGGTTTGCTTTGCGCTCGCGGCATGGTTCTTCTGGCAGCAACGGAAATTGGGCGAGGAATTGGCGGCCGCAAACGTGCCGATTCGGTCGCTGCGCCAGCCAGGCGCGACGCCAGCGCCCATTTCTCCGCGTGTTACGGAAGCGCCGCCCACCGCTCCGACGGCCAGCGTTCCACCGGCGCGTGCGCAAGGCGAACGGCCTGTGGACGGGCGTCCCCCTGACAGTCGTTCATCCGACAGTCGTTCCCCGGAAAATCCGCGCTTGGCCGAACTCGCCGCCGAAAATGAGAAGCTCAGAAAAGAGAACGCTGACCTGAACGCGGCCCGCGCCGCTACCGAACAACATGCCCTGGAACTCCAGGCTGCGCTAAGCGCGGCCCAGGCTCGCACGGATGCATTAACGCATGACTTGGAGGCCGCCGAGAATTTGCCGGCGAAAGGCAATCAAGCCGCGATCGCCGCGCTGAACAGCCAGCTCTCCGACAGTCGCGCCGAGGTCGAGCGGCTAAGCCGCATAAGGACTCGCAGCGCTCAAATCGAGAGCTTGCTGCGCTCGGGCCCGGTGCAGGAGATTGAATTACGCGCGGTCGACCCGGCGGCCGGCAAAGCGTCCGCGCGCGTGCTCTATTCCCCGCAAGGCGGCTTGCTGCTGATCGCCGACTCGCTTCCGCGATTGGATCACGAGAAGTGCTACCAGCTCTGGCTGATAAGAAAGGGCGCACCGGCGATCCTGAGCGCCGGCTTGCTGCAAACCTCCGATGACGGGCGCGGCTTTCTGCTTGCGCAGCCCACGAACGACCTGGCGCAGCTAACAGGTCTGGCGATCACCGATGAACCGAAGGGTGGCAGCGTCTCGGCGCGAGGCCACAAACTGCTGTTCGGAGCGCGCTAACCGCTAGAAATGCCACCCCCAGCTGGCCGTTGCCGTGTGATAGGAAAGTCCGTCGGGGACCTTATTGAAGCGCGCATCCAGCGCCACCGACAAGCCGTTGGTCCAGCGATATTCGATGCCGGTCCCGTAGTGCACGCCGATATCGAGTCCACCCTGCCCAGCCGGTATGCCTCGTCCGGCCAACTGGCTGGCTGGTCCAATCTGTCCGCCGATCAGGCTTCCGCCGAATGGCGACGGGCCCAACAGCGCCGTCAACGCTTGCAATGTCGCCGGAGGCAGGGTGGAATCGGCACGGATGCCGCTGCTCACCAGTTGATTCGAGATGCTGACATAGGTCCCGAGCCCCAGGACTGCATAGGGACGAATACGGTAGCGGTCGAGTAGCGTGCTGTTGTATTTCAGCGCAAACGGAACCAGTTCCAGCAACTGAACTCTCCAGTTCCCCATGCTGGTAACGGGAAATGGCGAGTCGCCGGTGCCCGAGAGCGCCTGCTGGATGTTCAATGTCCCGTTGTTCGGATTCAATGCGGTCAACACCGCCAGGTTCGAGATCTGGGCCACGTTCGAAGTTACCGGAAGCGTCCGATTGGCCTGCGCCAGCCCCAGAGAAATCTCGTAATCCAAACGGCCTCCTCGCACCAGCGCTAAAGGCAATTCGATGGCTCCCCCGAAGAAGCCTCCGGTGTTCAGCGCAAAGGGCCCGGAGTTCGCCCCGGCGCGCAAGCTGACGGTCGCGCCAATCTTCCCTAAATTCGGCAGCAGTTCCTGGGGCAACGCATTTTGTGCGGCTTGGGCCCGGGGAGGATCCGGATCCGCGGAATCGCGCGCTTGCGCGATCGCCAGGGTGTCCGGACTCAGGTCGGCGAGGATGACATTCGCGCGTTCCGGGGAAAGCGTGCCGGCGGCCCGCTGGGCTTCCACCAGCGTCTGGACCATGGTTTCCAAGCGACGCACCCGGTCTTCCAGATCATGAACGCGAGCATCGTTTTGTCCCTGCAAGGCCTGTGGAAAAAACCCGGACAGCGCGAGTATCAAGCAGACGGCTGTGCGAAATGGATGGCGTACTGGTTTCATGGGCAACAGTATAACGACGCAAAATAAAAATCTGCGTCGGCAGATCCAAACCTCCCGCCCCATCGTTTTCGCGAGTGGATGGCACTACTGCCATCGAAACTCAAAATTCTCCCGAGGAGATTTCCATGATTTCCAAGAAGTATCTGATCGTGTCGTTACTGGCCCTCGCTTTCTGCATGTCTAGCGCGGTCGCTCAAGTCGTGGTCACGCAATCCGGCCAAACCTCCGTCGCACTCAGCAAGGCGTTTGTCGGCGCGCTGGGAAGCCTGGGTGTAACTCCCGGCCTGTTGAGCCCCAGTTCCCTCACGAACGGAGTTGCGACCTTCCCGATTACCGGGGGCGCGGTTGACGCAAAGACGGCCGCGGGACAGATTACGCACGGCGGCGGCTTGACCCTCACAGCGGGCGGCACGACGGTCGCCCTGCAGAACTTCACCATCGATACAACCGGCGCCACTCCAATCCTTTATGGAGTAGCTTCGGTGAACGGATCGGTTGCCGGCACGCTCCCGTTGTTTAACATTCAGTTCTCGCCGGGCGGGATCACGCTTCCGCTGAAGCCTCTGGCCGGAGTTCTCGTAGTGATCTCGGGCGCGAAACTGACGCTGACCAGCACCGCCGCCAGCACGCTGAACTCAGTTTTCCAGGTGAATGCGTTCACCGCTGGTTTCCCGATCGGTTACGCGAACGTGCAGGCGTTCGTGCTGCCCAACCGGTAGACCGGATAGTAAGCACCCGCCTCCTGACAGGCGGAGCGCCGAGGCTGTACCGCTCGGCGCTCCTTTTTTTGGCAGGAACACCAAATTTTGGCCGGAAAACCGAGACCCTGCTTTGCTCGGCGCGGGCTCTCGACACCCGCGCTGGCTTCACTGCGCCTAGTTCGAGGGACCACGCTATGGGGATATGCCCTCACGGCGCGGCGCTAAAGTACCGCCGCGTTAGCTGGATCGAGCCGAACTGCCGATAGATGGAGGATTGAAGAACTGATTTCCCATGTCGATAAAACTGCTCCCGGCGGTGAATACGGTCGATCCGTCGCCGTCGTCCGATGTGTCGACCAGCCTCGTGCCTCTGACTCAGAAAGCCATCACCGCGCGCGCCGGCCAGATTGTCGTCCCATCCACTAGCCGTTTCACCAGGTCGCCAGCGCGGCCCCGCGGCGGGACAAAGCGCTTCTCCTTCGCCTCCGCGGAGGATTCCCAGAGCGATCAGACGGGACGCCCCGGCTGGGGGTATCTCTCCGCCGGGTGGAACTGGAGCCATTCTGTCCAACTCATGGCAGTCGCCCACTACCTTTCCTACGCGGCCGCCTCCGCGAGCTGGAGCGGGCGGCTTGTTGATCTATATGCCTAGTTGCGAATGTAAATGTGGTATTTCCCGGAGTATTTGTTCCTCGCGCCGCTCTCAGTTATGGATCCAGCGGGGTATATTTTGTCGCCGCTTTAAGCGGCTTAGCGAATCGCTTGCCGTTTGACTTCGCTAAGGCCGCGCGGAGTTCCTGGACGCTTTCTGCCACGCTGCGGCCGGCGGTATCGATGACGATGTGTTCGCGATTCCAGGGCTGGTAGTGCCGCGCCTCAACCTCTTGCCAGGTCGGCGGCCGCAAACCCTCGATGTCGACCGCCCGTGTTTCTACCCGCTGGCGATGGTGCTCGACGTCAGAGCAGGTGATCTCCACTTCGATTGCCTCTGCCCCGGCCCGATCCGCAACTTCGATCCAGGCATCACGGGTGACTTGCAGCGGGTTCACCGAGTCTGCGATCACGGTTCGACCGAGCCGGAGGTTGTCCTCGGCAACCGAATAGCTGACGCGGTATCCCATGTCGTACATCGATTCATCCGCCACTCCGCAGTCTCGGATCGCTTGCTCAACCGAGTCGATGCGCAGATAGACTCCACCGAGATCACCAGCTATCTCCCGGGCGATCGATGTCTTTCCGACGCCCGGGAGTCCACCGAAGATAATGAGAACTGGGGCCATGTCTGCGATCCTACGCGGATTTTCGCGTTCTGGTCGTGCCCGTTACTAGCCTGTCTGGTTTGATAAACGCGCTGGATGCTTCGGGTCGGTGAATTCGAGAAGTTCGATGGGTGCACCGTTTTCGACGATGAAGGCGACGCGGACTCCGTCGGACGGGCTGTTTGGAGGAATGAGGATTTCGCGGCCAGCCAGCTCGGAGGACAGGTCGGTCACTTCAAACGCGACATGCGGCACGCTCCGGACAAGATCGGGAACCGCCGCGTCCGCTTCAAAGCGCATCCATTCCACGCCGAATTCGCTTTTCTGATGACTGACAACAAAAACTTTCAGGTGCTTCAAGTGGGTCTCCCCAGGCTTCGATTCGGTGGTGGGAATCCCGATGTGGTGATACTGGCGCATGGTTTTCTCTCCGGGAGAACTGGCACAAAATTCTACTCTCCTCGTAACTCCGTTTGAGTCGCGCCGCGGCTTCCGAAAATGCAATTGGGCCGAGCCGAGGGGCTGTTCTCCGAACTGCAGAGATCACTTGGTTACATAAGCCTGACCCCTTGTGCGCATGATCACTGCGGGCCACTGGCCAAAGAGGAAAAATGCGAAGGTAGAGCCAAAGGAGGTGGATGATGACCTCACTATACAGGCGGACATTGTTCTGGGCGCCGCGCGTATTGTCGATTGCCTACATCGCTTTTCTTAGCATGTTTGCCTTCGATGTCCTTGGCGAAAAGCATGGCTGGGGGGAAACTCTCCTCGCGCTCACCGTGCATCTCATTCCAGTCTTTGTTCTCATCGCGGGTTTGCTTCTGGCATGGCGACGGGAGTGGATCGGTGCGACGCTCTATGCCGCCGCCGGAATGCTGTATGTCATATGGGTTCTGCGGCTGCCGCGCCCACTTTCCGCCACGATGAAGCTGACCTGGATTCTTACGCTAGCGGGGCCGGTTTTCGTGATTGCCGGGCTATTCCTTGCTAACTGGTTAAGACGCGGAGAGCTTCACGCTAAGCCCTCGTAGACGCAAGCCGGCGCAAAGAGTCAGAGCATCCGCGAGCACGGTCGGTTGCGATTCTTGTTGAAGAGCCGCCATCACTGACAGTGTCGGCGGTCGCGATCTTTCTGTGTCACGGAAAAAACCGCCCAGACATCGAGCGCCTCAAGCTGTGATCGCGGAAAAGAGGCGTGCCTGTGAGGGGTGTATGTGCACTCCCCCAATACCGGGTTCCGGCCTTCTCATCCCATCTGTTAGCGGCAGCGGTTGGGAACGGATGTAGAATCGCTGCGTGTTCAGCCTGGACCTTCTGCTTTGTCATCTGCTTTCCGCATTCCTCGCGACCATAGCTCCGGCGTGGGACTTCTATGCAACGCGGCGGCTTAAGAAAAATCCCGGATCGGTGCAGAAGATCGGTTATTACCGAACCCTTTGCGCTTGGCTGTGGATCGCGAGCTTTATAGCAGTCGCCACTGTCGGTTTCCGCGATGTATTTACCATCGCTCCGATGCCGGACGATGCTGTCTGGCTGTTTCGACACGACTGGGTCAGATTCCTGGTGGAAGTAGTCATCACGCTCTTTTTCGGCATGACGTTTCTGCCGTGTGGGATCGTGGCCTGGAAGAAGTTAAAGAACCGACCACGTACCTATCGCTCTGCAGACGCCCTGAGGTCGTTCGAGTATTTCTTCCCGGCGACCCAGCGGGAGCGGCACTGGTGGGTGTTCGTTTGCGTCACTGCGGGTTTCTGTGAAGAAACTCTCTTTCGTGGATTCATGCTGCATTACTTGCATGTTTCCGGCTGGACGCTCAACCTCACCCTGGCGCTTATGATTTCCTCGCTTATTTTCGGATTGAACCACCTGTATGGCGGCGGCGGCGGCGGCGTCAGCAGTGCTATAACGGGATTTCTGCTTGGCCTACTGTTCATCCTTAGCGGAAATCTTCTGCTTCCAATCATCCTGCACGCTCTCGTTGATCTTCGGATGTTGGCGATCCTGCGACCTGCCGCTGAGCAGACAGCAGCCGCTAGCTAAAGATAGGGTCAGGATTGACACGTCCTACGAACTCAGTTGTTGTTGAGACATTCATTTCACCAAGCACGCGATCCGGAGCCTGCTGAAAGCGGGCAAGGAAGAGCGACAAACGGCCTCTTTAGAACTAAGTCCTTTAAACGGGATATCTTGCGAGATGTAGGTAACTAAGTAGGGTATTTATTTACTTGACTGACCACGCTTCTTGATCTATGATTTGGGTATGGAAAACCCACAAACCCTCCAAGAGGCAATTGTACACTTTGCCGATTTCGAGAACTGCCGACAGTTTGTGATTGATCTCCGGTGGGCCGATGGTAAGGTGCGGTGCCCTTACTGCACTTCGGAGAAGGTCAGCTATTTAGAGAAGGCCAAGCTGTACAAGTGCTATGGCGACCATCCCAAGCAGAAATTCTCCCTCAAGGTTGGCACGATCATGGAAGATTCTGCGCTGGGCATTGACAAGTGGCTCACCGCGATGTGGATGATCGTAAATTGCCGAAATGGAATCAGCTCTTGCGAGATCGCCCGCGATCTTGGAATCACGCAGAAATCTGCGTGGCACATGGCGCACCGCATTCGCTTTGCCCTGCATCATGGCACGATTGAGAAACTGTCCGGCGAGGTGGAAGCGGACGAGACTTTCATCGGCGGGAAGGCTCGTAACATGCACAAATCCAAGAAAATCGGGAAAGGCTATCATCATCGCGGCGCTATCAACAAAACCATTGTCATGGGGATGCTAGAGCGTGGCGGTAAGGTAGTGACAAAGGTTGTCCAAGAACGCGAAAAGGAAACTCTGCATGGGCACATTCGCGCCTGTATTGAAGAAGGAACCGAGCTTTATACCGATGAATGGGGACCATACACGGGCCTGAGCGAGGATTACATTCACCAGGTAATCAATCATGCTGAGAAGTACGTGGATGGCCGCGTACACACGAACGGTATGGAGAATTTCTGGTCGCTCTTGAAGCGTGGCCTTGCGGGAACATACGTCAGTGTTGAGCCGTTCCACTTGTTCCGCTATTTGGATGAGCAGATGTTTCGCTACAACAACCGCAAGAACATGAAGGATTTTGACCGCTTCAAGTTGGCCGCTTCGCAGATCGTGGGCAAGAGGTTGACGTGGAATCAGGTCACGGGAAAGCAAACGGACTGGCTCAGTACGAACTAAGAAAGAGTTAGAACGTCAGAAACGCGGAAAACGGAAGCCAGTTGCCTAGCGGTGATTGGCTTCTTTCTTTTGCGGCTTCGGTTTTGAGAATGGATCGGGCGGTAGAGCGCTCTTCGGGACTGCGAGGATGCGTCTCACTGCATTGCGGAAAGCGTCAAACGCCTGCGGGCCTTCGTTCATTTCGGCGTTCTTCGCACGTTTTCCACAAGCTGGGATGCCATTGCCATTTGACTTTGGGTTAGTCATTGGGACTAGAATGGAATTGTCGAAAGGGGTCGTTTCTTTCCACGGAGCCGACCCCCGCCGACGGTTTGGGCAATAGGCCGGTGGCCATGATCACGTCTTTTCGGTCTCCAAAACCGAAAGACGGGCCACCTGCCTTTTGATTCCATTTTTATTGTGCGACAGACTTAGCAATTGAAGTCAAGTCCAAGTTTTCTCATGTAGTGGACACTTGTACCAATGTCTAGTACATGGGGCGGAAGGAAGGCGAAATATGGAAGAAAAGGAATTGACCATTAAATATCTCAACGACCACAGGAAAGATTTGCTTGAAAAAAGAGAGCGATTGGCACAACCTCTGCTTGAACTCGACCAAGAGATTCAACATGTGGATGGCACCCTGCGTTCGTTACAAAAGAACCATACGATCAGTTTCCCCAAGGAAGATTTATTTCCCATAGCGAAATTGCGGAATCTCACTCAGGTGCAAGCCCTAGTATTGATTGCCAAGCACAACAATGGTATCGTGCGCGCTCAAGAGGCGAAGCGCCTGCTTATTAGAGCTGGAGTGATGCGCCAAACTAAAAATTCTACCAATGTCATTCACGCTGTAATCGTGCGAAGCGAGAAATTTGAGCGTGTACGTCCAGGGGAATACAAACTCAAAGAGACAGGCGAGCGTCCCGCAACATCTAAAGCAGTAGACCTCTCGACTCAATCTAGAATAGCCTTGCAAGGCTTCATGAAGCCGCAATAGGGGATTTTCCCGTGCCGGATGATGACGCTAAACCCGCAGAACCAGATCACGGCTCTTCTCTTGTGTGGAGCACGGAAGCTCCGAAAAGGGCACAAGCTCTCTTGGCTGCGAATGGTGGCGATGTCAACAAATCTCTTAAGAAATTATTCGGAGGTTCTACGAGCTATGAACAGGCCAGAATTTATGCAGAAACATTTGCAGAGGGGTTTGGTCTCACGGTCGGGCAATTCATTGTGAGGTATTATGCTTGGAGAAGAGGAGAACTTTAGGACGCTAGTGCACGCTCAATTGCTGCCTTTGTGAATGCTATATTCTCAGGCTTATTTGGATTCAAATCATCTGGCCTGAGAGAGAATTCAGTAGCCAGATCACGCATTACCTCTTCTGGAAACGGGATGAAGGTTTCCAGTCTTTCTTCGGCGGGAACGATTATATCGACACATTCAGGAATCTCTTTCACCGTCATCATTTTTCCACCCATCCCCACTACCGACACTTTCATCCCATAAACAATATCGACAAGTTGTGAGCTTCTTGTGTCTCGATATTGGTCACAGGTCGCTTGGAGAATCTTGAGCGCTTCTACAGCCTTGGAGGAATGCCTAACAAATTCTGATACGTAATCAAGCACGTATTGGCCGCGTTCAGTGGGTTGATGAAATTCAGAATCGACAAAGCCGAAGACTTCTAGTTTGCGTACAGTATTCGCTGCGACTTTGCTAAATGGTCCAAAGCGATAACGAAAAAATCGGAAATCAGCAGAGGCAAACTCCCGATTTCTGCCCTCAATTTCAGATAGGAACACAATCTTCTGAATCTTTAGATTGTCTAGAGGCTCTTCGGAGCATCTAAACAGATTAAGAAGAAAAATTTGATCCCAAATTTGTCTTTCGGGGCGCATTATTATCTAAACCAGTTTCGCCTTTTGTTCCACCTTGACAAGACTAGCATAGGTTTATAATAGCAGTTTTCTAAAATCCTAAGAAGCCCGTCTTGAACGCAGTTTATTACGGAAGCACCTGTCTGCTTGTCAAGTGTCAAGAAAAATCCCCGCTGCCCTGTCAAAATGAGTCTACCAGTCATGGTCAGTCTTGTAAATAGATACCCTAAGTAGTAATGAACAATCATTCATTCTAAAGCACTTAGCGGCTAGAATCTCTAATAAGGCATTTATTTTCAATAACTTCTCGTAAGTCTATATTATTCAAAGATCTGGCGGGCATACAACGCTAAAGTATTGATTTAAATAGATCGCTGAGGAGGGGGGATAGACCGAATTCCCCCGGCGAATGCGGTTCGGAGCTAAGTCGCGACCGCGTCTTCAAACGTACACTCTGCGGGAGACTTATCTAGCCTCAGGCCCATGAAAACCGGAGCGCGAAGCTTCATGCCTCCTTCGGCGGTTTCGTGCGTCCACTCGGAGAACTTGATTTCGGCGACCAGTTCGGGGCGCACGAAATGGACTTTTCTCAGGCCTCCGATCTCGCCATAGAAAGGATTCTTACTGGTCGCGAGAGGCTGCAGTTTCGCGAACATCTCCTTGAGCATCTTCTGGTCAAAACCGGTTCCGGCCTGCCCGACGTGAATCAGGCGCTTCTGCTTGTCGTACAGTCCGAGCACGAGCGATCCCAAATAGGCGCGGCTGCCTTCGGGATCGGTATAGCCTCCGATGACGCATTCCTGGCGCTGCGTGATCTTGATCTTGAGCCACTCATGCGAGCGCGTTTCGGCGTAGAGGCTGTCGCGCTTCTTGGCGACGATGCCCTCCAGTCCCTTTTGCGCCGCGGCCGCGAAGAGCGCAAGACCGTTGCCGGGGAAATGATCGGAGAAATGAACGACCGCGCTATTCGAGATCCGCTGTTCGAGTAACTGCTTGCGTCGCTCAAGCGGCACGCGGCGCAGATCGAAGTCGTCGAGATAGAGCAGATCGAATGCGTAGTAGATGACAGGCACACCTTGGCGTCCGGGAAAACGAGACTTGCCGGGACGGAATCCGGTGCGCTGCTGCATCAGGCTGAACGATGGACGGCCCTGATCGTCAAGCGCGACGATCTCGCCATCGAGGATCGCGCCGCTGGCCTGGAAGAACTGCGGCAGCGTCGCGAGTTCGGGATACTGCGCGGTGAGGTCGTTCTGGTTGCGCGAGACGAAACGCACACGTCCATCGTCGATGAAGGCAACCGCGCGGTAACCGTCCCACTTGATCTCGAAGAGCCAGTCGGGATTGTCGAAGGGCTTGGCGATGGCAGTCGCGAGCATGGGGCGAATCGCGGCGGGCATGGGCTTGCGCTGCGCGCCCGGCAGATTCTCAACCGCGGACGCGACAGCGCTCGATGGCAAGGAGTTGGCTTTGTCAAGCTTAGTCTTACGGGCCTTCGTTTTACCGGCTTTCTTACCGGTCCTCGCGCTTTTAGGGCTGGCGCTCAGCGCGTTGGTTGTCTCAACCTCACTCTCCGCTGGTTCTTGCTCGTTCTCCGTGGTCAGGGCTTTTTTTTTACGGCTGCATTCTTGCGGTCGGCTTTGGCTACCGCATCGGCGAGCCATGCCGCTTTGAGCTTGCCGCGGGTTGCAGGACGGCTGCTGGTCCACTCGTCGGAATCGGCGTCGCCTCCGATCTGGGCCATGTTGCGATTGGTGAGGACGGATGTGTCGTACTTCTCGATGTCGAATCCGGGAATGACCTCGTCATCCTTCTTCTTGATGAGGAGCCATTCTGTCCCTTTGCTGCCGGACCTGCGGGCTTTTATGTGGATGAGGGCGAAGTCGCCTTTGAGCCTCTTTCCGTCGAGCCGGAACTTGATGTCTCCCTTTTCGAGCATGGCGTCCGCTTCTTTATCGGTGCCGGGAACATATTGGCCGTCGACGGGGATGGGCGAAAGCGGCTGCCAGGTGCCGACATCCCAGACCATGACCGTGCCCGCTCCGTAATTGCCTTCGGGGATCGTGCCCTCGAAGTCGAAGTAGGAGACGGGATGATCCTCGACCTGCATGGCGAGCCGCTTGTCATTGGGATCGAGCGACGGGCCCTTGGGAACGGCCCAGGATTTGAGGACGCCATCCATTTCGAGGCGGAAGTCGTAGTGCAACCGCGTGGCACGGTGGCGCTGGACCACGAAGCGGTGTCCCGACTTCTTCTCAACCTTGGGCGGAGGCTCCGGCGTGGCCTCGAAGCGTCGTTTACGTTTGTACTCGTCGAGCGACATGGGGACTATTGTATGACCAGGCCGTATACTGATGCGTTTCCGAGTGTTGGATGAATCTCAGGCGAAGAAGGAAGCCTTCGCGGGAAACGCGGGCCGGGCGGGAGCGCAGGATGCGGGACGGGAGCGGCCAGCATCCGGTCGTGGGGCGAAGTAATAGACACATGAGCCGAGAATATCCGGAGTATCCGCTGGTCGGAGTCGGTGCCGTCATTGTCGCCGATGGACGAGCACTGCTGATCAAGCGCGGGCAGGCTCCGCTGCTGGGAGAGTGGTCATTGCCGGGCGGAGTACTGGAATGCGGAGAGACGCTGCGCGACGCGGTGGTGCGCGAGGCGCGCGAGGAGACGGGATTATTGGTGGAAGTGGGCGAGATCCTGGGCGTATACGAGCGCGTGATTCGCGCCGAGGATGGGGGGGTGCGGTACCACTATGTGCTGATCGATTTCCTCTGCCGCGCAGTGAGCGGGGATTTGAAGGCCGGGAGCGACGCGGCCGAGGTGGGGTGGTTCCGGCCCGAGCAGCTGCCGGCACTAAAGTTGGCCTATGATGCCGATGACGTGGTGCGCAAGGGGCTTGCTAAGGGCTAGGTTCGAGGCAGATTGCAGAGGTTGGAAGAACAGGTCAGAAGTCAGAGGTCAGATCGCAGACGTTAAAAGCGGCGCGGTCAAGGGAGCGCACCAAGACTGGTTTTCACCTCGACGATCTCACTTCTGCAATCTGACCTCTTACTTCTGACTTTAACTCAGTCGGCCATCTTGGCGATGTGGACTGCGTAGCCGGTTTTGGGGAGCAGCGACATGAGTTCGAACACTTTGAAGCCGTCGCCGGTGATTTCGGTCTGGCGGTAGACTCCCGGTTCGATGTCTGACGTTTCATGGCGCGCGTCGAGCTGATCGAGAAACTTCTGCGCGTGTTTCGTGGACACTTGCGCGGACTTTGCTCGAGTTATTACTGCTTCGGTCGCGTACGAACGGACCAACTTGGGCCAGTATTTCTGGAGTAACTGGGTGCTGGCGAAGATATCGGCCCAGACTATCTCTCCATTGACGGCCACGACTACACCGACGGCATTCTTATCGCGAAGCTGGTGAACCACGCTTTCGTAGTTGCGTTCGACCGGACCAGCGACGGCGTCCACCTGTTTTTGAACCTCTTTATTTTCCATGACGCGCGCGTAGGAAGAGGTTGAATTGACTTCTGGCACTGCGGTTGAGGAAGCGCCATTCACGATCAGACTTTGCGCCATGGCCTGCTTCGATTTCCCTACGTTGTCCCAGACCTGCTGCTGATTCTGGGCGGCCATGGCGCTGGCGCGGACAGTGGGAGAGGCGACCAGACCGCCAATCACACCGCCGGCCCTGCCCGAACTGAAGTCAGCCTTGCCGTTGGCGGCCACCCAGCGTCCGGGCTCAACGCAGAAGACGCTGAGGTCGACCGGATCGCTCTCGGGAGGAACGATGCGATCCTTGCCGATTACACGGTCCTGCTTACCTCCAGTCACGATTTCGCCGGCGAGCAGTAAGAGCGGGCGTTTCGAGTTATTCACCAGCACTAACCGATTGACCTCGGCATCGCGCACTGGATGAAGGACGCGACCATCCTGATGGCGGCGAATCAGGCCCTGGGCCTGTCCGGACTCGGTGACGACGACATCTCCGGAACGGATGCCTTCATCGAGAGTGATGAACTCGCCTGTGTCGTAGGACTTTGCCGCGACCACAGGAAAGACAGTCAGGTTACCGCTGCGAATGGGTTCGAGAAGTGAGTAGCGCGAAGATTGCGGCATTTCGCTCGCGGGGAGCAGGCAAGGAATGAGAACCGCAGCCGCAACCAATACCAGGACCCCTGCAAGAACTACGACCAGCCGCATAAAGCGCCTCCAACATTGATTGAGACACCACTACCCGTGCGTGTGTTCCCTGGCCTACTCTCTGGATCGACCCCGGCGCGCCAAGTTGGAGGCGCGCCGGGGAGCAACTCGCGAGTCTTCCAGGAGTGTCTTGCTCGGCTCGCTGGAAGTTGAACGTACGATTTACAGTCTCTTGCGTCTAAAAAATTGCTAGCATCATTTTGGGAATATGCCGTCACGCCCTCAATCCGAAGGAGCCCACGTTGGGGCGGAACTGTACGCCCGGAGCGGCGCCGCGGTTTATGGAGTGAGCGCGGAACAGTTCGCGTTGATCCTCCACGAGATTCAGAAGAAATATGTCGCGAACGGTTCCGAGGAAGAGAAAGCCGATTTCTGCGCCGCGCTCCGGTTAGAAGAACTGGCGCTGGCACGCGCCTGCGCGATGGGAAGCGAGCGGGCGTGGGAGGATTTCATCGGCCGCTACCGTCAGAAACTTCACGGCATGGCTCTGCACATCACGCGGGAGGCGGCGCATGCAGCGGATCTCGCCGATTCGTTGTTCGCCGATTTGTACGGAGTGAACGCGCGGAACGGGGTGCGCAATTCGAAGCTGGTCTTTTATACGGGGCGCGGGTCGCTGGAAGGCTGGTTGCGCACGGTGATGGCGCAGGAGTTCATCAACCGGTATCGCAAGCAGAAGCGCGCGGTCAGCCTGGAAGAGCAAACCGAAGAAGGCGTGCAGTTTGCGGCCAAGGATCCGGAACCGGTCAGCATTTCGGATCCGCGGCTGGAGACAGCGACGGACCAAGCTCTGGCCGAGCTATCGGCGGAAGACCGGTATACGCTGGCTTCCTACTATCTGGATGGACGGACGCTGGCGGAGATTGCGCGGGCCCTGGGACTGCATGAATCCAGCGTAAGCCGGCGTTTGGACAGGCTGTCGGCGGGGCTCAGGAAGCGCATTCTGGCGGGACTGCGGGAACTGGGGATGAGCTATGCCCAGGCGACCGAGGCGCTGCAAGCCGACGTGCGGGATATCAGCCTGGATTTAAGGTCGCGGCTGACGCAAGATCAGGGAGCTCCGACGTTCAATAGTAGAAAGGTACCTGCCCCGAGGGCGGGCGACGGGAGTACGGACTAGGCCTTCTTAGAAAAGAAAATCCCCCATGACCGACATACCAAAAATCGTATACCAGCGGCTGCGGGCGACAACGCCCGCGCCGGTGGAACTGGAGCGGACGCATCCGGAAGCGGATGTGCTGACGGCGTTTGCCGAGCAGGCGCTTTCGGGGGCTGAGCACGACGGGGTATTGCAGCATCTGGCGCTGTGCGCGGATTGCCGCGATGTGGTGGCACTGGCGCTTCCTGCAATGGAGCCCACGGTAGTCGCGATCGAGAGCGGGGCCGAGGCTGCGGTGCCTGACGGCGCATTGACCAATGCGCGCGGAGGAGAGACTGCTCGCCCCAGTTTTGGCTGGCTGACCTCCGGGTTGCCCCGTCTGCGGTGGGCTGCGCTGGCGGCTGGTATTGCGGTCGCGGCGCTAGTCGGACCACGGGCATTGGAGTATTTCTCGAAGCCGAAAACGGAGGTGAACTCGGTTGCCCGTCAGGCGGGCGCGCCCGCCCTCCCAGCGACCATACCGGAAGGACAATCTTCCTTACTATCGCCGGTGGACAGATCGAGTGACGTGAATTCAGCGCTGCAAACGGCTGGCAATTCCGAAATCGGCAGGACACTGAAATCCCGCAAAGCACGGGACAATTCGCCCGCTTCGGCTAAGCGGGCTGCTCCAGTGCTTTCCGAGCAGTTTTCGTTGTCAGCATCGCGACCTTCGCAAGAGAAAGTTGAAGGTAGCGGAGAAGCCGGCGTCCAAATGACACAGGCGTCTACGAATGGTTTCCTTGTTGACGGCAATGACGCGGCTCCGGTTGTAAGGGCCAAGCCTCCATTGGAAGCGGAAGGAAGCGAGGCTTCAAAGACGGCAGCCGCGACTTCCCCGCAAGCGATGTGGCCGCTCGAGGGCAGAAGCACGCTGGTAGTCAATGCCGCGGCTGCGCAGGCGATGAGCTTAAAGCCGGGCGCGAGTTGGATGATTTCCGGAGGAGTGCTGCAACGTTCGCTCGACGGCGGCAAGAACTGGCAGACGGCTACGCCGGCTTCGCGTCCATTGTTGTGCTATGCCGATCGCGGACGTGAGGTCTGGGCGGGCGGCCAGGCGGGAACGTTGTTGCGTTCGACTGACGGGGGCGCGACGTGGACAACCGTGGGCGTTTCGTTCAAGGGTGAGCCCATGAGTTCGGACGTCACTCATATCGAACTGCGCGGGATTGCGGAAATTATTCTGAGCGCGGGAACCGCGGAGAATTGGATCAGCGCGGATGGCGGAAAAACGTGGAAGAAGATTTAGCGAGTGCCTCGCGGTTCTTTCTCAATGCATCGGCCTTGCGAAGGGTAGCGACCTCCGAGGGTAAAGTGGCGCGTGAGAGCTTATCGGTCCTCTCAGACTAAATCAGGAATGACCCAGCCTTCCCGGCGCTGAAGCACGGGCTGTTGTAGGTCGTGCCTCCGGTGCTTGAACGTCTCACCTGACCTTCGCGGCACTCCAAATTTGAGCCGCAAAAAAAACGTCCCGAGCGATTAAGCTCAGGACGCCTTCGGCAGCCCTCCCCCAGAACTGCCAAACTACTTGGTCATCCTATGTCCGCTCGGGCACCGTGTAAATGTCACTTCCGTAATGTCGCAATAGAAAATAAAGTACCGCGCGCGGCCGCACTGGAGTAACCATGTGCAGGTTACCGGGAGGAAGTCTGCGCCAATCCAGAAGCGGCTTTAGCGGTGACAAAGACAGAATCGACGAGCGCAGCGATCTGGTCCATGGTGCCGTCGATGTCGAGTGTGAAGCGCACCAGGTCGATGTCAGAGAGTCCGGGATAGGCGGCGACCAGATGGCTCCAAGCGAGGTCCTGGTCAAAGGTCACAGCCATAATTTCGTCATAGCCGTAGCCGAGAGAGCGCAGGCGGCAGAGCAAGTCGCCGAGGTGGACCAGATAGACGAGCGGGCTGGCGCTCGGGAGCAGATCGGTTTCGTGATGGCAGCGAGCTGACATCGGACAACTCCTGGGAAAGTCCCCAATGATCGCAGAGCAGGCTGCCGGCGTCCGCATGGGTATAGCCGAGAATCCGCTGTTCGGCGATGTGGAGGGGGCAGAGTTGGGTGGTGGCGAGTTCGAGGCAATCCTGGAATTTCGCATGATCGAGGACGGAGTTGACGAGAAATCCCAAGTCGTGAAGCAAGCCGGCCAGATAGGCTTTTTCAAGGTCGGGGTAGCCGATTTTGCGGGCCAGGGTCTGGGTGACAAGAGCGCAGCCGAGGGAGTGGCGCCAGAACGCGTTGGGGTCGAGCACCCACTTGTCTTTGGGGATGGTCTGGTTCATGCACAGGCCGAAAAGGAGGGAACGTACCCTCTCGATGCCGAGGATCATGACGGCAGCGCGGGCGGTTTCGACCGCGCGGCGTCCGAAGAGGGGAGAATTTGCCATGCGAAGACAATGCGCGGCAATGGCTCCGTCACGGGAAATGAGTTCCACGACCTTTTCGATCTGGATGTCGTCCACGGGCAAACGCATCATCCAGAGCAAAGGCTGAAGGATGGCGGGAGCGGTGGAGATCGAATGGAGCTGGGCGATTCGGGCTTTGAGCTGAATGCGCGGTCGGTCGTTCATGGCTTGCCTCCGGCAACTGCCCCGGCGGTGGGCTTCCAATAGGCTGTTGTTCCCGGGAAGTGGACCAGGCGGAATGCCTGATCGACCTGGAACAGGGACTCGGCGTGTCCCATGAAGAAGTAACCTCCGGGCAGTAGGTTGGAATAAAAGTGCTGCACGACGCGGCGCTTGGAGGCGAGGTCGAAGTAGATGAGGACATTGCAGCAGAAGATGAGGTCGATTCCTTTGAGGAAGACCATCTTGCTGTCGTCGCTGAGGTTCACGCGGTCGAAACGGACGCGCGATTTAAGCAGTTCATTGACGGCCAGTTTCTGGCCGCCGGCGTCTTTGAAGTATTTTGCGCGCTGGGCGTCGCTGACGTTGCGGAGCGCGTATTCGCCGTAAATCCCGGCGCGGGAGGCCGCGAGGGAATTGCTGTTCAAGTCGGTGGCGAGGATGTCGAAGGTCCAACCCGCTAACTGTTTTTCTTCCATCAGAAACATGGCCAGGGTGTAGGGCTCTTCTCCGGTCGAACATCCGGCCGACCAGAGACGGATTTTTTTAAGGCCCAAAGCGTTCTTTGCCTGGATGATTTGGGGAAGAATGACGGTGCTAAGGGCACTGAGCTGGGCGGGATGGCGAAACATGTAGGTTTCGCCTATCGTGATTTCGTTGAGCAGAAGATGCAGTTCTTCGTTCCGGTTGGGGCGGATGGTGAGGTGTTCGAGATATTCGGAGGGGCTGGCGGCGCCGCAAACCCCCATGCGGCGCGCACAACTGGAAACCAGCAGGTAGAGCTTCTGTTCGGCGTGGTAGATGCCGGAGATGCGATAGATCAGGTCACGAATCTTGAGATAGGCGGGATCGCCAGGACTGGCGGCGGGAGCCGGCGATTTTTCCTTCACAGCGTCGAGTGCCATTCGATTGCACGTTCCCGGGTTGCCACCCTCGTTTTGAGGCGACAACCAAAATTCTGTTCAGCGGCCAGCCGCATGGACGAGGTTCCGGTGAAACGACACCCGGCGGACAATCTCGTCGACGAGGCTGGTCAGGGGACAAATGCGATCGGCCAGGTTGGCCGCGACCACACTTCCGGGCATACCCCAAACCACGGAGCTCTCTTCATCCTGGACAATCACGGCGCCGCCCGCCTGGCGGATGGCCGCCGAACCCCGGGTGGCATCGGCGCCCATGCCGGTGAGCACAACTCCCAGGACCTTATCGCCGCAGGCTTGGGCCACGGAGCGGAAGAGAACATCGGCGGCCGGGCGGCAGGAATTCTCCGGCGCGTTCTGGTTGAGCCCGAGCACGCAGTCAGCGCCTTTGCGGGTGACGGTCATGTGGTAGTCACCGGGGGCGATTCGGACCTGCCCTGGTTGCAGCTTCTGTCCGGGGACTGCCTCCTCGACGGTCAGCGGGGTGAGTGCGTTCAGGCGTCCCGCCAGCAGACGCGTAAACATGGCGGGCATATGCTGGACGATGGCGATGGGCACTGGGAAGTCGGCGGGAAATTGCGGCATGATTTCTCCGAGCGCGTTGGGGCCGCCGGTGGAGGCGGCGATCGCAACCAGATCGACGCGGTTGAGCGGGCGGTGGGCGGGGGACGGGACGACGGGCGGAGGCCCGATCCTGACCGGGCTTGCGCGCCGCGCACAGAGAGCTTTGATTTTAGGGATCAACTCCTGCCGCACCTGTTCCCGCGAGTTCTCCAGGCTGCCGGCATGGGAGGGCTTGGTGGCGTAATCGGAGGCTCCGCGGGCCAGCGCATCGAGAGTGGCGGACGCTCCCGGGCCGGTCAGGGTGCTGAACATGATGACCGGCAAGCGGGGGTCAAGTTTGCGGACTTCGACCAGGGTGGCGATGCCATCCATGACGGGCATCTCGACATCGAGGGTGATCAGATCGGGCTTGAGGTCGGGTATTTTCTGCAGCGCGAGGTGGCCGGTTCCTGCCGTGCCGGCGACGACAATCTGAGGATCGGTCGCGAGCACATCCGCGAGCAGGCGGCGGATCACGGCCGAATCGTCGACGATCAAGACGCGGATTGGCTGCACGTTGAACGCTCCTTGCCCGCCGGATGGACGGGTTACTCAGGCTTCGAGGACTCAGTGCGCCGCGGCGGCGCGGGCACGCCCGGGCGGCCCGGAGGCAGAGGCGCGGCCGCCGTTACTCGCGTCGACTTTGAAGCGGCCCACCAGGTCGCGCAGTTCGGTGGCCATGCCGGCCAGGTGCTGAGTCGCGGTCTGCGCTTCGCCCACGTTGGTCGAGGTATCCTGCGCGGCCTGCGCGACTCCGCTGATGTTGCTGGCGATGGTGCTTGCGCCCCGGGCTGCCTCGGAAACGTTGCGCGCCATTTCTCCGGTGGTCGCGCTCTGTTCTTCGACCGCGGTAGCGATGGTGGTCGAGATGTTGCTGATCTTGTCGATCACCCCGCGTATGCCGCCGATGGCGCTGACCGCTCCGGCGGTATTTTCCTGGATGACGGTGATCTTGCCGCCGATTTCCTCAGTTGCTTTGGCGGTCTGTTTGGCCAGTTCCTTGACTTCATTGGCGACGACCGCGAAACCTTTACCGGCTTCGCCCGCGCGCGCGGCTTCGATCGTGGCATTCAGGGCGAGCAGGTTGGTCTGCTGGGCGATGGAGGTGATGACCTCGACGACTTTGCCAATCTCGGCGCTGGAGGAACCAAGTTTCGCGACGGTCTGGTTGGCGGCCTCGGCGGCGGCGACAGCTTCGCCAGCGACGCGGGCGGCTTCGGTAGCGTTTTTGGCAATCTCCCCGATGGTGGCATTCATTTCCTCGGAGCCGGAGGCGAGAGTCTGCAGGCTGGCATTCACTTGATTTCCGGCTTCGGCAACGACTTTGGCCTGGGCGGTGGTTTCCTCGGAATTCGCCGTAATCTGCTGGCTGGTGGCCGAGAGTTCCTCGCCCGCGGCGGCAATCTGTTCCGAGGTGCTGCGGATCGACTGAATCATGCCCTGAAGGTTGTTTTTCATGCCGTTCAGGGCCGTGCCGGCCGCGCCAATTTCGTCCTGCGACGTTATCTGCATGTCCGCGACTGCCAGGTTGTTGGCCGCGATCTCATGGATCAGGGACAGCATGCGGGCGACGCCGCCGGTGATGGATCGGGCAATGAGGACGGCCACCATGAGGCCAAACAGGACGCCCATGACAATGCAGCCGAAGGTCAACACGATGGTGCGCGATTCCGCCGCCGCTTGGTCTTCGCGGGCAGCGGTCTCGAGCTTGGTTTCCAAAGCGATCAGGTCGGCGAGCGACCGGCTCAGGTCGGCGCGGACCTCGGCAAAATTGCCGGCGCCCAGCGTCTCCACGGCTTCCTTTTTCTTGCCAGCGCGTTGGAGTTCGGCGACTCCTGCAATCAGGCCATGAAGCGTGTCGACGGTTTGCCGGAGATGAGAGACCAGTTGCCGACCTTTCTCGGTCGCCAGTGTTGCTTCCAGTGTGTCGAAATTCTCCGCGATCCCCCGGCTCTGCTCCGCATAATCGCTCATCTGCTTTTCGTCGCCGGTCAGGAGGAACTCGCGGTACTCCGATTTCTGTTCGTTGATCGCAGCCTGGATGGATAAGGACAGGAACGTCTGGGTGGCCTTCTGGTCCGCCAGCGCGGACAACTCGCCCAGTTTGCGCATCGAGGTGTAGCTGACCGCGCCCTCGATGACCAACACCAGCAGCAGGACGCCAAACCCGACCGCCAGTTTCATTTTCAGACTTAGTTTGTTCATCGTGTCATCCTTCATTCCGGATTGATCGTCCGACTCGCCGGCAGCAGCGTACGGCTGAGCCAGTCTTTAGCTCGCCGTCCGGATTTCGCAGGCCCGGTCCGTATCGAGCACATGCATCAGGTGGCCTTCGAGTTTGTGCACGCCGAGAATCACCGAGCGCAGCCGCGGGGAAAGCGTTTCGGGCGCGGGCTCGAACGTTTCCTCTTCGACCTCGAGCACGTTGCCAACCTCGTCGGCCAGCAGGCAGACCGTGCCCTGCTCGGCGCGCACGATCAGGCACACGGGCGGCATCCGGGCCGGGCGCTCGGCGAGTTCGAGCTGGCGGCGCAGTTCGAGAGCGACCACTACCTGCCCGCGCAGGTTCATCAGGCCGCGGACGGAGGCGGGCGCCAGGGGCACGGGACGCAACTCGCGGTAGGCGACCACTTCCTGAATTTTCTGCGACTCGATGCCGAAGAGAAGATGATCGAGATAAAAGGTGCAGAACTGGCGGGTTTCCGGCATGGGTTCAGCTCCTGGCCGCATGGGTGGCGGCTGCTTGGGCGTGGTCGTAGGCTTCGCCGGCGCTCAGGATCGCGGGCACGTCCAGCAACTCGGTGACGCGCTCGGCGATCACCGAGGAATAGAGCACGCCGCTGCGGGTAGCAGGAGATTGCGGGCCCGAGCCGCTTTCGACAATGTCGACAATCTGGTTCACCACCAGGCCGAACGAGCGGCCCTGATTTTCGAGCACCAGGACCTGCAGGTTGGCGGTGGTCGGCAGGGTAAGAATGTCATGGCTGCCGGGCAGGATGCGGCGTTCTTCAAGCGCATGGCTGATGCGGATGAGAGGGAGAATCTGTCCCCGGTATTGCGTGACCCACTGGTTGCCGGAACGTTCGACGTCGGCGCCGGAAATATTTTCGAGACGCGCCAGCATGCTCAGCGGAACTGCCATGCGCGAGCCGGAGCATCCGGAGAACAGCACCAGTTTCTGCACTTCCGTGCCGTCGGCGCGGGCCTGCTCCTGTTCGGCGGCCGCCCGCTCGTGGGTCTCGGCCACGATGCTGGAGGACTGGGCGAGTCCGAGCACATCCATGATAAGGGCCACCTTGCCGTCGCCCATGATGGTCGCTCCGGCATAGACGCTAATCTGTTTCAGGTGGCGGCCGAGGGGCTTGACGACGATTTCCTCGGTGTCGGAAATTTCGTCGACCACGAGGCCAAACTTCCGGCCATCGGCCTGCAGCACAACAATGTTGACGCGTTCCAAGCCGCCCTCGGGAAGAGTGGCGCCCTCAGCGGCAGGAGCCATTTCGGCGGGCGCGGTCTTGAGCACCTGCTTCAGGTACACGAGCGGGAGCAGGCGGCCGCGCAAGCGGTAAACGGGCACGCCGTGAATCATCTCGACGCCCTTGCGCGCCTGTTCGCCATCGAGCCCAACCAGTTCGAGCAAGCTGACTTGCGGGATCGCGTAGCGTTCGCCTGCGCTGGTTACCATCAGGGCGGGAACGATGGCGAGCGTGAGCGGAATCTTGATCTTGACGCTCGTGCCCTTGCCGGGCGTGGATTGCAGATCGACGGTGCCGCCGATGCGCTCGATATTGGTCTTGACGACATCCATGCCGACGCCCCGGCCGGAGACGTTGGTGACCTTCTCGGCCGTGGACAGACCGGGCAGGAAAACCAGGTTGGCCGCTTCCCGCTCGCTCAGGCGGGCGGCCTGGTCGGCGCTGATCAGTCCCTTCTGGACCGCTTTCTGCACTACCTTCGCTAGATTCAGGCCAGAACCATCGTCGGAGATTTCAATGTTGACCTGTCCGCCCTCGTGAAAAGCGCGCAACTGGAGCACGCCCACGGGATCCTTGCCGGCGGAATGGCGGGCGGCGGGACTCTCGACGCCGTGATCGACGGCGTTGCGGACCAGGTGGGTCATGGGATCCTTGATAGCCTCGATGAGCGTCTTGTCGAGTTCGGTCTCCTGCCCCTGCATCTGGATGCGAACCTGCTTGCCGCAGGCGAGCGCGACGTCGCGCACGGTGCGCGGGAAGCGACCCCAGACATTGCCGATCGGCTGCATGCGCGTCTTCATGACGTTTTCCTGCAGCTCGCTGGCAATGAGGTTCAGCCTTTGTCCGGCAGTGACGAGACCGGTCTCTTCGGTGCGCTTGGTGAACTGCAGGATCTGGTTGCGGGCCAGCACCAGTTCGCCAACCAGGTTCATCAACTGGTCGAGCAGGCCGACGTCGACGCGAATGGTGCTTTCGCTGGCGCTTTGCCCGGCAGCGGGTTGCTGCGGGAGAGCTTCAACCGGCTCGGCAGGCTTCGCTTGGGGCTCAGCCGGAACCTCGGCAAGCGGGCGCGGCAATTCCTGCGCGGGGGGATCGAGGGCATCGGAGATCTGGCGGGGGGCGGACGGCGCGGCGGCGGCGAGCGGAAGAGCGGGCTCCGGGGCTTGGGGCAAAGTCGGTTGGCAAGGTTCCCCGGGCTTCAGGTTCGACTCCGGCTCCAGCGGAGGAGCGGTTGCGGGAGCGGCGGACGATTGTCCAAGCCGGGTGAGGGTGGCGATCAGCTTCTGGTCGTCGCGTTCCCCTTCGTTTCCAGCCTCTTCGATCCGGGCCAGCATTTGCCGGACGGCATCGACCATGGCAAGGAGCGCGGTGGTGAGTTCGGGATGCAGACTGAGCTGGCCATCGCGCAGGCGCGCGAGCAGGCTCTCGCCGACATGAGTGACGGCCTCGAGTTTGCCGAAACCGAGAAATCCCGAGGTGCCCTTGATGGTGTGGATAGTGCGGAAGATGCTGGCGAGAATCTCCTTGTCGGAAGGATGTTTTTCGAGGTCGACGAGGTCGCGGTCGAGGCGGTCGAGATTCTCGTGGCTTTCGACCAGAAATTCTTTGACGATGTCATCGGAGTCGTTCATAAGACTACTGTCTCAATCGGAGGAATTGTGGTCGGGCTTGAGTCCGAAGGTGCGACGCAAGCCGAGTGCCCCAAACGCATAGGGTTTCAGCGGCAAATGGCCGCATGGTTAGAGCGCTCACAGAAACGCGCATCACGTTTACCGCGAGCATCCGGGGCACCGAAAAGAGGGCGGGCTTGCGATTCCGCGCCTTTGGTGCGAACCATCCGAACGGTCGCGTCCCAGCTGGTTTGGCCGGATGCGTTACGAGCGAGATTCAGACTTCCAAGGTAGCGTCCGAAAAACGTTAGAAACCCGGTCGAGTAGGATATGCCGGCAAAGCCGGCGGACTTGGCGGCAGTTTCTTGGGATTCGCCTTGATCTCGTCCATCAGGATCTGGACTGCTTTTTCGAGTTGCGGATCTTGACCCTTTACGACCAGGTCGGGGGGATTATCGACAACGACATCCGGCTGGACGCCGTGGTTTTCGATCACCCATTGGCTATCCATACCGTAGATGGAGAATTCGGGGCGAGTGATGTAGCCGCCATCCATAAGCGGTATTTCGCCGCGGATGCCGCGCACCCCGCCCCAGGTACGTTCGCCGATGAGCGGACCGAGTTTGTACTGCTTGAACATGTAGCTGAAGATATCGCCGTCGGAGGCGGCGTAGCGATTGGTGACGCAGGCCATGTATCCGTAGAAGGTGTTGGCGGGACGAGGGCCGGGTTCGCCGTTGCGGGACATACCCATGGATGCGACGATGCGGCGCAGGCGTTCGAAGATGAGCTCATCGACGAAGCCTCCGCCGTTGAAGCGGACGTCGAAGATGATTCCCTCCTTACGTATTTGCGGGAAGTACTGGCGCACGAACTGATTGAGGCCGGGTCCGCCCATGTTGGGCAGGTACACGTAGCCGATGCGGCCGCCGCTGGCGGCTTCGACTTTCTTGCGATTGCTCTCGATCATGTTGTACTCGCGCAAGGAATACTCGTCGGCAATCGGCTTGACCACCACTTTGCGGGATCCGTCGGTGGTGGGTTTGGAATTCACGGTGAGGGTGACGACCTCGTTGGCGGTGTTGACGAGCGGTTCGTCGGGAGTCTGCGGCGAGCGCAGGGCGCGGCCGTTGATGGCCAGAAGATAATCGCCTTCCTTTACGTTGACGCCGGGTTCGGTCAAAGGAGAACGGACGTGCGCATCCCAGTTCTCGCCGGGGAAGATTTTCTTGAAGCGATACAGGCCGGACGAGGGATCGACCTCATAGTCGGCGCCGAGCAATCCGACGTGGACGGAATGGATTTCGGGGAAATCGCCTCCTCCGACATAGGTATGCGAGTTCGACAATTCGCCGATCATCTCGCCAAGAATGTAGGTCAGCGAATAGCGGTCGGCGACGTAGGGCAGCAACTGGGCGTACTGATCGTGGACCTTTTGCCAGTCGACTCCGTTCATGGCGGCTTCAAAGAAGTAGTCGCGCTCCTGGCGCCAGACTTCGTTGTACATTTCTTTCCATTCCTGGGGAGGATCGACCTGCACGCGCATGCCGCTTAAGTTGAGCGCGCCATCGCCGGGCTTATGAGGAGAATCGGAGGGCTTGGCGTCGACGATGCCGAATTTCGGTGGCCCGTCTCCTTCGGCGCGGTAGAGCAGTTTGGAGCCGTCGTAGGAAAGCACGAACCGGTCCGCGCCCTCGATGAGAACTTTATCTTTGCGATCCTTGAGATCGTAGGAGTGGATGGCGGGCGTCTCGCCGGCGATCGGTCCGGAGAGACCTTGAATTGGGGAACTGGAATAGTAGATGGCATCTTTGGAGGCGTCGAAGTTGCGGATTTGGGCGGGCGGAGTGGCGAGGGCCACGATGCGGTTCTGGATGCCGTCGAGGTCGATTTTGAAAACGTGCGGTGGTTGTTTGGTTTCGGTCTCGACGGACTTCTCTTCGGTCTTTTGATCTCCTATCTTTCGATCCTGGGCGTCGGCATCGGGAGGGGGCGTATTGGGCTGCTTGTTTTTCCTGCTTGCGGATTTGGGCTCGGCCGATGGGGTGGTCATGGCGGGCTCTTCGGTCTTGACCTTGGTTTCGTCGCTCAGGGCCGGGAAGGGGGAAGGTTCGTCGCCGGTGAGGGTGACGACGTAGACGCGGGTTGTTTTCGGGTTCGCGAATTCGAAGTCGACATTGCCGAGGACTTCGTTGAAGTCGCGATCGGAGAGAAAGTAGAGGTAGCGCTTGCCGCGGTCGAAGACCGGAGCGTAGCTGTTATTCAAAGATGAAGTAACGGCGGAGATTTTGCGATCGGCCAGGCTGTAGAGGTAGACGATGGAGAAACCGGTGTCTTGTTGTTTGTCGTAGGCGAGCCACTGGCTATCGGGCGACCAACTGTAGTTCAAGATTTCAGCGAATTTGGCGCGGTCGACTTCCACGGGTTTTTTTTCCTTGAGATCGACGTACCAGAGACGGAGGGTCTGATCGGCCCATACGATCTTCGAATTGTCGGGCGACCATACCGGCTGGAACATGAAGCCCTTGTGGCCGCTGGTAATTTGCTGTTCAGGGCCGAGGCCATCCTGCGGAGCGATGTAAATTTCGTCTTCGCCGGTGCGGTCGGAAACGTAGGCGATCCACTGGCCGTTGGGCGACCAGGCTACTTTTTGCTCGCGCACTCCGGGTGAGTTGGTCAAGTTGCGAACGCTTCCCTCCTTTGCGGGAACCGTTAAGACTTCTCCGCGGGCGGCGAAGACAGCTCGCTTGCCGTCGGGCGCAAGATCGAAATCGGTGATGTTGCGGCTGGCGTCGGCCCAGTGCCTCATGGCCTGATCGCGCTCGCCGTTTACGTAAATGGTAAGTTTCTTCGGCTGGCGGGTTTCGAAATCGAAGGAGTAGAGGTATCCGCCATTCTCAAAAATGATTGCATCCGGACCCATGCTCGGCCACATGACATCGAACTGGTCGAACTTCGTAAGTTGCTCGACCTGTTTACTTCCTAACTCGTAACTGTAGATATTCAGGCGATGCTCGGGTCCGCGATCGGAGGTGAAAAAGATAGTATTGCCATGCCACATCGGAAAAGAGTCGGTGTAATCGGTGTGGGGCACGACCTGATCGACAACATTATTTTTCAGATCGTAGATGGTGATGTCCTGCGCCATGCCTCCGGTGTAGCGCTTCCACTGGCGAAAGTTACGGAAGATGCGGTTGTAGGCGACCTTGCTGCCATCGGGGGAAAAGGAAAGCAATCCGCCTTCATCCATGAACATGGGATGGGGCAGGCCACCCTCAACGCTGACCGTGTAGGGACGTTTGATCCATCCGTTGGAAGCGTCGCGGCGGGACAGAAAAATGACGCTCTTGCCGTCCGGCGTCCAGCCAATGACTTCATTGAGAATGCCCATGCGATCGCTGAGCGGCTGCGCCTGTCCCTGGTAGAAAGTCAATTGCTTTGGCTGACCGCCATCGGAAGGCATGACATAGACATTGAAATTGCCATCGTACTGGCCGGTGAACGCCAGCCATTTCCCATCCGGCGAGAATTTCGGGAAGAGCTCGCGGCCGGGATGGGAGGTGATGCGGCGGGCTTCGCCTCCGGTGCTGGATGCGAGCCAGAGATCGCCAGCATACATGAAGGCGATCTTATCTTTGTGAATGTCGGGAAAGCGCAGCAGGCGGCCCTCCTGCATCTGCTGGGCGGTGAGCGAGGAAGCGCACGCGATAACGATGAATGCGATGAAATTGCGGAGGGAAAGCATGAGGGCTCCTGTCAGAAGAACTTTGCGGAGATGATTCGTAGTCGGCAAATACAAGTTGAACAACGTGGGATTGTATCAGTTGGACGTGCGGTGAGGCAGGTTGGTGAGCGGTAATTTTGTTTCAGTGATTTGGAGTGTTGGCCGAGGCGCGGACTGCTTCCTGGCAGGCGGCGGCATCCGTTAACACTTTGTCAAACGCTGTATCTGTGCGGAGCCGGGCGAGCATGGGATCGGCGAGCAAGTTTGAATACGCGCAATAATTCTGCTGGACCGCGCTCTCCAGCATGTGCAGAGCGGCTTGCTTCTTGCCACAGTAGGCGAGGATCGCGCCCTCGTAATACCAGGTTTCGGGATCGGGATCGGTGGGCAGGTTGGTTTCGGCATCATGGGCGATGCGATCAAGTTCGGAGGCGGGGCGCAATTGCAGGCAAGCCTCAAGCAGATCGCGGTGATAACGCGGCGTGCTGGGCATGGATTTCACGGCTTCGCGCGCTTCCTGAACCCGGCCTTCGCGCAACAGGATGGACGGCATGGCGTAGGCGGCCCATTCGGACCCGGCATCGAGACGAACAAAATCGGTGGCGCGATCGGTCTTGCCGAGTTCCGCAAAGGTCCAGGCGCAAGAACGGAACGTGTAGTTGCCGGGATCGAGCGCGACGGCGGTGTTGCACTCGCTCGCGGCCTGCTCGAGCATGCCGGCATAACGGTAGACATAGCTCATCACGAAATGCGCTTCGGCGCTATCGGGACGCCGCTTCACGAGTTCCTGCGCGGACTGGTAGGCTTTGCCGAGCTCTCCGCGCTCGACATGGTTGGTGATCAGTTGTCCGGCGGCCACGACGAGGTTGGGGTCGAGGGCAACGGCGCGTTCGTAGGCCTGGTTGGAGCGCTTGAACATGGCCTCGCCGCCGTCGGAGTAGTCGGCGTCGTAGTAGCAACGCAGGCCGAGTTGCTCCCATGCGGGAGCGTAGGTGGGATCGACGGCAACGACGTGCTCGAGGACGGCGATGGCATCCTTGTTGGGTCCAGCATCGTGGGGAAGAGCCAAGCTGTGCAGATAGAGATCGTAAGCCTCGGGATTCTTGGGGCGCGTTCCAGTATCGAGGAATCCGCCCGCGGCACCGAGTGCGGGGAGCAAGCCCTGGCGAATCTGAACACCCATCTGGGCTTGCAAGGCGATGAGATCGTCAGCGGGCGCAGTTACATTGGCCTGCCACAAGAGCCGGTTGCCTTCCACCTGAATCGCTTCCAGAGTAATGAGCAGGCGATCGCCTTGCTTCAGGAAGTGTCCGGCAATGACATTCGCCACGTGTACTTCGAGGCCGGCCTTCTCGGGATCGACGTCGTTGCCGACGAACTTTCGGGTAATCGCGGAAGGCCGCACGTCGAGGCTGCGCGTGTAAGTCAGTGTGTTGGCAATTTCGTCGGCGAGCGCAAAGCGGAGAAACTCCACGCTGATGTCGCCATTCATGTTCTGTAAGGGCAGAACGGCGATGGTGTTCTTGGCGGCTCCGCCGGTCATCGCGCCCCGGTGCTTGTACCACCACGCGCCTACCGCAACCAAGACGGTCAAGAGCACCGCACAGAGCCCGAGAAGAATGTAGGTAGACCATTTCGTCGTGGCCTGAAAAGTGGTGGTCGCAATCCGGTACGGCAAGACGGGACGCCGGAGGCCACTCTTGGTCAGCCCCGATGCGGTTTCCTTGCGCAGGGACTGCAGGTCGCCCTTCATCGCCCGCGCGTCGGGATAACGATGGCCGCGTTCTTTTTCCATGGCGCGACCGATGATGCCCTCGAGGTCCGGAGGCAGCGCCGGGTTCAGTTGCAGAGGAGAAACCGGTTTCTGGTTAAGGACGGCATCGAGAGTGGTGACGACGTTGCCGGTGGCAAAGGGCTTTTTGCCGGTGGCCATTTCGTAGAGCACGACGCCGAGAGAAAACAGATCGCTGCGGGCATCGAGAACTTCTCCGCGAGCCTGCTCGGGAGACATGTACACGGCAGTGCCGGGAATGACTCCCATGGCGGTAAGGGAGTCTTCGAGCGCGGCCTCGCTCGAGTTTGGATCATGGACGATCTTGGCGAGTCCGAAGTCGAGAATCTTCGTCTGGCCGTTTTGCGAGACAAAGATATTGGCCGGCTTGATGTCGCGATGGATGATCCCCTTCGCATGAGAAGCCGTGAGCGCATCGGCCACCTGGATTCCGATATCGAGAATCTCATCGACATCCATCCTGCGGCTTCGCATCAGGTCTTTGAGGCTGGTGCCTTCGAGCTTCTCCATGACAATGAAGGGATGGCCATCGTTGTCTTCAATGTCGTGAATGGTGCAGATGCCGGGATGGTTCAGCTGTGAGGCGGCGCGCGCCTCGCGCACGAAGCGGTCCAGCGATTTGCGGTCGCTGGCCATTTCAACGGGGATAAACTTGAGCGCAACGTGCCGGGCCAGGCGCGTATCTTCGGCTTCATACACCACGCCCATGCCACCACCACCAAGTTTTCCGATGATGTGATAGTGGGAAACCGTCTGGCCAATCATTGCGAGCACCCGGAGCCGTCGGCGGTAATGTTAGGCTTCGGCGCGTAACCGGGTCAAGACATCGGGTACCTTTTGCGAGTGAAACGAACGGGCATGACGCGCCTTCGATTGATACCCGCTTTGCGGGATGGGAAAGGGCCGCCGCAGCGGCCCTCTCAGGAAGTTTAGGTCCGTTTATTTTGTGAATTGAATCTTACCGAAGGTTCCAGCCAGGTTGTTGGCCGGGCCAGCGGTAAAGAAGAGCTGGTTGGCAGCTCCGCTGTTGGCGTTGCCTCCACCGAACTCGATGCCCCAGAGCTGGTTGATGTGGATCGCCTTCCCGTCGCTATCTTTGACGGTGCCGACGAACTGTCCACTCTCAAGGTTATAGCCGTTGATGGTACCGCTGTTGGTGTTGTTGGAGACCAGCAGTGTGTTGCTGAGGGGCCCAAAGCTTTTGGGCGCGACCGCGAAACCCCAGGGCTGCGCGAGGTGATTTCCGGCGATGAGGTTACGGACGAAGGTTCCGTCCTCGTGATAAATGTCGACGTAGCCGGTTGGACTTTCGTCGGTGGGTGCGAATGCGACATAGAGCAGACCGTTGATGTCCTGAATACCGAAGGGGACAGTTCCGGCGGGGAGAGTTGAGTCGGTAAATGAAGTTACGAGGTTGAAGCTCGCGTCAAACACGTCGACCTTGTTGTTGGCGAGATCGGTGGCGTAGAGAAAATTCCCGGACGGGTAGGTGGTAATAGCGAGCGCCGTGTACATGGCGCCGGAGGCGGAGTTATCCACGGCGATGATCGCATCATTCGGATTCGATTGCGGGGCCCATCCGCTGATGGTGCCATCGAGACTCGCGAACAGAAATATGGCGGGCCATCCCTGCACGGAAAAGTCCGGCGAGCCATTGAAGACGATTCCAGTCGGTTGCCCGGGACCCTTGCCGGATGCTGACGGAACTACAACTTTCAATCCCTTCTCGACGCCCGTTCCGGTATAGAGCGTGGACCAGCCAGATCCCTGGTCGCTGATCCAGAAGGGGCCGCCAGGTCCGTAAGCGAGTCCCCAGGCATTTACGAGGAGCGGATCTGTGTGCCTGGCCATGCCGACCTGATTGGATACGAGGTTGGTGAGTTGATATTGGGCCAGGGCCGCGCTGGAGATAAACAAAACGGC
Source organism: uncultured Acidobacteriaceae bacterium (assembly GCA_963838315.1). Classification (GTDB taxonomy): domain Bacteria; phylum Acidobacteriota; class Terriglobia; order Terriglobales; family Acidobacteriaceae; genus Acidiflorens. Next base: position 374,812 of record CAWIQW010000004.1, read on the forward strand.
GACGGCGAGGCACAGGGTGAAAGCAACCTTGTCACGGTGCATATGAATTCCTCCTTCGATTTTGCTGAGACTGGCAGGGCGAGTTATCGAGCGAGCGACTTGTTTGCTTCCTCCTCAGTGACCCGGTTGATATTTCTCAAACCTGCTGGCAAACGGATGCTAGAGGAGTTGGGGCAGAGGCTTTGTCACGGGGATGTCACCTGTTTGCACAATTCTTGTGGGGAAAGTTGCAGCGCTCGGAACTTCTTGGCGCGAGAAACGGTCGTTCTTTTCTCACTCTTGTCTGTGCGCGGGCAGCTGTGCCTGCCTGCGTTCATCGATCGCTCCCGATCACAACCCCGGACGCCGAATGTCCGGCGCGGATCGAGAACGCGCCGCACTTGACAGACGCGTACAATTAGCCTCTAAGCAGAATTAAGTCAGAAGCGCTGGCGAAAGCGGGGACAAGCATGCCCGAAATTGTAGAGTGGCAGGGCGGACGCGGTGGACGCACGTCGCGGAGGCGCCGGTTTATCCCACTTCTTATCGTTGCGGTGATCGTGCTCTTGGGCAGCCGAACTGCTTTATCTTATTACGTGAACCGCCTCTGGTTCGAGTCTCTTGGCTATGGCGATGTTTACCTCAAGACCCTTAGCCTGCAGTGGACGGTCTTTGTGGCTTTTTCCGTGGCCACGTTCCTGATTCTCTATGGATGGTTCCTGGCGCTCAAGCGCGCTTACCAGCCGGATTTGTTGGGCGGGGGCATCATTTATATAGGGGGCCAGCCCCTCAAGCTTCCGGTCGAGAACATCCTGCGGCTGATCGTGAGGGTGGTAGCGCTGGTGATTGCGGCCGCGACCGGCGCGAGCATGAGCGCGGAATGGTCGACGTTCGCGCTCTATTGGCATGCGCCACGGACGGCGGGCATTCTCGATCCCATCTTCGGAAGGCCGCTCAACTTTTATCTTTTCACGCTTCCCGTGTGGCAGCTAGTTTCAGGATGGCTGCTGACGCTGTCCGTGATTACGTGCATTGTCGCAGTCTTCTTTATTCTGATCACGGGCAGTGCCCGGGTATTCGCCGGCAAGCGAGGCAGTTCCATTCCGTTGCCATGGCGGGGATTTTCAATCGCGTTTGCGTTTTTGCTGTTGGTGCTCGCAGTGCGCGTGTATCTCGGAAGGTTCGATGCATTATTCGAGGAGCACACGATTTTTTCGGGCGTGAATTATACGGACGCGCACGTGACGCTTACCGGTCTGCTGGTGGTGTGTGTAGCGCTGGTGGTGGGCGCGGCCATCGTTTCGATCAACATGATCTCGGCGCCGCGCGTGCGCTGGCTGGGAGCGGCTGTCATTCCAGCGTTGGTCTGTTACTTTGCCATTCAGATCATTGGATGGTATGTCGGGAACTTCATCGTGAAGCCGAACGAACTGGTGCGCGAGCGGCCTTACATTGCGCACAACATCGAGATGACGCGGCAGGCCTACGGATTGGATCGCGTCATGCAGCGCGAATTTCCGGCAGAGACGACGGTGGACGCGACTGATCCCGCGAACAACCAGGCGACGCTGCAAAACATAAGGCTATGGGACTGGCGGGCTCTACAGGATACGCTGCGGCAGATTCAGGAGATTCGAACTTACTACGACTTTCCGGACATCGATATCGATCGCTACGAGATCAACGGGACGATGCGGCAAGTGATGCTGGCGACGCGCGAACTGAGCGTCGAGAAACTGCCGGAGAGCAGCCGGAACTGGATCAACGAAAAGCTTATTTATACGCACGGCTACGGGATCACGATGAATCCGGTGAACGGGTTCACGTCCGAGGGACTGCCGACGCTGATCCTGAGTAACATGCCGATTCAGAGCACGGTGAAGAGTATCAACGTGACGCGGCCGGAGATTTATTTTGGCGAACTCACGAATACTGACGTGTACGTAAAGACGCGGCAACAGGAATTCAATTATCCGCAGGGACAGACGAATAACCTGACGTCTTATGAGGGAAGCGGCGGCATTCTGCTGGGCGGATTTTTGCGCCGCATCCTGATTGCGATTGACCAGGATGACCTGACGAAGTTGCCTTTCAGCGACGACATCAACGCGCAGAGCCGGCTTCTGATGCGGCGCAATGTGCGCGAGCGGGTCGAGACCCTTGCGCCTTTGCTTACGTTCGATGCGGACCCGTACATCGTGGTCGGCGACGATGGCCGGCTGTCATGGATTATGGACGCGTTCACGACTTCGGACGGTTATCCCTACTCGAGCCACTACCCGCTGAATGGCAACAACGTGAATTACATGCGGAACAGCGTCAAGGTGGTCGTCGACGCGTACGACGGGACGACGACATTTTATGTGTTCGACGCGGGAGACCCGATTATCGCGGCATACCGTGCGGTGTTTCCATCTTTATTCAAGGACGCGTCGGCGATGCCGGCTGCTTTGCGGAAGCACGTGCGCTATCCGGAGTTGTTGCTCAAGCTGCAGGCAGCGGTTTACGGGCTTTATCATATGACGGATCCGGAGGTGTTTTACAACCGTGAGGATCTGTGGACGGTGGCGTCCGAAGTGGGCATGGGCAGCGGGGGCGAGCAGAAAACGCAGGTGATGGAGCCGAACTTCGTGCTCATGAAATTGCCGGGCGAGCGAGCCGAGGAGTTCGTGGAGATTCTGCCGTTCACGCCGGCGAACCGGAACAACCTGATCGGGTGGATCGCGGGACGCAGCGACGGGGCGGCATACGGGACGTCGATCGTGTACGACTTTCCAAAGACGAAGCTGGTGGACGGGCCGCTGCAGATCGAGGCGCGCATCGATCAGAATGCGCAGCTCTCGGGACAACTTACATTGTGGAACCAGCAGGGCTCGCATGTGCGGCGCGGGACGCTGCTGGTAATTCCGTGCGGGCGCGCGCTGTTGTATGCGGAGCCGATCTACCTTCAGGCGGAGCGCAGTCCGATGCCGGAGTTGCGGCTGGTGGTACTCGCGCTACAGGACAAGCTGGCTTACGGGCCGACGTTCGAATCCTCGATGAACGCGCTCTTTGGCGGCGAGGCTTCGTCGCTGAGCGCGGCAGCGGGAGTTTCGGAATCGGGACCGTCGGCGGTACAAGCGGGCGGGGCGGCATCGTCCGCAATGACGGCAGCTCCTGCAGAGGATGTGAACTCGCTGATTACCGGAGCAGCCAAAGATCTTGCCGACTACGAGCGGCTGACGGCCGAGGGCAAACTTGGCGAAGCCGGGCAGAAGCTGGAACAGCTCAAGCGGAAGCTCGATGAATTGAACGCCCGCAAAAAGTGAGCGTGATCGTGATTCGCTGAACCGGGATTATTAGGATCTTCCGCGGACGGCAATTGTAGGTGCGAGGAGCCGAGGGCGGGGCGCCCTCGGGACTGCCGGCAAGGCGCCCTACGGTCCGGCTGCGCTTTTCTCCATCACTTTTTCCGCTACAATTCCGGACATCGATCCTGTGGGAGCTTTCATTGCACAAATTCAGAAACCACCTTCGCCTACATTTGTTCTTTCTCTTTTGTCTATCCGGTCTGGTTGCCGCTGGTGCGCAGACCATTCGCCCGGACGTATACGGCGGCCTCAAGTGGCGGCTGGTAGGGCCGTTTCGCGGGGGGCGGGCGGTGGCGGTGGCGGGAGTGCCGGGGAATCCAACCACATTTTATTTTGGGTCGGTGAATGGCGGCATCTGGAAGACGACCGATGCGGGGTTGGTATGGCGGCCGATTTTTGACGGGCAGCACGTCGCTTCGATCGGCGCGTTGGCGGTGGCCCTTTCCGATCCGAAAACGATTTATGCGGGCACAGGAGAATCTGACATCCGGTCCAACGTGTCGTCCGGAGATGGAGTTTATAAATCGGTGGACGGAGGCGAGACGTGGGCCAATATTGGTCTGCGCGAGTCACGGCAGATCAGCCGGATTGTTGTGGATCCGCAAAATGCGGGCGTTGCATACGTTGCCGTGCTTGGGCACGCTTATGCCGCCAATCCGGAGCGTGGAATTTATAAGACTACGGATGGCGGCGAGCATTGGACGCAGGTGCTCGAAGATGGACCGGATGTTGGGGCAGCGGACCTGGCGATGGCCAGCGAAAATCCGAATATTCTCTTTGCTACGATGTGGCGCGCGCGGCGGCCGCCGTGGAGCACTTATGCTCCGCTGGGCGGCCCGGGGAGCGGGTTGTACCGGTCGGTGGATGGCGGGGAAACATGGGCGCGGCTGAGTGGAGCGGGCTTGCCGGATGGCGACTGGGGCCGCACGGGAGTCGCGGTTACACCGAACGGCAAGAGAGTCTATGCGCTGATTGACGCGAAAAAAGCCGGGCTGTACCGCTCCGATGATGGAGGCGATACCTGGACGCTGCAGAATTCCGATCCTCGTTTGACTGGACGGGCATGGTACTTCGCGAGCGTCACGATTGATCCGAAGAATCCCGATGTCACCTATATCCCGAACATGGCGCTCTATCGCTGCACCGATGGAGGCAAGACCATTTCGATTGTGCGTGGCGCTCCAGGAGGGGACGACTATCACCAGATCTGGGTGGATCCGAAGGATTCCAACCGCATGGCGTTGGCGACGGACCAGGGGACGACTGTCAGCGTGGATTATGGGGCGACGTGGAGTTCGTGGTACAACCAGCCCACCGCGCAGCTTTATCACGTCATCACCGACGACAGATTTCCGTATGCCCTCTATGGCACGCAGCAGGACAGCGGGGCAATCGCGGTGCCGAGCCGCACGGATCATGGGCAGATCGACGGCCGTGACTGGTTTTCACCGGGCGGAAGCGAGAGCGGATATATCGCGCCCGATCCGAACGATCCCAACATTTTTTATCTGACAGGAACGTATGGATCGGTGAGCCGCTTTGACCGGCGCACCTCGTTCAGCCAGGACATCACCCCGTGGCCGGTTCCTACGTGGAATACAGAAATCTTCGAGCGCAAGTATCGCGATCCGTGGACTCCGGTGTTGCTGTTTTCTCCCTTCGACAAGAAGTCGCTTTATCTGGGGACACAGTACGTAATGAAAACGATGGACGGCGGGCTGCATTGGGAGACGATGAGTCCCGACCTCACGGGTGCGGCAAAAAGCACGGGAGAAAAGCTATCTGGGCCAGCGACCGTTGAGAACTCAAAGGAGCGCGGATATGGCGTGGTGTACACGATTGCGCCGTCGAGTTTGCGGGGCGATCTGATCTGGGCGGGAAGCGATACGGGGCTGATTCATATCACGCGCGATGGCGGGAAAACATGGCGGAATGTCACGCCCAAGGAACTGACGGACTGGAGCAAGATCTCGTTCATTGAGGCATCGCATTTCGATCCGGCGGAAGCGTATGCGGCGGTCGACCGGCATCGTCTGGATGACCGGGAACCTTATCTTTATCGCACGCGCGACTACGGTGCGAGCTGGCAGAAAATTACCGACGGAATTTCCGCGCCATCATTTTTGCGGGTGCTCCGGCAGGATCCACAAGACCGCAGTCTGCTGTTTGCGGGCACGGAGCTTGGCATCTATGTTTCATTCGATGATGGAGATCACTGGCAATCGCTGCAGTTGAATCTGCCGCCAACGTCGGTGCAAGACATGGTCATCCACGGGGATGACCTGGCGATTGCCACCCATGGGCGATCGTTCTGGATTCTGGATGACATGACTCCCTTGCGGCAGGCTGCGCGGGCGATGGAGGCGGGCGCGGCGTGGCTGTTCTCTCCCGCAACGGCGGTTCGCGTGGACAATGACCGGTTTCTGGGAAGTCCTCTCCCTCCCGAGGAATCGGCGGCGGAGAACCCACCAAGTGGCGCGATCATTGACTACTACCTGAGTACGGGAGCGGGGCAAGTCCAACTGGCGATTTTCGATGCCGAGGGAAAGATGCTCCGAAGTTTCTCGTCGGACGACCGTAAAGAACCCAAGCACGCATCGCTCCCGATTGCGGCGAGATGGTTTCCCAAACCGCAGTTTGTGGATGCCGGCCCAGGAATGCACCGCCTGCTTTGGGACTTGGCGGTGGGGCGAACGAGCGAGAATTCGGAAGAGAGCATGGACGATGAGGAATCGGGCGCTCCCCGCGGACCGCGGGTGACGCCGGGAACTTATGAGGTGCAACTCACGGTCGACGGAAAGACCTTCCGGCAACCGCTCAAAGTGGCGATGGACCCGCGCGCCGTCGCGACCTCCGCGGAGTTGGAGCAACAGTACCGGCTTGGCCGGGAGATGTTCCCGGAAGCAATACGTGCGCGGCAGACGGCGGCGGAGATTCGTTCCGTGCAATCCAAGCTGAACGCGGCGGGAGGGAAGCTGACTGCGCAACAACCGGACATCCGAGTGCGCCTGACGGAAGTGCAGGAGGCCATCCAGAAAATACTTGCAGGCCGCGGAGCGCATGAGGGCGATGACATGGGACTCGACAGCGCCAGCGCCGGCATCAGTGCCGCACTGCGAGTCGTCGAGAGCGGGGATCGAAAGGTGCCGACGCAGGCTACCACCTTACTTGAAGAATCGGAGCGCACGCTGAGATCACGAACCAGCCAGTGGGAACAGCTTAAGTCCAATCAGTTATCTCAACTGAACGAGCAACTGAAGCGGGCGAACCTGGAGCCCGTTTCGATCGGGGAACATGGGACAAAGTGAGCCGCCCATGCTCGATTGAGATCGACGCTGAAATCTCGAACCACGGGAATCTATTGGGTTCCGCCATCCCAGTTTTTCTTCTGCGCAAATGCAAGCGTCGGATCAGGCGACTTTCTCGATTGCCGGGAGCAAGTCGGCGCCCAGGCGACTTTTGTCCACGCATGCCTGAGCACCGGCTTCGATGGCGCGGGGCAGAAGCTGAGCGGGGTCATGCTGGCTCAACATCAGAATTTTCGCGCCCGAGCGGCCCTGACGAATCTCGCGGGCCGCATCGAGGCCGTTCAATCCCGGCATGCTCACATCCATGAGGATAACGTCGGGCGAGAGTTCGCGCGCCTTTTGGACTGCCTCGGCGCCATCTTTCGCCACGCCGCAAACCTCAAAGGACGGTCGCGCAGCAAGAATGCGAATCACGCCGTGTAGAACTGATTCGTTGTCGTCCGCAATGAGAATTCGCATGGAGGTTGGGAGCTTCGTGTCATGGGCCGTCGCCCTAAGTCGCGGCCGTGAGCGGTTCGATTGCAGTCTCCCCTTTTGGCGGCGATGGTTTTGAGACTGGGAATTTGAAAGAGATGGTGGTTCCGCTGCCGTTCGAATCAATGTTCATCGTGCCGTCAAACTGGCGCACTCTCTCGCGCATGCCTCGGATTCCGACCCCGGAACCCTGAGCCTGAATCCGAGCAAGTTTGTCCGCCGGTATTCCCTTGCCCTCGTCCTGGACCTCGAGCGAAACCGTTTCCCCGTTGCGTGCCATGCGAATGAGGGCGGTTTTGCTGCCGCTATGGCGATGGATGTTGGTAAGACACTCCTGGACGAGGCGGAACATCGCCAACTCCATCTGGCGGGGCAATCGTCCGAAATCGCCCGGGACATTGAGGCTGATGTGCAAGCCGCTTCTTTCGGACAGACCCTCGATGTACCAGCGGAGCGCTTCGGGCAACCCGATTTCATCCAGCAAGGGAGGATGCAGCAAGTAGGATGTGGTGCGGATTTCCCGGCTCAGGTCCTGCACGAGCCGCTGGCAATCATCGGTGGTTCGGACAAACTCAGGCACACCTTGCGGAAGTTCCCGCGCCAGTTGCGAAAGGCTCATACCAAGCGCGGTCAGGATTTGGCCGGCACTGTCATGGAGTTCACGCGCAATACGGCGGCGTTCTTCGTCCTGCGTCTGCAAGAGGCGGCTGGAGAGGTCGCGCAGCAGGTCGGATTGCATGACAACTTCGGTATTTCGTTGTTCGAGCTCGCTGGTGCGCGCGCGCACTTCGGCGTTAAGGGATTCGGCGAGCGTCCGGTATCTCTCCTCCGCGTGCTTCAATTCCGTGATGTCAACGCCGGTGGGGTGGAGGAAAATAACTTTGCCCTCATGGTCGACGATGGGATAAAGGGCAAAATCCACGAGCCGTTGCGTGCCGTCGGCCCAGCAGTAATTCAGAGTTTCGCGATAGGGAACTCCTTGTGCGGCGAGAGGGGTGGCGGCGCGGATCTTTTCCTGCGACTCGGGGAAATCACTCCACCACCCGCACTCCCAAAAGGCGCGCCCAAGCACGTCTTTCGCCAGGAAACCGCAGGCTTCGAGACACAGTTTGTTGGCATCGATCATGACGCCGTCGTTGGTCATAATACCGGCAAAGACAGTGGTCTGTTCGAACACGGCGCGGAATTTCGCATTGGCGGCAACAGCCTCGGCAGTGATCTGACTTTCGCGATCCTCCGCCTTCTTGCGTTCCGTGACATCGAGAGTGAGGCCGTCGAAACTCCGGGGCCGGCCCTGCTGGTCATAAAATGTGCGGCCCAGGGCGCGCACCCATTTCTCGCGCCCGTCGGGAGCAACGGTGCGGTATTCAACATCGTAGGGAAGATCATGCTCATTGCTTTCCGCAATCGCTTGTCGGGTTCGTTCCCGGTCGTCGGGATGGATGCGTTCGTAAAACGTATCTATGGTCACGTCCGCGTCGGGCGGCAACCAGAAATGTTCTTTCACTCGGTTGTCCCAAGTCAGTTTGTCAAACGGAAGATCGCAGAACCAAAAACCCACGTTGGCGGCATCGGCGACAAGATCGAAACGGCGGCGCTGTTGCCGCAGGATCTGTTCAGCCTGCATGCGCTCGGTAATGTCGAGCACGGTTCCCTGGATACAAGCCGGGGACCCATCGGGGTGGCGCTCGAGCTGGCCGGTGATTTCGACCCACCTCCACTCACCATCTTTACGGCGGATGCGGCCCTGTGTGACCAACCGAACACCGGTTTCGAGCGTGGCCGTCAGGGCGCGGTTAAGCGTCGCCGCGTCCTCGGGATGAACGATGCTTTTCCGGAACTCAGTCTCGCTGAAAGGACCATCCTCGCGAGTGCGGCCGAAAATCTCGAACATGCGATCGTTATCCCAGGTGGAGCGGTCGCCGTCGGGATACCAGTGCCAGATGCCAAGTTGAGCGGCTTCGGTCGCCAACCGGAGGCGCTGCTCGGACTCGGCGATGGCTTCGCGCGCCAGCACCTGGCGGGTGATGTCGCGGAAATAGCAAACGACGCCGTGGCCGCCCTCGGGCAGAGGGATGCGGTTGATCTGCCACTCGAAGATCTCGCGGGCGTCGTTGCGGGAGCGATGAAGACCTTCGGGGACGATGTAGGCCTCCCCGGTTTCGAGGGTGTGCCGAAACTGTTGGACGATTTGATCAGCGTATGCCTCGGGACGAATGAGATGAACGACTTCATCGAAGTCGCGGCCGTTGATGTCAGTGACGTCTCCAAACGCTTTGAGAGCGGTTGGGTTCATGGATCGAATGCGGAAATTGCTGTCCACCAGGTAACAGCCCAGGGGAGCCTGGTTGAAGAGGGTCTCGAACTGCTCGGTTCTGCGGCGCAGGGCTTCTTCGGATTCGCGGCGCACGCGCGCCATTTCGAGGTGCGTCTGAACGCGGGCCAGCAGTTCGCGGGCGCTGAAGGGCTTGATCAGATAATCGTCGGCGCCTTGCTCCATGCCTTCCACGCGCGATTCCTCGCCGGCGCGGGCGGAAAGCAGGATGATGGGAATGGTGCGGGTCTGGGGATCGGATCGCACGGTGTGAAGCAGGCCGAAGCCGTCGAGATTCGGCATCATTACGTCGGAGAGCAGAAGGTCGGGCGTGCGCTCCCGCACGGCCGCGAGAGCCAATTCTCCGTCGGGCACCGCCTTCACCTCATAGCGCTCCGCCAGCAAACGCACAAGATATTGCCGCATGTCAGAGTTGTCGTCGGCAACGAGGATATAAGGACGCTTTCTGGTGTCTCCGTTCAACATCGGCGGACAGGGGATGGGGAGCAGTTCGTCGGCCGGAAGAATCTCGACTTCCGTTTCGTTTTCAACCTCGGGAAGCCAACGCAGCGCCTCCTCCACATAAGGTGCAGCGCCTAGCGCGGTCGAAGCGAGCGTGCGATTTCCGCCGATTCTATCGGCCGGTAAATGAGCTCTGCCCAGGGGCAGGTTCACGATGAAGGTGCTGCCTTCTCCGGGCTTGCTCCGCGCTCGCACCGACCCGCCATGAAGCTTGACGAGTTCCAAAACCAGGGCGAGCCCGATTCCGCTGCCTTCGTGGGTGCGGCTGCGGGTGTTTTCGATGCGGTGGAAGCGATCGAAAAGGCGAGGGATTTCCTGAGGGGGGATGCCGACACCGCTATCGCTCACCTGCAATTCAGCGCTATTCTCCTCCTGAGTCAACGTGACCGCGATTTTGCCTTCGAAGGTGAACTTGAAGGCGTTGGAAATCAGGTTCAGCACAATCTTTTCCCACATGCCGCGATCGACGAACACCGGCTCGGCGAGTTTGGGGCAATCGATTTCGAGAAGTAAACCGGCTCGCTCGGTGGCGGAACGAAATACACTGGCCAACTCGACGGTGAAAGCCGCAAGGTCGGTGGGCTGATAGATGGCTTGCATCCGTCCCGCTTCAATGCGCGAGAAATCCAGCAGAGTGTTGACCAGACGAAGGAGCCGAGAGCCGTTGCGGTTGACGAGCTCCAACTGGGTTTTGGCGGCGGGAGTGAGATCGGTGTGGCTTCGGGCCAGCAGTTCTTCCACAGGGCCAAGCATGAGCGTAAGAGGTGTGCGGAACTCGTGGCTCACATTGCTGAAGAAGGCAGTCTTGGCGCGATCGATTTCAGCCAGGGCCTGGATGCGCTTCTTTTCTTCTTCGGAAGAGCGCGCATTCTGAATGGCGGTTGCGATCTGGCGGCAAACCAGTTCGTAAAACGTCCGGTATTCCGCGTCGAGTTTGCGTGCCGGACTCACTCCCATGACCAAAACGCCAGCCGCGCGCTCTTCGGCGCGCGCGCTCACGGGCAGTACTATCGCCTCGGTAAGGGGCTGCTGCGCGAGGCCGAGCGGCAAGCCCTTCATATTCTTGACTGGGATAACTTGCGACTGGCGGCTCTTTAACACATCCGCCAGCGGCCAGAAACAATCCTGGTCACCTTTATTTTCGCCGGCCAGAGCGACGGACTTAGGGGAGAGAGCCCCCACATTCACCGGTATTCCGCAAACCTGCAGCAGATTCGCGCGAGTATTTTGTTCGTCGAGTAGATAGAGGAGGGCGAAAGGAATGTCGTCCGGATTCTCGCGCAGCGTGTCCATTGCGGAATCGCAGGCAGCCTCCACGGTTTTCTGCACCAGCGCTTGCGACAAATCGGAGAGCGTGCGGAGACGGCGGGCATTGATGACCTTCGGAGTTACTTCAGTCGAGGGGCAGAACAAGCCTGCGACTACACCGGATTCATCGCGAATCGGACTGTAGGAAAACGAGTAATAGGTTGCCTCGATGAAATCTCCGCGATTCATGAAGAGCCGGATGTCATCGACAAACGAAGCGCGGCCCTCGTGGAAAACCTTGTCGGCTAACGGGCCACAGATATCCCAGATCTCAGGCCACACTTCGGCGGCAGGCTTACCCAGGGCCCACGGGTGCTTGGCCGAACTCAAAACCTGGATGTAGGCGTCGTTATAGAGAAAGGTAGCCGCGGGACCCCAGCCGATCCACATCGGATGCTGCGAATTAAGGATGAGATTGACCGATGTCTTCAGGCTCTGGGGCCATAATTCAATCGGTCCCAGCGGAGTAGTGGACCAGGTATGCTCGCGGATTAGATCGCCGAGTCGGCCGCCGGCCAGCCAGTCCTGCGCAGACGAGGCAGGTGTGGCCACCGGGGCGCGGTTTCGATCTCGGGGGGCTAGAATTCTGGCAATGGTGGGCAGCAATTGCTGCGACAAATCGCTCTTGGCGACAAAGGCCGAGGCATCGACTTCCTGGGCCTGGCGGCGAGCCACGAGGGGATCGTTCTGGCTGATGATGATAACCTTGCAGCCGGGGAGTTCTGACCTAAGGACGCGGGCTGCCTCGATGCCGTTCATTCTGGGCATGGAGATGTCCATGATCACGACATCGGGGCGGAGAGCCTTGGCGGCTTCGATGGCCTCTACGCCATCCGAGGCTTCGCCGGAGATTTGCCAATCGGGACGCGCGGAAAGCAGGGTGCGAAGACTACGTCTGACGACCGGGTGATCGTCAACGATCAGTATCTGGCCAGACATCTACACTCCCGTAGGATAGGGCCCGCGCCGCCCGATCTTTCCGGCTCAACCGCCGGCAAGTCAGGTGAGGAACATCAAGAATGAATGCGCATACCCTGGTTCACTGCTGCCTTCGAGGTTTCGATGGTAGCGGGGCAGACAAATTCGTCAAATACAGTGTTCACTGTAGAGAGGACGTGCGGCGACCGGCGTGACGGGACAGGCCTGGTCACCATACAGGCTGCCCCATCACAAAGGAGCGATCAATTTTGCGGCGTGGCCGCGGGTGGTGGTGCAGCCGGAGCTTTCTTTGATCCCGGGGGTGGGGCAGTTGGCATGGGAAGATCTTTGGGCGCCAGCGTGTCGCACTTGGTGGGATGTTTGAAGAGCGCGGCATCGGGAAGCGCCAGACTCACATCCTTGTAGCGAATGATCTTGTCATGTCCAAATGAACTGATGACTTGCACCTTGATTGGGAAACCTTGCAGGTCTTCCGCCTCCCAGAATCGTAGTTTCAGCGTGCGCGGGCGCGGGCCGGTCGCCGTGACGGAAACGTCCTCGATGACGCAGGAGTGGCCGTCGATGGTTTCCTTGCCGGAGCTGACGCGTTCGACCTTGCGGTCGTGGCCTCCCACATCGAAGGGAAACACGCGGTAAGCGGAGTGATTGTCGTGAAGGCAGGCCTTGGGGGAAACTCCGTAGGTGTCGCCCTTGACTAGATCGGTGACCGCATAGCTTCCGCCGACATCGGTGCGCATGAGATGGCCGAGGCGGTACACGTGCGACTCCTCTTCATCGCCGGCGATGCTGCCAATCATGATTGCCGAAAAATTCTTAATAGCGTCGAGAGGATACTGCGCATTCGCCGAGGGCGAGGCGGCGGCTGGCCCGGAAGATTCCTTGGATGCTTTGGTGGGCGCGGCCGGGGCGCTATTGTCGGCCGGACTCTTTGCCGGGGTAGACGGCTGGCTGGGTGCCGGATCTTTTGCATTCTGCGCGAGCAGCATGGGTCCGAAACAACACAAGAAACAAATCAACGTAATCCTTCGAACCATTTTCAGCCATCCTCCAGGATTCACACGCGGCACAGCTCCGCCATCACATGTATTTTTCACGATACAGAAAAAAGGCCACGCCGGAAAGCCGTGGCCTTTCGGAGAATTAATTTTGTCTTACCGGGGGAGGCGTTTGGAGGGGCCCACAACCGACGCAGGCACGGAGGCTTTCCCCGTTTTCCCTTCTCTGGCGACAGGCGCAAGCGGAAGTTCCTTGGTCAGATAACCCCAGGAATTCAGGTAATACTCGAAATCATCGTAATCGTTGAAGAAAACCTCCCATCCAAAGTGGGTCTTGGAGGGCGTAGTCTTGGTGACTAAGATTGGCTGGACTCCGGTGTAGGCTTCATAGAAGGCATCGTTTTCGCTGTCGGCCAGCATGACAATCTGTCCCGTAACGGGCTCCAGGGACTGCGGGAAGCTGGTGACGACGCCGATCAAGGTGCCGTCCGGGACGCCACACAAAGATGCTACGTCGATACCGGATGCGAGGGTGCTTCCGTAGGAAAAGTTGAGGTAGTCGCAGTACAGCTCAGTTCCGGTACTGTCCACAAAGCCGAGCGTGACTATGCCCTCGCCAAATGCGGCGCTGCATCCGAACACCACCAAGATCGTGATTACCGCCAAAACTGTTAAACGCTTCATCGCTAAATCTCCTTTCCCCAAAGGGGGTTTTTCTGGCCGGTTTCCGGGTCGCTTGAAGTGAGCGCCGGACCGGCTTCCGCGAATTCGTTTGCCTCATCCTCCATAAAGAGCACAGCGGGCGGCCGCTAAGCGGCCTTCATTGCATCACGTTGTGATCTTTGGAAAGTGTTCCGAGCGAAATCGTCGGAGGCGCCTTCTGCGCCGTCTTTTCGGTCTTGGCAAGCGGCAAGTCGTTAGTCAGATAACCCCAGTTATTGAGGTAGGCGTAGAAACCGTCGTAGGTGTTGAACAGGAGTTCCCAGCCGAAGTGCGGGGCGTGGATGTTATACGCCGTAGTTCCCGTGACCGTGATCGCCTGGTCGCCGGAGAAACAGATGCAATCGGCATCAATAACGGAGTCCGCCAACACGTAATACTTGCCGGCCAGTGGGAGTTTGGATGGAGGGAAAGTGGCCTGGAGGCCAATCATCACGCCGTCGGGGGCTCCGCAGCCCTCGAGCACATCAACGCCGGAGGCCAGGGCACCGTATTCGCTGACTACCTCGAAATTGCAATACAGGGTGCTCATGTCACTGGACAAGAAACCGAGCTCAAACCCCTGCCCGAATGCGCTGCTGCATCCGAGCACAAAAAGAGTAATTACCGCCAGAACTGTCACACGCTTCATCGCTAGTTGCTCCTTTCCCCGGTTGGGGCGTTTCCTGGTGGGTTCAACTGCTTCTGTATAGAAGTGAAAGTTGCGGACCCTACTTCCACGGCCTTACCTGACGATATCCTTAGAAAACGGAACACGAAAGAGAGGAATTGCTTCCCCGCTTAGTGCCACACACTACGAATTACGCCGAAAGTTTGTATGCGACACCCGGGGATGTCGCTCCCACAGCCGTGAATCATGCTACGGTCCGTTTTCCTTGTCAATAGTTAAGTCAGTAATCTTGCGGGAAAATTCGGGGCCGACGATCCGGAGTATCAGCTTGTAACCCAGGACGACATACCAGCGTAGGACGACATACCGAGCGCCGCGGGGTGAGAAGGAAGATGGTAGTTAGCTGGGGCGCGGCACGGGTTCACGTCCGCACGCGAAAGCAAGCGCGCAGGATTCAATGTCTAGGGGTGTGACCCGGACGACGGATGCGCCCGCCAGTTCCTTGTGACATCGGTAACTGGAATGTCCACGGCTCCGGTGGTGGAATTCAGAAGGCAGCCCCTGCGGCGATCGGTGCAGCACATCCGCGGCAACGGGTTCGGGGGCAGGTTCAGAGAGATGTAGAATTCCGGAAAGCGAGACATCCGATGAAATTGAGCACGGTGTGGCTACTGGTAGTGCTGGTGCTGGCCTGGAATGGTCACCCGATGACCGGAGCTTTCTTTGCCTTCCCGTGGTTCTTTCACCGGCAGTGGGAAAAGACACTCTGGCCGCGCGGACAGGGCAGTCAATCCCGCAGCGGTGCTTGAGCACGAACCGGCGCTCCCCTCTCCAATGCCGTTTCCCGTGAGGTTTTCATGATTCGCACCCGGCTCGCGCTATCGTTGCCGGCGCGGGTACTTGACGGACGGCTCAAAAAAGCTTGGCGGCAACGAAATGCCCGCGGCTTTGAGTTTCTCCTCGAACCTCGGCCTGATGCCGGTGGCCGTGAAGGTTCCCAGGATGCGGCCTTCGGGCGAAACTCCCTGCTTCTCAAACACGAACACATCCTGCATCAGGACGACGTCGCCTTCCATTCCGGTGACCTCGGTGATGTGCGTTAAACGGCGGGTGCCATCGTTGAAGCGCGCGACCTGCAGGATCAGCGTCAAAGCCGACACGATTTGTTTGCGGATGGCTCTTTCGGGCACATTCAGGTTGGCCATCTGAACCATGATTTCGAGCCGGGCAATCGCATCGCGCGGGCTATTGGCGTGGACGGTGGTGAGCGAACCGTCATGTCCGGTATTCATGGCCTGCAGCATGTCGAGCGTTTCTTCGCCGCGCACCTCGCCGACGATGATGCGATTGGGGCGCATCCGTAAACTGTTGACGACCAGTTGCCGCTGCTTGACGGCGCCTTTGCCCTCCGCGTCTGCGGGACGGCATTCGAGTCGGACCACGTGCCGCTGTTTCAGGCGCAATTCAGCGGCGTCCTCGATGGTGACGATCCGTTCCTTCTCCGAGATGTAGCCGGAGAGAACATTCAGCAGCGTAGTCTTGCCCGCACCCGTCCCGCCCGAAACCAGTATGTTGAGTCGAGCTTTTACGGCGCCGCGGAGCAAATCCAGCATGGGCTGGCTCAGCGTCTGGGTAGCCAGCAGATCCTGTTCGGTGATCGGAACGTTCCCGAAGCGCCGAATGGAAAGGTGGGGACCATCGACGGCAAGCGGCGGAATGATCACGTTCACGCGGGAGCCGTCGGCGAGCCGGGCATCCACCATGGGTGATGATTCATCCACGCGCCGCCCGATCGCGGCGACAATCTTATCGATGATCTGCATGAGGTGGGCATTGTCCTTGAAGGTGACGCCGGATTCTTCAAGGACGCCCGCGCGCTCGACATAAATTTCTTTGGCACCGTTGACCAGGATGTCGCTGATGGTGGGATCTTGGAGCAGGGGTTCAAGAGGGCCCAGACGGAACAGCTCGCTAAGAATATCGACCGACAGCCGGTCTTTCTCCGCGGCGGTGAGCGGCGCCAAGCTCGGCGGCGTTTTTAGATGCGCGACCAGTTCCCGAATCACCGCATACACCTCGCGCCGCGTATCGTCATCCGATCGCGTCGCCACTTTATTCAGATCAAGGTGATTCAGCAGCACACGATGGATTCCGATTTTGAGGTCCAGATAGGCGCGGAAGTCCAGAGCGCCTCCTTTGTCACTTTGCCCGCGTTGCGGTGGAGTGAGTGCTGAGTCGTAATATAAATCAATCCAGTAGACGCAACCGTGCGATGCTGATGTTGCTCGCGGCGATGGCGATTGAAAGTCTCTCTCACTTTGGAAGGAACTTGCTCATGACGGCAATACGTAAGGCTGTTCTGCCAGTGACCTTTTGCCTGTTGCTGGCCTGTGTCTCCCCTGCGCAAACCACCTTGCCATTCGACATTGTTATCAGCGACGGCAAGATCGTCGACGGAACCGGGTCGCCGTGGTATTCGGGCGATGTGGGCATTCGCGACGGCCGGATCGCCGCCATCGGGAATCTTTCGGCCGCGCAACGAAAGCGCACCTTGGATGCCGGTGGGAAAATCGTGGCGCCCGGGTTCATCGATATGCTGGGCCAGTCCGAAACCACGATTCTGGTGGATCCGCGGCTGCCCTCAAAGATTTACCAGGGAATCACCACGGAAATTACGGGGGAAGGAGGGTCGGCCGCGCCGCTCAACGACTCCATGATTCAAGCTGACCGTCCCGCGTACGCGCATTATAAGGTTAACGCCGACTGGCGCACGTTTCGGCAATACTTTGCCCGGCTCGAAAAGCAGGGGATGGGCATTAATCTTGCGAGCTACGTCGGAGCCACGCAAGTCCGGCGCATGGTGCTGGGCGACGACGACAAACAGCCCACGGCGGCCCAGTTGGCGGAGATGAGATCCCTGGTCCGTGATGCGATGCGCGATGGCGCGATGGGCATCTCGACGGCTCTTGAGTACGCTCCGGCCCCCTATGCAAAAACCGAAGAGCTGATCGCGCTTGCATCGGAGGCGTCGCAGTTCGGCGGAATTTATGCCAGCCACATCCGCGACGAGGGCGACAGCGTTTTCGAAGCCCTGGACGAGGCGCTGCGCATCGGCCGCGAGGCGCACATTCCGGTGGAGATCTGGCATTTGAAGGTGGCGGGAAAGAACAACTGGGGACGCATGCCCGAAGTAGTCGCGAAAATCAATCAAGCCCGCGCGCAGGGCGTGGATATCTCCGCCGACACCTACGCTTATACTGCCTGGTTCAACAGCATGTCCGCGTTCATTCCACCCTGGGCCCATGACGGAGGAGATGCGAAGCTGGTGGAGCGGCTCAAGGATCCAGCGACACGGGCGCGCATTCGAAAGGAAATGGAAACTCCGTCCCGGGAATGGGACAACGAATGGCAGGAGATTTCCGGTCCGCAGGATGTGATGATTGGCGCGGTGCAGAACCCGGCGCTCCGACCGCTCCAGGGCAAGCGCCTGAACGAAATCGCCGCGCTGTGGAAAAAAGATCCAATGGATACTTTGTTCGACATACTGATCGAAGACAAGGCGTTCACCGATTGCGCCGTCTTCGGCATGTCAGAACCCGATGTCGCGCTGGCACTGGTCCAACCGTGGGTCTCGATTGACAACGACTCGTCGGGAACATCGCCCGAGGGAGTTCTGGGCGAGGAGCATCCGCATCCCCGCGCCTACGGCACATTTCCGCGCATCCTGCGCAAATACGTGAGAGAAGAAAAGAAGCTGACTCTGGAGGACGCCATTCGCAAATTTTCCGCATTGCCCGCACAGCGGATGCGGCTCACCGACCGGGGCGTTCTCAAACAGGGCATGTGGGCGGACGTGGTTATTTTCGATCCCCAAAGCATTCGAGATGTTGCAACGTTCGATAATCCCAACCAGTTGTCGCAGGGAATGGAGTTCGTGCTCGTGAATGGCGTTCCGGTAATTGAGAACTCCAGAATGACGGGAGCTTTGCCGGGGAAGGTTCTGCGCGGACCCGGCTACGTGCGGTAAGCGCGATGGTTGAGCGGCAGGCCCAGTCGGCTTTTGCGCGGCGTTCGCTGGCGGTACAATTCAGTCCATTGGGAGTGGGGCCCAATTTATGAATACGAGCCTGCCGGTCGCCGGCCCCGGTGCGCAGCAACTGACATCTTCTGCCAGGCATGGTTCTGCAGGGCCGGCGGTGTATCGAAAGCGCCACGCTGCAATCGTGCGTGTGACCCACTGGATCACCACGGTCGCATTTCTCGCGCTGCTCGTCAGCGGAGGAGAGATCGTGCTCTCGCATCCACGTTTTTACTGGGGTGAGACCGGCAACGTAAACATGCATCCGTGGCTCAATCTGCACCTGCCATCCTCCAGGGACACTGTACCCACCGGCTATGGCTATGTGCTCCCGGACCAGAACGGCTGGAGCCGCTATCTCCATTTTCAGGCGGCATGGCTGGTGGTCGGGACGGGTTTGTTCTACTGCTGTTCGGCTTCTTCGCCGGGCATTTCCGGCGCAATCTGGTGCCCGCGGCTTCTGACCTTTCCCTTAAGGAGCTTGGCGGTTCGTTGGTTCGACATTTGCGCTTTGAGCGGCCGGGCGAGGAAGAAGCCTGGTCGTATAACGTGCTCCAGCGCCTCACCTATCTGCTCGTAATCTTCGTGTTGTTCCCGTCTGATGATCTGGACGGGGCTGGCCATGTCGTTCGGATTCACCTCGGAATTTCCTCTGGCCGTTCGGCTCCTGGGAGGCCAGCAGACGGCGCGCAGCCTGCACTTCCTGGTGACGATATTCCTTGTGCTGTTCCTGTTGATTCACGTGCTGATGGTCATTGTTGCGGGATTTCGAAATCGCATGCGCGCCATGATTACGGGGACAATGATTACGGGAACAATGATCACCGGCCGCGCTATCCGGCCGACGGAGTGAAGATATGAACAATATCTCTCGACGCAAATTCCTCACCACCGGGCTGGCTGTGGCCGCCGGCGCATCCGGGATTACCGTCGCAGCCAAAATCGCGCGGCATCATGGACTTATCCCGCCAGACGGCGGAGGACTTTACGGCCCGGGAGAAACGCTGACCTACGCCGCGCAGCGGCTTTTGACCCGCCATTCCATGGCCCGTGAATTTTCCCGCAGCGAGATTTCGGAAAATCCCTTCGCGAATGAAGTCGATCCATTGGGCGATGAATTCAAACGACTCCAGGCCGCCAGTTTCGTGGACTGGCGGGTGACGGTGGACGGGATGGCGGCGCGGCCGGCCTCGTTCTCGCTGGCGGAGATCAGGAGTTTCCCCACCAGTACGCAGATCACCATGAACGGCTGTGAAGAAGGATGGACTTACATCGCCGAATGGACCGGCGTGCCGCTCTCTTACATCCTGGACCGCGTTGGCGCGCTGCCCCAGGTGCGTTACGTGGTGTACCGCTCGATCCAACCTGACTGGTGGGAGAGCATCGACATGGCGGACGCGTTGCACCCGCAGACGCTTCTCGCCCATCGCATGAACGGAAATGAACTTCCCGTGCCGTTCGGAGGCCCGCTCCGCCTGCGAGTGCCGCGACAACTTGGTTACAAGAGCGTGAAATATATCAATCGCCTGACTCTGACGGACAACCTTAAAGCCTTCGGCAAAGGGTCTGGGTGGTGCGAACGCCGATGGTGGCTACGCGTGGTATGCGGGCATTTAAGCTGTGCGCCAGGAATCTTTCGCTTGGCGGATGCCACGCTGTGTGACCTCATCGATTCCATCCGATGAGGCAGTTCGGCCGCGCAGAACCGGACTTATTTGCCCGTCGCGGCCTTTGCTGCCGGAGCCGCAATCGTCACGGAATCCGGTTCCGTCCAGACTTCCTTGCCGCTTGTCATGTCGAGACGGTGCATGGTGATCTTCAGGCTGTCCCGGTCCACCTCGACTTGCAGGTAGTGGTAGTTGATTTCCTTGCTCTGAAACGGATCGTCCTTCGCGCGCTCGATCGGGTAAGCGTGCGCTCCCGCGCCGCCGCTGACAAAATACGTCACACCGCCGTGTTCGTGGCGCTCGTAGTTGTGCACGTGCCCGGAAAAAACCACCATTCGCGCGCGCTGGTTCGCCTGCTTCGCCTCCAGCATCCTGGCCAGTTCGTGCTCCTCAGGCCGCGACGAATGTCCTCCACCAAACATCGTCTTATCCGATGAACTTGTGTAAGGGGGATGATGCAGCACGATGAACACGAAGTCCACGTCGCTGGGAAGGCTGTCCAACTTCTGCTTGAGCCATTGGCCTTGCGGGCCGGAAGTCTCGTCCAGCGCGCTGTCGAGCACGAGCAGCAAGGTGTTGGCCGCGCGGACCGAATAATAAACGCTCTTCTTCAGATCGTGGAAGCGCTCGAAATAATTGGCTAAAGCAATCTTCTCGCTCCCATGCAGATCGTGGTTTCCGAGCGTGGGATAAACCGGAATTTTCTTCTCGCGCCAGATCGCGGTTTCGCTGTCCCACACCTCCCAGTCGTCCTTGTCATAGCCGTTGTACACAATGTCGCCAGTTAGCACCACAAATGCAGGATTGGTCTGCGCGATGGCCTGCACCAGCGCCTGCCGCACGGGGGGATTGGCCGCGTCGGTGTCCTTGGGATCGTGGAAACGTGAGTCTCCATACGCGACAAAGTGGAACGGCGTGCTCGCCGGCGCTTGTAACTCGACCGGATCGGCCGCCGCGGCCTGCGAATGCGATCGCGAGCAGGCCACACAGCCCAGAAAGAGAATGACGACCGGCAACTTCTGAAGGAATTTCATCTATCGGCTCACCACCAGGATTTCAAACTGCCCCGCTTCCGCCGCCGATAAAAACAGCTTGTGCGTTTTGGGATCGAGCGCCATGGTCTTCGCCTTGGGCAGCGTCTTCACCGTTTGGACAATTGAGTATTTATCGGGACCGTCTTCGTGAATCACCGTGATCGTGCCTTCGCCGTTGGAGTTGAAAATCAGCCGCGAATCCGGATCGAAAGCCGTCGCATCCACATGATCGCCGATCGGCAGAGTTGTAATCACGTTCCCCGTGTCGGCGTTCATCACGGCCATCACTTTGCTCCGGCAGCCGATGAAAAGGGGCCGGTTCGTGCGATCCATCGCGATACTCGAAGGCGAAGCGCACGGCCCTGTCGGCCAGCGCTGCTCGACTTTCAGGGAGCGCGAATTAATTTTCAACACCACGCTCGCATCTTCAATATTGTTGTAAACATATCCTGAATTGTCAGCCACCGCAAACTCCGGACCACCGCCCAGATCGACCGTCCCCGCTACCTTTCCGTCAGCCGCCTGAATCGCGGTGGCGCTGCTGCTGTCGCCGTTGAATGCAAAAACGCGCGAGGTAGCCGGATCGTAAATGATCGCGTCGGGTTTCTTGCCCACCGGAACCTGCGCGATTTCTTTCAGCGTCTTCAGATCGAAGATCGTGACCGTCGACGACTGTCCGTTGCTTGCGAATCCGCGCCCCAGTTCGTGAGCAACCGCGATTCCATGCACACCGGGAGTGTTCTCGACCTTGCCCACGATCGCGCCCGAATCGACGTCGAGCACTTCCACCTGGGTTCCGTGGGAAACATAAAGCCGTCGCCCGGCTTCGTCGACCGTGAGGTAATCCCAGCCCCCTTGGCCGGCTACTGGAATTTTCTTAGTGATGGCAAATCCCTGGGCGGACGCGGGGAAAGTCGCAGCGAGCGAGTACCCTACCGCCAACACCGCCATAAAGATGGCGGTATTCATGATTGTCAGATTACGGAACGAGTTCGCTTTCTTCATCTGGATAAGGGCTCCTTGGTTTCTAACCGGTCTCAGACTCAATTGTTGGCGTGTAGGCCTGTTTAGAGGCGCAATGCTGCGAGAAAAGGCTGCCCCAACTGAGGCGCCCGCAGCGATAGTGTTTTCGCTAAAACTCCCGTCGTGGTTCCCAGCGAAATCCAAACGTGTAGGTTGGCTTATAGAATTCACGCTGAACCACGTATTGCGGGCTTCCGTTATAAAATCCGAAAACTTCGTTGGTGAGGTTCAGACCCTGCACAAGGAAGGTGAGGCTCTTTTGCACACGGTAGCTGGCTTGTGCGTCCACTTGCAGGTGGGGATAAAGATAGTTGTCACCGGCCGGACCCTTGGGGCCGAGTCCGTTCGGATCTTCCGTGGTATTGTTCTGCCACTGATACTGGTAAATGCTCGGTCCGTTATAGGAGAGTCCCAGCCGAGTCGAAAAGCGCCCCTTGTCATACGTGGGACTGATGTTCCAGGTGTTAGGAGCCTGGCGCTGCAGCGACGGCGTATCAGACCGCAGAGGTAAATGGCCTGCGTTCGATGCTGTCCACCCATAATTCGCGGAAATTCCCAAACCGCTCAGAGCGCCCGGCAGGAAACCCAGATGCTGGATGTAACTGGCCTCGAAACCATACAGCTTCGCATTTGTGCCGTTGATAATGTAGCTCAGGAAGTCGCCGGGATACTCGCTGTAATATGGATCGGCGGGCCCGATTCCAGTTATGTTGTTGATGTAATAAATAGGAGCACTCAGCTGCTTGTAAAAGAAGCCGGCTTGC
This sequence comes from uncultured Acidobacteriaceae bacterium, assembly GCA_963838315.1. Classification (GTDB taxonomy): domain Bacteria; phylum Acidobacteriota; class Terriglobia; order Terriglobales; family Acidobacteriaceae; genus Acidiflorens. Next base: position 397,897 of record CAWIQW010000004.1, read on the forward strand.
AATAGTCCGAAAGGCTCCAAATACTGCTCGTAGAGTACATCGTAGTTGTTGGCATGTTCCGGTTTCAGGTTTGGATTTCCGACCGTCACGGTGTCTGGGCTGGTCGATTGATCCACCGTGACATAGGGCACGAGGTCGTACGGATTGGGACGGGATATGCCGCGCCCGTAGACCGCTCGGATGTCGGAATCATTGGTCAAGCGGTAGCGCAATTGAATGCTCGGCAGGGGATCCCAGTACCATGTATCGGAAGGCTGCGGGATAATCGTCGAGGGAAGCGGGTTGCCATTCTGGTCCACATTATTGATTACCTTGAAGCCAAGGATATTTAACTGCGTGGCCTCGAGGCGCAACCCTGTCTGTAGACGAAAACGGCCAAATTCGATCGTGTTCATCACATAACCCGCAGAAATGCGCTCCGTAAGGTCGAAGTTAGCCGAGACCGACCCGAAGGTGGTGGCCGGCTGGTCAATGGGAAACAACTGTGGGTTGGCATTGAAGAACGACGTTATCTTGTTGTATTCGGTCACCGGTCCCAGGTTGTAATCCTTGTTGTAATAATTGGAATTATTGAATCCGCTAAGAAACATGCTCATGAGCGGCGGCAGCCCGGTGCTCCCGTAGTTGCCCACGTTGTCATAAACACCTGAGTAGGCATCCTGCCCTTTGTGCGCGTTACGCACTTTGAACCCAAACTCAAACGTCGAAAAGTGTGAGCCCACATGGTAGTTCTTGGCCATTGAAAAGGCGCCTTGCAGGTTGACCTGCGATGTCTCTCCGGAAGTGGTGTCAAACTCGTCTAACTTATATTGCGTCGGATCCAATGTCGGCGAACCCGGAGCAAGGCAAGCCGGATCAAACTGCGGCAGGTTGGGATTCGTGGTAGCGGCTGGGTCAAAGGTGCATTGCCCGGCGCCCGCTGAATTCTTGATGTACTTGAACTTTGCCCCCGGATTCCCGGCCGCTGCCAACTGGCGTGAGCGCGCCGCAGAAATCTCCCACGCTACCCAGGAATCGCTGAATACGTGCTTGCCCCCAACCCCTAGGCTGGCAATTCCGTAATCCGGCAAGCGGCTGGAAGTGGAAAATTTCGGATAATCTCCATCATTCAGGGTGTAGACCCACTTATTGCCATAGTCTTTAAAGTTCGACAGAAAATAGTGAAGATAAAGCCCCGAGATCTCTCCCAGTTTGTAATCGAGCGAACCGGCGAATCCATAACGCTTCCGCTGGTACCGGTATTCCCGTATGTCCATACTGTCGTAGTAGGGAGTGGCTTGCCCTGGGTCGGGTTGCGGCTCGATGTCATCGATGCCGCGCCCGTTGTAGTCATAGCTCCCCGAAAATAGAATTCCAAAGCGTTTGTTAGCTCCGAAGCGTTGGCCTATAGTTCCATTTACCTGGCCGACGTAACGCGTGTTCACGATAGGAGTAAATCCACCGTGGGTGTTGAAAAAGTCACGTCGATTAGCAGGATGAAATTGGGCAGAAGCATGTTAGAAGAAAAGCATTCGCATGCTTTGTTGGATTCTCATCGTCGGAGGCCTGCTGATCATGATGGGGCAACACGACCGCTCGGAGGCGTTGTTCTATTACTTCCGCCTGGAAGATCAGGTTCCAGAAACTCATCTGTTGCGGCTGATTGAAAAGCACATCAGCTTTGACTTCGTGCGGGAGAGACTGAAAGAGAGTTACAGCGAGACTGGGCGGCCGTCGATTGATCCCGAACTTCTGCTGCGCATTCTGTTGATCGGCTATTTGTACGGCATCACCAGCGAGCGCAAGCTGGTGGAGGAACTGCGCATGCATCTGGCGTGGCGCTGGTTCACCGGGCTGGGCTTCGATCAGGAGATTCCGCATCACTCCACGTTTTCGAAGAACCGGCATGGACGGTTTCAGGAGTCGAAACTGTTCGAGCAGCTGTTCGAACAGATCGTGCAGCAGTGTGTGGAAGTAGGACTGGTGCAGGGCAAGCATCTGTCGGTCGATGGCAGTTTCGTGGAAGCGAATGCGGCCAAGGAAAGCCGCATTCCACGGGAGCAGCTAGCGGAAGCGGCCCAAGTTCATCATACCGTGCGGCAGTATCTGCGGGAAGTGGAAGAGCAGAATCCGGTGGAAGAGCCGGTGCATGAGCAGGATCAGGTTTCGACCACCGATCCCGATTCTACCTACGCCACCAAGGGCGGCACACCGGCGCGGCTGGGATACTACGACAACTATCTGGTGGATAACGACAGCTGTGTGATTGTGGGAGTGCAGGGCACCGCGGCGCGCATGAGTCAGGAGACGGTTGCCGCGCAAGACATGCTCACCCGTTTCACTCAATGGCAAGGACGAGAGCCGGAATCGGTGGCGGCCGATACGACATACGGGAACGGCGAGTTCTTGCAATGGTTAGCCGATCGGAGCATCACTCCCTACATGCGGACCCGTGACAGCATCCACCGAAAGAAGAGCCCATTCTTCGGTCCCGAGCGTTTCCTACGAACCGGAAAACAATCGCTACATCTGTCCTGCTGGCCAGCTCCTCAACTACGGTGGCCGAGTGTATCGCAATCGAGCCTTCAACTACATCGGGACACGCAAAAAATGTGGTGCTTGTGCTCTACGAGCCCAATGCACCAGTGCTGCTTTCCGGTGCCTGATCATCCACCAGAACGAATCAGCCCGGCAACGTGCGCGGGAGTTGGTCAACACGCCAGAGTTCGCCAAAGCACAGCGGCAAAGAAAGAAGGTGGAAGCCTTGTTCGCGGAACTGAAGAATCAGATCGGATTGCGTCGCTTGCGCCTGCGGAGATTGAAGTTCGTGCGGGAGCAGTTCTTCCTGGCGGCCGGCGCAGAACATCAAGCGACTGGTGCGATTCCTCAGCCGACCGGCAACACCCGTTCTGCCGGCTACCGCGTAACCGTAAGGAGTAAGAAAAGTACGAGGAGCGGACACTCACCCCAAAAAGCCGCTGGCTAAAGCCGAGTTTTTCAACAGCCACCACCGATTGCTTCCAGTGTCAGGGTCGGCAGTTCCCCGGCGGTTTTGGTGACGAGATTTACGGACCCACCTATGGCGTCGGCATCTTGATTCGCAGAAAGCGTTTTGTTGATTTCCACCGATTCGACGATTCCCGCCGGAATCGTGTCCAGTTTTACTTGGCGTACGTTGTCTTCAGGCGCGGGAACCGTGATCCCGTCAATCGTCAGGTTCGTCAGCCGCGGCTCGGTCCCGCGGATCTGCACATATTTCCCTTCCCCCTCGTCGCGCTCCAGCGTCACGCTGGGGAGGCGGCCAACCGCATCCGCGATATTCGCATTCGGCAGCGCTTGAATCACGTCCGATGGCAGCACTTGAAGAATGTTGTCGGAGGTGCGCTGCCGGTTGATCGCCTCGGCCTCTCCGTGCGGGCGGTCCGCTACTACCGAAACCTCTTCGCTCTTGGCGGACACATCCAGTTTGGCTTCGATGCGACTCGCTTGCCCGGCCGCCAGCGTAACCTGCTTGCTGAAGCTTGTGAACCCAACGTAAGAAATGGTGAGCGTATAGTCGCCCGGCGCGATCCCGATGAAGTTGAATTCTCCCTGGCCATCGGTAGCGGTCACAAGGTTGCCGGGCTGCAGCCTCACTCGCGCGCCGTCGAGTACCGCTCCCACCCGGTCGACTGCCCGCCCGCTGATCGTTCCATGCCTGGTCTGTGCGAGCGCAGCGGTTTCCAGAACTCCACAGATGAATAGCAAAATCAGCACTTCCGAGATGAGCGAAAGAATGCGAAATGATTGCTTTAGAGTCATAGCTTTACTCTCCTTGCCGACCAGCACCTTGACCCGCGAACTCGAAGAGGCTCTGGGGAACAAGAATCGATTTGCGAGCCTGATCCCTCTGAAAACAGAAATTTCATCCGGTTGAGGTGACTAGTGATGCTAGGAGACAGGTGTGAAGCCGTTATGAAAAGACGGTTAATACTTTTTCAGACTGTGTTCGCCGGACCGGTTCGCGTTTATCCTAGTGTTTCGGTATTACAACCCGATGAATGCTGACAGGCCTTCCATGAAACTGCTGGTCGTTGAAGATGAACGCCGCATGCTGGACTTGTTGCGCCGCGGTCTCAGTGAAGAAGGCCATCTGGTTTCCTGTGCCGCCGATGGCAGCGAAGGCCTGCAGATGGTTCGCGAACACAACTTCGACGTGGTGATCCTTGATGCCATGATGCCCAGGCTGAGCGGGTTCGATCTGGCCCGGCAGATGCGCGGTGAAAACAACTGCACCCCCATCCTCATGCTTACCGCCAGGGATTCTGTCCCCGATGTCGTGCACGGTCTCGACCTCGGTGCCGACGATTACATGACCAAGCCCTTCTCCTTCGACGAATTGCTGCTCCGCTTGCGCGCTGTGCATCGCGCGGCGGTCGCGCCGCGAACCGCGGAACTTCGCGTAGGAGACCTGGCAATGGACATTTCGACCCGCGAGGTGAGTCGCGGTGGCCTTCCTGTCAGCCTGACGCGCACTGAATTCGGCCTGTTGGAGCAGCTCATGCGTAATGCCGGGAAGGTGGTCTCGCGCGAAATCCTGATCGCATCTTCCGGCCGCGAAATGCGACAGAATACGCTCGACGCCTTCGTGCGCCTCCTGCGTAACAAGATCGACTGTGAAAGCCATGGCTGGAATGTCGATTGCGACGATGAAAGTGACAGACAAAAATTGATTTACACCGTGCGCGGCGTCGGATATGTAATTCGCGCAGACTAGCCGTCTTGAAAAAACTCTCCATCGGCCTTCGCCTTACCTTGTGGTATCTCGCCATCTTTGCCGCCGCGCAGCTCTGCTTTGGCGGTGGGATGTGGATTCTCCTGCGGCAACATCTGTACGGCATCACCGATGACGCTTTGACCGCCCAAGTTGAGGATCTGGCCAGCTTCCTGAAAGCCCAGAAGAAAAAAAATATGACGGTCGACAAGCTTCGCGAGGAAACCTCCGAAGCCTACCTCCTGGAGCATTCCGGCGATTACCTGCAGTTTTACGACGAGGATGGAAACTGGATTTTTCGCGCGCCCTCGCTGCAGCGCAACCAGTGGCCGCCCTTATCGCCCACCCTCCTCCCGCGACCTTCATTTCAGAACTCGCTCCTCGGCGGGAAGCCTTTTCGCTTTGTTTCCCAACGCATTGAGGTAAACGGACGCTACTACCTGGTACAGACCGGCATCCCCACTGATCAGATCGTCGCTACTCTATCCCTGTTTCGAAGTTATCTGCTGATCCTCGCCCCTCTGCTGCTTCTCGCCGCTGCCACCGGAGGATACTGGCTCAGCCGCCAGGCTTTGTCTCCGGTAGACGCCCTTTCACGGACTGCGCAGACCATCAGCGGCGCTAATCTAAGTGCCCGGCTGGAGAAACTTACTACCGGCGATGAACTCCAACGTCTGTCGGACACGTTGAACCAGATGTTAGGCCGAATTGAAAGCGCGTTTCTCCGCGTAACCCGCTTCACGGCCGACGCCTCGCATGAGCTGCGTACGCCGATCTCGTTGATTCGTACGGAGGCGGAAATTACCCTCCGCAAGACCCGCACAACTGAGGAGTATCGCGAAGCATTGCGCCACATCCTGCGCGAGGCGGAAAGAACCTCGTCCCTGGTGGAAGAACTGCTGGCGCTGGCCCGCGCTGATTCCGGGCGGGAAAGCCTGGACCTCGCGTCCCTCGACCTGCGTTCAGTGATTGCCGGGACAGCCGACACATGGCGCCAGTTGGTGGAGTCCCGGAATCTGCGATTCACAAAAGAGATCGTGGATTGCGAACTTCCCGTCCTGGCCGACTGCCGGGCTGTGCAGCGATTGCTGGCGGTCCTGCTCGATAACGCCGTCAAGTACACGCCGCCGCCCGGGACCATCGCACTTCGCCTGGAGGCGCACAACGGCAATGCAATTATTTCTGTGCTCGACACGGGAATTGGAATTGCGCAGGAGGATCATGCCAGAATTTTCGAGCGCTTTTTCCGCGTCGACAAGGCGAGAATCCGGGAGATGGGCGGAGCTGGAATCGGACTTGCCATCGCCGATTGGATCGTGCAGCAGCACCGGGGGTCGATTGCCGTTCACAGCACGCTCGGTCAAGGATCTACCTTCGTCGTCAAACTCCCGCTGCAGCCCGATCGGCTGCTCAATGGGAGCGAGCGCCTCCCAGAAGAAACTTTCGGGAAGAAAGCTGCCATCACTGCCCTATCTGGATCTTCGATCACGGCCCGGTAGAAGATTTTGTGGACGGCCGCGCATTTTTCACCATAGCAGGGCCACGAAGAGCGCTATGGAATGACTAAGAATTGACGGTCAAAAAAAGGCGGGAATCCAATCAGAATGAAAATGGTAGGCACGAGGAGACTCGAACTCCTGACCTCTACCGTGTCAAGGTAGCGCTCTAACCAACTGAGCTACGCGCCTTCAGTGAGCCGTTTCAATAGTTTAGCAAACTTTTACTGACCGGCGACAACAGAAATGCCTCTAAAACTCAGTCTACCGCGTTCGAACCGATTCGCAAAGTCGCCCGGCGCTATGCGGATTGCGCCGTCCCGTGTACTCACAGGCGGGTTGCTCGTGCCAAGTCAACTAGGACCCACGAACCAAATATCCATCCGGGGTTTGGGCGAGCAACACCTTCCCTTGCTAGCGAAGTAGTCGAACAAGGGTCGGAACTTCTACGCCCGCAAGCGCGTGGGCCTGCGCGCGCATCAATGGCGAGCCACTCAAGGCAGCGTTCGGCTCCGCCACTGCCGAGGCAAAGACGAAGATGCCTCCTGCTCGTGTTGCGGCAATAGAGAGCTAGCTCTGATTGTTACCGTCTTCCTTCTTTTCAAGGTGTTCCGCAATCGCTCCAGCGCCTTCAAATCCGGCGACGGCAGCCGCCCCTTCGGTCAATATCGATGCGTTTGGATCCAGCTTCTTCACGCCTTCCACTGCAGCCACGGCGCCTGCGATTTTTTCTGCATCTTCCAGAAATCCCATGAAAATCTCCTTGCGTTCAGCAAATGAAGTTTCGCCTCTGTAAAAGGCGATCCAGAGTATCACTTTTTGAGCTGTGCCGGAACATTTCAGGACGATTTTCGGATGCCACGGGAATCACCCGGCACTCTTTACAACTCGGACCCAACTTCAACGCAATCTAGGAGTTATTGGCGCTGCTGTCCGGTCCGCTAGCGCCGCTGCCGCCTACATCCCGGACGTACTGAACCCCGGGGCAATGAGCGAGAACGTTTCCTCAGGCTAACTACGCTTTTACTCGTTGACTCAACCCGGATACTCGAAGAAGATTGTCCGTTTCGTTAAGCTCACGGAAGCGAGTATGGAAGTGACCCAGTCGGAGGCAGCTATGCCGATTAATCTTGCGGATATTACTGGCCGCGAAGTAAGACTTGACTGCAGTCGAGCCTTTCGCACATTACTTTTTGATTCGCTTACCTTATTCCTGCTTATCGTTCTTCAGCCGTTCGGAATGGCTTCCTCTGGGCCAACCTTGGCCGCACTGCCCATAGTTTTCGAAACCAACATGGGGCAAGTTCCATCTTCTTATCAGTATGTCTCTCGCCACGGGTACGTGGAAACTCTATTTTCTGCGACTGGCGTAGACATACTTCTTCCCGATGGGAGTCGGGGCTCGTCACGGATTGGTTTTCACCTTCTTGGAGCAGCGCCAGAAGTCCGGCCCGAAGCACGATATCTTCTACCGAGCGTCAGTCACTACTTGTTAGAATCTGACTCTTCCCGCTGGATTCATGCCGTTCCCCATCACGCACAGGTTGTCTATCCTGAAGTGTATCCAGGCATCGATCTCGTTTTCCACGGTAACGGCGATGAGTTGGAGCACGATTTCAGGGTCTCGCCCGGGTCAGATCCGGCAAGGGTACGGTTCTCAATTGCAGGAGCGACCAGTGTCTCTCTCGCCGACTCGGGCGACCTGAAGATATCCCTGGCCAGCGGAACTCTCGTATTTCACAAGCCTCTTGCCTTTCAGGACTCCCCACGCGGGCGGCAAATGGTTGAGTCCAGTTTTGTGCTCAACTCCGATAATACCGTGCAGTTTTGCTTGGGCGCCTATGACATAAGTCGTGAATTGACAATCGACCCGGTCTTTGGGTTTTCAACTTACCTCGCGGGCAATACGGCAGATTACACCGCAGCGGTGACGAGTGATTCTGGCGGAAATGTCTACGTCACGGGCTACACCTACTCTTCAGCTTTCCCTATCGTCGATGGCTTGGAGGCGACATATGATGGATCGCCCGATGCTTTCGTCTCGAAGCTTGATCCCACTGGACATTCTCTGCTGTATTCGACCTATCTTGGCGGTTCATCCAGAAATTACGGTAATGCGATCGCGGTGGATTCCAAGGTAACATCATCGTGGCGGGTACATCCGCTTCGAATGATTTCCCGCATGCAGGCTCTGTTCCTGCATTAACCTGCGAGGGGAATAATGACTGCTTCTTCCTCGTTTCTCTCAAGCCGGATGGAAGTGCATTCAACTATGCCGGCTTGATCGGGGGTATCGAGGGAACCGCCGTAGCGACGGGCGAAAGCGGCAGCGGAATTCTAGCACTCGACAATGGGGGCGACGCATACCTGGCGGGGGTGACGGACGACTCACATTTCGAAATCACACCGGGAACGCTTTCAACCACAGTTCCCGGCTATCCATATAATTCGACCTTCGTGCTCAAGGCAAGCAGCACCGGTGCACTGGTTTTCAGCACCATCATTCCCGGCTCTGCTCCACCAAGTCTTACGGTTTACTTGAATGACGTGTTTGTACCCACTGGCATCTCGGTCGATGCCAAAGGGCAGGCTACGATCGCTGGAACGTCTGGTCCCGGGCTGCCGAGCACCGCGGGTGTGATTCAGCCGACATTTCCCAACAATCTCAATGTCGAGAACGCTTCGGCTGGATTCATACTGCAACTGAATGCCAAGGCATCCGCGATCAATTACGCAACCTATATTCCTGGGACGGACGTAGTGGGTGGTCTTGCCGTGACTGGCTTGGGCGACTCCTATGTCACGGGACAAACTAGCGAGACCAGTCTCCCAGTAAGCAGCAACGCGTACCAAAAGACTATTAACCCCGGAAGGTTCGGAGAGTATCTTAGTGGCTTTCTTCTTGAATTGGATGGTGCTGGCAAGAACGTGTTAAGCGCCACTTATCTAGACGGGCCTTCGGGCAACGGTTCTGGATTCACCGGCATAGCGTTGGATGGTCATTCGAATGTCTACGTTGGAGGATGGACGGGCGCGACCGATTTCCCTTTACAGGATCCCTTCACAGCTGTTTGGGAATACAGTGCTAGCAACTCTGAGATGGTGCTCGCTGGGATGAACCCCTCCCTCAGCGCCCTGTTGTTCGGGAGTTTCCTCAGTTCTACCGATCAAGTGTACCCAGGCTCGACATTCTCCGCTTTGGCAGTCGATTCCCAGGACAATTTGATTGTCACCGGTGTCACCGATACTACGGATTTTCCAACTACGCCGGCCGCCTTCCAGACAGTTCCGCCGACCCAGGCTAATCACGGCTTCATCGCGAAGTTCGACATGGCTACGCCAGCGCCTTCCGTCTGCTTGGACAACTGGGATGTGAACTTTGGACTTGTCCCAGTTAAAACTTCAAGCACGCAGACGGTACATCTCACCAACTGCGGCAATTCGCTACTCAATGTGGCTAGCCTGGTGTCTTCGGCGCCGGCAGTGAGCGCTACTGAGAGTTGCGGAGCGATCGCCCCAGCGAGCGTCTGCCCAATCTCCGTCACATTTTCTCCGGTTGATAGTTCCCTGGTTTCTGGGACGATAACGCTTAGCGATAATGCGGCGATCACTCCACAGTTCCTCAGTTTTTCAGGGCAGGGCTCGGCGCCGCAATTGTGGCCAAGTTCCGGCAGCTACAATTTCGGTCACCTCCTCGTTAAGACGAGCGGCGCCGTGACCGAATTATTGTTTTCGAACACGGGCAACGCTCCGCTAATCATTTCGTCCGTCTCAGTTGATGGTGACTTTTCCATCATGGACTTTTGTAGTGGCACCGTTCAGCCTAACCAGTATTGCGCCATCACTGTCGTTTTTGCGCCCAGTGCTCCTGGGATTCGTACCGGAACTCTCGCGATCGCTTCGAACGATCCCGTCTATCCTCATGCTGGTCTGAGTCTGGTGGGCATTGGAGACACTGCCTATGCTGTCCCGATCATCGCCTCTCTGAATCCTCCGACCGTTCAGGTCAAGAGTGTCCCAATCACCGTGCAGGTTGGGGGAGATAACTTCTATCCCGCATCCGTAATTGAGGTGGACGGTAAGCCACAACCAACGACTTATTTGAGCGAGATGGAATTGCAGGCAACCCTGAACTCCAATGTCACAAATGCGATCGGAGAGGTGACGGTGACCGTCGTCAACCCGACGCCAGGAGGCGGAAGAAGCGTCGCGGTTCCTTTGACTCGTTATGAGATCGTCGACATCGATGCCGCGTTCCTCACGGCAGTACCGGGTTCGAAATACATTTACGCATCCATTCCTTCCGGTGCGCCCGCCAACGCTAACACCGTAGTTCCGATCAATCCGGCATCGGGAGCCTTAGGCAAACCGATTCCAGTCGGCAACAATCCTGGACCGCTCGCACCCTCGAGCGACGGCAGTTATCTCTTTGTAGTGCTCAATCAGGATCTGACCGTTCAACGCATCAATCTCGCGACCAATGCCGTGGACCGAACGTTTCCATTCCCGCCGAACGGGACCACTTGCTGCGGGGCGCTTTCTGGCGCGCAGTTAACGGGGGTACCGGGAATGCCCCAGGAAGTTGTCCTTGCGGTCGACATCCCAGAGTACGGGTTTGGGGAAATGGCTTTGTACAACGATTCGGGGCTCGTAAACTATGTGCCCACAACCTCGCTCGCGACGGTAAGTTTTTCCAGTTTTGCGTTCGCCGGTAATCCAGCAGCAATTTATTCTCTCCCGTTCACTCCAGCGCAGAACTCGTTTTTTAACATAGTGACAATCAATTCCCAGGGCCTGCAATTTACGCCGTATCAAGGCGGGATTTTTGGCGGGAATAATACAGTCGGCACCGAAGTTGTTTCCGACGGCACGCTGCTCTACACGAATTCAGGCCAAATATGGAGTCCCACAACCCAAACCCAGGTCGGCTCCTTCCCGGTGGCCGCCTTTTACACTCCCGACATCATCGTGGACCTCCCATCGGGCCACATTTTCACGAATGGATTTCAGCCGTACGGAGAAGATTCGGCCGCCATCGTGCTTTCAGCTTACGGTCAACAGTCCCTGAGCCTGACCGGAGCGCTGGCATTCACGCAGCTCCAACCGCCCTTCGTATCGAGTCTCGTGCGGTGGGGTTCGGAGGGTTTTGCATTCGTGGGGCAAGGATCCACTCCCTACGTTAATGCAGTGTATTTGCTGACGAGCAGTCTAGCCAAACCCGTGGCAAATGATGCCGTTCCAGTACTAAAATTTGTCGACCCTTCATCGATGCCGGTCGGAAGTCAGGGACTTCAGCTCACTCTAAACGGACTGAAATTCGCCGAGGGCACCATCGTCAACTGGGATGGCAACCCGCTTCCAACCACTTACGTGGACGCCACGGTTTTGACAGCTGTTGTACCCGCGTCTGACCTAGCAAGCAGTGGAACTGCTGAAGTCACTGTTACGAATCCGGCACCGGGAGGCGGAACCTCACACGCCCTGAAGTTCACGATCTCCCCGCTCACGCCCTTGCTTTCATTTTCAACATCGGCGATATCCTTTCCCGCTCAAACGGTCGGTACTGCCAGCGCAGCCCAGACTGTAGCCGTGCAGAATCCCGGTACTGCGCCCCTGGCCATTGCAGGAATCACCATAACCGGCACGAACGCCGCCTCGTTTTCACAGACTAACAACTGTGGAACAAGTTTGGCTGCCGGTGCAAACTGTTTAATCTCACTCGTCTTTACACCGGTTTCCACGGGATCGTTAGCGGCATCTCTTGGCGTTGCCGACAATGCTGCTGGTTCTCCCCAAACCATTTCCCTCTCGGGGACTGGAAAGTGAGTATTGGAAAAGCTTTGAGGGCCGAACTTATTGAGACGGCCATTTCGGGTGCCCGAGGCAGATATCGAGGGACGGTCTGTTATAGCGACGGAGGGATTCTCCGAAGATCTCTAACTTGTTGGGAGCATTTGCACCAAGAAGCGTGTCAAGGTAGCGTTCCAACCACCTGAGCCACGCGCCTGCATTACCGGCACTGCCCTGCAGCGGGGCGCCGCGTTTTGTGCGGGGACACATATAATGGTTTACCACGCAGCCTTCGGGCGGCCCTCACGTTGTCCGATCGCAAAACGCGGTAGCAGGCAGGCACTTGGGATGGCTGGCGGCTCTCCATGATCCACGCAAGAGCGCTGATTTTTGTTCGGATACGATATGCATTTTCAGAACCAGCGATCTGAGCGCCTCGTGAAACCAACGGACCTTAAAGGACGATAACCATGACGAACGAAACAAATACTCTGGTCGCGGGCGATGCGGCCGTTGCGGAGAATGCATCCGCGAGAATTCTGTCGAATTTCGTGGGCGGCCGCTGGCTGGCGGCGCAGGCCTCCGGACGTCTTGACGTGACTAATCCCGCCAATGGCCAAGTACTGGCGCGGGTGCCCTTATCAAACGCAGCCGATGTCGAAGCGGCCGTTGCCGCGGCGGCCGCCGCATTGCTCGACTGGCGCGGGCGAGCGGTGGGCGAGCGGACGGAATTCATCTTTGCTTTGCGCGAGAAGTTCCGTCAACGCATCGACGAATTGGCGGACTCGATCACTCGCGAGTCGGGAAAAGTTCTGTCCGACGCCCGCGCCGAGATCACTCGCTCCATCGAAGTGCTCGAAGTCGCATGCGCTTCTCCCATGACGATGCAGGGGCGCATTCTGGAAGGCGTTGCGCGTGGCATCAACAGCGAGACGATCCGGCAGCCCGTCGGGGTTTGCGCCGCCATCACTCCTTTTAACTTCCCGGCTATGGTGCCGATGTGGTTTCTGCCATTTGCCATCGTGTGCGGCAACACATTCGTATTGAAACCGTCGGAGCAGGTTCCGCTGACATCGGAATTGATATGTCACATTCTGGAAGAGATCGGTCTGCCCAAAGGCGTGGTCAACCTTGTCCATGGCGCGCACGATGTCGTGAACGCAATTCTCGATAATCCCCGGATCAACGCGGTTTCGTTTGTAGGTTCGGTCAACACCGCGAAGTACATTTACCGGCGCGCTGCGGAAAAAGGAAAGCGTGTGCAAGCGTTGGGCGGCGCCAAGAATTACATGGTCGTGATGCCGGACGCAGTAGTGGATAAGACAGTGTCGAACGTTCTGGGCAGCGCGTTCGGAAACGCCGGCCAGCGCTGCATGGCTGGATCCATTCTGGTTACCGTCGGGTCGGCACAGGCGGCCATCATGAGCCGCTTAAAAGAAGAGGCGGAAAAACTCGTCGCTGGCGATGGCCGGGATCCGAAGGTAAGCCTGGGGCCGGTGATTTCGCACGCGGCGTGCGAGCGCATTCACGAGGCAATTGAAGTCGGCATAAAAGAAGGAGCCGAATTGCTGGTGGATGGCCGCCGTCCCAAAACAGCTCCGGCGGGCGGCAACTTTGTTGGTCCGACGATTCTGAACAACGTGAAGCCCGAGATGAAAGCCGCGCGCGAGGAGATTTTCGGTCCCGTGCTGTCGGTGATGCATGTGAACACTCTCGACGAAGCGATCGCGCTTGTGAATAACGATCCGCGCGGGAACGGCACTTCAATTTTCACTGAGGATGGCGCCGCCGTGCGCGAATACAGCAGGCGCGTGGAAGTGGGCATGGTGGGAGTCAATATCGGCGTGGCCGCATCGCCGGCGTATTTTCCGTTTTCCGGCTGGAAGGATTCCTTCTTCGGCGACCTGCACGTGCATGGATGGGATGCGGTCGAGTTCTTTACGCGAAAGAAAACCGTGACATCCCGCTATTTTTCCTCTGGGACCAGCGGCAAGTTCTTTACCGAGCAGGGCGACAAGCACTAGAAAGACTGTGGGGCTGGGCTCTCCCCCCATCCAAGCGCAGCCAACTTCCGCGCAGACAAATCAGTTGCGTGGCTTCTGGCGATCTTGCCGGAGTATTTTCAATATGCCCAGCAGGTCTGCGCTATCGGGGTATTCTCCCGCTTGGTGCTGGTAGTGGAAATTGGAGAATACCCAGCGCCCGTTGACGTGGACTACTTCAGGCCACACATCGGGCTTTACACTTCTCTTTCCAGAGCAGATGCCGTAGACCTCTATCCAGTGGGAGTTCCCCTTGGCGATAGCTTTTCCCACGTCGTAACGTTCGCACGGATCCTGCGTGTTCAGAAAGGGATCGAAATCCAGGCCCACAACCTCATCGCTGTTTTCCGCTGCCGCGGCAAGGTCATCTTTTAGCGCTTTGAACAGGACCGGGGTAAACACGTCCTTCTTGTGAGTCAGCGTGAATTCGTACGCCGGAACCGAATTGTTACTCAGCGTTTGCGGAACATACCAGGCATAAAATCGCTTGACGAAATCGGCTGGGGATTCCGCAACGCTCGAACTGCCTGCCATCTGCGCGTGGGCCGTATCGTCCAGAGGCGAAAATAGCAGCCAGCAACAGCAGATCGTGATTACGGCTCTTTTCAGGAACTCCTCCCGCTCAATGTTCGATCCAAAACCGGCTTCTCTTATCCTCTTCTACGGTTGCGTGTAGAGCGCGCGTTTCAGAAATTCTCCCGCGCCGGCGCGTCCCTCGAAGTTGTTCGCGTTCACCACCACGCGCCCGCGCGACAGCACGACGTCGGGCATGCCGGTCACTTCGATTCCTTCGAACATCGAATAGTCGACGCGCATGTGGTGGGTTTTGACGCTGATGGTATGTTTGCGGTCCGGATCGAAGATCACGAGATCGGCATCGCTGCCGACCGCAATTGTTCCCTTCCGCGGATACAGTCCAAAGAGTTTCGCAGGCGTGGTGGAAACCAGTTCGACAAAACGGTTGACGCTGAAGCGTCCCGCCGCGACACCGCCGGAAAAGATCAGGCTCATCCGGTGCTCAACTCCGGGGCCACCGTTGGGGATCTTGGTGAAATCGTCTTTTCCCAGTTCTTTCTGTTCCTTAAAGCAGAACGGACAATGGTCGGTGGAAACAACCTGAAGATGATCCCGCTTCAATCCGTTCCAGAGTTTTTCCTGATTCCACTTCTCCCGCAACGGAGGGGTGAAGACATACTTCGCGCCCTCGAAGCCGGGCGCATCCATGTTCTCCAGTGACAGGTATAGATACTGCGGGCAGGTTTCCGCATAAACCGGCAAGCCGCGATCGCGAGCCTCGCGCACTTTTTCGAGCGCGTCATTGCAGCTCAGGTGCACGATGTAGACAGGCGCTCCGGCCATCTCGGCCAGCGCGATCGCGCGCGATACGGCTTCCGCTTCCGCGGTTGTCGGCCGCGTCAGAGCATGATACTTCGGCGCCTTCTTCCCTTCCGCCAGAGCCTGCTGAACGATAACATCAATCGCATTTCCGTTTTCGGCGTGCATGCAAACCAGGCCGCCGTTTTTCGCCGTCGCGCGGAAGGCCTTGAAGATACTGGCGTCGTCGAGCATGAATACGCCGGGGTAGGCCATGAACAACTTGAAGCTGGTAACGCCCTCGCGCACCAATGCGTTCATCTCATCGAGTTGCGCATCCGCCAGTTCGGTGATGATGCAATGGAACGCATAATCGCAAACAGCGCGTCCTGAAGCCTTTTTCATCCATGCGTCGAAGGCGGTTCGCAGCGTCTGACCTTTGTACTGGATGGCAAAATCGATCAGCGTAGTCGTGCCGCCGAAAGCTGCGGCGCGCGTGCCAGTCTCGAAATCATCGGCGCTGGTCGTACCACCGAAGGGCATATCCAGATGCGTGTGTACGTCGATGCCGCCCGGCAGCACGTATTTGCCCGCGGCATCGATGATCTTGCCCGCATTTTCACGAGGCAGGCTTTGGCCCAGAGCGGCAATCGTGCCGTCATTGATGGCAATATCGCCTGCGAAAGTGTCCGTCGCGGTGGCTATGCGTCCGTTAACGATGATGGTGTCAAACGCCATTGTGCTTGTGCTCCTTCGTCTTTACAGCACGAATTCTATGCTAAACTGCCGACCTCCGCCCATCGTTGCAGGCGGTTTGGGATAACGCTGCAAAAGGCCTTAGTTCCGTAGGGGAACCCGCACACCTAGGAGACGACATGCGTTTTGGAATCACCTTTAAACCCGATATGACGGTGGAGCGCATTCTCGCGCTCACTCGCCAGGCCGAGGCCTCCGGCTTTGAGTATGGGTGGATCTTCGACTCGCACGTCCTCTGGCTCGAACCCTATCCCATGCTCACGCTGATGGCGACCAACACAAAGAAGATGCGCCTCGGCACGTGCGTGACGAATCCCGCCACGCGCGATATCACAGTCACGGCGAGTCTCTTTGCGACGCTCAACCTGATTTCCGGCGGGCGTATGCAACTGGGCATTGGACGCGGCGACAGTTCTCGCCGTGTGCTCGGGAAAAAGCCGGTCACGCCGGGGGAACTCGAGCAGGCGGTGAAGGCCTTCCGCGATTTGACCGGCATGAAAGAGATTGACTATGAGGGGCGCCCGACGCGCCTGACGTGGGCGACCGGCGGCATTCCGCCCGTGTGGGTTGCGGGATATGGGCCGAAAGTGCTCGAGATGGCGGGCCGGACCGCCGATGGCGTGATTCTCCAGTTCGCCGATCCCGATTTGATTGCGTGGTGCGTGAGCTTCGTGAAGAAAGGCGCAGAGGCCGCGGGACGCGATCCCAGCAAGATTGAGATCATGGCGGCGGCGCCGGTTTGGGTGTCTGACGATCTCAAGGTTGGGCGCGACCACGTCCGGTGGTTTCCCGCGCTCGTGTCAAACCATGTGGTAGACCTGGTTTCGAAGTACAAACCCGAAGACCTTCCGCCCGCGCTCACCTCTTATATACGCGATCGCGGGCAGTACGATTACCTTCATCATTGCGAAGTGGACAGCAGTAATGCGGACTTCGTAACAGATGACGTCACCGACCGTTTCTGCCTGCTCGGACCCGCCGAGGCCCACATTGAAAAGCTGCACGCGCTCAAGCGCGCCGGAGTTACCCAGTTCAACATCTACCTTATGTGCGGCGACGAGGAAGATACTCTGGAAAAATACAAGGCGCAGATACTGCCGGCTTTTGGGAAATAGGCAGCATTCCTATTTACGAGCTCAAAGAAGTTTCCCGGATCCAAATCGCTCTCTCCGCCCGCGGTCGTAACGCTTCGGGAACCGCGAATCCACGCATCCAAACCAGGCGCCCGTCTTCTGCCGCCGCAACTGGCCAGAGCTTCTTGACTGTCCCGGTCGCATGGCGGTCGCCGAGCAATTCCTTAACCTTCTTTTCCGCGGATGTGTGTGCCGGCCAGTAGCGATCGCCCGCTTTCCAGTTGCGAATCACCAGGTGCGGGCCCAGTTCTTGTGGATCCAGTAACGCTTGCCCTTCCGTATCCAGGACATCTCCAGCATTTACCAGCCGCGCCTCGATACGCATCCCCAATTCCTTAATCGTGACTTCGCCGGGCAGCGCCAGTTTGTATTGATAAATTCGTGGCTCGTTTCCATCTTCCCGTTCGAACACAAGTTCGTTGCCGCGCCGCCGCAGGTTGACGTCCCCGGCGGCATTTTGCGGATGCTCCTCCGCACCCACGGCGGCACGCCCCAATTGCAGAGTTTTCCCTGATTGCCCGCACGCCAGGTCCAGAATTTGTTCAATCAACCGAAACGAAATACTGACCTCGGGAGCATTCGCCTCGATCCAGGCTCGTACAATCCGGCGCTGGACTGCAAGCGGCGACTGCAGCAGCCGATGTACGTCAAGGCTGGGGCCAAGCGGCGCAAGTCCCCCCAGCTTGGCTTTGCTTAACTCTTTTGAGCACCACTCTTCTTCTGCGCGCGCAATTTCGGCCAGTTCCGCAATGTGTTCGATCGCAGCCGCGCCGTATTCGTCGGCAATGATCGGCAGCAAGTGCTTGCGTACGCGATTCCTCAGAAACTTCATGTCTTCGTTCGATGAATCCTCGCGCCATTCCTGACCACGCGCCTGCAAGTAGTCCCGCAATTCGGCCCTCCGCAAGCCAAGCAGAGGCCGCACCACCTCCGGCCCGCCAGTGGTTCTCACCGACTGATTGTCTAGGCGCGACTCTTCATGAGACATCATCGCGGGAGTCGCCGATTCGTCGTCCCCCGGCCCACGCAGCCGAAAGCGAGGGTGGACGCCTGCCAGGCCGCGAATCCCTGTGCCCCGAAAGATCCGCAGCAGCACCGTCTCTGCCTGGTCGTCGAGCGTGTGCGCTGTCGCGATTCGGGCCAGGTTCGCCCGGCGTGCCAGTTGACCGAAAAAGTTGTAGCGCAGTTCGCGCGCCGCCGCCTCCACCCCCGAATTCGCCCGTGATGCATCACCCTCATTCAGCCGTTGGTTGTGAATCGGCGCATCGACTGCATGGAAGTCCAGACTGTGCGCCGCCGCGAGTTCCCTGACGAATTTCTCGTCCCGGTCCGACTCGGCGCCTCGCAGTTTGTGGTTTACATGCGCCACCGAAAGCACGATCCCCAGTTCGCCCCGTAACTCTTGCAGCAGGCAAAGCAATGCGACCGAGTCTGCTCCCCCGGAAACCGCGACCGCGACCCGCTCCCCTGCGCGCAAAAGTTCTTTTTTTCGAATCGTCCCGAGCAGTCTCGCCGCCAGCGTGTTCATTGAGGAAATGGTATCGCAGTCCGCCGCCGGCGGTTGCCAATGGAAATCCGCATCTGCCTGAAGAAAAGAGATAACAAAAACGCAAGACTGGCCGATCCTCGTTTACGCTGCTATGATCTTGCCCATCCGTTTTGGGGCAACCCTCGTACTGTAGGTGGGGCATCGAAGGCACGACCAAGTTTTGAGGTCAGTTCTCAGTATGGCTCCGATGCGGCACCGTGCCCGACCATGAAGAATGCGGTTACATTTCGCGCGACCGCCGGCTTTCTATTGCTGGTCATGCTTGTGCCGGCCTTTGGACCGCTCGCGATGGCCAGTATGGCTCCCTCCGCGGGCATGCACTGCATGCGGAGGGCGATGACGGAGGCTGCCTCCGGGAAGTCACGGCAAGCCGCATCTCCACAATCGGCGCCAGCAATGCGCTGTCACCATCGAGATGCGCACAGTGGAGCCCCACAAAATTCCGAGACCCAGCACTCGGCTGCTTCTCCCGAGGCTTCTTTCCGTTCGCTCGATTGCTGCTGCGGGCATTGCAATTACGATTGCTGCTGCCGCACAGTAAGAACTTTCGGCTGGGCAAAACCCGCTACCAGCCATCTTTCTCTTGTCACCATCCTGATCGAACCGGCAATTTCCTCCTTCCTCATTAGTCGGATCTCCGCTGTTCTGATCGGTCCCGATTCGGCCCGCGCTCCTCCGCGCCGCTAACCAACCACACATATCGCGAGCCTTGTTGAGGCATTTTTCCGTCCGCGGATAGCACGCTTCTCCGCCGATCCGCCGCCAACTGGCGCCGCTTTTTTGCGCTGTGGTCTGCGCGCACGCACAAAGTACCGGCTTCTGACTGCCTGGTCCAAAACTTCGAGGAGAATATGACGCGCTTTCAACTCATCTTGATTTCCGCCGTTATGCTCACATCATCGCTCGTCTCCGCCAATGATTACGGCGCCGTACGCGGCGTCATCCACGACCCCCAACATCGCCCTATCCAGGACGCCATGGTCATGCTCCGCTCGAAATCCTCCGACTGGTCGAAGAGCGTCACCACGGACAACGCGGGAAATTTCCAGATCAACGCTGTTCCGCTCGGTGACTACTCGGTCAGCGTCGCGAGCAAAGGGTTTGCGCAATCCGCGCAGAATGTCACCGTCATGTCCGGTTCCGTGCCCGTTGTGCACTTCCAACTGCAAGTGGCATCCAGCATCGAGAAAGTCACCGTCTCTGCCACGGGAGCGGTTGTCCCGACTGACAGCGCCACGCCGGTCACCCTCATCAGCCGCACCGACATCGAACGCACTCCGGGCGCCGATCGAACCAATAGCCTCTCCATGATTACCGACTACGTTCCCGGCGCGTACGTGACCCACGACATGCTGCACATGCGCGGCGGGCATCAGACCACATGGCTGCTCGACGGCATTCCCGTCATCAACACTGCCATCGCCCAGAACCTTGGCGCGCAGTTCGATCCCAAAGACATGGATTACGTCGAAGTCAACCGCGGCAGTTATGGCGCCGAATTTGGAGACCGCACTTATGGCGTCTTCAACGTCGTGCCCCGCACCGGTTTCGAGCGGAACAACCAGGCTGAACTCGTTTTAAGCGCCGGCAATTTCTACCAGACCAATGACGCGTTCAACTTCGGCAGCCACACTCAGCGCTTCGCCTACTATGCCAGCGTCAATGCCAACCGCAGTAATCTCGGATTGCAGCCTCCCGTTCCCGAGGTCGTGCACGACGCGGTCAACGGCGTGGGCGGGTTCGGGTCGTTCATCTTCAATCTCGATCCCTCCAACCAGTTCCGCTTGATCACATCGCTCCGCCGCGACTATTTTCAGATCCCTTACGATCCCTTCCCGAACGACTTCGAAAATACGCAAGGCTATGCCAGCGTCGGACTCCGCGATGGCCAGCACGAAAGCGATGCGGGCATCTTGTTTTCCTGGGTTCACACTTTCAATTCCCACCTGATGACCACGGTCTCGCCCTTCTACCACTACAACCGGGGAGACTACGACTCGAACCTCAATGACGTTCCCGTCGCCACCACCGAAAATCGCTCCTCGACCTACCTCGGAGGTCAGGCCAGTCTCGCCGCCAACTATAAGCACAACGACCTGCAGGCCGGATTCCTCAGCTTCTATCAGCGCGACAGTCAGCTCTTCGGAGCTGTGTTCAATGACGGCAGCGGCGATCCGCCCTTCGCCGATTCCGAAAGCCCCACCGCCAATCTCGAGACTTTCTTCATCGACGACAAGTTCAAACCATTTTCATGGCTCACGCTCTCCGCTGGCATGCGGCCCACTCGCTTCGCCGAAGGCAATTTCGCTTCCACCGCCACCACCGCTCCGGTGGACGAATCCGCGATCAGCCCCAGGTTCGGGGCCACCGTGACTTTGCCACGCCTCAACTGGACCTTCCGCGCCTTTTACGGCCGCTACTACCAGGCGCCCCCCATAGAATCGGTTTCCGGCCCGCTCATCAACCTCTGCACTCTGAATAGCTGTTCGTTCGTCTCACTGCCGGGCGAGCGCGATGAAGAACACCAGTTCGGCGTGACCATGCCCTATCGGGGATGGGTCCTCGATATCGACAACTTCAAAACTAATGTCGGCAATTTTCTCGACCACAACAACATTGGAGCCTCCAACATTTTTTTTCCGATCACCGTGCAGCACGCGCTCATTCGCGCCTGGGAGCTCACGCTGCGGTCTCCGCGTTTCGCCCACCGCGCTCAGCTGCATCTTGCCTATTCCAACCAGATCGCCCAGGGCAACTGCATTCTCACCGGAGGCCTCACTTCAGGCTCCTGCTCATCTCCCGATCTCGGCCCCCTCGACCATGACCAGCGCAATACGCTCAATGTGGGAGGCGATCTCACTCTGCCATGGCATGCCTACACTTCCACCAACATTTATTACGGATCGGGCTTCACTAACGGAGAAAACGGTATACCCGGCTGGCCCTACCAGGGCGACTACCTTCCCGGACACACGACGTTCGATCTTTCTCTGGGCAAGGATTTCGGCGAGCGCTTCACAGCCTCCGTCACCGCCCTGAACGTGAGCAACAAGCGCGTGATCTACGACGACAGCCTGACCTTCGGCGGCTATCATTGGAACCTGCCGAGAGAAGTTTATGTGCAGGTTCGCTTTCGGTTTCATTACTGAGAAAGCCGGAGAGTCATCCCGGTCGTCCAGCACATGGCAGTAAACAGAGAAAACCTTACAACTGAGGAGAACATGAAGTCCCGATTCATTCTGCTATCCATACTTTTATTGCTGCTATCTTCGTTCGTCGCCTGCAACCGGACGAAAAGGTATCCGCTGCAAGGTGAAGTGGTCGCCAAGAGTCCGGCAGCTGGCGAAATAACGGTGAACCACGGGGACATTCCCGGCTTCATGGCCGCGATGGCTATGCCGTACCGCGTGAAGGATCCCGCAGCCATTCAGCAAGTGGAACCCGGCGACAGGATCGCCGCCGATGTTGTGGTGAGCAGCGATCCCAGCAATTACTGGCTGGAAAATGTGCGGATCACGGATCAGTCCGGCCGCGGCCAGTCCAGGATTCCAGCCGGCTCGCAGATGCTCGCGCCGGGGGCGCGCGTTCCCGACATTCCTCTCACCAACCAGGATGGGCGCAAAATTCGGCTATCGGATTTTGCCGGCAAGGCGGTGCTGGTCACCTTTATTTATACGCGATGTCCGATGCCGACGTTTTGTCCTCGCCTGAGCAGCCAGTTCGCGCGCATTCACAATGAGCTCAAGAAAAATCCCGTGGACTATGGCATGACCCAATTGCTGACCATCAGCTTCGACCCGAAATATGACACGCCCTCGGTGCTGCGCAAGTACGGGTTGGCGTATCTGGACGGCGACGAAAGTGGCTTCTCGCACTGGGACTTCGCTTCCAGCGATCCCGGCGACCTGCAGCATCTGGCCCAGGCCTTCGGCCTTGAGTATGAAGAACAAGGAGGTCAGATCTCCCACACCATGAGCATTGTGTTGATTTCGCCGAATGGAACAGTGGCGAGATATTGGTCCACCGAATGGACCTGGAACGAACTGCTGGCCAGCCTCGAGCAGTCCGCCCACGGAAGTTCGCAGGCCGGAGGGGAGTAATGGCGAGCCGGCCTTTTTTGGTGGCAGCTCTTTTGGCCGCGCTTTTGTCATCCGCGTGTGAACCAAAGCGCCAGCAACCGGGCGCCGCCGTGATCGAAGGCGAATGGATTTACGACAACAACTGCGCCGAATGCCACGAGAATCCGCAACCCGATTTACACAAGCAGCCGCCAAACCTGCACGGCCTCTTTCTTCGAAAAACGCTGCCCAGTGGCGCCCTCGCCACTGACTCGCAAGTGCGCATGACGATTATCGAGGGCAAGGGAACCATGCCCGCCTTCGATCAGCGCTTGCGTGAAGAAGACCTGAAAAATCTTCTCGCCTACCTCCGCACCTTGCGGTGAGACGACCGTTTGCTCGCGCTCCACATCCCGGCAGACAATAGCGTCCCGCGTGCAGCGTATTGAGAATCCACGCCTCATCGGAAGCCAGCAGGAATCTGCGGTTTGACGCTGTTCCCCGACCTCCGTATAATCTGTGCGTCTACACCCAATCAAGGAACTGTGGGTGATCACACGCTTCATGAGCGTGTAGAGCCGGACGTTTTACGCGTCCGCGTGCTCGGTGTGCGGGTCTGATCGGCTCGCCTGCGATCAGTTCGTAGAAACCAGCGAGCTGGCAGCATCAAAGTTCCCGAAAAACCGAAGGAGTTCAAGATCCAATGATCAGCAAGTTTGCGCGCATCGCGGCCGTCGTGTTCGGCCTCTCCCTCCTCGCTGTGGCCCAGGCGGACCCAGTCCGCCGCCGCAGCTCCCCCCAACGCTCCCTCTGCTGCCGCCGTCGGCCGCCGAAGCCGATGGGCACGAAGGTCGGCACCATCAATATTGAGCAGGCAATTTTCGCTTCCAATGAAGGCCAGCGCGACTTTCAGGAACTCAGCAAGAAGTTCGAGCCCAAGCAGAATGAGCTGAAGGGTAAGGCCGAAGAAATCGACAGCCTGAAAAAGCAGCTCAGCGCCCAGCAGGACAAACTGAATGACGAGGCGCGCGACAAACTGGTCAAGCAGATCGAGGGCAAGCAGAAGAGCTTTGATCGCTCCACGCAGGACGCGCAGGAAGATTTCCAGAACCAGCAGGGCGAGATCGGAAATAAAATCCTCACCAAGATGGCTCCGCTCATCGTGAAGTATGCCGGACGACAACGGCTACGGCATGATCCTCGACACTTCCCAGCAGTGGCCGCGCGGCCCGGTGATCTGGTACGGTCCCGCCGTCGACATCACGCAGCCCGTGGTCGAAGCCTACAACACGCAGTCGGGCGTGGCTCCTCCGGCGGCTGGCACTACACCGGCAAAACCCGCGAAGCCGGGTACCGGCACCGGCACCAAGGCGCCCGCTCCCAAGGCGCCTGCGTCGACGCCGCCCAAGCAGTAGCGACACCGCGGGAATCATTTTGGTTCCCGCTCGCCTCTTATATATAAAGACCGCGCGCCAGCGCGGTCCTTATTTTTGCTCCCCATCTTCGCGCGGGACGTGTGCCTCCTCCTCTGGATCAAATCCCACCCTACAGGTGTCTGTACTCACAACGGGGCCCGTTCCGGAGGAATTTATGTTCAGCACACTCGAAAGCACCTGGGATCACTCCGTCCGACGTCGATGGACCACGCTCGCATCCTTCAGCATGCAAGCGCTGGGACTGAGCCTCCTGCTGGCCGTTCCGATGTTGTTCGTTCAAGGGCCGCCGCGGTTGCAGTGGCTAGCTGCCAGTATCTTTTCGCCACCTCCCGCATCTGCGCCGCCCGCTCCGAGGGGCGCTCAGCGAGCGCCGCACGCCTCCAATATGAGCGGAGACCACTTGGCGCAACCGGCCGCAATTCCCAATGGCATATCGACCGTGATTGATCATGACGTGGCCGGCGCGCCGGACTTCGCTGAAACCGGAGTCCCTGGCGGCACAGGCCATCGCGGCCCCGGAGTTCCCGGATCGACCGGAGACCTCAGCGCCTTTGCGCCTCCTCCGCCGCCTGCGCCCGTGCGGCCGTTGCGCGTTTCGGAGCGGTCCGAAGGCGACCTCATCTACCGTGTTAAGCCCACCTATCCCCTGCTTGCCCGCGAGGCGCGCATTCAAGGATCGGTAAAGTTGCACGCCATCATCAGCAAGACTGGAACAATCGAGAACCTGTCCATAGTGAATGGACACGCCATGTTAGTCGCATCCGCAATCGAAGCCGTGCGTCAGTGGCGCTATCGCCCGTACTTGCTCAACGGCGAACCCATAGAAGTGGAGACCGAGATTACAGTGAACTTCATACTCTCCGGTGGCTAATGGCGAGAGCTACCACCAGTAGTTACCCTTGGTCGTTAACCAGCGCGCGGAAGCCTCGCTATAATCGCCAACAGTGAATGCTCCTCGCCTTGATCGATTGGTTCTGCCTGATCGCCGCTCGCTCGCTCTTGACGGCCGCACCTGGGCGGAGGTTTCGCTCGCCACCCTGCGCGAAAATTTTCGTGTCGTGCAGCAGCATGTCGGCGCAAATGTGGCCATCTGCGCAGTGGTCAAGGCCGATGGATACGGCCACGGAGCAACCGAATGCGCGCTCGCTCTCGAAGCTGAAGGCGCCCCCTGGCTCGGAGTAACCGACGCCGCCGAGGGACGCGCCCTGCGCAGCGCCGGCATCTGGACCCGCATCCTGCTGATGACCGGAATCTGGAAGGGCGAGGAGGACAGCATCGTCGCCCACAACCTGACGCCCACCGTCTGGGAGAACTGGCACATCGAGCGTCTGGAAAAAGCGGCCCGCAAACAGCAGGTCGTTTTGCCTGTCCATTTAAAAGTCGACACGGGCATGAACCGCCTCGGAGCGCCCACCGAAGCGCTCCCGCAATTCTTCGACAAGCTCGCGACCTGCGAGCACTTGCGCCTCGAGGGCGTGAGCACCCACTTCGCATCCGCCGAGGTGCTCGATGCAGAGGACGCTCCGCGCCAACTCAAGGTCTTCGAGGCTGCGCTCGCCATGCTTTACGAGCGCGGCTTGCATCCTCCGCTCGTGCACATGAGCAACTCCGCCGCAGTCAGCGCGCGCCGCGAAACCTGGAAAACCATGGTTCGTCCCGGAATTCTTCTCTACGGCTACTCGCTTCCCACCACGCGCGGAGGCGAGACCATTGCTGATTCGCCGCTCTCCCTCGCTCCCGTTCTCGCCTGGAAGACTCGCGTGCTGACCGTGAAAGACGTGCCTGCCGGGCAGGCCGTGGGTTACATGGGAACCTACGTCACGAAAGAACACAGCCGCATCGCAGTGCTGCCCGTCGGATATGCGGACGGCTATCCGCGCCTGCTGTCGAATCGCGCGCGCGTGATCGTGCGCGGAGAATACGCGCCGGTCGTCGGACGCGTCTCCATGGATCTCACCATGGTCGACGTCGGTCACATCCCAGGCGTGGCTGTGGGAGACGAAGTGATCCTGATCGGATCAAGCGGCTCAAAAAGCGTGGACGCAGTCGAGTTGGCGCGCCTCTGTGAAAGCGTTCCCTACGAAATTCTGTGCGGCATCTCGCAGCGCGTGCCCCGCGTTTATAGCTGAGAAGATCAGGCTCTGGGCTTCGGCTTTGGGCGAGGCGCGCTCAACCGTCAATTTCAATTTCAACCCTTCAATGTTGTCTCCCTGCCACTCACTGCTACAGCCAATGCTCTGCCTTCTACGTTTGTTATAGTCAAAAAAGATTATGCACTCGCGCTATGGACAATGGATGCACGACTGGGAGACCCGGCTAACTTCGGTCGACAACAACCGGGTGGTCCGGCCTCTGGACTGGGGCGTCGAATGGACAGCGGCGTGGCCGTGGCGGAACGGCGGCCCGCATGGCGAAACATCACGGGATTTGACCGAGTACTTTGCCCGCTTCAGCGATCGCATCATCAAGAACAGCGACGAATTCTACTCGTATAACACGCCCACCGACTTCCGCCTTGAAAACCGCGAGGTCCAGGTGTTCAGTACCCGCGAGGTTCCCGATCCAAAGCTCGAAGAAAAAGTTCGCGGAACGCGCGCCGACTTTTTGCGCTTCACTTCGCCGGTCGCGACTCCCTTCCCGGAAAACAATCTCGTCAATGCCCGCTGGTTTCCCGCCCGCGGCCGCCGGGCGGTCGTTGTGCTCCCCCACTGGAACGCCGACGGGCTGGCCTACAACAGCCTGTGCCGGGTCTTGAATTGGCTTGGGATTGCCGTGCTGCGGCTCAGCCTCCCGTATCACGATATCCGGCGTCCCGCGGGAGTTCATCGCGCCGACTTTGCGGTTTCCGCCAACATCGGCCGCACCATTGATGCCGTGCGCCAGGGCGTGGTTGACGTGCGCTCCTGCTTCGACTGGCTCGAAGCGCAGGGCTACAACCGGCTCGGGATCGTGGGCACGAGCCTGGGCTCTTGCTACGCCTTCATCGCGACTTCGCATGACCCGCGAATTCGGGTGGCTGCTTTCAACCACGCATCCACCTACTTTGCCGACGTAGTGTGGCATGGCCAGTCGACGCGGCATATCCGAGAGGCACTGCAATTGGTATTGGATGAAAACAGTCTTCGGGAAGTATTTCGCGCCGTGAGTCCCATGGTGTACTTCGACAAGTTCGCGCGCTGGCCGCGCAAATCGCTCGTCGTTTATGCGAAGTACGATCTGACATTCTTGCCCGAATTTTCCCGGCAAGTGGTGGCCGAGTTTGCCCGCTATCACCTGGATCATAAAGTCGTTGCCCTTCCCTGCGGCCACTATTCCATGGGAGAGTTCCCTTACAATTACATGGACGGCTGGCAACTCGCCACCTTCCTGCGCACCGCGTTTGAGACCGCAGACTAGGAACCTGTCGCGCCGAAAGCGATACCGCTCCGGCAACCTCTCACCTCCAGCCACCTTGCGACAAAGTCCCGGAGGGACGCCCGACCATAGCCCGGTGCTGCGCCGGGTCCCTCATTGGGCCAAAATAGCCCAATCGTCCTCGATCAGAAAAAACGCCCGAAAGTCAATCTCCCTTAAAATTTATATTTTGATAACCATATAGATAACAAACCGCATTTACATATGGGCGAACGCGACCCCACTCTATTTATCATTTAATAATCCGTAAAATCGCCGACATACGTAACTAATTGGTTATCAGGAAAGCCCTGTATTGTCTCGGCGCTTCACCCTTGCCAAACTACAAAACTTCGGGCCGATCCCGGGACTGACTCGTGACCACGATCCTTTGCATCGACGATGACCGCCCAACTCTGGAACTCCGCCGCCGTGTCCTCGAAGGTTCCGGCTACGACGTCTTAACCGCCCCTAGCGGCCCGGATGGGCTCAACATCGTCTCCGGCGGAACAAAAATCGATCTCGTTATCCTCGACTACCTCATGCCCGGAATGAATGGGGACGAGGTTGCCGAAAATATCAAATCCGACCACCCGGCGCTGCCCGTCATCGCTATGTCTGCCGTCCGCCTCCCCCCTCACATGATGAAGACGGTCGACGCGTACGTACAAAAAGGTCAGGAAGTGGAGGTTCTTTTGACGACTATTTCCAAAACCCTGGTCCCCCCCTCAGGAGCCAGGCCAGAACGTGAGCCGAGCCTGCATGGCAAAACCGTGCTGTGTGCCGACGACGACGACAACGATCTCGCCGCCAGAAAAATGGTGCTCGAATCGGCCGGACTTACAGTTTTGACCGCTCGCAGCGGCGCCGAAGCGCTGGAAACTTTTCGCACCCGGAAACCAGACGTGGTTGTCTTGGACTACTGGATGCCCGGGATGAAAGGTGTGTCGGTCGCGGGAGAAATGAAGTCTTTGCGTCCCGACGTCCCCATCATGGTCCTGTCGGGCTTCGCCTCGCTCCCGGACGAGACCGTCGGCGTGGTGGACGCCTGGATTCAGAAGCGGGACGCAGAAGTTCTTCTGAGAGAACTGGAAAAGATGATTCAGCACAAGCTCTTATGAAAAGGTTGTAAACCCTGTGGGGAATAGCGCTGGGTGAAACAAACCTGGTCCTGGCCGCGACCCGGCGTTTTTGTTGCCCATAGGGTGATCGCTCGGAATCCAAGAGTTCGTTGTCACGCACACCGTCGCCCTGGCACGCATGGCCATTGGGAGATGAAAACAGAGGAGTGCCACTCCGCCAATGAGGATCCGGGCCCGATCGCCACATGTGCACTTGTGGATACTCGTCCTGCTCGTCTCCCTCACGTCTGCTTGTCTCGCCTCCACTTCCACTGAAAACGACCAGAATGCTCTGAAGCAACTCAGTTTGGAACAACTGGGCAATCTAGAAGTAACGACCGCGTCCCGGGCGCCGGAAACCGTCTGGAAAACTCCCGCGGCGATTTACGTCATTACCCACGACGCGATCATGCGCTCCGGGGTCACCAGCATCCCGGAAGCGCTGCGTATGGCGCCGGGAGTCGAGGTCGCCCGCATCGATAACGACAAGTGGTCCATCGGCATTCGCGGCTTCGGAAGCCGCCTTTCCCGCGATATTCTGGTCATCATCGATGGCCGCACCGTGTACTCGACCTTGCTGGCTGGCACCTATTGGGAAGTGCAGGACACGGTGATGGACGACATCGATCGCATCGAAGTCATTCGAGGCCCGGGCGCGACCATCTGGGGACCGAATGCCATCAACGGGGTCATCAACATCATTACCAGGACGGCCGCTCAAACCCAGGGAGAACTCACCTCGGTCGGTGGAGGAAGCGTGGAACAGGGGTTCTTCGCAATGCGCTACGGAGGACGCACCGGCAAACTCGACTATCGCGGATACGCCAAGGGCTTCAACCGCTCTCCCCAGTTTCACTCTGACGATGCGAATTTCGATCACTGGCGCTCTCTGCAAGGTGGTTTTCGCATGGATTGGGCCCAAAACAAGCGCGACGCCTTGACCCTCCAGGGCGACCTCTATGATCAAAGAGCGGGAGAAAGCGTAACCTCAACCACCTACGCCCCACCCTACGCCCAGACGGTGGACGGGAATGCCGTGCTTTCGGGAGGAAACATCTTAGGTCGCTGGAAACGAACCACCGGCGACGGCGAGGATGCCCAGTTACAAGTTTATTATGATCGAACCAACCGCTACGAACCCAATTTCGCCGACGTCCGAAACACCTTCGACATCGACTTTCTTCAGCGCCTGAATTTACCACTAAGTCAACACCTCAATTGGGGAGCCGGCGCCCGCTTCAGCCACGGCTATGAACCGGAGGTGGTGTCGGGCCTTACTTTCGTTCCGGACCGCAATACCGACCGGCTGTTGACGGTCTTCCTCCAAGACGACATCGGGCTGTTCGACGACAAACTCTCGCTGTCGCTGGGCTCGAAAATACTGAATACCAATTACACCGGGCTGGCGCTGCAGCCTAGCGTTCGTCTGCTTTACACTCCGAACAGCACGCAGAGTGTGTGGGCCGCATTTACGCACGCCGTGCGCACACCTTCGGCAGCTGAGCGCGAATTCTATCTGCTCGGATTTACTGGTAGCTTTCTTCAAGGCTTGCCTGTATTCGCACGGTTTAATGCAAACCCTAACTTCCATCCGGAGGAACTTAATGGATCCGAGGTTGGGTATCGACGGCTGCTGACGAAACGGCTTTATGTCGATATTGCCGCTTTCTACAATCATTACGGAGACGAGTTCAGCGAAGACATTACAGGTGGTCCTTTTACTGAGACTAATCCAGGTCCTCCGCACATATTGATACCGGCCGAGTTCGGCAATGGCTTGGTGGGAACGACGGAGGGTGGAGAGATTGCTCCGCAGTGGAATGTAACCAGTTTCTGGCGACTGGGGGGATCGTACTCATTTCTCGAAATGCATATAAAGCGGGGCAGTCATTCGATGGATGTTGGATCAGGACCTGGCATTCAGGGATCAAGCCCGCAACACCAGGTGTTTGCTCAATCTGGTTTCGACATTTCGAAGGCGTTCACGCTTGATCTTTTCTATCGATATGTGAGCGCGTTGCCGGGGGGAATGCCATCGGAAGCAATACGGGGCTATTCGAGCGCGGACGTCACCTTCGGATGGAAGATGAACAAACAGTTCCGCCTCTCAGTTGTTGGGCAAAATCTACTCCAGCCCCATCACGCGGAGTTCAACGGTGAACCCGGTCCACCTGTACAGATCAAGAGAAGCGCCTACGCAGAGATCACGTGGCAGAAATGACTACGGTTCATGAGGCGGCGCGACCGCGTCCCGCCGGACGAGGCGGAGCCCTGTCGCCACACGTGTCTAACGTAGTGCGAATGCCGTCAAGCGAAATGCGGCACGAAAAACGAAGCGCCGTTGGGGAACTCCGCAGAGATGCGAAGGGTGTTCTGAGTTTGCGGGGTTTCGCAAGACGCTTCTTCTGCATCTTCGCGCCAGTGCTGTGTTTTTGTTTTTCTTCGCTTCAGGGCTCTGCGCAATCGACCAGTGGGCCCACCGAAACCCAGATCAAAGCGGTATATCTCTACAATTTCGGCAAATTCATACGCTGGCAGCCGAATGCCGCGAGCGGCGGAAACTCGTTCGACATCTGCGTCATCGGCAAAAATCCTTTCGGCACGCTACTCGACTCGACCGTCGCCGGGGAAAGCATCGACGGCAAGACAATTGTCGCCAGAAACATCGCGGGAATGCAGGACGCTAGCCAGTGCCGAATCCTGTTCATCAGTTCTTCTGAGGCAGGCCGCCTCAAGGCAATTCTTGCGGGGGCCAGGCATCTGAATGCGCTGACCGTCAGCGACATTCCAGAGTTTACCCTGCACGGAGGCATGATTGAGTTTGTAAATCAGGAGGGGCGGGTCCGTTTCCAAGTAAATGTAGCTCCGATGACCGACTCGGGATTGTCTGTCAGTTCCGAACTTCTGAAAGTTGCCACCAAAGTCACGGGCGCGGAACACCTGGGGGAGATTGGGCGATGAAAACCTCCAGCCAGTCGATCTCGAGGAAGTTGACATTGATGAACATGCTGGTGAGCGCTGCTGCGCTGCTGCTGGCATGCGCCGCTTTCTTCGCATATGACCAGATCACGTTTCGTCAGAGCCTGGTGCATTCGATTTCGGTGCAGGCACAGATAGTCGGTTCAAACAGCGTTTCGGCACTGCTCTTCAATGATCCGCAATCCGCCTCCAACACGCTTTCCGCTCTGAAGAACTCGCCCAACATCGAATCCGCGGGGATTCTGACGCTGGATCGAAGGCCGTTCGCCACGTACACGCGCCAGGGAGAGGTCGCTATCCAGAGTATCCCGGTGCTTCCCGCAAATGAGCAAGAAGTCTATATTGCCGGAAGCAAACACCTGGTGCTGGCGCGATCTGTCCTGCTGGACGGTAAGCCGGTGGGTTATGTCTACATACGCAGCGATCTCACGGAGATCGGCCGGAGGCTGAAACGATATGCAGCGATTGTCTTCGTAGTGCTGCTGATCAGTCTGGGAGCGGCTTTGATCGTCTCTTCTCTTTTCAAGAAGTCAGTCGCGCTCCCAATCGTTCAACTGGCGGAGCTGGCACGTAAGGTTTCCCAGGAGAAAAACTATTCCGTGCGCGCCAATCCCAGCCGAGAACACGACGAAGTTGCTCTGCTGGTGGATGCGTTCAACGACATGCTGGCCCAAATTCAGTTGCGGGATGACGAACTTTTGCAGGCTCGTAACGAACTGGAAAACAGGGTTACGGAACGCACCCGGGAACTGCTGGTCGCCAACCGGGAACTCGAGGCATTTTCCTATTCGGTTTCACACGACCTGCGGGGACCGGTCGACGCCCTTAACGGGTTCACTTACGTGCTGCTCAAGGAATACGGAGACAAGTTCGATAGCAAAGCAAGGGAGTTGGTCGAGCATATCAAAGGTTCCGGGAAGCGCATGATGCAGTTGATCGACGATCTCCTGAACCTCTCGCGGGTTTCGAGCCGTGCAATGGAACGGAAACCCGTGGATCTGGGAGCAATGGCGCGCTCGATCAGTGAGGAATTGGGGCAAGGCCACCCTGAACGCAATGTCGACTTCGCGATCGCTGACGTGAAAGAGGTGGAAGGGGATCCGCGGTTGTTGACGATCGTCATGGAAAATCTGTTGCGCAATTCGTGGAAGTACACCTCCCTTCATCCCAAAGCAAGAATCGAATTCGGATCGAAAGAGCAAGACGGAAAGACAATCTATTATGTCCGAGATGACGGAGCTGGTTTCGACCCTCGCGCGGCCGAGCGATTGTTCCAGCCATTCCAGCGATTGCATCCAGCGGCGCAATTTCCAGGGAATGGTATCGGGCTGGCAACTGTGCAGAGAATCATCCGGCGTCATGGGGGCGAAGTGTGGGCGGAAGGGGAGGTGGACAAGGGAGCAACGTTCTATTTTTGCCTTGATGCGACGCGATCCGGGCCGGGTTTGCGAGGAACCTTGTAAACTCCTGCGTACAGGGAATTCTGTATAGGGACGGGGGACGGCGGAGCTTAACATTAGTCAACTGCCGCGAGTCTTTTCAATCAGAGAGACGCGGGAAAGCCCGGAAGTCTAGTTAGGGAAGTTTGATGACTCGGATTTTGATCGTCGACGATCACGAAGTTGTGCGGCGAGGCGTGCGTTCGCTTCTGGAGCGGCGCGCCGATATTGAAGTTTGCGGCGAGGCGGTCGATGGTCGAGAGGGTGTCGAGCAAGCAAAAAAGCTGAAGCCGGACGTCATTGTTATGGATGTCAGCATGCCGAACCTGAATGGGTTGGAAGCGACCCAGGAGCTCCGCCGCCTTCTGCCGGAAATCCAAGTGTTGATTCTGTCCCAGCATGAGAGTGAGGAAATGGTGCGACAGGCTTTCAAAGCCGGAGCGCGCGGGTATGTGGTGAAGTCCTCGGTTTCGCAGAATCTGCTGGGCGCCATCGACAAGATGCAGAGCCGTGAACCGTTTCTGGATCCTACCATCCCTACCGTTACAAACCAGCACACAGACGTGCAGGAGATCATTCAGCGCAGCGCGGCGCTGGAGAGACAGCTGCGCGAGAGTGAGGAGCGATTCCTCTCCGCGATGACCAGCATGGCGGAAGGTCTGTACACTTTGGATGTGCAAGGCTTGGTCACGGCGATAAATCCAGCCGCCTGCGCCATGTTTGGCTGGACGAGCGACGAGTTGCTCGGCAAGAAGATGCACGATATGACACACTACCTCCATCCTGACGGCACGCCCTTTCCCGCGAGCGAGTGCCCTGGCCTGCAGGTGTTGCAAAAAGGCGAGGAACTGCGGGAGTACGCGGATTCTTTTCTGCGCAAGGACGGAACCTTGTTTCCGGTTGTCTTCAGCGCCTCTCCCTTGCGAGCCGGAGACAAGATCACGGGCGTCGTGGTGGTCTTCCGGGATGACAGCCAGCGGCGAGAAGCTGAGGAGCGAATGAGAAAGAGCGAGCGCCTTTACCGCGGAATTGGCGAGTCCATCAATTATGGAATCTGGATTTGCGATCCGGCGGGTCGAAACATCTATGCCAGCGAGTCGTTTCTTAAATTGGTCGGCATCACGCAGGAGCAGTGTTCAACATCGGGTTGGACCAAGGCCTTGCACGCTGACGAAGTGGAGCCGACAATCGCAGCCTGGAAGAAATGTGTTGAGAGCGGTGGTTCCTGGGAACGCGAACACCGGGTTCGAGGCGTGGATGGGCAGTGGCATTACATCCTTGCCCGGGGCGTGCCCATCCGGGGAGACGATGGCCAGATCGTTTATTGGGCAGGCATCAACCTGGACATTCAGGAGCGGAAGCAACGGCAATCCCGGCTGGCCGAACAGGCTGGACTCCTCGACCTGAGCTTCAACGCCGTGATAGTTCAGGATGCGCAAGAAAAAGTCACCTACTGGAACACTGGTGCAGAGCAGCTTTACGGGTGGACTCGCGAGGAGGCCCTTGGGAAGAGCCCCACGGCGCTGCTGCGCACGAAATTCCCGGAACCCCGGCACGCGATCGCGGCGACTTTGAAGGAAGGCAAACGTTGGGAGGGTGAACTGGTGCACACCTGTAAAGACGGCAGACAGGTGACGGTACTCTCGAGGTGGGTGCGCTCGCAAAACACCGACGATCAATCGCCCCGCATCATGGAGATTAATACGGATATCACGGATCGGGTGCAGGCCGAAATGCAACTGAAGGAAGTTGTGCAGGACCTGGAAAAGTTAGTGGCCGACCGGACGCGGGATCTGGAAAAGCGGAATGACCAGCTCAAAGAACTCTCGGGACGGCTGTTGCGGGCACAGGATGACGAGCGCAGGCGAGTTGCGCGGGAACTGCATGACGGTGTAGGACAACTGTTGGCGGCTATGAGCATGAATACGACGCAGGTGGCCGCGGAAAATAAGAAACTGAGTTCCAACGCGGCGCGCGCGGTCGAAGAGAATGCCGCGCTGATCGAGCAGGCCACCAACGATATCCGAACTATGTCTCATCTGTTGCACCCACCGTTGCTGGACGAGGTGGGACTGGAATCGGCGCTGAAATGGTATGTGGAAGGATTTGGAAGGCGAAGCAGAATCAATATCCGCCTGAGCATGGGGGAGGACGTTGGGAGGCTGCCTCGAGATGTGGAACTCTGCTTTTTTCGGATTGTGCAGGAGTCGCTGACCAATATCCATCGCCACTCGGGCAGTACGACGGCGGCGATTTCTCTCTATACGTCCGGCAGAAAAGCAATATTGGAGATCAAGGACTCAGGGAAGGGTATTTCGGCCGAGATGCAATCGGAACTGGTCGCGGGAAGCAATTCCGGGGTTGGCCTGCGGGGTATGTTAGCGCGCATGCGGCAACTTGGCGGAAGTCTGGATATCGAATCGGACCCGAGCGGGACACGAGTGAGCGCAAAGATACCTCTCGCGGAATCACCGATGTCGACAGCGAAAACCTCCGCCGAAGCGGAGGGAACGACCACTCAATCAATGGAGCGGGGAAATCCAGTAAGCACGGGTAGGGCCGTGATCTAACTCGTAATTTTACGCTTCGTGCCTGCCCAACCTGACGCGGACTTTTCTCACGCAGCGTCCACTTCTTCATTATCGGGGAGATCGTCATCGGGACGGCCGTAATCTTCATGGGTGTGGACGGGGCGTTCCGGATGATCGGCGGCATCTTCCAGACCTTCGACAGCTGAGGCCTCCAGGGCCTGTCCACTTGCCGCCAGTTCTTCGACTGATTCCTCAGTCGCCTCTTCAACATCAGAGAGGCCCTGGGAATCTCCGGCTTCGCCCGCGATTGGGCTTTCTATTGGCTGGGAGCCATTGCCAAGAAGATTGGGTTGAGCCTGCCAGTCGCTTTTTAGTTCCGGCGAGCGTTCGTCGTCATCTTTCTCTCGATCTCTTTGCAAGTTGTCGTTCCTTTCGCGATTCTGAGAACTAATTGTTGTACGTCCCTTGCGGTTACGGAGAAATCTTCCGCCCCCCAGTACCCTATGCCGAATGTCCCAGCGGTTTGCCATGAGGCCGGCGCAGATTGGCTTCGAAGAGACTGCTGATCGTATTGAGCGCCGCCAGCAGCAGCAGGCGATCCGAGGAGGAGGCTGTGTCAAAGGAGGTCTCAATCGTGTCCACGATGGCGTCTCTTGCGTTTTGCAGACGATGAGGCAACAGCCCGGGGTCATCTTCCACAAGCGCTGCTTCAAAAAGTTTCTTCCAATCATCAACCGACCTGACTGGAAGTTTTGACACCGCGGCTTCCCTCATGTCCCTCCAGTCGTGGCGGAACCGGATGACTGAACTGCGCGACCAAACGCAATTTCTCAGCAGACTGCTAGGCCGCGGCTGCGTCAGGTTCTTCGACTGAGTGCCCGCCGAGATGCGTATTCCGTAAAGCCTGCAGAGCATACATCGCGTCTTCCAGCGCGACTTCCTCTTCAATATGGTCTCCCGGGCTATAGAACAACTCCCGCGCCCTTTGCACCAGCGCAGTATGGGCCTGAGCGATCCGGTCCGGGAGCACGGACCTATCCACCTCAAAAAGAGCCGCGATATACAAGTCTTTCCATCGGCTGCAATCTGTTTTATGGAGATGATCCATATTCCCACTCTGTACCCAAGTTTCCACCGTGTACCCAACGTTATACCGCAGGTCAGCGTCATGCCGTCAATCGGGTGATTCCTGTAGTAACGCCAGCGAGCCGGGAGTGGTGGCTAGTCAGGGGAGGACTTTTTTATAAGAAGGGCGACCGGGAACTCGGTGAATAGCTTGGACGCTAAAAAAAACATTTCCTGACCGTCTCGCGCGAGCGGAGCGCAGCTACCCGTGAACACGTTTTGATAACACTGGTTTTCGGCAAAAGGGAACTCGACCGCAGTGTCGCCCCATAAAGACTCATGGCATGGACTATCGAAATCTTCGCCAAGTAGCGTTGCGCAGAGACGAGGGACAGCAACAATTATGGAGTGATCTTTGTATATCCGGGCAAAGGCGCAAATATGGGCGAACTTCGAACCACTCACTTTCAGCGGCAGATAACGGCCTTGCTGAAAAAGAAGTGCGTACTCCTTCCGAACCTGCAATGTCCTATGGGTAAGGAACATCTTCGCTAAGCCGGGATCCATGGTGGCGAGTAGTTTGCTGTTCACTCGCGCGAAATCGCGTGGTAGGGCATCAAGGAAGCGACGCCGTTGATCATAGTCGACGGGCCGCCGGTTGTCGGGATCGACGAGGTTGAATTGCCAGAGTTCATTCCCCTGATAAATGTCGGGAACTCCCGGCGAGGTCAGTTTGAGTAGGCATTGAGACAAACTGTTGAACATGCCAACCTGCGCGATTCTTCGCTGGAACTGAGAGAAATCCGCAAGGAACCTGTTCTTGGCCTGGCGATCAAGGATCCCGCGGACAAAATTCAGCAGCGCCTGTTCATAGTCGGGGTTGGTGTTGGCCCAACTAGTGAACTCCTTCGCTTCCCGGGCGGCCTTCAACATGTATTGTTCGACGCGCTCGGAGTATGCTCGCCATGCGGAATCGTTGGGCGAGTTCATCGGCCACGTTCCCACGAGTGTCTGGTAAAGCAGATATTCGTCATTCCGAGTGGGAGCCGGCGTGCCGTCAACCAATTGTTTCTTGCGCCGGTTTGAGTCTCGCCAGCGGCGCAGGTTCAGCCGCCAGAGACCGGGAAGTTCGGAAAGAACATCGATGCGGGCGCGCACGTCTTCGGATCGTTTGGAATCGTGAGTGGACGAAGCCAGCATGGAGTGAGGCCAGCGGTTCATTCGACGCTGGTTCGCACAGTGGAACTCTTCGACAGTGGTGCCGAATTTGTGCGGATCGCCTCCAACCTCGTTGAGCGAAATCAGCCGATGGTAGCGGTAAAAAGCGGTATCTTCCAGCCCTTTGGCCATTACGGCGGCCGTCAGTTGTTGGAATTTCATGGCAAAACGGGTGACCGCACGCTTGTACCAGGCATTCTCGGAGCCGTTCACGTCCATCAGCAAGGCACGGTGGATAAAGTCGAAAACCGTGAGGTCGGCGGCAGTGCTTCTCCTGCGTCCCCCGACGATGGCTTGTTCAATAGTTCGCCGATCTTCGTTGGATAATTCGTTCTCGCAAACATAAGTGCGATAGACGGGGAAACTAGCGATGATTTCGGCGAGTGCGCTTCGTAAGCTGTTCAAGGTGAAGTCGCAGGTATGGCGATTGGAGAGCGCGATCCGGCTTAAAAGATTTGCCAGCACGCTAAGTTCGCTGGCGAGCGCAACCTTCAAAATAAGTTTCTTGCAGGCATAAACCAGATCCGCGTATTCTTCGCGGCGGCCGGAAAAGGCTCGATAAATACGCTCCATCTTTGAGGAAGCGCTGGCGTCGACGAATAGTCCGTTGACCAGATTCGAGTATTCGTAACCTGTAGTCCCCTGGATGGGCCAGTCAGAGCGTAATGCCTCTTTCCCCGTCAAGATCTTTTCGACGACGATATAGATTGCCTGTGAGTCTTGCGCTTTTTTCCCGTTTGGAAGATCTGTCCGAAACTGGTCCTGAAGCTGCAGGAGGTACCTTTTTGGATCATAGAGCCCATCCGGATGATCGATTCGGAGCCCATCGACCTGCCCTTGTCTCACCAGGTCAACGATAAAGTGGGTGGTCGCATTGAAAACCTCGGCATTCTCCATACGAAGGGCAGCGAGCTCGTTGATGTCGAAAAAGCGGCGGTAATTAATATCGTCGGCGGCCACTCGCCACTGAGCCAGACGGTAGGCCTGGGTTTTGATCAGTTCGTGCAGTGCGTCGAAGCTTTGAGGGACGTTTGCCTTTCCGTTCAAAATCTCCACGCGGGCTGCGAGAAGATTCCTGATCTTAGAGGAGCGTTCGCACAAGGAGGCCAAACGCCGCTTTTGGACCTCTTTCTCGCGACTGCGCTCAACGCGCTGCTCGAATCCCAAGGGACCGTTGCGTTTCGGAAGATGACTGAAGGCAGTGGCCACGCTTTGGAACTCGAGAAGATCCTGGTCCGGGGCATCAACTTTCTTCGGTCGTGGTTCGAGGTCAGGCGCGAGGATTCGCGGATATTCGCTGGGATCGATGGGAAAGCGATGATGATGATAGAAAATGCTGAATTCGCCGCGCGCGCGGTCGAACATCAGCTTCAGCTCTCCCTTTTCCAGAACGTTGCCATATTGGTCTTCGAGGATTGGGATGAGGACCTTACCTCGGAGCTCATCTTTAATGGGATTCCAATCAATGTCGAAGAACTCTGCATATTCAGAGGCCTCGCCGTTTTCGAGTACATCCAACCACCACGCGTTGTCGGCGCCCATGACACCCATGTGATTGGGAACGACATCAAGGATCTGTCCCATCCCGTGACGGTGCAGCTCGGCGACAAAATGCTCATAATCCTCGGAAGTGCCAATTTCGGGATTCAGGGAATTGTGATCGACGATGTCATAGCCGTGAGTGCTGCCCGGCCTCGCTTTCAAGTAAGGAGACGCGTAACAATGGCTAATCCCTAGAGCGGCAAGGTATGGAACAATCGCGGCGGCATCGCGAAAGGTGAACGTTCGATTGAATTGCAGACGGTAGGTCGCGGTCGGCACATCAGGGAGAGCGTTCACGATTCGTTCCTCGAAAGGACGGAAGATGACGATTGAAACGGTTGCGCTCGACAGCGCCTTCCGGACAGCCTAAGAGCGCAAGCCGACGCCGGGAATAGGGCGAATCCTGTAGCCTGCTCATTCTTGTGCCCAACGCTAGCGTTGCGACACTTCGACACAGCTGGCTTTCACAACTACCCCATCGCAAAGTAGTTTTCCGTCTGGACGTTGCCGGCAAGGCTGCGTGAAGCTCGTAGCCTCAATTGTCATGCAGCGCGCAGGAACGACAAGAGAGGCCCGCTTTGGTGCTCCGCAACCCACCGTTAGTGAACAGATAGCAGCAGCGATCACGAGTGTTGACCTGGGAGCTTTTCGCAGGAAGCAGCTTGGCCAGCAGTCATAGGGGACACGGCTATGGCGGTTGATTAAAATGTCGGCGGCCATCGCAATGGGGTGAGTCATATTTCAAACCGGGCATTAGATGCCATATGTGCATTTCGGCGGATGTGTATTCTCCGGAAAAAGCAACGGTAGACAAGGATTTTGAGAGGGCTTGCAGTGGGTAACCACTAAGCATGGTTCTGACAGTCTCTAATGGGATGCGGTCTCTCCTATAGGGATAGTGCTGTATTGTCGGCTCACTGCATGTTCTTAATGATTCACATTGCGGCGGCGACCCAAAGTTGTTGGGGTTCCGGCCAGTGGCGACTCGTTCAAGGAATAGCGACCGTATGGAATTGATCATCTGGCCAGGGAGACCTTATCCCTTAGGAGCAACCTGGGATGGGGAGGGAGTAAACTTTGCGATCTTCTCGGAGCGGGCAGAGAAGGTCGAACTCTGCCTATTTGATGAGAGCGGCCGGCGCGAGATCCATCGCATTCAGGTAACCGAGCAGACCGATCAAGTCTGGCATTGTTATCTGCCGGAGGCGCGGCCCGGCCTGCACTACGGCTACCGCATTCAGGGACCTTATGATCCGGCGAAGGGGTTACGGTTCAATCGCAACAAACTCCTGCTCGATCCTTACGCAAAGCAAATCAAGAACGGCCTGAAATGGCACGATGCGCATTTCGGATACAGAATCGGCCATCGCAATGAGGATCTTTCGTTCGACCGCCGGGACAGCGCTCCCGGAATGCTGAAAGGAGTGGTGATTGATCCGGCCTTCACATGGGGTTCGGATCGGCCTCCGCACACACCATGGCAT
This sequence comes from uncultured Acidobacteriaceae bacterium, assembly GCA_963838315.1. GTDB lineage: Bacteria > Acidobacteriota > Terriglobia > Terriglobales > Acidobacteriaceae > Acidiflorens. The sequence goes on from CAWIQW010000004.1 coordinate 438,975, forward strand.
CGCACCATCATCTACGAAGTACACGTGAAGGGCTTTACGATTCAACACCCGGAGGTGCCGTCGGCACTGCGGGGGACCTATGCCGGGTTAGCCACGGCACCGATTATTGATTACTTGACGCGCCTGGGGGTGACCGCGGTTGAGCTACTCCCGGTCCACACATTTGTGGACGATCGCCAATTGACCGAGCGCGGTCTTCGCAACTATTGGGGATACAACTCGATCGGATTCTTCGCGCCCGAGCCGCGCTATTGCGCAACGGGCAACATTAACGAGTTCAAGACGATGGTGAAGCGGTTCCACTCGGCGGGGATCGAAGTGATTCTCGATGTTGTCTACAATCACACCGCTGAGGGCAATCAACTCGGACCAACGCTTTCCTTCCGCGGAATCGACAATGCCGCCTATTACCGGCTGGTCGCGGACAATCCTCGCTACTATCAGGACTACACGGGCACCGGCAACACCCTCAACATGCGACATCCCCGCGTGTTGCAGCTAATCATGGACAGTTTGCGTTACTGGGTGCTGGAAATGCATGTAGATGGATTCCGTTTCGACCTCGCGGCCACGTTAGCGCGGGAGCTACACGAAGTTGACCGACTGGGAGCATTTCTGGACATCATCCACCAGGATCCAGTGCTTTCGCAGGTGAAGCTGATCGCCGAGCCATGGGATCTGGGTGAGGGCGGATACCAGGTAGGCAAATTCCCGGTTGGATGGGCGGAGTGGAATGACAAATATCGCGATGCGGTCCGCTCGTACTGGAAAGGCGATGGCGGGCTGATCGGAGAACTTGCTTACCGCATCACAGGATCGAGCGATCTTTATGCTCGCAGCGGACGCAAGCCCTACGCCAGCATCAATTTTGTGACCGCGCACGACGGCTTTACGTTGCAGGATCTGGTCAGCTATAACACAAAACACAACGACGCCAATGGCGAGGGAAATCGCGATGGCACCGACGACAACCGGAGTTGGAATTGCGGCGTGGAGGGTCCCACGGAGGACCCGACCGTCAATCAACTTCGTGCCCAGCAAAAAAGAAATATTCTGGCCACGCTTCTGCTATCACAAGGTGTTCCCATGATGCTGGCAGGCGATGAGATCGGTCACACGCAACAGGGGAACAACAACGCCTACTGCCAGGATAATGAAATAAGCTGGATCTCCTGGGATCCCGAGCAGGTGGATCGCGAACTGCTCGGGTTCGTTCAGCGGCTCATCAATCTTCGCAAGGATCACCCAGCGTTTCGCCGGCGAAATTTTTTCCAGGGGAGAAAGATTAAAGGAGCTGAGATCAAGGATATTGTCTGGCTGAGACCCGACGGTAAGGAAATGACGGACGACGAATGGAACCAGGAATATGCGCGATGCCTTTGTGTCTCACTTTCGGGTGAGGCAGTCGGTGAAGTGGATGAACGCGGGCAACGGGTCCGCGATGAGAATTTTCTCCTGCTGATGAACGCCTATCATGACGAACTTCCCTTCGTGCTGCCAGACGCGGCTTCCCATGCGGGATGGATCGCGCTGCTGGATACTTCATGCCAGACAACGCGTCGACCGGAAGCGTTCTACGAGGGAGGCGCTCCCTATCCGCTCCAACCCCGGTCTTTGGCATTGCTGGTGGAACGCTCCAACGGTCAGATTCGCCCGGACGATCGGCGACATACGCCCACAGCATGAAGCGCCAGCACCAGATGCCTTTCGGGGCGGAATGCCGAGAAGATGGCACAGTTCGGTTTCGCCTCTGGGCCCCGAAACTGGCGGCGCTTTCGGTTCGACTGCTCAATTTGTCGCCGCGAGATCTCCCCATGGTGGCGATCGACGGCGGGTGGTTCGAGCTTGTTACCGATCAGGCACGGGCCGGAACGCGTTATCAGTTCGTCATTGACTACCTACCAGAAGGCCCACGTGCCGTTCCCGATCCAGTTTCGCGTTTCCAGCCTGATGGGGTGCACGGCCCTAGCGAGGTCATCGATCCTGGATCGTTTGTCTGGCATTCCACGAACTGGCGCGGACGGCCCTGGGATGAGGCCATCATCTATGAGTTGCATGTCGGGACGTTTACCCGTGAGGGCACATATTCGGCAGCGCAGCAAAAGTTGGATTACCTTGCGCGTCTGGGCGTCACCGCTATCGAGCTCATGCCAATCTCGAGCTTCGCGGGTAAACGCAATTGGGGATATGACGGTGTTCTGCCATTTGCTCCAGCGTGGCCCTATGGGCGTCCTGAATATTTAAAGCAGTTCGTCGAGAGCGCGCACGCCAGGAATCTGATGGTGCTCCTTGATGTCGTCTACAACCATTTTGGACCGGAGGGGAATTATCTCTGGCTCTATGCACCGCAGTTTTTCACCGACCGCCATTGCACGCCGTGGGGGCAAGCGATCAACTTCGATGGAAAAGAGAGCCGGCCGGTGCGAGATTACTTTATTCACAATGCGCTGTACTGGCTGGAGGAATTTCACTTCGACGGACTTCGTCTGGACGCGGTTCACGCCATCGTGGACGATTCACATCCGGACATCCTCACCGAACTGGAGGAAGCGGTGCGAAGCAGATTTGAAGGGGAGCGCGACGTTCATCTCGTGTTGGAGAACGACCGCAACCAGACTCGCTATCTGCGCCAGGGAGGCGCCGGGCGCCCTCTGTGGTATGACGCGCAGTGGAATGACGACATTCACCATGCCCTTCATGTCCTATTAACCGGGGACAGCAATGCTCACTATGGGGATTACGCGGCGAGCCCAGTCTGGCATCTGGGGCGGTCTCTGGCCGAGGGCTTCAGCTACCAGGGAGAGGAATCGCAATTTCGAAACGGTGAATTTCGCGGAGAACCAAGCGGCGAATTACCGCCCACCTGTTTTGTTTCTTTTCTGCAGAATCACGACCAGGCCGGGAACCGCGCGTTCGGCGAGCGGATTCTAGACCTGGCAGATCCGGCGGCCGTGAAGGCTGCAATGGCGATACTGTTATTGGCGCCATCGCCACCGTTGCTTTTCATGGGTGAAGAATTCGCCGCGTCCACGCCGTTCTTGTTTTTCTGCGATTTTGGACCCGATCTCGCGGAGAAAGTTAGTGCCGGACGCAACGCCGAATTTCCGCATTCCAGCAACCCGGGCGCTTCGGGGCCGGATCTACAGATTCCCGACCCGAATAGCGAGGAAACGTTTTTGCGGTCGAAGCTCGATTGGCCGTCCGTTGAGCAGCCAGCACATCAAGCCTGGCTGGAGTTCTATCGCACCCTGCTCGCATGCAGGCGGTCGGAGATTGTTCCGCGAATCAGTCGGATCGCAGCGGGGCAGACACGATTCGAAGTGCTAAGTCCTTGCGCAATCCGCGTGCATTGGCCGTTTATTGATGGTGGCGCCCTGCGCCTGCACGCGAATCTTGGCGCCAGCATACTCCCTCTTGAAGAACCGGTGAAAGGACATGTGCTTTACGGCACCGCTGAGAACGACGATTCGACCCTCATCAGAGAATTACCTCCTCTATCGGTAGTTTGGTCACTGACGTAGCCTCCTATCCAGAACAACTGAGCTGCCGCTAATTGTTGTTCGCTGTTGCGGGATGTCCGTGCCCGGCTGACGCTGCATCCAAGGTTCCATCTGGAGGTAGCCAATGATCCGAAAATTGCCATCCGGCGAATACCGTTTGTATTCGCGCAAGAAGAACGCCAAAACCGGCAAACGGCGTAATCTTGGAACATTCAAGACCAGGAGCGCCGCGCAGGCTCACGAGAGAGCAGTGCAGTACTTTAAACATCATTAAAAGGAGGGCGCTCGCATGGCAGCGCATAAGCGCAAGAACTCTCAAGAAACAAAGCGATGGGTATCGAAGGTTAAGACGGATTCTACGCATCCCCCCGAGGGGTTATTTACGGAGGACGCGGCAGTTATCGCCAAGAGTCTGGCGTCGAAGAAAGTGTCTCCGAAAGGGCCGGGTTCCGGCATGCGGATGCTCACGTACTTCATTAACCGAGGGGGACGCGGATTGAGCGTCGCACGCCGGGCGGAACTGGAGAAAGCGAAACGCCTCCTCTCGCGACGGATCAAGGAATCAAAGAAAACGATGTCAAGAAAGGCAGCCTGATTCTCAATCGCCAGTCGCCTGGCCCGGTGGTCCACTCCGAGCTTTTACAGAGCCGAACCATGGCGCATACGGTAATTACAGGATGGATTGCCGGGGGCGGCGGTCTATTCTCGTTTCACGTGGACGCAACACTTGATCCTCTGTCCGCCACTCAAAGGAGAACCCGTGAGCAATCAATCTGTCCCAATCCTATCTCAACCGGGCGCCGTGCCTGTGCGTCAGGCAAAGCGAGGTGAACTCGCCGCCTTCGCAGCCCTGTATGAAGCACACAAGGCTGGCATTTATTCTGTCTGCTCGCGGTTAACACATAGCAAAGTCGCAGCGGAAGAACTGACGGAAAAGGTCTTCCTGCGTGCATTTCACCGCATCGCGGAGTGTCGAGACAAAAAAGACTTTTCACTACTGGTCTACCGAATGGCGCTTAACGCTGCCCGCATGTGTGGACAACAAAGTTGACCGAACTCCACTGGCAGTCGAGCCGCTTGTGCGACTTGCACAAGAATCCGTTTTTTCGCCGCGACGGGGGCGTGCCCTCGTTGGATGGATGCGCACCCTCATTGCCAGCAACCATTCCTGGGCGGGACTGCTGATGAGATTTAGAAGGCTGGGCCCCGTGATGTCAAGCCACGCTTAACCATGAATTTCGCGGCGCGTGGCAGCGTTATCTCCGGCCTCCAGCAGTGTGTCCGCAATTTTCTCTTCTGATCTTCCCCCTCGTGACCGTACGAAAGAGTTTTCTCGTTGGTCGAAGGCAGCGAACAAATACTGGCTGATCGATTGTTCCACTTCCAGAAAAACTCGCTGAAGCACAACGTCCCCGAGCGTGTGCGCATCCTAGGTTGCCGCTGGAAGACCAAATAAAGGCGAGGTGACATCTTGAAATTCTTCTCCCCTAATCTCGACAATCTCCGCAAACTCTATGTAGATCAACTTCAACAGCTGCACTCTGCAGAGACCCAGATCACGGAAGCTTTGCCCAAGATGATTGAGGCGGCAAATGAGCCCCAATTAAGGCAAGCTCTCCAGACCCACTTGCAGGAAACAGAAACCCACGTATCCCGTCTGGATGAGATTCTCAGTTTGTTGGAAGGATCCACGAGTTCCCAGAAGTGCAAAGGCATCGCCGCGCTCATTTCCGAAGGTGAAGATGTGATTAAGGATGCGACTGACGAGTCGGTACGCGATGCCGGCATAATCGCGGCAGCGCAAAAAGTGGAGCACTACGAAATAGCCGCCTATGGGACCGTAAGAACCTTTGCCGAAATCCTCGGCGAGGAAGCTCATGTCGATCTCCTCGAGAAAACTCTGGACGAAGAGAAGCATGCGGACGCAGTTCTGACTGAAATAGCGGACACGGCCAATACCAAGGCCGACAAGGCAGCATAAACGGTAATTCCGATTGCGGCATAGGAGGTTCCATGGCAGTAAAGAAGAAGTCGGGCGCCCGGAAATACGGCAAAGCGGCGGGTAAGTGGGTCGAGAGCGCGATGCATCGGGAAAAGAAAGGCACACTTCGCTCTGGCAAGGGCGGCAAAGGTGGAAAAGTAACGAGCCGAAAGCAGGCGATCGCGATCGGCCTCTCGGAAGCGCGCGCAAAGGGCGCCAAGGTGCCAAAGAAGAAAGCCAGTTGATTTTATCTCTTAATACCCAGAGGAGTGGTTGCAATGAAAGCTGTCAGCTATGAAGGCATTCGAAAGATGTCGGTATCGAACCATCCAAAACCAAAAATCAAGGCTCCCACCGATGCGCTGCTGAGAGTGACTACCAGCGGCATCTGCGGGAGCGACCTGCACATGTTCGACGGACGCACGCCACTCGATAAGGGTACCGTGGTAGGCCATGAAATCATGGGCGTAATTGATGAAGTCGGGGAATCTGTGGAAAGCATCAAGAAAGGCGATCGGGTGGTTCTACCCTTCAATATCGCTTGTGGATTCTGCTTCAATTGTCACCGCGGCCACACTGAAGCCTGCCTGACCATGAACCCGGAGCAACCACATGCAGCCTACGGATATGCGGGAATGGGCCCGTACCAGGGCGGCCAGGCAGAATTTGTACTGGTCCCCCATGCCGACTTCAATTGCCTGAAATTGCCCGGCAAGCCGGGGGATGAGTGGGAAGACGACTTCCTCCTCTTGTCGGATGTGTTTCCTACGGCCTTCCACGCGACCGAACTGGCTTGCGTGAGCGCGGGCAAGACGGTTGCCGTTTTTGGGGCGGGACCGGTGGGTCTTCTGTCCGCTTATTGTTCTCTGCTCAAGGGTGCATCCGAAGTGTACGTAGTGGATAACATCAAGTCTCGACTCGACAAGGCCCGCGAGTTGGGTGCTACCCCAGTCGATTACAGCGCGGGTGATCCCGTCGAGCAGATCTTCGCCTTCAGGAAGAAGAACCACGGCATCCAGCAAAGCCTGCGACCCGGAGAAGAGAAGATGAAGGGAGTCGATTGCGCGATTGATGCCGTTGGCTACCAGGCTCGCGATGACCGGAATCCGGACAAGGAAAAACCGACGCAGGTATTGGAAAACTGCTTGCGTGTTGTTAATCCGACGGGAAGCATTGGAATGATCGGTGTGTACATTGCTCCCGATCCTGGGGCCGGGAATGAAAGCGCGAAGAAGGGCGTCTATCCCTTTCCAATCGCTGAATTTTTTGACAAGGGAATCAGCATGGGAAGTGGCCAGGCTCCCGTTAAGAAATACAATGAGTACCTTCGCGACCTGATCGTGAACGGGCGGGCAAAGCCAAGTCAAATCGTCAGCCATCACATCAGGATCGACGACGCTCCGGATGCCTACGAGAAGTTCGACCAGCGCATCGAAGGCTACACCAAGGTGCTGATCAATTTCAGGAGAAGGCTGCCGCGTAGAATGCCACTCTACGCGGCAGGTTTTTCGGCAGCCGCGAAACCCCGGTGTTGTATCTGGTTTTGAATCTCACAACCAACCTCTGGAACTCCACAGCATCCTACCGAGGCAGTTCATTTCGAATTAGGAGAAGAACCATGGATTTTGTGAAGAGAGCAATGCAACAGATGGCGTTGTGCCTGGCGCTCGGCGCTATGATCCCGCTCCTGGCGGCTGCGCAGGGTATGAACTCGACGATGGATCAGAAGGGCTCCGATAAAATGGGTATGGGCAAGCCCGGTTCGCTGAGCCCCGCAGACCAGAAATTCGTCATGAAGGCAGCACAAGGCGGCATGGCGGAAGTTCAACTGGGAGAACTGGCCAAGGAAAAGGGCTCGAGCGACGCCGTAAAACAATTCGGCCAGCGTATGGTAGACGACCACAGCAGGGCGAACGATCAGCTCAAGCAGCTGGCAGCGAATAAAGGCGTGGATCTTCCTTCAAGCCTCGATGCGAAGGATGAAGCGACCAAGACGAAGCTCTCCAAGCTATCGGGAGACGCGTTCGATCGTGCCTACATGAAAGACATGGTTGCGGACCACACCAAAGACGTGTCGGAGTTTCGGCATGAAAGCCAGAGTGCAAAGGACCCAGACGTAAAAAACTTTGCGTCGCAAACATTGCCGACTTTGGAAGATCACCTGAAATCTGCCAAGAGCGTAGATTTTGGCCTTAGAACCCGAGCTTCGAAGTAGCTGCTCACAAATTGTGTCACGGTGGTATGGGCCGACCCTAGCAGCTTCTAGGAGACAGCGGGTGGCGTCAAGGTTATTTGCCCTTCGACGCGAATGTGGTTTTGGCTATTTCGCATGGTCGATTCACTCGGTGCCTGGATCCCGGCTGGGCGAATTGTGGTGTCCGAAACCGATGGGGACGCTGTTGTCTGTAAGGTCGGCTATCCCCGGCGCAAACCGTGAAGACGTGCTCCGCCCAGACCCTTTACTAACCAAGTTCCAGTACGCGAATGATGTTTGGAACTCGACCTGATCTTCACCCGAATAAAATGAAGGATGGCGGCGCGAAGCCACCATCCTTCGTTAGGCAGATTTATAGAAGGCTGGAGTTAGTCGCGATCTGTGGCTGTCGCTCCTTTGCTTACTACTTGAACCGCCGGCGTCGGATACGGTTTGTCATCGCCCATGATTCCCCGCCACAAGATCCGGTTGAACTGATCCGAGTTAATCATATCGGGGTGACTGAAGTTGAATCCCTTGGTCGCCTGCGCCCACCACTTGCCATCGTGCAGCGGCTTGACTGCAGCGGTGATTGGCCGGTTTCCGGGATTCTGACATTCCGGTACGAGGGTCGGGTCTACGGGCGGCATGCACAGGATGCCCGGGATGGGGGCAGTGTATGCATGCAGGTTTGGTTTCTGCGTGAACACGTCGGACATAGGGAGCGCATTGGCGTCATTCAGTCCCAGGTGTTCAACCCCAAGAATGTCCTCGATGGTTCTAAGAACATTAGTCGAGTTGTACATGGTGTGCACGACCGCAGCGTTCTGGCTGTATGGAGAGATTACGAACACCGTGGAGCGATGGGCGTCCACGTGATCCGGGCCGTTCTGAGCGTCGTCTTCGACCACGAAGATGGCGGTATCTTTCCAGAACGGAGAGTTGCTGACGGCCTCGACCAGACGGCCGACTGCGTAGTCGTTGCTGGCCATCTGCGCGAGTGGATTCTCCAAGCTGGCAGCATTCGATGAGAAGTTGCCGAAGTGGTCTTCCATAAAATCGACTATCTCGAAATTCGGCAGACTGCCTCTTTTTACGTATTCCGTAAACTCTCGATTCCACTCCTCAAAGCGGTACTGATCGGGAGTGTTGAGATCCCATCCCCGGTAGTAAACGTCCGTTTTGCCGAGGAGGGATTTGCGCACGGGCACCGCCTGCACCACCTTCTGCTTGAAAGCATCGCGGACGATTGGAATATAAAACGGAGCGCCAGCATACGGGTCGACGTAGTAATTCTCATCGGCGTATAGACCGTAGTGTCGAACCGACAGGCCCGCGCGCATCACGCTATCCCAGATGTAACCGCCGAGCGCATCTGGATTCAGGTCATCCGCGCCTTCGTCGGCCGTGACATCCTTCGATCCTGGCTCAATGGACGAATTGCCGGTCGGATCGAACAGGGTAGTAATCCGAACCGTGCTCGGACTGGGGGTGCCGGTGGTCGTATCGGGGAGGGCAATGCCGATGTTCCTCGGATTGCCGTTCCAATCGAAAGGAATGTTGTAGTTCGCATTGCCATAACCAACCAGAACGTTCTTGGTAGTGACATCGTTGGCATGGCCCTGCATATCCCAGTTCCACCCGTCACCGCTAACGTCGCCGGCATCATAATAATTGTCGAGCAGCGCAAACTGAGTAGCGAGCAGATGTTCATTGGGAGAAATCGGCTGCGGAAACTGCACCCGGGTAGGATCGCCATTGCCCTGCGGCAGATCCCCCAGCACCTGATCGTACGTCCGGTTTTCTTTCTGGATGAAAATCACGTGTTTGATGTGGTTGTGGAGAAACGTCATCATCGGATCATGGTTCGGATTGTGGAAGCCGTTGTTGGCATCAACCGTGGCTGTTGAAAAACTCGGCTTTAGCCAGCGGCTTTTTGGGGTGAGTGTCCGCTCCTCGTACTTTTCTTACTCCTTACGGTTACGCGGTAGCCGGCAGGACGGGTGTTGCCAGTTGGCTGAGGAATCGCACGAGTCGCTTGATGTTCTGCGCCGTCGCTGCCAGGAAGAACTGCTCCCGCACAAACTTCAATCTCCGCAGGCGCAGGCGACGCAGTCCGATCTGGTTCTTGAGTTCCGCAAACAACGCTTCTACTTTCTTCCTCTGCCGTTGTGCCTTGGCGAACTCGGGTGTGTTGGCTAACTCCCGTGCGCGTTGCCGCGCGGATTCGTGCTGGTGGATGTTCAGAGACCGAAAAGCGGCGCTGGTGCATTGGGCTTTTAGAGCACAACCACCACAGCGTTTGCGGGTTCCAATGTAGTTGAAGGCGCGATTCCGATACACTCGCCCCCCATAGTTCAGCGGCTGCCCAGCAGGACAGATATAGCGATTGTGTTCGGGCTCGTACCGGAAATGCTCGGGACCAAAAAACGGGCTGTTCTTGCGGTGGATGCTGTCGCGGGTTCGCATATACGGGGTGATGTTACGCTCCGCCAACCATTGCAAGAAGTCTCCGTTTCCGTACGTCGTATCGGCCGCCACCGATTCAGGCGTTTGTCCGCTCCATTCGGCGAAACGGGTCAGCATATCTTGCGCGGCCACCGTCTCCTGACTCATGCGTGCCGCTGTGCCCTGCACTCCCACAATCACGCAGCTGTCATTATCGATCAGATAGTTGTCGTAGTAACCGAGACGCGCCGGCGTCCCGCCTTTCGTCGCGTAGGTGGAATCGGGATCCGTGGTCGATACCTGATCCTGCTCGTGCACTGGCTCCTCCACCGGGTTCTGCTCTTCCACCTCCCGCAGATACTGCCGCACCGTATGATGCACCTGCGCCGCTTCCCGTAGTTGTTCACGTGGAATGCGGCTCTCCTTGGCCGCGTTTGCTTCCACGAAACTGCCATCCACCGACAGATGCTGGCCCTGCACCAGTCCTACTTCCACACACTGCCGCACGATCTCCTCAAACAGTTGCTCGAACAGCTTCGACTCCTGGAACCGTCCGTGCCGGTTCTTCGAAAATGTCGAGTGATGCGGGATCTCCTGATTGAAGCCCAGCCCGGTGAACCAGCGCCACGCCAGATGCATGCGCAGTTCCTCGACCAGCTTGCGCTCGCTGGTGATGCCGTAGAGATAGCCGATCAAGAGGATGCGCAGCAGAAGTTCGGGATCGATCGACGGCCGCCCGGTCTCGCTGTAACTGTCTTTCAGTCGCTGCCGGACGAACTCCAAGCTGATGTGCTTCTCAATCAGCCGCAACAGATGAGTTTCTGGTACCTCATCTTCCAGGCGGAAGTAATAAAACAACGGCTCCGAACGGGTGTGTTGCCCCATCATGATCAGCAGGCCTCCGACGATGAGAATCAAACAAAGCACGCGAATGCTTTTCTTCTAACATGCTTCTGCCCAATTTCATCCTGCTAATCGACGTGACTTTTTCAACACCCACAACCAGTTGCGACAAATAGCTGAGGGTATTCGCGTCAGGTACTGGAATAGTGGACAATCCCGCCTTTAGCAATGCCAGAATATATTCATTGCGAGAGGTCGGATTGGGGGGCGTACACAAAAGTTGCGAATACTGCGGAGGAATACCCGACCCTGGGCAGTCGTAGCGGTATTCCAGATTGGGGCCCGCATTCGACTTCATGTTCACTACGTACAAAGTGGTCCCGTCGGCGCTCACCGTCACTGAACTTGGATACCACCCGGTGGGAATGCGGCCGAGCACCTGCTGGGAAGCAACGCTGATGACAGCCACGGCATTTTCGCCCCCGAGCGTAACGTAGAGAGTTTGACCGTTCGGACTGAGCGCCAGCGAATTGGGACTGGAGCCCTTGTACTTGTAGCCCGGACGAGCCACGGGAATGCGGCTGCTGATCTTATCGGTTGCCGTATTGATAACCTCGATTTCGTCGAGATCTCCATTAGCAACATACAGCCAGTGCTGATCGGCGGATAAGATCATCCGATTCGGTTCGCCGCCCACCTTAACTATCTTGACCGATCCGGAGGCGCTTACGTCGAGTACTTGACCATCGCGCTGGCTGCTGACATAAGTCTTTACCGGAGCTCCTTGCGCGTCAGACACAACCACCGGCCAGTAGGGCATTTCGCCCACCGCGGTGCTCTGTCCCGGCGCAAAGAAGACAACTTCGTTGGTCACCAGGCGGGTCGCGGTGTTCACCACCGAGAGTGAATCGTTCTGGTAATTGGCGACATATAGAGTCGAACCATCCGGACTGATGGCTAAGCCGGCAGCTAATGCGCTGAATGGCATGTACATGTATTGTGCAATCGGACTGTTGTTGATGGGAGTACTGGCGAACAAGCCTCCCGTCGGATATTCCTGGATCGGAACGTTCGCGGGCAGGTTGTGATTCAAGAGCACGAAGGGAGCATCGGGTACGTAGTTCCCGTCCGCGCTGGCACCGGTGTTGGCGTTCTTGTACACCTCAACACGGTCGTCGATCCCCCCCGCGACGTAGAATCGGGTACCCGAGGGATCCCAGATTAGACCATGATAGGTATTCGGGATGTTGATCATCTGCTTTTGCACAGGCTGCGGGTCGCGCACGTCGTAAACGAATACCCATTCGGCGTTCGATGTCAGAGTTGACGATGGCAAACCGGTGAGCGGGTAGAGTGCAGGCCACAAGATGGGTGTGCCATCTGGTCCCTGGGTGTAGAAACCCGTATTGTAGCCCGTTGTGGAAATTAACAATGCCGTGCCGTCCGGACTGAGCGCGGTGTTGACCGCGCCGTTGGCGTCAGCCGAGCCGTCCGGGCGCAGTCCGGTGGGCAGCCCCTGAAAGAACGAGCCGGGAGCCGCCGTGGGAGTAATGTAGAAACCATCCGGGAGAAGGTTGCCGCCTACCGGCGCCTCGCGCTTTTGCGCGCTTGCTAAGGCAGCGGTCATCAGGCAGAGAAACGAAAACAGCACCGCAGACAATCTGATTTTGCGTCGCATGTTGCCCCCTTTTTCCTTAGAATTTTCTTGTCACTTGCTGTCGTTTTAGTGGAATTGCTAACCGGGATTCTTTAGGACCGCGAAGTGGCGACATTCTACACCCGCGTTAGCGCGAGCAACATCGTCCAAGAACTCTCTTGCGGGGCTAATTCCTTTGGGCGAGTCCACCCCATTTCCCTCTTCCCCGTGCGGGAAGAAGACGCGGAGTAGCCGTAACGGCGTAAGAAAGGTAAACTTAAGCGTCTACTGATGCTCCCTGCGCGAGGTTAGTAGGCGTGCGGCAATTGGTCTGATTCGGCCGCCCGTAATGACGCTGCTTCCTTGAAGTAACTTTGAGCGACGGCCTCGTCGCCCAACTTCAGCGCAATCTCGGCCGCATGCTTGAAGACTTCTGCATCGCGAATTCCGACAGCCAGCGCAGTCTCGATCTGCTTGCGAGCCTCTGCGTCCTGACCGTTCACGTGCAGCGCCCAGGCATAAGCGTCGAGCGTGTAAACATCATGACGCCATGCATACTCGAGCTTTGCTATGTTCAACGCCTTGACTGGCTGATGTGCGTGGTCTGCAAAGTAGAAGATCAGTTCACGGTTGGAATTATCCCGGTTGGCGGACTTCGCTGATGCTTGCTTTTCGAAGTCGGCGAATACGTGTACGGCTTCGCGATCACGTCCCGCCAATTGCAGGGCTTCGGCCAGGGCATAAAGGGTTCCGGCGGGATGCGCAGTCAGGCAGCGCTGGTGTAAGAGAGCTATAGCCTCGGCGTAGCGCTTCTGCGTTCGGCGTAACTGGGACAGATTTTCCAAGGCCATAGGATAGCCGGGGAAATCGGTCAATGCCTGCTGGAAGAGCTTTTCCGCCGCTTCGGTGCTGCCCGAGGCTGCCCGTAAATGACCCATCTGGGTGAGGATCTCGGCGCGTTCTGCAGTTTCCGATGGAGGAGCCGACTGGTACGCCAAATCTAGCAGTTCATAGGCTCCCTCGGTATCTCCGAAAACGTCGCGTAGTTGCGCGGCATGAATTAGCGCGGGCAAATTGCCGGGGCGGAGATTGAGCATCCACTGTGCCGCGTCTTCCGCATCTTTATAGTTTCCGAGTTCCACGTTTGCTTCGTCCAACAAGCCGTAGACCATCACATCGTCGGGGACTCTCTTGTTGAGCGCTTTGGCGGATTGGAGGGCGGCGGGATAGTCGTGCTGTCCCAGCAGAATCGACGCTTCTATTTTTTCAGTCTCGAAATTCCCGGGAGCGAGGCCGAGTGATTTCTTTGCCGCATCTTCGGCCTGAACGTAGAAGGCGGAATCGGAGGTCTCCCGGGCACGGCTAATGAGGGCGGCCGCCAGCAAGTTGTATCCGTTATATTCCGCCGGTTTGTCTGCGATGGTCTGGCGCGCAGCTGTGATCCGTTGAGTCGCCGGCGAAGGATCCATTCTCGCGGCACCGTCTTTCGCTTGCGCGGCTGTGAAGGTTATCGTAAGGATGACGCTGAGTGCGGAAATCATTCTTTTCATGGCTTGCCTCGTTTTCGAATGCGAAGGAAAAATGTGGCTGCCGTCTCCCGACGACGGCCACGGGAGTTTGCTACTGCACGGGGCAGTGCCACCAGGTTGTCCGGTGCAACCTGCCTGTCCGGGTCCAGTGTGAACGCTGTTCCGTCCACTGTTAGCCGGCAAAACGTAGGGGAAAGAATTGTTGAAGCCTTCCGTCTTGGTGTTGACGCCATCGCCGAGGGCCAGGCCATACTTGGTGGAATCCACCAGGATGCCTTCGATAGCGCGGAGAGAAATGTCAAACACATCGTCGACCGGCCGGCGTCCATTGGGATAACCAGCCACGTCGCCCGCAATAAAGCCCAACCGTTTCTGATTGGCTACGGGAGTTGCGGGAATTCCGGTGTTGAGGCGCAGGAGATCGGCGACGGGACCCGCATCGTTGGGCCCGCAACCGGGACAAATTGGCGCCTGATACTGCACCAAGAGCAACAGGTCGGTACGCGGGTTGGGCGGGACGGGAACGCCGAGCGCGCTCAAAACGCCAGCGGCAACGGGCTCAAGAACAAAGCTCGCGAACTGCGCGTCGTTAATAGGATCGTCCATGCTGAAACGATCTTTGAATCCGGTGCCGATGATCGCTTCGTTAATCAGGGAATTGCCCTCGCGGTTCACCTGTTGGAACGGGCCTGAGCTGTGGGCTGGATTAGGAGACCGCCGCACTGTCATCTGATGGCGCGCCGTGCTGCCATACGTACCGATCACGGCTTGCTTGTCGCCGGCCGGATGAACCTTGCCGTCCACGGTTAGCATCGTGACCGGCACTTCCAGCACGATGGAGTTAACGTTGTAGCCGCCGACCGCGTCCGGAGCGTAGTTGTGATTGTTGTCGGCATCGATTGCCGGGGAAAGGACCGGACCCACTCCGTTGCGAAAGTTGACCGAGTCGAAGAATGCGCCCAGATCAATGAAGAACGGATCGTCTGCGGTTCCTGCCCATACGCGGATTCCATTGCCGAGGGTATAGATGCCCTGGTTGAAGAGCGCCTGGTAGTTCGGCATGGTCAAAGGACCCACATTGGACGGCACCGCATAAAGTGTCTGTCCGCCGTTGAGCACGGTTGTTTTGCCATTCTTGATCATGGTAACGGTGTAGGTCTGGATAAGGCTAGCCCCCCGGACCGTTGCCGCTCAGCGCCGTGATGGGCGGGATACCGGCGATGCCGCCGACGAATCCGGTGAAGAGCCGGGGATCGCGGATGGTGGTGTTGAAGCGGAATTGGAAAGTGATGTCATCCAGTCCGTCCTGATTATTGTCAACATGCATCTCGTAAAGCACGCTGGGATCGAAGGGAAAATAGTTGGGTCCGTTGGCCGGTTCGAGAAGCGGGTCGACGTTCAGGATCATCGTGACGTAGTTAGGTTTGTCATAGCTGACAAAGGCGTACCAGTCGGTGACATCCGCCGAACGGTCCAGAGCCGTGATGGGTGCTTCGCGATGACTCGACGCCAACACGCTGCAAGGCGCCAGCATGAAGAGCGAGAACGCGAGAGCCATGATTGGTTTCAGTTGTTTCATGGGAATGCCTCTCTCCTTGGGATTCGTTGAGATCGCCGTGAATTTAACTGCTCGTGAGTATTGCGGTCGCAGTCAACCCGGCTCGCCCACGTATCCCAGTTACGCTTCGAGCACCACAAATGGATTGCACAAATGGCAGAAGATTTTTTGCGGCCGCGGGGGATACGTCTGCGGACGCGGTTTTGCAGCGGGGCGAGGGGGCCCGTCGTTGAGTAATAAATTGAGCAGAGCGGGCCGCGCGGCTGTCAGCGACCTCGCCGTTGACTTAGGCGAACTTACTGCGGGACCCAATGCACATGCGAAGTGAAGAGGCCATCGACAAAACCGATGTGATAAACGAGGAAGATGCCGAAGGCCATACTTGCGAAACCAGAAATCGTGGTCAGGTGCCGATTGATTCTAAAGAAACTCTTTCCCGTGTAAATCATGGGAATTGAGATTGCCGCGGTCATGAGCATCATCCCAACCATTGTGCCCGCGCCGAAAACCAGCAGGTAGGCGGTGGACCAAAGGGGGCTTTTGATCGTGGAGAGAACCAACAAGGCGACCGCAGCCGAACCCGCCAGGCCATGCACGAGACCGACTACCAGCGGCCGAAGGGTCTGGTAGAGGCCCAGTTTTCCGAACGACCTCCCGACGAGGAGTTCCAGGCGGCTTGATTTGGTTCGCGGTGCGCCCGGAGTTGCGGGCATCGGAGTAACTCGCTCGGTAATCCAGCGTAAAACGCCGGTGAAATTCAGGATGCCGAGCATAATTAGCATCAAGGCAACGCAGAATTCCATCGAGAGCCCAACCCGGGGAGGGATCACGACGCCAAAGACGATGATTACCGATCCCACCAGGAAAATAGTGAGAGTATGTCCAAGTCCCCATAGCAGACCGATTGTGGCGGAGCCTCTGATCAAGTACTGGCGGCTAACGATGGTGGACACTGCCACCACATGGTCGGGGTCGGTCGGGTCGCAGCATGCCGATGAATCCTCCCAGGAGAATTACCGTGACGAAGGGGAGCAGGTTGTTAAGTCAGCGGAAGCCGCTTGCCGCGAAGCTCTGCCAGATGGGGGCGGATGACAGGGCCGAGGCC
This sequence comes from uncultured Acidobacteriaceae bacterium, assembly GCA_963838315.1. Lineage (GTDB taxonomy): Bacteria > Acidobacteriota > Terriglobia > Terriglobales > Acidobacteriaceae > Acidiflorens. The sequence continues at coordinate 455,769 of CAWIQW010000004.1, forward strand.
GCGATTCCCGCCCCCAATATCACCATGAACGCGGATGACAATAAAGGAAGGAGGCCGCGCAGAGCGGGCCCGCCGGTGCGCACCCGAGAAGACATCACGCGTTCGGCATAGACCATGGTGAGGCCGACAATCACCAGGACGGATGCCAATCCCACGCTAAAAGCGGTAATCAGGAAGAGGCCGAAACCGATCCGGTGAAGAGAAAACGCGCTCAGCAGCACCACGAGCGCGGCCGGACGGGGTACGATGCCTCCGGTGATGCCCAGCATGCAGAGCTCACGCAGGGACGGCGCAACCGGATTGGCTGGTTCGGTGCGGGATGCTTCAGCGCGTGTCGATTGCCTGAATATCGAGAGAAACCATTGCGAATGTTGTTCGCCCGGAGCGTGGGAGTGCTCTCCGGTTTCTCCCGTCCAGTGTCTAAGAAAAATGAAGATGCCGAGTCCGGCAATGCTCAGGCCGGAAATTGCGCCGAGCCACGGGTAGAGCTGCTCGGGCACGATGTATCGTGATGCGTAGAGCGTCGCAATTTGCCAGGAGATAGACGCCTGCGGTATGCGCCCCGGTGACAACCAGCCCCAGCAGCACTGCGTGTTTCGCGGTGCCGCGCGAATCCACGAGGTAAGCCGCCACAATGGTTTTACCGTGTCCCGGTTCGAGCGCATGTAAAGCCCCGAGACCTGCTGCGATGAAGGCGGCCGATAACAGCACCCAGAAGCTCAACTTACCATGGCTCGAGATCATTTCGGTAAAGCGACTGCGCGGCGTGTTGCCGATGCGCGCTAATTGAGAAGGCTTGGCTTCGGGCCGGATGCCGCAGCGCGAGGTGACTCAGGTGGCGTATCTGGCTTATGGCTCGAAGCCGTGGCATTGGGTTGCAGAATAAGACTTTCATCAGATGATGCGTGATGTGCTTTTTCGCCGACTGGATGAGGTGCGCGACGGTTTGAGACAGCGACTTCCCTTGTTTCGGCTGCAGCAGATTCCACTGCGGGATTCTTGAACGCGACCTGTGCAAGTAATTGCTGGGGAGGACTGTTTACTAGGTCACTGGAATAGTTCCTCCGGTCGCGACTTCGATCCGTAACCGGCGCGGAACTGTTTAGAATCTCGACCTGGTCGCCGTCGACCACTACCTCTTTCCAGCCTGCGCGTCCGGGGAAATTACCGTCGCTGTAGGAGAGGCCGTGAGCGCCGGACGGACCATCGAGCTTGCCCCGGAATACGCACGCGATTTTCATCGTGGGCAGACCGCCGGCTCCGCTGGTGAATCGAGCCTCGCGCGAAATCGTATCGAGTCGCACTGGCTGGCCATCGCTTTCCAGCGAAAGGCCGGCTTTCAAGAGTTGCACCTCGCGGTCAAGGTAGCCAACGACGCTCGGATCTCCAGTCCTGCGGGAGTGTGCTGAACTGACGCATCTCCTGAAACGTGGGAATTTCAGCCATGTCGATCAGATAGCGAATTTTTATCGACCGACTTCTGCCCGATCTTTATTTTCGCGTAATGGTTGACGCTGAAGTTTCCCATTCGATCAGCGAGTGCGCCTGCGGAGCACATGATCAACAAGAACAGCGAGACGGCTCCCGTTGTAACTCGGTGCCTCATATCTTCATAGCTGTCACTGCGCATTTACTGACCTCGAACCCCGTGATTTCGACTGGTCGAACTCTTCTAATGTGCGCCTTGCGGCATCTGCATAGAAAACATGGAAATGGGGATTCGTTTTCAAGGCGCGGCCCAACAAGTCTTCCGCTTTGGAATCCGTCCCCAGGCGGCGGTAGATCATGCCCGCATGAAACTGGATCAGCGGATCATTGGTGCGCAAAGCGAGAGCCTTCCCGATTGCCTCTCCAGCTTCCTGCATCCGTCCTTTGCGGTAGAGCACCCAGGCCAGTGTGTCCCATGTGTAAATATCGTGCCGGACTTCAAATTCCTTGCGCGCAAGTTCCAGCGCCTCGGTCAGCTTTATGTCATGGTCTGCGTAGAACAGGGCCAATTTTCCCGATTGGCCAGCACCTGGTTCAACTTGCCGAGATGTCCGATATATTCGACAGGTCATACTGCTGTTGCGCTTCGCTCGTTCGTCCCACTTTCGTGTAAACGTCCCCTAATTCGGCAACGTACACGGGAAACGGAATGACGGCAATTGAACGCTGGTAGAGCTGAATGGATTCTTCAAACCTTCCTTGTGCGGCCCGGACCTTCGCCAGTCCGGCGAGCGAGCGGTAGTGATTGGGATCGGCAGCGATGCCTGCCTGATACGAGAGATCAGCATCTTCCAGATCGCCGCTTTGAAAGTAGCGCTCTCCGATTTCGAAGTTGAGCCATGCCAGATTTTCCTGGGGAACATTTATTTGCAATGCGGCGGCGATGGCGCTTTTCATCAAGCAGATGGACTGGGCCGAATCTCCATGGAGAAATGCCAGATAAGCTACGCGACTATCGTGCATATAGGCGAGGCTCAGGGGCGATGCCGTATTCTTCACGAGGGACTGCATCGTGTTGTAGGCCGCGGTTGCCCTCGTCGTATTCGCCCATATCGGTGTAGGCATCGCCTTCGAGGGCAAATGCGGCCAGATTTCCCGCGCCTGAGCCAATGGCTTTCCGGGCGAAGGCGATGGCGTCGGAAAAGCGATGCTCGCCCATGTACACCAACGCCATGTGAACCTGCGGGTCGGCGGAACGGAAGTCTGGCGGAGCCAGTTCCATCGCGCGCTTAAGAGTTTGCTCGGCCAGGTCGTAATAAGAAATGTCCCCGGTCTCTCTGGCCTTCTGCAGGTAGGCGACGCCGAGTTCGTCATATCCTTTGTAATCGAGGGGGGCTCGCTTTGCCCGCTCTTGCCAGGTCTGAATCTGCCGGTCTGTTCCTGTCACAGTGGGCATTGGGCCGTTTGCGGAAGAGAAGCTCTGCGTCCCCGCTGTCGCGGCGCACAAGGTCAGGAGGATCGGAGCCTCTTCGCCATTCCACTTCCTTTGAATCCTTGACTTGGATTGAGTCGAACCGGTGGCCGAATGGGAACCTGACCACGCTATGGATACGGGTGGACCCGGATTTTGGATTGGCCCCGCAGAGATTTTCCTGTCCGACTGGCTGTTTTCTTGTCCCCGACCTCATTTTGGGAGATTTCAGGCGTGGAGGACAGAGCGAACTGCGGGTCGCGTGAGCGGGGAATCGGCAGCGAAATAGCAGCGGCTGGCACGGCCAAGCGCGGTGTAGGTGACTCCGTTGAGCCAGTACAGCCGCGCAAGATCGCACGCGAAGGACTACAGCTCGGAGTTGCTTCGATGGACGGAGAGGACATCAAGAGCTGGGTTCGAGAGTTCTTGATCGCGCAGAAGAGTGAATTAAGTAAAAACCCTCTCCCCGTCATCGGGGAGAGGGTTGTTCGATCGAACGGGTGTATTAGTCGTCGTCGTCAACCTTGGCGGGAGCCGGGTTGTTGAAATCGCTCGCGGGCGAACCGTCTTCTCGCCGGGGAACGGGCGCGTAAACCCGGTGGCCTCGTACCAGGTCAGATGGTTGACGGTGTCCGGATCTTCTGAGTCGGGCGTGTGTTGTTTGCCGGCGAAGATCTCCGCCTTCTTCGCCATCCATCCCGCCCGCAGAGTTAACCGCAGGGCTCTCAGTTCGCATAGTTTGAGTCTTGGTTGCGGGAGCCGAGGGACAGGCGGAATGGTTTGAGTCGGAGTTTGGCTAACGCCCGTGTTCAGCGGAATGACGCCGGCACGTGCGTCCATGGCAGGAAGTGTGCGCCGGGGGGTTATTGACGAAGAGCGTGCTCATCGGCGAGGCCACGAGGTCGTACTGGTTCATGGGCTTCATACCGAGAATCTGCTCGATCGTGCGGGTCATGTTGACCTGCGTGTAGAAGGTGCTGTCTTCGTACTCCGGTCCGCTTCCATTAGGTTGACCTTTGGTAGACGTAGGGGCTGATGACATAGCCCGGGCTGCGGTGACCATCGACGTGGTCGACGCCGTTCTGCGCGTCGTCTTCCTCGACAAAGATCGCCGAAGAGGACCAAATGGGGCTGTGGCTGATGGCGTCGACAAAGCGGCCAAGGGCCAGGTCGTTATCGGCCTGCATGGCTTGCCCGGTCGGCGGGCCGCCAGTGTGGTCGGAGCTGATCCACATGAAGTCCAACTGAGGCACCGTACCGTTCGCCACGTCCTTCGGGAAGTCCTGATACCAGATATCGAAGCGGAACTGGTCGGGGATGCCCAGATCGAACTGCGGGTAGTTCTGGACCGTGTTGTTGATCAGGTTCGGGAGCGGGGAGTGCGAGGCCACGGTGTTGTAGTTGTAGAGCTGGCTTTCCGCGCCGCACTCGTAAGCCAGCATGTCGTTGTAGAAGTCGATCCACAGCGGCTCGGTGGTCGAGCCGGTCGGCGTCAGGAACGAGTTGTACTCGATGTACTCGCCGTAGTTCTTGAACGAGACGCCGGCCTTCGCCGCCTGGTCCCACAGGTGCCCGACCTTCTGATAGGCAATCGCATCGCCGCCGTTGGAAGGATAGTCGCGGACCCAGTCCGGCGACTGGATGTCGTCGGAATAGGGCGCCATGGCCTGGACGATCCAGTTGTGCCCGTCCGCCGATTGGCGGCTGGGGTCATAGAAG
>CAWIQW010000005.1:0-82534 GCA_963838315.1 uncultured Acidobacteriaceae bacterium
CATCGCCCGCTTGAATATAAGTGTCCATTACCGCTCCAAGTGGACACTACGCGTCGTGTCCACATCGGAAGCATGACTTCCACTTTCGTTCGTGTCCAGGCGGCCTCGAGCGTACGCTCTACTTCACGCTTAGATTTGTGGGCTCAACGCGCGATGTGGAAATTCGATTCCATTCTGGTCTGCCAATTTTGACGTGTGGGACCGCTACTTCATTCGCCGCGCTCAGCGTGATATTTGGCGTGGTGATATTCAGCAACACTAAATTAGGACAGTACCGAAGGATCGCGCAACGGACTCGCGTCGGCGCGAGTGAAGAATGTCAAGGGTTGCTGCGACCTACCCCCAAATCAGCGAGGAGCGGGCACCCGGCGAATTGACGGGAACTGGACATACCGACGGGCGGCAGTACGAACTAGACGGTGATGAACTCGGTGATGGCGCTGGGCTCCGGAATCGTATCTCCGTGCTTCCGCATACCGTCGAGATGAAACTCGATGGCCTCGCGAATCAGTTCCTTCACCTCGTCCAGTGTCTTGCCGGCGGCTCCGAGGCCCGGCAAATCCGGAGCGTAGGCGCCCCAGCCAGTGTCCGATTTTTCGTAGACGATGAGGTACTTCATTTCAGTCCTGCCTGCTTGAAGATATTGTTCAACGTTCCGGGCGGAATGTCCACAGACGGATGGCCAGCGACGGTAACCGTCCCGGGTTTCGTAGGATGATGGAATTGCCGGTGACTGCCCTTCGTCCGGGCGAGGCGCCAGCGATCTCGTTCGAGATCCTTAGATTACGTCGCGGACTTTCATCCGTTAAGGATTGTACGCAATCCAATTCCCGAGAATATGGGGGGCACTCCATTGCTTTTGTGTTTGTGAGTGGGAAAACTGGCTAGGCAAGATGCGGGAAAGACGCTTGACTTAGCCGAGGAAGCAGAACAAGCTTGGGACAGCAGGACGGGGGAAAGCGCTATCCGCAGCATTGGGTGGCCAAGGCGAAGGGATGGGCCCTCGTTCGGGAATAGTCGCGAGCCAGCAAGACTAGCCAAGAAGTTAAATTGCGCTAAATCCTTATTCTTGAATACTTTACGTCTAAGTCCTTATTCCCCAGAGACCTGGCGGGAAATGGCCGCTAAAGTATTGATTCCAAGAGACCGGGGGAGGGGGGGGTATAGGCTACCAACCAGTAAACATCGGCAGGAACTCGAAATTTGCTTCACTTCGAGTCAATCTCGCTAGCCGTGGGTTCAATCCAAACAGCGATGCTGAAGCGAGGACTCGAGACCGCCCGTCGATGTAGACCTCGTATCATAATAGAAGCTGAATTGCGGGGTCACGCAAGGGTCACGCAAGCCTCATTTCCCGGTTCAGGCAGGAGTGTTATGAGAATGGAACGGATCTTCGCAGTGCTGTCATGTGTGCTTCTCGTCGGAGTGTGCGCAGGGCAGAGCTTGGCCCAGACACCGACCATCACCGGCGTCCTCGACAGCTCGCGCACGGCCGTCTTCCAGACGCCGCAGCAGTCCTGTAACGCCAACGACATCCCAGATGCGATGGCGCGGGCTTTCCGCGACAGCACGGGGACGGTTCACATGGTGGCGGCCGGTTCCGAGATGTTCCAGAACATCGGTCCCACGCTGGACAGCGTGCAGCACAGTTGCGTGGTCGGACATTATTCCGGGAACGATCCGAATCCGGCGGATTTCAACGATCAGACCTGGGTCGACTCTTTCTATACGTTCGACGGGCAGCATATTGTTGGACTTGCTCACACGGAATATCACGGCTGGGCGCACACCGGCGAGTGCACGTTCAAGAACGGATACAACGGATGCGAGTACGACTCCGACACCTACCACCAGTCGAACGATGGCGGCTACCACTTCAATTCGCCCAAGGCCCCTCACGATTTCATGGTGGGCGTGCCGTACCAGTATGTGATCGACGGAGGCCCGTCGGGCTACAGCGTCGACTCGAACATCGTTGAGCTTGGGGGATGGTACTACGCGATGATCACGTCGTGGACGTGGCCTCCGAGTTGCTCGGGGACGACTGGCCCCAACCGGTGCCTGACGAGCGGGGCCGCGCCCATGCGCACGACCAATGTTTTTGACGCTACGTCGTGGCGCGGGTGGAGCGGCAAGGATTTTTCGGTCTCGTTTGTCGACCCTTATCCCGGTCCGGTATCGCATCCGCAGGAGCACGTCTACTCGCCGGTGCCATACATGGACGTGGTCACGGGGATCAATCTTTTCGAGTCGTCGGGAGTAGTGGTCGCGGTGTTATGGGATCCCTGGGATCATGAGTATGGGGTCAAGGGACTGTATCTCTCGACTTCGACCGACCTGGTCAACTGGACCAAACCGACATTGGTCGCGACCCTGGACGAATTTCTAAAACAGGATCCGGCGGGGAGCTGGCAGTACGCTTATTTTTCGCTGATCGACCCGGCGGCTCCGGATATGAATTTTTCCGTGGTCGGCAATCACCCTTACCTCTATTACGTGCGGCTGGCGAATGATGGTTCGAGCCGGGTCCTCTTCCAGCAGGGGATCACGCTGACGATGAAATAGAGCAGGACGCTTGCGCGCCCCGCCCAAACCTACTGCCCCAATACGCGAATCGCGGGAAGCACGTCGCTGTGGGCCAGCCACTTTCCGTTGACGGTGGCATAGATGGCCGCGGGGTGGGGTCTCATGTCGATAGTGTTGGAGTTCCAGCCATCCATGGAGTTCATTGAGTTCGCGTCGGTGCCCACCACAATCCAGTAATGTGCGCCTTTGGTGAGCGGGACGTTCGGAAATGTGACGGTTGTGAGCGTGCAGCAGCCAAAAAAGCCAGGCAAAGTGTCTACATCGATGGGCCCGAAGATGGTAGCGCCGGGGATACCGGCGGAGTCTGCCGCGAGCCAGACAGCGATTGAAGGCGTGCCCGACAACGTGAAGAATGGCGCTTCGATTTCAGTCAGCGTCAGGTTGGCTCTGGGGGTTATGGGGATTGCCCTCCAGATCGCGCCGGGCCCGCCCTGCTGCGCGTCCGGTCCCTGAATGGTGGTGGCCTCGCAGCAGAAATAAGTGGCGTACTTATATTCGCTGAGGTTGTTAAAAATGATTACGGGGCTCCCGTCACCGGGTTTTGCCGGTGTGGTTGCCGGAACGACCGCCTTCGCAGGGCTGGTTGCAACGATGTGCATGCCGTCCGCTGTTTTGGTGTAGGTTTGGCCCAGGGCGACGGCGGTTAAGCTAGCGAGTACAAGCGGAGCTAAATGGAATGCGACGGGTCGGTTCACGGTAGGGTCCTCCGTGCTGGATTATGGGCGAGCTTTGCTGCGGGATCCGGTGCAACAACAGCCTTGCTGGTCGCGGCTTCTCGCGGTCAGGATAACAGGTTATTTCTCTTTTTTCAGCTGCTGTTTCCATCCCAGAATGCGGGCCTTGTTGGCCTCGGCTTCGGCCTCGGGAACCATTCCCTTTTTCTGATAAATGATCGAAAGGCTGGTATGGGCGAGAATGTCGTCGGGATCGAGTTCGGCGATACGCTGCGAGATTTCGATGGCTTCATCGAGGCGGCTGAGATTCTGCAGGGCGCGGCTCAGGCCGTGGAGGGCGTCGGTGAAAGTGGGGTCGGCGGCGATGGACTGGCGGTACTCCTCAACCGCCCGCTCGTCGTTGCCCTCGGCTACCTGGTCGAGAGCGGCGTAGTAGTGGTCTTCGGATTTCTGGCGGTCGGGCATTTTGGGTCTTTTGGGATTCTAGCAAGGGGAGACGCGGCGAGCCTGGATCCCCATTTCTGAGCTACTGCAAAATGCAGTACGTCCTTTTGGTCAGCAGAACGCACTAGCAAAATGCTGGGGCAGGCGAATCGCTGGCTTTCGTAACTCGTTGAAGTTACTCCCAACCTCTTGATTTCCCATGTGCTCGCCCCCGCACAAAAGTTTGGCATGCGCGTGCACATAGAAGATGTGATGCAGGCGATACAAACGCGGGCGGCGATCAAAGCCACAAGCAAAAGCCGCACGCAAGAGTGCCCGCGCCCCACATGCCTGATGAAAATCCGGGAACTGCAAAGCAGTCCCGAGCACTACTAGGAGGAGCATATGTCGATTCTTTTTGTCCTGCTGATGTTTCTCGTGATCATCACGATCAGTTATTTCCGTTCACCCGAAGCTTTCGAACTAGCCGCGCGTCCACAGCCCGCGCTGGGACCGATTGCCACTCCGAAGATGGAAAAGTCGGCCGGGCTGGCGATACCGCAGGGGTACTGGTTTCACCCCGGACACACCTGGAGTCTGAAAGAAAACGCGAATGATGCCCGCATCGGCATCGACAGCTTCGCCGCCAACCTGATTGGCAAGATCGACAAAATTGAAGTGATTGGCGAAAACCGGTGGGTTCGTCAGGGACAAAAGATCATGACGATTCACTCGGGCAAAACGTCCATTGACCTGGTGTCGCCGATCGAAGGCGTGATCATGGCGATCAACCGCGATGCCATCGAGGATCCGAAGACGATTGTGCATGATCCGTATGAAAAAGGCTGGATTGCGAGCTTGAAATCTCCCGACCTGCCTGTGAACCAGAAAAACCTCGTACAAGGTCCAATGGTGGCTCCGTGGATGCAGAACTGCCTGACGCGCCTCACCAACATGGTTCCGGAGATGGCGCAGGCGATGGCCGCCGACGGCGGTTTGCCGGAATCCGGGTTGCTGGCGCGGGTTGCACCCGACACGCGGGAAAACCTGCTGAAGGAATTCTTCCTGGCGTAGGAGCTCAACCAAGGACCGGGTTGGTGGTAGTGCATGGATGCCGGCGGGTCGCCGGCGCCGCGAGAAAGAAAGAAGGAGATTATGGAACGCACAAGAGCAATCCTGGTGGACATCACCAAGTGCATCGGCTGCCGGAGCTGCGAACAGGCTTGCAAAGAGGCGCACGGTTTTCCGGCAGCCAGCGAGCCGAGGCTTTCACCGACCAACTTGACGGTGATCGAGGAGCACGGCGAGAAGTTCGTCCGCAAGATGTGCAACCACTGTCAGGAGCCGGCCTGCGCATCGGCCTGCCTGGTGGGCGCCCTCAAGAAAACGGCGCTGGGGCCAGTGACTTATGACGGGTCCAAGTGCATCGGATGCCGCTACTGCCTGGTGGCTTGCCCGTTCAGCGTGCCGCGGTACGAGTGGTCGAAGCTGGTGCCCTACGTCAAGAAGTGCGATATGTGCTCGGCCCGGCAGACCGCAGGGAAGCCTCCGGCTTGCGTCGAAGCTTGTCCTACTGGAGCTTCTACGGTTGGCTGGCGCGACGACATTCTCGAAGAGGCGGAGCGGCGGATTCTGGGCGGCGGCTACGTGAAGCACATCTACGGCAGTGAAGAAGCGGGCGGAACTTCGGTGTTCTTCATCTCGGATGTGCCCTTCGAGAAGCTGGGATTCGCGGCGCCTGCGAAACAGCCGATGCCGATGCTGACCGCGAACGCCCTGGGCGATGTGCCCACGGTGGTGCTGGTCGGAGGCAGCCTGCTCTCGGGCTTGTACTGGATCACGCAGCGGCGCGAGGCGGTGGCGCGGGCGGAAGGCACGGTTGCCTTCCCGAGGCCGCTCGCCAGCAAAACCGACAAAAACAACGATACGGAAAGGAGCTAGGCCATGACTCGCAACCTGTCCAAAATAAACTTATCTGCGGTCACCCTGTGGCGCACGATTGTGGCGCTGATCTTTGCGGCTGGCCTTTATGCCACGTATGCCCGCTTCGCGCTGGGCTTTGCCAAGGCGACGCATCTGACCGATGCCCAGCCCTGGGGCCTATGGGTCGGAATCGGCACGCTTTGCGGGGTTGGACTCTCGGCGGGCGGATTCGCCATCGCGGCCGCCGTTTACCTGCTGGGCTTCGAGCGGTACCGCCCGGTACTGCGCGCGGCCGTGCTGGTCTCATTCCTCGGTTACTCGAGCGTGATCGCCGGCATGATGTATGAACTCGGATTGCCCTGGCGCATCTGGCATCCGATTGTCATGTGGAACCGGCACTCGATGCTGTTCGAGGTTTCCTGGTGCGTGATGCTGTACTCGACCGTGCTGGCGCTGGAATTCTCGCCCGCGCTGGTAGAGAAAATCCCGCTGGCTGGACTGCGCAACTGGTACTTGAAATGGCACCACGAAGTGCTGATCGCGCTGGTGCTGATCGGCGTCGTGCTCTCTTCCCTGCACCAGTCGTTTCTGGGCGGCCTCTACCTGCTGACGCAGGGCAAGCTTGATCCGCTGTGGTACAGCCCGAATCTGACAACGCTGTTTTACCTGTCGGCGATTCCGGCCGGACTCTCGGTGACGCTCATCGCGCTGTATCTTTCGATCCGTTCACTGGACGTGAAACTCGATCCGCGCATTCTGACGGAAGTGAGCCGGGTAATCGCTCCCTTGCTGGCGATCTACGCGATCTTCCGCGGAGTCGACCTGGCGAAGAACAACGCCCTGCAATACCTGTGGATGTGGCGCGAAGAAACGCTTTCCTTCTGGCTGGAGATCGCGCTGCTGGTGGTTGGGCCGATCATCCTGCTGAACATGGATAAAGTGCGCAATAACCCGCGCAATCTCTACTGGACCTGCGCGATGGTGGTCGCGGGCTTTATGACAAATCGCGTGGACGTGTCAGTAACCGGGTTGCAGCGCAGTTCGGGAGTCTACTATGTGCCGCAGTGGACCGAGTTTGCGGCGACGCTGATGGTGCTGACCGTCGCGGTCATGGTGTTCCGGTACTGCGTAATCTATCTGGACATTCTGCCGAAGAATACAGCAAAGTTGCCGCCGCAGTTACGGTGGACGATCAAAGGCGCTGCGGCGGAGGCGTAACCTCCTAGCGTCGTTCACCCGATAGCCCCCGGAGGCCGGACACCTCCGGGGCTTTTTATTGTTCGTGACAAAACACCTATCCTGCGGTCATTTTGAATCATTAATGAAGAATAAGAAGAAGTTACCAAGGTTCGATTGAGAACTGGGGATTGATCGATAGGATTCTATTGACCGGAAAAATCAAGATTTCAAAGTTTCAAGGTTTCAATGAGCCGACCCGCTTCCGCAAGGGTCAACTTTTGAAACCTTGCAATATTGGCAGTTCGGGAGAACTGAATCGTGATCTCGTTGAAAAAATATCTGGAGATGAGTCCAGAAGAAGTGAAAGCGGTAGAAGCAGAAGACCCGTCCGAGGTACTGGCCGCAACTTCAAAGGCGTATCGCTCCGCTCTGACCGCCGCGGGAACTAGCGCCGTGCAGGCTTGTCCGCCGGTGGGCGGCGATTTCCAGCAGAATCTTTCCCAGATCGGCAAGAGGCTGGAGAGCGCACTGACGGTTTCTGCCGTGCAGGAAGCCGAACGCGAGGTTGGGGAGCAATTCGAGCTATGGGAGGACCGCACGAAAGAGTTCTACCAGGCAAGAACCACGGAGATAAAAGAGCTACTCACGGTGCTGGCCCGCACGGCCGAATCAGTTGGAGAACGCGACCATCAATACTCCGCGCACTTCGGGCAGTTCACAAGCCGGCTGAAGACGATCTCCAGCCTGGAGGATTTGACCAAGGTGCGCGCGTCGCTGGTCAAGGAAGCTCTCGAACTGAAGAGCTACGTCGACAAGATGGAGCAGGACAGCACCACACTCGTGAAGCAACTGAAGACCGAAGTCTCAACCTACGAAACAAAATTGAAAGAGGTGGAAGAGCTGGCTCTGCGGGACGCGCTTACCGGGCTCGCCAACCGGCGTAATGTGGAGCGCCGGATCGAACACCGCATCGCCAACCAGCAGCCCTTTTGCGCGGCCATGATCGATGTCAACCGGCTGAAGTTGATCAACGACAAGCACGGGCACCTGGCAGGTGACAGCCTTCTGCAACAGTTTGCCCAGGAACTGCGCACGGCCATGCGGGCTACCGATCTGATCGGACGCTGGGGCGGAGACGAATTCATGGTCATTATCGATGGCGACCTCGCTGGAGCAACCGCTCAAATCGAGCGCGTGAATAAATGGGTATTCGGGGATTACTCGATCCGGCCCGGCAAGGGGACGGGAGAAGTGAAAGTCCACGTCGACGCCGCTATCGGGCTGACGGAATGGAAGGCCGGGCAGAGGCTCAAGGACGTGGTGGAACAGGCCGACGCCGCGATGTACAAGCAGAAACAGAAGGCGCGTGCTGCGCGCGCGTGAGATACCGACGACATCATTGCACTTCGAATTTGGCGGCAGCGAGAGCGTAGCTCTTTTGCTCAGCAGGTAGCCGGGGATGTCCATCTAAGAAGCGCTGGATCAATTCCTCTGTGTCCAGATGGCGCAAATGACCCAAGCCGTGGAGGGCAGCTCGCTGACACGGTTCGGAATCCAAATCGAGAATCTTCGCTAGCGTCTCGAACATGACATTCTGCAACTTCAAATCCTCTCCGCGATTTTCTCTTGAACCGACAGTCCAGTCGTAGCAGAGAGAGTCCCACCACATGCTGGCGGAATACTTCAGGGGATCTGCGGCAAACAGCCGCTGGAACAAATCGAACATTGACCTCACGCATTCTTCTTTCGCGGCAAAGGGCAGGTCTGAATCGAGGATGATTCTCCAGGCCGAACACTCCAGGTTAGGGCTCTGTATTGCCCAGAATGCCTCTTCAAGCTGAGCTTTGGAGAATCTCTCAAGAAGAAAGGCTGGCTGACGAAACAGCCGAACGTAGTATTCACACGTGATCTTGGCATCGAACGTCACCTCCATGTCTCGATACCAAGGTCGCCATTTCTTATTCGACTGATCTCCCAGCGATTGGACCTCTCTTGCAAACAGGAACGCGACGAAGTCGTCAAAGGAATAGTCGCTGATGTCGACCACGGACTTATCCATCAGGATGCCTTATCCGATGTTCTCCCGTTTCCACCTCAGAATCGGCTTCCTTGCTGCCGCGGTCTCATCCAGTCGGGAGATGCGCGTGTTGTGCGGAGCATCGAGTACGAACTGCGGATCTTCTTGCACCTCTTCCGCAATTGACTTCATCGCTTCGATAAACAGATCCAGCTCTTCTTTGGGTTCGCTTTCGGTCGGCTCAATCATGAGCGCGCCGGGAACGATCAGCGGGAAGGCCGTCGTGTAGGGATGAAATCCATAATCGATCAGGCGCTTGGCGAGGTCCATGGTGCGGACGCCTTTATTCGATTGCACTTTATCGCTGAAGACGACTTCGTGCATCGAGGGCGTGGAGTAGGGTAAGTCGTATACACCCTCGAGACCCTTCCGGACGTAGTTAGCGTTGAGCACGGCGTCTTCGGTGGTCTGGCGCAGGCCGTCGGGACCGTTGGCGAAAATGTAGGCGAGCGCGCGGATGAACATTCCAAAGTTGCCGTAGAAGGCGCGCACGCGGCCGACCGACTGCGGACGGTTGTAATCGAAACCCAGGGTGCCGTCGGGCTTGGTGATCACGACCGGCTTGGGCAGGAAGGGCTCGAGAATTTTCTTGATCGCAACCGGGCCGGAGCCGGGACCGCCTCCGCCATGCGGAGTGGAAAAAGTCTTGTGCAGGTTGAGGTGCATCAGATCGACGCCAAAATCGCCGGGGCGCGCCTTGCCGACGAGCGCGTTCATGTTCGCGCCATCCATGTAGAGCAGTCCGCCTTTGGCGTGGATGAGGTCGGCGATCTTGTGAATCTCCTGCTCGAAGACTCCCAGCGTGTTGGGATTGGTGACCATGAGCGCGGCCACGTCTTCGTTCATTTGCGATTCGAGCGCGGCCACGTCGATCATGCCGCGGCCGTTCGATTTCAGATTTTCTACCGCGTAGCCAACCATGGCGGCGGTCGCGGGATTGGTGCCGTGAGCGGAATCGGGAATCAGAATCTTCTTGCGCGGATGGCCTTTGGAGTGATGATAGGCGCGCACCATCAGCAGGCCGGTCAGCTCTCCATGGGCGCCGGCGGCGGGCTGGAGCGTGATCGCGTCCATGCCGGTGATCTCGATCAGGCAGTCGCTAAGCGTCTTCATGATGCGCATCGCGCCCTGGGAGATTTTTTCCGGCTGGTAGGGGTGTCCGTTGGCGAGGCCTTCAATGCGCGAAACGAATTCGTTGACGCGCGGGTTGTACTTCATCGTGCAGGAGCCGAGCGGAACATGCCGAGGTCGATGGCGTAATTCCAGGTGGAAAGACGCGTGAAATGGCGGATGATTTCGATCTCGCTCACTTCGGGCATGGAGCCCAGGTCTTTGCGCTCCTGCTTGCCGAGCAACTTCGCCGTATCAACTTCGGGAACATCGAGGGGCGGAAATTTCCAGGCGGCTTTGCCGGGCGATGACTTCTCGAAGATCAGGCCTTCGTTCTGGCTGATGTGACGCGTGGCTTTGCGGGTTTGATGCTTCATGAGTTCGTTTCTTTCGCCCCCTACCGGGGCTCTATCGTGGTTTGCGCCTACCCACGGCTTTCGCCGTGGTCTGAATTCTTGCGCCGCTCCGCGGCTGGTTACCTCAGACGATTTATTAGGGTGTTCCACCAACCCATCACAAACGCCCTTTCGCTCCGGTTTACGTCTGGTTCATCGCGCGACTTCTTCGTGCTCGGGCTCTTTCATGGCGCGATCGGCGCGCTCGCTATCGGCGACTAGGCCGACGGCGGTGTCGATCATGGACCGCGTAGTCAGTTCCGTGCAGCACCAGAGAGCCGCATTGCCCAGTTCGGGATAAAACTTTTTGAGCGGCAGGCCGCCGACGATTTTGTGGCCCAGCAGGCGGGAGTTGATCGCGTAAGGATCTTCGCTGGACTCCACCACGAACTCGTTGAAGCGGGGCGCGCCCGCGAACAGAACTTTGGCATGTTTGCCGAATTGGCTCGCGGCATAAGCGGTCTTGGCGAGATTCTGTTTTGCCAATTCGCGAGGCCGACCTTGCCATAGACGGTCATGAAGATGTTCACCATGAGCGCGACCAGCGCCTGGTTCGTGCAGATGTTGGAGGTCGCCTTCTCGCGGCGGATGTGCTGCTCGCGCGTGGCAAGGGTGAGGACAAATCCGCGCTTGCCATTTTTGTCGACGGTCTGGCCGGCGAGGCGGCCGGGCATCTGGCGAACGAATTTTTCTTTCGTCGCGAGCACGCCGCAGTAGGGGCCTCCGAAGCCAAGGGGCACGCCGAAGGACTGGGCCTCCATGGCGACGATGTCGGCGGAGCGCGGCGGCTCGACGATGCCGAGCGAGACGGCCTCGGCGATCGAGACGATCAGCAGCGCTCCGCGCTTGTGGGCGATTTCGGCAATGGCGTCGACATCTTCGATGGTCCCGAAGAAATTCGGCGACTGGATCAGCACGCATGCGGTATCGTCGCCGATCGCAGCTTCGAGCGCTTTCGAGGTCGATGCGTCCGGAGTCGGTGTAGGCGATCGTGCGACAGCGGAATGCCCTGATGGGTGGCGTAGGTATCGATGACCTCGCGGTATTCGGGATGCAGGGTACGGGCAATGACGGCGTCCGCGCTTGCCGGTGATGCGGACGGCCATCATCACGGCTTCGGCCGCGCCGGTCGAACCGTCGTACATGGAGGCGTTGGCGAGGTCCATGCCGGTCAGTTCGGAAACCATGGTTTGAAATTCGAAGATGGCCTGCAAGCGTTCCCTGCGCGAACTCGGCCTGGTAGGGCGTGTAGGAGGTGAGGAATTCGCCGCGCTGCACGAGGGCGTCGATGACGACGGGACGATAATGCGAAGTACGCGCCGGCGCCGAGAAAGCTGGTATAGCCTTCGCCATTTTCCTTGGCGCGCTGTTTGAACCAGTCGACGATTTCGGACTCGGCCATCTGGCGCGGGATGGCGAGATCGCGGTTGAGGCGAAACTCGGCGGGGATGGGCGAGAAAAGATCGTCCACGGAGCGCACGCCGATCGCCTTCAGCATGGCTTCGCGGTCGGAGGGAGATTTAGGTAGATATCGCATAGGAACCTTGATTTGATGCCGGCGGTGTTCACTTCGATTGTGAAACTGGAAGCTTGATGCGCTGTGCGCGCCGCAAGGTCAATGCAGAAGGCTGAAGTCAGATTGCAGAAGTGAAATCCCTGGCTTCCGGCACCAGTTACGTGGACCGAAGGCATTACTTCTGCAATCTGACTTCTACCTTCTGCAATGCCTTTTCAATGCCTTTCAGTGTGCTGCCTCTTCGCTTACAAATTTTTCGTAGTCGGCGGCCGAGAGCAGCGCGTTCAGCTCGAGCCGGATCTTTCACGCGCGATTTTCACCATCCAGGCGGCGTGGGCGTCTTTATTGACGTTTTCGGGAGCGGTCGCGAGCTCGCCGTTGACTTCGGTTACAGTGCCGGAGCGGGAGCGTAGAGATCCGATACGGCTTTGACCGACTCGACGGTGCCGAAGGTCTTGCCGGCGGTAAGCTCGGTGCCCGACTTTGGGGAGTTCGACAAAGACGATGTCGCCGAGCGAGTCCTGGGCGTGGGTGGTGATGCCGATTTTGCCGTCGGCAGTGATCCATTCGTGTTCTTTTGTATATTTGCGGTCGGTGGGGTAGGACATTGGCTTCTTGCTCCTTACTGCTGTCGTTCGTGTTTGTCGTCGTCGTTGGTCGTTGGTCGTTCGGTGTTCGCTCGCTGCGGCTTCGAGCGCGAGCTACGCGCTACGAGCTACGAGCAAGCAAAATCGCTAGGCGCCTAAACTTCATAGCCTTCTTCGGACGCTTGTAGAACGGCGTCGGGACTACTTGCGCTTTAACGCCCTGGCCGCGGATTTCTACTTGCACGGTGCTGCCGATTTCGGCGTGCTCGGCGGCACGTAGGCTAGCGCGATATTTTTCTTCAAGAACGGCGCCGGCGATCCGCTGGTGACGTAGCCGATTTCGCTGCCCGCGTCGTCGAGAACCTTGTAGCCGTCGCGCGCGATGCCGCGATCGATCATCTCGAGACCGACCAGCGTGCGCTTCAGGCCTTCGGCGCGCGCTTTTTCGAGCGCCGGCTTGCCGATGAACTCGGGCTTGTCCATTTTGATGAAGCGGTCGAGGCCGGCTTCCCAGACGTTGATGGTGTCGGAGATTTCGTGGCCGTAGAGCGGAAGCTTGCCTTCGAGGCGCAGCGTGTTGCGCGCGCCGAGGCCGCAGGGGACGACGCCGAATTCTTTGCCGGCATCGAGAATCGCGTACCAGACGCGTGCGCTGGTTGCTTCGTCGGAGGGGATGTAGATTTCGAATCCGTCTTCGGCGGTGTATCCGGTGCGGCCCATCAGGATATTCTTCAGGCCGCAGACGGTGCCGCGCGTGACCCAGTAGAACTTGACCGCGCTCAGATCGGCGTCGGTGAGCTTCTGCAGCAGATTGACGCCCTTCGGCCCCTGAATCGCGATCTGGGTGAAGTCGTCGGAGAGGTGCTCGACCTTGCAATCGAACTGGCGCGTGTTGTCGCGTACCCAGTTGAAATCTTTTTCGCGCGTGCCGGCGTTGATGACGAGCAGGTATTCGTCTTCGCCGAGGCGGTGAACGATGACGTCATCGACGAACGTGCCCTGCGGATAGAGCAGCGCGGAATATTGCGCCTGGCCGATGGCGAGTCGCGAGGCGTCATTCATCGAAATGTGCTGGACGGCGGCGAGCGCGCCGGGGCCGGCGAGGCGAATGTCGCCCATGTGGCTGACGTCGAAAATGCCGACGCCCGTGCGGACGGCCATGTGCTCGTTGACGATGCCGCAGCCGATGGAGGCGGGATATTCGACCGGCATATCCCAGCCGTTGAACTCGACCATCTTCGCGCCCATCTGGCGATGGACGGCGTTGAGCGCGGTCTTGCGGACATTTTTCGGCGCATCTTTCGATGCATCGGGCGGAATCACAGGCGCGGCAGACACAAAAAGCCTCGGTCGACAGGGCTGGGCTGTCAGGAATCTGGGACTGTTTAAGTTAACACCTGTGCGGGAGGAGCGGCAAGAAGGGCAAGGCAGAAAGGCAAGTTAGAAGGCAGAAGTCAGATTGCAGAAGTGAACCCTCCTCCCTAGCGGCTGGGATCTTCGGGTTTTACTTTTGCAATCTGACTTCTTCCTTCTGACTTGGGGCGTTACCTCTGTCACGTTTCCCGTTCCGCCCTTGGACATTAAAATTGCTGGCATGCCTCCCGATGCAGGTCGCAAGATCGTCTGCGGTCAGTGTGAACGGCCCGAATCGCGATGCACGTGCGATAAATTTTGCGTTCTCTGCCAGACGGACTCGGGAGTCCGGCTATGCACGGACGGCTTTCTGTACTGCGAGACTTGCCGCCTGGCCTGCGACTACAAACTCGCGGAAGCAACCGGCGGATCGAAGTCCATTAACGAGTCGCGCGACAACGATCAGATTTACTCCCGCTAGATCACCACCGCTTCCTTGTATTCTCCATAGACTTTGCGCATGGCGTCGGAGATCTCGCCCACCGTCGCGTTCGCTTCTACTGCGGCCAGGATGCGCGGCATCAGGTTGTCGCCGGAACGGGCTGTGTCTTCCACGGCCTGGATCGCGGCTTGCCAGGTCTGCTGATTGCGTTTCGCGCGGAGGGCGCGCAGGCGCTCGACCTGTTTCGGCTCGAGCGAGGGATCGATGCGCTGGAGGGGGACGGACTTTCTTCGTGGGCCTGGAACTTGTTCACGCCCACCACGATCGCTTCCTGCCGGTCCACCGATTGCTGATATTCGTAGGCCGCGTTCTGGATTTCCTGCTGCACATATCCGCGCTCGATGGCCTTCAGCATTCCGCCCAGGGCTTCGATCTTGATCAGATAGTCGGCGGCTCGCTTCTCGATTTCGTTGGTCAGAGACTCGACGTAGTACGAGCCCGCCAGCGGATCGACGGTCTGCGGCGCGCCCGACTCGAAGGCAATAATCTGCTGGGTACGGAGAGCGATGCGCGCGGAGGCTTCCGTCGGCAGGGCGAGCGCCTCGTCGAACGAATTCGTATGCAGAGACTGCGTGCCTCCGAGAACCGCCGCCATGGCCTGGATTGCGGTGCGCACGATATTGTTCTCGGGTTGCTGCGCCGTCAGCGTGGAACCGGCGGTCTGCGTGTGGAAGCGCAGCATCCACGATTTCGGATTCTTGGCCTTGAAGTGATCGCGCATGATCCTGGCCCACATGCGGCGGGCGGCGCGGAATTTGGCGACTTCTTCCAGAAAATTGCTGTGGGCGTTGAAGAAGAATGAGAGCCGGGGTGCGAACTTGTCGACGTCGAGTCCGGCCTTGATCGCGGCTTCGACGTAGGCGATGCCGTTGCCGAGCGTGAAAGCGACTTCCTGCACGGCCGTCGATCCGGCCTCGCGCATGTGGTAGCCGGAGATCGAGATGGTGTTCCACTCGGGGACATTTTCGTTGGTCCACGCGAAGAGGTCGGTGATGATGCGCATCGCCTGTTGCGGCGGATAGATATAAGTGCCGCGCGCAATGTATTCCTTGAGCACGTCGTTCTGCACAGTGCCGGAAAGTTTGCGAATGGCGGCGCCCTGGCGGCGCGCCACCGCGACGTAAAGCGCCAGCAGGATCGAGGCCGTGGCATTGATCGTCATCGAAGTGGAAATTTTCGTCAGCTCGATGCCGTCGAACAGGCGCTGCATGTCTTCGATGGAATCGATGGCTACGCCCACTTTGCCGACCTCGCCGATGGCGAGCGGGTTATCGGAGTCGAGTCCAATTTGGGTGGGCAGATCGAAGGCGACCGACAGGCCGGTCGTGCCGTTCGCCAGCAGATATTTGTAACGCTTGTTGGATTCTTCGGCGTCGCCCATGCCGGCGTACTGGCGCATGGTCCAGAGGCGTCCGCGATACATGGTGGCCTGGACGCCGCGCGTGAACGGGAATTCGCCGGGGTAACCCAGGTCGCGTTCGTAGTCGGATTCGGCGAGCTCAGCGGGAGTATAGAGGGGACGCACCACAATGTGCGAAGAAGTCTGTTGTTCGGGCGCGGCTGGCTTGGCGGAAGGCTTCGCGATCGGATCGACGACCTTGACGGTATCACTCATAGGAGACCTCGAATTATTGCTTTCTTCGAATCCGGATGAAGGAACTCAGACCAAACCAGGCGAAAGAAAGGGTGAAGCACACGGCGAGAATGACCCGCCCGGGACCGGATTCCTGGCCGGAGTGGTATTTGCCGTATTCGCGAAACCCTTCAATGGCGCCGATCGCGGCAATTGCCAGGAAGGTAAATCCGGTCACCTCGAGCCAGAGTTGGTGCAAGACTTTTCCGAACGAAGAGGCGGTGGCGCGCAATCCCTTGAGAACGGCTCCGCCTGTCCGGCTGCGGGCCACCTGCTGGGCGGCCACGCGGGCGAACAATGCAAGTTTTTTCATCTTCGGGACCGCGATCATTCTGGTGATTTTAGCAGCGGCCGGGCGTACAATAACGGTGGCTGGCATCACAACGGGTTGTGATCCTTGCGCCCGGCGGGCTTGCAGAAAAAGGTGTTCAGGCAGTTCAAGGGATTGGAATCTTCGGGTCGTGAGCAGGGGGAGCGCTTGGATCAACAACTGAAGCAGCTTATGAAGGAACTGGGCGAAGCCATCAATGGATCTTTGTCCGACTCCGAACAGATTGCCGAAGTCGTCGCCCGGATCAAGGAGGGCGGTTACGACATTTTTCTGGTCCTTGAAGCGACCATTGGCGTCCGCAAGCAGGGCGAGGAGTCAAGCGACAAGACTCTGGTTTCGACGCTCTCGACCAACCCCGAATTGAAAATCAGCGATCAGGATCTGAAGTTCCTTAAGTCCTTGCGCATCAAGCTGGACGAAGAAGAGGCGGAGTAGGCCCGGGATCCGCGGCCGCTTCATGTTTCGTTGGCGTGTTAACCCTCCTCGTTAATCCACTGGAAATTCCTGGTGTTGGTGTACTTGCTGAAAGCATGGGCACTCTGTCCCATGGGCTCCGTCGAGATGCCGGCGCCGGCTCGGAGCTCTAGAGTAACGTTGACGCCTGAAGAGCCGATGAAGTAATAGAGAAGATCATGGGCACTGAGGCGGTAGCGGCTTCCCCTGAAAAAACGAGTCCTTGCATTGCACGGCAACCGATTCTAACCGCCGATGAGGCGATGTTCGGCTACGAGTTGTTGTTCCGCGCGAACGCCGCCGAACAACGTTTCGATGCCGACGCCGAAAGCGCGACGGGGACGGCGATCGATACCCTGAGCGTGGTCGGACTCGAGGTCTTGTGCGACGGTTATGTCGCCTTCATAAACTGCACATTGCAGATGCTTCTGAACGAGTACTTCCGCTTGTTGCCGGCCCGGGAAGTCGTGATCGAAATTCAGGAAACGATCCCCGCGGATGAAAGCGTGGTGTGCGCGTGCCAGCAGCTGAAACAAGCGGGCTACGCAATAGCCCTGGATAACTTTGTGCCGGGAGATCTGAGAGAGCCGATCGTCCCGTACGCGGACTTTATCAAAGTCGACATTCTTAATATGCCAAGAACGCAGAGCGCCGCTCTGGCGGCGCGGTATGCTACGCCGCAATGCCGCATGCTGGCGCAAAAGGTGGAAAACCGGGACAGCTTTGTGCTCGCCCGGCAGGACGGATATAGCCTCTTCCAGGGATATTTTTTCCGCTATCCGGAGCGCATACGTGCAAGGCAAATTCCGGCCAACCAGGCGACCTACCTACTTCTGCTGCAGGCGATTTCCAAGCCCGAGACTGATTTCCAGGAGATCGAAGATCTGATCAAGCGGGAGCCTTCGCTATGCTTCCGGTTGCTGCGCTATTTGAATTCTCCCTTGCTGGGATTGACGTCTTCGGTATCGTCGGTCCGGCACGGGTTGAACCTTCTGGGAGAGCGCGAACTGGTGCGCTGGATCCGAATGGCAACTACGCTGGCGATTGGCGAAAAGAAGCCTTCGGACCTAGTGCTCTCGGCACTGGTGCGAGCGCGCTTTTGCGAAATGATTGCTCCGAAAATAAAGTGCGGCGAGTCGGATCTGTTTCTGCTGGGCTTGCTTTCGATGATGGATGCGATTCTGGAAGCGCCGATCGGACTCATCATCGAGAAGTTGCCACTCGATGCCGATACGCGGTCGCAGTTGCTGGGCGGGAAGACCGGGGCCACGACGCCCCTTTCCGGCATTTACAATCTGATGCTGGCGCGCGAAGCGGGAGAGTGGCAAAAGGTGACCAGCATTGGAAAGCAGCTTAACCTGTCTCTCTATTTTGTAGATAAAACGTTTACCGAAGCGATGAGTTGGGCTCATCAGGTAACGAAAGAAATGCGGCCGGACCGCACCAAGCCAGCGTGAGATTTTGCAGTAACCGCCAGCCACGAATCCCATCTGCGGACATCCAAGCCGCCCAGCTTAAGGCACTCAGAAGTTCATTACAGATCGCGTTTTCCACCGGGAAATAACGGTTTGGACACGGACGTGATGACGCCCCGAGGGTACGCAGAATCTTCGTTATCCTCGGCTGAATTTTCCTTCCGAAATATGAAAAACATTGCGAGCCAGGCTTTTCGGTCTGGTAGGATAATTCCATCCCGATGTAAGTCGTCGTTTCACAGCATATTAGTTTGAGCGGTGTTCGCCGAAAACGGCCTTCGGCGTGCATTCAGCCTGATTGGAAGTGTATTTTTTCGAACCTTCTCCGCAGTTCTCAAACTGCAGCTCAAGGGGTTCAGCGCTTCTGCTGGCCAACTTGCCGGCGGGTCATCATTTTGAGGTGCCGGACATGGAAACTCAGGTTGCAGAACTCACGCTAGGCCTTCTTCCTGAAGAGCGCACGCGCTGGGGAAAATTCATTCTCAGCTATGGCGTGCAATCGGTGGTGTTAGCGGTTTTTGTGATCGCGGCCATCGCCTATCCTGAAGTTCTAGTGCTGCCCGTGCACGATTATCATTTTGTCCGGCTGGTGGATACGCCTGTGCCGATTCCGCAGGAGCCAGCGCCGGTCAAGAATTTTCCCGCTCCGCAACCGAAGGTCGCGGAAGTCGTAACGCCGCGCCCGCAGGCGCTCCGTGTTCCCGTTGAACTGGTGGCGCACAAGACGGCTCCAGTGGCCGACATCCAGCCTCCGAAGGTGGCATTGACGGCAGAAAAAGAACAGTTGCCGGACGTGAAGCCGGTCATCCCGAAGCAGCTCGTAAAAACGAATGTTTTTTCCAATGGAAGTTCAGCCACGCCCACGATGGCCGCGGCTCCCGCGAAAGTCCAAACGGGCGGTTTTGGCGATCCGAACGGAGTGCCCGCGAAGGATAATCAGGGACGCGCGGTCACGATTGCGCAGGCGGGCGGCTTCGATATGCCGAATGGACCCGGCTCGGGCAACGGCACAGGCGGAGCCCACGGAGCGCGCGGCGTAATCGCGAGCGCCGGCTTCGGCAACGGAGTCGCCACGGGAGACAATTCGGGTAAGGTTTCAACGTCGCGCGGGACGGTTCGGCAAGGTGGCTTCGGAGACGCCGATGTGGCCGCAAGCAGCCCTGCGAAGAAAACCGTCGATCCCATCGTAAAGACAATCCCGGCCGAGATCACATTCAAGCCGCGTCCGGTTTACACTGAAGAAGGTCGCCAGCTTAAGGTGGAAGGCGAGGTACTGCTCGACGTCGTCTTCACTTCGACGGGACAGATCAAAGTCATGAAAGTCGTACAGGGTCTGGGTCATGGCCTCGATGAATCGGCGGTTCGCGCGGCCGAGAAGATTCAGTTCAAGCCGGCTTTAAAAGACGGGCATCCCGCTGATTTTCAGGCGGTGTTGCATATTGTTTTCCAACTTGCATCGTAGTTGACTCAAACACCAGGAATACAAAAAATGCGTCGCTCCCCCTTCGTTCCAACCGCTTTATCTTTTGTGTGCGCGCTGGTTTTCGCTGTGAGCTGCGCAACCGTGAGTTTTGCTCAAACTCCGCCTCCGGCGCAGGAACCGCAGCTTTCGACTCGCGGCGCCGACGGGCAGCCGGTTTTGCCCGCCGCTGCCAGTCTCGACCAGGTCATCGACCGCTCGATCGACCGGGAGCATTTCTTTCTGGCGCAGATGAAGCAGCTTCATCCCCTGGTGGAAACCTATCTGCAGAATCTGCGGCAGGACAAGGATCTGAACGCGCCGGTACCGGTGAACGACGTCTATTTCCTGGGCCGTCTGGATATGAGCGGCGGGGGGGCGGACGACCGGACCTTCACATCCCCGACGACCGCCGGGCTGGGCAAGCGGATGCTCAGCAAGCTGAGCAACGTCTACTCGATGAAATTCCTTCCGCTCGGATTTGCGCAGATGGTTATCCTCGATCAGGATTTTCAGCGCAAGTATTACGATTTCACGTTTGTCCGCCGCGAGTTTCTGGGGGAAGTGCGCTGCGTGGTGATCGATGTCGCGCCCAAGAAAGACGCGGGGAACGGCCGTTTTCTGGGACGCATCTGGATTGAAGATCAGGACTATAACATCGTCCGGTTCAATGGAACCTATTATCCGCATCCGCGCGCGTCCTACTATTTGCACTTTGACAGCTGGCGGCAGAATCTTCGTCCCGGCATCTGGCTCCCCTCGCTGATCTATTCGGAAGAATCGGATCTGAAATACAAGATGGGGCAGACTCTGAACTACAAGGCGCAGACCCGGCTCTGGGGCTATAACCTGAAAGACTTGAGTCGCAACTCGGAATTCACCGAGATCACGGTCGAGGCGCCACAGGCGGTACAGGATCAGAGCCAGAAGGCGCAGGACGCATCGCCGATTGAAGCCCAGCGCGCCTGGGAACGCCAGGCCGAATTCAACGTGCTGGACCGGTTGCAACAGATCGGACTGCTTGCGCCCGAGGGCGAAATCGACAAGGTACTGCAGACGGTGGTCAACAATGTGATGGTCACCAATAATTTGGATTTCCAGCCTGAAGTCAAGTGCCGGGTCCTGATGACGACGCCGCTGGAATCATTCACCCTCGGGCACACCATCGTGATCAGCCGCGGCATGATTGACGTGCTGCCGGACGAAGCCGCCCTGGCCATGATTCTGACGCATGAGTTAGCCCACATCGCGCTCGGCCACCGCTTGAATACAAAATTGGCGTTCAACGATCGCATGTTCTTCCCGGATGAGCGAACCTTCGAACGCATGGACTTCGCTCGCGATCGCGGTGAAGAAGAGGCGGCCGATAAGAAGGCGGTCGAACTGCTGAACAACTCGCCCTACAAAGATAAGCTCAATAATGCCGGGCTGTTCCTGAAGGCGGTGCAGGCACGAGCTCCACAACTCAAGAACCTGATTCGCGCGCATCTGGGAGACAGTTTGCTGAATGGCGATGCGACCCGGATGTCGGCATTGATGACGGCATCGCCGCAGTTCGATCCGACCAAGAAAGACCAGATCGCCGCGCTTCCTCTGGGAGGGCGCGTGAAGGTTAATCCGTGGAGCGATCAACTGGAACTGATCAAGACAAAACCGGTGGCGATCTCCGCGGCTGCCGAGAAGATGCCGTTCGAAGTCACTCCGTTCTTTCCATTCCTGACCCGGCTGGGCACTGATTCTCCGGAAAAGACGGAGCCGGCACCGGAGAAAACGGCTGCGGCCGCTCCGTCAGGCAAATAGCGTACTGGTTTGAGGCAGGATTTTTCTTCGGAAGACCGACGGGGCGGCCAGAGCCTTACGGTTAAGAATCGGGTCGCCGCTCAGTTGCTGGTAGCGGTCGACATGGCATTGCTAACTTGCGAAAATACCTGATTCGCGTTAGTGCCGATAAGCCGCACAGTGCCGATCACGATTACAAGGATGACGGCGAGCATGACAGCGTATTCAGCGACGTCCTGACCGCTTTCCTCAGCCCAAAGTTGACGGATTATCTTGATCACAGTCTCGTCTCCCGTCGACGGACACGCAAGGTATGCGGACCCCAAAAACGCAGTTCGCCGTCGTGTGTCTTAAAACTATCGTTAAATTCGCTTTAGCCCCAATAGCACAGGGGTGACCCCGAATGGCACTTTCGTGCCATTTAAGACCAAAGCCCGGCTCGCCCGTGAATCCTAAACGATGGTTTTGATGGGCAAACCCTGGTTGACGGCGAAAAGTGCCAATTCCAGACGGGTCGAAACACCCAGTTTGTCGAAGATGTTGCTGAGGTGATGCTTGACGGTATCCTCGCTGATCTTGAAATACTCGGCGATTTCCCGGTTGGCATAGCCCGCGACCACAGCCGACACGATCTCCAGCTCGCGGGGCGTCAAACCAAACTTCTTCTGCTTGGTTTCCTCGTTCGTGGTCTGCATCAGGTTGCGCAGGTACTGGACGAGATTGGAAACGCAGTCTCGTCCCACCCAGTATTCTCCGCCCATGACGGCGTGAATCGCCTTGAGCAGGAGCTGGGTGGCGGAATCCTTCAGGACAATGCCGCGCGCTCCCAACTGCAAGGCTTCGACAATCTGCTTCTTCTCGACGGCTGCAGTGAGCAGGATGATGCGGACCATGCCGGCAGCGCCGGCGCGCGCGCTCATGTCGCGGATTGCGTCGAGGCCAGTGTGATGCGGCATGGCCAGATCGAGCAGCAAGACGTCGGGTTTAATCTCGGTAGCCAGTTTGACGGCTTCAAGCCCGTCACAGGCCTCACCCACCACTTTCATATCGCCTTCCGATTCGAGCAGGCGACGCAGGCCATCCCGGAAGATTGGATGGTCGTCGGCGATCACGATCCGAATGGGCGTAAGACGTTTATCCATGAGTACTCTTCCTTGCCGGTGGAATACGAATCTCCAGCCGGGCACCGTGCCCGGGATTCGATTCTATCGTGAGTTCGCCTGCAAGCAAGCGCACTCTTTCCCGAATTACAGCAGGTCCCTTCCCCGAGCTATCCAGTTCGGCCTGCGACATGGTTCCGGAAAACGGAAACCCGCGCCCATCATCCTCCACCGTCAACTGCAGTTTGTCCGATCTCTGTCCCAGGCGGACGAGCACGTTGCGGGCGCCACTGTGTTTACGAACATTCACCAGGCTCTCCTGCACAATGCGGGCCAGTTCGCGGCACACCTTCTGTGGCAGATCGATGCGCTCGAATTCGCTGACAAATTGCGCGGAGACTCCCGTCTCGCGCCGGAAACGCTCCACCATATCGGTGATAAAGCCGAGTAGGCGATCCGCATTCACCTCGAAAGATTTCATCTCCTGCATGAGTTCGCGCAGCTTCAGCACTTCTTCGCGAAGCAACTTCTGAATCCGGCCCAGCTCCGCGTTGACCACCGGGGCCTGCGTTCCCGACTGGCGGCGGAGCACGTCGAGCTGCATTTCGACCGCGATCAGCGATTGGATGGCGCCGTCGTGCAATTCGCGCGCGAACCGCGCCCGCTCGACTGCGCCCGCCCGCTCCCGCAGACGACGCACCAGGTAAACGTTATAGATCGCGGGCCCGACCTGCTGGGCAAACTCCTGCAGGAATCGCAGCTCTTCTTCGGGCGCGCCCATCAGTTGCGGGTCGAACAGGAAGACCCGGCCCGACCACTCTTCTCCGAACACGAGGGCCACCGTAGCCACGGCCTCAAACTTCTGGACCTGAGCCAGGGCCTCGAGGAAATTCGCGTTGACATCACGCAGCCGGTTTCCGCTTCGGTCGAGCAGGACCGTGCTGAACCCAGTGGGGGTCCGGACCGCGTAGATCGCCTCAGCGGAAGACTGAAAAAGGTAGGCCGAGGCGCCTTCGGGCGCCGCCTCGCGCCATCGAAGGGCATGGTTACGGTCCGCGGCATCGATTTCAGCCAGAAACACCCGGTAGCTGTGAGCTTCCTGCGAAGCGCTCATGACCCGCCCGGCCCCGTAAATGCTCATGATCTCGCCGAGTATGTGCTGCATGGTGCCGGTCAGGCCTTCTTCCACACGGGTGGAGCTCAGGACGCGCGTAATGACCGCGCGCTCGGCCCTGATTTTTTTCTGGTTCTGCGCCATGTAGCCGAGCAAGAAGCCCAATACCAGTAGATACACCGAACTCAGCACGAGCTGTTGCGTATTGAATTCCTGCACGCTCACGCCGAGCGGCGGGAAATGAGCCCGCGCCAGCCAACGGTCGGCCGCGGACTGCAGTCCGGCATGCATGGCAAAGGACTCAATCCACAGAAGCACAACTGCAGACAGGGCCGTAGCCACGGTTTCCCACAAACCCCAGCGATAAGCAGCCTCGGCCATCACGAAAACGAAGAAGAGGAAGAACTGTCCGCGTTGCGCGGGCGCAAACACCGAAATCAGGACGGGCCATATGATATCGGCTGAGTGCACGACCACGCGAAAAGCGCGCGTTGACCGCGGACGCACCCGCACCAGCAACATAACGACTACAGCGTGGGCGAGATAGATGATGAGCAGCCAATAGAGACCGCGGGAGTAGGCGCCGCGCACCGGCTCCATAACCAAGGTGACCAGGGCGGCGACGGTCAGGGCGACGCGGGCCGTGGCCAGCCAACGTTCGGTGCGGCGGATCTCACCCGCGCTCAGGGGGGCGCGGAAGCGCCATAAATCACGATTTCGACGGGGAATCCAGGACATCAGTGTTCAGTTAGTTTGTATAACCACAACAATCGACTTTCCGGAGTATTTTCATCTTACGCGTTCGCGCTTTGTTTCCGCTCGCCCATCGATGAAATTTGTCAACATGGAAAATCGGGACCACGGCCCTGACCTTAGCTGAATTTCGGGCGAACCAGCATATTACCCTGGTAATCTGCATCGAGCCCCGCATCCCCCTAGAATGGAGCGGGGAACTTTTTGGCGTCACGCAACAAACTCTGGGCCTCGATGCTGATCGCGCTGCCACTGGCACAAGTGGCGGCTTCTCTCTTGATGAAGAGAGGCACTGCACTCACGATCGCCAGCGACGTGATCCAGGGCCTGCTGCTTCTGGTGGCTACCGCCGCCTTCCTTACCACCGCCATACACTTCCGTTCGAATACTTTTCACACCCGCCTCTTCTGGATTCTGATGAGTACGGGTATGTTCTTCTGGCTCGTCTACCAGGGAATGTGGAATTATTTCGAAGTCATCAAGCGCATGGATGTACCCGATCCTTTCCTGGGAGACATCGTCCTCTTCCTGCACCTGGTGCCGATGATCGCCGCATTGGCGGTGATGCCTCACCTCAAAGGCGATGAGCGCGACGAGCGCAGCCACCGGCTCGATTTTGCGCTGCTGCTCACGTGGTGGCTTTTTGTCTACGTGTACCTGGTAATCCCATGGCAGACGGTGCAGGTCGACGAGGTAATCTACAGCAACAACTTCAACTTCGGGTATCTGACAGAAAAAATAGTGCTGTTGGTATCTCTGGCCGTGCTGGCCTATTCGGCGCAGGGAGGATGGCGGCACCTTTACGGGCAATTACTGGGCGCGAGCGCGCTTTACGCCTCCAGTTCCTACGTCGCCAACTGGGCGATCGGGCACAAGGCGTATTACAGCGGCAGCATTTACGACATCCCGCTGACCGTTTCAATCGCCTGGATGGCGGCGGCTCCCGTGCTCGCGACACATTACGATCTGTCGCATGACAAGCCTCCCAAGCCGATGTTGGGTATCTGGATTACGCGCGTGAGCATGCTGGCTCTGTTTACGCTGCCGTGGGCCGCATTGCACGCGGAACTGGATACAACGATCCCTGGTCCGGTGAGAACATTTCGCATCCTCATCAGCCTGCTCGCGACGGTCGTGATGGGGATCATGGTGTTCTGGAGGCAGCGTCTGCTGGGCGACGAGCTGGCGTATTTTCTGGACAAATCGCAGCGCTCTTTCGACGATCTGAAGGCTTTGCAGGCGCAGCTGATTCAATCGGAAAAGATGGCGTCGCTCGGCCAGTTGGTCGGCGGAGCCGCGCACGAGATCAACAACCCGCTCACGGCCATGCTCGGGTATTCCGATTTGCTCAACGCGTCCGAGATGCCGGCTCAGGAAAAGCTGGAGGCGTCGAACATCAGCGAACAGGTGCGGCGCACGAAGACGCTGGTCGCAAGTCTTCTAACGTTTGCCCGGCAGACACCGGCGAGCCTCTCGGCAGTGGACGCCAACTCCGTCCTGCAAACCGCCTTGCGCCTGGTCGCGTCGCCACAGGATGCGCCCGCCGTCGCGATGAACCTGGATCTGGCCCCTTCGATGCCGCGCGTACTCGCCGACTCCAACCAGTTCTTGCATGTTTGCTTGCACCTGGCGGGACAGATTGCGAGCCAAAGCGATTCCGCGACACGGTCTCCCCTGTGCGTGCGCACACGCCAGGAGGGAAACTCGATCGTGATCGACTTCTATACAGGGCCCTCGGCACAGCCGCCCCGGTGCGATACCGTGTTGGGCTCCGAAGGAGCCGCCAAACCTTCGACCCTTTCGTTGAGCGCATGTTGCCGCATCGTCGAAGAACACGGCGGCCGGCTGGCGCAGCCTGCTACGCCGGGCGTGCACGCGTTCCGGCTGGAGCTGCCGATTGCGACAAAATCTCCGCTGGGACAGAGCAGTCGAGCCGCGGCTTACAGTTCGTTCTAGGTCGGAGTCTCTGGTTTCAGGAAAACATCAAATAGATTCATCAGTCCGCGAGTTTTGAACTCGCCGGAACCCGAGACCGGACCCTACCTGGATATCGACTCGCTCAGCGGCAGGATTTCCAAAGTTCTCTTCAGTTGCCCGCAGGCTGCAAAAATGTCTCTTCCGCGCGGGCGACGCACGAATGCCGGGATTCCCCCCGCCACCAGAATCCGCTGGAACTCCAGCACCCGCTGCTCACCTGGAGTCCGGTAGGCCAACTCTGCGCCGGGATTCAGCGCGATCAGATTGATCTTGGCTCGCAGCCCGCGCACGAGCTCGACCACCTGGCGGGCATGTTCGGGAGCGTCGTTGACTCCATCGAGCAATACGTACTCGAAGGTGAGGCGTTCGCGGGAACGCAGCGGAAACTCGCGCGCCGCTTTCATCAGGTCCCCTAGGTTCCACTTGCGGTTGAGCGGCATCACGTCGCTGCGCAAGGCATCGTTCGATGCATTAAGCGAAATCGCCAGCTTTGGGCGCCGCTCCTCGCGCCCGAAGTCGTAAATACGGGGCACGATGCCGGCGGTTGAAACCGTCATGCGCGACTCCGGAATGCCCGCGCCTGCGGACAACAGCCGCACCGACTTCATGAAGTTGTCGTAGTTGAGAAAAGGCTCGCCCATCCCCATGAAGACGATGTTGACACGCTGCAGAGGCGGCGCTACTCCCCGATCGCGCAGAACGGCCAGGATCTGTCCCACGATTTCTCCGGCTTCGAGATTGCGCTTTACGCCTAGCAGCGCGGTGAAACAAAATTTGCAATTCACGGCGCAGCCCACCTGGCTGGAAACGCAGATGGTGGCCCGGCGCCAAGACGTCGGATTCGCGATCGTGCCCGGTTCATTCGCGTTCTTTGCGAATGTCGCGGAAAACTCCGGTGTCTCTTCATCGCCGGCTTCGGTGCCGTCGCCGCTCTCGCCCCCGTCGCCTTCCGGCATCCAGACGGTCTCTACGGTTTCGCCGTCGAACAATGCGATCAGGTAGCGGATGGTGCCGTCGTTGGAGACGAACTGGCGGTCAATCTTCGGAGCGCCTACTTTCCAGCCTTGCTCCGCCAGTTGTGCGCGATACGCCTGGGGCAGCGTCGAAACCTGATCGAGCCGCTCAATCTTTTGGCTGTATACCGCATCAAATAACTGTTGACCTCGGTAGGCGGGCTGGCCCGACTCCAGTGCCAGGCTGGTAAGCTCCTCTAAATCAAGGCCTAATAGCGATTTGGATGGATGGATTGGCATTGATTCGTGGGTCTCGTTCGCCCCGCGCTAGATTCGCACGTAAGTTTAACAAAATAAAGGGATATTGTAATTTGCCGTCGGTTGTCTCCGTTTGTGGGAAAATAGGTAAAGCGCCTCGCCCGGAACTTGGCCCCGACCCGTTAGGACATTTAGATTCATGGTAAAAGAAACCCGTAACATTCGTCGTCACGTTTTGCCGAACGGTCTGACCGTCATCACCGAGCAGATGTCGCATATCCGCTCCGTGTCCGTCGGCATCTGGCTAAAGACCGGCTCGCGCGACGAGGGGTCGGAATGGAACGGCATCTCCCACTTCATCGAGCACATGGTGTTCAAGGGTACGGAAACGCGCTCCGCCGAAGCGATTGCGCGGCAGGTGGATTCCATCGGCGGAAATATGGATGCTTTCACCGCCAAGGAATGCATCTGCTTCAATATTAAAGTCCTCGACGAGCATCTGCCGCTAGCCATGGAGGTCCTCAGCGATCTCGTACTGCACCCCGTGTTCGATGCCGGAGACATCGCCAAGGAACGCGGCGTCATTCTCGAAGAGATCAAGATGGATCAGGATAATCCCGACTATCTCGTCCATGAGATTTTCACGCAAAGCTTCTGGAAAGACCACTCGCTGGGGCTCCCGATTCTGGGCACCCGCGATACGGTCAAGAAATTCGAACGTTCGGTCGTCTCGCGCTTCTACGGACACCACTTCGCGCCGGGCAATCTGGTTGTCTGCGCTGCGGGCAACCTCAACCACCAGAACTTTGTCGACCTGGTGGCCAAGCATTTCGAGCACGTGAAACCAGCGAAGAATGGCTTGCACTCGCCCGCCCCCAAGACATTCTCGCGCATTAATCTCCGCAACAAGAAATCGCTGGAGCAGGTGCAGATCTGCATTGGAGTGCCGTCCCACCCGATCGCGCACGAGCGCCGCTACGCTTCCTACATCCTGAACACGCTGCTGGGCGGAGGCATGAGTTCGCGGCTTTTCCAGAATATTCGTGAACGGCAAGGCCTCGCCTATTCGATTTACAGCGATCTGAATCCCTATCGCGATACAGGCTCGATGTGCGTCTATGCGGGCACTTCGCGCGAGTCCGCGGTCAAGGTGGTCGAGTGCGTGGTTGCGGAGTTCCGCAACCTGAAATCCACGCCCGTGCCCGAAGAAGAGTTGCGCCGCTCCAAGGATCAACTCAAAGGTAGCCTCATGCTGTCGCTCGAATCCTCGATGGCCCGCATGTCAAACCTCGCCCGCCAGGAAATGTATTACGACCGCTTCTACGGGCTGGATGAACTTATCGACCGGATCGAAGCCGTCACCGCGGACGATCTTCGCCAGACGGCCGAGGAATTCTTCCGCACCGAGCAGATTGCCGTAACCATCCTGGGAAATTTGACTGGCTTGCGCCTGACCCGCGATCAACTAGACTGCTAACTTCCGACCGTTAGCGGCTCTTGTCTCTGCGCCTCGCGAAATGTCTCTCCGCTCCTCCGGCCTCGCCTGCAGGGCTTGAGGCAGGACATCTTGTCCCGTCCGGGAACCCGAAATGCGGGACAACTTGTCCCAGTGACCCCGAACCAAATACTCGTTCTCCATCATTTTCAATAAGTTACGAGGCGATCTTCTATGGAGTCCGGCGTGCTTTTACCTACACGGGTAGAGCCCTCTGGGCTACGCAAGGAGTCGCAGTGAAATCGAAGAATTGCACGGCAGAAATTAGCAACAAATCGCACGGAGCTACTTGGGCCAAGAGAGCCCGGCTTCTGGTCGCATTCGCATTCATGGCCAACGTCTGTGGCTGTTGAAAAACTCGGCTTTAGCCAGCGGCTTTTTGGGGTGAGTGTCCGCTCCTCGTACTTTTCTTACTCCTTACGGTTACGCGGTAGCCGGCAGGACGGGTGTTGCCAGTTGGCTGAGGAATCGCACGAGTCGCTTGATGTTCTGCGCCGTCGCTGCCAGGAAGAACTGCTCCCGCACAAACTTCAATCTCCGCAGGCGCAGGCGACGCAGTCCGATCTGGTTCTTGAGTTCCGCAAACAACGCTTCTACTTTCTTCCTCTGCCGTTGTGCCTTGGCGAACTCGGGTGTGTTGGCTAACTCCCGTGCGCGTTGCCGCGCGGATTCGTGCTGGTGGATGTTCAGAGACCGAAAAGCGGCGCTGGTGCATTGGGCTTTTAGAGCACAACCACCACAGCGTTTGCGGGTTCCAATGTAGTTGAAGGCGCGATTCCGATACACTCGCCCCCCATAGTTCAGCGGCTGCCCAGCAGGACAGATATAGCGATTGTGTTCGGGCTCGTACCGGAAATGCTCGGGACCAAAAAACGGGCTGTTCTTGCGGTGGATGCTGTCGCGGGTTCGCATATACGGGGTGATGTTACGCTCCGCCAACCATTGCAAGAAGTCTCCGTTTCCGTACGTCGTATCGGCCGCCACCGATTCAGGCGTTTGTCCGCTCCATTCGGCGAAACGGGTCAGCATATCTTGCGCGGCCACCGTCTCCTGACTCATGCGTGCCGCTGTGCCCTGCACTCCCACAATCACGCAGCTGTCATTATCGATCAGATAGTTGTCGTAGTAACCGAGACGCGCCGGCGTCCCGCCTTTCGTCGCGTAGGTGGAATCGGGATCCGTGGTCGATACCTGATCCTGCTCGTGCACTGGCTCCTCCACCGGGTTCTGCTCTTCCACCTCCCGCAGATACTGCCGCACCGTATGATGCACCTGCGCCGCTTCCCGTAGTTGTTCACGTGGAATGCGGCTCTCCTTGGCCGCGTTTGCTTCCACGAAACTGCCATCCACCGACAGATGCTGGCCCTGCACCAGTCCTACTTCCACACACTGCCGCACGATCTCCTCAAACAGTTGCTCGAACAGCTTCGACTCCTGGAACCGTCCGTGCCGGTTCTTCGAAAATGTCGAGTGATGCGGGATCTCCTGATTGAAGCCCAGCCCGGTGAACCAGCGCCACGCCAGATGCATGCGCAGTTCCTCGACCAGCTTGCGCTCGCTGGTGATGCCGTAGAGATAGCCGATCAAGAGGATGCGCAGCAGAAGTTCGGGATCGATCGACGGCCGCCCGGTCTCGCTGTAACTGTCTTTCAGTCGCTGCCGGACGAACTCCAAGCTGATGTGCTTCTCAATCAGCCGCAACAGATGAGTTTCTGGTACCTCATCTTCCAGGCGGAAGTAATAAAACAACGGCTCCGAACGGGTGTGTTGCCCCATCATGATCAGCAGGCCTCCGACGATGAGAATCAAACAAAGCACGCGAATGCTTTTCTTCTAACATGCTTCTGCCCAATTTCATCCTGCTAATCGACGTGACTTTTTCAACACCCACGTCTGTTTCGGCCAGTCCGATTTTAACCCCGGGATGCACGCCAGTAAGCTCGCTGCCGAGCTCCAGAGTCTGTCGGATCACGTGCAGCTCACGCCGGCTGCCGACAAGAACATCCGGGTCATCGTGCAGTTCACCAAAACGCCGACACAACACCATTTCGACAAGGTGCAAGCTCGCGGCGGAAAACTGGCCACGCGCCTGGAAATGGTCAACGGCGGGGCGTTCTCGTTACCAGCCTCGGCGCTCAAAGATCTCGCCAATGACGACGAAGTTGCCTCGATCACTCCCGACCATAACCTCAAGGCGATGGATGAGTACACGAACGACGCGGTAAACGTCCAGGCAGCCTGGCAGGCTGGGTACCAGGGGTCTGGCATTGGCGTCGCGATTATCGACAGCGGCGTCAACGACAGCAGTTCCGACCTGAAGGGCGGCTTGCTCAATCTCTTCTCGCGTGTCGTGTACCACCAGGATTTCACTGGGACGGCAACTGCGAATTTATTGGGCGCTTCCTGGGATCTATACGGCCACGGCACGCACGTCGCCGGGATCGTGGGTGGAAACGGATCGCAGTCGAATGGGCAGTACACCGGCCTGGCTCCGAACATCAATCTTATCGACCTGAAAGTGTTGGATGGGAACGGAAACGGGACCGACAGCATGGTGATTGCCGCGATTCAACGTGCCATCGCCCTGAAAAAGACGTACAACATCCGGGTCATCAATCTGTCTCTGGGGCGCGGTATCTCCAGCAGCTACGCGAACGATCCTCTTTGTCAGGCTGTGGAGTCAGCGTGGAACAACGGCATCGTGGTCGTGGTTGCCGCCGGCAACTTTGGCCGGTTGAATGTCTCCGGAATTGAGGGCTACGGAACCGTAACCGCGCCCGGCAATGATCCACTGGTCATCACGGTGGGCGCGATGAAGACGATGGAGACCGACACCCGCACCGACGACCTCATCGCCAGCTACAGTTCGAAAGGCCCGACTACCTTCGACCATGTGGCCAAACCCGATCTGGTTGCGCCTGGAAACCTGGTGGTTTCCGTGGCAGCCTCCGGCAGCACACTCATTTCAACCTATCCCACAAACCTGATTACGGAAGGCCTGTTCGGCTTGCAGAAGCCGTATTTCACGCTGAGCGGAACCAGCATGGCCACTCCGGCTGTCTCGGCCGCCGCTGCGTTGCTGATTAACAAGGATTCGTCCCTGACGCCCGATCAGATCAAAGCGCGGCTGATGAAGACGGCTTACAAGGCATTCCCCACCTCGAGCGTGGCCACGGATCCGACTAGCGGCCAAACTTACACTTCGTATTACGACCTGTTCACGATCGGCGCCGGCTATCTGGATGTCAACGCCGCTCTGGCAAATACTGATAAGGCTCCCGCCACGGTGGGAAGCGCACTTTCTCCCAGCGCGGTTTTAAACACCAATGGCACGGTATCGCTGGTGAATGGCAATTCAAGCGTAGCCGGCAGTTCCGTGGTCTGGGGCACCTCTGTAGTTTGGGGCAGCTCAGTGGTTTGGGGCACGAACGTCAAGGGCAACTCGGTCGTTTGGGGCACTTCTTCCTTATCCTCGAGTTCTGTAGTGTGGGGCAACAGAACCATGACCGGCTACAGCGTGGTCTGGGGCACTTCCGGAGTCTCGGCGAGCAGCGTAGTTTGGGGATCGGCGACCACCCTGAACCAGGCATCTTCAGTTGCTATCACTGGTGAAGAGTAAGGCGGGTTAGGACGGCACGCAGAGAACAGGAGGAAATGCTATGACACATAACCCGCGCCCAGCCAATACATTCGTCGCGTTAGTCGCCGCTGCGGGACTCTGCTCGATCGGCTACGGTCTGAGCCAGTCGGCGAATTGGCATCCACAGGAAGCCCTGCTTTTATTCGTAATTGCCGTCGCCGCCGCGCGTATGAAAGTGAAACTGCCCGGCCTGACCGGATCCATGTCCGTCAATCTGCCCTTCGTGTTATTGGCAATTGCCGAACTCAACCTCCCGGAAACTTTCCTCGTCGCCTGCGCCTCCACCGCCGCCCAGTGCTGGCCCAAAGCTGGAGCGAAACCAAAGCCCGTCCAGATGCTCTTCAACGTGAGCGCCATGGCCACCGCGGTTGCCCTTGGATGGCGCCTCTTCCACCTGGACGCAAACGGCCAACCGGCATGGCTGCCCGGTCCAGCAGTCCTTCCGCTGGCGGTATTCGGCTTCTTCCTCCTGCAAACGCTGCCCGTCTCGACCATCATCGCACTGACTGACGGGGGCTCGGTGAGAACCATCTGGACTAGTATCGCTCAGCTTACATTTCCCTACTACGTGTTGAGCGCCGGTGTAACCTCGATCGCAATGTTGGCGCATCAGCACCCCGCCGGGTCGATTTCACTTCTGGTCTTACCGGTCATGTACGGCACTTACCGTTCGTTCCGCACGTACTTCCTGCGCAGCGAACCTCAGAACTCCTTGCTCGGCTTCGCGAAAGGCGCAACGGCGGGAGCATAAGCAATTCCACGAATGTACGGGGCAATGACTGGATGGTTCACCCGCGCCGCCCGAACCGGAATCGTTGGCCTGCGATCAGACGGAAGGCCCTGATACAGGCCCGCGTTCCCCCCACAAACCATTCGTAATCGGTCTGTGCAGTAGGTAGAATCCTACTGATTCCGATGCGCATGGTGATCGATGTTTTCGCGCAGATCTTCCGCACCCTTTGGGCGCACAAACTGCGGTCGTTCCTCACCATGTTCGGAATTGCATGGGGAGTCGGGTCCCTTCTTCTCCTGGTCGGCCTGGGCGAAGGCTTCCGCACCGGCAACCAGCAGGCGCTTTCGGAATTCGGCGATAACCTGATGATTCTTTCTCCGGGACGCGCGCCTGCGGTCCCCGGCAGCCTCAATTCTGCGCGTGAATACCGGATCACTTACCAGGACTATCTCGACATCCGCAAGCAATCTCCTCACATTGGAGCCATTACCCCCGTGCTCTCGACCAACGACGTGCACGCGGTGAGCGAGTTCGCCAGCGCCAGCGGGCAACTGAATGGCGCCGAACCGCAATACAACGGAATACGTTTTCTGCCGTTGAAACAGGGACGGTGGCTCAACGACCTCGACGAGGCGCAAAAACGCGACGTGGTCGTGCTCGGGGATGAAATGACGCGCAACCTGTTTCCGGGTCATCCCGCCGTGGGAGCCTTCATTCTGCTGAATGGCCACCGCTTTGAAGTGGTAGGCACGCTGCGGCGGGTCGGCCGCGGCGACGACAACCTGACCAACTCGCGCTGCTATATCCCCTTCCAGGTCATGCGCAGTTATTTTCCCGTGAAGGGAGAGGAAGGGCACGACGCGATTTCTTCCCTCACCTTTCAACCTCGTGTCGCCGACGACCATCTGCTCGCGGAGGAAGAGGTCCGGCGTGTCATTGGCCGCAATCACGGCTTCGATTACCGCGATCCCGATGCCTTCAACGTCCTCGATTTCGTGAAGGCCGCGCAATCGATGGGCGCGATCTTCGATGCCATGGACGAATTCCTCGGAACGGTCGGCCTGGTGACGCTGGCTCTGGGCTGCATCGGCGTCATCAACATCATGCTGATCGCGGTCACCGAGCGTACCCGCGAGATTGGCCTGCGCAAAGCTCTGGGAGCAACCAATCGCAGCATCCTGCTCCAGTTTTTTACCGAAGGCGTACTACTTACGCTCGGGAGCGGCCTGATTGGCATGGCGCTTGCGGCTGCGTTTATGGCCGCGCTTGCCAACTTCAACGGCCCGCAAGGATTCGGGCCGCCCCGCCTGGTCCCAAGGACTGCAATCCTGGCCATAGCGAGCCTCACTCTGGCAGGCGTAGCCGCCGGCCTCTATCCTGCGCGCAAAGCGGCCCGGCTGGAACCCGTGGAAGCGTTAAGGCAGGAGTAGGGTTCCGGCTTTGAGCTTTAGGATCTGGGCTCTAGGCTCTGGTCCTGGAGCGCTAGGCTACGGCTTTGGCAGGTCGCTGGATCGCTCGGTTTTGTATCAGGGTATCGCTTTGGCGATACCGCAAGTGGCTTGCATCTGTGCATGGGCCTTTCGGCATCCTTAGCAAGACCCACAGCCTAAGGCCTAAAGCCGAGAGCCTAAAGCCAAGAGCCGATCCCGCGCATCAACCTTCGTAACATCCGCGCAACCCTAACTCTGCGATACTGATCTTTCCACCCGAGGAAAATCGTGAGCGACTATCTTCTATCCGTGATACTCGGCATTATCGAAGGCTTGACCGAGTTTTTGCCGGTCAGTTCAACTGCCCACCTGCGCCTGGCGGAAGAGCTCATGCACGTGCCGCTCTCTAGCGGTTACTGGAAGATGTATTCCATCGTGATCCAACTGGGCGCGATCCTGGTCCTGCCGATTTACTTCCGCCAGCATATCGCCAAGCTCTTCTCCACGTTTCCCGAGGGTGAAAATCACGACTGCGATTACCTCACGCATCCGCTATCGCTCGTCATGATCGCCTTCGTCATTACCGCCGGCCCTGCTTTTCTGCTGACCCATGTGATTGGCAAGAATCTGGAGAGTCTGGTCGTCATGGGAACTGCCCTGCTTCTGGGCGGCATCGTCATGTGGATCGTCGATGCCATGAAAGCTCCGTGGGAAAAAGCCGGCCCGAACACGCCCGGATCGCCCATTCACACCTGGAAAATGGACGACATTCGTGGCGGACAGGCGGTCTGGATCGGCGCCTGCCAGATCCTCTCCGCGGTTTTTCCGGGCACATCGCGCTCCATGTCGACCATCGCCGCCGGACAACTGGCCGGGATGTCGCGGGCGGCCGCGCTGGAATTTTCCTTCTTTCTCTCCATGCCGACCATGGCAGTCGCCACTCTTTACACACTCTACAAATCGCTGGCCGGAAAAGATGAAGCCAATCCAATTGGCGTTGCCGAGATCACGTCCCATGAATGGGCGGTTCTTATCATCGGATTCGTGGTCTCTTTCATCGTCGCTTACGGAGCGGTGGCCTGGTTTATCGGGTGGGTGCGCAAACACGGCTTCGTCCCCTTCGCCATCTACCGCATCATCGTCGGCGCACTGGTGCTGGCCTGGGCCTCGGGAATCATCGGCCGCTAGGAGCGGGATCGGTGCGCGCCTCCTCGCCGGTCCCTTCCGTCCTAATTCACCGTTTGTGTCCGCGAAGCCGAGCTGCCCGTATAGTTGGTACTGCCGTTGTATGTGGCCATGATTGTGTGCGAGCCCGATGCCAGCTTCGTGGTCGCGTACTTCGCCGTACCTCCGCTCACAGCCACTGTCTTCAGCAGCGCCGCGCCATCGTAGAAACTTACCGTCCCCGTGACTGTCCCGCCAAACTCCGGCGTCACGCTCGCCGTAAAGGTTACGGACTGCCCCACCTCCGAAGGATTCACCGAGGAAAGCAAATGCGTCGTGGTTGTAGCTTTGTGGACAACCTGGCTCACTGCTGCTGACTTGCTGCCGGCCAGCTTCGAGTCGCCTCCATATACCGCGGTGATCGCACTCGTACCAGCCTTCAGCGTCGAGGTCGTAAAACCAGCCGACCCCGCACTCAACGTTCCCGTCCCCAGGACCGTTGTTCCACTCATGAATGAGACTGTCTCTCCATCCGGCGGCGCGCCCAGTTTCGACGTGACGTCCGCGGTAAAGGTCACTGCCTGCCCATAGGTGGACGGATTCGGTGAAGACGTAAGCGTGGTCGTGGTCGATGTAGGAAGATTGCGCACGAAGCCATGGGACGTGCCATTCGCGTCAAAATACGCCCCCGTGATAAGGCCCGCTGTATTGATACTGAAGCCGCCGGTTCCCTGAAGCGTGCCCATGCCTGCGCCCGGCGCGTCGAACGTCGTGATCGTGCCATCGGCAGCGCGCACGAATCCATGAGCCACCGCGCTCGCATCCACGTAGCCCCCCGTGATAACTCCCGCTGTATTGATACTGATGGCTCCCGTACCCAAAAGTGATGGACCTTTTGCATCCGCGGTCAATCTGGCCAGCCAGCCGGCCTTGCCTGCGCCCGGAGCATCGAAGGTCGTGATTGTCCCATTCTTGGTGCGCATGAAACCGTGGATTACGCCGCTGGTGTCAGGAAACGCCCCCGCGACCGTATCCGCCGTGTTGATGCTGAAGCCTGTGGTCCCGTTCACCGGGTTTCCTCCCGCACCCGCACCCGGGGCGTCGAAGGTTGTGATCACCCCGGCGGCAGTTCGCAGAAAGCCATGACCCACGCCGCTCGAGTCTCTGTACCCCCCTGTGATATCGCCCGCCGAATTGATGCTGCCGG
Organism: uncultured Acidobacteriaceae bacterium; assembly: GCA_963838315.1. Classification (GTDB taxonomy): domain Bacteria; phylum Acidobacteriota; class Terriglobia; order Terriglobales; family Acidobacteriaceae; genus Acidiflorens. The sequence continues at coordinate 37,280 of CAWIQW010000005.1, forward strand.
GGTCGGTTCCCTGAGCGCCCGAAACGTCGATGGGAAACGTCATCGCGCCCTGCGCTGATCGAATAAAGCCGTGATGCACGAGGTTCGCGTCCCTGTAAATCCCCGTAACCGCGCCTGCCGTGTTGATGCTGAGCACGGTCGTTCCCAGATGGCCGCTGCCGTTTGCGCCCGGAACATCGATGGTCGTGAATGCGCCCTTGCTGGTGCGGACGAAGCCGTGATACCCGTTGCTCCCGTCCGCGTAGTATCCCGCAATCGTACCCGCAGTGTTGATGCTGAGGGGGAACGTGCCTTGCTTGTTGCCCGTGCCCGCGCCCGGAGCGTCGAAGGTGGTAATCGTGCCATCGGCGGCGCGCACGAAGCCGTGCGCCACATTTCCTGAGGCAACGTAGACTCCGGCGATCGTCCCTGCCGTGTTGATGCTGACGCCAGCCGTGCCCTGCAGGGCCCCCGTGCCTGCGCCCGGAGCGTCGAATGAGGTGAAGTTCTGAGCTTCGGCCGGGGAAACCGCAACCACCGCCAGACCGAGCACCAGTGCCAACGCCAGCACACCGCCTGCGGTTCGCCCTTGCATGGCGGGAATCCAGCTTGCATATTGCGTGGGGCTATTCATACTTCGCTCCTCAATTCTGATGGAATCGTTCGGTTACGTTCTTCCCGGGGAGTTTAGACAGAACGTCGGCGATGGGGCCATGGCCCGACGCGAAATCACGAGCGCATCTGCGACCGTTCAACAAATGCGCCTTGAAGCATACTCTCTTCGCTCTGAATATGGGAGGAGAATGCGCCTGTCCGGTTCCATGAACGGGCCGTGCACGGATTAGCCCATCTGGGGTTACGGGGATCAAATCTCCGTGCCAGTTGGCCCCTTCTTCCCGTACCCAACTCGCCAACCCCTGACCTTTTCCCGATTGTCGGCCACCGAATTCTTGTCATAATTATCAGGCTCTGGCTCGAAGCGTCTCGGTCGCACGGGCTTCGTTCGCGGGCTTGCCGTCCTGCCCCATGACATTTTTTTCGAAAATTTTTGTCGCCCAGCAAAAACCGGCGGCTGAATGAGCTGGCCGGATTTCTGCTGTGCGTCTCCGCGCTTCTCCTTTTCCTCGCGCTCGCCTCGTATTCGCCGCTCGATCCCTCACTGAACAGCGCCTCGATCCTTACCGGATCGCATGCCGCCCGCAACTGGATCGGCATTCTGGGCGCTTATCTTTCCGACGTTATGCTGCAATTTCTTGGCATTGGTTCGTTTCTGCTGCCGGTTTTTCTGGTCATGATGGGCATGCGCTGGTTCCGCTCTCGCGCCGTGCAGGCTCCTATCGCCAAAACTTTGGGAGCGATCTGGCTGCTGATGTTCGTTCCGGCGTTGCTGGCCATTTTGCCCGGACATCTGCCGCTGGATGGGCGCCATGCCTATCGAAGGCCTGGCGGGACGAATCGTCGGCGATGTCTTGATTCGCTACGTGAACGTTGCTGGCGCCTACATTGTCTGCACCACCGTGCTTGCGGTCGCCCTTTACCTGACCACCGCGTTTTCGTTCTCCGCGATTCAGGTATGGGCTCCAACACGTTTTGCTTTGTTCATCGCGCTGCGCGATCGCTGGAAAGACTGGCAGGACGAGCGTGAGCGCAAACGCCAGCAGAAAGAACTGGAAAAACGGCGCGCCGACAAACCGGTTGTCACCGCCCAACTTGTGACTGCCCGCTCGGCCGCACCCCGGCCCGAGCCCGCGCGATCCGAACAGGCACTCTCGCTTGTGCCGCCACCGGTCGCCGAACGTCCGCCCTCCGGCCGCACCGGGATTGAGCGCATGATTGAGGAAGATGATGCGGACTTTGCGCCGGCGCCACCCGCAGCTCCCGCGTCCGCTGATATCGAGGTCACCGACCGCGCCGACGTTGAGAACAAGCCCAAAACCACGCTCCCCAGGATTGCCGGCAGTTATAAGCTCCCGCCCTCCAGCCTGCTGCATCGTCCCGATGAGCAGCAAGCCGTCCATGAGGATGAACTCAAGCTCCTGGCTCAGGTGCTCACCAGCCGCTATGCGGAGTTCGACGTCCACGGTCAGGTCACGCAGATCAATCCCGGCCCGGTCGTCACAACTTTCGAATACAAGCCCGAAGCGGGCATCAAGTACAGCCGCATCATCGGACTGACCGACGATCTCTGCCTTGCCCTGCGCGCCGAAAGCATTCTGGTCGAACGCATGCCCGGCAAAAGCACCGTAGGCATTCAGGTTCCCAATCGCGAGCGCGAAATCATCTGGCTGCGCGAAAACATCGAGTCGCAGGAATTTCTGGGCTCGAAATCCAAGCTCACGCTGGCCATGGGCAAGGACATCAACGGACGCCTCGCCGTCGCCGATCTGGCCGGCATGCCCCACCTTCTGATCGCCGGATCGACCGGCACGGGCAAAAGTGTGGCCATCAACGCCATGATCATGTCGATCCTTTACAAGTCGACCCCCGATCAGGTGCGCCTCGTACTGGTCGATCCCAAGCGCCTCGAACTCGGCAACTACGAGGGCGTTCCGCACCTCTACACGCCGATCATCACCGAGCCCAAACTCGCCGCCAACGCGCTGCGCAACGCCGTCCGCGAAATGGAGCGCCGCCTGAAACTGCTCGCCGCGAAGGGTGTCCGCAACATCGCCGGCTACAACGCTCTTTTCGACGACACGCCCAGCCTCTTCGGAGACGAAGCCGACGAAGGTCCCATCCCGTACATCGTCATCATCATCGATGAGTTGGCTGACCTGATGATGCTCGACGGCCACAACGTCGAAGAATCGATTACGCGCCTCGCGCAGATGGCGCGCGCCGTCGGCATCCACCTCGTGCTGGCCACCCAGCGTCCATCGGTCGACGTCATCACCGGACTGATCAAGGCAAATTTCCCGGCTCGCGTGTCTTTCCGCGTGGCCACCAAAGTCGACTCGCGCACGATTCTCGACGCGAACGGCGCCGAATCGCTCCTCGGACGCGGCGACATGCTCTATCTCCCTTCGGGCTCGGCACGCGTCCACCGGCTCCATGCGCCGTACGTAACCGAAAAAGAGATTGCCGCGGTCGTCGAATTCTGGAAGGCGCAGGGCCTGGCGCAATATCAGGAGAAATTCCTCGAAACTCCGCAAAGAAGACCGCGAGATCCGCAACCGGCGCGGACGGCGAGCCGGGGAAGTTTCCGCGGACGACAACGATCCGCTGTTCAACGATGCGGTGCGGCTGGTCATCGAGTTCGGCAAAGCCTCCACTTCCCTGCTCCAGCGCCGCCTGCGCATCGGCTACGGCCGCGCCGCCCACCTCATCGACCTGATGGAGCGCGACGGCATCGTGGGCGCCGCCGACGGTCCCAAACCGCGCGAAGTCCTGAAGCGCCCCGACTGGATCTCGGAAATCGAAGAGTCCATGCGATAGCACTTCCGGTCCCCCCGAATTAGCCAGATGGGATACGAAACAGGCATAATCATTCCAGCAAACATGCTCCTTAACCCACCTCCCGGCTGGATCGCTCTCCAGGAAAGAGCCAAGCAGGCCGAGAATTCCCGCGAGCTGGCGGCGATTATCGATGAGATGAACAATTTGCTCGCGGAGTACGAAAAAAACAACGGTGACGGGCACAGTGAGGGCTGATAACCTGCGCGTAGCTTCAAATCAGGCAAGAAAACAGCCCGTTCATGAATTATCGGGATGGCACGGACGGGTCGAGCGCCCATCGCAGTTCGAGAATCCTGCGCTTGCGACTCTTGTAAGCATCCGCTTCATCCTTACTAAGATCGTTGAAGTTTCGTCCAACGACGGCTGCCACTTGCTGATCGAGCAGGTCGAGAAGTTCCCGCGCAATTTCCTGAAACTCAGCGGGGCCCATGTCTGACCATTTAACATAACGTCAGAAAGCGTAAAGTGAGTCGGAGCGCTCATCAACGTGACCTTGCTCACAATCATGGACATCCGCGCCTTATGAAATTTCATACCGAATATATTCACGTCCATACCAAGACCAGGCGAGCCTACCTGCGCATCACTCCGCAGGTCGAGGCCGCGCTCGAGAAGTCGGGGATCAGGGATGGAATGATTCTGGTCTCCGCCATGCACATCACGGCCGGGGTTTACGTCAACGACGACGAAAGCGGGCTGATCGAAGACATCGATCAGTGGCTCGAAGAACTGGCTCCCCCCAATCCCGACTACCGGCATCATCAGACGGGCGAAGACAACGGAGACGCTCATTTAAAATCCATGCTCGTGCATCACGAAGTGATCGTGCCCGTCACCCGCGGCCAACTCGACCTCGGACGGTGGCAGCAGGTTTTTTATGCCGAGTTCGATGGCCAGCGTGATAAAAGAATTTTGATTAAAGTCATGGGCGAGTAGCGGGGCTGGTTTATTCTCATAGCTTGCAAAGATCAGAAAGATCAGAATGAGAAAGGCGAGAAATCAGATTGCGGAAGTTGATTCGGACCTGTGCGGAGGGGCTTTTCACCTCTGCGATCTGACCTCTAGCTTCTGATCTCGTAACACCATGATCCATCCCGAGGAGCCCGACAATATGAGCGAAGAACTCCACGAACTGCACGAGCATGCCGAACACGCGCGCGAGCATCCGGATCTCGCTCCGATCACCATCACCATGGCCGTGCTGGCGGTTCTGGTAGCTACTGTCTCCCTGCTCGGACATCGCACCCACACCGAAGAAGTCATTTTGCAGAATAAGGTCACCGATCAGTGGAGCTACTTCCAGGCCAAGAAGATCCGCCAGCACACCGATGAACTCTTCGCCGATCTGGCGGGCGCGATTGCGGCCCGCGACACGGAGGCGGCCGCCAAACTGCAGGAAAAAGCGCGCAGCGAGGCCGATCGCTACAAGGACGATCAAAAAGAACTGGGAGACGAAGCTCACAAACTTGAGCAGGAATTCGCTATCACCCACCGAAAAGCCGACCGCTTTGACCTGGGCGAAGTTTTTCTGGAAATCGCCCTCGTCATCACGTCGATTACGTTACTTTCCGGCCGCCGCTTTTATTGGCATTTAGGCCTGATAATGGCGGCCGCAGGCGTCGTTGTCGCCGGCACCGCCTGGTTCTTGCACTAGAGCCGTCGCCCGTACCTCGCAACGTCTTTTCCTGCAATGGTTTCACCCGTGCGCTACAACCACGCTTGTGGTTTTTAGGTCACCCTCAGAAGTGACCCGCATCACCGCAGCATCTCTCCTCATTGTTGAAACTCACATCAGCGCGGCAGGAAGCGCGGTGAATCGCTACAACGTGATTCATTCAGTCGCGGTGGTGGTGAAAATAGCAACACGTTACTTTGGCCACCGCCCCCTCCCCCCGCCAACTTAATATTTGAGAGGAAACGTAATCATGAAAACCACCAAAATCGCGGCGCTTGTACTGACGATCGCGGTCTGCCTGTTCATTCTTATTCCGAGTCTCTCCTGGGCCGAAGACGGCGCCGCTCTCTACAAAGCGAAGTGCTCTGCCTGCCATGGCGCGGACGCAGCCGGCAAACCCGCGATGAAGGCACCGAGCCTTATCGGCAAGTCCGAAGCCGACATCACCAAGGGCGTTGCCGAAACAGCAAAGCACCCGGCTGGGGTCAAGGGTTTGGCCGCTGACGACGTGAAAGCGATCGCGACCTACCTCAAGGGCCTGAAGTAGTCAGGGATCGGCTGTTCTGCTTGGGTTTTCGCGCCCGCCGGGATCCCCCAACGGCGGCCGAAAACCGCGGAGGTGCGCGTATGCCGGGGTCCTGTGGAAATGGACTTGTTGGTATTACCGCCGGCTGCTCCCCGAAACTGGCTGAGCGCCTTGCCGCATCCGCTTTGGGATACGGAACAGCCCGCCCGGGTTCTGCCATTTGCGTGGAACCCGGGTCCTTGTTTGAAGTCGGAACTTTTGGCACGAGAACGTTTGGCACCCAAACCCGGCTGCTAATGGCGCCGGATTTCGCCTGCCACTTCGCCACAGCCTTCACATCCGCCAACTTCATGCCCGGCGTGCGGACGTCCTGTCCCGGAGTGGCCCGGAGATCACCTCATGAGCAAGGCCATTCTGTATGACGCAACCATGTGCATTGGCTGCAAGCAATGCGAAGGCGCCTGTGCGCAGCAGAACCACCTTCCCTACGATGACGCGGTAGCCGCTGAGTCGGTGCAATCGGCTCACAAATATACCGTCGTTCTCACCAAGTACGACAAGTTCATGCGCCGCCTCTGCATGCATTGCCAGAAGCCCGCCTGCGCTTCGGTATGTCCGGTGGGAGCCCTCCATAAGACTGCCGAAGGTCCCGTCGTCTACGACGTTTGGAAGTGCATCGGTTGCCGCTACTGCATGGTGGCGTGCCCGTTCAGCCAGCCCAGATACGAATGGCAGGCCCTGAATCCGCGCGTCCGCAAGTGCATTATGTGCCCCGACCGCGTGGTTGCCGGCAAGCCCACCGCCTGCGCCGAAATCTGTCCGACAGGCGCGACCAAGTTCGGCGAGCGCGAAGCCCTTATTAATGAGGCCAAGCAGCGCATTCAGCAAAACCCCTCCAACTACCGGCCTCATATTTACGGCCTCGAAGAAGTCGGTGGAACTTCAGTCCTCCTTATTTCGTCCGCCAATGTGGAGGACTACGGCTATCCGGCTTCCGCAAGAATTGGCGACACTCCCATGCCGGAATACACAGGCCGGGTCATGGAGAGAATTCCCGATTTCATCCCGCTGTGGACGATGGTATTAGGCGGCATTTACTGGGTATCGCATCGCCGCGATGAAGTAGCCCTGGCCGAAGCAGAAGAGAAAAATGGGAGCGCCAAATGAAATTCAAGCTGACTCTTTGGAGAGTAATTTTCATCGTCATCATGGTGCTGGGCTTGTACTCGTCGTTCGTCCGCTATTTTCGCGGCCTGGGCGCGGTTTCCAACATGACGGACCAGTTTCCATGGGGACTGTGGATCGGCTTCGATTGCCTGTGTGGCGTAATGCTCGCGGCCGGCGGCTTCTGCATGGTCGGCGCTGTCTACCTTTTCAATGTCGAGCGCTTGCATGCCGTCGTGCGTCCAGCCGTGTTGACCGCGTTCCTCGGCTATCTCCTCTTTATTGTCGGATTGATGTTTGATCTTGGCCGGCCATGGTTCATCTGGCACCAGATCATCTACCGCAACCCGCACTCCGTCATGTTCGAAGTCGGCTTCTGCGTGATGACTTACACCACCGTCCTGTTCTTTGAATTCCTGCCCAACGTGTTCGAACGCCTGAAGTGGAAGACTCCCATCAAGTGGATTCAGAAGATCTACCCGGTGCTGATCGTAGGCGGCATCCTCCTTTCGACGCTGCACCAGAGCTCCCTCGGATCGCTGTACCTGATCATGCCCAGCAAATTGCACCCGTTCTGGTACACGCCGGCACTACCCTTCTTCTTCTTTGGATCGGCGGTCGCCGTGGGCCTGGCCATGACCATCTTCGAATCCACGCAGAGCGCCAAGGCCTTCGGCCGCCAGCTTGAGCTTCCTGTGCTCGTCACCCTCGGCGGCGCGCTGCTGGTCGCGCTCTGGGTCAATCTGCTGCTGCGCTTTGAAGATTACTTCCATCGCGGCTTGCTGAAAGAAATCTTCAAACCCAGCTACGAAGCTTACTTTCTCTGGATCGAGCTGACTCTGACCTTCGTCATTCCGATTACCATGCTGAGCTTCAAGAAGGTCCGGGTCTCGCCGCAGCTTTTGTATCTGGCTTCCATCTCAACCGTGCTCGGGTTCATCACCAACCGCCTCAACATCGCGTTGATCGGCTTTGAGACCTATGTCGGCCACCACTACATGCCGAAGTGGACCGAGTTCTCCATCACACTCATGATTATTGCTGTTGGCTTTGCGCTCTTCGGAGTCGCGGCCAAATACCTGCCGATTTTTGGCGAAGAAGAAAAGCATGCGGTGGTACACCCGCGTGTCCGCTCCGCGGAAGCGACGCCGGTGTTGAGCCATGCGGGAGACTGAAAAAAAACCGGCCATCAGCATATTGGACCGCGTTCGCTGCGGCCTCGGAACCAAGCTGATCGTTTTGCTGCTGGGCGCCATGATGGTGATCTTTGCCCTGCTTGGCTATCTCACCATCCGTCTCCAGCGCCAGCATCTGGAGGCCGCCACCCTGCTGAGCGCGGAACGCATCAGCGATATCATCCGCCGCAACACCTCGGACTACATGCTGCGTAACGACCGCGAAGGTTTGCATCATGCCATCTCCGCCATGGCCAGCGAGCCGGGAGTGGTTCGAGTTCGCGTCTTCGACCGGCAAGGCAACATCAGCTACTCCTCCGATCCTTCGGAGATCGACCGCGCCGTCGATAAAGATGCCGAAGCCTGCTATGGCTGTCATGCCCACCAGCAGACCTTGACTCACCTGAATCGTCCCGACCGTTTCCGCGTCTACCGCGCCCAGGGACAGCGCGTCCTCGCCATCGTCAACCCCATCGAAAATCAGCCCGACTGCTCGAACGCCGACTGCCACGCCCATCCCGCCAGCCAGCAGATACTAGGGGTACTCGACACCCACCTCTCCCTCGCTCACACCGACCAGCAACTGGCCGAAGGCTCATGGAGACTGCTCGCGTGCGACGCGCTGGCCATGGCGGCGATTACGTTCCTCAGCTGGATTTTCATTCGCCGCGTGGTCGACCGCCCTCTGAAAGAGTTGCATGCTGCAACCGCCAAGCTGAGCGCGGGCGCGCTCGGTCACCAGATCGAACTCCACTCCAGGGATGAAATCGGCGATCTTGCCGAGTCGTTCAACCTCATGAGCCTGCAACTGCAGAGTGCCAACGAGCAACTCGTCGCCTGGGGGCACACCCTCGAGGAGCGCGTTGAGCAGAAAACCAGCGAGCTCCGCCGCGCCCACGATGAAGTGCTGCACGTCGAGACCATGGCCTCGGTAGGCAAGATGGCCGCCGTCGTCGCCCACGAGATCAACAATCCGCTTTCCGGCATCCTCACCTATTCCAAGCTGATTAAGAAATGGGTCGACAACGATACCGTCAGCCACGAGAAAAAGCAGGAGGCGCAGCAATGCCTCGACCTCATCTCATCGGAGAGCCGGCGCTGCGGTGAGCTGGTGAAAAATCTCCTCAGCTTCTCGCGCCAGTCGCCCATGAATGTTCAGCCCACCGACATCAACCACGTCGTCGAACAGTGCACGATGCTGGTCCGGCCCAATCTTAAGATCGCCGCCGTCGATCTGCATTGCACCCTGGCCAACGGCCTGCCCCGCCTGCTCTGCGACCCATCCCAGATCGAGCAGGTGCTGTTGGCCGTCGTCGTGAATGCCGCCGATGCCATGCCGAAGGGCGGCAACCTGTGGATCGATTCCCGCTTGTCGGAGGACGGAAGCCTGGTCATCCTCACCGTTCGCGACGACGGCTCGGGCATCCCTCCAGAAGTCTTGCCCAGGATTTTCGAGCCCTTCGTCACCACCAAAGAAAATGGCCACGGCACCGGTCTCGGCCTGGCTGTCAGCCGCGGCATCGTGGAGCGCCATAGCGGCAAGATTTCCGTCGATTCCGAGGTCGGTAAAGGAACGACCTTCACCATCACGCTACCCGTACCCAATAACTCTGCCCCTGTGCCCGAACCCGTTCTTGCGGGTGCAGAAACAAAGAGGTGATTACCTTGACGCAACCAGCAAAACTATTAATCGTGGACGACGAACTCAGCGTGCGCGATTCTCTGGCCAAGTGGTTTCACGAAGAAGGATATGAAGTCGGCACCGCCGAAGACGCCAACGGCGCTTTGACCAGGATGGCCGAAAAAAAGTGGGATGCCGCGCTCTGCGACATCAAAATGCGCGGCACCGATGGCATCGAACTGCAGCGCCGCATGCACGAGATCGATCCCAATCTCATCGTCATCATGATGACCGGTTACGCCTCGGTCGAGACCGCCGTCACCGCCCTCAAGAATGGCGCGTATGACTACGTCACCAAGCCGCTTGATCCCGACGAAATCGCGCACCTGGTGAAGAAGGCGCTCGCCCATAAACGTACCGAAGAGGAGAACGTCCGCCTTCGCGAGACCGTCGCCGAAGTCGCTCGCCCCGAGGACATCATCGGCGAAAGCGAGGCCATGCAGAAGGTGTTTCACGCCATTGAGACCGTGGCTCCCACCGACGCCACCGTGCTGGTCACCGGAGAAAGCGGCACCGGAAAAGAACTCGTAACCCGCGCCATTCACCACGCCAGCCCGCGCCGCTTTCATCCCCTGGTCGTGATTCACTGCGGAGCCCTCACCGAAACGCTTCTCGAAAGCGAACTCTTCGGGCACGAGAAAGGCGCCTTCACCGGCGCCCAATATCGCAAGAAGGGCAAGTTCGAAATCGCCGAGGGAGGAACCGTTTTCCTCGACGAAATCGGCGACATCAGCCTCAAAACCCAGACCGATCTTCTGCGCGTCCTGCAGGAGCACGAAATCGTGCGCGTCGGCAGCACGCAACCCATCACCGTTGACTTCCGTTGCGTCGCCGCCACCAACAAGAACCTTGAGCAGCTGATCGAGGAAGGCAAATTCCGCCCCGATCTTTTTTATCGTCTCAATGTCTTCCACATCGAACTGCCGTCGTTGCGCGAACGCCGCGATGACATTCCGCTGCTGGTCAATCATTTCGTGCGCAAGTTTTCGCTGGCCATGAGCAAGAAAATCAACCGCGTCAATCCCGCAGCGATGGACCTGCTCCAGCAGCAGCCCTGGCCGGGAAACATCCGGGAACTCGAGAACTCCATCGAACGTGCTATGGTAGTCGCGCAGGAACCGGAAATCCGCGAGCAGGATTTCGTTTTCAAAACCCAGGCAGCGGCATCCAACGGCACTCCAAAGTCACTCGAAGAGATGGAAAAGGCTCACATTCTGCGCGTGCTCGAATCTTGTGGCTGGAACCAGACCCGAACCGCCGAAACGCTCGACATCGATCGTGTCACCCTGCATCATAAGCTGAAAAAGTACGGTTGGAGCCGCCCTGTCGAAACGCGATGAAGATGCTCGATCTGCTGCCGATCGGAGATCTCGATGCGCGGATGCTCAGAACCCTTGCCCCCGCGATCGCTGATTCCTTCCGCGTTCCCGTCCGCATACTCGAAGAGCGGCTTGATCCGCATTTCGCCTTCCACCCCGAACGCGGCCAGCATCATTCCTCCGAACTCCTCCAGGCCATGCAGCCCTATGCCAGGGATGGCGCCTGGCGCGTGCTCGGCGTCACCGGCGCCGACCTCTACATTCCCATTTTGACCTTCGTTTTTGGCGAAGCGCAGATGGGCGGCCCCTGCGCTATCGTTTCCTTCCACCGCCTGCAGCAGCAGTTCTATGGCCTGCCGCCGGACCCCGACGTCCTGATGGACCGGCTCGTCAAGGAAGCAGTCCACGAAGTCGGACACACCTTTGACTTGACGCACTGCGAGGATTACTCCTGCGCCATGGCTGCCTCCCATGCCGTCGAGTGGATTGACTTGAAGGAGCCTACCCTCTGTTCTTCGTGCCAGGCCCGCGCCCTCGAAGCAGTGGGTTAGGATTCGGCAGAATCTTTGCGCGTACCACACCCCTGTTGCAAAAGACCGCGATTGCATGCCCAGCAGTGGTGTGATCCGAATCACACCCCTTTGTGCGGTTTTTGAAGGTTCCGTCATTTTCGGCGGGGCTTCGTCAAGTGCCGGAGCCCTTCCTGAAGCCGGGGTCCGGCGCGCCACGCCAACGGCCTGCAAATGCAATGGAAACCGCGCTGCGCCCGAATGTCCGTGTGGGCCACACACGTGCAATGCTCATGGTCTCTCCCCAGCCGTAGTTATGAAGGAGAAGACTGGACCCTGGCAATGCTTCAGAAATGCGCGAACCCTTCCTGCACTGTTCCCTTCCGATCGCTTCACGAAGGCAAACTCTTCGTGGCGGAGTCGTTCACCAGTGATACGGATTCTAATTTTGACGGCAGTCGCCGCAAATCCCGCAAGCGCGAGCATTTTTGGCTGTGCGGGCCCTGTTCGGCGCTTTTCACATTGCACTTCGATGCCTCGCTGGGAATGCTGACATTGCCCCTGAGCAGACATGGCGCAGTGCGACCATCGCTGACGCGCTCCGCATAGGCCCACTGGCACCTGCGAGAAACTCAATGACTTTTCTGATTACAAAACCGCTCCCTTGCTCAGTTTGCGGCCTCTCCAGCCACCGGCATGATGGCTGGTTTCTGCTCATCGAGAATCGTTGGCTCGATCGGCTCAAGATTCTAAGCTGGCATGATTCGTTGGCCACGCAACCAGACGTCAGGACCGCCTGCTCGCGTCACCATCTGCGAATATTGATCGGCTACTGGCTCGAGGAGGCCAGCCTTCGGCTTCTTCCTCGGCCCAACACCGATTCGATGCCGATTGCCGGCATTTCCCCGCGGCAGGATGTGAACCTCGACTCCCGCTCGGCCGGGTATCTGCTCGGCGAATTATCCGTTAACCGTGACCCTTTCTCCCGCGGTTGGGGCGGGTCGCCCGCCGCCCTTGAAGGGATTCTGGACGCCCTCATTCCCGCCGTGGGACCGGTCAACAGCTACGCAAAGGAACAACCGCTCTTCAACCCCATCCCGATCCCGCACCTGAACTCGCCCTTCATAAAAGCGCTGGCAGACCTTCGACGGAGTCTGATGCAAGTGTAGAGACGAAATCTAGGTCTGTCGGCGCTCCCTCCATACCGTCCAGTCCTTCTTCACCTCGGCGGCCATGTCCTGCGCCGCCCGGGCGAGCCAGTTCCCTTTGCGCTTGCGCAGGTCTTTCAAGATCGCGCGCCGTTTCTCTTCCGTTCCCGCGTGAATATTCGCCGTTTCCCGCCCCATCGCCTCGAGAAGACGGAGTTCTCCACTCGAAGTTCCCAGCGCCGCCAGTTCAATACGCGAACAGTGCGGCGACAACCGCCGTACGATCCAGTGTCCGCGCAGTTGCACATAGGGATCTGGAGCCCGCACCGCCCGCCGCAGGATCACTCCATAAAGGATCTCGCGCGGCAGGCTGGGATCGGCCCAGTGCGATGCCGAAGGGGCCAGCGCTTTCGCTTCCCGCGCCACCCGTCCACCTTTCCAGTCGGCGATCGCCACCAGACGCACCCGGCCCAGGCTTCCCAGCCCTGCTATCCTGCGCGCCAGCCGGTATTGAATCCCGCGCTCGGGCATCAGATGTTCCAGTGCCTCGCGCGCGCTCTCCGGAGCCTCGCCCCGGACCGTCGGCAACTTGTCCATCTTTTGCCAGAAAACCACCGGGTCGCGCAGTTTGCTCTCAGCAATTTCGCGCAACCAGACGTGCTCTTCACCCAGAACAAAAGGACGCCCGCCCTGCTCCATGCCGCGCTCATATCCGTTCAAAATCGACTCCGCGGAGTCTTTCGCGCCCATGGTCAGCCGGTTTTCCTGGGCCGCCAGCACCGCGCTGGTCGCCAGCCTTACCAGGTCCATGGTGTAGGGATAGAGGCAAGCTTCATCAAAATCATTCACTCCCCAGATCAGCCGGCCATCGGTGTCGCGCCAGGTCCCAAAATTCTCCACATGCAGGTCACCGACTGACAGAAGATGCGGAACTTTCCGAAGTTCGACGCATACCTCCGCCCAAACCTGCAACCACCGGTAGAACGTGGCGCGGAAAAAAGAGAATTCCGATTCCGCCATATGCTCGTGCTTCAGGCGCAAATCCGGGTCTACGATTTGCAGGTGCTGCCCGAGCCACTCCTCATACTTCTTTGTAGCCTTGACGATATTCATGATTGGTAGAAACGCTTGATTGGCTAAGAACAATAGAAAGGCGGAGAGCCACTGTCAAGGCGGCACTGAGGCAGGAATAGAGCCCGCGCTCCAGGGGTGAAGCGCGGGCGACGCGAGGCGAACCAGCAGCAGGGTGCTAGTTGTAGAAAGCTGCGTTCTTTTCGAGGAATTCTTTCTTGTCCTCGGGTAGATCTTCGGCGGCAAAAATCGAATCCGACCCGCACGCCGGGACACAGGCGCCGCAATCGATACACCCGGCCGGATCGACGTACAACTGCGTCACTTCTTCAATTTTCGGTTCATCTGTTTTTGGATGAATGCAGTCGGTCGGGCACACATCGACGCAGAGATTATCCTTGATGCAGCTGTCGGTGATTACGTACGCCATGTTCTTCTAATTCCTTTCCTCTGACTTTCATTCACAACTTATAGCCTGCTTGGCGCCGGTGCCGTGACCTTGATCACAGGCTCGTGTGGCCGATAGGTCACAGCATACTGTGATGGAAATCACAGCCGCGCTTTCCTGGAGGTTGTACAAAAGTGTTCATTAATAAGAAGCAAACAAAAAGAATTGCCCGGCCCAACCCCACGACCCCACATGCCGCCACCTGGCGGCGGGCCGGGCATTCGCCAACCCCCTCCAATTGACTGCGGCTCGCACCGGTTGCTGGACCCCGTCGCGCACTTTGCCCCGCCCCTGAGAACCGCAATCCCAGCGCTGAAATTTGCCCTACGAGAGCCGCGCAGTATCTCTTACACGGTGTTGCGGATTTATGACTAAATTGAATGCAATCAGCACCTTGAAAACATGCGTCGGTTATCGCCTGTAAGTGCTTATTAATCAAAGGCCTGGCGGGAAATTGTCTCTAAGTCAATGATTTCAATAGATCGGGGGAAGGGGGTATAGGTGACTAACCAGTCAACACAGCCGGGGACTGCCAGGTTCCTTCTCTTAGTGATGCGAACGAGAGCGAACGAGGGATCTCAGGCTTGCGAACCTCGCACCCTCTTCGCGGTACTACTGTGTGCAAGCCGGCGCGCTCGCCGACTTGTAGACCTTTCCATCCTTCATCACAAACTCGACGCGCTCCAGCAGGCTGATGTCTTTCAACGGATCGTCCGTGACGGCGATCAGGTCGGCAAACTTCCCCGCCTTCACCGAACCGATCTCGCCCGAATGTCCCAGCAAATCCGCCGCGTTCGAGGTTGCCGCCTGAATCGCCTGCATCGGCGTCATGCCGTACTTCACCATGAAGGCAAACTGCTTCCCGCTGGTTCCATACGGACACACGCCCGCGTCGGTGCCAAACGCCATCTTCGCGCCCGCCTTCACTGCCTTGCCAAAGTTCTCCCGCTGAATCCGCCCCAGATCTGCATCGTGCGCCAGAAAGTCCGCCGGCGTCTGGCCCGTCTGTCCGCCTGCCTGAATGCACTCCTCGTCATAGATATCCATGTCGAGATACGTGCCATGCTGCTTGGCGAGTTCGATCAGTCCATCGTCCAGCATCTCCGCATGTTCCACCGAGGCCGCGCCCGCCAGAATCGCGTTCCTGATTCCCTGCGCCGCATGCGCGTGCACTGCGACGCGCAGACCGAAGTGGCTGGCCTCGTCTACACCCGCCTGCAACTCCTCCTCGGTAAACTCGATCGACGCCGGACTGCTGCCATGCGCCAGCACCGCTCCCGTCGACAGCATCTTGATATGGTCGGCGCCGTTGTGGGCCAGCAGTCGGACTTTCTGGCGCACTTCCCACGGACTGTTCGCCTCCCCATAATGCAGATCCCAGGGCAACTGGATGTCGGGAGCCTGGCCGGTCATCGCCCCCGCGCCGCCGGTGATCGTAATGTAGGCTCCTGCGACGAACATGCGAGGACCGATCACATCCCCGCGCGCGATCGCATCGCGCAAGGCAACATCGTTCAGCGCTCTGTACGTGCCCACATCGCGTACGGTGGTGAAGCCCGAGAGCAGCATGGCGCGCGCATTGGGAACCGATTCCAGAACGACTTGCGACGCCGTCTTCTTCAGCACATTGAACGGCTCGCCATTCTCAATGGAGTTTCCGTCGGCGAGATGGGTGTGGCAATCAATCAACCCTGGCAGCACCGTCTTGTCGGAGAGGTCAATCCATTTCGCGTCTGCCGGGACGTTCAGTTCGCGGCCCACGGCGGTGATCTTGTTGCCAACGATCAGTATCTTCTGATCCGCGAGTACGGTGCCCGAATCGGGGTCCACCAGATGTCCCGCCTTGATCACCGTCACCTGCCCGAATGCGGACACGGCGAACGCCAGCGCAGATGCTGCCAGAAATGTATTTTTCAAAGTCCCACCCGGATTGGAAACAAACTTCTCCGTGCCGTCTCACATCACCACATTACCCGATCGCCCTGGCCGGTCTTAGCCCACTTTTCAAGTCCGCCGCCAGCAACTGGTGAAACAACTGCTCTCCCGCTTCGCGTCGCGCCGAAAGGCGCCCCGCTCCGTATGCACGCGACTTCAGGCCACGCTGCACTGCCTCGCAAATACCCAGGTCTTCGTCCTGCACGCGATTTCCCACGGCCACACTTCCTTCGTTGTATTCGCGGGCAGCCTCACTCACATCGCTGAAATAAAAGTCGAACACGACCCGGCAATGATCCACATCGAGCGGGATAACGAGATTCGTATCCAGATAGCCTTCGTAGCAGTTGAACATGAAGTTGGGATGCAGCCAGAAATACCACGCCCGGTCGCCCCGTCGCGTCGCACCCGTCGCCGCATCCTCTTGCGAACTCACCATCGGGCTGGACTGCAGGCAATACCGGTCTTCATTTTCGATTGTGTACTGCTTGTAGTCGAGAACCGAACTCAACCCTTTATGAAGATGCGGCACATGGTACCCGCCATCGAGATAGTTGTCGACAAACACCTTCCAGTTGCAGTGGATGTCGTAGGTCTTGGTGGTGAAGTAGTGCAGTTTCCCTAAGCCCAGCGGAGCAACCCGTTTTACCAGACCTCCCAGAAACTCCAGCAGAGGCGCGGCTTGCGGATCAAGATTGACGAAGACGAATTGCTCCCAGATATCGACCTTCACCGGCACCAGACCATTCTCCCGGCGTTCGAAATTCTTAACACCTTCGAACTCCGGCATGCCTTTGAGCGAACCGTCCAAGCCGTAGTTCCATCCGTGATACGGACAATGCAGAATCGATGCCTGTCCGCAAGGTTCGGTCACGACGGCCGCGGCGTGATGCCGGCACACGTTATAAAATGCCCGCAACACGCCATCGGTGCCGCGCACGGCGACCAACGGTTCGCCCGCAACGGTCGCAGTCACGAACTGGCCCGGCCCGGCCACCTGGTCGACGCGACCCATCACCTGCCAGGTTTTGGAAAACACCGTCTCCCGTTCCAGTTCCGCGATGCGCCCGTCTACATACCAGGGAGCCGGAATCGTGAAAGCCTCAACCAGAGGAGCCCCGGCCTCATAGCTGGCGACAATCTGCTCCACGCTCATCCCGTTGCTCATGCTTTCTTTCCCGCCGCCTGCGCCTTTTCCGATCCGATCGCGCGCCGCAGCAAAGCGACAAACTGCTCAATGCGCGCCTCTTTTTTCTGCGGCACCGATCCCGCCTTGCGAAACAACCCAGGATCGAGCTCTTCGGTCAGCAACGCATCCTGAAACCGGTCCATCGTCCACTCGAGCACGGAACCAATCATTTCCACATCCAGATCGTTTCTCAGATCCCCCCGCTTGATGCCAAATTCCACAAACTCGCGCCAGCCGTAGGGGTCCTCGGAAACGAGGAACCGGTTGATTTCGCGGCGCAAGGCCAGATCCGTTCCATAATTGCCCACAAGATAAATTCGATAAGAGGCCCAGTTGTCGCGCACCATGTGCTCGGTGCGTCCCAGCCAATAGCGCAGGACCTCGAACATTCCTTGCTCCTGCACTTCTGCCGGAGCCTGCATGTACCGGGGAAATGACCGCACAGCCTTCTTATAAGCTTCGAAAAATAGTCCGTCTTTGCTTTTGAAATGTTGGAACACTGATCCCTTCGCGATTCCCAATTGCACTGCGATATCTTCGACGCGAGCCGCGCTATATCCCCGCTCGGCGAAATGCCGGATGGCTGCATCGACAATCTGCCCGCGCTTCGCTTCCGACCGCGGCCGTGGTTTAGCGTCCCTTCTTAGTTGTGTTGGCTTTGCAAGACTGCTGGCAATTCCCTCCAAAATAGGCCCCCTCGGTATTTTCCTTTGACCCTAGGTCAATGCAAGATATAGCACCGTCGAACCATTTTTCAATGGCTTTTTGATTGGGTTTTCACAATTTCTCCTACGCGGGGCTACTCACGTTTTTGACCACTGGTCAGGCAGCCTACGCCTGCCAGGCCCGCGATCAGAAAATGCGAGATATTCCGGCCATGCGCCAAAGTCAATGCCGAACTAGAATAGGGGCGCGGCAGCGGAGAGTCACGCATGAACGAGACAATCGAGCAATACACGCAGCGCATCCTCGCCCACGCTCAAGATCAGGATCCACTCAAAGTGCAGGCGGCCACGCCCAAGAAGTTGGAGCGCCTGGTGAATGGCGTCAGCACCGCGAAGCTCCGCAAGCGGCCTGCGCCAGACAAGTGGTCGGTTGCGGAGATTATCGCCCACCTTGCCGATGTCGAAATCGTGGTCGCGTGGCGCATGCGCTCGATTCTCGGCGCGCCCGGAACGGACGTGCAGGCCTACGACCAGAACGCGTGGGTCATCGCGGGCCACTACGACAAACGCGACCTGCGCAAGGATCTCATCCAGCAGCGAGTGCTGCGCGAAGCGAATCTCGCCCTGCTCAAAACACTCACTCCGTCGCAATGGAAACAGTTCGGCATGCATTCCGAGCGCGGACAGGAAACCATCGAGCGGATCGTGCGCATGGTTGCCGGACACGACCTCAACCACATTCAGCAGATTGAGCGCATTGTGGCGCCGAAGAAGAGATAGGTTTGGCCCTAAATTCGAGTGAGGCGGGAGGCACCGTTAGCGTGCGGGTTTGGCCGTTGCGTCCAGTTCACGAGCCCGCGCGATTAGCTTCTTGATTTTCCCTTCGATCGAGGCATCTCCAATGTGTTCATCCTGCAGCACGCCGTCCGCGTCAATGGTGAAGGTGTGCGGAATCGCTTTCACGGCGAACTGAGTCGCCACGGGCCCGTTGAACCCGCCATCGCAATATTGGGGCCACACCATTTGGTTTTTGGAAATGAATTCCTTCCACTTTTGCTCATCGTCGTCCAGACTTATGCTCAATACCAGCAAAGGCTGTTCCTGAAATTTCTTCGCCAGGTCCTTCATGTGTGGAAGCGCCTCGCGGCAGGGTGCGCACCAGGTCGCCCAAAAGTCGATGAGGACAACCTTCCCTTTCATGTCATCCAGTGAGATGCGCTTTCCCTCGAGGGTTGTAATCGCGAAGGGAGGAGCCATCCGCGCCCGCGCCAGTTCCGGTTGGCTCGCGAAACGGAGGGCACGCTGGCGATCGGGATCGTCCGTCGTATGCATGTTGGCAAACTGTTCAAAGCGCGTTTTCGCCGCGTCATCCTGCTTAAGATGAGCGAGCGCGAGCCCATCATTGAAGATCGCGTCGGGAAAGTTGCCATAGGATCCAACTGCCTTCACAAATTCATCGTGGGCGCGCGTAAACAGTTCTTCCTTCTTCTTGTCGATACCTTCCTCCAGCAAGACGCGCCCAAACTGGTAATGCGCGATCGCGACCGCTTTTTCGCCCTGAGCCTCGGCAACCAGTTCGCCGGCGGCTGTTTCCGCCGTTTTCCAGTCCCCTAGTTCGACTCCATAAGCCACCATCTTTCTCTGGCACGCGACGCAATGCTCGTCATCCTGCTTGTTTGCCTTCTTAAATCCTTCGAGCGCCCACACTTTGGAGTGTTTCTTCTCCTGCTCCAGCGCCTCCTGAAAAGTTTTTTTCGCCTTCTCATTAGCCGGACCGTCAGCAGTCCCCTGTCCAAGGACAAAAGGAGCGCAACCCGCGAGCAAGAGCACGATTCCAGGCCAGGACATAAAGCTCTCCTTATCTTCTTTGCGCCCACGCTTTCTCGGTAACCAACTACAAATAGTAGACTGCGAACGGCTACGAACTTCCGATCAATATACCCGCGGCGAATACCAGTACGCCACCCACCACTACCTGAAACGCCGCAGATAGCAGCGGAGTATCCATGTACCGGTTGCGAATCCAGGCGATGGCTCCCAGTTCGAAGGCCACCACAATCATGGCGGCTACAAATGCAGCGTGGAAGTTGGGGATCAGGAATGGCAGCGTATGTCCAATCCCTCCCGCCGCAGTCATCAATCCGGTCACCGCACCGCGCAACACAGGACGGCCGCGGCCCGTCAAAGATCCGTCATCCGACAACGCTTCCGCAAATGCCATCGAGATGCCCGCGCCGATCGAAGCGGCCAAGCCCACCAGAAACGCGTCCTTGCTGCTGCGCGTCGCGAAAGCCGCCGCGAACACGGGCGCGAGCGTCGAGACCGATCCATCCATCAACCCGGCCAGTCCGGGCTGCACAATTTGCAGCACGAAGAGGCGGCGTTGCGCTTCCTCCTCCGTCTTTTGGACATCCTGCGTGATCTCTTCGCCCAGTGCCTCGGCCGCGTTTTGATGTTTCCGTTCCACCTCTTCCAGATCACCCAGCAGTTTTCGAATGCCCGCATCGGTCACCTGTGTGATCGCCCTCTTATAGAACTGCCGCGTCTCCAGTTCCATTAGCTCAGCCTGCTTGCGCACCTCCGCAATCTTCAGCGGACGCGTCAACCAGAAAGGTCGCCGCTGAATAAATCCCTTGACGTCTTGCCGACGCATCAGCGGGATGTGGTCCCCAAAGCGGGCGCGATAGGTCTCGATCAACGCGGACCGATGGCCAGACTCTTCCTTCTGCATATCGTCAAACAGCTTCGCCGTGGCCGGATAGTCCTCCCGCAGCCCATCGGCAAAATCCGCATAAACACGCCCGTCTTCTTCCTCAAATGCGATGGCCAACGCCAGAATCTCGCGCTCCGACAGATCTTTAAACTTTCGAGCCATTTCCTGGAGTCCTCCCTTGCAAACCAATGCTTCGTGGCACGCTGCCAGAAGGCCGCGATCAGCGGCGACGTAGGATCGCACCCCGCAGTGTACTGAATGTTGGTTGAGCGGGAACGGAAAATTGGAATGACACGAGGCGGGTATCGGGCTCGTAAACAGGGGATCAGACGAACATAAAGCCGGAAGCACTCGGCAACACTTGCAGTCCTGACTAGGCAACGTCTTCCTAGCGGAAACTCCGCGTTGGAGCGTTCCTCTCGAAATACGACAAAATTTCAAGCCTGTCTCTCATTTTCCAAATGGAAACTGGCGTGCATCGCTTCCAGTGTTCTTCCGGAATGTCGTCATCCGTGCAGGCCGTTGGAACACTCAGCTATTTCACATCGAGGGATACCAATGTCCATCTCGGCAATTTTAGGCAGCATGAGCAATACTGCCAGCGCGATTGCTTCTCAGTTCCAGGCTCCGCAACTGCAGCGGCTAGGACAGGACCTGATGTCCGGCAATCTGTCCGGAGCCCAGTCCGACTTCGCCACCCTTCAGCAAGCCCTTTCGCAGTCGGGGACCAGTTCCCCATCCGCTTCCACTTCCGCTTCGAGCCCGGTGGCGCAGGCGTTTCAGCAGCTTTCAACCGACCTCACTTCCGGCAATCTATCGGCGGCCCAAAAAGATTACTCGGCTATCCAGCAAAATCTTGAAAGCAACTTGCACCTCCATAATCATCACCGCGTCAGAGTAGCGGGTGGCGACCCGGGCCAGACGTCAGGCCAAGGCTCTAACCTGCAAAGCCCACTCCAGCTCGGACAGGATCTGTCCGCCAGCCAGTTGACTGCCGCGCAACAGGCGTATGCGGCTCTGCAAAACGCTCTCGGCTCTGCGACCGGGCTCATCGGAACAAACTCCGCCGCACTCAGCCTCGCGACACCCTCGGTGTTCGATTCGGGCATTTCGTTTATGGCCTGAGGTCGATGGACTGAGAAAGAGCGGTCAGAAAGCTCAGCCGGTATCTCTGAAAAAATTAAAGGCGCGGGATTCATTCCCGCGCCTCCACTTTTGATCCTTAGGTTTTCAGTTATCTCGCTGCCCGGGCTGCTTCAATCGATTCGTGCAGTTCGTGCTCGGCCGCCCGCAGATGCTCTTCGGCTTTCGCGCCATGTCCCCCCATGTCGTAATGATTTGCGGCACGCGCATGATCCATCTCCTTCATGGCTTCCTGTACGTGGTTATGCGCTCTCTCCAGATCCGCCCAGTCACGCACTCTTTCGGCAAGAGCGGCTCCAGCAGCAAATGAAAGGCACACGGAAAGAACTGAAATCGCGATTGTCTTGGTCATAGATTTCCTCTCGAAACTTCGGGTGATTTTTCTTTGTACACGAACGAGGAGCCTATTTTCACCAACCAATTGGCTCCTGTCAAAGACAAATACACTCTGCCCCTTTGAATACTGTTGCCACGGCGGGTTCACCTTCCCACTAGCCGTTCACCATGTTCCCTGCTTGCGTCCCCACCACCAGATCAGGCCGACGGTTGCTGTATCCTGTTGGCGAGCGAGTGCTCCTTGCACGTCGGTCAGAAACGACGGCTGATTCGAGGAGTCGCGCCTCCATTCGTAACGCATCAGTGTCCCCTCGGCGACCCTGTAGTCAAAAGTCAACGTGTTTTCCTTCAAGGCTTGTGAGATCCCGCTGAAGAGTGCTCCCCGGTCCGACATGTATTCACTCCGCGCGGCAACCGCAGTCTTGGACGTCAATTGGTATGAAACATAGGCCGCGCCTCCATCGGTGTGCGCGGGCGCAGACGACTCCCCCGGTGCCTGATTTCTCCACAGCCGTTGAATCACATAGTCGCCTTCAACCTGTAACGTAAGTTTGGGCGTGGCCTGCCAGATCGCGTAGGTGTCGAAGATATGAGTGCGTCCATCCGGCGCGGGGCGGATTGCCGTAAAGCAAAGTCCCGGCTGCACGGGAATTGGTCCACAATCCGCGGATGGCGTGCGATCTGGATGTTCCTGGCCAAGATAATAGTTCATCGTCCAAGTCACGCTTTTTGTTGGCTTGGCAGTGAATCCGAACAATTCGTCTTTGAATCCGTTGGTGGCCTCGACCTGGTTCGTCCCGTTGATCACCCAATAGTTCACTGTAAATCGATCGTTGACCGGAAAACTCGCCCGCAGTCCCATGTGGTAGAAGGGCAGATAGGCGAACCAGAACGATCTGGAATAGTTCAGCTGATCCTTTGTGTAGTTGCCCTCCACGCCGAGCGCACTGCTCCACTTTCCAAAGTCGAGCGTCAGGCCTTTGCCCACAGGCACGATGTAAGTCCCGTAGGCCTGGAAAATATTGCGGTAGATATCTGGACGTGGTTCGTTCGCTGAATTTCCCTGCGATGTGTCCGTGGCTTGGCCAAACTGCAAGTCCAGCCGTCCTCCCCAGCGCCGCCCTGCGCTGGGATCGGCGGCTCGCTCGAGGATTACGCTGGCCTGATTCAGGCTGAATTCGTTGCTCAAAACATCATAAGCGCGCAACAGGTTCACGCGCCCCACCGGATGATTGAAGTTGTAATCGTAGTAAGTATCCAGCGAGAGATTGATGGTCGTGTCCCGCAGAAAGTCGAGATTGCTTCTGTCCTCGGCGGTCAGCGTAGACTCGAGCGCGGCCTGATTTTGGGGCGTCGTCTGGGTCGAAGCGCTCGCTGCGAGGGGAGCATTCGAATTACCAGCGGGAGCCGGGCTGCCGGATTGCATCTTCTTCACCATGGTTCTCAACTCGCTCACCTCGGCCTCGAGTTGCGTGACCCGCTCTTGCAGGGCAATCTCTGACGGCGACGAAGAAGGCGACGGCGGAACCGTTTGAGCTGGAAGGAACGTGGCACAGGCAAACAGCGCGAACATCGCAGGGGGAAACTTCCGGGAAAGATCGGCTAGGATGCGCCTTTGCGCAGGGAACAAGATTGATTGACAGGTACGATGTGCAGCCATAATAATCCTCCGGAATTAAACGCGCTTTGGCTCTCGATGCGGATGCGAGACGAATTGGGCCCGCGTCTCATTCTCTCTCGAAACTCAATCAATTGCGTCGGATACCCTACTGTGGCGGGACGATTGAAGTTCTCTTCCTGATAAAATTACCCAATCCCTTCGGCGCACGCCGCTCGTAAAAAGATTGAGGAGACATGCCGGAAAAAGCTAACGTAACCATGCCCGCAACCGTAGAGAAAATTATCAAGTCGCCAGACCCACGGATGCCCGAAAAGGCCCAGATCACAATCGAGAAAGGCGCTGACCCGCTTTACCAGGAGATTCGCATTGAGAACACGTTGATCGACGAAAACGGTCACCATGTAAAACTCAAACCGGGCGCCAAGGTTGACGTCACGGTCGAAGCGAGCCAGTCCGGCATAACCCCCAAACAGCCATGATTTTCTGTTTCGCCTAACGGAGAGTCAGTTCATGAAATGGATCAGCACGAAATTCCGGTGCGAAATTTCCTCCAGAACTCCACCGTGCTGATCCGTAATTCTTGTAATCGCTGCCGGGCGTCGCATTCTCAAGAACTTTGCTTTGTACCGCTCTTCGCTGTTTCGTCAGTAACCTTGGTAATTTTCCTCTGCACCGCGATTACGCTTTAATGGTAGGGACGGTTTAGATCCCACCAGCCATGGATCACTTGGGCCTTTGTTTCCTCGTACAGTTGTCGCTCGCATTCGGCGTTGCCGGACTCTTATGGCCCGAAAGGTTCATGCCGATATTCGACATATTGATGTTTCCCTGGGCAGCGAATCACCGCACTATCCGCGCGAACAGTCTGGCCGCGATCGGCCTGTCATTCGTACTTTTCGCGAGACTATTCGTCGCGGCGCTCTAGAAAGGTCTTGGCGAGCATCAGAAAATCTTCCACACGAAATGTCCTAACAAGGCAACCAGCAGCAAAACACCGACACCACAAACCCAGAATAAGAAGTTGGCCGTCAGCTTCGAAGAGTTAATTTCTTTTTTGTCCATCGTCCGAGTTTAACCGAAGCGAAAATTGCCCGGCAGCAGTTCACCCTGCGCTTGCTCGCGAATCGCAACTGACGCGTGCGCTCGCTCGCTTCCGGGACTAGAATTCCACCTGTGAGGTGCTATGCCAACGCAGGAAGAATCGAATCCGGCATCCGGTCCTAAGCAAGCAGCTGAACACGTAGCGGCCGCCAATCAGTTGCTAAGAGCTCTGCAGACAAAAATCGGCGAACATCCCGAAATCGGAGAGGCCGTCAACAAACTGGAAATGGCGCTTGCCATCCTGGGTGTGCAGACGGGTGGTCTGCTCTAAACGCTGGGCCGGGAACCGTGAGCCTTGAGGAACACTCATTCGAGACCATCACACTCTTCGATAATCGCGCCTCTCCGCCACCTATTCCGCGCTTCCCGGTAGGAAGTATGAAGTCCACCTCACCGTGGAGGCCAGGAAATACCGCTCCGACGGCAAATCGCAAGAGCACCTCATCCCGCTGCATGACCTCATTGATATTGGCGTGCTCGACGCCAACGGCAATGACCTCAACTTGCAGAAGCACCGGATTGAACAACAGCGGCAGGAGTTTACCATCACCGTCGATAAGCTACCGGCACAGGCAGGCATCGACCCGCTCATCAAGCTGATCGACCGCAACCCTGATGACAATCTCGTGAAGGTAAAGCAGTAAAGTGGCGAAGGCTAGATGCGCGAGGCGCCGAAGCGGCGTCCGCTTGGCAACGGGACTCGGACGGCGTGGTTCAATTGCTCGAGCGCTCGCTCGACCACCGTGTGGAGTTCGCGAGCATACTTTACTTCCCTGCCCTGGGCCAGCACTGCGCTCGTTTCGTCTGCAGCGAACCAGGTGGGATTCCGATCCTCTTCATCCGGGCGACGCGTCTGGCAGACGTCCATAAGGAAGGCTTTCACGACGTATTCCTGCACTCCTCCCGGTTGCCAGAAGACTCCTTTGCAATGGATATACATATGGAAGTGCCTTGGCTCAATCAGGCCAATCGCGCCGGCTTCTTCGCGGGCTTCCCGTTCAGCGGCCTCGCTGTGCGAAAGACGGGTGTCGGGCGAACCTTTGGGAAAAGTCCACTTGCGCCCGCCGTTGGTGTTCACGAGCAGGAACTCCACGTGGGAGTTCTGCCTGCGATAGCAGACGGCCGCTACTTGCAGAGGCAATGCAAACCGCGATGAGCGAGCCGATGCCATATCAAGCTATCCTGAGGGAAGTTTACCGGAGTGATATTTCAGAAGTGTTAAATAGCACCAGGAACAGTGCACGAAAGTATCAAGCCCAAGCGGGGACATTTCGACGCTTTCGGGGCGGCAAGCGAGGGTGCACCTCAGCCAAGCCGTGGCTAGTCGAGTTGTTAAGCGAAGCGCAGACCGCTGAACTCGGAAACTTTGCCTGGGTCGACACCGCGGCTGGCGAGCAGGACCTGGAAGGTCTCGCCCATGCCCGCAGGTGTGGCTAGATGTTTCAACTGGAGCGCGACCTTGGCATGCTCCTGTGGCAATCGGCATCGCTCGAAGGCATCGGCAAATTGCGTTTGCTCCCCGATACCCATCAGGAGTTGAGCTTGAGTGAGGATCGTTTCCGCGCGCATGCCTGATTGCTCGATGGCCGCGGTAAGGGCCGTGAAGTTCACGTGGCTGGTCAAGTCCTGTTCGCCGGGAGCTTCATAAGGGTTGGGGCTGGCCGAGTGCTGCCGGTAGGTCATCAGGGTTCCGCGATGGCGCCCGGCAAGCTGTTCGGCGCGAGTGTAGCCGTAATCGATAATGACTAGAAAGCCGCGCCCAATCGCATCCGCAATTGCACTGATCCAACATTGGCCGGCCAGTGAGACTTCGATGCGTTCTTCCTCTCCGGGGTGGACACCAAAGCGGTCGAGCAGTTCCAGGTCTTCCTCGCTCGGAGGAAGCCAGACTTCGGCCAACTGGCCGTTCTCGAACGCAAGGTGGAGCTTGCCCCTGGAGCTCAGGATTTCTACGGGGAGCGCGTCGAAGAACTCGTTGGCGAACACGATAATCGGAGTCTCGCGCGACAAGCTGCGGCCAATCGACGAAACTCTCGATTGCACGCTTTGAGCGGCGGCGATTGCGACCCGTCCGCTGGCCAGATGATCGGCCATCGTCTGCTGCAGTTTGGCTTGCAGCGCGGGCGAAGATTCCTGCAGCGTATACGTAAGCGCGGAGAAGAACTCGGGAAACTTGGCCTTTGACCAGTCCAGCACATCGCGCGCGAACAAACCGCGTCCCGGGCCCAGTTCGAGGATTTCCAGATGCGCCGGGCGGTCGAGCGAGCGCCACATCTCCTCGAACTGGCGGGCAATGAGGCGTCCGAATACCGCGTGAACGTCGCTCGAAGTGTAGAAGTCTCCGGCTTTGCCGAACTGCTCGGCGTTGCGGGAGTAGTAACCTCCGCGAGGATCGTAGAGGCAAATCTCCATGTATCGCGAGAACGGAATTGGGCCGCTGGCGCGGATTTCGTGCTCGATCTGATCGCGGAGCGCCAAAAGTATTTCCCCTCTCGCCGGTCTCTGGGAAAACCGGCTCTCTGGAAGTGCTCTCCCGCGATAGCAGCCTTTACGGCGATCGACTCATTCTGCAAACTGCTTAACAGCGGCAGGCGTTGGCTCTCGTTCAACTCTACAACGCGCGGGGTGGGGTGGGGAGCGCAACTGCGTGTATTTCAGCTACCCTTCCCCAGTGAGCGAACCTTGGGCAGGTGGGCAAGAACTATGGAAGCGTCGGCCCGAGGCGGGAAGAGAAATTTGCGGGAAGTGGGATGGACGCCGGTCCGCGCCTCGATCGTGTTTTCTTGTTGACAGTGTTCCACTTGACTTCTAAGATTCCCCCAACCTGAAATCAGGCGCGGGCTCTACCTTCCGAAGCGTCCCTATCCAGATCCAGGCGTTCCGAATCGCCAAATTCTGCTGAGTTCTTTTGTTTGCGAATCGCCAGAGGTTTTGGTGCGTCTCGTGATACTACGGCTCGTAGTACGAGCAGCACTAGTCAGTGGCTTCATGCCGTCAAGCATTGCTTCTGGAAGGCATGTCGCTATCGCAAACATATCTGGAAATTAGGCGGGCGGTAATTGCTATTTTGCGCGAGTGATTTTTGCGAACAAGATTCTTCGGTAAGTTTTTTGTCGCTGCTCGTTTGCGAATGTTCTGATCGCTTGCCCCAGGCAAGCTAAATTCTGAGGAGGCTGATGATAATGAATCATCGTCTAATTCGTCGTCCCGCTGTCGTGCTGCTCTCAATCCTGGCCACCATCCTTGCTCTCTCACCCATCTCCGGGGCGCAGCGGACAGACAGCCCCATCACAGAAAAGCCGACGCTGGTGGCCGACAAGATCAGCTACCTTCCGGGCGAGACGATAATTTTTAGCGGCGGCAATTGGAAGCCGGGAGAGGGAGTCACGATCGTAGTGAAAGCTGACTCCGCGGGCATCGTCGCCACTGTCCAAGGCAGTGCCGACGAAAATGGCGTCTCGAACCTCTCCACCGCCATGCCGAAACTGCCTTCGTCTGAGAATGCGAGCACTGCGGGCAAGAACACCCCCATTCTCACCGCTACCGCGACAGGTTCTTCGGGGAGTATCTCTACTAAATTCACTCTCGGCCACGCCCCCACCGATGCCGAGCGTCTCATCAGCGAAGAAGAATTCTGGACCCACCGGCTAACGTATCCGACGGGCCGCTACTCGCCTGCCTGGACGCGTAAGGCTGCCGAACAGGATGCCGCGATCAAGCGCGCGGTGCCGGCTGGGCGCAAGGGCGTTCGTCAAGAACGCTCGCACTGAACGGGCCACCGCAAACATTAAATCCCACAAGCTTCACTGCCCTGGGCCCAGATGCCCGAGCACATGACCGGTTGTTCCGGCTGTTATGACTACGGAACCACCGAAGGACGCGTCAACGCCATCGTGACCGATCCGACGACGACCACCAACGGCAGTATCATCGCCTACCTGGGCAATGTCGGCGGCGGCGTTTGGAAAACAACCAACTGCTGCACCGCCAACACCACATGGACCGTGACGACCGATAGCCCACTGCTGACGACCACCAGCATCGACACGCTGGCGATCGATCCCAACAATCACAACACCATTTATGCCGGAACCGGCGATCTGAACTACGGCTCATTCTCCATGGGCAGCCAGGGCATCTTCAAGTCCACCGACGGCGGCAACACCTGGACTGTTCTGGGGGCCAACGTTTTTGGCCCCGACTATACCGAGCCCGCAGGCAACTATCCGCAGTACGACTCGGTCGGTAAAGTTCGGGTCGATCCCAATAACAGCAACAACATCGTTGCCGGCAGCAAGAAGGGCCTCTGGTTCTCCTATGACCAGGGCGCGACCTGGACTAATTGCCTTACTAATAGCTTTCACCAGCCAGCGCCAGGACATCACCGGCCTCGAACTCACAGACATGGGCGGGGGCGTAACCCGCATTCTGGCAGCCGTGGGCGTGCGCGGCTTCCCCACCTACGTGCAGTATGATCTGGGGAATAATGGCGCGAACGGCATCTACAGCGAGCACGATGCAAACCAGTGGCTGCCCCACGTTTCACGTCCATTGCGAGCAACTCCAACGGTTTTGTTTTTGGTACCGCAGGTGACCGGCAGCCCTTACCTGACGGGCGCACTGATGAATGCCGGCAGCGGTAACGCGTGCAACTATCCATATCAACGGCTGGCAACGCGACCTATTGCGGCAACGGCGCCACTGGTGGCACCTCGACGAACGGTGGCACCGTCAACAATCTTGGCCGCATCGACATCGCCGTGGCCCCCAGCAATCCCAACTACATTTACGCGCAAGTGGGGTCCATCAACTGGAATAACAACTACCAATTGCGGCAACACCAACGGCTGCCAGCTCGGCGCCTGGGTTAGCACTAACGGCGGCAGCAGTTGGAGCTTTATGGCGGGCTCGGCCGGCGGTTCATTACTGGGATGCAGCCGGCAGCGGTGCAGGCTCCTCCGGCGCCGCCGACTATCCGCAGAACTGGTACGACCAGGGCATTGCTGTCGATCCGAACGATCCGACTCGTGTCTTCTTCGATACGTTCGAGATCTGGCTCGCCAGCAGCTCCGGGACGGCCTGGTACGACCTCACGTGCGGATAAACGACAATAGCGTGACCAACCACGTCGTGCACGTCGATCAGCACGCTCTCGCTTTCGTTCACGGCTCGTCGGACATTCTTCTGGTGGGCAATGACGGTGGCGTTCACTGCCACCTCCAACGCCAGCACCGCGGTCCTGAACACCGCCCGCCCCACGTGGATGAATCATGGATAGCGGCATCAATGCCATCGAGTTCTACTCCGGCGACATCAGCGGCAACTTCGCCACCTCGGCGAATCCCTCCGCAGTCGGCGGCGCTCAGGACAACGGACCCAGCTCGGTGATGTTTGCCGGCTCCCCCACCGGCGCTGTGCAGTGGCAGATGGGCCTGGGCGGCGATGGCTTCTCCGGCTTGATCGATCCCATGGGCACGGGTTCAACCCAGGCTCAGGGCACGATCACATTGACAACGGGTGGTGCTACGGCCGGTCAGCAATTCCAGATCGGTTCGCAAGTATTCACCTTCGTCACCTCAGGGACTGCCACCGGCCAATGTAGTGCTGAACTCAAGCACCACGACCGAAGGCAATAACATCGTCACCTCGATCACCCGCGACATTCCGACCGTGGCGACGGCCGCACGCAGCGGAGCGACCGTAGTTGTAACCGCCGTCACCGGCGGCAGCAGCGGCAACTCGATTGTCTTTACCAACATCAATGCCAGCAATTTCTCGATGAACGGGGGCGGGTTCCTCGGCGGCACGACGCCAGGCGACAATATCGGTAGTCTTCGCTACTGGGAAGGCAATAACAGCGGCGGCTTCAGCCGTTGCATCCACAACTGCACCCAGCCTGGCGCGACCTGGACATCCTGGGCTGGCAGCTGGACCAGCGACACCCAGTCTTTCGTTCTGCCTGTTTCCCTCTTCCACGGAGGCATACCAGGTGGCGATGACTGCCAGCCCGCAGGCGCGACGACCGGTTGCGGACACCTCCTTGCCGGTACCACCCGCGTTTGGGAAACTACCACCGGCACGGCGACCAAATCTTGGTACGTCACCAATAACCCGATCACGGCAAACCTGAGTAAAGGCACTCTGGGCAATCGCTCGTACATCAATCAGGTCAAGTACTCGCCCAAGTACCAGAGCGTGGCTATCGCTGGAACCAACGACGGCAACGTGCAGATCGGCTTCAATCTGGGTACTGGCACGCAAGCGCAAGCCACCTGGGTGAACGTCACCGGCAGCAATGCCGTTCTTCCCAACCGCCCGATCATGGGCATCGCATTGGATCCCAGCTCTCCGGCAGCGGGCACCCCAATCGGATATGCCGCCGTCGGCGGCTTCAACGCCAACTCTCCCACTACTCCTGGCCATGTGTTCCGCATAGTTTGCACCATGACCTCGACGCCCTGCGATGCATTTACCTGGACGGACGAGACCGGCAATCTTCCCGACATACCGGTCGACTCCATCATCGTTAACCCGAATTACCCCAGCCAGGTCTATGCTGGCACCGACTTCGGGCTTTACTACACCGATGACATCACCGCCAATCCTCCGGTGTGGAACCGCTTCAACAACGGGCTTCCCAACGTCATGGTTTGGGACATGTCGATTGATCGTGGTTCCACCACTCTGGCCCTGTGGACTCGCAGCCGAGGCGCTTTTGCTTGGCCGCTGCCCACCGGACCGGAGAGCGGTCCAGCAGGTCCGGCTACGATGTCGACTCCGGCGGCGAGTTCGACCTTAACCAGCAGCTCGGAGGCCTTCACCTGGTACGCGAGCAGCGCGGCGCAAGCCTACTGGATCGACGTAGGCAACACCGCGGGCGGCAACAATTATTACCAGTCCGGGAGCCTGCCAACGACCACCCTGTCGCAGACGGTCACCACACTTCCCACCGACGGCAGTACGGTGTATGTCACCCTCTACACGCTGATCAACGGCAACTGGGTGAGTTCCGCATACACCTACACGGCGGTCGGAGGAAGTTCCACCCAGGGCGTCATCACCTCACCGACTCCGCCGGGACCATTGTCGGGTACGAGCCAGACCTTCACATGGAGTGCGGGTTCCGGTGCGACCGCTTACTGGATCGACGCGGGCAGCACCGCAGGCGGCAACCAATATTTCCAGTCGGGAAATATCGGCAACGTTCTCACTAAGAATGTCACCGGACTTCCCACCAACGGCAGCACGGTCTATGTGACCCTCTACTCGCTGGTGTCGGGAAACTGGCTCAGCAACTCCTACACCTATACGGCCTTCAACGCGTCGGGTGCGGCTGGAGTGCTCACAACTCCGAATCCTGGCTCCGCGCTTACCAGCGCAACGGTAACGTTTAGCTGGACGGCGGGAGCGGGCGCATCGGCCTACTGGCTGGATCTCGGCAGTACGCCGGGCGGCAACCAGTACAACCAATCCGGCAACCTGGGTAACGTATTGTCCACCACCGTCAGCGGTCTGCCGACTGACGGCAGCATGATCTACGCGACGCTCTACTCGTTAGTAGGCGGCAACTGGATCGCGAATGCCTACACCTACACCGCAT
Source organism: uncultured Acidobacteriaceae bacterium (assembly GCA_963838315.1). Classification (GTDB taxonomy): domain Bacteria; phylum Acidobacteriota; class Terriglobia; order Terriglobales; family Acidobacteriaceae; genus Acidiflorens. The sequence goes on from CAWIQW010000005.1 coordinate 69,734, forward strand.
GGAATGGAATGACAGGTTTGGGTGTAATAACCTCCCCAACGAATGGGTCGCCGCTGACCGGCAGCCAGGTAACCTTCACCTGGACGCCGGGAGCAAGCGCTACCGCGTACTGGGTGGATGTCAGCACCGTGGCTGCGGGTGGAAACGACCTGGATCAATCCGGCAACCTGGGCAACGTAACCAGCTACACGATCTACAACCTTCCGGGCGGCGGAGCTACAATTTATGTCCGCCTTTACTCGTTGGTTGGAGGTCAGTGGGCGTCTCACGACTACACGTACACTTCAAACTAGGCGCAGCCGAACAGCAAGCTAAGCAGGCACGGACTCCGGTCCGTGCCTTTTTTCTGGGAGGAAGTCCGACTCGATTTAGTCGATCGAGCAGGATCCGAGAGTGGGAAGATGGTGAAATGCGATTCGTGACCGTAATGCTAATCACCGCCTGCATCAGTCTATTCTGCGAGGGACAGATGATGACTTCGCGCCCCGCGCAATCCGGCGCCACCGCTCCGACAAAAGTCGTTCCGAACGGCGTGTGGGGCGGGGAACACATTCGCATGGACGTAAACGACAGCGGCGCCGACCTTGAATTCGACTGCGCCCGCGGAAATATTTCGCAACGCCTGCGGCTTGATGATAAGGGACGTTTCAAGGTACAGGGCATCTATATCGCGGAGTCACCGGCGCCTGCCGCGGTGGATGGTGGCTTCACCGCTTCAGGGGTCAACGCGATCTATACAGGCTCCCTGAACGGCTCAAACTTGCGGCTCGAGGTTTTTATCGAGACGCACAACATGCCGCTGACTTTTGACCTAGTGCAGGGCGATCAGGGTCACCTGGCGAAGTGCGCCCACTCCGCATATTAGTGGACGGCGCCGGCAGTAGTGCGTGACAGTTTTTGCGCCCGGATCGCGCGCGCTTTCTCCGGGCCGGTGGATTCTAGCGTCGGCGAGGGAGCTTCTTTGCCGAGGACTCGGCTCCAGGTGGTTCACGGAACGGTTCCACAGAAATGCGTTCGTAACGCACTTCCAGCACGCTCAACTCTTCTGTACCGCCCGGCAATTGAAGCACTACGCTGTCACCTGCTGCCGACTTCATCAACGCGCGCCCGAGAGGCGACACCCAACTGATGTGGTTGCGGTTGAGATCGACCTCGTCGGTGCCCACGATGCTCACTACTCGCTCGGCTCCAGCGCCATTGGCATAGCGCACGGTGGCTCCGAAGAATGCTCTCGTCGCCGCCAGCCCCGTCCGCGGAGTTTCCGGGTCTACCACTTCCGCGGCTTCGATTCGTTTGGAGAGAAAGCGAATCCGCCCATCGATCTGCCGCAGACGCCGCTTGCCGTACTGGTAGTCGGCGTTTTCACTGCGATCGCCGTTGCCGGCGGCCCACGCCACCACCTCCACCACGGCCGGGCGTTCGCGGGTGAGCAGAAAGCGGTGTTCATCTTTGAGGCGCTCGAGCCCGCTCGGCGTGATGTAGTTCTTGGCATGCGTCGCGGGCTCATCCGGTTGTGGTTGTCTCGTAAAGCCTTTTCGCATGTCGTCGCCTAGTCCCAGGCCCCCACATTTCCTGTCAGCCTGCGGGGGGGTACCCCCTACCCCACTTTCCGGTCTATTAGAATCATAGACCTAGGGGCAAAGTATTCCGGAATAAGGACTTAGAGTCAAAGTCTTGAATACAAAGGAGTTACCTTAGGGAGTTCCTTTGTAATCAATGACTTGGCTGCCGTCCTCCTCTCAAAGTCTTGATTCCGAAAGAGTTAATATTTCGTCCGCCTGGGCGGGGGCCAGCTTTTTACGACCTTTATTATGATGGCGCTGCTTTAAGGGTCAGACGCCGCGTCTTCTTAAGTCAAGGGAAAAGTGGAAGCCGAGGGAGTTTTGACCGCCGAGACGCCGAGGACGCCGAGAAGATCAGAGTTATTGAGGGAGGGAGTTGTGGAATCCCACTCAAGCGAAAAGCGCGCTTGAGTGGGGCACGTGCAAGCGACGAGAGTGCAGGAAAGACCCACATCTGCCAAAACTGGGCAGATGTGGGGCACCGACAGGGTCGGGGTGGATGTGGGCCACCAGCCCTTCTCGTAAACCCTTTTCACATCTCGTAAGTTCTTCTAGGACTCTGGGTGGTTTACCGCATACTGTCGCGCATCGCGAACCGCTCTCCCGAAAATGATGAAGCTGACTGCACAGCCATAAGTGAGTACGTGAGGAACTGCGGCAGAGTACATGTGGGAGCGGGCCGCAGGGAGCAGCAACCAGACTAATTCACACACCAATGTGTCGGCAGCGTACCAAACCATTGCAATGGTAAGAATCTGCGCGAAGCGGCGCGGGCCACACGGTGCGATCCTACAAAAGGAGATAACGTGAACCGCCAGCCACGGACCCAGTAACGTTATAAAAATTAGCCAACAAGGAACCTTATGGATAGCGTTGCCGACCATGAGAGATTGGCCTACGGCTCCCAAGCCGAGCACATAGCCAGCAACATTTATCCGACCCATTTTTCCCTCTTTTCTTGAGGTTCAGTTCGCGCTGCGCCATCGCACAGGTGTTGTCGTTTTCTACAAGTTTAACGTTATCCGACTCAACCCGTGTTCCAGCCAACGAGTCACCGTCCGCTCCGCAAGAAGTACACTTGGTCGGTCCAGTCCGTTCCCCCGGCCTCATCCACGAGCGAAATTAGAGCACGGACTAGCCCTCCAATGTCCGCCGGCGAGATTGTCTTTTCATCGACAAATATCACGCCGCCATGGGATCGCTCTTCCTCAGCCCAGAGCTTTAACAATGGAGGAATCGTCCTGCGATCATAAGTAACCAGGGTCAAGCGTTGCTTCGCTGCTTCCAACAGGCAAACGGAATCTTCCTTCCCAAGGAAGTTTCCGCTCTCCCACTGCACCATGGAGTGGACAACTAGCGATCGATTCCGACGTCGAACGCCATTCATTACATCTGGGGAGATGTGCTCGTCTAGAAGAAGCTTGAGCATGTCAGCCGCGCTTGGTCTTGCTGGCGGCAAAGTCGACCGCTTGGGGAAGCATGCGCTTTAGGCTGTCGAAATCAGTTGAATCGTTCTCTGCGATGGCGTCGTTCACCTCTCCGGGGAATGCCTCTGCATAGTGAAGGGCAGCTCGAACCTTCGCTTCAGGCCATTTCAGATGCTCGGCCACGTCCTTGACGTTTCCTTTGTAACTTCGAAGAAGCAACATGACCTCCCATATCGCCAGGGTGCTGCCTTGGATATAGGCTTGCCTGCCAGCCGGTGAATCGCGAAAATCCAGGAAGGCAAATTCCGACCGCCGTAAGCCCTCTTCCACCAGCCGCGCGCTAGCGTCGCTCGGCGTCCAGCCGTGCCGAGTCGCGATGCGCTTCAGACGCTTCCCGCTCTCTACTGGCAGGCGCATACTGAGCACCATCGTTCGCGATTGTTTCATCGATCCTCCGAGAGTGTAACTGTTGTAAGCATTGTATCACTTCATGAGGGGCACAGCTGCCATAGCTTACACTCAAACAACATGCTCAACCGGGGCTATGCCTATACCACGATCATCCGCAGCAAATACCATGGGCAAACCCTGCTCTCCCATTTGGCAAGCCTTTACTCTCACTCAACCCCACAAACATGGCAACAGAGACTGCATAACGGAGAAGTCGCCCTCAACGGCGTCACCGCCTCCGGAAGCGAGTCGGTCGCTGCAGGCCAAACCCTTGTCTGGAACCGTCCACCGTGGATCGAACCAGACACACCTCTGCACTTCGAAGTGCTGTTTGAAGATCCCCATCTGTTAGCCGTCAACAAACCCAGCGGGATGCCCACGCTTCCCGCCGGGGGCTTTATGGAAAATACACTTCTGCGGCTGGTGCAAAAGCAAACGCCGAACGCAAACCCTGTCCACCGGTTGGGCAGAGGCACTTCCGGAATCGTCCTCTTTGCCAAAACGGCGGAGGCGGCCGCTAAACTATCGGCGAATTGGAACACATCCAGAATTCAAAAAATCTACCGGGCGCTGGCGCAAGGCATTGCACAGCACGACGCGTACGAAATCCTCACACCCATCGGACTGGTACCGCACCCGCGCATCGGCTCCGTGTGGGCCGCCAGCCCAAGCGGCAAGCCGGCGAAGTCGTTGGCGAAGGTGATCGCACGGGCGCCACGCAGCACAACATTTGAGGTCAGGCTGAATTCGGGACGCTCTCATCAGATCAGAATCCATCTGGCATCCATCGGACATCCTCTGGTGGGCGACCCTCTGTACGGCTCAACTGGCCAGCCTCTTGAAAATCTCCCCGGCCTCCCGGGCGATGGAGGATATTTTCTGCACGCCCAATTTCTGAATTTCCAACATCCCATCACCGGAGAACAAATCGAGCTTGAGGCGGGTTTGCCAGGTGGATTCGCATTGCAGCAGTAGGTTCAGGGCGGGAATTGGAAATTAGTGAACGTCCCGTGGAGTGCACCCCAAAAGTGAGACAGAGATAATGGTGACAGTTCTCAAACAGGAGAACACATGTCACGAAAGAACACGAATCACCCGGAGTATGGAACGGAGTTGAAATTAGCGGCGGTGCGACGGGTATTGGTTGGGGAAAGCGTAAGAGCAGTTGCGCAGGAACTCGGCATTCGGCGGAAGCGGCTGTATGTGTGGAAGGACCGCTATGCAGAGTTGGGCGAAGCCGGCCTGGTGCATCGGCGAGGAGGAAGGCCGCGAAAGGCAGTGTCTGAAGACAGGGGCGGGCCGGAGGCGATGTCCGGACGTGGGGAGTTGCTGGCAGCGCGGAAACGGATTGCAGAGCTGGAGCGCAAGGTGGGACAGCAGGAACTGGAACTGGATTTTTTCGGCGAAGCCTTGCGGCGCATAAAAGTGGGCGAGAAGCGATCTGCACGTTGATCGCAGAGCGGGCCGGGCAAGGCGGCCTCAGCGTGGAACGAATGTGCGAGTTGAGCGGCCTGAGCCGGGCGAGGTTTTATCGGCATTGGGAATCGTCGGCACCACGCCAGGCCGACACGGCGCTGCGCGATGCCATCCAGCAGGTGATCGTGGAAAAGCGGTTCTACGGCTACCGGCGGGTGCACTGGGAACTGCGGCAGCGCGGGCAATGCGTCAATGCCAAGCGCGTGCTGCGCCTGATGCGTGAGGATAATCTGCTCAGTCTGCGCACACGGCGGTTCGTGCCGGCAACCACCGATTCGCAGCATGGATGGCGAGTGTGGCCGAATCTGGCGCGTGGCCTGGTGACGCGCAATCTCAACGAACTCTGGGTCGCCGATATCACATACGTGCGATTGCGAGAAGAGTTCGTTTATGTCGCTGTGGTGTTAGACGCGCATTCGCGGCGGGTGATCGGGTGGGCGTTAGCCCGGCATCTGGGCGCGAGTGTAGCCGTGCAGGCGTTGCGCATGGCGCTGCTCGAACGGCAACCTGCGCCGGGATTGATTCATCACTCCGACCGCGGAATTCAGTATGCCTGCGCCGACTACCTCACGCTGCTGGCCGATCATGGGGTGCAACCCAGCATGAGCCGCGTAGGCAATCCCTACGACAATGCCAAGGCTGAATCCTTCATCAAGACGCTCAAACAGGAGCAGGTGCACGGCAGAGACTGGCGCGATCTGGATGCGTTGCGCGCCGAACTGACGGCATTTTTCGAAACCATATACAACCACCAGCGACTGCATTCCGCGCTGGGATATCAAACTCCAGCCGCTTTCGAAAAGCAGTTGCTGTGTGCCCAGAACCCTGAAGCTTCTACAGAGCTGACTGGGGCGAGGGAGCTAACCGCCCCCTCGCCCCAGACCCCACTCCCCGGTTTACAATCTTTCTCGCAAGAAAACTGTCCCTAGTTTCTTTGTCTCACGTCAGGGGTGCAGTTCACCCGTCTGTCCCCAGTTTTTTTGATCACAAATCCACAAAAATGGAAAGCGATGGGTGCCCCACATCTCGCGATTTTCGAGATGTGGGACCCGTCCACGACCGCACTTTCTAAACTCTGAGGGAAAGATTTTGTTCTTCGAGCGAAATCCCACGTTTGCCAAAAACAGGCAAACATGGGGCACCCTAGAGTGCCGGGTGGTGCTCCGTTCAAGATCGATGGTTCCCCGCGAAGTTGGGAGCCATCCAGCCGAAAAGCGCGCTCAGTTGGGCACCTGCTTCGGACGTCCCGCATGGGACCGGACCGTGGAATCCCACCCTAGCGCAACGAACGCGCTAGGATGGGGCACCCTCTTGTGTTGCCGGGGCTGGGGAGGTCAAAACTAAGCCTGGGTCACCCGCCCCACGACAATCATCAAAATGCCAACTTCTTATTTCACCTGCGCCAGCTTCGCAACAACTGGGGGGTGGCCCACCCTTGGAGCCCGAGGCTGCCCCACCCTTGCGTTTCTTGCAAGGGTGGGAATTCGTCACAAAGGAAATAGGAGTTTCGTCACAGCTTGCAACCCCTCTATCACATAGATTCTCTGCATGCCCGCCCGTCTGCGCCGCGCCTACGGTACCGGATATCTTCACTTCATTACCTTCAGTTGTTACCAGCGCCGTCCGTTGCTAGGCGCGCCGCAGTGTCGCGACCTCTTCCTGTGCATCCTCGAAGAAACACGAATCCGCTACGGAATTGTTGTCGTCGGATATGTGATCATGCCGGAGCATGTGCATCTCCTCTTGTCCGAACCGGACATCCAATCATTCTGTCGTTCTGCAAGTGCTCAAGCAGCGCTACTCCTGTGAATTGCTGGAGAGGCTCCGAAAGAGGCAGCCCCGTCCTGATGGAGGTCTTTGGAACACCGTACTCGAGCACGGCCATGTCTGGCAGCGGCGTTTCTACGATTTTGTCGTGTGGAACCGGCACAAGCGCGCCGAGAAGCTGCGCTACATGCACGAGAATCCGGTGCTGCGCGGATTGGTGGCGTCGCCAGAAGAATGGCGCTGGAGCAGTTGTCGCGCGTACGCTTATGAAGAGCAAGGGCCCGTGCTCGTCAACGAACAACAGCCGGTCCGATTGAAATGGAGAGCTGGGCCGGTGGAGTGATGGCTTCCGCAGAATTCCCACCCTTGCCAAGAACGCAAGGGTGGGGCAGCCTCAGCTGTGGTGGCTTCCGCAGTTTGAAAGCCGGACCACCCGGTCTTGGCGGCACGGCTGAAGGCGTGCCCTTTCAAGACCATTGGAGGCTGACTTGATCAGAGGCTCGTTGGGTTTCCGGAACGGGCCGGCCTCGCTTTATGTTCCGATCTCGCGCATGACAATCATCGAAACACCAACTTCTTATTTCGCGTACGCTAGCTTCGTAACAACTGCAGCAACTTTATCGAGTATCTGGTTCCAGCCCTCTAGTTGACCGCTATTTTTCGCGCTCTCCATGGGTTCATTTCCGATGAAGGTGAGTTTCGTCTGGCCGTTTCCGAGATCCTCAAAGAGGGTCACGTCGTACGCACCGTCGATCGCCTCATGTTCGATTCCTAATTGCGCAGGATCGACCTTGTTTCCCTTCGAGTCGGAAAAGTACATGGAGGAAACGATCTTCTCCTGGAGAACAATCTCGTGGTATTCACCCGCATTCCAGAACTCCTGCCCATCGGGCGCCTTCATGCAGCAGAGAAACTTTCCTCCCACGCGAAAATCCATCTTGCAGTAAGGCGCAGTAAAACCCTTCGGCCCCCACCACTGCATCACGTAGTTCGGGTCGGTCCACGCCTTCCAAACCAGCTCGCGTGGGGCATCAAACACTCTGGTGATCACCATCCGCTCGGTCTCATTAGCCATGCTTTTTGTCATTTCTGGCCTCCTCTTTCTTCATTTGGTTTACAACCGCATCCAGTTTGTCGAAACTCTCTTCCCAGAACCGGCGATAGCTGATCGCCCAGTCGCTGACTGTCTTGATCGCCCCTGGCCTAAGCGTGCACACGCTCTCTCGTCCACGCTTCTTCTTGATCACAATGCGCGCCCGCACCAGGTAGGCAATATGTTTTGAAATCATCTGCTGCGAGAGCGCAAACGGTTGCGTCAATCCATGCACGGAGGCAGGCCCGTGGGAGAGCCGCTCGATCATGGCCCGGCGGGTTGGATCCGACAAAGCCGCAAATGTTGTACCTAATTTATCCACAACCGCATGGTAGTGGATTATCTGTCAATGTCAAGTGCGAATCACGGTGCCGCGAGTTGCTCCCAGAAAATGATCTCTTTCGCAAATAGCAATAAGCAGTGTGGCAAGCAGTTGCTCTTCGTGGATGATTCGTTCAGTTGAATCCCTGGCAAGAAGTCGGAGTGGTCGGTCCCAGACGGGGCGGGGCGAGACAACGCTCTTCCGGATGAAGGCCGGCGAGGAAACTCGCGATGAGAACCCGGTCTTGGCCCCCAAGAAGTTGATGATGGGCTAGTTTCGCCAGGGAAGTCTGCCGACAAACGAGATTCAAGCTGGAATGCAAGAACCACTCCGCCAACCGATTTACAGACGCAGCTCGACATCACACTGGACGACTCTAGTTTGACCCCACCTCACCACGCTGTTATGATTTTCCTGCGGGGTGGAGCAGTCTGGTAGCTCGTTGGGCTCATAACCTCCCGCTCCTTAGGATTCCCAAGAGTTCCTTGGAATCTTGGAGTTCCTAATCGAGCGTTGCAAATTGGGCGTCCGGTGCAGCAATGTGCCGGAAGATCACTCGTCAAAGTCGGTGGAACCTACGTCGCGCGAGCGATAAGGCAATACCGAACCAAGCCCCCGGAATAATGGGGGAAGGCGTAGAGACTGGATGGCGAGCATCCCACGTGGATGAAGGTACAGTCCGACTCTCATCGAAAGGTGAGTCAGATCGCATAACCCAAAGGTCGGCGGTTCAAATCCGCCCCCCGCAACCATGAACGCCACTGCCGAACTGCAGTGGCGTTCGCCTCTTACAGAAGATTCCGTTCCCGAAATTCGACCTCTACGTTCGAGTTCGGGAAGCGCTGGAGCGAGTGCGATCGAGTGCGTCAAGAACCTGGCTGGTGACGGATCGGCGCGGTGTAATTGGCGTCGTCAATCTTGCGAAGCTGGAGCAAGAACGGGCCGAAGGCGCGGATAAGAAAGTCGGCGATCTCGTGGATGCGCTGGCTTTTCCGCACGTCCACTCCGACCCGGGACTTGATTTGGCGCTCGAACGCATGGGCGCCAACCAGATCGAGATCCTGCCGGTCGTGAGCCGCGCGGATGTGCATAAGTTTGGAAGGGATTGTGACGCTGCGGGACGTTTTGGATGCGTACGGCGTGACCCGCGCCTGATCGGGCTTAGCCTTATCAGTGGATTCCTCCCGAATCAGTGCCCGAACTTCTGTGTTTCGGAAGCTCCGGTGGCGGGAATCATCGTTTTCTCTTCGTAGTCCGTCCAGAAACTGAGGCGGATGCCTCCTCGGGGCCTGGGTTGTGCCAACAACTGTCTGAACCGATGATCGTGTCAGCCTCTTTCGGTCCCCAGCTGTGGCGTTTGTAGGGGCGAGCCCGGTGATGGGTCTTAAGCACTGGATCGACAACCGCCCATGCGGCCTCAACCGCGTCCTCACGGGTAAAGAGCGCTCCATCGCCGGTCATGGCGTCGCCCAATAGCCTCTCGTAAGGCGCTTCCTCTCCCGGATGTTCTTCGAACAGGTAGAGCTCTCGCTGGTCCCCGACGAACTCCTTCCCTGCGAGTTTGACGCGAGCGGCGAGGGCGATGGCTGAGTTGGGGGAGAGCCGGAAACGCAGGTAGTTGGCCGGGCCGGACTTTGGAATTGGCGCTGAGTCGGCGAAGAGCCTCTGAGGCGGTGGCTTCAACTCCACCATGACCTCGGTGGCGGTGTCTGCCAGATACTTGCCGGAGCGTAGATACCACGGCACTCCCTCCCAGCGCCAGGAATCGATGAACAGCCGCAGGGCGCAGAAAGTTTCGACGTCGGAGTTCTTCGCCACGTCTGCTTCCTTGCGATAGCCGGCATACTGGCCGCGCACCAAGTCGTCGGGGGTCAGAGGGCGCATGGCTTGAAAGACCTTGGCTTTCTCGTTGTGCACGGCGCCAAAGTCCCTACCCGCCGGAGGCTCCATGGCAAGTAGTGCGGCGACCTGGAAGAGATGGTTCTCGATCACGTCGCGCAGACAGCCAGCTGTTTCGTAAAACGCGCCGCGCTTCCCGACGCCAAAATCCTCGGATAGGGTGATCTGGACGCTCGCCACGTAGTTGCGGTTCCAGATTGGCTCCAGGAAAGAGTTCGCGAAGCGGAAATAAAGGATATTCATGATCGCCTCCTTCCCGAGGAAGTGATCGATGCGGAAGATCGAATCTTCCGGGAACACCGAGTGCGCTACCTGATTGAGCTCTCGCGCCGAGGCCAGGTCGCGTCCGAACGGCTTTTCGACAATGACGCGCGCATGTTCGGCCAGGTTCGCGGCTCCGAGGCTTTTGATCACCGTCTCGAACAGTGAAGGCGGGATTGCGAGATAGTGCGCGGGGCGCCGAGCGCTACCCAGCGAGCTTTTTATAGAAGTGAATGTAGCCGGGTCTTTATAGTCCCCGCTCACGTAACTGAACCGGGACAGAAGATCATGAAGCGCTCGCTTGTTATCGATCCCGCCCGATCGCTTTATGCTGTCGGTCACGCGCCGGCGTAGACGCTCCAGACTCCATTTCGGGAAGGCGACTCCGATTACCGGGACGTTGAGGATACCTCGTTTCGTCATCGCATAAAGAGCCGGGAAGATCATCTTGTGGGCGAGATCGCCCGTCACACCGAAGAGCACGAGCGCGTCTGAACGCGGCGCGGTCATCAGGCTCCGCCCTCGTTGACGAGTGGATGCACATCTAACAGCCCTTGTGTGTTCATTTGTCTTTACTCCGTTTCCAGTTCCGAATTTCCGGCATGTCTTGGCCGTGCTTGTCGATGTAGTGCTTGCGGTTGATGAGCCGGTTGCGGGCGCAAGCCGCTACGCTTCTCCCAACCACTTCCGCGCCTCAGCGGCCTCGGCATGATCGAAGTATCGAATCGTCGCTTTCGTAAAGGGCTTGAAGAAGATCGCCATGCCGTGCTGCCACTTTTTATCGCCGACCATCGCGAGCCGTTCGATGTCGCTGAAGTGTTTCATGTCAAACTTGATGTCCTCCCACACCGCCCCTGCGTCCCAGCCGTGGAGATCGGCGATGTCGAACAGAACGCGCAATTTTCCGTGTTGCCGGATGAGTCGCTCGAACTCGGGCACAAAGTGCTCGTAATCCGCCCTTACCAGCTTCCCGGTGACTTGAACGGCGACTAATTTCCCGCCGTTTTCTTCTTTGATTTGAATGGGCATCTTGAACTCCTCGGATTCGATTCTCCTTCTTACTCTTTGCTCCATTTCCAGTTCCGGATTTCCGGCATGTCCTGGCCGTGCTTGTCGATGTAATGCTTGTGCTCGATGAGCTTGTCCTGCATCTGCTGCTTCAGGTAGGCGCCCTTAGTGCCCAAGTGCGGTAGCCGATCCACCACGTCTTGTACCAGGTGGAAGCGGTCCAAGTCGTTCTGCACCCTCATGTCAAAAGCAGTCGTGATGGTGCCCTCTTCCTTGTAACCCCGCACGTGGAGGTTTCGGTTGGTCCGGCGGTAGGTGAGCCGGTGAACTAGCCATGGATATCCGTGAAAGCCAAAGATGATGTGTTTATCTTTGGTGAAAAGCGAATCGTAATCTGTTTCGTTCAGCCCGTGCGGGTGCTCACTCGAAGATTGCAGCTTCATGAGATCAACGACATTAATCACCCTAATTTTCAGATCGGGCAAATGCTGGCGAAGGATGGAAACGGCAGCCAGAATCTCCAGCGTGGGCGTGTCGCCGCAGCAGGCCATCACGACGTCCGGCTCGGCGCCCTGGTCGTTGCTGGCCCATTGCCAGATGCCAATTCCTTCCGTGCAATGCACGACCGCCGCGTCCATGGTCAGCCATTGTGGGAGGGCGTGCTTGCCGGCAACCACCACATTGACGTAATTCCGGCTGCGTAAGCAGTGATCAAAGACCGACAAAAGGCAGTTGGCGTCTGGCGGAAGGTAAACCCGCACAATATCAGCTTTCTTGTTGATGACATGGTCGAGGAAACCGGGATCCTGGTGCGTGAATCCGTTGTGATCCTGTTGCCAGACATGAGAGGCGAGCAAATAGTTCAGCGACGAAATCTTCCGGCGCCAGGGCAGTTCCAGGCATACCTTCAGCCACTTGGCGTGCTGGCTGAACATCGAGTCGATGATGCGAATGAAGGCCTCATAACTGTTAAACAGCCCGTGCCGTCCGGTCAGAAGATATCCTTCCAACCAACCCTCGCACTGGTTCTCGCTGAGCATCGAGTCCAGCACGCGGCCGGCGGGCGCGAGGAATTCGTCATTCTTTACTTTCCGGGCATCCCACTGACGGTTGGTGACTTCAAAAACCGCGCCGAGGAGATTCGAGACTGTCTCATCGGGACCGAAGATACGAAAATTACGCTGATCCTGATTCAGTTTGGCCACGTCGCGCAGGAACGAACCCAGCACGAGCGTATCCTGGGCGTCAACGGCGCCAGGCGAAGGCACCTTCACCGCGTGGACGTGGAAGTCCGGCATGCGCAGGTCGCGCAGCAGAATGCCACCGTTGGCGTGGGGATTGGCGCCCATCCGGCGGTCGCCCTTCGGTGCCAGTTCGGCCAATTCCGGCATGAGCCGCCCATTTTTATCGAACAGTTCCTCGGCCTTGTAGCTTTTCATCCAGCTTTCAAGTTGTTTGACATGATCGGGATGCTCGGGATCCACCAGGAGCGGCACCTGGTGAGCTCGGAAAGTGCCCTCGATTTGTAAGCCATCG
>CAWIQW010000006.1:0-199104 GCA_963838315.1 uncultured Acidobacteriaceae bacterium
TTCGATTTCTCCAAAATCGTGCTGACTGAACTCCCCCGGGAGGCCTTCGAAACGAACCAGCGGCTTGGCCGGCTTCGGCGGAGCGACGCCACCAGCGCGTAGAGAGCGGTCTTGCCGCCCGATAGCCTGCTTCCCGGACTCGCCGCAGAATCTCCAGCGACGCCAGATCGGTTGTGTGCTGCAGAATCTCGAGGATTGGTTTCCGGAAATTCGCCACCGTGCTGGGCCGCCCGACCTGTCGTTGGGCGCGCTCCGCCGCATCATCGACATGCGCCACTGGCCCCTCTTGCGCGATGCGCTTCACCGAGCACAGCGACACTCCCGTCAGCCGGGCCACCTCCGCCTTGCCGTGGCCCGCCTTCAATAAAATCTCCACTTCGTGACGCTTTAACATACTCAACATCCTCCTCTCCCTCCGCCTCCACCGGTCCTTGGACCGGCGTGGAGGCGTAGGGAGAAGTTCTACCGCTTGTGACTATCCCTGGGTGGCTCAGAATTTCCGGAATTAGGCGGGTCAGAATTTCCGGAACTCACACTTTGCTCAGGCGCGAGTCGGTGAGTATCTGCAATGTGCCTTCTACACCGTTTGCCGCTTTGTAAAGAGGAAGAGTCTGGATGATTTCGAAGTCGTGCAGTTGAGCATGCACAAACACGCAGCACGCAATCGCAAGAATCACGCATCGAACGAAGTGCATAATGTGCCGAATTATAGCGTCAGTCTGCTTTGGCATTTCCGCATGGTTGACGAAAAGCGATTGCACTAACTGAGAATTGCCAGAAATGACAATTTTGCAGCACTTAAGGCCCATACGAAGTTCCGGGCGCTACTGGCAGAGCGGCGCGAGTTTGGACTCATTCATTTGCGGTCATTGTTTCAGGTAGCGAAGCGCAACGCATCCTGATTTAAACGATTTTGACTCAACAAGTTTTAGTTGCAATGCCTCCCGCAGGCTGACGCCCTCCATCAATCGTCTGCCTTCTCCAGCGATGGTTGGCATCACGACAAAGCGATATTCGTCGATCAGGCCAAGTTCTATCAGTTGTGAAGGAACTTCCACACCGCCGACCAAAATATTTCCGCCCGGTTCCCGCTTCAGTTTAAGTATCTCGTCGCGAAGGTCCGTACGAACAATTCTCGTATTGCCATCTTCAGCGCTGGCCAATAATCGCGAAAAAACAACCTTCTTCCTGGAGACAAAGGCTTGAGCAAATTCGATATCCGCTTTTGTCTCAGACTGGCTTTTGGCGATATCAGGCCAGTAAGGAACCATCAATTGATAGGTCTTACGCCCATAGACGAGCAGGTCGAAATCTCGCAAGAGGCGCGTGTAATGTTCAAGTACTTCGCCATCGGGGGGAGGGTTGAATTTGGTATGGTCGCAGCAGCCATCCAGGGTGAGGTTGATTGCGTAGACTACATTTCTCATTTTCGCCTCCCTGCACACACTCATCGATTATCACAAAGTCGATTTGAAGTTGGCGAAAACACGATTGGACTCGGAACCCAGGCATGGCTCTAAGAAACTGTGCGTGGCTTAGCTTGCGGCGGGGATTTGTTTAGCGGGGGATGGGGCGGGCACCGGCTCCGGCGGCGGCGGCGGAGACTCGGACGAATTGGGAGGCTGGGGTACGCTCGTCGGCGGTCAGGTACTCGTAGGAATCCAGTTGCACGGCGATGCCGTTTCTTTGGCCGGTTTTGGGAGCGGTGCAGCGGAGGACGCGTCCGCGGCAACGGACGGGCATGTTTTCTCCCAGGGTGACTTCGGATGGCATGGTAAAGGTCAGCTCGACGGTGGCTCCCTCGGGCAGCGATGCCTCGGTGTAGAAGAACATGCCGCGACCGCTTAAATCCTGGGTGAAGGCGGGCATGGTGCGTCCTTCGAAATGAACCGCCAGGGGGAGGTGGACTTCGAAGCGCTGGGCTCCGCGGCGTTCGAGACGATTTGTTTCGGAGCTTGCCATCAGGTCTTTTGGCCGCCGCTTCGGATGAACCGGCAGCATTTAACTCTAGCGCGAATCTAGCAGGCCGGGAAGTTGCAAGTCAGTGACATGGGACACCTGTGGAAAAATGTGTGGGTAGTAAACGTTGGGCTTGGGCTCTTGGCTCTCGGCTCTGGGCTTTCGCTTTATCTCGACTAAGAAAAACGAAATCCAGCGCCCAGCCCCTAAAGGGGCGGTTGATTGTAAAGCACTTGCGGTATTGCTAAACGCGATACCCTGATACGAAACCGCGCTTTTACGCGATCCTAACCAATATCGCGCGAGCCAGTTCCTGTCCTTGGCAAGATAGTTACCCTCCTTAGCGTGCGCTAGTTGCTGTCTTTGCTGGCGCGCTAGTTGCTGTCCTTGCCAAGATGTGCCAAGGTTTTAGGTAGAGTGACCTCTACATCCAACCTCCCCGACAGTGGAGCAATCAAGCCGAATGTGACGGCCTCCCGATTTGCTACTACCATGCGGGCGCTGCGGCACCGCAACTTTCAGTTGTTCTTCAGCGGACAACTGGTTTCGCTGATCGGGACCTGGATGCAGAGCGTGGCGCAGGCGTGGCTGGTGTACCGGCTCACTGGATCTGCGCTGTTGTTGGGAGCAGTGGGATTCTCCAGCCAGTTTCCGGTGTTTCTGGCGGCACCTTTTGGCGGGATTACGGCCGACCGGGTGAACCGGCAGCGGCTGGTGATTGCCACGCAGACGGCCTCGATGATCCTGGCAGGGGTGCTGGCATGGCTCACTTTGAGCGGGCGGGTGCAGGTGTGGCACATTTTTGTTTTGTCGGCGCTGCTGGGGATCGTGAACGCATTTGATATTCCGGGACGGCAGTCGTTTCTGGTGGACATGGTCGGCAAGGAAGACCTGATGAACGCGATCGCGCTGAATTCCTCGATGTTTAACGGGGCCCGCGTGATTGGTCCGGCGGTGGCGGGAATTCTGGTGGCGCGGATCGGCGAGGGGTGGTGCTTTGGCGCGAACGCCATCAGCTACATCGCGGTAATTGCCGGCCTACTTTTGATGCGGGTGGAGAGCCCCGCCCGAGTTAGCGGACATTCTCCGATTGAAGATATTGTGGAGGGATTTCGCTGGGTCAACGGGACGAAGATTATCCGGGCGCTGCTGTTGCTGATCGGGCTGGTGAGCCTGGTGGGCATGCCGTATACGGTGCTGATGCCGGTTTTCGCCGACAAGATTCTGCATGGCGGAGCGCGGGGGCTGGGCATCCTGATGGGCGCTACGGGAGTGGGCGCGCTGTTCGGGGCATTGACGCTGGCGGCCAAGACGGGAGTCAAGGGACTGGGACGCTGGGTGGCCATTACGTGCGCGGGGTTTGGAATCAGCCTGGTTCTGTTTTCATTTTCGCGGTCGTTCTGGCTGTCAGTGGCGCTGCTGCTGCCAGCGGGCTATTCGATGATGCTGCAGATGGCTTGCTCGAACACGCTGATCCAGACGATGGTGCCGGATCAGTTGCGGGGACGAGTGATGTCTCTCTATTCGATGATGTTTATGGGGATGGCTCCGCTGGGCGCGTTGTTTGGAGGAGCGCTGGCGCACCGGATGGGGGCTCCGGTGACGGTTGCGGTGGGCGGAGTGGCTTGCGTGCTGGGCGCGATCTGGTTCTGGCGCGCGCTGCCGGCGTTGCGAATCGAGGCGCGGCGGCTGATTGTGGCGCAGGGCCTGGCCGGAGGTGAGCCGGAGCAGGAACTGAACGCGCAGCCGGTGGAGGAATCGCGCTAGATCACTTCCTGCGAGACTACCGCGTTCTGCTCCAGGTCGGGAGTTTCGGGGCCGGCGGCGAGGGCTGCTACTCCGTATTCGTATCCCCGGTCGAAAGCTTTCAGGTTCAGGTCGCGGAAGCTGGCGGGGACGGAGTCGGCTACGGCTTTACGGACGGCGTCGGCGGTCAGCAACTGGGTTACGGCGGTGAAGAAGCCTACCATCACGATGTTCAGGACCATGCGCTTGCCTAATTCTTCGGCGATGCGGGTGGCGGGGATACTATAGATTTTCGTTTGCTTCGGGAGATCGGTTACGCGGACCAGGTCGCGCTCGATGAGGAGCGTGCCGTCTTCACGGAGTTCGGTCGCGAATTTGACGTAGGCTTCCTGCGACATCACTACCATTACGTCCGGCTGGGTGACGTAGGGATAGAGCACAGGCGTATCGGAGAGCATGAGCTGGGCGCTGCAGGCTCCGCCGCGCGCTTCGGGGCCGAAGTTCTGGGTCATGGTGGCGAACTTGGCTTCGTGAATGGAGCAAGCCTTGCCGAGCACGATGGCCGAGAGGATGACTCCCTGGCCGCCAAATCCCGCAATGCGAATCTCAGTTAGTGGCATGATTCCTCCTCGCAACCGCCATCGGTACCGCAGGCCAAGCCTTCCTCTTCGTCGTAGTCGACGTACTTTTCGCCCAGGCTTTCGTGCATCTGGGCCTTGAGAAGCGAACCGTAGTCGAGACGGTCGCGGTCGACGAACTTGCCGACGATGATTTCTCCATTCAGGGTCAGCCCGCATTCACTGGTAGGCGCGCCGTGTTTGGTCTTGCTCTTCTCTTTGTAGTACTTCATGGTCTCGAGCCCGTCGCCCAGCTTGTTGCGGCGCTGGTAGAGCGTGGGGCAGGGCGAGATGACTTCGATGAAGCTGAAGCCTTTTTTCTGAAACGCTTCCGAGATGGACCGCGCCAAGCTGGCGGACGTGGAAAGTGGTCCAGCGCGCCACGTAGACAGCACCGGCGGCCTCGACCAGATGCGGCAGATTGAAGGAGGGCTCGAAGGTTCCGTAGGGCGAAGTGGAAGTAGTCGCGTGGCCGGGAGTGGTCGGAGCGGTCTGGCCTCCGGTCATGGCGTAGATGAGGTTGTTGACGCAGATGACTTTGAGGTCGATGTTGCGGCGGGCGGCGTGGATCAGATGATTGCCGCCGATGGCCGAGAGGTCTCCGTCACCGGAGTAGACGACTACGTTGAGATTCGGGTTCGCCAGCTTCAGGCCGGTGGCGAACGGAATGGCGCGGCCGTGAGTGGTGTGGAAGGAATCGAGCTTGACGTATCCGGCGACGCGGCCGGTGCAGCCGATGCCGGAAACCAAGGCCAGCGTTTTCAGTGTCGATCTTCGATTCGATCAGGGCCTCGGCGAAACAGTTGACGGTGGTGCCGATTCCGCAGCCGGGGCACCAGATGTGGGGCATGCGATCGGTGCGTAGAAACGGCTCGACGGGATTGATCGGGGTGGGATTGATGAGCGTTGTCATCGGACAGCCTCCTGGATCGCGGCAAGAATTTCTTCGGGACGGTGCACGCTGCCTCCGGCGTGGGGAACGAGGACGGTTTTGGCTTTTCCTCCGGCGGCACGTTCTACTTCGCGGACCATCTGTCCGAGGTTCAGTTCCGGTACGACAAAAGCTTTGGTGTGGGCGGCGAGTTCGCGGATTTTCTTTTCCGGGAAGGGCCAGGCGGTGATCAGGCGAAGCTTGCCGACTTTCATGCCGGCGGCGCGGGCCATGTCGATGGCACGCTGCGCGACGCGCGAGGTGATGCCGTAAGAAACGACGATCACGTCGGCATCATCGGTTGAATCTTCTTCGAACAGGCAGATGCGGTCGGAGGCGGAGCGGATCTTGTTCTGCAGGCGCGTCACCAGCGTCTGCTGTACTTTGGGGGTCATGTTGGGATAGCCGCGCTCATCGTGCGTGAGGCCGGTCACGTGGAACTTGTAGCCTTCGCCGGCATGCGCCATTTCCGGGACCATGTCTCCGTTGGTGCCGTAGGCGAGGTAATCTTCGACCGACTTGCGGGTGTGCTTGCGGGGCACGACTTCGATCTGATCGGCGGGAGGGATGACGACTTTTTCCGTCATGTGGCCGACGACTTCATCCATCATGAACATGACAGGAACGCGGAATTCTTCGGCAAAATTGAAGGCTTTGATGGTGAGATCGAAGCACTCCTGCGGGGAGTTCGGGCAGAGCGCGATGATTTCGTAGTCGCCGTGCGATCCCCAGCGTGCCTGCATCATGTCGGACTGGGCGGGGAGCGTGGGAAGGCCGGTGGAGGGACCGCCGCGCTGCACGTCGACGAAGACGCAAGGCGTCTCGGTCATGACCGCGTACCCGATGTGCTCCATCATGAGCGAGAAGCCGGGGCCCGAGGTCACGGTGAAGGCCTTTGCGCCGCCCCAGACTCCGCCCTGAAGGGCGATGGAGGCGGCCAGTTCATCTTCCATCTGAATAAAGGCGCCGCCTACGGTCGGGACACGTTGCGCGAAGCGTTCGACAACTTCGGTGGAGGGAGTGATGGGATAGCCGGCGGCGAAACGCGCGCCAGCGGCGAGTGCGCCTTCGCAGCAGGCGTGGTCGCCATCGAGAAAGTGTGTGCCAGTGAGAACGCCGCGCGGATCAGCCTTCATTTTGAGTAGCCTCCGGTTTTGCTTCCGGTTTGGGCGCCGGGTTCTTGTGGCCGTAGATGGCGAAGTCCGGACAGTACATGCCGCAGAGATCGCAGCCACTGCACTTGTCGGGCGCGACCACATGGGGCGGATGATAGCCTTTGGAATTAAAAGCCGAGGACAGCGCCAGGACTTTGGTGGGACAGAACTCCACGCAAAACCCGCAGGCCTTGCAACGCTCGACAACTATGGATACGCGTCCTTTTGCCACGAATACCCCCACAAACGGGAACTTGGGCGCCCCCGTAGTTCAGTGAGCATTATGGGGTGCCTTATCGCAGCGCGGTGTGATGCGGGTCACGGAGGCTTGTGAGGTAGGACCACCGGACCAGGCGGGCGTAAGCGCTGTGTGCGCTCTCCGGCGGCTTCAAAAACTCAAGTGCCCCAGATCAACGCCCAACCAACGGGCGCGAACCTGGGGCACCTTCGTACCTTTTACGTTCCACTGACTACTTCCAAATGAACGTTACTGGCCGCCGCCTCCGGCTACTTCCTGCTTGGCCTGGGCTTCTACCTGATCGGCCTGAGCCTGTTGATCGGCGAGCTGCTTCGCGGCGGTTTCATCCGGTTGCGGAACCGGCACTGCGGAAGCTACCGTGCCGGTATCCGGAGCCTTTGGCATCCCGTTGGTCCCCTGTTTCTGGGCGAGAGTCTTCAGGCCGTCGTTGAGAGTCTCCTCGAAGTGGTTGTGCATCTCCTGGAGATCGTCGACCGAAACGGCGATCTGCTGGCCTGCGCCGCATTCTCCCTTCTTGCTGGCAGAGACGCTGGCGGTGACCTTCTGATCGGCATCGGGAGTGTCCGTGAGCCGCGTAATAACGTCGCCGCCCGTGAGTTCACACTCCTGACCGTTCGATACGACGGTGATCGAGTTATCGACGACGAAGGTGCGCCGTGCGGGATCGAGTGCGGGTGGAACCTGCCCGTTGGCCGGGGCCGGAGCCGCCTGCGCGTTGCCGCCATCCTGCGTGGCAGCCTGTTGCTGCTGCTCGGCAAGTTGCGCCCTGACTTCTTCGGCGATCGCTTCCTTTACTTCAGGACTGAGCGTTACCTGTCCAGAGTTAGCCGAGCCGTTGTCATAGTTACCCTGGTTGGGCGGAGGATAGTTCGCCGAACCCTGATCGTAGGCTCCAGCCGCGGCCGCATTCGCATCGGCTCGCGACGCGTAGGCTGCCTGCAAGTCTGCCGCTAACAGATAGTCGGTGAGCCAGAAGGCGGGCGATGCGTAGACTGGATAAGGATTCCACCATCCGCCGTAGTAACCCCACCACGGCGCCCCGCCCCAGCCCCAGCCGCCAACTCCGATGCCCCAGTAGACGGGCGCTCCCCAGGGACGGAAGCCCCACGCGTAGAAGCCGGGGTGGAACCAGACGCCGGGATAGTAGCCGTAATAGGCATGACCGCCCCAGTAGTATCCGCGATAGATGCCGACGTGATAGCCGCCCCCGTAATAGGAGGTACGGGAATAGTAGGAGACGCCGCCCCGCGTCATGTAGGGATGCTGGACGTAGCCGCCTCCGCCGCGATTCACGATGGTCGTATTGTTGTGGACGCTGACGATGGTGCGGTTGCCATGCAGTCCATTGTTGATCTGCATGCCGTTGCGGTTGATGGAGCGGATCTGTCCGTTGGGACGAACGCTGGCAGTGCCGCCGCCGCGGAGTGATACATTGCGGCCGGGAGCAGCCATCGCGCGCGAGCCGGCAGTATTGCCGCGATTGGCCATGGCTCCGCGGTTGCCGCCTGCGTTGCCGTTGCGGTTCGCGCCGACGTTGCCGCGATTGCCCGCATTGCCGTTTGCCGGACGGTTCATATTCCCGCCGGGGCGATTGCCGGCATTACCCTGAGGGCGATTGCCTTGCGTACGGTTGCCTACATTACGTTCCTCGCTCGGCCGGTTCTGTCCCGCTGAACGGTTGGGAGTGGACGCGTGGCCTCCGCCGGATGGACGGCTGGGCGCCGCATGAGCTTGCGGTGCGTGACTGGGCTGACCATGGCCCTGATTGGCTGGGCGGCTGGCATGCTCGGCTGGTCTGGACTCCGACTTGTGCTCCTCCGCTGCCAGCACCGAGATCGACATACACATCACTGCAAACGCCAGAATCGACCGCCCCAAGACGTTGCGACTACGGATAAGCAAACTCATTCCACCCTCCAGATTTCTTAGCTTTTCGATTTCACGACCAAACTCACAAATAAATGCCGCATGATCCGCCGGAACCGGCGCTCGACGGTTTCAGCAACGTGCAAGACCCCCACGGGGTACCGGATTCCCATGGGTGCAAACAGCTATAACCCGCTACCGTTGGCTTAGTTGTGCATTATATTTGGTTTTCGGGCGGGAAACGATGACGCGTGCCGTGACCTGGCGCCACCCGTGTCACGGTCTTTGCTATTTTCCCCGCCAAACTTGCTTTAGAAGCCCAGCACATTTGGGCGCAGCGAATTTTGCAGGAACCTGCCAAATTGCCTCATTGGGAACCGGGAACCGTTTTCCGCCGGGAGAGTGTTGGAGCGCACCTGAGCAGCAATCGCCCGAGACGCACAGCACGATAGAGCGGGAACAGAGCTTCTGGCAGCGCGAGGGCAGCGATATCGCCGGGCCCCGGTGTTAATGCGAGCCGCCAGAGATAACGCCAGCGGTCGCCAGTCCGCTCGCGCAGTTTTAGGATCTGCCGGAAGTAGGCCGTGGAATCAAAGTCGTAGCCGACAGATCCGCGCATCCGCACCGCGCACTCTTCTCCCAGCAAACGCACCTCTTGGTCGTACAGATCGTGCGGACTGGGAGTTGACGCGCCCAGCAGATTTTCGGCCAGCCACAGGCTTACGGCGAGAATTCGCGTGACGCCAAGCGCCCGGGCGCGGGTCATCACGACCGCAAGATCGATGCCCGGAACGCGCAAGCTCTCGGCGATGTCGGCCACCCAGATGAGACGAGTCCAAAGATGCTTGGCGGCATGGAGGCAGAGGACCAGCAGCCCATCTTCGGGCGAGAGGCACGGGACGCCGCTTGCGCCTTGCGCCAAACCCAGCACCGTCCGGCCCGCGCGCGCCCACAGATCGTCGAATTGAAAATTGCCCGCTTGCCAATCGACCGCATAAAAGTATGGAAGGAGATTCCACTGCAACTCGACGAGGTTCTTTCCCGCCGCGCCATCGAACGAACGCTCGTAGCCAGTGCGCAGCCACAAGCGCTCGACGGCCGGAGGGATTTTGCTGGTAGGGCGGTATCCAATTTCCGCCAGAGCTTGCCGGGCGCGCTCAAAATCAGCGGGGGAGATCAGGAGATCGAGATCGGAAAAACTGCGCAGCGCCAGGTCTCCATAGGCGGTTTGAGCGAGCATCGGTCCTTTATAGGGAAGCAAGCGCACCTGGTTTTGCTCGAAGTGTTGCATGATCCGCGAAAGCTCGGCTGCGAACCAGAGGGTGCGGCGCAGATTCTCCGCGTAGGCAGATTGCAGGGCTCGTTGTATCTGCGGTGGAAGGTCGCGAGCATGCGCAGTCAGGTTGCGCGCCACCAGCGGTAGCACTCCGTGATGTTCGGCGAGGCGGAGGAAGGCGGTCCAGTCCAACGTGGAGATGCTCTCGATCCGTGAGGGATCGGGCCGGGTGGTTCCACAGGCGCACAAAAGCTCAAACGCGCTGCTTCCCTGGAATGCCACACTCGACGGAGGAGGAACCAGCGAGGCTTCAGCCATTGGACTGCGAACTATAATACGAGTCTTCGGAGCCGGAGTCTGCGGGCAACGGCTGCCTGCAATGCAGACGGCTGCGAGAGTTTCAGTTGGGCGGGATTGGGCAGCTGGTAAATGGATCAGGTCATTTTCGAATCCGTCAGCAAGAAATTCGTTCATCGCCCCGCTTTGTTCAACTGGGTGGGACGAGAGCGCAGCGGCGAGACCGTTGCGCTCCACGACATCTCGTTCGCGGCCGCACGCGGCGACGTGGTTGCATTGCTCGGGCCGAATGGCAGCGGCAAGACCACTACGCTGAAGTTAATCTCCACCCTGCTTCTGGCGGATGCGGGCTCGGTGCGCGTCGCGGGATTCGATGCGCAACGGGAGGCCGGAAAAGTACGCCGCCAGGTGGGCATTGCGGTCGCCGCCGAGCGGTCTTTCTTTCCGCGTCTTTCCGCGCGCGAAAACCTTGACTTCTTTGCCGCGCTCGACGAAGTCCCCCGCCCTGACCGTCCGGGCCGCATTGAAGAAGTGCTTCGCGATACCGGACTAGCCGAACACTCGGATACGCTCGTCATGAAATTCTCGAGCGGCATGTACCAGCGGCTGGGGCTGGCGCGGGCATTGGTCAAGCGTCCCAGCGTGCTCCTGCTCGACGAACCCACGCGCAGTCTGGATGCCGCTGCCACCGCGCACTTCTGGTCGACAATTAATGCGCTCGCCCATCAGGAGACCACGGTTTTTCTGGCCACGCACAATTTTGCCGAAGCGGCCGCGGTCGCTACCCGCCTGCTGCTGCTGCATGGCGGAGAATTGCTGGCGGATCGCATCATGGGCAGCCGTTTTTCCGGCGACCGTTTCCCTGAAGACCGTTTCTCTGGTGACCCGGTGGGCGAGGAAGGCAGCGCCGGCGAGCTGCGTGCGCTTTACTTCCGGCTGACCGGCGAGCCCGATACCGGCCTGCCTCATAGCGGCGGGGCCAAGTCCCGGGCGGCAATTCGTGGGCGCGGAGCGGCCTCATGAATCCTACGCTCGACAAGCTGCTCGCTATCCTGCGGCGCGACCTGCTCACCGCCATCCGCCACCGCAGCGGTTTCTTGGTCACGCTGGTGGGAGTATTCACGGAGCTGGCGGCGTTCTACTATCTCTCTCGCGCGATCGGCCCCGGCTTTCGTCCGGACGGCGTCGCCTATTTTCCCTTCCTGCTGGTGGGGACCGGGCTCTACACTTTCTTTGTGATGAGCGCCCAGGCGTTCCTCAACGTTGTGCAGGAGGCGCAACAGACGGGAACTCTCGAAGTCCTCATGACGACTTCGACCAGCCCGGCCGAACTTATCATTCTTAGTTCCGTCTCCGCCTTCGCCGGAAGCCTGACCAATCTGCTGGTCTATGTGTTCGCGGGCGTGGCCGTGTTCCGCGCCGCAGTTCATGCCAATCTTTTCTCATGCCTCGTCGTGCTCGTACTTTCGATGGCGCTGGCGCTCGCGCTGGGAATTTTCGCCGCCACATTTCAGATCGCATTTCAAAAAGGTTCAGCGCTGGTGTGGTTTCTGGGCTCCGGACTCTGGTTCCTCAGCGGAACCATGTTCCCGGTTGAGAGTTTGCCGCAGCCGCTGGCAATTCTCGCTTCAGCCCTACCGCTTCGCTATGCCATCGATGGAATGCGCGGCGCATTGCTCGATGGCCAGTCGACTTTGGCGCTGGCTCCAACCCTGGGCGCGCTCGCCATTTTTGTGGCTGTCTTGCTTCCGCTGGCTCTGGGCGCGCTATCCGTGAGCCTGCGCCGGGCTCGCCAGTACGGGACGCTTTCTTTCTATTGAAATTTTGCCGGGCTCCTTGATCCCATGCTGCCTTAGCGATATTGGCAGCGGTAAACTCATGTAGTACACTGCGCTTACATTTTCAATTTAGTGTGGGAAGAGCGACCTCCGAGGCTCGAACCGATTATGACTGACCACCAGACTCTCGATCAGCGACAGAACAATCTGGCCGCAACCGAAAAGGAAAAAAAGCCTTATCAGAAACCCGCGTTCCGCTACGAGCGAGTATTCGAAACGGCCGCTTTGTCGTGTGGCAAGATCGCGGGCACTTCTCCCACATGTAACTCTGCCCGCAAGACTTCGTGACTTTGCGCCCATCTCCGGAACAGGCCGCGACCGGCGATGCGCAGCGTTCGGCACTAGCGGCAGAAAGTCTGCGCCAGGGCGGCCGTTTACGGCTTCAACTCCGTGGGGAAAGTATGTTGCCCACCCTTTGGCCCGGTGATGTAGTCGAGATCGCCCGCTGCTCCCCGAACGACGCGCGCCCGGGCGAGATTGTGCTTGCGCTCCGAGACGGACGTTTTTTTCTCCATCGTTTAGTCTGCCGGCAGACCGATGGCTTCCTGTTGCGCGGCGACTCCTTGCCGGCCTGTGACCCGCAATTTCCACCCGAAGCATTTCTTGGGCGACTGGTGCATCGCGTGGAGCGGGGGCAATTTCAATCTAGAGTGGCTGAGAGCGATGCGCGTTTGGTCCCGCTGCGCGCCTGGTCTTGGGCATTCGGAAAATTATTCTGTCATTGCGGGCCGGCACGCCGCTTAGCCCTGAAACTTCACGCCCGCCGCGCAAACGGAAGTTGGATGGGCAACCGCCTTCAAGCTGAAGCCCCGAACACACCGGCGTGGCAGGCTGGCGTCGTCGATGCGGGAGCTTCATGAAGTCCAATGCGTCCAGATTCGAGGGCAATGTCGCGTGCGTCGAAATCGGAGGCATTCCGATTTCTCTTTCCACCCGCCACGAGCGCTTTGCCGAGTTGCTGCTGCAACGCTATGCCGGATTTCTCAGCTCATCCCGTCCCGAGTTCGCGCTCGAGTTCGAGATCATCGACGGGGGTTCAGCCTCTGATGAGGACGTACACGTCCGGCGCGATGGGGAGCACTGGCGAATCCAGCGGGGAGATTTCCACGCCCGTTGGAATCCCGGCACAGGAACCGGGATTGTCCGCCAGAATGCCAATCCCTACTCGCTCGATTCCGTGTTGCGCATCGTACACAGCCTCATCCTCGCCGAGCGCGGAGGATTCCTGCTGCACGCCGCCAGCGCTATCTGCGACGGGCGGGCTTACCTGTTTTCCGGTGTCTCAGGCGCGGGCAAAACGACCATTACGCGGCTGGCGCCTCCGGATGTGACGCTGCTCACCGACGAAATTTCCTACGTTCGTCCAACTGAGACCGTTCGCGCAGGCGCCTTGAAAGATGGGGGCGCCGATGCTTACCAGGCATTCGGTACTCCGTTCGCCGGAGAACTTGCCAAGCCCGGTGAAAATTGCCGAGCGCCGATCGGCGGGCTGTTTTTCCTGGCCCAGGGTCCGGAAAATCGCATCGACGCCATTCCCGCGGCTGAAGCGGTCCGCCGCCTGATGCGCAACATCCTGTTCTTCGCCGGTGATACCGATCTTGTAGAAAAGCTTCTCGCCGTCGCCTGCGATTTTGTTTCCCGAGTTCCCATTCATCGCCTGACGTTCTATCCTGATAGCAAAGTCTGGGAAGATGTAAGGCATTGCGAAGCCCGCCACTTCGAGCTGCGCCACTTTGCAGGAGATACCGCGCATGTCTGAGACTTATATTGCTCGCAGCTCGACCATTGCCGCCCGCATGCTGGCCGGCGAGATGATGGTGATGAATTCGGCGGACTCCACCTTCTTTACCCTCAATCCGGTGGCCACCGCCATCTGGCAGGGAGCCGACGGATGCACCCCGCTGCGCGAGATTGTCCGCGAGCGTGTCTGCGGGCAGTTCGATATTGAGCCAGAGCAAGCGCAGGTGGATGCCGAGCAGTTTGTCGCCGAGCTTTCCAGCCACGGCATTCTTCGCATGTCGGATCATCCGCTCGCCGATCTCCCGGAGGTTCCCCGATGAGCCTCATGGCGGAAGTAGGGCAGAAGGCTTTCAACCTGGGTGTGCCCCTCGCCATCCACATGGATGTCACGTTCCGCTGCAACGAGCGCTGCGTGCATTGCTATCTGGATCACGACGACCATGGCGAGATGACTACCGCCGAAATCAAAGGCGTGCTCGATCAGCTCGCCGAAGCCGGAGTTTTCTTTCTCACCTTCAGCGGCGGCGAAGTCTTCATGCGCCGCGATTTTCTCGAACTTGTAGAACACGCGCGGCGCCTGCTTTTCAACGTCAAGGTCAAAACGAATGGCGTGATGATCGGCGAGGCCGAAGCGCAACAGCTTCGCGCCCTCAACGTGGATACTGTGCAGATCAGCCTCTACTCGCATCGCCCGGAAGTGCACGACGCGATCACCAAGCTGCCGCACTCTTTCGAGCGTTCGATCAAGGCCATCTGTTTTCTGCGCGACCAGGGCTTGCGCGTCACCATTGCTAACGTGCTCATGACGGCCAATCTTTCCGATCATTACGGGACGCAAAAGCTGGCGGCCGAACTGGGCGTGCAATACACCCTGGATCCCACGATTACCCCCATGATGGATGGCGACACTTCCGTGCTGGCGCTGCGCGTCCCCGGAGAAGAACTGGTGGAAGTGTTTCGCAATCCCGCGCTCGTGCCCAACCAGGAAGAATTCTGCGCTCCGCCAAAGCCCCCGTCCGACGAGGATCTGGAAGGGTATTCCTGCAGCGCCGGACATTCTTTCTGTTACATCTCGCCCTATGGAGACGTCTTCCCCTGCGTGCAGTTTCCGCTGCCGACGGGAAATATCCGGCAGCAGAAATTTCTCGACATCTGGAATCTATCTCCGCAGATGAATGAAGTCCGCTCCATCCAGGCGAAGCACCTTACGACCTGCTCGTCCTGTTCGCACGTCGGCGGTTGCACGCGATGCCCGGGCCTGGCTTACATGGAGGGTAATATGCGCGGTCCATCGACGGCCGATTGCGAGAAGTCTTTCTACCGCACCGGCGTGCCCACCGCGAACATGCTGCTGCATGGTCTCGACAAACCACGCGGCGTGTCGGATCACGCCAGCCCGCTGCTGCAGATTCACCCGCTCGCAGTTTCCGCTTAGTTTCGATTTTCCGCGAACAGGCGCGAGACGCCCGTTTACAGCATAAGGGCTGATGCGGTCAGGCTGCGTTGCCGCTCCGCGATTCCTTCGGCGCTGGCGAGCTGTTCGAGCACGCGCTGCAGGGTCGCGCGCACCTCGTGCGTCGATTCGCTGAAGCGGATCGCCGCTCCCACGCCCATATCCATGCGTAGAACTTCGCTCTGAATGACGACCTGCGTCTGGTCGAGATGGAACGTTAACGTGATGCGCGAACCGGGCAACAACAGCACGCTGGTTTCCACATAACACCCGTTGATGCTGAGGTTGGTGATGATGCCGAGGACGGTGCGCGCGTCGCCATCCATCGTGATCTCGGTTGTAACCCGCACGCGCATTCGCCGGTAAAGCCGCCGGTTGCTGCGCGAGGGCTGGCTCTGCTTCTGGAGATACATCCGCTTGTCGGCTTCGGAAAGCAGTTTCTCCGCATCCAGCCCATCTTCGGGATAGACCGCCTTACCGACGCTCAGCGAGAGAATATCTTCGTTGCAAACTTCCCGGCCCGCCTGCTGCGCCAGTTCCCGCATCTGTTCGGCCTTGCGGGCCGCCGCTTCGGCCGTCAGCCCGGGGGCGATGACCACAAACTCGTCGCCTCCCATGCGGGCGACGTAGTCGTACTCGCGGCTGGTTTCCTTCAAAGAGTGCGCGAACAGCCGCAGCACCCGGTTGCCTTCCAGGTGCCCGAAGCGGTCGTTGATCTGCTTGAACCCATCCAGGTCGGTGACCATCACCGTCAGGTTTGTCTGATCGCGCTTGCAGCGCGCCAGTTCGCGATCCAGCTGAAGAAACAGGGAGCGCGCGTTGGGAAGTCCGGTCAGGTAATCGGTGACCGCAAAATTCTCCGCTTGCTCGTACTTCAGCGCGTTCTCCATCGCCAGCGCCATCTTGGAACTTATGGCGAGCAGGATGCGCAGATGATCGGAAGTGAAGAAATCTTTTTCCGAGTGATACAGAGCCACCACTCCAACCACACCCTGCAAGCCCTCCAGCGGCACCGCCATCGCCGAGCTCAGCGTGCTGTACTTCGACTCATCGTTCAGATAGCCGGGCTCTACCGATGGATTGCCATTCAGGATCGGCTTGAGGTTCTGTGCCACCCAGCCGGAGAGACCTTGCCCCATGGGAATTCGCAGCGAGGCGAACAGGCGGAAGTTGTCCCCGTTCACGTATTCCGGCACCAGTTCTTCGCCATGGCGCACGTAAATCGCGATCGCATCGTAGGGCATCGCCCTGCGCAGCTTGACCGCGAATACCGAGAGCGTTTCTCCCAGGCTCAGCGACGCGCCGAGATCCTGGCTGAGTTCGAACAGGGTCTGCGCTTCCTGGCGCGCGGCTGCGATCGAACTCAGGAAACTGCGCTCGTGCGATGGCGGCTTCCCTTGACCCACAAAACCGGCGGCTGGCTTGATCCCCGCATTCGAAGGCGCTTCTTCGTGCGCGGCTTTGCCTTTGTCTTTATCCTTTTCGTGCGCTTCCGCGGATTTCTGCTGGCTCAGGTTGTACATGCGGGCCAGCACCATCTTTTCCAGCTGTACATACCGCCGCTGCAGGACGCCCACAACCTCGGGATCAAACGCCTTGCCTGACTCCTGTTCGAGTTCAGCCATCGCTTCTTCGAGCGGAAGCGCGCGCCGGTACTGGCGGTCCGAGGCGAGCGCGTCGAGAAAATCGACGGCGGCCAGAATCCGCGCCCCGATTGGTATTTCGTCACCTTTCAAGCCGTTGGGATAGCCAGTCCCGTCAAACTTCTCGTGGTGCGCGCGCACAATCGGCACGACCGGATAGGGAAACTGCACGCGCTCCAGAATCTCCGCCCCGACCTGCGGGTGGATCTTCATCTTCTCGAACTCTTCCGGCGTCAGCCGCCCGGGCTTCGAGACGATATGTTCCGGGATGGCCAGCTTGCCGATGTCATGCAGCAGCGCGGCGGCTTGCAGCGCTTCCATGCCGGCTTCGTCGACTTTCAGTTCCTTTGCCACTTCGACGGCATAGATGCGTACGCGCTGCAAATGGTCGTGCGTGGTCTGGTCCTTGGCTTCGATGGCCAGCGCCAGCGCTTCGATGGTGCGCATGTGCAGGTCCGCCATCTCTTCCACGTGGCGCTTTTCGTCCTCAAGTTTGCCAAGGTAAAGCCGGTAAGAGCGGTAGATCAGGTAGACCACGGGTAGGATCAGGAGCGAGGTTTGCCAGTCGGTGAAGTTGTGCAGCCAGCTCATCATGCCGACCACTCCGGCCCCCACCAGGTAATACGGGAAGCTCCAGAAATAGCAGTCCGACCAGATTCGGTGGAGCGGGCGCCGCTCCGTGAGCGAGATCACAATCGCTACCGGCAGCGTGTTCGCGACGAAATAAATGCAGGCCGCGGCGAACAGCAGGACCGGCGCATGGACCCAGCTGTGCATTACAAAGTAGCGGTAGGAAATGAAGGTGATTGCGATCGCCAGAGCCGTCGAGCAGGTGTTGAAGGAAACCTGGATCGGAACCGTGCGGTCCCGGCCGACGCATTGTACGACCACCGCCGCGCAGCCCAGCGCCATCGTCTCCGACAGGCTTAGTTCGAGCACGCCCAGCAGCAGAAACAGAAAATTCACTGACATCGTCCCGCTGATGCCGGGCAGGTTCACCTTCAGCCGCGAGGCTGCCAGCGCGATCACGAGGTAGCACACGAACTTGAGCGGATTCTGCCCCCAGCCGTGCAGCAGCAGGGTATCGGTCAGGATTGTCAGCCCGGCGAGGACCACTATCGCGATGAAGGATCGCGGCGCGGCGCTCATCTCTCTCCAGGTTTGGGTGCGGGGCGGCATCTTTGGCGGACCCCCGCTTGGAATCCTGAGCGCGATTCGTAGGACGGCAAACGGAGACTCCTTATAAATATCAGGCCGCCGCAGGCCCGAAAAGCATTTGCGGGCGCGCTCGTAAACTTACGTAATCCACTAGTTGTGCCCACCGCATTAGGATTTGCTGAGAGCGCACAAGCCGTGGCGATGAAGTGCGGCGCTTTTCAACAGTCCTCCACAAAGACCTTCGTAACTTCTGAAATCGTGCCCACCAAGTGGGGGCCCAGTTGACAACACCGAGACTCGAACGTGGGAACTACTCTTAGTGGCTCTCCCCGTCTCCGGGCGAGACATCGGGAGTATCGACTTTGTGGGCGACTGCGGAATTTGGCTGGCCCTCGGGCGCCGGAAATTCTCCCGCATCTTTACCGGCCAGAGCCGTAGTCATGAATTGCATCCAGATGGGGAGGGCGGCGCGGGCTCCGGTTTCTCTTTCGCCCAGCGATTTTTTTTCGTCGTAGCCTACCCAGACTCCGCAGGTCAGGTTCGGGGAGAAGCCGACAAACCAGGCGTCGGTGAAATCGTTGGTCGTGCCGGTCTTGCCGGCGAGCGGGTAGGGCATCTTGGCGGCCGCGACCGCCGTGCCGTGAAGCACAACTTCGCGCAGCATGGCGGTCAGGATGCGCGCGGTGCGGGAACTGATGGCGTCCTTGGCGTCGGAGAAATCTTCTTCCAGGATGCGGCCTTCATAATCGGTCACCTTGGTGATGTACCGGGGAGCTACGCGCAGGCCATCGTTGGGGAAGACGCTGAAGGCAGAAGTCTGCTCGATGGGGGTGCCCTCGGCCGATCCAAGCGCGACCGGCAAATAAGCGGGAATATTTTCCGTGACGCCGAGGCGGTGCGCGTACTCGATCACGGTCTTGATGCCCACGCGCTCCGCCAGTTTGAGCGCGGGAATGTTTCTCGACTGGGCAAGAGCGCGCCGCAGCGTGATCGTGCCTTCGAATTTTCCGTCGTAGTTATGCGGCGTGTAGGGGCCCGAGGCGGTTTGAAAAGTTATCGGCGCATCGAGGATGGTGTCGTCGGGACTTCCGCCCTGGTCGATCACGGCGGTGTAAACGTAGGGCTTGAAGGACGATCCGACCTGGCGCAGGGCTTGGGTCGCGCGATTGAACTTGGAGAGGTTGAAGTCGCGGCCTCCGACCATGGCCTTGATTTCGCCGGTTGCATTGTCGATTGCGACCAGCGCGCCTTCGACGCCGGAGTCCTGTTCGAGGCTGACATGGGCTTTTCCGCCGGGATCGAGCGAAAGCACTTTGACGTAGACGATGTCGCCGGGGTGGAGGAGATCGTCGAGGTGAGACTTGGACTTCGATTTCGGCTTAACCGCGGCGGTGGGGTCCGGCCATGTGACATCGGCGGGAGCGAGCGTGGCTACGTGCTGCCCCAAGCGGACTTGCGCCGCAGTGGCTGAAACCTCCGTGACCAGCGCGTGGATGTATCCACCGGCCTCGGGCTCTTCATCCCAATCGGGGTCGACATACTTTTCGATCGATTGGCCCTGGGCGATGACGTTGAGCAGCTTGCCGCGCCATCCGTGACGGCGCTCGTAGGCGGCGAGGCCGTCGAGCAGCGACTGGCGCGCCGATTTCTGGAGGTCCATGTCGAGCGAAGTGTAGACGCGCAGGCCCCCCTGATGGACCTGATCGCTGCCGTACTTGGCTTCAAGATAGCGGCGGATTTCTTCGACGTAATGAGGCGCGAGCGAGTTGGGATCTTTCTGCAGGTTGAGGACGATGGGCTTGCTCTTCGCGTCGGCGGCTTGCGCGGCGGTAATCTTGCCGTCTTCGAGCATCGCGTTGAGGACGAGGGTTCGACGCTTGAGCGCACGGTCGGGATGGTTGATGGGCGAGTAATACTGCGGAGCCTTGGGAAGTCCGGCGAGCAGCGCGGCTTCCTCGAGCTTGAGCTGGCGGGCGGGCTTGCTGAAATAGTATTCCGAAGCGGCTTCGTAGCCGTAGTTGCCGTGTCCGAGAAAGATCTGGTTGGCGTAGAGGGTGAAGATCTGAGGCTTGGTGAAGCGGCGCTCGATCTGGATGGCGAGCAATGCCTCCTGCACCTTGCGGTAGAAGGAGCGGTCGGGAGAAAGAAACAGATTGCGCGCGAGCTGCATGGTGAGCGTGGACGCGCCCTGGACCTTGCCTCCCGACTCGATGTCGCGATAGGCCGCGCCGACGATGCGCCAGAGATTGATGCCGGAGTGGGTGTAGAAATCCTTGTCTTCGATTGAAACCAGAGCGTCGCGCAGCACCGGGGGATAGTCGTCGTATGCGGC
This sequence comes from uncultured Acidobacteriaceae bacterium, assembly GCA_963838315.1. GTDB lineage: Bacteria > Acidobacteriota > Terriglobia > Terriglobales > Acidobacteriaceae > Acidiflorens. The sequence goes on from CAWIQW010000006.1 coordinate 20,270, forward strand.
CACTACGCGGCGTTGCAGCGCGAAGCTGCCGATGACGCGGCCCTGCGTGTCGTAGAGTTCGGTGATCGAGCTGGGACGGTAACGCTCCAGTTCGTCTACCTGCGGCAGGTCGGTGGAGTAGACCAGAATCAGTCCGACGCCCGCGCCCACGGAGGCGGCGAACAGCACCAGTAATCCGAAGAAGAGGAAGCCGACAAGCTTCCGGCCGCGGACTTCTATCGGCGGAAGATGTGGAGGGGCGAGTTTCATGAGCAACTCTTGACGGCCGGCTGTGAGCTTTTAGTTCCCAGTTCCCAGTTCTCGGTTCTCAGTTGTTGGTTGTCAGTTCTCAGTCTACGGGGGGCAGCGGGATCGTTGCACGCAAAAGAAATCGCCCGCCTGCGGCGAGCGATTCTTTTGAAACCCTGTGCGACCAGGACTTTGCAGCTCTTACGATCTATACCTTTGAAACCTGGCCGCTGCTAGCCCTTTGAATCGCGATTCTTCAGGACTTCCAACGCCTTGTTCAGCTGATCGTCCTGCAGGTTCTTGGGCTTGGTTTTGGGGGCATCGGGAGCGGCGGGCTGCGCGTCTTCGTCGGGCAAGCCGGCATCATCCTGGTTGTCGGCGATCACCACGTTGGGAGTGACGGCGACATCCTGAATGGCTTTGCCGCTCGGCGAATAATATTTCGCGACGGAGAGGATCAGCGCGCCGTTGTCGCGCATTTCGATCGTCTTCTGGATCGATCCATCGCCGAAGGTCTTGTCGCCGACCACGTCTCCGCGGGCATTTTCAAGGATGGCGGCCGCTACGATCTCGGCCGGGCCAGCCGTGCCCCGATTCACCAGCACAGCCACCGGGAGCTTGGTGATGTCTTTCGAAGGCTCGGCGTTAAAGGCTTGTCGCGGATACTTCTGTCCCTGAAGATAGGTGATGGTGCCATGATCGAGGAACAGGTTGGCGGTCGCGATGCCCTCGGACTCCTCGCCACTGGCTGAGTTCCGCAGATCGAGCACCAGCTTCGTCGCGCCCTGTTTTTGCAGATCGCGGATCTTGGCGGCGATCTCCTGCGATTTGCCTTCGGGGAAGGCGTCGACCTTGATGTAGCCGGTATTGTCGGCCAGCATCTTGTCTTCGACGGGAGGAATCGTGACCATATCGCGGGTGATGACAATTTTCTGCGGCTCCGCGCGGCGCGGGCGAACGACCGCAACCGTCACCGTGGTACCAGGCTCACCGACGAGAATGCTGTGGATCTCGGCGAGCGACATGTCATGCGTGCTCTTGCCTTCGATGGACTCGAGAATATCGGAGTTCTCAATGCCGGCCTTGTCGGCGGGGCCTCCCGGAATGACGGCGATCACGTCGGCGTATCCGAAGCGCTTGGAGACAGCGGCTCCGATATCGGCTTTGCCCTCGATCTTGATCGACTTGTAATGCTTCCACTCGGCGGGCGACAGGTAGCTGGAGTTCGCGTCGAGCGACTCGAGCAGTCCGTGGAGCGCGCCCTCGGTCACGCCGGGAATGTTGGGCTCCTCGACATACTCACTGCGGATGCGCGACAGCACTTCGCTGTAGACCGAAAGCTGGCGATACGCGCCGTCATTCGAAGAGGCCCGAACGCTGACGAAACTTCCGGCAAAGGTAAACAGGAGAACGGCGAGGGAACTAGCAAGAATCGTGACCTTCAACTTCGTTGACATAATTTGATCTTCTGCTCTTACTCTTGAAATCGCGTGCTGTTTGGGATCGGGCTTCCCCGAAAAACTTGTCTTCTATTATAGACTCTTTGATGCACAGATCGGGAAGCCAGGTTCCGCAGGAGAGTCGTGAGTAACCTGAGCCTCAGCGGCGCGCCCTAAGGCCAAGAAAAAGCCAGCCAGGTGAGGCATGAATTGAACGTAATTCTTGGGGGTTATCTCACCCGGTGTCTTGCCATCGCGGCTGTGCAGGTCTCTGCAAATAAGCGAGTTACGCCCCGTATCGCGGAATCCAGCCTGTCGCAACCCCTCGTTCTAAAGATTCTCCTGGATGAAGCGGGGGCTGAGGTGAATGTCGAGTTGTACCAGCGGCGAATCCCCGGTCGCCTTGAAGCTGTGGATCTCGCCGGCCTTGATGACAAAGATGTCCCCAGCGCCGCCCTCGAAAGTTTGGCCGTCTACCGTCCAGATCCCCTGGCCTTCGCGGATGAACTGAATCTCGTCATAAGGATGCCGATGCGGCCCCGGGCCGGAACCGGGTTTCCCGTGGTAGAGGAAAACCGAAACATTGGTGTCACCCTGGTCGGCTCCGACGAACTGATGCGAACTGCCAACAAACGGAAGTTTCTCCTGGCGCACGTGATGCATCTCGCTCACCCTCCTGCGAGGTTTTGATGATGGGAGGAACGGTTTGGCTCCCCGGTTATCAATGAGCGAGGTCCCCGTGTTGCTGATTGACGGGGGTTTCCAATGGCTGAGGGCCGGGGAGCTTGGCTATTTTTCCAACAGCGCGGCGACCTCTCCGTGCCCTTTTTCCCGGGCGACCATGGCTGGAGTTTTGCCCTCGTCATTGGCCAGTTTTGAATCGGCGCCGTGTTGGAGGAGGAGGTCGATCATGGCGCGGTCTCCATTTTGAGCGGCGGCGTGGATCGGAGCCCATCCACCCTGCTGGCGGGCGTTGGGCGGGGCTCCGTGGACCAAGAGGAGTCGGGCAGCTTCAAGGTTGCGGACAGAGGCTGCCGAGTGCAGAGGCATCACCTTGGTTGGATTGGCGGCGACGGCGTCCACGGCTGCGCCACGCTCAATGAGAATGCGGGCGGACTCCGGCTGACTGAAGAAGCAGGCGAAGTGGAGAGCGGTGAAGCCGTCGGCGGAACGGGAGTTGGCGGCGGCGGAATCGAGAACCATTTCCCGCAGGCGGTGGACACGTCCCAGGGCGGCGGCTTCGAAGATGTCGAGCGTTTCTTTCTTGTCAGCGATGAGGGTGGCGAGGTCGTGCTCTCCGCGATAGATCGCGTGCATCAGGAGGCTTACTCCATGGGCATCGCGCGCGTCGGCGGCTGCGGGGTCGACCTCAATCAGGCGGCGCAGAGGCTCCAGGTCGCGGGTGGCAAGAAGATCAAAACAGAGTTGGTTGGCAGTCACGAACGTCCACCCCGGAAATTGGCTTGCGGTACGGCAGAAGCCGTCCACCCTTCAAGAAGACTCAAACTGCACGACTACCGGGCTTTCCTGCGCCTTTTCCCGCTACGGTTGGTCGGCCACCGGGTTGCTCAGCTTGCCGATGCCCGGGATTGAAATCTCGATCACATCTCCGGCAACGACCGGGCCCACGCCTTTGGGCGTGCCGGTGGCGATCACATCTCCCGGTTCGAGAGTCATGGCATTGGTTATGTAGCGCATGATTACGTCGAGGGCAAAGATGAAGTCGCGGGTATTGCCGGACTGCCGGACTTCGCCATTGACGCGGGTTTCTACCTGAATACCGGCCCACGGGTCGAGATTGCTCTCGTCGGTCAGGGCGACCAGCGGTCCTACCGGGCAGAATGTATCGCAGCCTTTGGCGCGAGCCCACTGGCCATCCCTTTTCTGGAGATCGCGGGCGGTGAAATCGTTGAGGCAGGTGTATCCGAGGATGTAGGGCCGCACGTCTTCGTCCTCGCGCAATCGATGGCAGCGGCGCGCAATGACCACTGCCAGCTCGCCTTCATAGTCCGTGCGCTCGGAAACCTTTGGCCGCAGAATGGTGCCACCGTGAGGCAGCAGAGAGCTGGGCGGCTTGAAGAAGAGCAGGGGTTCGACGGGAACTTCATTGTTGAGTTCGGCCGCGTGCTCGCGGTAATTGCGTCCCACGCAGATGATCTTGGTGGGCTCGACCGGAGCCAGGAGCGCGGCCTGGTCAAGGGGAAGACGCTCCATGCGGCGGCTGGGCAGACCTTCAACGTCGCCGTCGCTGGTGTGAGGAGGCTGGAGCAGCAGTCGCGTGATCTGGTCGGCGCCGGCGACGGACTCGATCAGTCCGTAATGGGGCTGGCCATTGAGTTGGAAGCGGCAATATTTCATGGAAACCTATCTAATCACGACCGGCGAAAATGGCGCAAAAATTTCTACGGAACGGTTTCGCTGGCTTCGTCGGAGCCGGAGCTTTCGTTTCCTCGGACGTCGACGGCCGACACCGAGTAGATGTAAGTCTTGCCGGACGTGACGTCTGCGTCTCGATACGAGGGAGCTTTAACCAGCTCCGCATTCAGTTTTGCCGGCTTCGCTTCGGCGCGATTGGCCTCGCGGCGATAGATGTTGTATCCGGCGAGGTCGGTGCTCGCGACCGGAGCCCAGATCAAATCAATGAACGGCTTCTGGCCCTCGCCCGAATAGGCGGCTTGAAGTCCGGCAGGCACGGATGGCGGAAAGATGTCATGCGCTACGACGCGGATGACGGGGCTGTCGTCTCCCTCAACCTGCACTTCGCTATCCGGGCGGTGGATCACGGTGACGGCGGTGATCCAGTATTGGTAGGTTTTCTCCCATTCGATGGGGTCGAGGAAGCGCGCCGGACCGGCATCGCCGACCGGAATCTCGCCGGCGATGATGCCTTTTTCTTTCTCGCTCTGGTTGGTAGTGTTGTCCGTCGGTGAACTCTCGGTGCGGCGATAGATGCGATACAGATGCTCGACTCCGGGACGGACAGGCGGTTCACCGCCGCTTGTCCATGTGAGCAGAACCCCATTCGCGTTGAGGGCCGCGGCGAGATCGCCGGGAGCGGGCATGGTAACAATCGCTGGAACGTGAACGCGATTCGACAAACCCAGGCCACGCGCATTGCGGTTCAAGACTTCGACCGCGTAAGTGATCTCAGGTTCAGGGTCGGGGCTGAGGACGCTCGCGGGAAGAGTATCGGTATAAGCTTGCGGCAACGGAATCGGCCTGGATTGCGATTTCGGCGAAGCCTTTTGCGGCGCAGTCGAGGGAGGAGGCTCGATCGCGACCTGGAGGGCACAGCCGGTCATCTCCGGCTCGGCGCTGCGGCAGATCAGGGTGGGGCCGAGGTAGCGCACGCTCTGATGGTCGGTGGTCTGCGTCGGCTCGCTCCAGGTTAAAGTGACGTGGTTTCCCTTGCGCAACGCGCGCAGGTCGGAGGGCGGCTTGGGCAACTCGAGAGACGGAGGCAAGGGCGCGCCTGTCTGAGCGCAACCGGAGAGCAGCAGGCAGAGTGCGATCGGCGCGACGAGCCTTAAGAGATATGTCCTCATCGAGAAAGAGAAAGAGTACCAGAGGCGGAAAATACCGACACGATTTCCGCACTTGCCGCGGGGCTGGAGTCGTGGCAGGATTCGAGGGTGAAAACTCCAACATTTATCGCGGTCGCAGTCCTGCTGGTCGTGTTTTCGCCGGGATTCAGTGCGCGCGCCCTGGCGTTGAATTGCCCGAAGAATCAGCCCAAGACGCACGCCGCTCTCCTCGAACTGGAACAGAAGTGGGCGGAGGCGCTGAGCCGCAACGATGCCGACGCGGTCGCGTGCATGGTGGCGGATGAATTCGAAGACGCCGACGTGGATGGGTCGTTGCACACGCGCGCCCAGACGCTGGAGCATATTCCGCATCGCAAGCCGGGAGTCAATCACCTGAGCGAGCTGCGGGCCCACGTGGAAGGCAACTTCGGCTTCACGCGCGGGCTGGCCACGCTGGTGGACGCGTCCGGCAACGTGGTGGCGCGAGTGCGCTTTACCGATGTCTTCACTTACCGCAACGGGCGCTGGCAGGCTTTGGCGGGTCAAGAGACTTTGATCGGCGAGGCCGCCCGTTAGGTGCGCGCCGTGGTGCAGCGCGTGAGCCGTGTCAAGGTTACGGTCAACGGCGATATCACGGGCGAGATCGCGCGCGGGTTGCTCGTTCTGCTCGGCGTGGGCGAGGCGGACAAGCGCGGCGATGCGGATTATCTCGCCGAAAAAATTTGCGGGCTGCGCGTATTTGAAGATGCGGGCGGGAAGATGAATCTATCCGTTGCCGAGGTGGGCGGCGCGGTGCTGGTGGTCTCGCAGTTCACATTGTATGGAGACGTGCGGCGGGGGAAGCGTCCTTCATTCGATGCAGCGGCTGCTCCCCAGGCGGCGCGCGAACTGTATGAATATTTTGTGGAGCGGATTCGCGCCGCGGGATTGCGATGCGAGACCGGACGATTTCAGGAAATGATGCAGGTCGAACTGGTAAATGAAGGGCCGGTGACGATTCTGCTCGATTCGGGAAAAGCTTTTTGAGGGGACGTGGATGCTTGGGTTGGGAGGGTTCGGTTGGGACGCTTCGGTTGAGAGGGACGGACGGCGAGTCGCCGTCCCGACTGCCGGCGGGGCGCCGGCGCTACGGTCTTGGGCCGCGTGACTCTTTCTATCCGGTCTTAGTCGGAGGCTTGTACCTGCATGTTCTCGCTGACCCAGAGTTGAGCGGGTGATCCTTTTATTGTGCGCGTCGCCGTAACTCGAAAGCTGCCTCCGCTGATTTCTATGTCGTAGATATAAGGAGGGCGGTCGCGCTTGATGGTGAGATAGTTTCCGGAGATCAACTCATCGATCGACGCGAGTTTACCTTCGGTGGCCTGGTATCCCCGCTCGGCGCTGGCGATGGTGAGCAGGTCGGTTTTTACCCCGGTAATGATGGCCGATTCCTCAGGGTGGCCACTGGCGGCCGACGGTTCCAGCACTTTGACCTGCAGGGAATATAGATACATGGCAATCGCCGCGACGGTGACGGTGCCAAGGAATCCGAAGGCGCGCATAGATGCTCCTGTATGGATTGGACCGCTAAGGAGCCGGGGCCACAAGTGACGCTGGTGAATGGCCGGACGGTAGCGCCTTGACCACAAGAACCGGTTTCTCGGCTCTAGAACTTTCTCGGCTTAGAACATGGTGGGTTGGATTTGCTGCTCGATGTAGCGGCGGCTATCGAATTTCTTTCCGGTGCTCGCGCCCGACATGTAACGGATCTGGCCGAAAATTGGGCGCGTAAACCAGGGGCGGTCGAATTTCCCGACGATGGACCAGGCGACTCCGGAATAGCCGTTCGGGTCGCGGCCGTCGAGTTCATATTTGTCGTTGAGCGCGACCGCGATGCGGTAGGCTTCGGCCGGAGTGCGGCTCCACTCTAGAATTTTCTTTCCCCAGTACATGCGCATGTAGTTGTGCATCCAGCCTGAGTTGACCATCTGGCGCTGGGCGGCGTTCCAGAGCTCGTCGTGGGTTTCGGCATCCTCCAGTTGCTTTTCTGAGTAGAGAAAGGGACGTGGGTCGCCCGCATGTTCGGCGAGAGTGCGGTGGGCCCAGTTTTCTCCGCTTTCGAAGTTGTCGTAATTCGGATTGTAGGTGACAAAGTTGACGGCTAATTCGCGCCAGACCAGCAACTCGTTCAGGAATGATTCTTTCTCGGCATGGGGCGCGTCCGATTTCTGAACGGCCAGCGCGATGGTCAACGGCCCGATATGTCCAAAGTGCAGATAGGGCGACAGGCGGCTGGTTCCGTCGAGTTCCGGATGATTGCGGTCGCGGCTGTAGGTCATGAGTTTCTTCTTCACGAACTCAACGAGCAGACGCTGAGCCTCGGCTGAGCCGCCTTTGAAACTGCTGACGGGCGCGATCGAGCGATCCAGTTTCCAGCCTTCGGTGATGTCGAAATCCGGCGCCAGTGAGTGCAGGTGAGTCTGCTTCCTCCAAGGCACTTTCGCGCGCGGGTTCACGGGCTGGATTAGAAATCGATCAAGCTGCGCTTGCAGCTTTTTGCGGATGTGGAACGCCGCGTACTGCTCTTTCTCGATCAGGCGCGACGGAATGATGACGTCCGAATCGACTGTCAAGAGAGGAATGCGCAATTTGTTCGCGGCCAGTTCGCGCCAGTGCTCGGGCTCGCGCATGGGATTTTCGTCGCCGACGACCATCGCTGCCCGCACCTCGTCGCAAAACTTCAGCAGGCTGTGATCGGGATGGCGGCGAAGCACAAATCCAATGCCGCGCTTTTCCAGAGCGGACGCAATGTCAGGAATTCCTTCCACCAGGAAACCGTAGGCGCGCAGGTTCGCGTTGGGATAGAACGGCACGGGAGCGAAAAACGCGACCACAGGTTTGCCGAGCGCATTGGCGGCCTCGACGGCCACGTCGAGCGCGGGATTGTCGAAACCGCGCTGGGAGCGCTGCATCCAGTAGACGACGTAGGCTCCGTCGGGATCGGGCGCGCCTTTGCGGCGCACGCGGACGCGAGGATTGTCGAGAAGTTTTTCCAGTTCATTCACGGTTCGAGTCCCGCGGCTTGAATTGATCCGATTCTACCGGGAACCGGGAACTGGCTCACCGCCAACTCGGAATGTCCAACTGCTTTCTTGTACCATCAAAGCGCATGTCATTTGTGCCCAATCCCGTGCAGCACACCAGTTCGCGGCTGCTGGAGTTCGAGACCCTGCGCGAATTGCTGGCGGGGTATGCCTCGTCGCCGCTCGGCCTGCGGCGCATTGCGGAGTTGGAGCCTTCGCTCGATCGCGCGTGGATGGAAGCGCAGCAGACGCTCACCGCCGAGATCCGCGAGTATCGCCGCGTCGGCGGACGGTTTGAATTCGGTGGCCTTCCTGAAGTGGATAGGCTGCTGGAAAAATCGCGGATTGCCGGAGCCGCGCTTGAGACCACCGAGATCCGCGACATAATCCTCGTGGCCGATCGCGCCGCGGAGTGGCAGGCGATCGTGCGCCAGCCCCCGGCGGCGATGCGCTCCGAGTGGAAAAAGGTGACCGCGCTATCGGAGGGTATTGCCGACTTCTCGGGCTTTCTGCGGGCGTTCCGCAACAAGATTCTGCCGGATGGCACGTTGGACGATCGCGCATCGCCGGAGCTGAGCCGCATCCGCCGCGAGATCGAAAAGCAGAAGCGGCAGATTCAGGAGTCGCTGCGCGGCCATCTCCGCAAACTCGCCGAGGGCGGCACCTTGCAGGATGAGCTGGTGACGATCCGAGGAGAGCGCTTTGTCATCCCGGTCAAGATCGAGCAGAAGCGGCGCGTGCCGGGCGTTGTACACGGCGCCAGTTCCAGCGGACAGACTGTGTTTGTCGAGCCGCTCGAAACCATCGAGCAGAATAACGAACTGGTGCGGCTGCTGGATGAAGAACTCGCCGAGGTGCACCGTATTCTGCTCGAGATGACGCGACAGATCGGCGAGAGTGCCGAGTCGATTCTGGCTGCGGCCGATGTGCTCGCCGAACTCGAACTGCAGTTTGCCAAGGCGCGGTTTGCGGAGGATTACAACTGTGTGGCGGTGACGATTTCAGCCGTGGCGCCCCCGCCGGACGAGCGGCACGGCGCGATCCCACTTTCTGCGCTGGTCCTGCACCGCGCCCGCCATCCCCTCCTGGAACGGAATCTGAAGCTTCAGAAAGTGGCGATCGTGCCGGTTTCGGTTGAACTCGAGGGCGAGCGGCGGCAGCTTGTCATCACCGGGCCGAACACCGGCGGCAAGACCGTCACGCTAAAAACTCTTGGGCTGCTGGCTCTCATGGCCCAATCCGGAATGCCCGTGCCCGCCGACCGCGCCGACTTGCCCGTATTCGATGCGATCCTGGCCGACATCGGCGACTACCAGTCGATCGAGCAGAATCTCTCCACCTTTTCGGCGCATGTTACCAATATCGATTTCATTTCGCGCACGGCGACTGCGAATTCTCTCGTGCTGCTGGATGAACTGGGATCCGCGACCGATCCCGAAGAGGGAGCGGCTCTGGCTGTTGCTATCGCCGAGCATTTCCGCGCCATCGGATGCATGAGCGTGATTTCCACCCATCACACTTCGCTCAAGGTTTACGGCGCGAACACCGCGGGGGTGGTGAATGCCTCGGTGGGCTTCAACGAGGCCACGCTCCAGCCAACGTATGAATTGAAGATCGGCGTGCCAGGAGCGTCGGCGGGGATCAACATCGCGCGGCGGCTGGGCCTTAATCCGGAGATTATTTCGTCCGCGCAAGGCAGGCTGGGATCGCAGACGCAGGACGTATCGCGCTTTCTCGACCGGCTGCACTCGGATTTGCGCACGCTCGACGACGAGCGCGCGCGTATGAAAACCCGAGAGCAGGAACTCGAGCGCGAGAAGTCGCAACTCGCGAACGAGGGACGCAAGGAGCAGCAGGCCAAGATTCGCGAGATGGAGAAAAAGCTGGAAACGCTTTTTCGCGACTTCGAATATCACGCGCGCGAGGCGGTCAACGCCGTGCAGGATCGCGCGGCCCAGCAGAAGCTTTCGAAAGATGCCGAGCGGCGGATTGCAAAAGCGCGGCGCGAGTTTCGCGAACAGTTCGACTCGACTGTTGTCGCGCACGCCACCGGCGCGGATCGCGGCGATCCTCATGCTCAGCCAACGCTGGTCAAGCATGTTTCCGAAGGCGACACGGTGAAGCTGAAGTCGATGGGGCGGACGGCGGTCGTCAAGAAGAAGATTGGCGAGGATCACTTCGACGTCGAGATCGGCTCCATGAAGATGCGCATAGCGCGCGACGATATCGCGGAGGTCGTGTCGCAGGCCGGCGCGTCTCCGCTTGAGCAAGCGCGCGCGCGCGGCATCAAGGTCTCGCTCGAGCGCGACGCCAGCGCCTCAACCACGCCCAGCGAGATCAACGTCATCGGACGCACAGTGGACGAGGCCACCAGCGAAGTCGAGAAGTTTGTCGACCGCGCTTTTCTGGCAGGCATGCAGCGCGTCCGCATCGTCCACGGCAGCGGGATGGGAATTTTGCGGAAGGCGCTGCGCGAGTATTTGAGGAAGCATCCGCACGTGGAGACGGTGGCGGAGGCTCCGCAGAACGAGGGCGGAGGCGGGGCCACGCTGGTGGAGCTGCGGGTGTGAGCCATGGACCCATTTTCCGACTGTTCATTGACGAGGTTGGCCATGCGAACATGAAGTCCGCTCACCATCCGAATGAACGATACCTCAGTCTGACTGGCGTGATAATGCGTATACAGCACGAGGCGGAGTTCTTAGTTCCTCGACTGAACGCGATCAAAGAGAGAATCTTTGGCACGACCGAAATCGTACTTCATCGCACCGAGATTGTTTATCGGCGAGATCCATTTCATTGCTTGGAGGATGAACGGCTTCGCCGCGCATTTGATGAAGAGATTCTAGCGCTCATAGAAAGCAGTAGTTACCGTGTGATCACTGTGGTGATTGACAAACTGGAGCACAAGAATAGGTATTTGGTGTGGCAAGCATATCCGTACCACTATTGTCTGATGGCTCTCTTGGAACGCTATGTACTTTGGCTGGAGTCTGCTGGCTCGTGCGGGGACGTAATGGCGGAGTCTCGCGGTCGAAAAGAAAACAAGCAGCTCAGTGAATCTTATGCTCGTCTCTATCTGCAGGGGACTTCTTATGTTTCAAACAAGATGTTCCAGCGTAGATTAAGCACGAAAGAGCTGAAAATCAGGAGCAAACAAGCAAACATTGCGGGACTTCAATTGGCCGATTTGATTGCGAATCCTAGCATGCGCTCGCTCGTCTGCGAACGGGAGGGAACAAGAATGACGGCTGAGTTTGGAATCAGAGTGGTGGAAATTCTAAAGAAAAACAAATACCGTCGAAAATACGATGGGGAAATAACTGGAGTAGGAACGAAATGGCTCCCTTAAAAACCACCGGCCCTCAACTGGGGCCGGGCGACCATGCAGGTCCTCCTCCGTTCAACACGGATTAGCTATATGATGCTCCGGACCTCAGCGCGATTCAAGGGTCGATTTGCTTTTAGAATCAGCGCGTTGAACCTTAGTAAGTTAATCTCTGCCAAGGAAAGACGATTCCGGCGTGGAGTAGGAGTCGTTGCCAATTCTCAACAGTGGAGTCCGCGGTTCCACATCTTTCCCACAGGAGGACAAGGTTTGGTCTCTTCCCTTGTGTCGCTCTAAGCCTCAAAATAAGCCTCTACCACCCGGAAACTCCCATGACCTCGTCCGATAATTTCAAGGAGACCCTCAAGCAGCAGGCGGACATCGTCCGCATCGTCGGGGATTACGTCAAGCTGCGCAAGGCTGGGGCGCAGAATTTTTCCGGGCTTTGCCCGTTTCACAGCGAGAAGACCGCGTCTTTTTCCGTGCATGCGACGCGGCAGTTTTATCACTGCTTTGGTTGCGGGGCTTCGGGAGATGTTTTCAGTTTTGTGCAGAAGGTAGAGAACATCTCTTTTCCCGAGGCGGTGCGGCTGATTGCGCAGAAGCTGGGCGTGCCGATGCCGAAGGTTACGTTCTCCAGTCCGGCGGAGGCCAAAGAGGCGCATCTGCGGGGGGCGCTGCTCGATGTCCACGAGCGCGCTACTGCTTTCTTTCGCGATTGCCTGCGGCGTCCCGACGGAGCGCATGCGCGCGAATATCTCAAGGGTCGCGGACTGGATGACGACACGATCGCGCGGTTTCGCATCGGGTACGCCCCGGATTCCGGGTTTGTTCTGCGCGATGTGTTGCGGCGCGAGTTTGACGAGGAGTTGTTGCGGGAGAGCGGGCTTTTTTCGTGGAAGGACAGCGGTCAGCCGTCAGCCATTAGCCGTCAGGAAAAGCAGGTCCTTCGCTCCGCTCAGGATGACAATGCGGGGGCTGACGACGGGCGGCCGGGCGCCGTCCGGACGGCCGGCGAGGGTGCTGGTGCGAGCGCGGCGGCTGCTTCTACCGCGCGCGCCGCGGTCGGCAGTTCCGGTGAAAACGGCGACCAGCGAATGGCGAACGGCGATTCATCGTTCCGTGACGGCGGTGATCCTCAGCTCGAAGCTCGCGGCTCTCGGCTCGCGGCTGCCATTTATTCCAAATTCCGCAACCGCGTCATGTTTCCTATCGCGAACGATCAGGGAAAGGTGATTGCCTTCACGGGGCGCACGCTTTCTTCCGATGAGAAGGCGGGGCCGAAGTATCTGAATTCTCCCGAGACGAAGATTTATTCGAAGTCGCGCGTGCTGTTCAATCTCGACAACGCCAAAGAGGCGATCCGCAAACTCGAGTACGCGATCCTGGTCGAAGGCCAGATGGATTGCATTTCGGTTTTTGCCGCCGGCTTCCACAACGTCGTGGCCAGTTCCGGCACCGCGTTCACTGAGTCGCAGACCAAGCTGCTGGGGCGGTTTTCCAAGAATATCATCGTCAACTTCGATCCCGATACCGCGGGAGCGCGCGCCACCGAACGCACCCTCGGGCTTTTAGTCGAAGAGGAATTCAACATCCGTGTGCTCACGTTGGAGGCGGGATTCGATCCGGACCTGTTCATTCGTCGCAAAGGCAAAGGCGCCTACGGGGCGGCGCTGAAGAACTCGCAGAAATATTTTGATTATCTGATCGACCGCGCCCGCGCGCAGTTTGGCGTGCGCAGTGCCGAGGGCAAGGTGAAAGCGGTCAATCATCTGCTGCCGCACATCCAGCGCGTGCCGAATCGCATCGTGCGCGACGAGCTGGCACTGGAGATTTCGCAGAAGCTGGGCATCGATTCAGCCGTCCTCCGCCAGGAACTGAAACACGCGGCGACTTCGCGATCGGCCAGCGCCGTGAAGGCTCCGGCCGAGGCGCAGATTACAGGAGCCGAGCGCGTACTCATCCGGGCGCTGGCGTCGGCCCGGCAGATGCAGTCCGTCGACTCGCGAAGTTCGGCTCGCGACGGCGCGGAGGAGGAGTTTGATCCCGCGCGGCAGGCGCAGTACGCGCTCGAATCCGAGAGGCTGCATGAAGGGCTGGCATCCGAATCGCTGATCGCGGCACTGCTTGAGCCCGGCGCCGAGGCGGCCGATACCTTGGAATTGACCAGGACCGAAGGAGACCGCACACTGCTGGCATCGATTTTGATGCATGAGGAAGAAGATCTGACGGTTGAGACTGTGGAAGGCGCGGTCCGGGCCCTGCGCAGGATTACCCTGCGGCGGCGGCAGGAAGAAGTCCAGCGCGCGTTGCAAAATCCGCGTCTTTCGCTGCCCGAAAAACAGGCGCTCCTTCAGGAAAAAGTTCGTCTCACCTTGGCCCTTAGGGATCCGAGCGGGGCCGATGCGGCGGGGCGCGCCAGCTAGCGGCCTGCCTACTGGCCGCCCGTCCATGATGACGGAGCAGGGTTGGAATCGAACTCCGGTCTTCGCCATCTAACAATCTAGCGGGAAAAGAGTTACCGGGCGGTTGCGGGGATTCGACAACCAGTCCTGGAAGTGCGCTCGCTCTGGCGGCACTTGACTCTACGGTGCTATAATCCTAAGGTTTGTGCGCTCTCGGCACAGCTCCGTAACAACTCCTACCGCTGGAATGTTTTGGCGTCCGCGCACCGGCGGGCGTCCTGAGGATAATCTGGTTTGGCACTTGACGATAAGTTCGACGACATAAAAAAGCTGATCGACGCAGGCAAGGAAAAGGGATATCTGACCTATGACCAGGTCAACGACCTTATCCCGCACGATGTGCATTCTCCTGAAGACCTGGAAGATCTGCTGACCACGATCGGAACGCAGGGAATCGATGTGCTCGAAGGCAGCAAGATGCCTTCGACCGATCTGGAAAAAAAATTCGAGGAAGTGGAAGAAGGCGCCGAGGACGTTGAGCTCGACCTCACTCCGGGCGCTCTGGAAAAAACCAACGATCCCGTCCGCATGTACCTGCGCGAGATGGGCACCGTGCCGCTGCTCACGCGCGAAGGCGAAGTTGAAATCGCTAAGAGAATCGAGCGCGGCCAAAACCGCGTACTGAAGGCGCTTTCGCGCTCTCCCATCGTGATTCGCGAACTTCTCGCCCTGGGCGAGGACCTCGAAAAAGGCGTCCGCTCGATCAAAGAGCTGGTCACGTTCGACGAAGAGGAAATCACCGAAGAGATCGTCGATAAGCGGCTGAAAGAATTTCTTGCCAAGATCCACAATCTTGACAAGCTCTACAAGAAAGTCGCTCCGCTGCAGGAAAAACTGGTGGACGTGAACGCCAAGAAGCGTCCGCGGGACCATCGCCGTTACCGCCGCAACCTGGCGCGCGCCATCGTGCGCACATCGCAGGCGGTGCGCAAGCTGGGCTTCACCAACAACGAACGCAAGCGCCTGATCGAGCGGGTGAATCGCACGGTCGACGGCATGCGGTCGCTCGACCGCCAGATCCAGAATTTGGAGAAGCGCGCCGAGGGGACGCGCAGCGACGAACAAAAAAAGGAATACAAGAAGCAGGCGCGGGCCGTCCACGGCGAACTGGAAAAGCTGGAAGTCGAAGCAGGACTGTTGTACCCGGAACTCAAGCGCACACAGCGCGAGATCATCCAGGGCGACATGGACGCCGAGCAGGCGAAGCGCGAGCTCATCGAAGCGAACCTCCGCCTCGTCGTTTCGATCGCGAAAAAATATACCAACCGCGGCTTGCAGTTCCTCGACCTGATTCAGGAAGGCAACATCGGACTGATGAAGGCCGTCGACAAGTTCGAATACCGCCGCGGGTATAAGTTCTCGACCTATGCGACGTGGTGGATTCGGCAGGCAATCACGCGCGCTATTGCCGATCAGGCGCGTACGATTCGCATCCCGGTGCACATGATTGAAACCATCAACAAGCTGATCCGCACCTCGCGGCAGCTGGTGCAGGAGCTGGGACGCGAGCCGACCTCGGAAGAAATCGCCAAGCGAATGGATATTCCGGTGGCCAAGGTTCGCAAGGTGCTGAAGATCGCGCAGGAACCGATCTCGCTCGAAACGCCCATTGGCGAAGAAGAAGATTCGCACCTCGGAGACTTCATCGAAGATCGCGGCGTGGTTTCGCCGGCCGATGCGGTGATCAATGTCAACCTCAAGGACCAGACCGGACAGGTCCTGCGCACGCTCACGCCGCGCGAAGAGAAAGTGATCAAGATGCGCTTTGGACTGGAAGATGGCTCGGAGCACACCCTCGAAGAAGTTGGCCAGTCGTTCGCGGTCACGCGCGAACGTATCCGCCAGATCGAAGCGAAGGCGCTGCGCAAGCTGCGGCACCCATCCCGCTCGCGCAAGCTGCGGGCGTTTATGGATGGAGTTAGGGACTAAGTTAGAAGTTAGAAGTCAGATTGCAGAAGTTTGGGCGCGAGAGATCGCGCCCTTTTTCTTTGCCCCGATTGCACATTTGCCACCCTTGTTTCTCTTCGATACCATCCGCTCAGGAGGCCCGGCAATGTTCCTGAAATTCCTTGCGCAGATTCCCCTCGTAATCTTCAACCTGCTTTTCGTGTTCGCCTCTTTTCAGGCCCTTGCGCAAGCTCCGCCTTCCAAGCCCTGCACGCCGACGATCGTGGGCACGGTCGAAACTTTCGAACTGCACAGCGCGGTCTTTGACAACACCCGCACCGTGCGCGTCTTTCTGCCCGAGGGATATCGCGAGGCGGCGAACCGCGACCGCCATTACCCCGTTCTCTATATGTTCGACGGTCAGAACCTTTTCGATGCCTGCCTCGCGAGCGATCACGTCCACGAATGGCAGGTGGACGAAACTGCGACGCGGCTGGTCGGCGAGAAAAAAATCGAGCCGCTCATTGTTGTCGGACTCGATAATGCCCGAGCCAGGCGTAGCTTCGAATATCTCGCGTGGCCGGACGACATACAAGACCCGGGCGGTCCCGCGCCGGGTGGCGCACGGCTGCCCGAGTTCCTCATCAAAGAAGTAATGCCCGAGATCGAGAAACGCTACCGGATTGCGAAAGGGCGCGAGAATACCGGGATCGGCGGCTCCAGCTATGGAGGCATCGCCGCTATCTACCTGGGCGTGACAGCGCCCACCATATTCGGCAAAGTGCTCGCGGAAAGCCCGGTCTTCTGGGTGGGCAATGGAAAAATCGTGCGCCAGACTTCATTTCTCGCCATGGCCCCGCTGAAAGTTTTTATGGCGTATGGCGGAAAAGAATGGGAAATGCCCGGCGCAAATGGAGCCCAGGTCGAAATGATCCATCGGGTCGAGGCGAATCTGAAGAACGCTCTGGTCTCGCCGTCCGAGGTGAAATTCTTGTACGACGCAGAGGCCGAGCACAATGAGCAGGCATGGTCCAAACGCCTGCCGGAGGCCTTGACGTTCCTGTTTCCGGCGGGCAAGTAAGAACTGTGCCCAGGCGCGGGCTTGGGTGTGCATCTCGCACCTGCGGGAGTCTCGGCGCCACTTCGGCGACGCTCGCTCTTGCTGTGGACTTTGCTAGGCTGCCTGCTCGGCCTGCTCCACAGTGTCAAAAAACTTGAAGAAGTTTTGCACGCGCGTTACTTCAAGCGCGTTATGGATGCGCTGGTTCACGCCGACCAAGCCGAGCGAGCGATTCTCTTTCTGGCGGCTGACGTGGGCTCCAACCAGCGCCCCGATGCCGGCCGAATCGGCCAGCGGAACGGCGGTAAAGTCAAGAATCAGCGCGCGCGAAGTGTCGGCCCGCACCTTGGCCTGGAACGCGAACAAATTGGACAGCGACAGCGGCCCCGTCAAACGCCAAATGCGGATGCCTTCCCGCGAACCGTCGCTTTCTTCGATCTGAAGTGGTTGATCTGCCATGCACGAAATGTTAATGGCTTATTACAACGGCAGTATTAAAACCCTGTGAATTTCTCGTTACTTCGGCCTCTGCGCTCGGCGGTTCGGGACAGATCCCCGTCACCACACGACCCGATCTCCTTCTTCGAAGATTCGTGGCCCAGGAGCGAGCCCACAGGTGATGCGTCGCAGATCAAACGTTCGAAGGCTCGGATCGAATCGAAAAACCTTGACATAGCAGGCACCTGCCCTAAACTTTGAAAAAGATCGAATGAAAAACTTAGGGGGTTGCCGGGTTCCAGAAGAAATTCTCGAAGACTCGGACGCGCTTAACATACGTAGAATCAATACTTTGATTCGTACTTCGTGGCGTAAATGTATGATTTCAAAGCACCAGGAATCGAGGTGACAGAAGCGGCGAGACGTAACCATATTATTATCAATACTTTGCCTCTAACTGTTTATCTATGAATACTTTGAAAGGGAATATTCGCTAACCCCATGATTCCAATAGACTGGGTGTGGGGGTATCCCCACTAAGGGGTTTTACATCGGCGCCAACCACCATGCCAATTCCGACCCAGGATCGGGTTAATCGCGAGGCCGAGCCCTCCCTCCTGCAGTCTCCTCAAAAGCAGAAGCTGGTCTGCTCTCTGTTGTTGGTGCTGGCGACGCTCGCGCTCTACAACCCGATTACACGCGCCCCGTTTCTGAACCTCGACGACGATCTTTACATCACGCAGAATCCGAATGTACAAGCAGGACTGACCCGGCATTCGGTAGCCTGGGCATTTCAAACGTTTGCGAACACGAACTGGCATCCGGTGACGTGGCTCTCCCATGAGCTCGACTGCCAGCTTTTCGGCCTCAATCCGGCGGGACCGCATCTCGTCAACGTGCTGCTTCATGCGGCCAACGCGGTGCTTCTGTTCTTGATGCTGGCCGGCATTACGCGCAGGATTGGGCGCAGCCTGATGGTGGCGGCCCTGTTTGCGCTGCATCCGATCAACGTCGAATCGGTAGCCTGGATCGCCGAGCGCAAGAACGTCCTTAGCATGTTTTTCTTTTTGCTCGCCTTGGCAGCCTATGGATGGTACGCGCGGCGTCCGGAGATGCGGCGCTACCTGGTCGTGACCGTGCTCTACGCGCTGGCCCTCATGGCCAAGCCGCAGGTCATTACGTTTCCATTCGCGCTGCTGCTGCTCGATTACTGGCCGTTGCGACGGATTGGAACTGGCGATCCGGAGGCTGAGACAACTCTCGCGGAAGACAAATATTTAACTCAGGAGGGTGAGCGCAGTTTTCTCCATCTGGTCTGGGAAAAGATACCGTGGTTCGCGCTTTCCGCCGCGAGCGCCCTGATCACGATGAAAGCGCAGGCCGCGGCGAAACATGAAGAACTGCCGCTCTGGGAGCATCTGGCGAATGCAGCTCTGTCTTATGCCAGGTACATCGGAAAGACCGTCTGGCCCGCCCATCTCGCGCCCCTCTACCCTCATCCCGGGCGCACGATCAGTGTTCCAGTTGCGGCGCTCTCCGCCGTCGGACTCATCGCGATTACGGTTCTCGTCGTGATCTTCCGCAAGCGCCGCTATCTGTTCGTGGGCTGGTTCTGGTTTCTGGGAACGATGGTCCCGATGATTGGCCTCGTGCAGGTGGGAGTGCAAGCGATGGCGGACCGCTACGCTTATATCCCATTGCTCGGAATTTTCGTGATCGTCTGCTGGGGCGCGGCAGACCTGCTCACGCAGGCGTGGCCCGGCCGCTCCTCCTCGCAGCAGGATGGGGAGCCCGCCCCCACACGAGTGTTAGTACTCGCGAGTGCCGTCGTTCTCGTGGCACTCGGCTTCGCGCTCCACCGGCAAGTGAACTACTGGACCGACAATTTCACGCTCTGGCGGCACACGCTCGACATCACGAAAAACAATTTCATCGCCGAAGACAGCGCCGCGACCGCTCTGCTGGCCCAAAATAAGACCGACGAGGCGATGCGGTATTTCCGCCGTGCGCAGTTGGTCCGTCCGACCGATCCGGTCAGCGCGCTGAACGTCGCTTCCTACGCTCAGCAACAGGGAAATTATGCGAGCGCGATTGAGCAGTACGGGCGAGTGCTGGAGCTTACGAATAGTCCAGGATTGCTCGCGCTGGTCTACGCCAACCGCGGTTACGCGCACTACGCGCTCGGGCAGGATGACAGCGCGCAGCAGGACTTCGAGGCGGCTCTCAAACAACAACCCAAGAGTGTGGCAGCGTATCAAGGGCTGGGCCTGGTGGCGCAGCGAGCGGGCGATTGGGATGAGGCCGCGCGGGATTTCGAGCGCGCGATAGAGATTCAGCCGGATCCGACGGCGTACCAGGCATTGGCGCAGGTATTGGAGTCAGCGGGAAAAAAAGAGGCGGCCGAGGCGGCGCGGGCGCAAGCGGCGAAGATGAGTTCCGGCAGCAATCGCGGCAACGGAAGAGTACCCTAGTTTGGCTGGCGAGGTTCGACATTCGACGTGTCCAACCCTCGCACGAAGCCGCTTCGCGAACGCATCTTGCGCTATGCTTATAGCAGCACTATGACCCTGCTTGACGCCCAACCGTTCGACGTGGCCCGCGCCCGGCGGCGCAAGATCAAGATCGCGGCCGTTATCGTCGCCATGATCGCGCTCGCGGCGCTGGCCTGGTTTTACCGCAACTGGCCGGAAGAGAGGGTAGTCGACCACTTCTTCGCCGCGCTGCAACGGCAGGATTTCGAATCGGCCTATGCGATCTACTTCAATGATCCGGACTGGCGCCAGCATCCGCAGAAATATTCGCAATATACCTACGCCGACTTTTTTCGCGATTGGGGTCCCGGAGGCGAATGGGGATTGATCAAGTCCCACCGTATTTACGGATCGGCCAACACAAAGGGATTCGGCGGCGGTGGAGTGATCGTGGAAGTGGTGGTGAACGAACGGACCGAGCACGCGCGCATGTTCGTGCAGAAATCGGATAAGACGATCACGGTCTATCCGTACTAGCTCGGCACCCCCGAGTCTCACTGCGCGCTACAGTATAATCTTCGGCTTGAACGAATCCGCAATGACAGACACCCCACAGCCTACGCCTTACGAGCCGGAGCCCGTGAAAACCGGCATGGAAATCGGCGACATTCTCAAGATCCTGCCGCATCGTTTTCCTTTCCTGCTGATTGATCGCGTGCTCGAACTGGTGCGCATGAAGCGCATCGTCGCGCTCAAAAACGTCACCATCACCGAGCCGTTTTTTCAGGGACACTTTCCCGAGAAGCCCATCATGCCCGGCGTGCTGATAGTGGAAGCCATTGCGCAGGCGGGCGGGTTGCTGCTGCTGACTGAGGTTCCAAATCGCGACGAGCTGCTGATGGTATTTACCGGCATTGAGAAGGCGCGCTTCCGGCGTCCGGTCGTGCCGGGAGACCAGTTGCGGATTGAAGTGGAAGTCCGCGCGTGGCGTAGGACCGCCGCCCGGCTCGAGGGAAAGGCTTACGTCAACGGAAAAGTCGCGGCCGAAGCTACGGTAACATGCCGGCTGGTTCCGCGGGCGATGGGCGTCGCCACCACCCCGGAATCGGAATAGCGCTTCCCAGAGAAATGTCGATTCATCCTACAGCTATTATCGATCCCAAGAGCAGGGTGGCTTCGTCCTGCACAATCGGTCCTTATTGTGTGGTCGGGGCGGGCGTGGAGATCGGGGAGCGCTGTCATCTGCTCTCGCACGTCGCTATGGATGGGCCGACGACCATTGGCGCCGATAACCGCTTCTATCCCTTTTGTTCAATCGGCCTGGCTCCGCAGGATATTTCCTACAAGGGCGAGCCGACCCGCCTGGAGATCGGCGATCACAACGAAATCCGCGAATATGTGACCATCAACCGCGCCACCACCAAGGGCAGCGGCGTCACCCGCGTGGGCAGCCATAATCTGATCATGGCGTACACCCACATCGCGCACGACTGCCAGATCGGGGATCACATCATCATGGCGAACGCGGCCACACTCGGCGGACACGTCACGGTGGAAGATTGGGCCACGGTCGGAGCGCTCTGTCCCGTGCATCACTTTGTGCGCATTGGGAAGTATGCCTTCATCGGCGGAGGCACAACCATTACGCGCGATGTGCTGCCGTTCTCGAAGACTTCCGCCGAGCGTGGCACGCACGCCTATGGATTGAATGCCGTCGGCTTAGAACGGCGGGGGTTTACGAAAGAGCGCATCGGGAAAATTCATCATGCATATCGCCTGCTGCTGGCTTCGAAACTGAATACTTCGCAGGCGGTGGAGAAGCTGAAGGCCGAGGCGGATCGCGGTGACGACGTTGACGGGCTGATTGCGTTCATAGAATCTTCGGAGCGGGGAGTGATCAAGTAGGCAGCTGCCTCTGGTGAGGTCAGATGTCAGAGGTCAGATTGCAGAAGTGAAACCCTTTTTGTCGAGCGAGATTTTTACCTCTGCAATCGACCTCTAACCTCTAGCTTCATCCGTCCCACGCATATGGTCCAACACGGAAAACTCGGCCTCATCGCGGGCAACGGAAAGTTCCCTCTGCTTGTGCTTGAGGCCGCCCGCGCACAGGGCTTCGAAGTCGTGGTGGCGGCGATCAAGGAAGAAGCCTTTCCCGAGATCGCGTCGCGGGGCGCGGCCTCCGTGCACTGGCTTTCCCTGGGAGAGTTGTCGAAATTGATCGACACGTTCAAGCAGGAGGGCGTGACGCGGGCCATCATGGCGGGCCAGGTCAAGCACAAGCAGATTTTTTCCGCCATCAAGCCCGACTGGCGGCTTGCCAAGCTGCTGCTTTCTCTGGGAACGCGCAATACGGATTCACTTCTGGGAGCGGTGGCGAAGGTGCTGGCGGATGAAGGCATCATGCTGGAAAATTCGACCGCGCTGCTCGAGCCGCTGCTGGCGAAATCGGGAGCGTTGAGCCGGCGCGCTCCGTCAGAACTGGAGCGCAAGAATATTGAGTATGGTCGCGGAGTCGCTCGCCAACTGGCCGCATACGATATCGGTCAGACGGTGGTAATCGCCGAATCGGCTTGCGTCGCGGTCGAGGCGATGGAAGGCACCGACGCCACCATCGAGCGTGCTGGACAACTGATGCGGTCGATTGAGGGCGACGCCTCCACTCTGAATCGCGCACTGACCGTGGTGAAGATTGCCAAGCCCGCGCAGGATATGCGTTTCGATGTCCCGGTGATTGGCGTGGCCACGATTGAGGCCATGAAGCGCGCCGGAGCGACGTGTCTCGCGATCGACGCGGGACGGTGTCTGCTCCTGGATGGGCAGGCGGTCGTGAGCGCGGCGGATGAGGCGGCAATCGCGATAATGGCGGAGTAATGTGCCGCGCTCCTGTCTGGATGTGTGGGGCCTGCTCTCATAAAGGGAGATCGATGACAGAGTCCGAACGGATCGCGGATGAGCTAAGACGCGCTTTCTACGACGAGGCGTGGCATGGCGATGCGCTGTTTGAAATTCTCGAAGGCGTGACAGCGGCCAAGGCGGCCGAGAAGCCCATTAAGAATGCGCACAGCATTTGGGAACTGGTCCTGCACATCGCGGCCTGGGATGGCGCTGGCCGGCGGCGCATGACGGGCGTCGTCGTGGAGCTTTCCGGCGACACAAACTTTCCTCCCGTCACGGATACCAGCGACCCCGCTTGGCGGAGCGCGCTCGAACATCTGCGGCGGGCGCACGATGGGTTGATCGAAGCCGTGTCGAGCTTTCCCGAGGCGCGGTTGATGGAGCAGGTTCCGGGCAAGCAAGGCGCGCATTACAACTTCTATTACATGCTGCACGGGCTGGCGCAGCACGCGTCGTATCATGCCGGGCAGATTGCGCTGCTGAAGAAAATGTAGTGCGCAGCGTGTGACATGCGAGCGCAGGCGCTGCTTCCAATGTTTTGGACTTTTCTGTCGCGGGTTGAACTGCGACAATAGCGCGTCATTATCGAGTTCTGGGAGCGGTTTTCTGAGCACGGAATTTCCCATCAACGTGGCGGTCGTCGGCGTAGGCGCTTTCGGGCGCAATCATGCGCGCGTGTATCACACGCTGCAGCAGGCCGGGCAGGTGCGGCTGGTCGGAGTCGTCGATCCGGATACGGCCCGTGCGGACCTGGTGGCGCGCGAGTTTGGCTGCAAATCCTTCGGATCGATCGAGCAGATGCTGACCACGCACAGCGAAGTGCAGGCGGCTTCGGTGGCCGTACCCACGGTTCTGCATCTGAAAGTCGCGCGCGCCCTCATGCAAGCGGACGTCGATGTGCTCATCGAAAAGCCGCTCGCCACCACGCTCGCCGAGGCGGATGAACTGCTACAGGTAGCTGCCGCCCGCAAGCGCGTGGCCCAGGTGGGGCATCTGGAACGCTTTAATCCTGCGGTTCGGGCCACGTTGCCGCTGATCAACAAGCCGATGTTTTTTGAGGTGCACCGGCTGAGCGAGTTCTCCCCGCGGGCGCTGGATGTGGATGTCGTGCTCGACCTGATGATCCACGACCTCGATGTTGTGCTCACCTTTGTGAAGTCGCCGGTCAAGGAGATCCGCGCGGTGGGCTTGCCGATTTTGTCGGGCAAGGTGGACATCGCAAATGTGCGCGTCGAGTTTGAATCGGGTTGCGTCGCCAATTTCACTGCCAGCCGGGTTTCGACCGAGCGCGTGCGCAAGCTGCGATTCTTCCAGGCGGGGCAATATATCTCCGTCGACTACTCGCGGCAGGATGTGCTCGTGTTTTCGGTCGACGTCGCGCCCTCAGCATCCGCAAGAAGTGCCAATGACCGTGACACTCGTCCGAGCGTCAATCCGCAGATTCAGGTGGCGAAGCCGGAGATCACGGCGGAAGAGCCTCTGCTGGCGGAGATCAAAGCGTTCTTGGAGGCGGTGCGTTCGCGCGGGACCACTGCCGTTTCGCTCGAGGATGGCCGGCGCGCTCTCGCTCTCGGGCTTGAGATTCTGGCGGAGATCGCGCGCCATGCGGGACGCGTGGGCGTGAAGCCATTATCCGCGTGAAGAACGCAGTGCGTTCAGGTTGATCAAGGCGCGGCGGATTGCAGCGTAGCGCTGCGCTGCTTTAGCTGAGCCACGAATTGCTGCATCTGCTCGTCGGAGAATTGCAACTCACCCTCCACCGCAAGATTCAACTGGCCAGCCCCGCTATCCTGAAACTGCGCTTTCTGAACTGTCGTGGATCCCCGAGCCACGGCTGGCAGTGCGGTTTTCACGTCCGCCGCACTGCGCATGAGCGCGAGGAACGACGCGGCAACCTGTTCCCGCACGGCGTTCCCCAAGTCGCCCGATTGCAGCAGGTCCCGCAGAAATCCGGTGGCTTCCACACGAGTGATTTCCGATCCCACCGCCAAGCCCGCCTGTCCGTTAACCGAGGGAGTCAGCTTCACGTCGATCGTGCCGTCGCTCGCCGCCACTTCCACCGGATACCGCTGGCGGGAACCGAGCGGGCAGGCCCAGCGCTCGTAATGCAATTGAGCCGTCACTACCGCCGCCGGGAACGCCGGAGTCAGCGAACCCTGCTTCACGTCGACGCGCTCACCGCAATCGGGAGCCCGGTTGAGGCTGGCGCGGAGAATATCGGTGATGTTCACCTGCGCGTCGGAAAGATCGGCGTCGAGTTCGAGACGGAAAAGATTGGGCTCTTTTTCCGGGGAGGCCTGCGAAACTGCGCCTGACGTTGGGATGGAGATGGTTTGTCCGCCGAAAGCGATCGAGTTTGTGATCTTCGGAAGAACAAAAGCGAAACGCCGGCCGTCTTCCCCAAGCAAAATCCCCATCTCGCGGGCGATGGCGAATTGTGCGTTCTGGAAACCCTCGAGTTCTTTCTCCAGGCTGGCGGCGGTGTTGAGGATCTGCGAGCTATCGGGCTTGCTGGTCTTGAAAATCTGATCGAGACTCTTGATCTCCCTGTCGAGTTCGCCGTCCGCTTTGGCCAGTCTGGTGGTGACTTCCTTCAGTCCGGATTTTTGCGCGTCGGAAAACGACGTAAGAAAATTCTCGTTGCCGGCGCGGGCCTGGCCGATCGCCTGATCGAGCGCAGCAGCTCGATTGGCAAGGGCGGGGTCGGTCGATGCCGTCGCCACCGCGACTTTCTGCAGCGATTCGCGAAAAGTCTTTAGCAGGTCGCTCGCGGCCTGCGTGTACTGCGCGATTTTGGCGAAGGCTGCGCGCTGGTCGGGGGTCGCCTGCAGCGCGATGGTGCGGCGAAAATCCTTGAGAGCATCTTCGGTGTCCACCCCTTCGGGAGTCGAGCAATCATGCACGCAGATGATGGGGGTCCTGGCGTGTCCGCCACCGCCACCGCGCTGCGCGTGCAAAATGCACGGATTGGCCAGAACAATGCCCGCGACCACTGCCAAACCTGCGCGCCCGGCCGACCCCAGGAAGGAATATCCCCGGTCAGTGAATCCCTTACGAGGGCAAAAGCCCGAACAAAACATGGACGAGAGCTCCAGACAATGCGGTGTGATTGGCGCCAACTTAAGGACAACCCGGCTAAAGAAATTGTGATGCCGTAGCGATGAAATTGGTGACCCCACCAGAATCATCCATGTGACCGTCGAAAATATCGGTCCCTACCGGCAGTTTACGCCCGTTACTCATGTACTCACCATCTTTGAGGGAAAAATGAGAGAATGAACGATAACGTCGCAACTCCCACTGTTTACGTAACTTTACGAAGCAGCCTACGCAACTTGGGGGGTTAGCCGCCGCTCTAAGATAATAGCGCTGCCTGATGCCAGTCACCCAAATTCCGTCTCGCGATCCCTCGTCTTCGCCTCCTGAACCGCTGGAAAATCGCGAGCTCACGGACGCGAAATACTGGGAGCGCGCCTACCGCGGTTTTGATCCCGACGACGTTCCCCACCTTTTGATTCAGTTGCAGGACGATCTGGCGCGTGCCCGCAAGCGCGAGGCCGCGTGGCTGTCGGTGATCCTCCACTTGCTGGTGGTCATTCTGCTGTGGAACACCGACCGGATCGCGGCGCTGTTGCCGCACCGCACGGTTCCGCTCGCCATCCAGATGGATGCCGATCGTGAGAAAGATGCGACCTTCCTCGAGTTGCCGCCCGATGAACAGAAGGTGGCGCGGCGTCCCGATGCGAAGGTGCTCTCCGATAAAGACCGGATTGCGACCAGCAAAGCTCCGCAGATCAATCGCGACGATCTGAAAAAAATTCTGCAAAGCGCGCGCCAGGGACGCCCGGGAGAAAACGGCCAGCCACAGGCTCCGCTGGAACAGCCCTCGCAGACGGCGCAGAACCTGCCGCCCCCGCAGCCGCAGCAGAATCCGGAGCCCGGCACGGGATTCGCGCCTCCGCGGCAGAGCGACCAGATTTCCCAGTTGCAGACGCCTCCCCAAGGCACGAGCCGGCTGCAGCCGAATTTTAATGTTCCCAGAACCGCAGGCGACCAGATCGAGCAGGCGCTGAAGGGCGCGGCGGCCAACCGCGGCCACTATGGCAGCGGCGACTCCGGCGATTACGGATTGGGCCAGGCGCGCGGGGGCGCGAAAGCGCTCGACCAGGCGGAGATCCTGACCGATACAATGGGCGTCGATTTCGGCCCGTACCTGACGCGCGTGGTTCAGGTGGTGAAGGCGAACTGGTACACCCTGATGCCGCCCTCGGTATACCCGCCGATCCTGAAGCAGGGCAAACTCTCCATCGAATTTGTGATTCTCAAGGACGGAAAAGTCAGCAACATGACGCTGCACACAT
Source organism: uncultured Acidobacteriaceae bacterium (assembly GCA_963838315.1). Classification (GTDB taxonomy): domain Bacteria; phylum Acidobacteriota; class Terriglobia; order Terriglobales; family Acidobacteriaceae; genus Acidiflorens. The sequence continues at coordinate 47,428 of CAWIQW010000006.1, forward strand.
CCTCGGGAGACGTGCCGCTTGACCGCGCCGCCTGGGCCAGCATCACCGCGTCGACTCCGTTTCCTCCGCTGCCGAAGGAGTTTCCCGGCCAGTTGCTGGGGTTGCGGTTTTTCTACTTTTATAATCTGCAGCCGGATGATCTGAAATAAAGGTCAGAGGTTAGAGTCAGATTGCAGAAGTTAACCCTTGAGCCAGTGCGATTTTCACCTCTGACCTCAAGTTCAACCTCTGCAATCTGCCCTTCAAGGTTTCTAACCTCTGACCTCTAACTTCGGCCCTACTTTACGTATCTTGGTTCCTTCCCTTTTGACCACGGATCGTAGCTAGCTACGAAATGGACTCGTTCCGGCCGCGTGGGGTGGTCGTAGAACCAGGTCTTGATGAACCAGTTGGGATCGGGATCGGCCAGGTTCATCTCTCCGCTTTTTTCAAAATAATGCGCCGCGACCTGATTGGGATCGGCTACGATTCCGTGAATTACCTCGAGGCCGTAGCGATCGGCCTCGTGCTCGAAGTGGCGGCTGACGGCATTGAAGACGGGAGTCGCCAGAAACGCCAGCAGGGTTATCAGGAAAATCAGAACGGGGAGCGACGCCCAATCCTGCAAATCGCGAATACCCCACTGCCCGCCCCAACGGGCCAGCATCCAGTAAGCCAGGCGGTAGCCCAGATAAAGCAAGAACAGGACGATGGCCGAGTCAATGGCAACGTTCTTGGGAATGTGGAGCAGAACGTAGTGTCCCATCTCGTGTCCGAACACGAAAAGCGTCTCGGGGATGGTGGCTTTCTTGATCGTGTTGTCCCACACGACCACGCGTTTGGACGCGCCATATCCGGTGACGTAGGCGTTGAGTCCGGTGGTCTTGGAACTGGCGTTCATCACGTACATGCGTTCCGGAGGTATTTCGATTCCTCCGCGGCGTACGACCTTCTGCATCTCGGCCAGCAGGACGGGTTGCTCGTTGGCCAGCGGCTTGAAGGTGTAGAAGAGCGGGTCGATCACGAACGGCTGCAGAAAGAAAAGCGCGAGCATGATCGGGATCGATGCCAACCAGAAGTAGAACCACCAGCGGCGCGGACTGCGGCGAATCACCGCATAGAGGATTCCCGCCAGGATCGTGCCCACCATCAGCATGATGATCTGGTTAAGGATCCAGTCGGCGATCCATGATGGCCAGCCTTGCACGCTGAGTCCAAAGGCGCGCTGCAGCGAGTGGTCCCAGATGTCAGAGGGAATGTTGAGAACGGCGAGGATGAGCAGGATCAGGGGCGCAAAAATGATGAGTTGGATCGAGCGCCGCGGTGAAACGCGCTCCGCGAGGTCGCGAATACGCGGAGCCAATCGCCATCGCAACACAACCAGTAGCACCAGAAAACCATAGACAGCGCTGACGAAGAACTGCCGGTAGTGCGCATTCGAATAGGCCTTGGCCCGGGCGTACTCCGCGGGCGGCGGCGCGTATTCGAGGATCGGTTGGGGCGAAGCGGGCGAACTCGTCGAATCCGGGGCCGCGGCGGCGACAGCGGCCGAGTCATTCGAGGCCGGCCCGGGAGCGCTCTGCCCGCGGAGGCTTAGGCAGAGGGTGAGTCCGAGAATGAGCAGCGTGGAAATTCGCCAGGAATTCATGGTCGGCTGATTATACTCAGGTGCGCGAATCGCCTGAATTCGTTACCATAGGTGGTATTCCACGTCGTATTCGCGGGTCGAGTTGCCCGTACGGCGTGCATCCAAAATAAATATGAAGATTCGAAACCTTTTGCCGATTGTCGCCCTGCTGCTGGTCTGTTTTTCCCTCTCGCTGCCGTCGTTTGGCGACGATGTCCCGGACGCGCTCCGGCCCCCAAAGGGTTCGCAGGTAGCGCTGGTCGTGTTTGAAGATCTGCAATGCCCGCAATGTGGACGCGTCGCTCCGCTCCTCGAGCAGGCATCGCGTACCTACAAGATTCCGCTGATTCAGCACGATTTCCCGCTGCCCCTGCACAACTGGTCGTTCGACGCGGCGGTCATTGCGCGTTATTTCGACACGCATTCGAAGGAGCTAGGGAACGCCTTCCGGCTAACGGTGTTCGAGCATCAGTTGGAGATCACTCCGCAGACCCTGCGCGGCTTCGCGGAGAAGTTTGCCGCCGAGCACAAGGTAAGTCTGCCGTTCGCGGTCGATCCCAGTGGCAAACTGGCAGCGCTCGTCCGCGCGGATAAAGACCTGGGCCTGAGCCTGCACATCGATCACACGCCTACGATTTGGGTGGTCAGCAACAAGCCCGGAGGCAAGCCCTACGTCGAGATCAAAGACACGTCGCAGCTCTACGTGACGATCGACGCGATGAAATAAGAAAAGTCAGAAGAAAAGTCAAAAATCAGAAGTTAAATTGAAGAAGTGAAACCCGCTTGACGCTCGCTGGGCTGTTCGCATCAAGAGCCGTTACTTCTTGAATCTGACTTCTGAGTTCTGACTTCTGACTTTTTTCCCTCACTCGCTCCAGCGCTTGAAGAGCAGCGCCCCGTTGGTGCCACCAAATCCAAACGAGTTCGACATCGCATATTCAAAGCTGGCCTTGCGAGCGTGGTTGGGGACGAAATCCATGTTGTCGGTTTCGGGGTCCTGATTTTCCAGATTGATGGTCGGCGGAAATATCTGGTCGCGCAGCGCGAGCACCGTAACTCCCGCCTCCAGACCTCCCGCTCCGCCCAGCAAGTGCCCGGTCATCGACTTGGTCGAACTCACCGGAACTTTATTTCCAAATAAATTTCTGATGGCGTGCGCCTCGAGCGTATCGCCAATCGGAGTCGACGTCCCGTGCGCGTTGAGATAGCCGATGGCGCTTGGTTCAAGCTTGGCATCGCGCAGGGCGTTGCGCATCACGCGGAAGCCGCCTTCGTGTTCGGGAGCCGGCTGGGTCATGTGATACGCGTCCGCGCTCATGCCGTAGCCGACGAGTTCGGCGAGGATGGGCGCGCCGCGGCGGCGGGCGTGCTCCAGTTCTTCAAGAATCATGATGCCCGCGCCTTCGCCCATTACAAAGCCGTCGCGATCGCGGTCCCAGGGACGGCTGGCGCGGGCTGGGTCGTCATTGCGGGTGGAGAGCGCGCGCATCGCCGCAAATCCGCCCACGCCCATCGGAGTGATGGCCGCTTCGGCGCCCCCGGCGATCATTATGTCGGCCTCTTCACGCTGGATAATGCGGAAAGAATCGCCGATGGAATGCGCGCTCGTCGTGCAAGCCGTAGCCGTAGCTTCGTTCGGGCCCTTGGCTCCATACTTCATGGAGACGTGCCCGGCCGCGAGGTTGACGATGGCGGCAGGTATAAAAAAAGGAGAAATCTTGCGCGGACCGCCTTCGAGCAGCGCTTTGTGCTCGCGCTCGATCACGTCGAATCCGCCGATGCCCGAGCCGATGTGGACGCCAACTTTCTCGGCAATCTCCGGCGTCACCTTCAGCTCCGACATCTTCATCGCTTCGTCGGACGCGGCCAGCGCGAAGTGAATGAAGCGCCCCATCTTCTTGACTTCTTTCTTCTCGATGAAGTTCAGAGGATCGAAGTCGCGCACTTCCGCCGCAATCTGGCAGGCAAAAGCCGAGGCGTCGAAGGCCGTGATGCGGTCGACGCCGCTCTTTCCTTCCAGCAGAGCCTTCCACACCGCGCCGGTGGTGTTGCCGAGCGAGCAGATCAGGCCGAGGCCGGTGATGACGACTCGGCGCGCCAAACTACTTGCCTGCCTTGGCGTGCTTGCCGATGTAGTCCACGGCATCGTTGACGGTGCGAATCTTTTCCGCGTCTTCGTCGGGGATTTCGATATCGAAGGCTTCTTCGAAAGCCATGACGAGTTCGACCGTATCCAGCGAATCGGCGCCCAGATCGTCCACGAATGACGCGCTGGGGGTCACCTCGCCCTCGTCGACGCCTAATTGCTCCACGATAATCTGTTTCACTTTTTCATCAACGGCTGCCATGTTCTCCTCGTTTCTTAGTCTGGGATCGCGGGCCGGTTCGGACCGCGTTCAATTTCTACGACTGCCTTCTTGCTCGTGCAGTTGTATGAAGGCGAAACCAATAGTCTAAAAGGGAACGGAAAAGTATGCAAAGGGATGCGGGCAGCCTTGGCGGTCCAGTTTGAATTTCCACAGGCTAGCAATCCCCAACGGCTATGCGACGGAGCTTTCGCCCCTCGGCAATGGCGCCCACGGCACCCGTGACCACGACCGGCTTTCCCGTGCCCGGCATCGCCAACGCGCTCGGCTGCAGACCGCGACCCTCAACATCGCCGTTCGACGAGGTCATCCTGAGCGAAGCAGGAAATTCACGAAGTGAAGTTCCTGAGGAGTCGAAGGACCTCTATCGCCCTCCAAACTGTGTAGCCACCGGAACGCTCATGCTAGGGAAATCCTGCCCATCCCTAAGCCGCGGCCAACCGCACAAAAATTTGACACGCCATGGATTTGATGGTGTCCTGTTGTCTCCTCCCATCTTCCCGGTTCCTCATGGGCCACTGAAAGTTATCTCAAGCCGAGGTAGAGACTATGCCCGTGCGTAAGGTCACAACCATTGACGTCGCCAGGTATCGCAAGGCGGCTCATCACCCGATTGCCTCCGGTGCAAGAGCGTTTGGCGCTCATCGTTTGCCCGTAAATTTTCAGACGATTGTCGATCCCGACAAAAATCCGCCGCAACCCTGGCGCGATCTGCCGGCGCCGACCGGGGCGCCTCCCTTTCGAATGACGCTGGACAGTATTCTCGCGCCCACCTCGATCGATTCCATCAATACCAGTGGAGTGATGGTGTTCCACGCGGTCGGGGACACTGGCGGAGTCAATACGCCAACCCAAATCGAAAATGTCGCGACCTACATGGAGGCCGATTTCTCCAGCCCCGACATCACCACCCACCCCTCGTTCTTCTACCACTTGGGCGACGTCGTGTATTACGACGGCGAACTGCCGAACTACTACCCTGAGTTCTATGAACCTTACCTGCACTATCCCGGGCCCATCGTAGCCATACCGGGAAATCATGATGGAGATGTTGACCCGCAGACCGGGGAGTCAAGCCTCGAGGGATTTGTCCGCAACTTCTGCAGTCAGGCTCCCGTGCACACTCCGGAGGGGAAAGACGCGCCCCGCACGACGATGACCCAGCCCAACGTCTATTGGACGCTCGTCACGCCGCTCGTGACCATCATCGGGCTCTACAGCAACTGTCCTGAAGGCGGGCAGCTCAGTCCCGCGCAGATCGACTGGTTCGAAGCGGAACTGAAAGCGGCGGCCAGCGACCGCGCCGTCATCGTGGCCGTGCATCATCCGATCTATTCGGCCTATGGCAACAAGCCCGGCAGCCAGGTGTTACACGGAGTCCTGGAGAGCGCGGTACAAGCCGCGGGGCGCGTTCCTGAACTCGTCCTTTCCGGCCACGTGCATGACTACCAGCGCTTCACCGGCCAACTGGTGGGACAGGACGTGCCCATGATAATTGCCGGTGCGGGCGGGTATAACGCGCAGTTGCATGTCCTCCACAAGGCATTTCACCAGGCAAAGCTTCCGGTGACGATGCCGGGTGCCGGAGGAATTCTGGAGAACTTCAATGACAGCCAGCACGGTTACCTGCGCATCACTGTCACAAAAAAGTCGATCTTGTGTGAGTACGTAGCCGTGCCGGATCCGAGTAAGCCGGCGAAAGGTCCTTTGAAGGCATTCGACTCACTCACAATCAAGACGAATTACTAGCCGCAACGGAGGAAAAATTAACCACCGTGGCCAGGGGAACAGGAAGGACTGACTGTTCCTGTCGAACTCTGCGTCCCCGACGGTCAAACGATTTCTACAGAATGTAGCGCGATAGATCCTGATCCTTGACGATCTCGCTCAGCATCTTCTGCACGTAGGCGGCGTCGATCTTGAACTCCTGACCTTTTCTTTCGGGAGCATCGAAGCTGATCTCGTCCAGCACGCGCTCCATGATCGTATGCAGGCGCCGCGCTCCAATGTTTTCCGTGCCTTCATTCACGCGGAACGCGAAGCGCGCAATTTCATCGAGCGCGTCGGGCGTGAACTCCAGCTTCACTCCTTCAGTTTCAAGCAGCGCCGTGTACTGCTTGGTCAGCGACGACTTCGGCTCGGTCAGAATCCGGATGAAGTCTTCCATGGTCAGCGACTGCAACTCGACACGGATCGGGAAACGTCCCTGAAGTTCCGGAATCAGGTCGCTCGGCTTCGATACGTGAAATGCCCCCGCCGCGACAAACAGGATGTGATCCGTCCGCACCATGCCATAACGCGTGTTCACGGTAGTGCCTTCGACAATCGGCAGGATGTCGCGCTGCACGCCTTCGCGTGAAACATCAGGCCCGTGGCCGCTTTCACGCCCGGCGATCTTGTCGATCTCGTCCAGGAAGATGATGCCGGAATTTTCCACGCGGTCGATGGCGGTGCGCGTGACCTGCTCCATATCAATCAGGCGCTGCTCTTCTTCCTGAATCAGGTACTCGAACGCCTCGTTGACCTTCATCTTCCGCTTCTTTGTGCGCTGCCCGAAGATGTTGGGCAGCATGTCCTTGATGTTGACGTCCATCTCCTCGACGCCCTGGTTGGAGATGATTTCAAACGACGGGAAATTGCGCTCCCGGGTTTCGATTTCCACCGTGCGGTCGTCGAGTTTGCCCTCACGCAGTTGCTGCCGCAGTTTTTCGCGAGTGCGGCTGGAGGATTCGGCCAGCCCGGTGCTTCCATCGATCACGACTCCGCCCGATGCCGCCTGCGGTTCTGATGTCCGAGGCGTGCTCGGAGGCAACAAAATATCCAGCAGCCGCTCTTCGGCGTTGAGCTCCGCCTTGTCGGCAACGTCTTCGAGGCGCTCCTCGCGGATCATCTCGATCGCAATCTCCACCAGGTCGCGGATCATCGATTCCACATCGCGCCCCACATAGCCGACCTCGGTAAACTTCGAAGCCTCGACTTTAAGGAACGGCGAGTTCGCGAGTTTGGCCAACCGGCGGGCGATTTCAGTTTTGCCGACGCCCGTGGGCCCGATCATGATGATGTTCTTGGGGATGACTTCTTCGGCCAGTTCGGGCGCCAGCTTCTGTCGGCGCATCCGATTGCGCAGGGCGATCGCGACGGCGCGCTTGGCGGCGCTTTGGCCGACAACGTACTTGTCGAGTTCGGCCACGATTTCGCGTGGCGTCAACTCGTCAAGCGTAACTTGCTCTTCTTCGGCGGTTCCGGGTAAATAGATAGCCATAAATGCGTCGTTGGTCGTTCGTCGCTGGTCGTTAGGAAACTTCACAATCGCTCGGAAATCGCGAACGACTATCGACCAACGACTATTGACCTCTTCCTACAACTCCTCGATCGTTACCTTGTCATTTGTATAGATGCACATCCGGCCCGCAATCTTCATTGCTTCTTCGGCAATTTCGCGCGCCGACAGCTTGGTGTGGTCGGCGAGGGCCTGCGCGGCGGCCTGGGCAAACGGACCTCCCGAGCCGATGGCGGCGATCCCACTGTCGGGCTCGATCACATCCCCCTGCCCGCTTAACAAAAACGTCTGTTCCTTGTCAGTGACCAGCAGCAGCGCTTCCAGGTGCCGCAGGAACTTGTCGGTGCGCCAGTCCTTAGCCAGTTCGACGGCCGAGCGCCCAACGTTCCCGTGGTACTGCTCCAGCTTCGCCTCGAAACGGCTGAAAAGGGTGAATGCGTCGGCAGTCGAGCCGGCAAATCCGGCCAGAATTTTGTCCTGATAAAGCCGGCGAATCTTCTTCGCCCCGTGCTTGATGACCGACTCGCCCAGCGTGACCTGTCCGTCTCCAGCCATAACGACCTTACCGTCGCGTCGGACTGACAGCACGGTAGTGGAGCGGATGCGGCGCGAAGCGGATGTTTCGAGGGCCGCTTCAGCCCCGGGAGCTGCTAGTGTGCTTTTCTTCATGAGCGCAATTCTTGATTATAGCAGCGGTGTGAAGGGAGAGTTTGTGCAGCCTTTCGTTCTGCGTCGCGTGGAGGAGAGGCTTCATTATCGGACCCAGAGGGGCATCTTATGGTCAAGGCGGCAAGCAAATCGAAATCGCGCATTCGTTTGAACGTCGCCCAAGTAAAGCGGGCGCAAAAACTCTTGAGGTCCAAACGGAGACGAAGGCCATCGAGCGCGCGTTGGATTTCGTCATCGAGGAGAGCACTGCCAATCGACTCGGGCAACGCGAATTGGCCCGCAGACCCCGCCAGAAGTGATTAGCAGGTCCCCGCGCTCCTTCATCCGCGAATCCAAGTCGGCAGGAATTTCCGCTCCAGACGGACCACCATACCCTTCCTGTAAAATCTTCTCAGCGCACCCCGGAGCCACTCCTTTTGTCGTTTCTGGATGAGTTAAACCCACAACAACGCGAGGCCGTCGAGACAACCGAGGGTCCGGTGCTGATCCTCGCCGGCGCGGGCAGTGGGAAGACGCGCGTCATCACCTTTCGCATCGCCTATCTCATCGAGAAGATGGGAGTCATGCCCGAGGCGATCCTCGCCATGACTTTTACCAACAAGGCCGCCGCCGAAATGGCCGAGCGCGTCGAAAAACTTGTCGGCGGCCTGAGCATTGCCAAGCCCGTCATCTCGACATTCCATTCTTTTTGCGTGCGCGTGTTGCGGCGGGACGTTGAGGCTTTGCGAATTCCTTCGACCGTGCCGGGCCAGCCAGCCATCGGCCTGACCAAGAATTTCGTCATCTACGACGAGAGCGACCAGCAGCAGGTGATTAAGGGGATCATGCGGAGGCTGGGTCTCGATGACAAGCAACTCACGCCCCGCGTAGTGCTGTCGCGAATTTCGTGGGCCAAGAATCACATGCTCGATCCGCAGGAGATTTACCTGCAATCGGCCGATCCCAAGACGGAAAAAATTGCCCACATCTTCGAGCAGTACCGCAAGGAACTGCTCAAAGCCAACGCCATGGACTTCGACGACCTGCTGCTCGAAGCCGCGCGCCTGCTCAAGTCGGTGGCTGCTGTGCGCGAATATTACAACCGCCGATTTCAGTACCTGCTGGTCGATGAATATCAGGATACAAATCGACCGCAGTATGAATTGATGCGGCTGCTGGCGGGCGACCGGCACAACGTTTGCGCGGTCGGCGATGAGGACCAGTCGATCTACTCGTGGCGCGGAGCCGACATCCGCAACATTCTCGAGTTCGAGCGCGATTTCCCCGAGGCGAAGATCGTCCGCCTCGAGCAGAACTACCGCTCCACGCAGAACATTCTCGGAGCGGCGTCGGCGGTGGTCGCCAATAACGTACGGCGTAAAGGCAAGACCCTCTGGACCTCGCGCCAGGGCGGAGCCAAGATCGGATACTACGAAGCTCCCGACGGCGAGAACGAAGCCCTGTTCGCAGCCGACACGATCAGCAAATATGTGCGCCACTCCGCCGAAAATGGCGAGACTGCCCGCGCCGCCGTTCTCTACCGCACCAACTCGCAGTCGCGCCTCTTTGAAGAAGCGATGCGCCGCTACCAGCTCAAATACCATGTCGTGGGCGGCTTCTCGTTTTACGAGCGCGCCGAGATCAAAGACCTCATCTCTTATCTCAAAGTAATTCTCAATCCCGACGACTCAATTTCCCTGCTGCGCGTGATCAACACTCCGGTGCGGGGCATCGGCAAGACGACCATTGACACCATCGAACGTCTGGCCCTCGAAACCGGATTGTCGTTATGGGGAGCTGTCGGCGAAACGATAAGGCGTCAGTTGCTGCCCGCCCGCGCGTTGGCGGCGCTGAAAAGCTTCCAGCAGTTGATCGAAGACGGTCGAGCCATGCTGGCGGGCACCTATGCCGAGCAACTGGACCAGAGCGCTCAAGAAAGTAGCGCGCAGGAAAGTAGCGTCGGCGCCCCGCCGGCAGTCGAGCGGACCCGCCCTGAGCGTGAGCCGAGGGGGCCCTCGCCCGCTCCGCCGTCGCCCGCTCCAAAGACAGACCCGACCGGGGACCGGGCTTCCGATACCGATTTCGATCCCGCCAACTTCAGCTTCGACTTCGGGGCGGGCGATTCGGTCGAGGACGATGCGGCGGCCGACAACGTAACTCTCCCCCCCGACGACGTGGGCTACGCGACAAGGTTGGAGGTTGCCGCCGCCGACGGTTTCCGCACTCCTGGAGCCGCCGCCAACACCGCTGAGCTCCTGAAGTTTCTGATCGACCGCACCGGCTACATCAAGCAACTCGAAGACGAGGACACACCTGAAGCCTTCTCGCGGATAGAGAACCTGCGCGAACTGGTAAACGCCGCCATGGATTCCCGCGACCGCGGCGAGACGCTAGACCAGTTTCTCGATCATGCCGCGCTTGTCAGCGACGCCGACCAGTACGACGAGAGCGCCCAAATCACCCTTATGACCCTGCACGCCGCCAAGGGCCTCGAGTTTCCGCTGGTAGTGCTCGCCGGCATGGAAGAAGGCCTCTTCCCCCATTCCCGCACGCTGATTGAGCCGGAGCAGATTGAAGAAGAGCGCCGCCTCTGCTACGTCGGCATGACCCGCGCCATGGACACGCTTGTCCTGTCCCGCGCCGTCTACCGCCGCCGTTACGGCACCGACATGCCCGAGGCCAGCGTCCCCTCCCGCTTTCTGGATGAAGTCCCCATGCCGCTTGTGGAAGAACTCGGCGGGGCCCGGCGCAAGGCTGGTTCCACAGCCAGTTTTTCGCGGGCGGGGGCCGCTTCGACCGGAGCTCAGGGCAGGTCCGCTCCCTACAGGCAGGGCTTCGACTCTGAAACCACGCACTACTCCTACGAAGACGAAGACCAGAGCGCCACCTGGAATCCGGCGCGGGTCAAGGCAAAGCCCGCCCGCCCGCTCGAAAGCTACAACTCGATCGACAACATAGCCGAGTTTTTTGCCTCCCGCGGCAAGAAGTTCACGCTCCCTAAATTGCCCGTCGAACCGCCCAGCGGCAAGCGCGGATTCCGCCCCGGACAGAAGGTCAAGCATCCCAAATATGGCGAGGGCACCGTTTATCAGCGCGAAGGAGATGGGGAAGACGCCAAGATTACGGTACAATTCCCTCGCTTCGGTTTGAAGAAACTGGTTGAGAAGTATGCTCAGCTGGAGCGGGCGTAACCCGGATTTGATACTTTTGTAGTCGAGTAGTTTCATAACCCAAATCAACCGCAGGATGCAAAATAGCCGGGGTCATGATTTTCCCGGCGCCCTCGGCGGTGATGAGTGAAAGGTTTTAATGGCAAACACCAAGAAGTTGACCAAAGAAGAGCGCAAGAAAACCAAGCGGGCCTCCCGCAAAAAGACCAAGGCTGAAAAGCCCAAGAAGCCCCGCGATTACGCGCGCGGATCGAAAAAAAGCAAAGTGAAGAAGATGGTCCGCGGACAGGCCAAGCGGTAATCAGAAGTAGCCACGCAGCGGCGCTCCGCGCATCCACGCGGAGCCGCCTCTGAGTTGTAGGAGGCGCGGGCAATCTTGTTCCAGCAGCCAGCCCGCGCCCTTCGGTCCACGCGAAGGAGACCGGTCTCTTGCCATTGCCAAGCACTGCCAACGGCCCTGCCACTCGCCAATCCGACAGCCAGCTCCTCTGCTGCAAGTCGATCGACAAGCTGATCTCCGATTCACAGGAACCAGACCGCAAGCTGAAGAAGACATTAGGACCTCTTTCTCTCACCGCTCTCGGCATCGGAGCCGTGATTGGGTCGGGTATTTTCACCGTGATTGGGACTGCAATAGCGGGACAGAAATTCGACACGTCGTCGATCTTGAACGCTCCCCTGCTTGACTATTTGATCCGCCACAGCGCGACTCTGGGGCGGCCGGGTGCGGGCCCCGCGCTTGCGCTTTCCCTGGTGTTGGTGGCGATTGTGTGCGGCTTTACCGCGCTCTGTTATGCGGAACTTGCGTCGATGATTCCGATTGCGGGAAGCGCCTATACCTACACATACGCAACTATGGGCGAACTGATCGCCTGGATCATAGGATGGGACCTGATTCTTGAGTATGCAGTCAGCAACATGGCCGTGAGTGTTGGGTTTGCGGCACATCTGGTGGGCTTATTCGATTGGTTCGGCTGGCATCCAGCATTGCGATGGATCTCGCCAGCGTACCTGCCATCGGGTCTGACAGACCTGCAGGGCAACACGTTGTATGCGCCAGGTTTGCATTTTGGCTTCAATGTCCCGGCGTTTCTCATTGTCATGATTCTCACCGTAGTGCTCGTGCGCGGCATCCGCGAATCTGCGGAGGCCAACAATGCTATGGTGATCCTGAAGATCGCCGCGATCTTCGCGTTTATTATCGCGGGTGCTCACTATGTGCGCCCCGGCAACTGGCATCCTTTCGCTCCACAGGGTTGGTCGGGCGTTCTGACCGGCGGTTCGATCATTTTTTTCACCTACATCGGATTCGATTCGGTTTCCACGGCTGCGGAAGAGGCGAAGAATCCGCAGCGGGACCTACCCATTGGCATAATCGCGACCCTCGTCGTTTGCACGCTACTTTATATTGGGGTAGCGGTTGTCCTCACCGGCATCGTGCCGTGGCAATCCCTCCTCGACGACGCCGCTCCAGTGGTGAACAGCCTCAAGAAGCTGACCATCGACACCGGGTCGCATCGACTGAATTGGGTCCGGCTTGGTGTTCTGTTCGGCGCCATGATGGGGATGATCTCTTCTCTGCTGGTTTTTCAGCTAGGTCAAGCTCGAGTGTGGTTCGCAATGTCGCGGGATGGCCTGCTGCCCAAGCTTTTCGGAAGGGTTCATCCTCGCTTCCGCACTCCTTCAACGGCAACCTGGATCGCGGGGTTTGTCGTCGGTATTCCTGCGGGGATTCTCGACATTGGTACGTTGGCGGATCTTTCCAACATCGGCACTCTCTTTGCTTTTGCGCTGGTATCTATCGGCGTGATCATCCTGCGCTATCGAGATCCAAACCGTCACCGTGGTTTCCGCTCGCCGGGAGGGATCGCGGCACCAGTCTTGAGTGTTCTGTTCTGCGTCTTGTTGATGAGCGGATTGCCGATCCTGACGTGGCTGCGATTCTTTGCCTGGCTGGCGATTGGCCTGGGCATTTATTCGATGTACAGCCGTCACCACAGCGAGTTCGCCAAAGGGGCAGCGCGAGAGTAACTGGCGAATCCCCCCGGTAAGTGAACTACAATGCGAGCATGGACGACAGTATCTCGTCTCGCTCCTTCATCCGCGCTCTTCCGAAAGCTGAACTGCACCTGCATCTGGAAGGCTCGATCGAGCCCGCTACCCTGCTCGAACTCCAGAAGCGCCATGCGTCGAATGACGCCCGCGCAGGCGCCACTCTCGCCGAAGTCGAGCACCTCTACAACTTCACCGACTTCATGGGCTTTCTCGAAGCTTTCAAGAATGTCACCGGACACCTGCGCACCCCCGACGACTACGAGTTGATCACTTACCGCCTCATGGAGCGCCTGAAAGCCGAGAATATTCTCCATGCCGAGGTAATCGTTTCAGTCGGCGTGTGCCTGTGGCGCAAGCAGGATTTCCCCGCCATCTTCGAGGGACTCGAACGCGGCCGCCAGCGCGGCGAAGCCGACTTCGGCATATCCCTTTTGTGGATCTTCGACGCCATCCGCCAGTTCGGCGCCGAGAAGGCGCAGAGCGTGCTCGATCTCGCTATCCAGTTCCGCGATCGCAACGTCGTTGCCTTCGGCATCGGAGGCGACGAACTCAAAGGCCCTCCCGATCTGTTCCCCGCCGTATATGCGCGCGCCGCTGAACACGGCCTTCACCTGACGGCGCACGCCGGGGAAATCGCCGGACCCGAATCCATCTGGGGTGCCCTCAACCTGCGCGCCGAGCGCATCGGCCACGGACTCACCGCCGGCCAGGATCCCGAGCTGATCGAAGAACTGGCGCGCCGCCAGATCCCCATCGAAATCTGCGTGACCAGCAACCTCCGCACCGGATGCTGCGCTGAGCTCTCGCAACACCCCGTACGCCGCTACTTCGACGAAGGCCTGATGCTCACGCTAAACTCCGACGACCCCGCCATGTTTCGCACCTCGCTGGTCGGCGAATACGAACTGGTGCAGCAGACTTTTAACTTCTCGGATGACCATCTGCGCGAGCTGGCCCGCAACTCCTTCGAAGCCTCATTCCTCCCCCCGGAAAAGAAAGTAGAGTTCCTGAATCTGCTCGATGGAGCCACGCTGCGTTCCTGAATTGGCGCCCCGCTGCGTTCGTCAGACCCCCGTTCACGGTTGCGTCGTTCGCTATTTGCTCGTTCGCCGTTCGCAATTCGCCACTCGGCGTTCGTCGTCATCAAACCCGCACCAGCCGGTCAACAAAATTAGCCCTCGTCTCCGCCCCCCAAGAGTGCGCGTGAGAATCAAATTCTGCGTGGCGCGTGGGGCGACATAGCCACTCTCCGCCCCGGAGGGGCGACTGACAATAGCCCGGCGCGTTCAGCGCCGGGTCCAGGGCAACACCGAGATAGAGTCCCGGAGGGACGACTGAGTTCTCGCGCACACCTTCCTGGTGTGGCGAGCGTCGTACCCCTGTTCACCCATCACCCCGCACTGTGCACCCGTCACACGCCGATGTTTTCCCGCTCGCCTATAATGTCTCGCTATGAAACTCGAAGAGAAAATTGCCGAACTAAAAAAACGCGACCAGCTGGCCGAAGAAGGCGGAGGCGCCAAGCGCCGCGAGCGCCAGCACAAAGAGGGCAAGATGTCGGCCCGCGAGCGCATCGAATTTCTGCTCGACGAAGGCACCTTCGAAGAGACCGACAAGCTGCGCACCCACCGCTGCCACGATTTCGGCATGGACGAGCAGAAGTTCTACGGTGACGGCTTCATCACTGGCTACGGCCGCGTCGAAGGCCGCCTCATCTTCGTCTTCGCGCAAGACTTCACCGTCTTCGGGGGCTCGCTCTCCGAAACCAACGCTCTCAAGATCGTTAAGATCATGGACCTCGCCGCCAAAATGGGCGCGCCCGTCATCGGCCTTAACGACTCCGGCGGCGCGCGCATCCAGGAAGGCGTGATGTCACTCGCCGGCTACGCCGACATTTTTCTCCGCAATACGATCTACAGCGGCGTCGTCCCGCAGATCTCCGCCATCATGGGACCGTGCGCCGGCGGCGCCGTCTACTCGCCCGCCATCACCGACTTCATTCTCATGGTCGACCAGACTTCGTACATGTTCATCACCGGGCCCGATGTGATCAAGACCGTCACCATGGAAGAGGTCACCAAAGACCAGCTCGGCGGAGCCCACACCCACAACGAGACCTCCGGCGTGGCGCATTTTCTCTGCCGCGACGACGCCGAGTGCCTCTCCATGGTGCGCGAGCTGCTGAGCTTCATTCCCTCCAATAACCTGGAAGACGCGCCCCGCAAGGCCTGCAGCGACCCCATCGACCGCATCGACGAGAAGCTGGACACGCTCATCCCCGAGCAGTCGAACATGCCCTACGACATGAAAGACGTAATTACGACGGTAGTCGATGACGCTTACTTCTTCGAAGTGCACGAGCACTACGCGAAAAACATTGTCGTAGGATTCGCCCGGCTGAACGGAAGGTCAGTAGGCATCGTAGCCAACCAACCCGCCATGCTGGCCGGAACGCTGGATATCAACGCGTCGGTAAAAGGCGCAAGGTTCGTCCGCTTCTGCGACTGCTTCAACATTCCGCTGATCACCTTCGAAGACGTTCCGGGATTCCTGCCCGGCACGCAGCAGGAATACGGCGGCATCATCAAGCACGGAGCCAAGCTCCTCTACGCCTTCGCCGAAGCCACCGTCCCGAAAATCACGGTAATCACCCGCAAAGCCTACGGAGGCGCCTATTGCGTCATGGCCTCCAAGCACATCCGCACCGATGTGAACTACGCGTGGCCCAGCGCCGAAATTGCAGTCATGGGCCCCGAAGGCGCGGTAGACATCGTCTATAAGCGCGAACTGGATGCCGCCAAAAACGGAGGCACTGGTCATGTGGGGACGGGCGCCTCGCCCCTCGAAGCGGAGCGCAGCTCCGCTCTCTCCGAGCGCGAAAAGCTCCGTCAGGAAAAAATCGAGGAATTCCGCAACCGCTTTGCCAATCCGTATATCGCCGCCGACCGCGGATTCCTCGATGCAGTAATCCAGCCCCGAGAGACGCGCAAGAAACTAATCCAGGCCCTGGAAATGCTGCAGACGAAGCGGGATAAGAACCCGCCAAAGAAGCACGGGAATATACCGCTGTAGGAGGTGTGCGTGGTAGGTTATGTGTGTGGCAGGTCGTGTCTTGTGTGGCGCGGGCGCCCCGCCCGCGAAAGGCGTGCGCTCACCCAACCTGTCATCCTGAGCGGAGCACGATGTTTCGCCGGAGCGAAACACCGTGCGGAGTCGAAGGACCCCTACCCATTTTGTACCCCGAAAATACGTGTCAGGGAATTCTCCCCGTGCATCTGGGGTTCGTAGATAACGTCCCCCTCACTTACTGCCGAAGGTCATCGACCCAAGCCTTCGCGTTCCAGGTCGTCAAACACTTCCGAACTGAAGAAACAATCTACTACCCCGGTTAACTCCACTCAAGCCGCGCTCGGCTTGAGTGGGAACCTCGCGGAGCATCTCACCTAAACAATTTGCCAATAATATCGTTGGCGATCTTTAGTCCCACCTTTGCGCTATGCTCATTCGCCGCAGCGAAGAACAAAAGAAACATTAGGGAGCCGTTCGAGTTGTGCATCGGGAATGGATCACTCACCGCCACAAATTCCTGCTTCAAGTAAACTTAAGCAGAAACACCGAGTCGCAGTTCCATTCCAGCACTCTTAGTCCAGAGAAATATTTTCGGAGG
The DNA here is from genome assembly GCA_963838315.1 of uncultured Acidobacteriaceae bacterium. GTDB lineage: Bacteria > Acidobacteriota > Terriglobia > Terriglobales > Acidobacteriaceae > Acidiflorens. The sequence continues at coordinate 64,220 of CAWIQW010000006.1, forward strand.
ATTGTAAGCTGTAAGCTCCAAGCTCGCGGCTTGCGGCTTGCGGCTCGCGGCTCGCGGCTTGCGGCTTGCGGCTTGCAACACAAATAGAGAGTCCCGAGGTGATGTCAGACTCATTCCTCTCGGCCAGTAGCTCGCGTTTAGACCCTTGCTGACCTTATTCCTACAACTCCCTTGCGGGTTCATTGTAAGCCGATCTTGCTCGGGCTCCGGGCTCACCGCCAACCGGATAAATCAGTCCAACGCCTCGGGACTCTATCCTGCCTTCGACATAAGCTCCTGTTCGCCTCGACCAGCACTTGGCTATAGACCCTCACTTGCCCTCTCCAGCTTTGCCTCGCGGCTGCTGGAGTGACTTCGCTTGAGCCCCGGACCTTGCACCAACCGGGAAAACTTCAGAACGTGTCAAAGAACGATTATGGTTTTACCACTCCTGTTTTTATCGTCAATCGGATTTATCGATCTGTAACTTCTTGTGCATCAATCGGGTGCACGGCGTCCACAGGCGGGTGACGCGAAGATGGTGCAGTCGACACGGCAGCCGGTGTAGGACGCAGTGTTTATACGGCTTTTCATGGGCATCCGCTGCTGGCCCATACGAAATGGCAGCTGCAATTTCAGTGTGCAAATCTCGCGGCAATCCAGTGGTGAAGCGGTGTTTGGGTGCCGCCAGCTCCGCGGGTTCGCCCAGGACGTGCGACTCGACCGTTCCCACGCGTCTTGTTTCTGGTTCTTGTAGAATGCCAGCGATCATGAGTTCTCCGGAAATAGCTTCTGAGGTTTTCACCCGCGCCGAATCCGCCGCCGCCTTCGTTCTTTCCCGGACGCAATTGCGCCCGCGCATCGGACTCGTGCTCGGTTCCGGGCTGGGTTCGTTTGCCGACGACCTGAGCGAGGCCGTCCGCATCCCTTACGCTCAGATTCCCTCGTTTCCCCGATCGACCGCCATCGGACACGCTGGACAGCTAGTATTAGGAAAATCCGCAGGCGTGCCCGTCGCCGTCATGCAGGGGCGCGTCCATCTCTATGAAGGCTACTCGGCGGCCGAGGTCGCCTTTCCCACGCGAGTTCTGGGACGCATGGGTATTGGCACTCTGATCCTGACCAACGCGGCAGGAGGCATCAACCTCGACTATGGGCAAGGTGCGCTGGTCATTCTGCGCGACCACATTAACCTGCAGGGGCAGAATCCGCTGACCGGCGCGAACGATGAGCACTTCGGCCACCGCTTTCCCGACATGAGCTACACATATTCCAAGCGTTATCGCCAGATCGCGCTCGAAGAGGCGCAGAAGCTTTCGATCATTCCGCACGAGGGCGTGTACGCCGCTTTGGCAGGCCCGAGCTACGAGACGCCGGCGGAGATCCGCTATCTGCGAACGATTGGGGCGGACCTTGTCGGCATGTCAACCGTGCCCGAAGCCATTGCCGCGCGCCATATGGGGCTTGAGGTGCTCGCCATTTCCTGCGTCACCAATATGGCGGCCGGAACCACCGACCAGCCCCTCAATCACGAAGAGGTGCTCGAGGTCGGACGGCGGGTGATGGGACAGTTCGTTGGGCTGCTGAGGGCTGTGCTGCCGCGGATTGCGGGAAGCGGGCTTTAGTCTCTCGGCTCTCGGCTGTTTTAGAGAGGCCCATGCTGGCGGGTTGTCCCTACAAAAAAAGAAAACGATAAGCCAGACCTTGATGGGCAGCTATCTCCCGGTTGAACGGTCTGCCTAAATCACCTGGCAGGCTTCCTCAAAATCCAAACGCGGATTTCGCGGAAAGAGTTTGCTAGGGTCTCCATATCCCAGGTTGCATAGAAAATTTACTTTCCACTTGCCGTCCGGAAAGAACTCGGCATTCACTTTGTTCTGGTCGAAGCCGGACATTGGACCACAATCCAGGCCGAGGGCCCTTGCGGCCAGAATGAAATAGCCGCCTTCGAGCGAACTGTTGCGGAATGCGGTTTCGTCGATCAGGGACTTGTTGCCCGCGAACATGGAGCGCATATCCCGCTGCGGAAACAGTCTGGGTAGGTGTTCGTGGAACTCAGCGTCCCAGGCAATGATCACCGTGACGGGCGCGGCCATGGTCTTGTCCACGTTGCCCGGCGCCAGTGCGGGCTTAAGTCGCGCCTTAGCTTCGGGAGTGGTCAGAAAGATGAATCTGGCGGGCGATGTGTTGGCGCTGGTTGGTCCCATGCGGGCGAGTTCGTAGGTTTTGCGCAGCAGTTCGACGGGTACAGGTTTCGGGAGCCACGCTATTTGGGTCCGCGCCTCGCGGAAAAGTTGATCGAGCGCGGCCTCGGGGAGGCTGGCGGAGATGCGGGGCCTTTCGGCTGCTTCAGGCATAAAGTCGTTCCTTCTCGTATGCAGGTCCAGATTTGTCAACGCGTCCAGGCTACGGGGGCGTGCGGCCAGTCTCGGGAGCCAGAAAAGCTCTACACAGATAGATTCCAATCGTGCGCCGAAGAACCGCCATTTTTTAGTGCTCACAACATTTCTTGACTTATTCCCTGCGTCCTGTTAGTTCTGTTGTGACAGAAATATCTGATTACACGATTATGGAAATTCACCATGCCCCTTTCGCCAATTGACCAAAAATTCGTCCTGCACTGGGGAGAGATGGGGACGCGCTGGGGGATTAACCGCACGGTTGCCCAGGTGCATGCTTTGCTCTTCCTCTCGCCGAAGCCTCTGCACGCGGAGGAAATCGCCAACACCCTGACGGTAGCGCGCTCCAACGTGAGCAACAGCCTGCGCGAATTGCAGAGATGGGGCATTGTGCGGATCGCCCACGTGCTGGGCGACCGCCGGGATCATTTCGAGTCCGTAAAAGATGTCTGGGAGATTTTCCGGATCGTGGCCGAAGAGCGCAAACGGCGGGAGATTGATCCCACGCTGCGCGTGCTCCAGGAGTGTGTCACTGAGCTAAAAGGAGCGGGTGCCGGAAGCGCGTACACACGGCAGCGGCTGGAAGAGATGCTGGAATTCTTGACCACCTCGTCCGGCTTGTTCGAAGAATTGGTCCACATGCCGGCGAATACGCTGAAGGGAATGGCTCGCGTACGCGGGAAGCTGAAATCGCTTTTCGGCGCGGGAAAAACACCGTCGCCCAAGTGAGGGAATCATGATCTCGCTTACCTCGGAATTGACGGATCGCAAAGGCGCACACGCCCGCGGTTGGCTCTTCTTTGACGCCGAGTGCGGGTTCTGCACGCACATCGCGCGCTGGCTCGCGGCACCGATGAAGCGCCGTGGGTTGGCAGTGGCTCCGCTGCAAGACCCGCGCGTGGGAGCGCTCCTCGGCCCTTCGCAGCAGGAATTGCAGCAGGAGATCCGCTTCGTTTTCGCGGATGGGATCCAGTATAGCGGCGCCGGCGCTCTGCTAGCGGTGGCGCGCGAATTCTGGTGGGCTCGCCCGTTCGCTTGGGCGGCAGCAATTCCCGGTGTGATGGCTTTGATGCGCGACGCTTACCGGTGGGTCGCGCAGCGGGGAAGATGCCACGCGCAATCTTGCGCCCCCGAGCATGCGGCACCAGGAGACTGATGGGAGCTTCGACGGGGGGAGTCCTTATGAAAATCGAGTTCGCTGACTTGTGGCGTTCCAAAGGAACGATCGACCGCGGCGCCTATGCCTTGGTCGGACTGTTGGGTTTTGGGATCAAGCACAACCTCGATCGCCTGGTCGCAACCTACGGCTTCCATCGGGAATGGGGGCCGTTCAACTATTGGGTGCCGGCGCGAGACGTTGCGCGCATCACGGATCTGCGCGGCGGTGAAGCGGCCTTTCTCGGAACGATGGTCGCGTTAGCACTTCCTTTTATCTGGGTCGGCACGGTGCTAACTTTGAAGCGGCTGCGCAGTGCTGGACTCTCGCCGTGGCTGGTCACGCTGTTCTTCGTTCCCTTCCTGAACCTGCTGTTCTTCATGGCGCTCTCCCTTATACCCGAGAGGCCCGATTCAACAGAGCAGGAGCAGGCCGCACACCAGAGTCCCTGGCTGATGCGAATCCTTCCCGAGAGCGCCTTCGGAAGCGCTGCCATCAGCATCCTGCTGACTGTGCCGGTTGGGGTCGGCCTGGCATTGCTCGGATCTCAATTGCTAAGGAATTACGGCTGGGGTCTTTTCGTGGCCCTGCCATTCGCCATGGGATTTGCGGCAGCGACCATTTATGGATTTCGGCAACCGCGCAGCCTCGGCAGTTGCGTAGGAGTCGCGTGCCTATCGACCGGGCTGCTGGCCGGCGTGCTCCTGATGTTGGCCTTTGAGGGTATCGTCTGCATAGTCATGGCCGCCCCGATCGCTTTGCCTCTGGCGGCATTTGGAGGTGCCTGTGCGTACCGGGTACAGCGGCGAGCCGACTTCCGCAAGGATGCGCTAGCCTCTCTCTCGGCAATCATCATCTTTGTCCCCGGAATCCAATTGGCGGAGCATGCTGTGGCACCGGAAGCGCCGATCTTTTCCGTGCGCTCGGCTATCGACGTCAAGGCATCGCCGGAGAAAGTCTGGAAGCAGGTGGTGGCTTTTTCTGAAATTCCGCCGCCGAGGGAATGGCTGTTTCGCGCTGGCATCGCGTATCCCATCCGCGCCGAGATTGTGGGCAGCGGAGTGGGCGCGGAACGGCACTGCGTATTTTCTACGGGCGCCTTCGTGGAGCCGATCGAAGTGTGGGACGAAGCGCGCCGGCTGAAGTTTTCCGTCACCGCGAACCCGCCCCCGATGGAGGAGTGGACTCCGTACTCACATATCGACCCGCCACACTTGCACGGCTTCCTGGTTTCAAATGGTGGCCAGTTTCTGCTAACGCCGCTTCCCAATGGAGGAACCCGCCTGGAAGGAACGACGTGGTACCGTCATGGGCTCTGGCCGTCAGAGTACTGGCGCGTGTGGTCCGATGCGATTATTCACCAGATCCACATGCGCGTATTGACGCACATTCGCGAAGAGGCAGAGAAGCAGCCCGTCAATGCCCCTTCCGCGGAATGAAAATCTTTTGCGGAGGCTCAATTTTGTAGGCCGCCGCAAAGCTGCCCTGATTTAACGCAAAGCTGGTGCGTCCGCGGGAATCGACGAACAGCAATGGATGTCTTAGCGGCACATCGCTGAAAGTCTTGACGAACGGCATCTGAATTTCATGTCCGCCGATTGTAGCTTTCAGCGAGTCGCTGTAGTGGTAGCCCAATTTCAGAAAATCCTCATCCGTGATGTTCGTGACCAGGTTGCCGAATGGACCATCGAGAGCGATGACTTCGCCGGAAAGGCCACGCTCATCGAGGGTGGCGGGCTGCAGATCGAGGCGGACGAGTTTCTTCATCTCTGGACCCACTTGCGCCCAGTCGTCTCCGCGAGCCAGGTGCGCGCCCACCGGCGAGAATATATCGCGCCCGTGAAACGTGGACGAAATTTTTGCGCCAATCATCCAGTCGGGATTGGCGATCTCGCGCACGCTGTCGACGCCATCGCGGTCAGCGACCATCGTGATCAGTCCGTTGTCGGGCAGCACGAAAAACTGTCCCCGCTTCGTTTTCACCACGATCGCTTTGCGAGTGCTGCCCACGCCGGGGTCGACCACTGCGACAAATACAGTTCCGGCAGGAAAGTACGGGGAGGCGCCAAACAAATAAAGTCCGCCCACGGTGATCGAAAACGCGGGCACGTCGTGCGTGAGGTCCACGATGCGCAGCCTGGGATCGATGCCGTACATGACACCTTTGCACAAGGCAACCGAGTCGTCGATGATGCCGAAGTCCGTCATAAACACAACGGTGGGCGGCTGGGTGGGCGGCTGCGCGGCGAGCGGCATCGCGACCAGCACGAGAAGAACCAGGCAAACGAGCGTGTTTGTAAGCGAGGATCGAATCTGGCGAGTTGCGGCAGAGGGGCTCTTCATAGGATCGGGATATTGTAATGGAGGTCGGGTGTTCGTGGAGGGACGTGCGCTTCCCAACCCGCTGGCTCATAAGGTGACGGGGCCACCCCGACTCTACCGCGGCGACTATAATCGGGGACGGCGATGTTATCGTCGAGGAGATGGAAGAGATGTCGAACGTGATTCCGGAGAAGTACCGCGATCTTTTTCAGAAAAAAGCTTTTGCGAGTCTGGGAACGCTGATGCCGGACGGCCGTCCTCAGGTGACGCCGGTGTGGTGCGACTTCGACGGCGAGCACGTGATCTTCAACTCGGCAAAGGGCCGCCAGAAAGATAAGAACGTGCGCCGGGATCCGCGAGTCGCACTCGCCATCATCGATCCCGACAACCCTTATCGCTATCTTGAAATTCGCGGCACAGTCGTCGAGATCACCGAAGAAGGCGCGGACAAGCACATCGACAAGATGGCCAAGAAATATATGGGCGTCGACAAGTATCCTTATGCGCAGCCGGGCGAGGTGCGCGTGATCTACAAGATCCGGCCCGAACACACCACGGTCATGGGATAACCAGCCCTCGCGGCTCCGAAAAAAGATCAGGCCCGCCAGGCAGGACTGCCTCACTAAACCCACGCCGCGGGAAGTGGCGCTCTGCACCAGAGAAAAACTGCTTCCCTTCCGCGCTCCAATGCGTCCAATTCCCTGGGCGCAGTGTCCCTTCGACGGTCCTCCTGAAGTGAATGGGGAACTTCGGAGGATCCTTTCTCGTACCTGAAATGGGTGGAAGGAACCCGGTCATCTGTCCTGCGTGGAGGCTGTATGGAAGTCGGAAAGAGCAATGGGTTGCACGAGGTGAATGCCCAGGGGAACCTGCACGAAGTAGTAAAGGCGGCTCACGAAGAGTTGCGGCAACTTCTGCGGCAGCGCGCCGAGATCATGAAGCGTATCGGCACGGTCAAGCAGACAATCGCGGGCCTGGCCGACCTTTTCGGCGAGGAAGCGTTGGGCGAGGACTTGCTCGAACTGATCGACCGCAAGACCAACGGTCGTCAGCCTGGTTTCACCAAGGCGTGCCGCAGAGTCCTGATGGAGGAGCGGCGTCCGATGTCCGCGCGCGACGTGTGTGCGGAACTGGAGCGCCAGGCTCCTTCGATTCTGGCTCGCCATAAGGATCCGCTGGCCTCAGTGACGACCGTATTGAACCGCCTCGTGGAATACGGCGAGGCGCGCGGCCTCTCGAACGATCGCGGGCGGCGGGTGTGGGAGTGGGTCAGCGAACCCGAGCCGGCCAATGCGATGAGCGCGCGGATTCCGGCGTAATAATGCAGAAAGGAAATCGATGAGACGCTCGTTCTTGTTTTCGGCCCTGCTTTGCGCAGCTCTGGGTGCCGTAGCCGGAGCCGCTGACGGCACTCACGACCTTCAAGAACGAGCGCGGCTCCTGCTGGACGCCTACGCTCGCGGTGACCGCGCTGCTGTCCTAAGCATGGTCGATGGCGACAGCGTCACGATCTACGGCAGCGACGCCGCCGAGATTTTCCATGGTGCCGCTGCGATCGGCAAAATGCTCGATGACGATCAACGCCTCTGGGGAGGTGCCGCCAAGATCGGCACAATGGAGCATGTCACGACCGTCAAGGAAGGAAATCTCGCATCGATATTTTTCGACGCGCCATTCTCCGCGGGAGGACGACCAGCCGTTCCGGTGCGCTTTGCGATGGTGTGGAAGCGTTCTGGCAAGAAATGGCTCCTGGTGCAGAGTTCCAACGTGGTTCCTACACGGGGACAAAGCGCAGAGGAACTTTTAAAACGCTAGCCACCCATGTCGTAGTGGCCACGTTGCGAACCCCTTTAGTCCCAGCCGACGGCTAAGCCGGCAACAACTGCCCCTTTTCCAGATGCCGCGTCACGTGCGCATAGCCCGCGGCGTGCGGATCGTGCGTCACCATGATGATCGTCTTGTGAAATCCTTCATTCAACTTCTTCAAAATTTCCAGAATCTCCGTGGCCGAGTGACTATCGAGGTCGCCGGTCGGCTCGTCGGCGAGAATCAGCGTAGGATCGCTGACAATCGCCCGGGCGATGGCCACGCGCTGCTCCTGGCCTCCGGATAATTGTTTCGGCAGATGATGGACTCGTTCTTCCAGTCCGACGAGTTTGAGAGCGGTCATGACATGCTCGCGGCGCTGTTGCGGAGTCATCTTCGTCAGGAGCAACGGGAGTTCGACGTTCTCGAACGCAGTGAGCACGGGAATGAGATTGAAGGTCTGGAAGACGTAACCGACATGCGTGTTGCGCCAGTGCGCGGACTGGCTGTCGTTCAGCTTGAAAATGTTGTCGCCCATCACCAGCAGGTCGCCGGACGTTGGGCGGTCGATGGCGGCGATCATGTTCAGCAACGTTGTCTTGCCCGATCCCGAAGGCCCCATGAGCGCGAGGAATTCCCCGGCGGCGATGTCGATCGAAACATTGTCGAGCGCGGTGACCTGGAAGGCGTCGCGCTTGAAAATTTTGCTTACGCCGCGCGCCTGCACGACCTTGCTGCCGATGGCGGGTTGCGCGTTTATCGTGGATGCTGTGCTCATGATTGTCCCTTGGTGATGATGCGAATTTTCTGACCGTCCTCCAGAGTTGCAGGCGCGGTAGTGATGACGTTTTCTCCGCCCACGAGCGAATCGACGAGGTAGCCGCCGGAGCGTTCTCCCTTGACGTGAACATCGCGGCGGAGCGCTTTGCCGTTGAAGGCGATGAACACAAACTTTGCGCCGTTCTGATCGCGAACTGCGGCGGTCGGAACAAAAACGAACGATTGTTTCGCCGCGCTCTTGTCGTCTTTATTCGCCGGCGCTTTGAACTGCACGGTCGCGTTCATTTCCGGACGCAGGTAGGAGTCGGGTTGAAGAATCTGCACCTTGACCTGCACTGTCGCCTTCTGCCTGTTTGCCTCTGGTGACATCTCCGCGATCTCGCCCTTGTAGGAGCGGTCTTTGAAGGCGTCCAGCGTGACGATGCCTTCCTGATGCGGAGAGAGCTTGGCGAAATCATCCTGCGCGATATCGAGCTCAACCTGAATATCGTTGAGGTCGGCGAGCGCAACCACGGAGCCGCGCGGTCCGCCCTCGGCTCCGCTGGCGAACTGGGCGGTAACCAGTTCGCCTTTTTCTGCCGTGCGTTCCAGGATCGTCCCGGTTACGGGAGCGCGGATTACGGTCGCGTCGAGCTGCGACTTCTCGTAATCCATCTGTCCCCTGGCCTGCTCGACGTCGGCGCGCGCCCGGTCGATCTCTTCCACGCGTGGCCCAAGCTTCATCAGGCGGGCGGCCTGTTCGAGCGAATTTGCTTTCTGCTGATCGGCATCGTAGCGCGCCTGTGCATCGTCGAGATTCTGCTTGGAGACTACTCCCTGCGCAAACAGATCGCGCGTGCGGTCGAGCGTAATCTTGTCGTTGGCGGAGGTGGCGCGGGCTTCAGCCAGATTGTGGTCTGCTTGCTGAATTTCCTCCGGGCGCGATCCGTGTTCCGCCTCGGCGAGCCGGGCTTTGGCACTGTCCCACGCCCCACGCGCCTGTTCGTACATGGCGCGGAATTCTTCGTCTTCCAGGCGGACCAGCACTTGTCCCTCTTTGACCTTGTCTCCTTTTTCGACGCCAATCCAGGCGACGCGACCCGTCACCTTGGAGTTCACGCTGATCTTATGGTGCGCGACGATGTAGCCGCTGGCGGAGAGTACCGTGCTCCCCGCAGCATCGCCGCTCTCAGCGCTGGCGCGCACAACTTCGACCTCCGGCGTGTTCGAGGCAAGCGCGCGGTACCCGAGCGCAACTACGCCCAGCAGCACCACAAGCGCGATCCCGCCAACGATGATGCGGCGCGACCATGCCGGCGGTTCTCCCCCGCCGTCGCGCATGGAGTGGTCAATGCGGAGGCTCTGCAGGTCGTCGTGTTTGGTGTCTGTAGCCATTCAACTTATCCGATGCCGCCATCGTGCTGGCGATACAAATTTTAGAACCTCCGCCTTAGCGGACTGTGAATCCAAATCATCGCATCTTACGCGGGGCGGAGGTCCACAGACCCAGGCTGTCCAGGGCCGCATCCGCGTTGGTCTCACGCGCGTTCGATCTTACGCGCGCAACGACGTCAGAATATCCTGCCGCGCCGCTTGCCAGGCCGGCGCAAAGCCGCCTAGCAGCCCCATGGTCAATGCGAAACCTACCGCGATGATGACGACCTTCCACGTCAGTTGCAGGCTGAAAACCGTTTCGCTGAACGTCAGCGAGTTCCCGATCCCGGTCGTCATGCCGTTAAACGGCAGAATCAGAATAATTCCGATCGCGGCTCCCAGCAGGGATAGCATCAGCGCTTCTAGCACGAACGAAGTCAGAATGCTGGGCTTCGAGAAGCCGATGATGCGGAGCGTCGCGATCTCCCGCGAGCGATAGGCAACGGCCGCATACATGGTATTCATAGCGGCGAAGCTGGAGCCGATGGCCATAATGATAGCGACGACCGTCCCGATGAACTTGATGCCTCCGCCGGAACTGGTTTGCTTGTCGTAGTACGCGGTCTCTAGCGTCCCTTCGAGCTTTAAGCGTTGGTCGTCGGAGACCCGGTGCACAAGCGCGTCCGCAGCGATGGGATCGGTCGCGCGCAAATAAACCGAAGCGTAGCCCCCCTGGCGGTCGAAGTCGACCGCAATCTGGTTCACATCGCCCCAGATTTCCGAGTCGTAGGCCGTGCCACCCGAGTCGAACACGCCGACCACTTTCCACTGACCCTTGGCGAAGTCGAGCGTATCGCCCACGTTAGCTCCCGAGAAACGGTCGTGGATGTTCCGCCCGACGACGACCTCGCGCTGTCCAGTGGTAAACCAGCGGCCGTCGATGAGTTTCGCATTGTGGCGCAGTTCGAGTCCGGCGGGCATCAGGCCGCGCACGGAAACGTTAACCTCACCCGTTCCATCCTTGCGGGGCAGCACGACGACGACTACCCATTCTCCGGACGCGATCGGCTGTCCCTGCGCGTCGGTGGCAACGCCCGGCAGAGTCTTGAGAGTGGGAAAAAGATTGGCGTCGAAGCCTCCGGAAAGCTCGGCCGTGGAACCTTTGCGCATGACGAGCACGTTGAGCGGACTGCCACTGGTCGTGAAAGCCTTGTCCAGACCGGCAAGCAGGGCCATCAGGAAGACTGCGGTGGTGACGGTAAGCGCAATGCCGAGCGCCGTCATAATCGTCAGGCCCTTGCGCAGTTTGAGATTGCGGATGTTGTAGCTGATGGGGATCGCCATGGGATAAGTTCGCCTTACCAGTTAACCAAGGTAGCGCAAGCCCTCCACGATATCGAGTTTAGCCGCGTGGTAGGCGGGAAAAATAGCGCTCAGCAATCCGACTGCTCCGGAAACGAGAATCGCGGATATCAAAGTCAGAGGTGTAACTTTCATTCCCGCGAGAAACATGCCGAGGCCAGGGGCGTTCTTGAGGGCGGAAACCAGCAGCAATGCCAAAAGGCAGCCAAGCACTCCGCCGGATAGAGCTACCAGAACGCCTTCCCCGAGATACAGCCGCAGGATCGACCGGCGCGTGAAGCCCAGCGTCTTGAGCACAGCCACTTCGCGCGTACGCTCGCGGATGGACATTGCCATGGTTGTCGCAGAAACCAGCAATGTCGCGAATACCACCGCAAAGCAGATGCTCAGAATGAAAGCCTTCACGTTGCCGATGCTGTTGATGAAGCTCAGCTGAAAGGCCTTTTCGGACTCGGTTTTCGTCGGTTCGGGAGAATTGCGGAACATGTCGTCAACCGCGGAAGCGACGCGCGACACGTCGCCGGGAGAGTCGGCGAGAACGGCAAACGTGCCCGCGCGTCCCTTGGCGAAGGGCACGGCTTCTTCCACATACGTCTGATTGAAATAAACCGAGTCGGTAGGCTGCGGCGCGGTGTAAATACCGCGAATCGTCAGTTCCAAATCAACAGGATAAATGGTTCCCTTGAGCACGATGCGATCGCCCAGCTTCCAGCCAAACTTCTTGACGAGCGTCTGGTCGACGACCACGCCCGCGCGGTCATGCTGCCAGGCAGCGAGCTGATCCGGCGGAATCTGGAAGTCGGTGAATATCTTGAAAATTTCCTCAGGGTCGGTTCCGAACTGCGCGAAAAAATGCTCGGGCTTATCGTCAAGATACAGCCCGCCAAACCAGTTGTTGGGCGCAACGGCGACCACACCGGGAACGGCGCGAATTTTCTCGCGATAAAACGCGGGCATCGATTGGGTCAGGGAAACGCGATGGCGCGTGACCAGGCGCTGGGCCGACTCCGCGCTGCCTTTGTCGATATAGAAGGAGTGCCAGACCGTCATCATCATGGTCAGCAACAGCAGCGAGAACGTGATGCTCAACACGGTCAGAATGCTCCGCCGCTTGTTGCGAAACGCGCTTTTGGTGACAAAACGCCCTAAGGTCATGCGACTCCGAAACCTGTCAGTTGATTAAGACGATTTCCCGGGAGGGAACCTGCCCCAATTTCAGTCAACTCTGAGGATAAAACATTGAGGTCTCCTGGACAAATGGCCTCCCCAATCGGTGGGCGTGCAGTTTGAAAAATTGCGTTAGCGATGCGGGTGCGGAAAAATTCGCAGTCCCCAAACTCTTTTCATCACATTTTTTCCGTACGCCCATCACAGACTCACGTCGCCGTCGATGAGAAGATTCCTCGACCGTACACCATCGATAATTGCGCCCGTCTCCAGAGACGAAGCCATTTCCGGTCGCAAACTTTTCCGCGCTATTTGACAATTTATGGTGCTGGCCCAACCCCCGCAAGTGCACGCCAAACGGAGAAATTAGAGGTTAAGTCCAATAGTTTGAATACTTTGCCTTTAACTATCCTGTTATCAATACTTTAACTCAGTTTGGGGCAGGGGGGGGGACCCCCCACTTTTTTGAATTCAGCCTCCGCCAGCAACACCACCAGACGCCGCTGAGACTCTTGGGGTAAACGGGGTTTTCTTGTGAAATGCGCAGCCGTGGCGCCTAGTACACTGCAGCGGTGAGAGGTTCGCATCCCGAAGCTGAACTATGCAGAGTGCTCCCGAAACAATCCGCAGCCTCAAGCCAAACGTCAGCCGGGAGGATGCGCTGCGGCATTTTACGGAGGGAACTCGGGCCGTGGCCGCCGACATTCTGCGTGGCCGCCCCCGCTCCATGGCGGACCTCTACATTCCCTATCGCTTGTTTGAAGCGAATATCCGCAACGACGGTCGCGAAGAGAAAAAGATCTATGCCATCGATGCCGTGGAAGGTACGCTCGACCTGTTCAGCTTCCCGCAACTTCCCGCCGAGCAGGAATTGCTAACGGTCAAGACCAGAAATTTTCTGCCCAGCCGGTTGCGGCCGGAGCAAGCCACAGAAAAGCTCATCGACAAGGTGCGGAGACTTTTGTTTTTGCGCGGATTCTCCCGGCTCCGCAATCCGCAGATCGAATCCTCAGCGATTGGAGACACTCTCTATCTACCGTATTGGGTATGTTTCCGCGGGAGCGATCGCGCGGCAAAACTCGAAATCCTCGATGCGGTCCGGCGAAAATCGGAAGGCGGGAAAATGCGTGCCTTGGTGCGCGACTGGCTGCAATCTTCTCCCGAAAATCGTTTCGAGGAAAGCCTCCGCCCCGCAGCAAGCGATGCACTGTAGTACCTGATCCTCCAATGCTCGACTAGCGTTGAAGAGCGCTTAGCTTGCTCGAAAGGCCCTATTTGCAAGTACCTTCGTAACTCCCAACCGTAGGGTCGATAACGTTATCCTAAGTGCGGCTTCTCCCCGACGTTCTCAGCCAGGACAATCCCCGTGTGTTTGCGGCTGGTCCCCGCGAGGCGACTGCTATGGCAATGATGTTCGGCCGTTTCGAAATCCAGAGTGAGATCTCGAAATCGGAAACGGCCTCAATTTATAAGGCGCTCGACAAGGAAACCAGCCAGGTTGTCGCGCTCAAGACCCAGAATCTTGCACCTCTGGGCAACCGCGCCGCTGCGTTTGTCGAAACCCTTATCGCTGAAGGGGAGCGCGCACTCCCGCTGGCCAGCCAGAATATTGTTCCCCTTTACGGAGCGGGCGAGATCGAAGGCCAATTCTGCGCGGCCATGGAATATGTTCAGGGCAACAGCATTGCGAATATGCTGGCGCGCAAAGAAGGCTTTTCCATCTGGGATCTGCTCGACATTACCCGCCAGGTTTGCGCGGCCATGGAACACGCGGCGACGCGCGAAGTCGTGCACTGCTCGCTCGAGCCCGACAAGATTCTGGTGCAATGGGACGGACTGGTCAAAGTCCTCGGCTACGGCATTTCCAACATGAGCCTGATTGAGGCGGAATCGGGAAACGGCCTGGGACGGCTCATGCCCTACTGTTCTCCCGAGCAAATCCGCGGCGAGCCGATGGACCAGCGTTCGAACCAGTGCACGCTCGGCGCAATTCTGTATGAAATGGTCACGGGCCGAAAGGCTTACGACGCGGACGATCCGGTCGTACTCGTGGGCCAGGTCGAGAACGAGATGCCGCCCGAGCCGATCCAGATAAATACAAAGATTCAACCTTCGGTAAGCGCACTCATCATGAGAGCGCTCGCGAAAGATCCCGCGGAACGCTATCCGACCATTCGCGAACTGCTGGCCGATCTTGAGAACTGCAAGGATGGCGGAAAGAAGGCGGCGCCGGAGGTCAGCAAGCCAGCCTCCCAGCTCAAGTTCGATACCGCCATGCGGCGAACGATAGCCAAGAAATTTGTAACCGCAGATCCCGGTCCGGATTCGGCGCCTCCACCCCCGCCTAAGCCGGCGGCCAGGGAACGAGCCGCCGCCGCCGCCAAGGCGGCAGCAGCTGCGATGGGACGCACGTCCCCGGACGCCCCGAATTCGGCCTCCGACAAGCCTTCCGCCAACTCTGGAGCCGGAATGATCGAGGTACAGGACGCCCCAGGAAAAGGCGCGGGAGCCAACTATACATCGCGCGCGCCGGTTCAATCGGCATCCACGTTAACCGAACCGCCAAAGCATTCTCCGGGCATAACGGTAGATCCCGCGATGGCAGCCCCAGCCCAGGTTCGGCCAGCGGCCAGCTTTTCGGATATCGAAGAACTTCCTCCGCTGAAGCTTCCCTTTACCGCGCCCCCACCGCCCATGCCGGAAGTGGAAGAATCCGCTCAGCGGGCATACCCGCAGGCGAAGCAAGCGGACAAGAAAAAGGTTCAGCCCCGCGAAGTTGCGGATAGAGCCATTCGCGAAATTGCGACCGTCCCGCCGCGATTAGTGCTGTTCTCGATCCTGGGCGCAGTCGCAGTCATTTTGGTGGTAGCGGTGGCTCTCTACCTGCACGTGCACACCGAGGATGACGGTTCGGTGGCGACGCCGAGTGCGGTCAAATCCAGCGGCAAGTCCGCGTCCGCGGAACAAGCCTCGACTGCATCCGCGGAGCCAGCCTCGCCAGTGGCCCTCGACGAACATCCCGCCGAACCCGTTCGGGCCGCCCAGAAGCGACACCCGAAGAACGAGGCTCAGGCTGCTCCCGCGCCCCTGGTTGCAGTAGTTGCGGGAGACGCGCTGATCGACTCCATCCCGCAAGCCGCCCAATTTCAGGTCGATGGACGCAGCGATCCCACCTGGGTCACGCCGTTTATTGTGGCTGGGCTGAGTCCGGGGAAGCATATTGTTTCAGCGAGCAAATCCGGGTATACGACCGAGATCCGGTCGGTCGATGTGGTTGCGGGTTCCAAAGCGTCGCTCGTCTTCCGCATGACGCCGATGAACGCGCTGGTCGTGGTGACGAGCGCTCCCGCCGGAGCCGAGATAACCGTTGACGGCCGCCCAACCGGACGAATCACGCCCGCCCAGTTCGCGATGGAAAAAGGAAGCCACACGATCCTGCTCAGGAAACAAGGATTTCTGGATGAGACCACCACCGTCGATCTTGGAGCGGGGCAGAACTTCCAGTACGCCCCCGTGCTGAAGGGGCTGGGCGATGCCGATGCTATTCACACGGTTGGAAAATTCAAAAAGATCTTTGGCGGCGGGGGTGGCGAAGGCAACGCCGGCATGGGTTCAGTGAGCATTCACACGCAGCCGAAAGGCGCGCAGGTGGTGATAAACCAGCGCATTATGGATAAGATGTCACCGGTCGACGTCATGATGGGCCCTGGAAACTACGTGGTCGATATAACCCTGACCGGGTTCAAGCCGGTCCACAAAGTGCTCACGGTGGAAAAGGGTGGCAAAGTCGCTATCGATGAGATTCTCGAACGCCAATAAATCCCGTACTAAGTCCGCTCCCTAACGGAGTGATCCGCGTCAGGCTCTTCTCAGGAGCAAAGAAAAGTCCCAGACGCCGGGTTTGACGTCTGGGACTTTGTTTGTCAGATAGGCCAACGACTAGAAGTCGTGGTCTTCCGGGGTGCAGGTGCAGGGCAGTCCGCTCAACAGTGCATCGTAGTAGCAGAGGTTCTGCAACAGCTTCTCTTCTGCCGTGCCGAGGTTCGCGTCCGAGAACGCGGTCTCAGTGATGGCATAGGTGTTCTTCGAAGCGGCCTGGATGTGCGTCGCCCAGCCACGGATGCCCGCGGTCGGAACAACGTTGGTCGGGTCGAGCGAAGAAGACGAGATGACCTTGATCACGCCACGGGTCGGCACTTTGCCGGTCAGCGGGTTCGCGGTCAGCTGGGTCTTGACGTCTTCCGAGAGCAGGCCGTCAGGCGTGATCTCGCAAGCGCAGCATTCGGTCAGCTCTTCGCTGTCGTCGAATACGTAGAAAGCGGCCCACAGATTGCCAGCCGTGTCGCCATCGTTGACGAAACGGGCTGTCGCATCGGGAGCAGCAGCGACGTTGTTCGAGAAATAGGAGACAAAGTAAACGCTATTGTCGCCAGCGGCCGCAGCGGACTGTGCCGACGCGGTTCCAGCAGCGATGCCGATGATGGCAATCGCCAGCAGAAGCATAAGACTAACTTTCTTCATGGTATTGATCCTCCTCTTGGATACGCCGGAGCGCTGGGGGGAGGTCAGCAATGGCGCTTCCGGTACTCTAGTCGGATGGGCCTGCTTTCGCTAGTCCCCACGTGGATTAGCCTATTACGCTAAGTCTTCGTATTAATCCTTTTGGACTACTTCTCTGATGCCACAAGTCTCAAATCCTCGTTCCACCAACCCCGCAATCATGGTCGCGGGTCACGTGAACTCGTGATTCCTATCACAGAGACCGCGTCCCCGCGGCCTCAGGATAGACGAATATCCAAGATGGAGGCATTGAAGTGTCGTCAGAGTTTGTGGGATCGCGCCTAAGCCCGGAACTGGAGCAGGCGCTGCGCCGAAATACCACCTTGCAGGAGTTTTCCAAGGGAACTGTGCTCTTCCAGCAGGGCAGCCCGGCAGCGGGCATCTTTTTGATCGAAAAGGGAGCGGTTGGGGTTATGTTGCCGGCCGAAGGCGAACAGACCCAGTTGCTGGAAATTGTTGGACCCGGCGCGATTCTGGGATTGAGCGAGACGATGTCCGGGGAATTGTACCGTTCGACTGCGGTGGCCGGGGAGCCCACGACCGCAGCCTTCATCGCACGCGAACCTTTTCGCGACCTTTTGGACGGCCGCCAGGAGTTCTGCCTGCAAATCGTGCGGCTGTTAAGCGAGAATCTGCATGGCCTCTACCACAAATTCCGCACCGTTAGCGCGCACCCGGGGCGGCCCCGGCGGCGAGCTTTGAACGAGCGGCTGGATTAGAGAGAGTTCGCGCACGCACCGTTCGATCGTGCGCTCCGTTATGAAACTCACCCTTTGCCGCGTCCCACGGGCGATGGCTCCGAATACCGGTCTTGGGACCGAGATGTTTCGTGACGACCTTCCCGCGATCTCGGAAAGCGCTAGGCTAACGGGCTTTGAAGCTGATCGTAATCTGGGTCTGAATCTCGACCGGTTGGCCGTCCAGATAGTAAGGCTTATATCTCCATTGCCGGACGGCTGCGAGTGCGGCGGCGGCCAGCATCCGATCTCCGCTGAGCACTTTCGGGTCGATCACGAAGCCCTCCTTACTGATGGTGGCTTCGATCTGAACGGCCCCCTCCGTGTGGGTCGCGAGCGCGCTCGGCGGATACTTGGGCTGAACTCTCCTGATCACCATTCCCTGGGATACTCCCTGCGAGATCTTCATCCGCGTAAGGGTTGGTTTGGCGCTGTTAGACGAGGCTGAAGACAATACCTCGCTCAGACCGTTGTCGCCGGTCGCCGGGACGGAAAGCGGGGGAGGAAGCGCAGCGGCAGAATCGTCGGGCGGGACCTGTGCTTTTACCGGTCGGGCCGCAGACCTTACCACAAGCGGAGCGGGAGCGAAGTCCTGAGCCTCCAACTCGGGACGGATTGTGATGCGGGTCGTGGCCGGAGGCGCTGCCGCGGCCGGGCTGTGACGAGTCGAGGAGGAAGCTGTTCTGGGTGTGAGATTGGTATCGGGCTGGGAAGAAGCCGGTGCGGCGGCGATTTGCGGAATTGACTTCTCGATAACAGCGCTGGAAGGGGCCGACGCAGGTACCGTGGCGGGCGCAGACATATCCGGAGCCCGGTGCGTGACGTTGGCCACAAATTGCGTGGTTATGGTCACAAATTGGGCGATGGCGGTGTGAGGCGAGCCCCCAAATTTCATCCAACCAAAATAGCCCGCGCAGGCGAGCGTGAGCACGCCCATGGCAGCGATCAGAACTTTTCTGCTGCCGGATGAGCCGCCACGATCGCCGTCAATCGTGAATGATGGCCCCTCGGACGCGGTCTCCGTGACAGTTGACAGGCTCGCCTTACCCCGCGCAATGGCCGCGCTCCTGGCGGATTCCTCGGGGTCTTCCGCGACCGCTTCTTTCTCCGCGGGTACGACTACCTCTTTCTCCCCGATTTCCTTGGTGCGAGCGGGCGCGGCGGCAGCACCCGCAGAACCGGGGCTGGTACCGACCACCGGCGCAATGATGGGTGCTGCCACTTCGGTGATCGTGATCTCTTCTCGTTGTTCTTTTGCAATGCTGACTACGGGCGGCGAGTTTCCAGCGAGAGTGCTCCAGTCGCGCGCGGGCTTGCCGCCCAGCGGCTGTGCCTCAATTCCCTCAGAGGACGCTGTGACGGAAGCTGAATGCGCTGATCCAAACTCGGCGGACTCGCTGTGCGCTGAGGGCGACGAGATAACGTCGACAATACGGTTCGCTGACTGCGCGGATGGAGCGCCGACCAGGGGCACAGTAGCCGCCTCCGCAGGCGCACTAGTGGCCGCTGCGCCTTGCGAGGCAGGATGGGCCGTCTCCATGGTCTTGCGAATCAGTCCGCGGGCCACGCGCAAAGTCCCTTTCGCTTGATCCACATTGATCGGCTTGGTCAGCACCAGGTTGGCGCCGATCCGGTACGCCTTCGCTACACCTGTCTGCCCTTCGACCAGGCCGATTGCCAGCGAAACCTGATTCGAACTGGAATTGCGGGCGCTCTTGAAAATAAGGGCGGCGTTCTGCTCATACGCGCAATCAACCACGATGGCGTCGTAATGTTGAGCCATCAACTTCTTGACGGCGGCAAACGGTTCGCTCACTGGATCTACGACAAAATCGAGCTCAACGAAAACCTGGCTTACGACACGGGAGAGTTTTTCATCAGAACAGAAAAGTAAAGCTTGGTAACCCATGATAAGCCAATCGTAGGCAGTGCGATGGGTACCAGCAAGTTACGTGGGTAATAGGAAAGTGCGTGGCATTAGTTGGTAATCAATTACTCACTCTTACTAAGGAGGCGTCCTCAGCGCTGTTGGAAATCCACCACCACTACCGTCTGAAAAGGCAGCGCTTTTCCGTCGCGCATAAACGGCTGGTAGCGCCAGTTCTTGACCGCGCTGACCGCGGCGGGAGCGAGTGCGGAATCGCCCTGGATCACTCGGGCACCAGCGACTTTTCCGTTCTCGTCAATGACCGCCTTCAGCACCAGCGGGGCCTGTGCCCGGGCAACTCCTGCGGGATAACTAGGTTGCTCGGAATGCACCAGCCTTTTGTTTGCGCCCTTGGAAGAGAGGACGAGCGCGTTGGCCTCACCCGGCAATTCGCCGCCTGATGGACCAGCACCAGTATTTTTGCTTTCCGGAATCTTCGTCTCCGGAGCCTTGGTTGCCGGCGCCCTGGTCTCTGGAGCGATCATCTCCGGCGTCCTGGCTCCTGAGGTTGCGGGGGCACCGACGGCGTTAGCGGTGGGCTTAACCGCCGCAGTGCTGGCATTAGGACTGCTCTCTGTGACCGATACCTGATTGACACTCTTCAGACTTGCCGCCCCACTCGGGGTAGCCGATGCAGCCGCGCCCTCAGGCGTCGTGGACGCCGTGACGGCCGTCGCGGCGCTAGCGGCCACGGGACTGGGTTTTGCTGCCACGGGCGCGGAAGATTGCGCGGACGGGCCCGAGTTCACAGGTGTACGGCTTGGTTGAGCCGCAAGTTTTTCCGGATTTGCAGCCGGGACCAAAGGATGCGATTGCTGACCCATTCCGGTGGCCACCAACACGCGATCGACCAGCGGCTGCACGAGCGCCCGGAATCCGGGCTCAAACATCCACGATGCATACAGGCCGCCAACCGCGACCACGACCACGAGGATCGCTACGAGCGGCCCATTCGTTTTCTGGTCGGCCTGGACGTTCTCGGTGCTCGCCTCCCGCCGACTTCGCCGCTCATTGCTTTCCACTTGCGCGATCCGGCTGCGTCTCTTTTCAACCTGCTCTTCCGATGCATCGGTTCGTGCCGGGGACTTCGCTCCGCCGGCTACTTTTTCTTTCGTGGGCTTCGACGCGGGAGAGTTCGATTCCCTCGCGCCTCGCGCAGGCGCCACGTCGGGCGCGGCCATCATTTCAAGCACCGCAGGCACGCTCATCCCGGGATTGAGGGAGGTGCCGCCCACCGCCGCTCCCCGCGCCCTTGCTTCCAAGGAGACCTTGCCATCGACTGCGATCGGACTTTCATTTTTCACTGCATTCGATAGCGGTCCGTTCGTTTCGCGCCCACTACTTTGGACCGCGACCTGTACCGGGTCAGGCCGTCTCACGCGGCTCACCGCTGTGCGGATCGTCGTGCGCGCCTGGTCTTTGGCGACCGGCTTGGTAAGAATCAGTTCTGCGCCCAGGCGAAAAGCAGTGGGTAGACCGGCCCGGCCGTCGACAATCGCGATCGGCACGGGATTGTTGCTACCCTTCACACGGCGGCACACGTCGAAGATGAGCTTGGCCGCGGGCAGGTTATCGCAATCGACGAAGACCAGATCGAAGGTATGAGAATTGAGTTTTTGAGCTGCAGAGACGCCATCGAGCGGGCGCTCGCAAGTCACCGCCATCTCTTCCAAAACTGCCGAGATGGCGCTGACGGCCTGGTCATCCGGCGACAACAGCAAAGCGAGAGGCATGGCTCTCTTATGCTAGAAACCATCGTGCAACCGGGCAAGTTACATAGGTAAGCGCCCTCGACTCCAACGAGTTACAAAAGGTTCCCGCGGTGGCCGCGCAAAATTAAGACCGAGCCGCAGCTCTGAGTCTTAGGCGGGCTTCTTGCCAAATGAAGAGTCAGGCGGCGGATACGGAATCGATCCGCGCAGCGCCGACTTCTCTTCGGGCGCGAAATCGGGGAACGGCAATCGGCGCTGATCCCGCCATTGCTGCACCTGCTTTTCGGCGGCTGCCGTTTTCTCCGCGTCGAGGCCGGAATCGCGACCCAGATAGAGCGTCTGGGATGGAAACGCAAACCCGCTGCCGGACCGCTCGACGACCTCCATGATCCGCAGCAGCAGGTCCTCCCGTACGGCTGCGAATTCGTTGGCATCTCGGGTTAACACGTAGCTGAAGATCTCCAGCCGCAACGCGCTTGCATCGAAGTTCGCGAACCGGACGCTCGCCGTCTCCGGTTCGACCTTCGGATGCTGGTAGAGCAGGCGCCGGATTTCGGCCAGCAGGTAGCGCAACTGGTCGCCGGTGGTGTCATAACGGATGGCGAGCGCCGGGTTGAAGAGAATTTTGTCGCGCCGGCTGAAATTCTCGAGGCTCATGGTGGCCAGTGCGCCATTCGGAATCGAAAGCTGGGTCCGTCCATCGGTGCGAACGCGAGTCGACCGCAGGCTGATGTCCTCGACCGTCCCGGTGCGGTCGCCAAAGCGGCAGTAGTCGCCTACGCGCATAACCTCGTCCGCCAGCACGGAAATCCCGCCAAACAAATTTTCCAGCGTCTTCTGCGCGGCGAACGCAATGGCAATGCCGCCAATGCCGAGCCCCGCAAGAACAGTCGTGAGATTGAATCCGAGAATGGCGAGGATGGATAAGAGTCCAATGACCACCACCATTGCCGCGAGCAGCCGCTCGGCCAGCAGCATCAGGGTTCCCGTGCCGGTACGCCCGATGCCGATCGCGTGCCGGCGCAGCCGTTGCATGGTGAGGCTCGAGACTCGGAGCAGGAACCAGAACAAGCCAATGCTGAAAACAACGCCGACCGTGCGCGCGTAATAAAAGCGCGACAGCAGCGGTAGCCCGAAACGTCCCGCAATGATGCGGTGCGCAATCGCCGAAAAACACAGCAGCAGCGGCATCGAGACGCGCCGGTAAGAGTGCATGTCAGGCCGCTTCTTGTAGATGAGATAAAGACGGCGGGGAATGGCAAGAAACAGAACCACCACCCAGCCAACAATGATCGCAACAGGCACGGCGATAAACAGCGCCAGCCACTGCCAGAGCGGCATCCCCAGGAACGCATTGTTAACCAGGCTCTCCGGCAGCCTGCTCTCGACCCGGTGCGCTTCGACATTGTCGTAGAGGTCGGGAACCTTACTCAGTGTCTCGGTCGAAAACAGCCAGATCTTGCCCGCGTTGGCATCCGTCACCCGAACCAGCACGACGGGGACGTCGCTATCCGCAACCGAAAACGCGCCGATCGTCTGCTGGTCGGCAATGCCATTGTCGGGATTGCCCTCGGGATTACTGCTGATCCGCCGCAAGCTGCCGACGAAGGCGCGATCCATCAATACTTTTAATTTGGTGGCCACTTCGGGCCCCTGCGACTGGCGCCGCGCTGCGCTCATCTGCAGGTACTCGGCGGCGGCCCGGTAGTCTCCCGACTGTGCGGCCTGCAGAAAACCCAGAACCGTGCCCGAAGGCGTCCCGCGCCCGAGCGCATCGCTCTGAGCAGCCCCCGCAGCCTTAGCCTGGTTCCCGCTCAGCAGGCCGGCAACCGACTGCGCCGCAAGGCCCGGCGCGAAAGCAACGAGTACAAAAAGTAAGAGCGCGTGTTTTCTCATGGTTCAGAAGTTTCGAATGAGGTTGCTTGAGTCAAGCGTGCTCGAGCAAGAATCGAGCCGCGGCAGACTTACCTTTCCTCTTACCCGTGTCATCCTGAGCGAAGCGGGGCAAGCACAGCGCGCCCCGCGAAGTCGAAGGACCCCTATGCCCTGCATGAAGCCCGCGCGGTATCAAGGCACTCTCCCGCTCAACCGCGGAAGTACCTGGCTCGATCTCCACGAAACGGCTGCTGCGTAGCCTATTTCTTCGGCCGGTAAATGTCCGTAGCCTGCCCGTAGAAAATTTCCGCCGCTTCCATCATCGTCTCCGACAAAGTTGGATGCGGATGGATGGTCATGCCGACATCCGCCGCCAGCGCGCACATTTCAATCGCCAGCACGCCCTCGGCGATCAGGTCGCCCGCGCCCGGCCCGCAGATCCCGACGCCGAGCACCCGCTCGGTTTTGGGATCGATCAGCAGCTTGGTGAGACCCTCCGGACGATCCAGCGTGATCGCGCGCCCCGAAGCGGCCCACGGAAACTTGGCGACGGTGATCGCCCGCCCCTGTTCTTTCGCCTGCGTCTCAGTGAGCCCGGCCCACGCGATTTCAGGATCGGTGAAAACGACCGCCGGGATCGCGTTCGGCTCGAACGCGACTTTATGTCCGGCGATGGCTTCGACTGCGGTGCGGCCTTCATGCATCGCTTTGTGGGCCAGCATCGGTTCGCCCGCCACGTCGCCAATTGCATAAATGGATGGGTCAGCAGTTTGCCGCTGCCCGTTGATTTCGATGAATCCTTTGGCGTTGACTTTCACCTTCGTTTTATCGAGGCCGGGGATTTCGGAATTAGGGCGGCGTCCTACCGACATCAGCACGCGATCGAAAACCTGCTCTTTCTCTTTTACGTCCGGACCTTCCAGCGTGACGCGGATTCCCGTCTTTTCATCTTTCAGCGACTTAACCGTGGTATTAAGAAGGATCGCCGAGAAAAGCTTTTCCAGCCGCTTGTGCAGCGGGAGCACCAGATCGCGATCGGCGCCGGGCAAAAGCCCCGGCAACATTTCAACGCACGTCACTTTGGTGCCGAGCGTGGCGTAAACAGATCCAAGCTCAAGCCCAATGTATCCGCCGCCGATCACAAGCAGCGTCTTCGGAATGTCGGCGAGATCGAGCGCGCCAGTTGAATCCATCAGGCGCGGGCTATCGATCTTCAAGCTGGGCACAACAGTAGGGCGCGACCCGGTGGCGATGATAATGCGATCAAAAGTAAGCGTCTCTTCTCCCGCTGCGGCAGACTTCGTCACTTTGAGCGTGGTCGAATTCACAAACGACGCTTTGCCTTGAACGAACGTCACTTTGCGCTGCTTGGCAAGCTGTCCCAGCCCGCCCGTCAGCTGCGCGACGACGCCTTCCTTCCAAGAGCGCAGCTTGGAGAGATCAATCTTCGGCGGAGCAAATTCGATGCCCCAGTTCTTGGCCTGTTCCGACTCTTCCAGCAACTTCGCCACATGCAAAAGGGCCTTCGAAGGGATGCATCCGCGATAAAGACAGACGCCGCCCGGATTTACTTCCGGATCAATCAGCGTAACTTTCATGCCCAGATCAGCAGCAAGAAATGCAGCGGCATACCCGCCGGGACCGCCACCAATTACTGCCACACGGAGATTGGAATTATTGGACATTTCGCTATCTATCCTTACGTTGTATTGATGCGATCCTTAGGTAGTGTATTGTTTTTGAGCAACGAATCGGTCTTCACAGACCTCGCACCGCTGCATAGGTAAAAGCGTTGGCACCAGCGGCCAACCCTAAAGCGATACACGACCTAAGCCAGACAGGTCTGCTGGCGCCAGCACAAACCCAAGCGACCGCCATGACGGCCAGTCCTTCAGAGCAAAGTGCAATTTCCAAGTACCTTATAGCTCTCGACCCGAAGAAAGCCAAATCCTGTTCTTGTCCACGCAGACCGACGAGACTTCCATAGGCAATTCCGTTCCCCAGGTAACCGGCCCACGAACCTACAGAAACGACTGCCAAAATCCCCGCCAATCCCAGCAGGGCGAACTGTGACCATCGTCTTTTCATCCAGGCTTTCTCGGTCGCGCGGCGGGCACGCCCGACCGTTTGCGCCACGCTAAAGCGAACTCAGCACTTCCCGGCGTCCTCGCCGTCTCGGCGGTAAAAATCCCTTATCCCTGCACCGACAGCAAGAACGGCTGCTCGAACGCCTCCGCGATCCACCGCAGAAACCGCGCCGCGTCGGCGCCATCGATCAACCGGTGATCGTACGAGAGCGAGAGCGGAAGAATCAAGCGCGGCTCGAATTTGTTGTTCACCCACTCCGGCTCCATGCGCGAGCGCGACAGACCGAGAATCGCCACCTCCGGATGATTGACGATCGGCGAAAATCCCGTGCCGCCGATTCCGCCCAGGTTCGTGATCGTAAACGTTCCGCCTTCCATCTCTTCGGGCGTCAGCTTGCGGTCCTTCGCTTTCTTCGACATCTGCGTCAGCTCGGCCGCCAGTTCGACAATATTTTTCTTGTCCACGTCGCGAATCACCGGCACAAGCAGTCCACGATCGGTGTCGACCGCGACGCCGATGTTGATGTACTGCTTGTAAATAATTTCTTCCTTCCCCATATCAATCGAGGCATTGAACTGCGGAAAGACTTTCAGCGCCGAAGCGCAGACCTTGAGCGCGATGGCGGTGACAGTCATCTTGCCGCCGGCCTCTTCGGCGCGCGGAGCAAAGCGGGCCCGCAGCTGCTCGAGTTCGGTGATGTCGGCGCGGTCCTGCTGCGTGACGTGCGGAATCGTGTTCCAGGCCTGGCGCAGATGCTCGGCCGTCTTGCGGCGCACGCCGCGCATGGAAACGCGCTCGGTCTTGCCCCATTTCGAAAAGTCGGGAAGCTCCGGCTCGACAAAGCCGACACGCGGAGCCTGTGCCGCCGCAGTCGCTGCGGCCAGGGCGTTCTTCGCATGCAGCTTCACGTCGTCTTCGCTGATGCGTCCACCCGGCCCGCTGCCCTGCACGCTGTGAATGTCCACCCCAATCTCGCGGGCCAGCCGCCGCACATGCGGCGCCGCCGGCGCGGGATCGCGATGCTCGGTCCCGGCAACTTTTTCCAGCTGCACCGGCATGCTGAATTCGCTGGCGCGAAGCCGAGCGGATGATCGGGAGGCAGCGCCTGCTCTTCGGTTTTGCCCTCCGCCTTCATGGCGAGCTGGAATGACAGCCGCGCCGCCTGCTGTCCGGAAATGTGTTCGACCGGCTCGTGCCGCCGGGGAGCGTCAGCGGGCAGCCGCCGCGCCCGCCCTCCAGGGTGAAGATGACCTCGCCCGACTTTGACTTTCTGCCCTTCTTTGACTTTGATTTCGCGCACCACGCCGCTCACCGTTGAGGGAACTTCGACTACGGCTTTGTCGGTCTCGAGTTCCATCACCGGCTGGCCTTCGGAGACGCGCGCGCCCGGCGAGATCATCAGCCGCACCAGATCGCCGGAGTCGATGTTCTCGCCAAGTTCCGGCAGCTTGAATTCGCGCGGACGATGGCGCGCCGAAGCAGGAAGCCGATGGAAGCTCGCGTCGAACGGCGCCGGCTGGCAGGCGTACTGGCGTTGCATGGGCAATGCCGGCGTCGCTTGTCGGAAGACGTCGGCGTCGGAGACTCAGCCGCGTTTGCCGAGCTCGGCGCGAAGCCTGCCTTCGCCTGGCCCGCGCCGTTTTCGACCGTGAAAATCACCTGGCCCACGCGCAGCTTGTCGCCTTCCTTCACGCGCACTTCGCCGACCGTCCCCGTCACCGACGAAGGCACCTCGACGACCGCTTTGTCGGTTTCGAGTTCCATCACCGGCTGGCCTTCCGCAATGCTCGCGCCCGGCTTGATCAGCAGGCGAACCAGGTCGCCGCTCTCGATGTTCTCGCCCAGTTCGGGCAGCTTGAATTCGTTGCCATTTCTCTCATTTCAGTTTGCCAGTTCCTCAATCGCGAGTTACTAGTGGCTGATCCAGCGCCTCTGTCTCGAATCATCGAGTAACTCCCGCTGAACAACTCAGCTAATTTTGCAACTTGATCGTTAACTCGTCGCCGGATTCCGCTTCTCCGGATCGATCCCCAGATCGCGAACCGCCTTCTCCAGCACATCGCCCGCAACCTGCTTCTCCGCGGCCAGCGCATGCAGAGTCGCCAGCACAATGTGCTTCGCGTCGACCTCGAAGAAGTCGCGCAGCGACGCGCGATTCTCGCTGCGCCCAAATCCATCGGTTCCCAGCGCAACCAACTTGCCCGGAATCCACTGCGCAATGCTCTCCGGCAGCACCTTCATATAATCCGATGCCGCGATAAACGGCCCGGCCGCGCCCTTCAGCGTCTGCGTCACATACGGCACCTTCGGCGCCTTGCGTCGGATGCAGCATGTTCCAGCGCGCGCAATCGTTGGCCTCGCGATAGAGCTGCTTGTAGCTGGTCACGCTCCAAACGTCGGCGGCAACGCCGTAGTTCTTTTCCAGAATCTCCTGCGCCTTCAGCACTTCAAACATGATCGTTCCGCTGCCCAGCAGTTGCGCGCGCAGCTTCGCACCGTTCTTTCTCCGCTTTCTTCGCCGCTTTGTACAGATACAAGCCTTTCAAGAATCCCCTCGCGCGTGCCCGCGCGCGCTCGGCATCTCCGGCATGTGCAGCGGCTCGTTCGTGACGGTCAGGTAATAGAAGATGGATTCGCCATCGACATACATGCGCTTGATCCCGTCCTGAATGATGACGGCAATTTCATACGCAAACGCCGGATCGTAGGCCAGCAAATTCGGCACGCCCAGCGCAAGCACGTGGCTGTGTCCATCCTGATGCTGCAAACCTTCGCCAGCGAGCGTCGTGCGGCCAGCCGTGCCGCCGATCAGGAAGCCGCGGCAGCGCATATCGGCCGCGGCCCAGATCAGGTCGCCGATGCGCTGCAGCCCGAACATCGAGTAATAAATAAAAAACGGAATCGTGTTGATGCCGTGGTTGGCATAGGCCGTGCCCGCCGCGATGAACGAGCACATCGATCCCGCCTCGGTGATTCCCTCTTCCAGAATCTGCCCGTTCTTCGCCTCCTTGTAATAAAGGAGCGTGTCCATATCGACCGGCTCGTAAAGCTGGCCGACGCTCGAATAAATGCCCACCTGGCGGAACAGCGCCTCCATGCCGAACGTGCGCGCTTCGTCCGGCACTACCGGCACGATGAACTTCCCGACCTCCGGATCGCGCAGCAGCTTCGACAGACATGCGCACGAACACCATCGTGGTCGAAGCGTCGCGCCCTTCGGTGCCTTTGTAGAACTCCTCAAACACCGCGTCCGCCGGCGGCTTCAGCGGCGCGGCGCGTTCCTTGCGCACCGGCAGATATCCGCCCAGTTGCTGCCGCCGCGCCTGCATGTACTTGATTTCCGCGCTGTCGTCGGCGGGACGGTAGAACGGCGCATCATGCAGTTCGTCGTCCGGAATCGGAATGCCAAAGCGCGAGCGGAACACCTGCAGCTCATCGTCGTTCAGCTTCTTCTGCTGGTGCGTGATGTTCTTGCCCTCGCCCGCTTCGCCCAGCCCGTAGCCCTTGATGGTCTTGGCGAGAATGATGGTCGGCGTGTCCCGTGTGCTCGACCGCAGCCTTGTAGGCCGCGTGCACCTTGATCGGATCGTGCCCGCCCAGCCGCATGCGCGCCAGCTGCTCGTCCGAGAGATGCTCGACCATCTTCAGCAGTCGCGGATCGGTGCCAAAAAAGTTCTGCCGGAAATACGCGCCGCTCTCGACAAAATATTTCTGATACTGCCCGTCGGTGATCTCGCCCATGCGCCGCACCAGCAGGCCATCGCGGTCGGCCTGAATCAGCGGATCCCAATCCGTGCCCCAGATGACCTTGATGACGTTCCAGCCCGCGCCGCGGAAAATCGCTTCCAGTTCCTGAATGATTTTGCCGTTGCCGCGCACCGGCCCGTCCAGCCGCTGCAGGTTGCAGTTGACCACGAAAATAAGGTTGTCGAGCCGTTCGCGCGAAGCCAGCGTGATCGAGCCCAGCGCTTCCGGCTCGTCCATTTCGCCGTCGCCCATGAACGCCCAGACCTTGCCGCCGGTCGACGTCTTCAGCCCGCGATTCTCCAGATACTTGATGAAGCGCGCATGGTAGATCGCCTGAATCGGCCCCAGGCCCATCGAGACCGTGGGAAATTCCCAGAAATCCGGCATCAGCCACGGATGCGGATACGAAGACAGCCCGCCGCCCGGCTTCATTTCGCGGCGGAAGTTCTCCAGCTTCTGTTTCGGAATGCGGCCTTCAAGATAAGCGCGCGCGTAAATGCCCGGTGCGGCGTGTCCCTGGAAATAAACAATGTCGCGGTCGCCCGATTCGGTCGCCGCCCGGAAGAAGTGGTTGAACGCCACCTCATAGAGCGTGGCCGCCGACGCAAACGTGGAAATGTGTCCGCCAATGCCCTCCTGAATCTTGTTGGCGCGCACCACCATCGCCATGGCGTTCCAGCGCACCAGGCTCTTGATGCGCCGCTCCATCTCCTGACTGCCCGGAAACGGAGGCTGCTGCCGCGAAGGAATCGTATTCTGATAAGGCGTGGTCGCCGAAAACGGCAGGTTGACTCCCGCCGCGCGCCGCGCGTGCAGCGCCAGTTGCTGCAGCAGCCGGCCCGCCCGCTCCGGCCCGCCATGGGTCAGCACATAATCCAGCGAATCCAGCCACTCGCGGGTTTCCAGAACTTCAATGCCGTTCGTCGGTTGTGCTTGTTGCGTCAGCGGTTCCACCAGTTCCGTCAGAGTCTCAGCCAAGACTGCCCCCACACGTAAGGCTACGAGCTTTCATCATAAGCAATTGGGGAAATTTTTGCTGGCGGCATGTGTTTCTTGCCCTTCCAGTCTTGCTTCTTAACCGTTATCCTTCTGCGGGGTTCTCTATGAGGCCATTTGCTCTCACGCCCGCGCTTGCTGTGTTTCTCGGATGTGCAGCTCAATCGCAAACTGCCGCACCTACCCATTTGGGTCTCACGCCAGATCAGATTCCAGCGGACTGTAAAACCGTGGACGGCATCTTCCCCGTTGATATGCAAACCGCCATCCTCTGGGACAAGCCGGAACTCTACAAAAGCTTGATCCCCTCACCCGTTGCGAAGCGCGCGCAGTCATTTGCCTGCGACAAGAAAGATAAAGGTACGGTTTTCTTTTTCCAGTATGCCAACCAGACCGACAGTACGAAAGCGGCGACATTTATAAAGCCGTTGCTCTGGGGCGAACCCGGCCCGACGGCTATCCACCCCGAACTGGTGCTCGAAGCCGGCGACCTGCTCACTGTAGTTTCCTTCGAGAAGACTCCCAAGGCTCTGGTCGCCGCACTTCAAAGGGCACCTGCCCCTGGTGCTCCCGACCAGAACGCGAACGCCGGTGCCAGCGCCAGTTTTCCGATACCCGGCCACGGCAGTCTTCGCTTCACCTTGCCCGGCGGATGGCAGTCTCAATCGCGCCCGCTCGCCGACCCACCCTCGACCACCCTGCATTTTGCCCCGGTGAATGGCGACGCCTTCGACGTGCAGATAACCGCAGCCTGGCTCGATGCATCCCGCCTAACAGGCGAGACCCCCGAGTCGATCAAGGCTGACGTCCAGCGCGCTGCGCAAGAGTTGCTTCCGCATTCCGTAGAGAAGACGGCAACCCTCCACGAACTACACGGGCCGCAGACCGTTGGCTTCTACTATGCTCTCACCGACAACCATCCGGGACCGGGTGAATTCGCCAATCTCACCCAGGGTATTTTCTTGACGGGAGACATCCTCTCGGCCTTCACGATTCTCCATCGCACGGCGGTATCCGCTGATGTCGACAAGGCGCTTCGGTCATTTGCCGAAGCTGCCTACATTAAGTAACGGGAAAGCGGGAACTCCATTTTTATTCGCGTTCTCTGCGAATGAGCGGGCTCTCCGACAGGCGATCTCTTTCCAGCCCCCGAAGATACTCCTCGATCTCTGTGCGACCCATGTGCTCTGCCCAGTCCACCGCAGTTCCGTGCCAGAGAATATCCTTTATATCTACCCGAGCCCCATGTTCCACCAGCAGCCGGACCATCTCTTCAGTCCCATAAGCCGCCGCCTGATGCAGAGGTGTGGTATGGGAATGCCCGCCGACCGGATTGTACCGGTTGGGATCCTCCCCCGCCTCGAGCAACAACCGAACAATCTCGACTCGCCCAAACTGCCCAGCGAGGGTAAGAGCGAGATGTCGTTTCTGGCCGCTGGCCGCCGGAAGCAACCGCTTAAACTCCTCGACGTGCCCGAGCGCCGCCACCACCGCTACATTCACCCGAGCACCGCGCCGGATCAAGGCATTCACCACCTCGATCCCTCCTCCATGCAAAGCCGCTGCCTCGATCGCGCTCGAGGGATCGGCTCCGCGATCGCACAAAAGCTCGATCAGCGCATCCTGCATGCCGCATTCCTGAGCCACGCTGCCGGTCGCGACCAGAGCCAGCGTCTCATTCAGTTCATCTTTATCCCGGTCCGCTCCCGCGTCGAGAATGATTTTCGCCACCTCGACAATGTTCCTCGGCATTTTCCCGTGCCGCACCGGGTTCTCCGCGACAAACTCGATTAATGTTGGATTATGAAAATAGTTCCACCCTTCGAACGCGACATGCTGGTGCACCACTTCTGGATGCGACTCAAGCCAGGCCCGCAATCCAGCCGCGTCGCCCGCATCCAGAAGGTCCACAGCCCGGCGAAACGTTCCATCTTCGATCCGTTCCTGATGCGGCAAGTCCAGCCGGTCGGTGAGCGTAGGTTTTTCAATGTGCCGCTTTAATCGAGTCCAACTGGGAAATCCGGACTCGCGGGCTATTGCAAGCTGGGTGTCACTTAACCGCAAGCGCGCATCAAAAATCTCAGCGTCGGATGACCGCCGGAAGTGCGGATGGAACTCGCGCAACCGCTGCGCCGCACCAAGATCCCGGGCGGCATGATCCTTGAGTAAGTCCTTCGCTTGGTACTTGAGATGCTCGAGGTTGGGATTCGCGGGGAGGCGTCGTACTGGCATAACGAACTTCCTTTCATAAGCCCGAGGTCCGCGTTGACGGGCAGAAAGTAAGTTCGTGAAGCTAACATGCAACCACCAAGGTGGACTTCTGTCCTTTCCGCGGACCGGATGCGCCCTTCGCGCCCGGCGAGTTTACCACGAAGGCTAATCTGTTTTCTACGCCGCGTGCTTTCCGCCGCTGACCGATGAACACGTGAACGATTGGCCCACTCACCTCGATGGTTTCACGGCGGCAAAGCGCAGACGCATATAGTCTGCGGTCCACCGGCCATCCCCATCGCACAAAACTGGCTTGAGCAGCGCCGTAACCTCGTCGAGAAACTCGCCCCGCTCCTCTCCCGGCAGCGCGGCCACAAAAGGATTGGCAAAGGTTTCCAGCCACCCCCGCATTCCCGTCGGCAGCGGCGTCGGGCGCGGAATCAGTTGCACGCTTTGCGGCACGAAGCCCGCCCGCCGCAATCGTTTCTCATATTCTTCCACCGTCGGGAAGTACCACGGAATCCACGAAGTCGCGTCTTCAATGCCGCTGCGCTCCAGCGCAGCCAATAATGCCACGGTGATCGCAGCCACGCATCCATGACCACCCATCTCGCCCACAAACCTTCCTCCCGCCCTGAGAGCACGGTATGCTCCCTTAACCGGCGCGTCGGGGTCGTCCTTGATCCAGTGCAGCGCGGCATTGCTGAACACGGCATCAAATTCGTGCTCGAACGCGAGCGTCCGCGCATCCATCTCTCTCGCGTCCAGTCCGCGCCGCCTTGCCGCATTGACCATGTCCGGAGCAGCGTCGACCCCAACCACGCGGGCGCCGAGCGCAACCAGTTTTTCCGTCAGTGCTCCATCGCCGCAACCTAAATCGAGGATGCGTTCTCCCGGCCGCGGCTGGAGCAAGTCCAGCACCGGCTGCCCCAGCGCAGGCACGAAATCGGCGTGCAAGGCATACGACGCCGCGTTCCACCGCTGCGAGGATTCAGAGGAAGACGAAGTCATGGGTCGAATATATCGGACCTTTCCGCAAGTTCGCCATTGCGGCGACGATGTGACAGAAGGCGCAGCGCACGCCGAAAGCCATTTCCCGGTACGATAGAGACATCGGGGTTTCGGCGCATAAAGAAGCAGAGCGTGGCGCTCACGGTCGAGACGCCGTCACGCCTGCAACGATTGATTCTGGATCATCTCCGTGAAGACCAGTTTTTTCGAACTATTCAAAATCGGGATCGGACCCTCGAGTTCTCATACGGTCGGGCCGATGCGCGCCGCCAAAGCGTTCGTGACAGAACTCCATGGCGAGGCGCAGTTGAGTGAAGTCTCACGAGTGCGCGTTGAGCTCTACGGATCGCTCGCCCTGACGGGCAAGGGACACGGAACCGATCGAGCCATCGTCCTCGGACTGATGGGCGAACAGCCCGATCAGGTCGACCCAGCATCCATCGAGCCGAAGCTCGATGAGGTGCGCCGTTCGGCAATGCTGCCGTTATATGGCGTTTGCCCGGTCAACTTTGAGGAAGGTCGCGACCTCATTTTCCACTACGACCAAACACTCCCCGCGCACTCGAACGGCATGCGCTTCACCGCGCTGAACGCGGCTCGAATTGAAATTGCCTCCGACATCTACTACTCGGTCGGGGGCGGGTTTATCCAGAGGGAAGGCGAGCGGTTATCCCAGGGAACGAGTCGGCCTGAGGTTCCATTCCCTTTCTCCAGCGCCGATGAACTTCTCCGCATCGGAGACAGGGAGCACCTTCCCATCTGGCAAATTGCGCTGGCCAACGAGGCCGCGTGGCGGCCCGAGACCGAAGTTCGAGAATACGCGGCGCGTGTCTGGAAAACCATGGAAGAATGTCTCGACCGTGGTCTCAGGACCGAAGGGATTCTCCCCGGAGGTCTCAACGTAAGGCGCCGCGCTCCCGCGTTGTTTCAGAAGCTAAGCGCGAAGACCAGCAACGACCCTCTCGCTCCCATGGACTGGGTGAACGCTTTCGCCATGGCAGTCAACGAAGAAAATGCCGCTGGTGGACGAGTTGTCACCGCGCCCACCAATGGCGCCGCCGGGATTATCCCCGCCGTCGGTCATTACTACCAGCAATTTGTCCCCGGCGCTTCACCGGACGGAATCTTCCACTACCTCCTGACAGCCGGTGCGATCGGGATCCTTTATAAGGAGAACGCATCCATCTCGGGAGCCGAAGTCGGTTGCCAGGGAGAAGTGGGCGTTGCCTGTTCCATGGCCGCGGGAGGCCTAGTTGCTGCGCTCGGCGGCGACAATAAGCAAGTCGAGTACGCAGCGGAAATCGGCATGGAGCATAACCTCGGCATGACATGCGACCCGATCGGCGGACTGGTTCAAATTCCTTGCATCGAACGGAATGCCATGGGTTCGGTCAAAGCCATTAATGCCTGCCGAATCGCCATGCGGGAAACCGGAGACCACAAAGTTTCACTCGATCAGGTCATCCGAACCATGTACCAGACCGGCATGGATATGAAAACCCACTACAAGGAGACCTCGCTCGGAGGCCTCGCCTTGAATATCATCGAATGCTGAACCGGAGCGCTCCGACCCCTCCCCCTCATTAAGACATTTTTCCGCTGGGTGTGAGGCCTGGACTTACAAAATGGGGGGTACCCCCCCCCCGAAAATGAGTTAAAGTATTGATAACAGGATAGTTAAATGCAAAGTATTCAAACTATTGGACTTAACCTCTCATTTCTCCGTTTGGCGTGCACTTGCGGGGGTGGGGCCGGGACCATATATTGTCAAATGACGCAGAAAAATTTGTCGACCGGAAATGGCTTCGTCTCTGGAGACGGACACAGTTTTCGATGATGTAGTGTCACAGGAATCTTATCAGCGACGGAGCTGTAAGTCTGTGACGAAGCGCACGGAAAAAATGTGATGAAAAAAGTTGGGAAAGCGAACTTCTCCGCAGCCTGTTGGGCTCGAGGGATGGCAATTTTCAAACTGCGTCATTTTCCGCTGAATCGCTGGATTGGCACTCGCGCGGAATCAGGCCTTTCCTCGCTGTGTAAAACAATGCATCTTGACGGGGATTCGGCGCCACTGTAGGCTTCGTGGCGCATCAGCTTTCACTTTTTGGCTGCTGCTATCACTGCTCCGCTTCGGTGAATCAGATCCAGGCTCCAGCCTCAAGCTTTGGATCCTAGCCTTCGGTTATCAGTTCGTCGCACTTGTGTTTTCAGCTAGCCGGGTTGGCTTGATTGCATCGATCCGAGCGGTTTCTCAAGGAGTTTCCCCATGATGTCCCCCTGTGCCGCCCCCTCTCCGTCTTCTTTCTCCTTCTCGTCTCTCGTTTCTTCTTTCGGTCGGGTTCGTTTCGGTCGCGCTGCCATTGATCGCCCACAGCGGCGATGGCTTCCTATGGCGGCAGTGTGCGTGTTGCTGGCCGCTCTGGCGGTGGCGGGAGTGGCGCAATTGACGCCGACTTCGATCACGGTGTCGCCTACGAATCCGATCATCAGCGCGACGCAGACGCAGCAGTTCACCGCGCTGAGCGGGAACACCATCGAACTGCAAGGGGTGATCCAGGTAGCCGCTGGCCCAGGGGCAGATCACTCCTGCGCCCTGCTGGCGAATGGAACGGTCGAATGCTGGGGCTACAACGACGAGGGACAGCTGGGCAACGGCACCGTTACGGCCTCCAACGTGCCCGTGGCGGTGAACGGGCTGAGCGGGCAAGTGACGGCCATCGCCGTGGGCGGAGCTTTCAGTTGTGCGCTGCTCTCGGGCGGGACGGTGGAATGCTGGGGCGGCAACTACGATGGCGAGCTGGGCAATAGCACTAACCTGGGCACCTTCAATGCCAATCCTTTGCCATCGCCGGTGAGCGGGCTGAGCGGTGCGGTCACCGCCATCTCCGCCGATGATGACCACACCTGCGCCCTGCTCGTCAACGGGACAGTCCAATGTTGGGGCGCCAACGGATATGGACAGCTGGGCGATAACTCCAACAACAATTCCAGCACGCCGGTCGGGGTGAGCGGGCTGAGCGGTCCGGCGACGGCGCTCGCTGCGGGCAGAAGTTTCACCTGCGCGCTGCTGTCGAATGGCACGGTCGAATGCTGGGGCTTCAACCTTGAGGGACAGCTGGGCAATAACTCCGAAACCAGTTCCGGCGTGCCAGTGGCAGTCTACAACCTGAGCGGGGCGACCGCCATTACTGCCGGTGAGTTTCACGCCTGCGCGCTGCTGTCGAATGGCACGGTCGAATGCTGGGGCTACAACTATTCTGGAGAGCTGGGCAACGACTCCAACAACGAATCCGACGTGCCGGTGGCGGTCTACAATCTGAGCGGGGCGACGGCCGTCGCTGCCGGTTACTATCACACCTGCGCGCTCCTGGCGGGCGGAACGGCCGAATGCTGGGGCGGCGACACCTTTGGAGAACTGGGCAATAGCTCCAACACCGCTTCCAA
Organism: uncultured Acidobacteriaceae bacterium; assembly: GCA_963838315.1. Lineage (GTDB taxonomy): Bacteria > Acidobacteriota > Terriglobia > Terriglobales > Acidobacteriaceae > Acidiflorens. The sequence goes on from CAWIQW010000006.1 coordinate 100,852, forward strand.
CGTGCCGGTGGCGGTAAGCAGCCTGAGCGGGGCGGTGGCCATCGCTGCCGGCGGACTTCACACCTGCGCTCTGCTGGCGAACGGGACGGTCGAATGCTGGGGCTACAACAACGATGGCGAGTTGGGGAACGGCGGTAACACCGATACCAATGCGCCGGGTACGGCAGTCAGCGGCAATGTTCTGCCGGGAGCGGGGGCGAAGCAGATTTCCTCGGGCGAATATACAACCTGCGCGTTGATCTCGGATGGCACGGTGCAATGCTGGGGGTTTAACAGGGGCCAGTTGGGCAACGGGACTAACTCCGTTGACTCACTCGCGCCGGTGCAGGTGATTGATCTGCCAGGGCCAGTGAAGGCGATCGCGGTGGGATATCTGCATGCGTGCGCGTTGATCGACGATGGGACGGTGCAATGCTGGGGCTACAACGGTGAGGGCAATCTCGGCAACGGCACGACGAACAGTTCGGACGTACCGGTACCGGTCACGGGATTGAGCGGGGTGAAAGCAATCACCGCAGGGATGTTCCATACCTGCGCCCTGCTGGCCACGGGAGCCGTGGATTGCTGGGGATATAACGCAGCCGGGCAACTGGGCACGGGGAGCTCCTATGCGGATTCCCTCGTTCCGGTGGCTGCGAGTGCGTGGACGGCGCTGGGCCCGGTATCGGCCATCGCCGCCGGAGGCCAGCACACTTGCGGGCTGATGGCTGGAGTGGTGTATTGCCTGGGTTTTAATGCCAATGGACAATTGGGAATTTACAACAACAGCGTCAGCTACGTTCCCGAGCCGGTAAACCTGTTGCCGTTCACTTATCCGGGGCCATCGACCATACGGGCGACGGCAATCGCCGGAGCGAGTGCCAACACCTGCGCGCTGATCTCGGACGGGTCGGAACAATGCTGGGGCTTCAACTTTTATGGCGACCTGGGGAACGGCAGCTTCACCGATACGAATGTTCCGGCGATCGTAAGCGGGCTGAGCGGAGCAATCGGCATCACGACCGGAGGGTACCAGCAGTCCGATCACAGCTGCGCCGTGCTCTCCAATGGGACGGTCGAATGCTGGGGCGACAACAGCACCGGCCAGTTGGGAAATTCGACCACGCAACTGTGTGGCGGCTCCTTTCCCTCGTGCAGCGATGTGCCGGTTGTCGTAAGCGGACTGAGCGGGGCGAAGGCCGTATCGGCTCAGGAAGAAACCAATTGCGCACTGATCGCGGATGGAACGGTGCAATGCTGGGGCTATGGTGGGCTTGGAGACTTGGGCAACGGAAGCACGACCGGTATCCAACAAACTCCCGTGCCCACCAATGCGTTAGTTGCGAGCGTGTCCTGGACGAGCGGGACGACGAGCGTGGCGACGATTGGAGCGGAGAGTGGCCTGGCGACTCCCGCCGGCCCGACCGGGACCTCGCTGATCACGGCTACGTATTCGGCGCAGACTCCGCTGAGCAACAGCACAACGCTGACGGTGGGCGTGGCTCCGACGATCACGAGCGCGAGCAGCACGACTTTCACCTACAACGCGGCGAATACGTTCACGGTGACGACGACGGGCTTCCCGGCGCCGGCGCTGAGCGAGAGCGGGACGCTACCGAACGGCGTGATGTTTGTAGATAACCACGACGGAACCGGTACGCTGAGCGGAACGCCGAGCCAGACCGGGACCTTCCCGATCACATTCGGCGCGTCGGACAGCGTTTCTCCCGACGCCTCGCAGAGTTTCACGCTGACGGTGGGGACGCCGCCGACGATCACGAGCGCGAGTTCGACAACGTTCACGGTGGGCGTAGGCGGCTCGTTCACAGTAACGACGACGGGATCGCCGACACCGATGACCAGCGAAAGCGGAGCTTTGCCGAGCGGTTTGATGTTCTCCGACAACGGTAATGGCACAGGGACGCTGAGCGGGACGCCGGCGTCGGGCACGGGCGGGGTGTACAACATCACGTTTGGGGCCAGCAACAACCTGTCGCCGAATGCGAGCCAGAGCTTCACGCTGTACGTGGATCAGGCGCCCGCGATTACCAGTCCGAACAGCGCGACGTTCGCGGCGGGCACGTTCGGCACTTTCACGGTCAATACGACCGGCTATCCGACGCCGGGCATCAGCGAGAGCGGCGGGCTGCCGAACGGTGTGATGTTCGTCGACAATCACAATGGCACAGGCACGCTGAGCGGGACGCCCACTTCTGGCGGAGTGTTCAGTATCAGCTTCACGGCCGCGAATACCGTGGGCTCGAATGCGGTGCAGCCGTTTACGCTGACGGTCGATGAGGCACCGGTGTTTACGAGCGCGAACAGCGCGGTATTCACCATCGGGGTGGCGGGGTCGTTTACGGTGACGACCGCGGCGTACCCGACAGCTAGCATCACGGAAGCTGGCCATCTACCAACTGGCCTTACGTTCTTGGACAACGGGAATGGCACGGGCACGCTGAGCGGAACTCCGACGGTGTTTAACGGCGGGGACTTCGCGATCACGTTTACGGCGAAGAACGGGATAGGGTCTCCGGTGACGCAGTCGTTTACGATCATCCTGCAGCAGGCGCCGGCGTTCACCAGCGCAACCAGTGCCACGTTTGCATACGGAGTCAGTAACTCGTTTACGGTAAGTACGGTGGGCTTCCCGGCGCCGAGCATTGCGGAGGCAGGAGGATTGCCTCCGGGAGTTACGTTTGTGGACAACCACAACGGGACGGCCACGCTCTCCGGGATTCCGAGCACGGGCGGGGCGTTCGCGTTAGTCCTGACTGCTACCAACCCGGTCACTACTACTACGCAGAACTTTACGCTCAACGTTTCCGGGCTTGGCGTGTCGCCTTCGACTCTGAGCTTTGGGACACTTTATCTGAACGGGTCGTCGACATTGTCGGTGACGGTGACGAATGAAGGCGGATCTACAGTAACGATTACCGGGGACAGCATCACGCTGGGGACGGCGAATGCGGCTACCTACAAGGCGACCAGCCATTGCACGTCGGCGTTGAAACCGGGGAAGAGTTGCACGATCTCGGTCACTTTCCTGGCTAACCTGGAGGGGACGCTGACGGCGACGCTCTATATCATGGACAACGGGTTTGGCACGCCACAACAGGTCAACCTCACGGGCAACGTAATCGATCCGGTGGCGCAGTTCAGTCCCAGCAAGCTGAGCTTTGGGACGGTGGCTGTGCACACGAGCGCGACCTTGCCGGTGCAGTTGACGAACAGCGGGCAGACTCCGCTGGACATCAGCGGCATTTCGATCGGCGGGGCGGATGCGGGCGACTTCTCGCAGACGAATAACTGCCCGGCGATCCTGCCGGCTGCGATGAGCTGTACGATTTCGGTGACCTTCGATCCAACGGTGAAGGGAGCACGGACGGGTACGCTGATCATTACCGACAACGTAGCGGCGGGGCAAAGCACGGTGGCGCTGAGCGGGACGGGGCACTGAGTATCTATCTGGGAAGTTCGGGGCGGGAAAGCCTCCCACCTCGATTTCATTTACCGGTTTTGGACGCCGCTCCCGCTGACGGATGAAAGATGGTGAAGGGCAGCCGCGCGCGACGGGCGGCTGCTAACCATCTTCAATGGCGGCTTTGATACGGGGGAAACAGTCGATCGGACCGAGCGCATGCGCGCCCAGGAGTATTCGAACTCCTGTCCACACTTCAAGCAGACCTGGTAGGTCCGCTTCCGGATGGTGAAGACCCCGCTCTTGTGGCGGTGGCGGCATCCGAATACAAATTGAAGGATACTGAACGGCGAGTTCACAGATCAGCCTCCCGCTGTCGCCGCTCGCAACTGCCGTTGGTATCCAGCCAGGTGAGCAGCGCGTGTACGCTGCTGCGCGCCAGGGCAATCGAGCAATCCGCGGCTCCATAGTAAATATTGAGAGTGTCACCATCGGGAGCCATCGTGTAGCCGCAGGGGAACACCACGTCGTCCACATCGCCGTGGCGTTCGTAGGAAGCCTCAGGCCCAAAGATCCACGAGTCACCCCGCGAAAGGCATTTTTCCGGATTCTCCAGATCGAAAAGTGCGAGGCCCAAGCGATACAGACATCCCGAAGGCGTGTGCCGGACGCCGTGGTAGAACATGAGCCATCCTCTGGAAGTCTCAATTGGCGGAGGAGACAATCCGATTTTATTTGCGTCCCACCAGGCGCCGCGGCGAGCCTCCAGGATGAGACGGTGCCTTCCCCAATAGCGCAGGTCGGGAGAATAAGAAATCCACATGTGGGCTCCGAGCGCGGTCATGGGACGATGAATGAGGGCCCAGTTTCCGCCGATCCTCCGCGGAAGAAGCGCCGAGTCCTTGTCATCGGGCGGCATGATCACACCGTAGCGCTCAAAGCTTCGGAAGTCACGGGTGAGGGCAAGAGAGACTCCGGGTCCACCGCGCGAGTAAGAGGTGTAAGTGACCACATATTGTTGTAACTCGGGTACGAACGTGATGCGCGGGTCCTCGATTCCCCAGATTTCCTCCGGATACTTTTTCGAGTCGGGCATTAATGTTGGTTCGCGGTCGATCTGCCAGCCGTCCACACCGTTGCTGGAACGCGCGGCGCAAAGATGCGACAAGCCACGGCGATCTTCGACACGGCACAGCAGCAGGGTAGTTCCATCCGGCAACAAGGTTGCACCGGCATTGAACACGCTGTTGATTGAGTAGGGCCAATTATTTCGAGTGAGAATAGGATTGCCGGGGTGACGCAGAAGCAACGGCGGGTAGTGCGCGCTGTCGACATTGAGAAGAGTTGTTTCGGGAGTAGTCATTGAGGGTCTTCGCCTTTCAGTAGAAGCTCGGAATCGTTCAACGCCTGCATTTCCAGCAATGCCATCAGGAACGAAAGCGTCGATTCCGCTCCCTGATTCTGATTGGCGCGTTCGGGATGCAAACCGTCGCGGCAGCCGCCCGTGACTGAATCGTAGAGAGGAAGTTGCAGATCGTTGTCGCCCAGAAACCAGTTGAAGGCCGACCATGCTTCGCGGCGCCAGCGACTTTCGCCGGTTACACGGAAAGCCTCGAGACACGCCGAGACAGCACCCGCAGCCTCAAGCGGTTGCTGATCAAAGCGCGCCTTTTCGGCGTTCTGGTTATAAAAGCCTTGTGAACCAATGGGCACAAAGTGATGGTTGGTTTCGCAATGCTGCTCTTTCAGCAGCCAGTCGAGCGCTTCGAGACCGGCGGAGACCATGCGATCGTCGGAACATGCAGAGCCTACTACCAGCAGGGCCTGTGGCAGTCTTGCGTTGCCATAGGCGACGACATTTTCGAACCACTTCCAATCCGGCCGACGGATTGATTCATACATTGCAAGCAATCGACGGCTGATCACCGAGCGCATTTTCTGTGCGTCGCGATCTCCGGGGTAGGAATTGAGGTATTGCTGAATCCCAAGCAAGGTATAAGCCGCGGCGCGGGGACTGTAGATCTCCATGGCCGCGGGAAGGGAAAACTCAAACAAACGTCCGGCAGCGCTGCGCAGTGCCTGATTGCCGGATTGGCCAAGGACTGTCCCGAGGCTCCACAAGGCACGCCCATGGCAGTCATCCGAGCCGACCGCTTCGTTCCAGCGGCGATCGTAGCCGAGAAAATTTCTGAACCGGCCGGTCGCCGAATTGAATGCATGTTCGAGAAACGACAGATACCGAGCAGACATGTGAGAGATTGGGAAACCATCTTTTTCCTGTCCGTTATTGGATTCCAACATAATGGTGAAAATCAGCGCGCGGGCATTGTCGTCGGTGGTGTAACCCTCAGCTCGATTCGGAATGGTAAAGATCGCGTGCTGCAGAATTCCGGTGTCGTCGGTGAGCGCATTCAGATGATGCAGTCTCAATTCCGGCAGTTGATCAAGCACTTTGGGGATGGCACGGGCGGAGAACTGAACGCGAGGATTCTCCATGCGGTCGCTGCGTACTCGCGAGAAGCACTCCATGTAACCCTGGGCGACACTGCTCCAGACCATGTTTCGCGAGAATAGATAGGCGCGTTTCCGCATGGCATGGCGGATGGCAGGCGTATTCAGGAGTTCGATCGTCTTATTCGCGATTGCATCGGGGTTCTGAAAAGGCACAAGCGCGCCCCGGCGATCGTCGAGCAGCTCGATGGCGTGCCAGTAGGGAGTCGAAATAATTGCCTTACCAGCGCCGAGGGCATACGCGAGCGTTCCGGAGACGACCTGCTCCTCGTAGCGATAGGGTGTGATATAGATATCGGCCGCGCCGATGAAGGCGGCCATTTCTTCGGGCGTAGCAAAGTGGTCATGAAAGATCACTTGCGATTGCACTCCCAGTTTCCTGGACAGTTCCTGCAGACTGTGGCGATACTTGTCTCCTTCGCGCCGAAGAATGTGAGGGTGCGTGGCGCCCGCAACGATGTAGGCGACGTTCGAATACTTTCCCAGGATCTGCGGCAACGCCTGAATGACATTCTCGATCCCCTTGTTCGGAGAGAGCAGGCCAAAGGTGAGCAGCACCGCTTTTCCTTCCACGTCAAAGCGGTCTTTATAAAAATTGGGATCGAGAAACGGGAGGTCGGGAACGCCGTGCGGCACCATGTCGATCTTGCTGCCCGGAACTTTGAAAATTTCCTGCAAGAATTGCGACGACAACTGGCTCATGACGATGAGGCGATCCGAAAGTTCAGCGATCTCTTCCATGACCCGGAGCTGGCCGGGATTCGGCTCACGCAGAACCGTGTGGAGCGTGGTCACCACCGGCATTTTCAAGCCGCGCAGCAGATGCAGGATGTGGCTTCCGGCTGGACCGCCAAAGATTCCATACTCGTGCTGCAGGCAAACCATGTCGATGTTGTTGAAGTTCAGGAATTCAGCGGCATCCTGATACGACTTGACGTCGTCCTGGGCGAGGGACCAGCGGACGCGATCGGGATAGTCGTATCCTTGTTCCGTGTCGTTCACGGGCAACGCCAGCAAGCGCGTGGTTCCGTACTCGGCGGACAGGGCCGCGCACAAGTCGGTGGTGAAGGTGGCAATTCCACATTGGCGCGGAAGGTAATTGCCAATTACCGCGATTCGACTTGGCAGAGACGCCTTCGCGTGCAGTCTTGCAGGATTCGAAACCACCTGCAGAGGGAGTGAGGAGGCAATCTCCAAGAGTCCGTCCGAGAATGCTTCGACGGGTAACGCCATTCTTGTCCTCACTTTCTTGATGGCCTGTGTTTAATAAGAAGGGACGCAGGCACCCACGCCGGATGCCCAATGGATGGCGGCCTAATGTAGGATTTCCTTCTTATTGAGTATTCAACGAGACCGGGCTTGCAGACTGGTCAAAATTGACCAGCCAGGTCACGGGCGCCGGAAAATCCTTACGGAAATGCGAGCCCGTTGTTCACAATTGACCAGCTTGCCGCCGACCACATCCTGCAGTATGAAGTCATGAAAGTCCTGAGGGAACTCGCACTTCTCATTCGCTGCCCGGTGTGCGGTGCCAAGCCAAAACAGAAGTGCGAACTCAGTACCGGGCTGCCGCGGACCGAACCGCATCTGGAGCGGTGCCTGGCCGTAGAGAACGAAGTGCAGCCAACTACCCAGCGGCTCCATCTGGTCGCAAGGACTGACGAGTCTGGAAAACGTCCAGGTAGCAGCCTTGTTGAACATGGCGTGAATGCGCCGAGACGGTAGTGTAGGGAATACCCAGGAAGTGCCTGGTGACGATTCCAGTCACCTCAAGACAGTTAAAATGGCGCGCACCCACTTTGTCCAGAATGCGGCTGAGAGCGCGCCTGACCTTTGTTTGCCCCGGCCCACCGATGAACATCGACTTGACCTCCGAAGCGATGAAAAACAGGTTCCATCCCGCGATACGAACCTTGCGATCAACCGAGAAAGCGTCGAGGACCTTGACCGTGTTCCAATTTCCGGAATACGACTCGACCTCCAGATCAAGCAACCGGGGCCAGCCCGACATGAGGATCGTGCCGACTGCAACAGCTTCTGCCATGAAAACTCCTCCCGTCAGAGTAGGATCGTCGCTTTCCAGGGAAAGAACTGTGCAAAATGACTCACATTGTCCTTTGGTCAGGAGACAGCGTTAAGTACGGCACCGTACAAGGGCTGCGATTTAGGACTAGAATCAATCGAGATGGCCGCGAGCCCACAATTCAACGCTAAGAGCCGTGAGTTCAGTCCGAGCACCTTCCTGGCGACGATTGGTGACGGCAGGAAGAACCTGACCTTCATCAAGAAGCAAGGGATCTTCGCGCAGGGGGATGCGGCGGACTCTGTCTTCTATATCCAAAAAGGCAAGGTGAAACTCACGGTAGTCTCCAAGACAGGGAGAGAAGCTACGCTCGGCCTTCTGGGAGTGGAGAATTTCTTTGGCGAGGGAGCGCTGGCCGGGCAGACGCTGCGCATGGGTTCCGCGTCAGCGATGACAGACTGTGAAATTCAGAGGATAGAAAAGAAAGCGATGATGGCCGCGCTCCACCGCGAACCTGCTTTCTCCGAGCTATTCGTTGCGTATTTGCTGGCCCGCAACGTCCGTTATGAGGAAGATCTGGTCGACCAGCTATTTAACTCCAGCGAAAAAAGGCTGGCGCGAGTTCTTCTTCTGCTCGCCCATTTTGGCAAGGAGGGTGTGCCAGAGACCGTCGTGCCAAAAATCAGTCAGGAGAGTCTGGCGGAGATGGTGGGAACCACGCGCTCACGAGTCAGTTTCTTCATGAACCGCTTCAGAAAGCTGGGCTTTGTGGATTACTCGGGCGGACCGGAAGGCGGGTTGCAGGTCCACAGTTCGCTGCTAAGTGTGGTTTTGCACGACTAAGGCCGCGACGAGTTGCGGCGGCGCCGATCGTCCGACCTTAGACGAGGATTGGGCGACCGTTGGGCGACTCCCAGAGCGTCGGCGGGAAGGTATGAGTCAAGCCGGGTTCGGTAGCCCCGCTTTGCCGATGGCCGCACGACAAGCAGATTGCCCCGACTTCCCGGATGTCAGTCTCTTTTGAAATTTCATTCTCGCGCACGGCAGTCGAGCCGGCGACCACGGGTCCCGCACATTTGTCACACGAATAAGCGGCAAGGTGCAGATACTGTTTCTTCATTTCGAGCCTCAAGTCCAAGTAACTACGTTCAGGCAACACGACGGCCGCTCACCAGGTTGATGACCAGGATTACTAAAGCGACTACCAGCAACAAATGGATCAGGCCTCCGGCTACGTGGAGGCTAAAACCGAGAAGCCACAGAATCAAAAGTACGACGAAGATTGTCCAAAGCATAGTGATCTCCTAACCCCATTGGGGCAAGTAAATTATCTTGTGCTGGCGGGAGCCAGTTCCTTGCCACACTCCAGGCAACATAGCTTGAAGCGCGGCGTGATCAACCCGCAGAATGGGCACACCCTCTGCAGTTTCACGCTGCTTGATGGTTTGAGGGACGACAACAACGTCGATACGGATGCTTTGAGGTCCCTCAGCCTTATGCGATACCGAATCTTCCAGCGATCAAGAGTGCTATTCATCTGCTTTACCTGGTATTCACAGTGGCAGGTTCAGCGTGAGTATTCTGTGCAGAATTGCTCACAAATTGCGGGTTCCGTCATCAGAGGGCAATTGCCGTTGCAGCGGCTTGCGTCCCCAAAGTGAGCAATCCAGACCAGCTTTCCTCCGCGGCATGGGCGATGATGCCTGGGAGACGAGATCGTCTTCTCTCTCTTTCAGGTATCTGAGCTAAGTCAGCCCATCTGAAGTCGTCTCCTCTTAGCTCACGATTCAAAAGGACAAAACAAATATGAGAAAGCTAACATCCCTGCTGCTGGTAAGTCTGGTCGGATTGACTGGAACGTTCGCGTGGGCCGGTTCGGCCCGGGAAGATACGGTCGACCGCCTGGACCGATCGGTGAACGTCATCCATGCGATCATGGCGACTCCCGATAAAGGTATTCCGGAAGAAGTGCTGGCCGGCACGAAATGCATCGTGGTAGTTCCGGATCTTATTAAGGGCGGCTTTGTTTTTGGGGGCAAGCATGGACGCGGCGTGGCCACATGCCGGACGCCTGAAGGTTGGAGTGCACCTGCATTTATCTCAGTGGGCGGGGGAAGTTGGGGAATGCAGATAGGAATCGAGGATGTGGATCTGGTGATGCTGGTAATGAACGATCGCGGTTTGCAGCATCTGCTTTCGAGCAAGTTCGAACTTACCGGTGAAGGGTCGGTTGCGGCCGGGCCGGTTGGGCGCCATGCGTCGGCTGGAACCGACTGGAAAATGAACACCGAACTGCTGACCTATTCGCGTTCCAAGGGCGTGTTTGCGGGATTAACGCTTGAAGGCGCTGTTGTGGAGCAGGACAATGACTCGACCCATGCGATTTATGGCAAACACATGTCCTTCCGCAATATCCTTTCGGGGAAAGCGCCAACTCCTCGAAGTGCGGACGCATTCCTGAAAGCGATATCCGAAGCGAGCCAACAGGCCCATGTCGCGGAACTCAAAGACGCCAAGCAGTAATCAGGCAAGCCGCTGCTGAAAAGCCAAGCTTCACTGACCGAGACCGCGAGCAGGTCTCGGTCATTTTTGTGTGTCGGTGAAAGTTGGTTTGCCTGCTGTTTGAATGCATCCAATTTCGCTCTGGGCAAGCAGAGAACTTTACGGTCTTCATAAGTGAGCTATCTTGCTCAGACGGGAGAGTCCCGCACCTGTCAATCTATCTTTGTGAGTGTGGAGGCGGAGCCGCGAAGGCAAATTCGCAGCTTCGATCCCAGATCGCCGACGCGGCGTCTGATCGAAACACAGCGTATTAACCACATCCAGCCAATCGGTATTCTTCGTCCGTGAAGGCCGGGAAATTCAACCGGATACACGATTCGACCCAAAGAGTTCGCGCAGTTCAAGACAAGGAAGGTTAAAGATCATGCCCCTAATTCAACTTCTGGAAGTTCTCATCGTTGTAGGCGTTCTCCTGTGGCTGGTGAATCGCTTCATTCCCATGCAGTCATCCATCAAGTCCATCTTGAATGGCGTCGTTGTGATTGCCGTGGTTCTGTGGCTGCTGAACGTTACAGGGCTGCTTCATTCGCTCTCCAGTATTCATCTCGGGAAAGGCTGATGATTTGGTGCGAGGCGCTTCATCCCTGGGGCGCCACGCTGTGGCCAACGCAAGAAACGACATAACCGGGCAGAACAACTGCCCAAGGAGATTACTGTGAACGCCAAGCTACTTCTAACAGTTGGAATCGCACTCAGTGTGAGCGCGTTCGCTCAAACAGAGCGCCAAACTACAACAGTCGTCGAGCGCGGGACTTCGACGCCGATATTTCGAGTAACCGTAGTCAGCCGCAACGTGCAGGCTATCAACTACGAGCATCGCAGCGGAGCGAGCAAGGTTGACTTCGCGGGCACGGACTTGATGCCCTCGGCGAACGGCGAAGCCAAGGTCAACAGCAGGCGTGGGTCGATTGAGATCGATGCGGAATTTGGCGACCTGCGGGTACCGACGACTTTCGGCAATGAATACCTGACCTATGTTTTGTGGGCGATTTCCCCCGAAGGCCGTGCCGTAAACCTGGGCGAAGTGTTAGTCGGAAACAACCATCGCAGCAAACTGCGCGTAACAACTGACCTCCAGGCATTTGCGCTGATCGTTACCGCCGAGCCTTATTACGCCGTGCGCGAACCCAGCAATGCGGTTGTGCTTGAGAATGTGGTTCGAGACAGCACCAAGGGGACCACCGAGGCCGTGAATGCAAAGTACGAACTGATGGAGCGGGGCGGTTACATTCCCACGGGCTACCGGTTCGACCCCGTGGTTCTAAATGCCAGGCTGCCGCTGGAGTTCTTCGAGGCGCGGAATGCTCTGCGGGTAGCGCAATCAGAAGGGGCAGAGCAGTATGCCAGTGGCAGCTACCAGCGCGCTGTCCAGTTGATGAACAATGCGGATGAATACGCCACCAGCAAACATATCGAAACCAAGCCGCTGATCGCAGTATCTCGAGATGCCGTGGAGACCGCCGAAGATGCCCGCGAAATCGCGGTCAAGAAACTGGACGAGATCCGGCTCGCAAACGAACGTCAGGCGTCGAGCGACGCGCAAGCACAAGCGCAGATGCAAGCCGACACTGCGATCCGGCAGAAAGACCGGGCTCAGTCCGAGGCAGCGATCGCTCAGGCCGCAAAGACGCAGGCTGAGTTAGATGCGCAGAATGCTCAAGCCGCCAAGGCGCAGGCCGAATCTGACGCTGCAAAGGCGCGAGCCGATGCCGCTAATGCGCAAACAGCGACCGCGCAGGCGAAGTCCGAACTGGCCGACAGCCGGGCTTTGTCAGCAGTTGCTGTTTCCACAGCCCAGGCTGATGCGGAGCAGTCCCGTTTAGCTGCGCAGCAGGCACAGCAGAGCGCACAACAAGCGGAGGCCGACAAGGCAGCCATGCGTACGCGTCTATCGGAGCAGTTGAATTCCATTCTCCAGACCCGCGATAGCGCGCGCGGGCTCATCGTCAGCATGTCCGATGTTCTGTTTGACACCGGAAAATATTCGTTGAAATCGGGTGCACGGGAGAAACTGGCGAAGGTCGCCGGCATTCTGCTCGCCTACCCTGGGCTTGACATCGCTGTCGGTGGTTATACAGACAATGTGGGCAGCAACGAGATGAATCAAACACTATCGGAGAATCGGGCTGGATCAGTCCGCGATTACCTGGTGCAAGAAGGTGTGGCGACGAATTCGGTCTCAGCCAAAGGTTTCGGCAACACCTTGCCAGTAGCGTCAAACGACAATGCCTCCGGGCGGCAACAGAACCGGAGAGTCGAACTTCTCGTGTCCGGCGAAGCCATCGGCAGCCCGGTGAACACGACAACAGGAAGCTTGCAGTAGGGCAAGCGTACGCAACGGTCGACAATGGAGATAACATTTATGAATTTAGTTGGATCTATCAGCGCAGCAGTTCTGTCTTTGACCCTCATCGCCGCGGCTCCGGTGTTCGCACAGGAGCAGCACGACCAGCAGGAGGAACAGAAGACCAAGCCTGCCCAGGAAGAGAAAAGGACGCAACCAGAAAAGTCCGCCAAGCCAGAGGACAAATCCGCAGTGCAGCAGGAGAAAAATACCAAGCCGGAACAACAGCACGCCAAGCAAGATGAAAAAAAGGTCAAGCCAGCAGAGAAGAACGCGCATCAGCCAATGCGCGCCGGGAATAACGGGGGCGGCCGCATTCCCGCAGAGAAATTCAAAGCCAGTTTTGGACAGCAACACACATTTCGTGTCACTCAATCCGACTACAGGAATCGCCGCTTCCAGTACGGTGGTTATTCGTTTGGATTCGTTGACGCGTGGCCCAGCAACTGGCTCTACACGCAGTACGTTTATGTTATCGAGATCAACGGCGTGTATTACCTGTGCAACGCGAGCTACCCTGGCGTCAACCTCGCCCTCAGCTTTTCCCTATAGCAGGACCGTTCCTGAGGGCAAGATTAAATGCTAACGGCGCGGGTCCATTCCCTGGACTCGCGCTTCTTGCTAGAGGGCAGGCTGCCCCTCAGTTTTTCTTAAATCAATTGTGGCATTTGAAATGAGCGGTTTTGCCCAGAAGCCGACGCTGAGGATGACGCCGTAGGTCAGGTAGAGGAAGGTCATGCCGTTGCGCAAGCCCACATGATCTCCGATGCGCCCGATGATCACGGGCACGACCGCGCCGCCGATACCCATGCCGGTTCCAAGGATTCCAGCGAATGAACCGTGGTGCTCGGCCACGGAATTGAGCGCGAGCGAAATCACGATGGGCCACATCACCGACGCGAAAAGGCCGATTGCGGGGAAGGCCAGATGCGAGGTTTCCGCAGGACCGAAGAGAGCAGCGGAGAGGCAGAGCAAAGCTCCGATCGAAGCGCCGATTAAAACCTTGCGGCTATCGAAGATCTTCAGGAGTAACATCCCGATCAAGCAGCCTGCGGTCATCAGGCCCCAAAACCAGGAGACGGCGGCCGCACCCGTGGTGTGGGGATCGAAACCGTGGTACTGCGAGAGAAATTGTGAAATCCAATCTGCGGTGCCCTGCTCGCAGCCTACGTAGGCGAGCATGGCAAAAAAATACATCCAGACTACTTTCTTCTTTATCAAGCCAAGATACATCTCTCTTGAACCGGCGCTTTCCGCAGCAGTGTATTGCACGCGGGGAAATTTCGACGCCGCCAGAACTGCAATCATCACGAAGAGTGGAGACGGCAAAAATCCAGTAGATGGAGGCCCATGGCAAATCGCGCGGAGTCAGGCGTCCGAGCACGCGCAGGAAGAGGTTGTTGTCCTGTGCCCGGTTCTCCAGGTTAAGCACAAGGTAGGAGTAGATGCGTGGACTGAGGAACGACGCCGCGCCGAAAACGAACTGCGCCAGCGCGGAATAAAATGCGTAATGCTCCTCGCCTCCGGAGACACGGAGCAATGGGTTGATCGCGACTTGCAGCACGGCCATTCCGGCACCGATCACGAAATAGGAGACGATCGCGACGCGATATTCCGGGAAGAGAGCAAAACTGAGTGCGCCGAGCGCCCCAGCAAGAAAGGCCAGTATCATCACGGGTTTTTCCGTGAGCCGCTCGACGAGAAAACCGGCGGGGATGGACATCACGGCATAGGCAATGAAGAAAGAGAAGGCGAGAAAAGCCGCTGCTGTGAGGCTCACGTGAAAGCTATGGATAATATCGGGGACGAGCGGCCCGACAATATTTGTGAGCAGTGAGATCACGAAAAAAGTGATCATGACGAGAGCTACCATGTACCGGTTTCTAGGCATAGTGAGTCCGTAGGGCTTTCGGGTCGCGGCCGATTACGTACCGCGAGTCAGCTAAGGTCGAGTAGATAGAGGCCGCTCTTCACGGCCCGAACCGATGGTGCCAGACTCGGGCTGCCCCAATAAGATTGGCATCGTCTCCGAGTGAAGCCAGAGCGAGCTCCGTTTTTTCATGCGGGACGAAGCGGCAGCCGCGAACAATGGTCGCGCGGATTTCGTCGAGAAAGAGCGGCGCGCTCTTCATCAGGCTGCCGGCCAGCACGATGATGTCCGGGGTAAACAGGTTGATCAGGTTGGCGATGCCAAGGCCGAGATAACGGGCCTCGCGTTCGACGGCGCGCCGCGCCAGCGGATCTGCTTCTCGCGCCATCTGGCAGATTTGTTCCGCCGTGCGATAGGAGTCATCGGCGGGAGACTGGCTCTGGGCCCAGGCGGACATAGCCGGTCCAGCAGCCAGAGCTTCCCAGCATCCCTCGAATCCACAGGAACATGGCGGACCGGACGGATCAATCACCTGATGGCCGAGTTCGGGATGAGCTCCACCAACGCCGCGATAAAGTGTGCCGTCTAAAATAGTGCCTCCGCCAATGCCGGTACCTACGGTGATGTAGATCAGCCGCGTCTTATTCCGGCCTGCGCCCCAGGCGGCCTCGGCCAACGCGCCCGCATCAGCGTCGTTTTCGAGCGCGACCTTTACTCCAAAGAGCCTGTCCAAGTCTTGCACGGGGTTCCGCCGCCGCCAATGCGGAAGAAAGTCTACCTCGCCAAGTTCGCCGGTGAGAGGATCGACAGGCCCGGTCGATCCGATACCGATTCCGGTGATCTCGACGCCGGCGCCCTTCGACATCTCGCGAAGCATGCCGGCGATGCTCTCAAGTCCGGCGGAATAGGTGGAGCCGGGTCCGGTCGCTATCTCACGCCGGGCCAGCACCTTGCCTTTCTCATCGACCAAGCCCACTGCCAGCTTGGTTCCGCCTATGTCGACCGCTCCAATCATAATTAGCCGTTATTAAACACTGACTCTAAGAGCCGATTTTAAGTGACAATGCGAAAGCTTTCTATCAATTACTGATTTACGCCGCTGGCCAAAAAGCCGCCGTCCACCACGATAACCTGGCCAGTGGTAAACGAGGCTGCGTCGGACGCCAAATACACCGCGGCGCCAACCAGTTCCTCGGCGTGGCCGAAGCGGCCGACCGGGGTCCGCATCAGCAACTCGGCGCCTCTAGCCGTGTTGTCGAGGAGATCTGTATTCAGTGCAGTGCGAAAGACACCGGGTGCGATCGCGTTGACAAGAACTCCCTGCTTCGACCATTCGACCGCCAGTGAACGGGTGAGAGAAACCACGGCCGCCTTACTAGCTGCATAGGCGGCTACCTCGCTAAGGGCGACAAAAGCATTGAGGGAGGCGATGTTAATGATGCGCCCAGATCTCTGCTCCAGCATGTGCTTTCCAAACACCTGGCACGCGCGAAAGGTCCCCGTGAGGTTGGTATCGATGATGTCTCGCCAATCTGCCTCTAGCATATCGAGTGTTGGAACGCGGGTTATCCTGGCGGCACAATTGACGAGGATATCGATCTTCCCAAAGTGCTCGAGCGACGCCGCGGCCAAACGTTGGAGGGATTCCCGATCACCGATGTCGCAAGTGAGTCTGAGAGTTCGGCGTCCACCCGATTCAATTTCTGATGCGACCTCGCCGATATTTTCTTTACGGCGTCCGGATGGGACAACGTCCGCTCCGGCAGCGGCAAGGCCAAGACTCAGAGCGCGGCCGATGCCGGATGTTCCGCCAATGACGACCGCCACCTTGTTGGACAAGTTCAGACTGTCCGGTTTCATCTACCCAGTTTGCCTTTCCGAACCGGTGCGTCTGCGGTTCCCTCGCTTTGCCCGGCACTCTTCAAATGCCCGACCACTTGATCGATTTGGGATGTTGCGCTCATCACATTGTGCCGCCTTCAAATCGTCCGCGATAAGCCCACAGCCCCAGACCGGGATTCGAGATGAAGAAGATCTCTTCGCCGTCGAGGATGTTTCGACCAGGACGTAGTTTTGCGGGATCGTAGCGGGAGAGCATAGACGGCAGATCTCCATAACCAAAGCCCACTCCTTCCACTTCCTCACGCTTGAGCTGCCCGGGGCACCAGGTGATGGAAAACCGGCCTTCCGACGAGCCATGAATAAGGTGAGCGGCGGCGCCGAGTTCGTTGCCGAGGTCAGCATTTTTCTCCACCGCAGCCAACGTGGCGGAGGTACCGCGGTATCCATACTTGCGGATCAGCGCGTCGATCCGACGATCCTCGCCAAACTGTTTTACGCCGGGCGCAAGAATGACCAGTTCAGCACCGTCCGCCAGAGCCATGCGCGTGCGGTAAATTGCTTTGTTCCCAAGCCAAGTGCTGTGATATTCGCGCGGATCCAGGTAGACCACAGCCTTGGAGACCGGCCGGTCGAGCATCGCGAAATTTACCCGCAGGCTAAGATCGGCCGCCCGCCGGAAGCATTCAATGTCATCGCCGATGAAGAGGCCGCGCAAAACCGATTTGCCATCCGCGGTCAGTCCGACTACGGTCAGCGCGTAAACGATGGGGAGCCCCTTGAGGAATCGTTCGCAAGCATAGTTCAAAACATAGCGAACGGGATTATCGGCGCGCCCCATGAGCCGCTCCATCCCAAAAACCGCGCCGAGATAGTGGCTGCGATTGATACTGTCCGGCCCGCCGGTTCCGATCAGGATGTTCTTGTTGTAGTTCGCCATTCCGCTCACTTCATGCGGAACGACCTGGCCCAGCGAGAGTATAAGATCGAAGCCGCCGTGAGCGATCAGACGATTGACCTGTGCGGGCCACGCGTAGTTTAACTTGCCTTCCGACTGTTCATGGATGGTCGCGCTGGGCACTTCCCCAAGTGTCTCCGTGTCAGTACGCCAATCGTGAACCCGGAACAAGTCAAGCGGCGTTTCTCCGAACATGGCGGCCAGTTGCTCCCGCGACATCGCAACATGCGTGCCCAGCGCCGGCAGGATGGCTTCGAGCCGCCGGCCGTAGTATTCGTGAGCCAAACGGGTCAACTCGCCTGCACGCGACTCGCGGCGTGTGAAATCAGGCGGAACGGCGAGGACACGCCGCCGCTCACCCAGCTTGCCCAAAGCGTCGCGGAACAGATCCCGCAATCTTTCCCCGGTGATTTCGAGTTCGGGAGCACCTTCTGCTACATAAAGGGGCATGATTTCGAAGCTCTCCTAAGACCGCGCCAAGCTCAGGCCAACCCTTGGCAATCTGACCATTTACCATATCCTAGAATGGATAAGTGGCTATGAGCAGGAGCAAAGTCAACATCCCATCCTCGAAAGCGGTGACGGAGGCGGCTGTTCGCACTGCCGGCGATGCGCCTGAGTCTGCGACGGTTCAAAATGGCTCCCGCACGGCGCGGCGCAAGGAACTGTGGAGCCTTCTTGGCGACTTGCCCTGGCCACACCGCCCGGCTGCGCCTCGGCTGCTGAGAACGGAGAACCATGAGGGCTATACGCTGGAGCGGCTGGTGCTCGACCTCAATGGAGAAGAAGAGGTGCCTGCGGTCCTGCTCATTCCAGAGAAACGCCAGGCGCGGGCTCCCGGCATGCTGTACATCCATTCGCATGGCGGCTTGTATGGCCTTGGCAAAGAGCAGTTGCTGACCGGTGTTCCCGCGCAGCCCGCTTATGCCCCAGTGCTGGCGGAAAAAGGAATCGTGACGCTGGCGATCGACAGCTGGTGTTTTGGCGAGCGTAAACGTGTGGAGAATGGTCGCACCGGCGAGGAAGATACCTTCAAGCGGATGCTGTGGAATGGACAGGTCCTGTTGGGCATGATGCTGTTTGATGAGTTCCGCGCCCTGGACTACCTCGCAAACCGTCCCGAAGTGGACCCGCAGCGCCTGGGGGTTTTTGGAATGTCCATGGGCGCCACGAAGGCGTGGTGGCTGGCGGCGCTCGATCCCCGCGTGAGCGTGTGCATGGATGTCTGCTGCCTGACCGAATTCGAAGAATTGATCCGCGCGCATGGGCTGAGTGCCCACGGCCTCTACTATTACGTTCCCCGGCTGCTGCAGCACTTCCAGACAGCGCACATCAACGAGCTGATCGTCCCACGCCCGCACCTCAGCATGAATGGACGATTCGATCCGCTGACTCCGCCCGCCGGCGTCGAGAAGGTCAGGGATTACCTGCTTCCGCTTTATCGCGAACTGGGACGCGAGCAAGACTGCGAGATCAGACTTTATGATTGCGCTCACCTCGAGCTCCCGGCGATGCGGGAGCGCATTCTGGAGTGGATGGACAGTTACCTGGTAGAGCCAGTTGCCTAGGTCGCGTTTCGCTCTCACACGATTTTCCAGCGCAGCGGTGCGCCGGGTTTGCTTGGACCGCTGAAACGAACTCCGCGCTCATAGGACTTCAACGCGTCATTAACACCATTGACGGTAAGGTGCCGCAAGCTTGCCCGGTCAGTGTCGGGGAGGTCTATTTCAATATTCCAATGTCCCGCCGCAGCCGGTGCGTACCACCCGGAAAAGCCGTCCGGGGATTTCTTGAATCCCAGAAGCGGCGAAGCGAATTCATACTCAGGCAAAGGGAGATCGGGGTGGAAGTTGATTCCGTTTTCGCGAAACTCCAGCCCCAGCAGCTTGGCAGCAGAATATAGCGGCCAAGCGTGCGAATGCATATTCATGACCGGAAAATCCGGCTCCGTATGGCCGGGAGTTTTCGACAGCACAGAATGGTACGCGTCTGGCCCGCTCAAGATTCCGTACCACAGATCGGGATAGACCTCTGCGTGACGCGCGAGCGAGTTCTTTTTCCATTCGTCCCATGCCATGGACCCATTGACCAGGGCGAGAGCCCAAACCAATGTTCCACTGATGGCTAGCAAAGACTCCTCCATTGGTCCCGACGCCCGCTTCGTTATGCATTGTCGGGTCCGGTTGGCTTAGCAGAGGCGCTCCGATCAGAGAAGGCTTACGCATCAATTCGTCAATGGCAGCGACCACCGTGTTCACTTGCTCCGGAGTGGCGGAGCCGCCAATTAATGACCCAGGGCTGCGGCTCGAGCCACATCTGTTTTTCACCAGACCAGCCCAACTCCTCTCCGAGCCAGGCGCGCCGGAACCATCTTCCGGTCCATTGCCGCCTTACCGCCTGGCGTTGGGCCTCGGCTTTGGTGCGCGCTTCCTTTGCGAGTTCGGGATCACCTGTGAACTCCAGCATCGTTGCGTAGTAGTTCAGAACGTAGGCGGCCATGGCGGCATTGAGCACGCTTTCGCCTTGCTGCATCACTTCCGAAACCTGCGCCGGCGTCAGACGATTTACCACGATACTGTCGTTCCAGTCTCCATTGAAAAGACGCATCAACCCATGTTTGCCGATTCCAATATCTGCGTTTACGCGCGCAAAGGCGTGAGCCAAAAGTTCACGGACAGTCAGATTGTGCGGCTTTGATTCGCGGCCGGGATAAACACGGACGGTCTCATCGAGAAAAGCCTTGTCGCGAGTCGCGAGGACATATTCACTCGTCACCCAAAGCAGCCACAGCTCCAGATCGCTGGGTCGATAGCGACAGGGCATCGGAACTCCGCTTCCAACGATGCCATAAGGGAGGGACCCATCCGGCTGAATCTCTTTGAGTGTGTAGCGAATGACCTCCCGCACGATTTTGGGATCGGTGAAGATAAACGGCAACACATGTTGCAGCGGATCGCGTGCCGCACCTTGAAGCCCGGCGATGTACTGGTATGGAGCTCCCTGTGAAAGGATATGCTCGCGGAAAAAGTTGTCGTAGGTAATTCCGCTGCGTAGATAATAGCTGCTCCAGGTAGTTTCTCTCTCCACCCACGGTTCGGATGCCGTACGGAATACAAGACTACTGTCCTTCCATTGAGAACTGGAACGCGCCCACAGAGAGGATGTGTCGTCTGCATATTTGGCCGTAAGGCTGTCAAGATCGAATCCCTCGGGGAGATAACCGTAGAGGAAATACATGGTGCGGCTTTCGCCTGGGTTCAATGCCAGATCGCGCTCAAGAAACAGTGCGCTCTCCGGACCACTCGTAGTCAGATTGTTGTTCAAGCGCCTAGTCATCCCCGCAGGAAGCTCAATGCCGCCTTTGAAAAAGTCGGCGCCATTGGTTGCAAACCCATCGGCCGGGGCGTCCAGAGAGACGAGAAAGGTCGATGGCGGCTGGAGATCGTCCATGCTGGCCCCGGGCGCCAATGGGGGAACCGGACCGCCATAAAAGCCGGTTGGATTGGCTTTCAGCTTGGCCTGAACTTTCTGCCACGATTCTTCTTCTTCGGGCGAGCGGCCTCGAAATGATTGGGTTTCGAGCAATCCCTTGCCGCTCTTTACCGTCTGGAACTGATGCACAAATCGATCGGAGAGATCGCGACGGAGCCGGGTAACATTTGTTGCGTCGCCCAAGAGGGCCGCTTCCATCAACGAGCGATACGAGAATTGATAATTGTGACATCCCCAGTACTCCACCCATCGTGGTCTTGTTGCAAGATTGGAATGGTTGGTAATCGTCACCTGGGAAATCAAGACCGGGTCATCTCCGAAGGGAGCGAAAATCACCTGATCGATTTCGTACTGATGCCCGGTTACGTGCTTCCGCAGATATCCCATGCCAAGAATTCTGTCGAAAGAATCAGCCGTACCGGAATAGTAGGTACTGATCACGAAACTGTCGTCGGCAAGGAAGCCGATGCCAGCGCCGTAGCGGTCCTTTTCTGGACAATAATCGTTCAGAAATTTCGGACTGCCTTCATCCTGCCGGACCTGGACATAACCATAATTGGAAGCGGCGGCCACGAGACGGTTGTTTCCTACCTGGTGTGTGTGGTCGGTAGGAGAGCGCCACGCCTTATCCACGGGCGAAACGGCTTTGGGATCTGTAATCTGGTTGCAGGTGTACTGGTAGGCAGGCATCCCAAACGAATCGCTTATCCATTTTCCAAAATGGCCCGACCCGTAAGCACTTGCGGCATCCGCCGTGGATGGAAGGGCCGCGCTCGGTGGGGTGCCAGGTGCAGCCGCCGCTGCCAGCCTGGGCGGAAGAAAACCGCTGCACACTCCCAATCCTGCCAACTCGAGGAATCTGCGTCGCCGCATTCTTCATTTCCTTCCGGTTGCTTGTCCATCTGAGGCACGCACTTTAAGGCCTCATCTCGGATCGCTTAACGACGGGGGCGCATCACCCAGTGCCGAGCCCCATGCCTGATTGGGTTCCGAGCCAAGGGTGAAATGCAACGTGCCGCCCGCGCGGATGTCTTGAAATGAAACCCAATTGTGCGTGTGCTTCTGGCCATTGAGGGTCACATCCTGGATGTAGGGCATCGCTTCGGGATTCGCCGTGGCCTCGATGGTGAATGTCTTGCCCGGATACGGATCGTGCAAATGGATGACGACCTTTGGGAAGGTCGGGCTGACCAGTTCGTAGGCCAGGCTGGCCGGATCCACGCTGTAGATGCCCATCATGGTCAGGACTGCCCAGGATGACATTGCGCCGCAATCGTCATTGCCGGGAATGCCGTCGGGCGCGTCCAGATAGTTTTCCTGGAGCACGCGGCGAACGACGCGCTGGGACTTCCACGGCTGGCCTGAAAAGTTGAACACAAAGGGCGCCTGCAGATCGGTTTCGTTGTACGGGTTGTAATACTGCGCGTACCAGCCCGGCTTGGGATAGTTGAAAAACTCGTCCATCCGCTCGTTGAACCGATCGCGGCCCACCGCCTTGACGAGCCACGCCAGATCCGCAGGCGCGAACGAAAGATAGTGCCAGCCCGTGCCTTCGACAAATCCCTTGCCATCCGTGGCCGGGATTGAAGTCGGGCACCCAATTCCCATCGGCATTGCGCGGATCCGGAAGAACCCTTCTTCCGGATCGAATAAGTTGCGGTAGTAGAGTGCGCGCTCGTAGAGCATCTTCGCTTCGCTCGTTTTGCCCAGCGCCACAGCCAGACGATAGAGCGACGCATACGCGAGAGCGTACTCTTGCGTCATCGAGACCGAGCCGTAATTGACTTTGTCATCCGGCACGTAGTGAACCTTGTTGATCCAGTCAATGCCCTCCTCGCCGAGGTAGGGCCGGCCGGGCGGTGCGGCTTGGGTAGCATCCTTGAGCATGCCCTCCCAGGCCGTATCCATGTCGAAACCGTGCAGTCCGTCCAGCCATGCCGTTGCCAGTGAAACGGTGAGCGGGCTTCCCACCATGTCGTTGGTGTAGAGATTGATCTGCGGCCAGCGCCCGATCCAGCCTCCCTGCTGGTACATAAGCACAACCGATTGCGCCATGTCTTCCATGCGTTCCGGTTCGATCATCGCCAGCAGCGGAATTTCGCTGCGGTAGATGTCCCATCCGGAGAAATTCGCGTAGACCGGACGTCCAGAGATGCGTGTGAATCTGACCGTCGAATCCCAGGTAGCGGCCGTCCGAATCGCTGAAGATATTGGGCATCAGCAGGCTGTGATAAAGCGCGGTATAAAACACTTTGCGCTCGGTCAGGAGTGCCACCCGAAACGTCGATGGCACTCAGTTCCTTGTTCCATGCGTGTTCCGCCTCGCTTCGAATGGCGGAAAAATCCTTTGCTTCCGCCTCGGCCTGCGAGATTCTTTTCCGCGCCCGCCACGTCTACATACGAGATTCCGATCTTCGCGGTGATCGTCTGGGGATGCGGTTCAGCAGCCCAACTGGCATAGGCTCCGACCCACTTCCGATGGTCGTTGTCTTGCTCGACGGAACGACTGCCAGCGACAATCTTTCCCGCGACCGTAAATGTCGTCAGCCGTCCAGGTGCCGAAAGAAGAAAAAGGGCGGCTGAAAGTCATCACGAAGTAGACCTTGTAGGTTTGCGTCATGCCGCAGAAGGCATGGTTTTCGACGTAGCCCTCGATGCGGTGGTCGCCCACCAGATGCGACCGAGGCGCCGGCGGTTTTGTTCAGCGTGTGGCTGATTGGGACGAGAATATTGGCGGCCTTTCCACCCGGAAACGTGAATCGCGCGACGCCCGTATGATCGGTCGCGCTCAGTTCCGCATTGATCCCCCATTGCAGGAGTTGTACCTGGTAGTAGCCGGGCGAGGCCGTCTCCAACTTGTGCGAGTAGGGCGATTGAAAATCTACAATCTTCGTCACGATTGGTCCGGTTGTCGGCGAGAAAAAAACGTCCCCTTGATTCGCGCAGCCCGGACCGCTCATGTGGGTCATGCTGAAACCTTTGATCTTCGTCTGGATGTAGTGATAGCCGAACCCGTGGTCTTCGGTATCGGGGCTGAGTTGCACCATCCCGAACGGCAGGGTGGCCCCGGGATAGAGGTTGATGCCATCATCCGGATCGGCGCCGGTGCCGATCAGCGGGTTTACACTGGCAGCCGGACCTTCCGCGCCAGGTCCCTGTGCCAGCGCTGCGCACACGGTCAAAGTCAGAAGCGCGACAAGCGTCGTCCAACGCGCGAGGGCTCTCAGAATCTTCCCACTCTGTGGCACACGGCAATTCGTCATCTGCGTTCAAGAAACTTTCCATGAAATCGATTCCTCCTCGGGCCGAACGAAGACAAACTGAATACGCCAAATGAAGCCAGTCAACAATGTTTGGTCGAGCTTGGGCTACGACTTGATCTCATCGAGCAAGACCGATCTCCTTTCATGGGCCGATCTGATCGCCGCAAACGCAACTCGCGTGGCGAGTACTGCGGCATCAACGCCGCACACTTCCGGGCCCTTGCCAAGGATCTGATCAACAAAGCGCTCGAGCGCATGCGCATGACCCTTGTCGGGTTCGGCCGTGAACTGGAGCAGGGGATCGTTGCTCGCCGCGGCCTCCGCGCACGCCGCCCGCTTCTTTGCGAGCCAGCCGGAGACGCCGCCCTCGGTCCCGATCTGCGGATGGCGATCCTGCACCATCGGATAAATCGTCTTTGCAGGCGCGCCTTCGATTCCGGCGGTGCGAACCTCCAGCATGTGGTCGACGGCGAGATAGGCGCCGTTGCCCATGAACTCATAGAGCTCTTTGCAGTAGCCGAAGGTCCCGTTGCTTGCGATGACGATGGTGGCCAGAGCGCCGCTTCGATACCGGATGATGACGGCCACATTCAGAATGCCGGTTTCGACGGCCGTCACTTCGACGGGCTCTTCGGCGAGGAACCAGTTGCACATATCGGTGAAGTGCGTCATCTCGAAGAGCATCGGCCCGTGAGGCGCGTGGGACTTGTCAAACACCCAGCTTTTCCAGCTATACCAGTCGTCGTTGATGCGCACGGAGACGGAGGGAACTCCATCGTCAGGCAAGGCGGGAAGCGTTATCGCCTTCGCGGTCGCCAGCGCCATGGGCAGGGCGCGGGATTGCGTCATGTGCTGGCGAAAGATGCGTTGCGCGTCGAGCATGGCAGGACTGGATCGCCGGTTGTGACCGACGCAGAACGGGATGTTGGCGGCGTGCACAACTCTCTGAATCTCGCCCATCTCCTCGAGCGTCATGGCGAGCGGCTTTTCGACATACACCGGCTTGCCGGCCTTCGCCGCTAATGCGATCACCGGCAGACGAAGCTTCTCGGTGGTGGCCAGGCAGATCACGTCCACCTCAGGATCTTGCGATTGCGCCCTGGAAGTCCTTGCGGATGTGCCTCGCGCCAAAGACATCGCGGCACTCGGCCAGCACGGCGTCGTCCAAATCGACGCAGGTATGCAGAGTCATCCTCGGGGACTTCACGATATTGGGGATGTGTTGGGCGCGGGCGACGGAGCCGCAGCCAATCACGGCAAAACGAAGAGGCGCGGTTGGATGGGCGTGGCTCACACAGGCTCCTTGCCAGCTTTTGAGGATGCTTCGCCAAGTGCGCCGTGCTTTCGAGCTTCAGGATCGTGCCGGGCAAAATAGTCCCGCCGAGACACGAGGCCGAATTGCCGCATGACTTCATTCACTGAAAGATCTGCCGAGCGCGATTCCAGGGTGAACAGGCAGTTGGGCTGATTAAAGCGGATGCGCACATCGCGGCCATAGTGGCGCTCGACGTCGCGCATCTTCTCCTGGTTATGATCCGCGAACAGGGTCACCGCGTCGAAGTTGACGGTGGCCAGCAGCACCGGCGAGCCAAAGCCGAAGCGTAGCGTCTCAGACCGGTAGCCGCCGGCCGCCAGTTCGGTGCCGTCCCGATCGAGAATGCGGCTCCATGGGGAATAAGCCAGGACAAAAGGCACGCCATAGATCAATGCGCAGTAGTCGAGCAGAGAGCCGGCAGGCGTGAAGCTGGGAATCACAAAGAGGTCCGCTCCAGATTCGATCTGGGGGTCGAAGACGGCGTGCGGATAATAGACGTCGAAGCAAATTGCCCCGCCCATGGTCAGACCTTCCCAGCGGATGGGGGCGGAGTCACCGGATTCGACTCCGGAGACTTGTTCGCCCGGGGCAGGGACGCGTTTCTGATAATAGCCAAGCGAAGTTCCATCCCTTGCAAGAACGTAAAAGCGATTGGCGAGTGCTCCGTTTTCACGCACCAGGAGCGGAAGTACGAGCGAAATCTTCGATCGCGCGGCTATCTCGCAGAGAAAGGCTGTTTCCTGCCGCCAGTCTTCAAGCGCAAATTCGTCGAGCGGAGCGGAGGCATCTCTTCGGTGGAGCAGATTGATCGTTTCAGGAAGTACCGCGAGATCCGCTCCCTGAACTGCCGCCATTTCGAGCCATCGGGCAGCCTCCTGCAGCGTCTCCTGGAGATTGCGAAGCTCCGTCCCTGAGAGCAATCGTTGCAATCGTCTTCTCGTTCACGGCGCCTCATTCCAGCAATCGATCTTGGCCTTGAACACCACCATCCAGAGTAACGGTCAAATCCGGGAAAGGGTGGATGATGAGCGGCCCGGTTCGGCCGCACGTTCACGGATTCTAGGATAGCCAACGGTCCAGGTTCTCGGCTGACAAACTCATCGTCATTCAAAAGGGGATAGGAGGAATACACGCGCTCGATTTCCTCCAATTGCCCTTCGGAGAGTGACTCGCCTGGATCCAGACACCAGCGGCCGGCCAGCAGTCCCTGTCTACGCAGAACTTCGTGAATGCCCGGAATGCAGCCGCGAAACTGATGTCTAGCGTCGAAGATCGCTGCATTGGCATCGGTAATCTCCGCGCCGCGGGCGAGGACGGTGTCAATGCGCGCGCAATTATACTTTGCATCATGTACAGACTTGAGCAGTTCAACCGCGCGGCTCGTCCAAACGGCCCACTGTCCCAGCAACCCGCCAACGAAGTGCGCGGTACGTTCTCCGAAGCGAAACTCGGTAAGAAGGTCGGCGACGATGTTATCGTCATTGCCGGTGTAAAGTGCGATTTCAGAGCTGCGTCCGCTGTGAGCGACGGCACGCAGGACCTCCATGGTTTGATACCTGTCGAATGACGCGACCTTGATGGCGACAACCGACTCGATCTCAACAAAGCTTTCCCAGAAGTCGGCGTTGAGCGGACGCCCGCCAACGGCCGGTTGGAGATAGAAGCCTATGATCGGGAATATCTCGCCGACCGCGCGGCAGTGTTCGATAAGCGCGTAGTTGGATGCATCGGAGAGAGCGGCCAGGCTGAGCAGTCCGCCGTCATAGCCGATCTCGCGGAGGGTGGCGGCTTCCTGACAGGCTTGCCTGGTATCGCCGCAGATGCCGCCAATCTTGGCCAGCACTTTTCCCGAGCGCTTCTCGAAAGAACACACTTCTTCGAAGGCGAGTTCGAGCACCGGTTCGAAAAGGCCGACCTTGTTGGTCGCGGATGGAAAACTGTGTGGTGTGGACACCCACTGCGACCCCGCCGCTGCCGGCATCACAATAGTAGCGCGTCAGCGCGCGCTGCCGTCTTTCATCGAGCTTGAGATCCTCGGTCAGGGCCAGGGGATGTGCGGGAATGACCAGCCCTCGCTGCAAAAGCGCGCGAAACTCCTCGGCCCGGGTCGCCATCAGAACTTTCCATCCATAACCTGAAATTTCGTTGCTTTGTTCAGGCTTGCCCCGCCTGCTTCAACCCAGCCGGCGACGGCCTCCATCAATTCGTCGGCGGAAACCGAGGGATAGCCTAGCGCAGCGTGGCAAACTCCGGCATTGTTCAAGAGCGCGAGCCCTTTGGATTCCCCTTTCACGAGCAATTCGCGCTGGAAGCGGCGGGCAAAGAATTCCGCGGCGCGCAGCACTGGAATGGTTTCCGGGCCCGTCACATTGAGAATTCGCGCTGGCGATTCGCAGAGTTCCAGAGAGCGCATGGCGTAGGAATTCGCATCTCCCTGCCACAAGACATTCACTGCGGGGACAGAGAGGTCGACTGGTTTGCCCTCGTAAACCTGGCGCGCTATGTCGACGAGGACGCCATAGCGAAGATCGATCGCATAGTTGAGCCGGAAAATCAGGCAGGGCGTTTTGAACTTCTTCGAGTAGAACTCAAAGATCCGTTCCCGTCCGAGGCAGGATTGCGCGTACTCCCCAACCGGAGCCGGAGCATCCGATTCGACGCAGCCACCCTGTTCGGGGGAGACGAAGGGGTAGACGTTTCCCGTGGAAAATGCGACGATGCGCGATTCCCGGAAGTGCTGCGCTACCTGCGCCGGCACGACCGTGTTCATGGCCCAGGTGACCTCTGGGTCCCCAGCCGAGCCAAACTTGCGTCCGGCGAGGAAGAGAACATTCTCGACCAGAGGAAGGGCCTTAAGGTTGTCAGGATCGAGGAGGTCGCAAGCAATCGTCTCGACGCCCCCCTCCGACAGTTCACCCGCTGCCTCCGAGGATTGGAATCTGGAGACGGCGAGCACCCTTGACTTTCGGTTTGCACTGCGCAGGGCCCGAACAAGTCTCTGAGCGAGCGTCGGTCCCATCTTTCCCCCGGCGCCGAGGATTACGGTGTCACCGCGGAGCCGGCCGGCAAAGGCAATGTCCGCCTCGCTGGGCTGTGCCAACAGACTGTTGAGGTGCTGCTCAGAGTCGATTCGAATCATGGAGTGGAATGGATAGGGTGAAGACTACCTCATTCAGCTAGCCAACTGTAGTCGACCGTCGGAATATGTTGTCCCGCAGGATAAATGGTTTCCAGTTTCGAAATACGAAAACACAGTTTGAATTACGGAACAGAGAATATGCCCCGGTTTGGGCCCTGTCAAGAGACCTGCAGGGCTCAACCCTGCAGCCAACATGCCGCCTGCGCGGCCTGGAGGAAGGGGACGCTCCAGTATTCGAGCGTGTTCCATTCAATGGCTGTGGATTGTTCGAGGTAAGGCGAATCATCCGGCCTGCCGATGAAGCCCGTCATCATGGCTTCGGGAATCTGCGGAATACGGAAGGAATAGCCGACGGGCTGGCGGTAGCCGATTCCGGAAAACAAGGATCGGTTGAGGGTATTGTGTCCCAGGCACCAGTGCAGCAAGCGCTCCGCGGGGCCCCGCCACGCTGGCTGGTTCAACAGCGCGGCCGCCCGGGCAAGAAGATGTGCGTGGCTCATGAGTACTGAGCTCGTCCCGTGCACGATGCCCTGCGAATTGAACGGAGCCATGAAGGTTCGCACACCGCGTCCGCTGCCCGCATCACGGAAGATCTGACGATCGCGATGCGGCGGGTTGAAATATACGCCATAAGGCGTAAGGGAAAATGGATTGCTGCCGCAGTCAGCCAGCAGGTAATTCTCGATGTACTCGAAGACTGCCCGTCGTGCCTGTTCGGCAACCCCCGCGTCCATCAGCATCGAACGCAGCTCCCAGATCCGGAGCAGCGTCAGGGCCGGATCCGCGGCAAAGGCAATGGAGCGAAACCCATCGGATGCGTCCGCTTCCGTGAAATAGCCGCTCAGTCCCTCCGGTGCCTTTGCCTGGCGCCGCATCAATTCCCTTGTCGAGGCAACGAGCGCAGACTGGTCGATCGATGAGTCTCCGGCGGCGAGCAACTCGAGAGCTCCACGCAGCTCGGCGGCCAGAAAAAGGGTCCGGTTGTCGTGGGCGTGATGGCGCCCGAATGCCGCTGCCTTCCGGGCAAGCTGCAGGCATATTTCAGCCTGCGCCGATGGGAGGTGACGGGATGCGCGAGCCTGGACGTGGACGAAGGCCCATTGGACGAGGGGATTGTATGTGGTGCGAATTCTGCGCTCGTCGCCCGATTGGGGAACGTTGTCGGTCCAGCGGTTGTCGCTGGCATCGCCGTAGCAACCCGGATGATTCTCAAACCACCAGTTGCTTCTCGTAGGTGAAACCGCTTCCCTCCGGCGAACTGCCCCCGGCAACGTCCTCATAAACCTGTCCTCGAGAGTCGATCATGCGATGAAAGTAAGCGTTCCCCCACGACACTTCGTCGAGCAGCGAGTCGGATGCGATACCTCCGTGATCGAGGTCTCCGCCGACCCTCTCCCGCAGCGTGAGCAGGGCATCGATATGGTAGAGCGTGAAGGCAAGCCACTTGCGAAAGTCGCCGGCGTCGTGCCAACCGCCGGCAGCCGGCAGCGGGGAACCATCGGTGTCGAGGATGCCATCGTCAAGGTGGCAGGCATCGTGGACACCATACACCGCAGCGCCGCAGCGCTGAGCGCGCAGAAAGGTCAGATAGCCAGCAATGATGCGGTCATAGACGTGATCGCGAATGGCAAACGGAGGAGAGATCTGCCAATCGGTTTCGATCTGGTAACTCCCGGGAGTTTTGAACTGGCTGAAATCCGCCTGCCACATCGAACCCCAGCGGCTCGAGATTTTTCGCATTTCGCCCTGATAAAACGGCGTGGTTCCTTCGCCCAGAACAAGTTTGCCCTCGCAGCAGATCGTACGGGGATTGGAAGCGCGCCGAAAATCCGTCTTCCCTCTTCGCGGAGCGCGGCATGCGAAAGCAGTTCTGGCGGAGATAAAACGGGATTGCGTCAGGAAGCCCGCTCGCATTGCCGGGCAGCAGCGTCAGGATCTTAGGGCTTGCCGGAAGATATCCAAGGTGGCTCAGGCTGAGCTGTATATCCATTCCACCACGCACTTTCGGGCAACGTTTCACACGTGAGAGACGCTTTGACTAGACAATGCCTCGCGCCCTGCCGTTGTGACCAAACTGGAGAGAGATTTTTCGCGCCGTTTCCTTCAAGAGCGCCGCAATCGCTGTTTCCCGCTGCGGCGTGAATTCCTGCAGACGGTAAGGTGATACTGATGGCGGCGACTGGCCGGTCATCCCGATGGACCACGCCTGCCGCCAACACCCAATAACCCGGAAGCAGTTCTTCCACGTTGCGCGCGTAGCTCATCTTGTTTCACCTGCGCGAGTCTCCTGCTTCATGCGTGCCAATGAAGTGATGGTGCTGTTGGTGTACTTCTCCGTGCACTTGGACATGATGCGAGCCACTTCGCTCGGGCGGCATTCCTACAAGAAAGATCTTGCCCGACGCGGTGGCGTTCAAGGGGCGGCGGAGCCCCACATCGGCAAAAGCGTCGGGCGCGCCCGAGTAGCCGACCGAATGAATGAACAGAACGTAGTCCTCGTCGAGGACGCCGAGCTGGACGGTGCCGGGGAGCTGCCTGGCCAATTCCTGCATTGGGAAAAACGCGGCCCGATACATCGCCGAGTGGCGCAGATAGCCCGAGCCAATCCAGAGGGCATGACTCGAAAGCAAATAGCGCCGCGTAGACGGGCTCCTGCTTGATCAGATTGGCTTCGATGAGCGTGGCGCACAGCCGGTGGGCCGAAGCCTTCGGAACATCCAGCCGCGCCGCCAGTTCGGTGAATGACAGCTCGAACGGCTCCTCTGCCAGCAATTCCAGCACTTTCAGGCAGCGCAGCGTTGAACTCATGGCGGTGGAGGCTTTCTTCATGATCAAACTCTTGCAGGAAGTCCTTGACAACGCAATCCGTTTTTGATTAGCTTGAGCCGCAATACAAACCCCAGTTTCGTATTGCGGAACTAATGTATCACGATAAGTGCTCATACCGGGAAGTTGCTCGAGAACATTTCAGGAGGCAAGGAACATGAGGGCAGGCGCGCGGCTTTTGACGTTGAAGCATTCCACCATTTTAGTGTTGAGCATTCTCTGCTTGGCCGTTTGTTTGTGGCCGACTTCGGGTGCTGCGCAGGAAGTCACTGCGACGATCAATGGCACCGTCACGGACCCGTCAGGGAGCGTCGTTGCAAATGCGGACGTAACCGCAACCGACCTTGCTCGAGGCACCGTCTGGCCGGCGAAGACGAATCAGTCGAGGCTTTTACAATCTCACGCGCCTGCCCGTTGGGCGCTACGAGGTGCGCGTCTCCGCTCCCGGCTTCCGCACGGCCGTCGAGACTACCCCCGATCTGCAACTCAATCAGATCGAAGCGGTCAACGTCCAGCTGGTCGTGGGAAAGAATAACGAGACTGTCCAGGTCACGAGCGAAGCTCCCCTCCTGCAAACTGAATCGAGCAGTGTCGCCACCGTCATTGATGCCCAGGCCAACGTCGACCTCCCGCTCGCCTCGCGTAACTACCTGCAGTTAACTTTGCTGGTTCCCGGTGTGGTGTCGCCAAATCCCAGCGGTTTCGCGAACGGCAACGCAACCGGCCAGAGTGCCCGGCCTGAGATCAACGGCAACCGTTTCACCGCTGTGGATTACATTATCGATGGCATGGATAACAACGAGATGGCCAGCAATTTCGTTGCGTATACGCCGCCGCCCGATGCCATCGAAGAATTCAACCTGATCACGCAGAATGCGCCCGCCGATTTCGGCAACTACATGGGCGGCGTCATCAGCGTATCGACAAAGTCGGGCACCAATAAGCTCCACGGCTCCGTGTTCGAGTTCTTCCGCAACGATGTTCTGAATGCCAATGAGTGGTATCGAAACCTGGATGGGAACGCTCGTCAACCGCTGCGCTGGAACCAGTTCGGCGCTGCCGTCGGCGGTGCAATCATCAAGAACAAGCTGTTTTTCTTCGCCGATTACGAAGCAACGCGCTTTGATTACCCAACCAGCAGTTCCTCTTTCTCGGTGTTGACCGCCAAGGAGCGTACCGGCGACTTCTCCGAGCTTCTATCCCTGCCCACTCCGGTAGTGATCAAGAATCCGCTCACCGGGATGCCCTACCCGGGCAATATCATTACGTCCGGCCTGAGTCCGGCGGCTTTGGCCATCGTGGGTTCGAAGTACTATCCCACACCGATCAACGGCAACCTGGTCGACAATGCGATCGACAACTCCCGTACTTATCAAAACGTCGACCAGGGAGACGGCAGGCTCGACTGGGCGGTCAACGACCGGAACCACGTCTTCGGGCGCTTTTCGAAGGAACGGTCCACCAATCCGACCACCCACTCTTACCAGTTGGTGTACGACTCGAATAATCCCGCGAGCGTCTGGAACACCGTGGTGGACTATACGAGGGCTCTATCCAACAATCTGGTCAACGATGCACGTTTCGGCATCAGCTATGTCAACGTCATCAGCAATCAGACCGACACCAACAGTGTCGACATTAGCCAGTTTGGGATAGCGGGCCTTCCCTCAAGCATCTTGCCCGCAATGACGTTCTCGAAACACTTCCTGGCCGGTGGAGTGAACGGAAGCCATGCTGCATTCGGCAGCAAGAACTCATTTACCACCCAGGCCGACACAGTCATCCAATACCAGGACGTGCTCAATTGGACCCATGGCAAGCACAACACTCGTTTCGGGTTCCAGGGTTGGCGCATCCGCCAGAACGGATTCTTCCCTGGGAATGGCGGACTGGCGGGGAACTTCGACTTTAACGGGCAGTATTCCGGATCTGCTGAATCGGACTTTATGCTTGGACTGCCGGACATTATTCAGGTCGGCCGGCCCGGTCCAGTCTGGGGGCAGCGCGGGAATATTTTTTCCGGGTTCGTCCAGGATGACTGGAAGTTTACGACCAAGCTGACCCTCAATTTGGGGCTGCGATACGAGAACCACACTCCATGGTATGAAGCCAAGGATAAGCAAGTAAACTTTGATCCCCTGACCGGCAATCTTGAACTCCCCGGACAGAACGGATTTAATCGCGCGACCTACGACGACTACAACGGAGTCAGCAACTTTCAACCGCGAATCGGTCTCTCGTACTTGCTCTTCCCGAAAACAGTCATTCGCCTCGGATACGCCATGTCTGAATTCATGGAAGGCACGGGGTTAGGCCTTCGCCTGCCCCAAAACCCACCGTTCTCAGTTGAGACGCAGGCGAATTACGGCAGCCTCACCTATCCGACAACGACCCTGGATCAGGGCTTCACGCCGATCTCCACCACCAATCCATGCACGATTCAGGGATTGGAAAGCGCGGACCCAGCCTGTTATTCGGGCAACCTTCTCTTATCCTGGGATCGTCATGTGCAACCGGCGCGCTCGAACCAGTGGAATATCGCTGTCCAGCAACAGCTGACCAATACCATGACGTTCCAGGTTGGCTATGTGGGACAGGCGACACGGCATCTAACCGTGCCTAAGCAACTGGCGCAGGTGTACATCGCTCCGGATGGCACCATCGGTCCTTCACTGTTCTTTTCCCAGAATCAAAACCTCATCGCCCTGGGTGCGATTCCGTTCGCCACCTACGCGGCGGCTAACTCCAATTACAATGCCTTGCAGACTTCCCTTGAAGGCCGCGCCAACCATGGACTGTCCTACCAGCTCAGCTATACCTGGTCGCACTGCCTCACCAACGCCACCGGCTTCTTCGGTGAAGGTGGGCAGTCCGGTAGCCAGGATGCATGGTTCCAGGACGTTTATGATCCGCAGGCCGACTATGGAAGCTGCTACTTCAATGTCAAGAACGTCTTCAGCGGCTATTTGATTTACGAATTGCCGTTTGGACACGGACGCGCCTACGGTTCCAACCTGAGCAGCGTGGCCAATGCCCTCGCGGGCGATTGGCGGGTGAGCGTAATTCCAACCTTCCGTGGAGGCTTGCCGCTTACGATCAATGCGAACAATCCTCTGGGAACTAACTCCTATGGCGAACGGGCAGATTGCAATGGTCCGCCGGTAGTTTACGGAAAGAGCAATCCGCTCCCGGCGACGTTGGGCGGCGGATATCAATGGTTTTCTCAGGCTCCCTACTCTCAACCGGCAACGGGCTATGGCACCTGCAGCATAAGTTCGGTTTACGGACCTGGTGAGCGCAACGTCGACCTCGGGCTAGCGAAGTCGTTCGCGGTGCATGAACAGCAAAACGTAGAGTTCCGCACCGAATTCATCAACGCATTTAACCATCCGATACTGAATGCGCCGCAAAACGGCTTGGGATCGAGCCTTGGATTCATCAATGGAGGCGGCAGTTCCCAGGGAGCGCGCAACATTCAGTTCGCGTTGAAGTACAACTTCTAGCCAGCGCATATTTGCTGGCGGATCGCAACCTGTTCTAACTGTGCGTCGGGCTCCAGACATGCGAACGTTTGGAGTCCGGCGCACTGCTTCATCTGCATCGGACGCAAAGCCGGGCGATGGCTGACAAACCGGGCCCTGGCGGCAACACCCCGGTTGCCAGACCGTCTCAGCACGACGCGGTCTCGTTAAGGACGCGAGCCATGCGACCGCGCCTCGGGTTCGTCTAAACTGTGCCTGTCTACTGACGGACTATGAGGAATTCAGATCTCATCGCCTTCCTGAAGCCGGTCCTGAACCAGTTCAGCTCGGCCGATTCCGTCGAGTTTATTGATGTCAGGGGTCAGGTCACGGATATTCAGGCGAACCCTCATCGCCTCACCATCCGCCTCAACGTTCCAGCCGGGCTGTACAGCGGCCGTTTTGAGACCACTCCCAACGCTTTTGACATGTCAACGGCCATGATTGACATGGTGCGCGTCCCCGATGGAAAGCGCGTTCCGGTCGGCCCGTGGGACCTGGATCACATTCACAACGTGATGGCCGTCCCCATGATGCGCACTTTTGTGAACGGCAAGCTGAAGGGTGGGCTCTGGTTTGCTATGCCCGGCCCCGAGCAAATTGCCAACGGACGTCTCGCTGCGGAGTTCGGATTTGAGGCCGAGGAAGGCGAGAACGAGCTGATCCTGGAAATCATCGAACGCGATCGCGAGCGCATGAATTGGGGAAGGCTGGCTTACTTTGAGCTCCGCAAAGATGATCGCCGCACCCTTCCCCTCGAGCCTGCCGTGGCCCGGCATCCACGAATTTTTCTTTCCTCCGACGATCTGAAGCGTGTACGCGCGCGCTGGAACGGAAGCGCCGAGTTCGATGCACTCCAGCAGCGGCTTCGCACCGAAGATCTGGTCTTTCTCACCGATAACAGCCAGGGCACTCTTGAAGTGGCCACCCTCGTCTCCGCCCTGACTGGAGACGAACTGATCGGCGCACGAGTCAAAGCTCGAATCATGGAACTTGCGCACGCTCCTACGTGGAGCGGCCGTCCCGATCCTCTGCTGATGGGCGGTGAGAACGACCGGATCATCGGACAGAAGCTTTATCACACTGCATTGGCCTGGGATTACCTCCAGCCTCTCGTCGCTGACGAAGATCGACGCGCGATTTTGGCTAAAGCCGAAAATTATCTGCAGAAGATCTACGATTTCACCCTGCTGCAGCGCGCTTACATGGGCTACCCCACTATCGACCCGCATTCGCTCGGCGCGTGGAACGGCGCTGCCATCGCCTGCATGGCGTTTTACGAGGAGCTTCCAATCGCGCGTCATGCGCTTCCCCTCTTCCATGGCCTGTTCACCGACAGCCTGAAGCTTTTTCCGGCCAGCGGGAAAGCCGCATGGGCGACATATTTCCCGTTCCACCTCGTTCTTTACCTGGCGGCGGCGCACACCTTTGGAGGAAAGAGGCCGGAGCTTTCATCGAGCCCCTTCCTCGACAATCTTGGGGAGGCATTACTGGCTGCGTTCGAAGTACCCAATAGCCAGGAGCTTCAGCGCGGGTTGCGGACACGGGAGCACCGTTTTCTTACGGCATTTCTTTGCCGCTTCCATCCCACGCCTGGCATTGAGTCCATCTACCGCGCTTTCGCGGAGAAGGAGCGAAACGCCACCGGGGAACTTGTGCTGGGCATCTTCGATCTGCTTTATGCGCCGGATGCGTCCGGCGATGTTGCACCGTTCCCCGACCGGCCGCTCTTCGCGAAAGACGTCGGCGACCTGATCGCAACCGCCCGCGGCAAGCACCGGATTGCGCTCTCCCTGAGCGGCGGTCCGAAGGCCGGACGCCGCGCCAACTTCACCCTCATGCCCCACAATCGGGAGTTTGCTCCGTCCCTCGGCGCACTCGATGTGAGCATCGACGGAACCCCGGTGCTGTGCAATATCAATATGGGGCTCTACGGGCTCAACAGCGCCCTCACGAACACCATGTGTTTCGAAGATGGCGGTGCCCTCACCAATGGGCAATATCTCAACGGCGACGTTCCGCCCGAGAGCTGCGCCATCATGAGGCGATGCTTCATCGATGAGCGCTACATCTACGCTCACATCGTCGTGACGCATGCGCTTGATCCGAAGCTCATGGTCCGACGCGCCGACCGGATTTTTATCTTCGACCGGGAGTCCGGCATCATCCTGCTCTCCGACGCTTTTGAAGGCGGGCGTGCGATACGTTTTGCGACGCACCTTCATTGCTCGGGATCGGTAACCGAGCTGGCGGATGGGCAGTACCGGCTGACGGGCGGCCAGGCAAACCTGATCGCCGGCATCAAGAGCGGCAGCAAAGGGCTGGACGACCGGGAAAAGGGTGAGATCTTTGTTCAGATCCTCGGCAGCGTCTCCTCGGCACGCGTCGTGGTTGAAGAACCCACCTGGGTGCCGGGATATATCTACGGCCTGAACAACACGGGACTAGAGGCCATCAGCGAGGGCCACTTTCCCCGCTACCGGCGCTGGCGCCTCGAAGCCCCGGGACCTGTAACTCAGGGCTCGTTCCTGGTTGCGCTGAGCGCGCAGCCCGGCCAGGTTCAATACACCGATGGCGCCATTCTTCTGCCTGACTCCGGTGGTATTCGCCTTGGATACGGCCTGCTTAAAGCTCTCGGCGCGGAGTGCCGGTGCGAGTGTCTCATGTGGGACGAGCCGAGCGGTCGTTTGACCGCCATGGGACTTCGCTCGCTGCGCCATGGCAACGCGCATTTAATCTTTACCAGCCCGGTCGACATCCAATACAGCACGACCACCGGGGAGGGCGCGATCTACGCGGAGGGAACTATTCGGCCGGCAGACACCACTGGCTTCGCGCTCGGCCCATCGGTCCCAATCGGAAACCACGGCTGGAAAACGCACAACACGCATTACGCAACTTTCAGCAACTCACAGCACACGGCAGCAGACGTCGGGGGCAAAGCATGAGCAGTGGCAACGCAATCAAAGTGGCCATCCTGGGCAGCGGGCAGATGGGCGAAAACGTGGTTCGACACCTGGGGGACAGCCCCCTGGTTCGCAGCATTACGGTCTTCGACCGTCATTCCGAGCGTATGGAGTCGTTGCGACAGCGCCACCGCGTCGAAACCTCGGCCAGCCTCGAACGACTTCTTCAGGATCCCGATATCAAGCTGGTTTTCATTACCGCTTCCAACAATGCGCATAAAGAGCTCACCATTGCTGCGCTGGAGGCGGGTAAGGCCGTGATGTGCGAAAAGCCGATGGCCACCACCTTGGCCGATGCGGAGGCGATGGTAGAGGCGGCGGAGAGAACTAAGGGTTTTCTTCAGGTCGGCTTTGAACTCCGCTACTCCCACCTCTACACGTCTGTGAAGGACTGGATCGATCGTGGGCTCCTTGGTCGCGTGCTGAACACGCACTGCCTTTATTGCAGTAGCGCATGGGGACGGCACGATGTGTGGCGCGCCGGCTCCAAAACAAGCGGAGGAATGTTCGGGGAGAAGCTGAGCCATTACGTCGACCTGCCGCGCTGGTGGATCGGCGACGAGGTCGTCGAGGTTTATGCAACCTGCGCCCCGAACGTGATTCCCTACTATGAAGTTCACGACAACTTCCATTGCACCTATCGTTTCAGAAACGGAGCTGTGAGTCATCTGACGTTCATGATGGGACCTGCGGCAACTTTCCAGGGAGATCCCCTGCAGAATGCCGTTTCGCAGCAGGCGGGCGATGGGCACGCGCTCCGCTACATGATCTATGGAGAAAAGGGTGCTGCGGAGACTGACGTTTTCCCGCGAACAATCAAGCGATGGGAATTCGGCGAAAACGACTACGGTCAGACGAGCGCGTGGGTTCAGACCGAGTCATGGAGTCCCGAGCGCGACTTCGCCTATTTCCACAATACCCACGATCAGGCGCTTGATATTGTCCGGCGCGTCGCGGCAGGCGAACCGCCCACCATCAGCCCTCGCGACGCGCTGGAAACCACCCGCCTCTGCTTTGCCGCCGAGATTTCCGCGGAAGAAAAGAGGCCGGTTCGTCTCGAGGAACTGCGCTCAACTCAACCCACTGTCCCGGCCGTCCGCAAAAGTGAGGGACGATGAGCGAGGATCCGAGCCCGCACGCGGCGATGCCGCCGGCGGAGTCGCGGGGTGGGGAGATGCCAGGCACGACTGCCACCGCCCTCGGCAGGTATTACGCAGACCGGAAGCTGATGTGGCGCAACGTAAGCTGGATCACCTTTGGCCACTTCGGGATGGCGCTTTCCACGACGATCCTGGTGCCGCTGATGAACCTCAGGCTCAAGGCGGTCGGGGTAAGCGATTCAAGCGTCGGGCTGCTCACCTCAGCCAATCTCTGGGCGGTGAGTTTCCTGGTCATGTACTTCTCCTGGAAGAGCGATCACTGTACCAGTCGCCTGGGACGCCGCACGCCATTCGTCCTTCTTTCTCTTCCGCTGATTACCTTTGCGCTGGTCCTCTTTCCGTTGTTCACAGGGAAATGGATCCTCATCGGATTGATGATCGTGTACTACTTCTTCAATGACATGAGTGCATCGACGTATCCTCTGCTGTCGATTGACTGTGTCTCAAAAGAGGTTCTCGCCCGAGTTTCTGGGCTGGTGGCCATCGTTATCAGCTTAGCCGGATTCCTGTCCTCGCGCCTGGGTGCGAGGATGGCGGACGCCCATCAGACAGGGGTCTTCATCATCGCCGCGGCGGTGATGTCGACCATGATGTTACTGGCGCTTTGGCGAATAAAGGAGCCGCCCTTCTACCATCCTGCGGAAGGAAGATTCAACCTCCTGGCGCCGATTAAAGTTGCCTGCCGGGACAGGCGGATTGTAGTTCTGATGGTAGCGGTCGCGCTGCTCAACGCTTTCATCATGATTTTCAACACTTGGGTTTGGTTCTATGCCAAAGCCAAGCTCGGCCTGACCATCGGCGCCACCGGGGCTGCGATCTCCTGGGGGCTTCTGCTCAAGATTGCGGTTTCGTATCCGGCGGGCTGGCTGATCGACCGGTTCGGAAGCTATGTGGCTCTCTGCCTCGAATGGATCCTGATGCTGGCTCTGGTTCTGTCTTCCATCCATGTGAAGGACGCAAGCGGCTTGATCCTGCTGATGGTGCTGTTCTCATTGCTGACTCCATTCCAGGTTGCCGGAGATACGATCCTCTGGAAGACTATGGACAAGGCGGACACCGGCTCGTATACCTCGACAGTCGCGTTAATCCGCAACTTCTGCACTGGCACTGTGATCGCTATCTCGGGCTATCTGATTAAATGGACCGGGAGTTACGTAGTGGCCTTCTGGTTCGGCTTCCTGCTCAGTTCGATTGCGCTTGTTGTGTTTTTTGTTTACCGGCACATCATGCGGAGTGGCGGCCCTGCGGCAGTTGCTGCGTCTGCAGAGGCTGGCGGGGCTGCATTATTGGGAGATTCCATCTCGGCAGTTTAGCCGTTCGCATTTCCAAGGGCATGCGTCGCACTGGAGTTGCGATTCGAAGTGCTTCATGTCTCGCCAACTGTTTGCGGCGAGACAGAAAGGATATCGGGAAACTATGAAAGTTTGCGTGGCCCAGTCACGCAGCGAGCTTGGGAATTTCGCCGCGCGCGATATTGGAGCCGCATTGCGCGCCGGCCTTAGTCAGAAGCCATCCCTGCGCATGATCCTCGCTGCCGCGCCCAGCCAGGGCGAGATGCTTGCAGCGCTCCTGCGCGAGCCGGGTATTGATTGGCACAGGGTCACGGCCTTTCATATGGACGAGTACATCGATCTGCCCGAACATGCTCCGCAACGCTTCGGGACGTGGCTCGAGAGCGCATTCTTCAATCATGTTCCCCTCGCCCAGGTCCATCTCATCAAGCCGGGCTCGGATCCGCAGGCGGCATGCCGGGCTTATGCCTCGCTGTTAGCCGAGGCGCCTATCGACCTCGTGCTGCTTGGCATCGGTACGAATGGCCATCTTGCTTTCAACGATCCTCCCGCCGATCTCAGTGATGCGCTGGCGGTGAAAGTGGTGGAACTGGATCAGATGTGCCGCGAACAACAGGTTCTCGATGGCTGCTTTGCCGCGCTGGAGGACGTTCCGAAAAGGGCAATTACACTGACGGTCCCCACGCTGCTGGGCGGACACGAACTGTTTTGCTGCGTGCCGGGCCGCCACAAGAGCGCTGCCGTGAAGGCGATGATAGAGTCTCCGATCAGCGGCGCCTGCCCTGCGACCGCGCTGCGCACGCATCCACGATGCACCATTTACCTTGATGCTGAGTCGAATTCCTTGCGCGAAGATCATGAGCACAACAAAAATCACCGGGCGTGACCCCGCAAGCGGGCACTCCATTGACGTGACGGTGGAGGATAGTATCGTCACCTGCATTGAAGAGACCAGCAGCGATACCGGTCTCTATCTCTCGCCAGGCTTTGTGGATCTGCAGGTCAATGGCTGCGCCGGTTTGGACCTCAATGCCGAAGAAATTTCCACGAACACCGTGATCGGCCTAGCTGACGCCATGCTGGCCAATGGCGTGACCTGTTTTGCGCCCACTCTCATCACGGCTCCGGAAGAAGCAATCTGCGCCAGGCTCAGAGTCATCGCGGAGGCTCGCAGCCTCCATTCCCGCGTTGCTGCGTGTGTGCCATTCGTCCACGTCGAGGGACCTCACATCTCCCCGCTCGATGGCTACCGCGGCGCCCATCCGGCC
This sequence comes from uncultured Acidobacteriaceae bacterium, assembly GCA_963838315.1. GTDB lineage: Bacteria > Acidobacteriota > Terriglobia > Terriglobales > Acidobacteriaceae > Acidiflorens. The sequence continues at coordinate 142,601 of CAWIQW010000006.1, forward strand.
GCCCACGTTCGCCCGCCATCCATTGCGGAATTCGACCGATGGCAGCACGCGTCCGGCGGAATCGTCGGCATGGTCACTCTCTCACCCCATTTCAGCGAGTCGGTAGAGTACATCGCGGCGCTCGTCGAGCGCGGTGTCCATGTTGCTATCGGTCATACGCATGCTTCAGCGGAGCAGATCGGGCATGCGGTCGAAGCGGGCGCCCGCCTTTCGACCCACCTCGGCAATGGGATCGCCCAGCAGATCCCGCGCCACCGCAATCCGATATGGAGCCAGCTTGCCGACGACCGTCTCACGGCGACCTTCATCGCGGATGGCCACCATCTTCCCCAGGATGTCCTGAAGGTTATGCTGCGCGCCAAGGGCGTTGAGCGGTCCGTATTGGTGTCAGATTCGGTTGCTCTCGCCGGAATGCCCGCTGGCACCTACACCGCCCCGGTGGGAGGACAGGTTGAACTTCAGCCCGATGGGCGGCTGTGCGTCTTTGGCTCGGAACTCCTTGCCGGCTCCACGGCTTCGCTCGCGCAATGTATCGGCCAGGTGGTGCGAATGACAGAGATGCCGCTCAGTGATGCCATCGCCATGGCGACCGCGAATCCGGGCAGGTTTGCAGGCGGGCGCGGCCGGCTCGCCCCCGGGTTCCGCGCTGACCTCGTGCGCTTTCGCTGGAGCGGCGAGGTAGTCATTCATGATGTGTGGCTGAGCGGAGAACGAGTGTACGGGGACTGATGCCATTCCCATGCAGATCAGATCCATGCGTATCGACAGGAAAATTCGACCGAGAGTGGTGAAACGATGACACTAAGCAGGCAATCGCAGAACACACCGTTATCCGCCGCGTCCGGAGATTACCGCCGCCCGCTCGCGATCGTCACCACCCTGTTTTTCATGTGGGGTTCGCTCACATCGCTGAACGATGTGCTCATTCCGTATGCGCAGCATGCGTTCAAACTAAGACTGGCTGCGAGCATGCTGATTCAGACAGCCTTTTTCTCCGCCTATTTTCTTTTTTCGATTCCGTCCTCCAAGATCATCGATTGGATCGGATACAGGAAGGCCATCGTCGTGGGGCTGCTAACGATGGTGATCGCATGCCTTGGATTTTATCCGGCAGCCAGAATTCCTTCGTTTCCCTTCTTTCTGGGCGCGCTCATCGTGCTGGCAACCGGCATTACTATTCTCCAGGTAGCGGCGAACCCTTACGTGGCCGTGCTGGGAGCACCACGAACGGCGTCCAGCCGTCTGAATCTTACCCAGGCTTTCAATTCTCTTGGTACGGCTGTGTTCCCGTGGATTGGAGCTCGGGTAATTCTTGGGACCACCTCGGCGGCAATCGCCCAGAACGCCTCACAAGAGGCAACTGCCATCGTCAGGCTGTATGTATATTTTTTTGCGGTTGCGCTATTCATACTGGCGATCGGTATCGGAATTTCCAAGCTTCCCGAAATTTCCTCGGTGGAACACCACATCGGCGAGAAGGTTGACGATTCCCTCTGGAAACACCCGAACTTGATCTTCGGCGCAATTGGGATCTTCGTGTACGTCGGCGCCGAAGTCGCGATTGGGAGCTCGATCGCCAATTACCTTGCCCTGCCCAACATCGGCGGGTTTGCCGCCGGCATCACGGATCCACCCGCCCGTTACCACGCAGCCCTGGTGGAGGCTGCCAAATACATTTCCCTGTACTGGCTCGGCGCCATGATCGGCAGGTTCATCGGGTCCGCGCTTCTCCAGAAAATCAGGCCCCGAGAATTGCTGGCACTGTTCGCAATTGTGGTCGCTGTGCTCGTCACAGTCTCAGTTTTGACCAGCGGGCCCATCGCGATGTGGTCGATCCTGGCGGTTGGACTATTCAACTCGATCATGTTCCCGTGTATCTTCACAATGGGCATAGCCGAACTTGGGCCGCTCACCGGGGACGGCTCGGGCATTCTGAATATGGCAATCGTGGGTGGCGCGGTCATTCCATGGCTGGTGGGCAAAACTGCGGATTCAATCAATCGCGCATACTATCCAACAATGACTCAGGGGGAGACGAACTGGGGGCAGGGCATTCACTACGCGCTCATCGTAGCGATGATCTGCTATCTTTACATTTTTTTCTTCGCGGTGAGCGGGTCGAAACCCAACAGCGAGCGGCACCCCAGGGCGTAGTGTCGCCAGTTGATTCCGAGCAAACTTACATTTCGAAAGCGGGCCACAGGGCGGCCACGCGCGCCGGTTCCGACACCCATTGGATACTATCGGGATCGTTCGCAAACTGCTGATAGATGGTCGTGCCCGGGTCCAATCCCAGTTCAGAGTAGCTGCGCGCAGCCCGGATCGAAAGACCCGACGATCGATAGGAAGGATTTCGTTCCCCCAGGTGACGTTCCGATTACGGTCTAGAACGGGAAACCAGGCGGGACCGTGGTGCGCCCTTATCGCGTCATAGACAAAACCGTACTGACGATCGCACCAGGCGCCGAACATCATGCGGGCATTGGGATTGGCATTAATGACGCCATGCACCCAGCCCGGGGGCACGACCACTTTATCTCCCGGCCCAGCCTTTACGGCAAAACAACGACCCGGATCGTCCTCGGCGCTTTCTTGCCCATAGACGATCGCAGTGCCCTCCCATATCTCGAACAATTCCGGAGTTGACCAGCCACAATGAGGGGCGACGGCATGAATATGTCCCTGGCTTCGTACCGGTTCCTCTCCAAGTTGTCCCGCGGCATAGATAACCACGCCGAATAACAGCATGCGCCGGCGCAGCTCGGCCTGGTGTGCGCGACGCCCCACGTCCATCGCGATCGAGTACACCGGGTCCGGGCCTTGGCATTCGGGATTTCGCAAACTGCGTCGGATGTCATCAAGACGACGGTATTCGGGGACAGGGCCGAAAACATCAACGTCGTAGCTGAATTGGAGATCACCGATGTGGCTATGCACCCCCAGTCTTGGATCAAACTTGAAAGAAGGGTCCTGGTCATCGAGTCTCACAAATCATTCCTCATCGTTAACGAGGATAGGAGCGCCATGATTTTCAACGATGCGCCCGCCGAATCCACGGCCCTCGCGGACTTCGTAGTCGTGGCCCGCATCGCTGGGCCAGCAGGCGATCACTCGAAGGGGAATGTCTCCCGTATTTACGATGCGGTGAGCGACTTCGCCGGCGACATAGTGCAAGCTCCCGGGCGTCATATCCTCAAACCACGTGCGCCCCGCGCGGTCCATGAGCACGAGTTTTCCGCTGCCCGCGACTGTGCCGTAGAATTCGGCGCGATTGCGGATTGCGTGCCAGTGCCCACGGGTCATGAAGTATTCTCCGCCAACGCGACCTGGTTGGACTTCAGTGAGTCCCCAGAACAAGCCGCCTTCAGTGCCGGGTGCGGCGGGCTCCCACCACCAGACTCGATACACCACCGTTTCGGGATCGATTTGCTCCCAGGCATGCTGGTTGCGAAAGATTCGTGTAAGTTGACCGAGCTTCTTTTCCGACATTTTGAGCCCGGGGGCCTGCAACGCACCGTCGGCCCAGTCCACAAACGCGAAGGCAGGATTCATAATCGTAGAAGCTACTGACAGGGATTCTCGAATGCAACTGATAAGAACAAATACGCACGTCACATCACTATCACAGATTGGAATTCGGAGAGCGCCCCCCCGCGTCCGCACGCTGCAGTCTTTCACCAACGAGTTGGTCCGGATCGGGGGTCCGAAGCCATTTGAATGTTTTCCTATACTATTGAATGCGCGTAAATTCGGAGGAAAATCCCGTGAAGGAATTGGTCGGGGAGAGAGGATTTGAACCTCCGACCCCCTGGTCCCGAACCAGGTGCTCTACCAGGCTGAGCCACTCCCCGACTGTCCGCAGGATGCCGCCGCGACTGAACTCCGTGGGCGAACTCGAACTGAAACAGTATAACATTCTGCGGCTGGCGACCTTGGGATGACGGCACTCCGCTGGGGTGCAAGCTGGGCATAGTTTCGCTCCGTCTAGATGCGGCGTTTCGATCATGTCTGAGCCGCGCTGCTGGTTGCCGCGATCCACTAACGGATTCTTGAGGGAGCCACCGTTTGTGATGGGTGCTGATTGTGGCACAGCCATCGCCATGAACGGCTCGTCAGCGATATCCTTCCCTTTACCAGTTCGAACGATTCGAACCTTCTATGCCCGCTTTCACTGCTGCACGGTTATTGACTCCGCGCGAAATCGTTGAGCGGCCCTGGGTGCTCGTCGACCAGGGACACATTACTGAAATTGCCTCTCGGGATGTCCGCCCGCTGCCAGCGGGAACTTCTCCGGTCGATCTCGGGCACCATGTCGTTGCTCCCGGTTATGTGGATCTTCACATCCACGGTGGCGCGGGCTACGACGTCATGGACGATACTCCCGAGGCGCTGCCGGCAATCGAGCGCCTGCTTGCCCTGCATGGAGTCACCAGCTACTTTCCTACCACGGTCACCGCTCCTCTCGACCTCACTTTGCGCGCGCTTGAACGGCTGGCGTCGGCGATCGAAGCGCGGGAACAAGCGGGGGACAGAATGCGCCGGCCAAATCGGCATATGGCCAAAGTCCGGGTGCTCGAGCGCAACCGCTCGGGATTCACCTGGAAGGACCCTTCATCAGCCATGCTCGCCGCGGTGTTCATCCTCCCGCGCATGTGCTGCCTCCCAAGCTTGAAACTTTCGACCGCCTTTGGCAGGCCGCGCGCGGGCACATTCGTGTGATGACTATCGCTCCCGAACTCGAGGGAGCGCTCGAATTGATCGCCGCGGCTGCCGGGCGCGGCGTGTGCGTCAGCGTTGGACACTCCGAAGCCGATTTCCCTTCGGTCCAACGCGCGGTCGATGCCGGAGCCCGGCATGCTACCCATACCTTTAATGCCATGCGCCCGCTTGCGCATCGGGAGCCCGGCATTGTGGGCGCCGTCCTCACCGACTCGCGAATGAGTGCCGACCTCATCGCGGACGGTATTCACCTTGACGCCGCCATTGTGAAACTCGTCGCTCAGGCCAAAGGTCCCGATCAGATTGTCCTCATCACGGACGCGACCGCCGCCACCGGCATGCCCGACGGCCGATATCGGCTGGGGTCGATGGAGGTCGATGTGAAAGAGGGCCGGTGCACCTCCGAGGGCAAGTTGGCGGGGAGCGTTCTTACCATGGATCGTGCCGTGCGCAACCTCGCGCTCTTTGCGGAATGGGAACTGGCGCTGGCGGTCGGGGCGGCCAGCCGGAATCCGGCGCGAGTTGTGAACGTTAATAAAGGAGTGCTCGCTCCCGGCGCGGATGCCGATTTTATCGTGCTGGATGACCGCGGGCATGTGCTTCGCACGTTCATTGGGGGGGTGGAATGTTCGAAGTGAGTTCCCACGGTTGGACGGTTGTAATCGTTCTCGCCGCGGTCCGAGCCTAGTACACCCCCCCACCCACCCACATCCCTCCAACTTCGTGACGTATCTTTTGAAATCAATGATTTAGTCAGGACTTTCCGTTCAAAGTATTCATTCCATGCGAGTTGAAGGCAAAGTGTTGAATTTAATGCACTTATTTCCTGAAAAACAGCGTGATTTGAGCTCTTCTCGCAAAGTATTCACAAATATAGACTTACATATAAAGTATTGACTACATTGGGGTTGCAGGCGGTTTTTGGGTGCTCTCCGAATCTCATACAGGGTCATTCCCCATCCCGACTTGTCGAAAGCACCCTGCAAGCATGCTCCTTGTTCGCCTGATTTACTGTTCGGCTTTCCACGGCTTAAGTCAAGGTATTTTGGGGCTGGGTCAGCAGAATGCTTTTCGTACCGAAATGCGGTGGGTCATTCGTAGCGCAGGCTTTCCACCGGATCGAGTTGCGCAGCGCGAGTGGCGGGGATGGTGCCGAAGATTATCCCGACCAGCGAAGAGACGACGATGGCGATGATCGCCGAGAGGCCTGAGATCGGGACGCGGTATTCGGTAAAGAAACGGACCGAGAAGGGGATGGCGAGACCGACGACGATGCCGATGACGCCTCCGATCAGGGAGATGAGGACGGCCTCGGAAAGAAACTGGCAGAGGATTTCTGTTCTGGTGGCGCCGACGGCCTTGCGAATTCCGATTTCGCGGATACGGGCGCTGACGGTGGCGAGCATGATGTTCATGATTCCGATGCCGCTCACGAGGAGGACGACGAGAGACACAGCGAGCAGGACAGCCGTGAGGGCGTTAGCGGTTTTGTCGGCCACGGCTAACAACTGGGTGAGATTCTGCACGCGATACACGGAGTTTGCGCGGTGGCGGGACTGAATCACGCGCTGAATCTGGGCGGTAATGGGAATGACCTGCGAGCCGTCGGCGGCGGCGAAATAAATCTGGCGCACGTTTGGTGTGGACTGGAAGTAGCGGCTTACGGAATAGGGGATCAGCATGGTGCGGTCGGTGACTTCAGACTGGCCGAAGGTGTCGACGCGCTCGCGGAAACATCCGATGATGCTGAACGGGAGGCCGCTCATGTTCACGGTTTTTCCCATCGCGTTCGAGCACGAGCCGTAGAGATCCTCGGCGAGTTTCTGGGTTACCACGCTTACCTTGTTATGCGCCTGGGAATCCTGGGCGTCGAAGAAGCGTCCGGCGAGAACAACGAGGTTGCGGACGTTGAGGTAGGCTGGCTCGACTCCGAGGACCTGGATGTCGCGCTCTTTTCCGTTGCCGACCGCGATGCGCTCAAACAGCGGCACGACGGGGGAGGCAGCGGCGATGCCGGGGACCTGCAACTGCACGGCGCGCATGTCGTCGATGGTGAGGTCGTCGGGAGAGGTTTGACCGGTGTCGCCTCCGGCCTGGTACTCGGCTTCGACCATGTTGGTGCCGATTCCTTGAATCAGGCTCAGAACATATTGCTTTCCGGTGAGGCCGATGGTCGTGACGAGGATCAGCGAGGCGGTGCCGATCATCATGCCGAGGGCGGTGAGCAGGAAGCGGACTTTGTTGGTGCGGAAAGTGTCAAAGGCGAAGCTGAAGATCTCGCTGAAGACCAATCGTGGTTTGTGGCGGACGATCGGTGCTGTGGCGGTGGTCGACATTCAGATGGTTAGATGTTAATCGGGGCGGGAAGGAGCGGCAAGCGGGAGCGGGTGTTCGGGAGGGATCAGCATGTGGAGGGTTGCGACTGCATCGCTCTCCCACCCTAACGCCGCACAAAACGCGGCGTTAGGATGGGGCAGCCTCCGTGTTTTTCCCTGCTAGTGGTTTCTTGCTGTAGTTTTCCCCGAGCGCAACAGGCTCACTACTGCGTAGGCGGCTAACACGTCAATGAGTGGGTCCAAGGGACGGATATAGTAGGTCTCGGGATGGGTGAAGCAGTAGACGGCGGGATAGCAGGCCATGGCGATGGCGAAACGAACGGCTAGCGAGCGGTCTGCGTTCTTGTAGCAGCGCCACAGGCCGATCAGAGCTAGTAAGGTCAGCGTTGTACATACAAAGATGTTGGGTGGGTCGAGAGGCTCCATTTTCAGATACTCACGGCTCAGGCTCCAGTAGCCGGTCCAGAGGTAGACGAAGCGGCGGAGGGTCATCCAGGCAAACCATGCGGGATGGGCGCGGATGTAGTCGATGGCCTGCACGCGCTTGTGTTCCATGTAGGCGATCTCGCCGGTGCGCTCGTATTCCGACTGTTCGGCGGCGTTGTGGTTGGGGTGCAGGTCGCGGTTCACCCACGACGTGGTGTATCCGTTGTTGCCGATGTAGAGCTCGAGTCCCAACCCGCTGCGGACGGGGATGACCTTGTGAAAGATGCGGTAGTTGCGAACTCCCCAGGGCGTAGACAACGAGCACGGCTAAGGCGGCGGCGGTCGCGGGAAGTAGCCACCGGCGGCGCAAGCGGTAGCGGCGGTAGAGGTCCACAGTCCGAGGAAAGGCAAGAACGGAAAGAACGGAGGGTTCGGTCAGTGCGGCGAAACCGCTTAGCGCGCCGAAGCCGATCCAGTCCCGAATGCGGGGCGATGACTTCGAGGTTTAACGCCCAGAGAAAAAGGCAGCAGAGCAGCAACGTGACGAGGCGGGTGGACCACGCCCAATCGGCTCCGTAGTAGGTTCCGTAGGGCGAAAGAGCCCAGCCCCAGCCGGCCCAATTGGCGACGCGATCACCGAAGCTTTTTCTGGCGAGGAAGAAAACCGGGATGCAGGTGGCGGCGGAGATGATTCCGTTCAGCACGAGGGCCGCGATGATGGAGGCTTTGGTGTAGATGCCGAAGAGTTTGAAAATCGCGGCGAGGATGTAGGGATAGACGGGAGGCAGGAGCGCGGACGGACCGCTGTCTGCGAGGGGATTGCCGAAGCCGTGGCCGAGGGCGAGGGATCGTCCGATTCGGCCGAAGGCCCAATGCTCGAGGACGAAAGGGTCCATCCACTCGGTATAAAGGAAGTGGGTGACGGCGACTCTGATGGCGAGGCCTACGAGCACCATGGGAACGTAGGGTGGCCAGCGGTTGTTCCACTTCTTTTGGATCGGGGATTCTTGAATGCCAGTCTCGCTACTCAAGGCGGCACACCATCACGCTGCGATTTTGGTACGGGCACGTCATACCGGCTACGCCCGGTTTCACGAGGATGACCCAGTTCACGCCGAAGGAGTTTTTCAGAGATTGAAAATCATTGGCCTGAAAATTGTGCCAGCCGCGCGTGGCATTTACCTCGCGCAGCCAGCGAGGAGCGAGGCGCGGGACGCGGGCGGCCATGCCTCCATCTTTTACAAGATCGGCTAACGCGCTGCGTTCGGCCAGGGCGCGGAAGCCATGATAATCCTCACCGGGAAGTTGCATGTAATAGGGGTCCAGCGCGAAGAGACTATCGGTGGGAGTACTTTGACGGATCCAATCGAAGGCCGCTACCCAATCGTTGCTGGGCGGTGCGCCGGGCAGTTCGAGATGCACGGTAGAGGGATACAACTGGCGCTGCGCATAGAACATGCCCAGACAGAGCGGGACGAAGAGGATGAGCCAGCGGTAGACGTGTGTACCTAAAACGTATTCGCCGATCAGGCCTCCGGCGATCAGGAACATGAGCAGGTAAACGAGGTGAAGGTAGCGCATGGGCTCGAAGGGCCGGAGGCGCTCCAGAGAAGGAGGCAACATGATGACCAGTGCCACGGAGAGCTGGAAGATCGCGTAGTACATCAGGCGCGAGGCCAGACGCGCCAGAACTGGCGCCTGCGTGCGTTGTGCGATCTGGGCGAACAGGGCGAGCAGTGCTATGGGGGCGAAGACTCCCAGCCACTCATACCAGTGGTAACGGCCGAGAAAATAAAAGTTGCGAGTGGCGGCGGCCTGGCGCCAGGCGTCGGTCGCGGGCTCGAAGAGCCATCCCAGCGGCAGAAGAAGGAGGGCGGCGTTCGCGAGTTCGTGGTCCTTCTTTACTTCTTGATCCATCTTTTTCCGGGGCGAACTGTTCCATGCCAGAAAAATGCAAAAGGAAATGCCGAAGCTGGCCATGATGGCATGAATCAGGAAAGCGCAGGCTAAAAACAGTCCGGCGACGAGGCGCTGTTTCTTCAGGGTCGCGACAATCGCGGCGAGTATGGCGGCGGTGGCTACCGCCCTGGGATGGAGATATTGATCGACGAGGTTGATGCCGGTGCCGGAGACAGGAATTGTCAGCAGGGCGGCGACCATGGCCACGGCTGCCCACTGCGCGTGCGGCCTCGTAAAGCAGCGGCGGGCGATGGCAAGACATCCCCAGAGAATCAGGAGAATGGTGACAACCTGCCAGAGAATGGCCGCGATGCTGAGCGGGAGATGAGTTACGCGAACGAAGGCGGCGACCAGCTTGTCGAAGATTGTTGCCTGAAATTGCAGGCGGAAGAAATCGGCGTCGTGCGGGAAAAGCGCGGGGTCCAAATTGCGCTTGATGGCCGCGAGGTAAAAGGCGTCGTCTTCCAAGCCGGGATGATAGCCGAGGATCAGGAACGCAATTGTTGTCGCCAGGAGTAGCAGCGCGGCGTTGCGCAGGCGAGAATGCCAATCGTTTCGCACAACAGTGTTCGGGGGCGATGCGATCAAAGTCCGGACTCTGAGCCCTTGGTGGCTCCGGGCTCGTAATATTGGCGTTCCAGATGGCGACCGCTCTCGCTGAAGATGCGCGAAGTCGCGAGGCCAGCGCGCTGTAGCGCGAATTGCATGCGTGGTCTTCAGCACGCCGAGGCCGTAGTTGCACGCTGCGGCGGAAATTGATGGTAGAGGCTTCCTCAAAGTATTTCGTGGGGCAGGAAACTTCGCCGATGCGGAAGCCGAAGTGGACGCATTGCGCCAGCATCTGGTTGTCGAAGACGAAGTCGTCGCTGTTTTCGCCTAGCGGCAGGCGGATCAGCACCTCGCGGCTGAAGGCGCGGTAGCCGGTGTGATATTCGGAGAGCTTGACGCCGAGAAACATGTTTTCGAAGGCGGTCAGGAGCGCGGTTGGAGACGTATTTGTAGAAAGGCATGCCGCCGCGCAGGGCTGTGCCGCCAATGATGCGCGAGCCGAGGACCACGTCGTAGACGCCATAGGCGATCATGCTGGCCATCGCGGTGACGAGCAGCGGCGTGTACTGGTAGTCGGGATGGACCATGATGACCACGTCGGCGCCGGCGGCCAGGGCTTCGCGATAGCAGGTTTGCTGGTTGCGTCCGTAGCCGTAGTTGCGGTCGTGGACGAAACACTTGCAGGCCGAGACTGCTGCGCGACTTCCACGGTGCGGTCTCTGCTGTGGTCGTCGACGAGGATGCAGGTGTCGACGATCTCGGGGAGCTCGCGGACCGTGGCTTCCAGCGTTTTTCCGCGTTGTAGGCGGGCAGGACGACGGCAATGCGCTTGCCGTTAATCATGCGATCAGACCTCAATTATCGTTTTCTGAATCATAAATGAAAGCGATGCGCGATCGCTCCTGCAGCACGAAAAAAGCGTCTTGCCGGTAATCATGGTTGGTCTGATTGGGTAAACTATAAAAGGACTGTCCGCTGGAGCCGGGTTCTCTCCGATGACTGCGGACGCGGCTGGGATATTCACACTTAAAGAACTTCTCTGAAAAACGAATGGTAGAAATATCCGCACGCACGTTGTTCGACAAAATCTGGGATGCGCACCTGGTGGCGGCCCCTCCGGGACAATCGGCGCTGCTTTATATTGACCTGCACCTGGTGCACGAAGTGACTTCGCCGCAGGCGTTTGACGGGCTGCGCGCCAATGGGCGGCGGCTGCGCCAGCCTCTGCGCACGGTTGCTACCGTGGATCACAATATCCCGACTACGCCGCGGGGATTGCCGATCACCGATCCGATTGCAGCGAAGCAGATTGAGGCGTTGCAGAAGAATTGCCGTGAGTTTGGCGTTCCCTTCTTTGATATGGATTCCGCGGAACAAGGGATCGTGCATGTGATCGGGCCGGAGCTTGGCATCACGCTGCCGGGCATGACGATCGTCTGCGGCGACAGCCACACTTCGACTCATGGCGCGTTTGGGTCGCTGGCGTTTGGGATTGGCACGTCGGAAGTCGAGCACGTGCTGGCGACGCAATGCCTGCCGCAGAATAAGGCGAAGTCGATGCTGATCCGGGTGCAGGGCAAATTGCCCTAGGGTGTTACTGCGAAGGATCTCGCGCTGGGTATTATTGGACGCATCGGAACCGATGGCGCCACCGGGCATGTGATCGAGTATGCCGGCGACGCTGTAAGAGCGCTTTCGATGGAAGGGCGCATGACGCTCTGCAATATGAGCATTGAGGCAGGAGCGCGCGCGGGGATGATTGCGCCCGACGAGACTACATTTGCTTATATCCATGGCCGCCGGTTTGCGCCCACGGACAAAGACTGGGATGCGAGCTGTTTCTTACTGGCGAACGCTGGCGAGCGATGCGGGTGCGCGGTACGATCGCGTGATCGAGATCGATGCGGCTTCGCTGGCGCCGTTTGTGACGTGGGGAACGAATCCGGGGATGGTTGTTGCGGTGAATGCGCGGGTGCCGGAGCTCGCGAGTTTTGCCGCGGAATCCGACCGCCGCGCCGCCGAAGCAGGCCCTGGCCTACATGGATCTTGAGCCGGGAATGCCGATTGAGCAGATTGCGGTGGACCGGGTCTTTATCGGATCCTGCACGAATTCGCGGATCGAGGACCTGCGTGCGGCCGCGCGGGTGGCCAAAGGCCGCCATGTAAATCCAAAAGTGCGAGCGATGGTTGTGCCTGGTTCGCAGGCGATCAAGCACGCAGCGGAGCAGGAAGGGCTGCACCGCATCTTTGTGGATGCCGGGTTTGAGTGGCGCGAATCGGGGTGCTCAATGTGCCTGGGGATGAATCCCGACATTCTGCAACCCGGGGAACGCTGCGCTTCGACCAGCAACCGCAATTTTGAGGGGCGGCAGGGGCGTGGGGGGCGGACGCATCTCGTTTCCCCGGAGATGGCGGCGGCGGCGGCGATTGAAGGGCATTTTACGGATATACGGAACTGGCGGTTCAACTAGTCGTTGGTCATTGGTCGTTGGTCGTTCGTCGATCGTCGTTGGCAACAACTTCGCGGCGGCAATTTTAGCGCCGCCACCTTCGGATGACTCACAATCCGGATTGCGGACTTCGCGCGCTCCGAAAATCGAGAAGAGCATATGCAACCATTTCGCACACATACGGGGCTCGTTGCTCCGCTGGATCGCGTCAACGTCGATACGGATCAGATCATCCCCAAGCAGTTCTTGAAGAGGATCGAGCGGACAGGCTTCGGTCAATATCTGTTTAACGATTGGCGCTTCTCGGCGGACGGCAAGAAGAACGCGGAGTTTGTGCTGCATGCGCCCCGCTACCAGGGTGCGTCAATCCTTGTGGCAGGGAAGAATTTCGGCTGCGGGTCTTCGCGCGAACATGCCGTGTGGGCGCTGGCGGATTTCGGTTTCCGGGTTGTGATTGCTTCGTCGTTCGCCGACATCTTTGCCAATAACAGCCTTAAGAATGGCCTGCTGACCGTGCGTCTTACCGACGAGCAGGTTGCGGAGATCATGCATCGCGCCAAGGAAATTGAGAGCTACCAGCTCACCGTTGATCTTGAATCGCAGCGCGTGGAGGATGGGCGCGGCTTTTCGGCAACCTTCGCCGTGGATGAATTCGCCAGGCACTGCCTGCTGAACGGGTTGGACGACATCGGACTCACGCTGCAGCATGAAGCGGAAATCGCCGCGTATGAAGCGAGACATCGTGTCCGGCCTGAGATGGAGACAATCGGACGTCATCCGTCTCTCTAGCGATGGCCTCCCTCGAACGTCCCTCCGCGATGTACACTTTTGACTTTCGCTATTGCAGCGCCTGAGTCGAACCTATGCAGGATCGGAGTTTGTCCGTGCAAAAAATCCTTATCGCTCTTCTGGTTGTTTTGGGGTTGCTCCCGGTGGTGGGCGCCCAAACTGCGGCGCCCGCGAAACAACTTTCTATTGAGGCCATATTTGCCGAGGGAGGGGTCACGGGCCGCGCTCCCGAGACAATCAAATGGAGTTCCGATGGCAGCAAAGTGTCTTTTGTGCTGCGCGACGATTCCGGCGAGCATGGCGAGCTCTGGTATGTGGACACGGCGACGGGCGAGAACAAGATTCTGGTCAGCGAGGTCAAGCTTTCGCAGCTCGCTCCCCCCGCCTCCAAGATCACGGACGAGCGGGAGAAAGAGCGCGTGACGCGTTACCACGTCGCGGCCTACTCCTGGTCGCCGGATTCGAAGCACCTGCTTTTCGACTCGCACGGCCAGCTCTGGTATTACAGCCTCGACACGGGCACCGCCGTGCAACTTACTTCGTCTCCCGATCCGAGCGAGGACCCGAAATTTTCGCCCGATGGCAAGCGGCTGGTCTATGTCCGCAAACACAATCTTTATGTGCACCCGGTATCAGGAGAAGAAGGCGAGCACCCGCTTTTCCACGAAGAGAAGGAGAAAAGCAAAGATAAAGATAAGGATAGAGACAAGAGCAAGGATGACGACATTCTGAACGGGGAAGTGGACTGGGTGTATGCGGAAGAGCTGGCGGTCCGCAGCAATTTCTTCTGGTCGCCGGAGGGCCACGAAATTCTCTTTTTGCAGATGGACGAAAGCCGTGTGCCCACTTATCCCATCACCGACTGGCTTCCCACGCATCCCCATGTCGACCAGGAGAAATTTCCCCAGCCCGGCGATCCCAATCCCGCAGTGCGTTTAGGCGTGGCGGCCACCGAGGGCAAGAGCAAGGTGCGTTGGATCAAGCTTACCGACGACGACGACACCTATGTCCCGCGCTTCGGCTGGATTCGCGAGGGATGGGCGTGGGCCGAGGTGCTGAATCGCAAGCAGGATGTGCTGGACCTCTATTTCATTGACACGAAATCGGGGAAAACACGCAAGGTTCTCAGCGAGTCGGAGCCGGAGGCGTGGGTAAACGTCAACGACGATTTTCGCGTGCTGAAATCAGGCGACCGCTTTTTGTGGACGAGCTGGCGCGATGGCCACACTCACATTTATCTGTACCGCTTCAACGCGCAGGATCCGCTTGGCGCTCCGGCACAAGTTGAGCGCCAGCTCGAAAGCGGAGATTACGAGGTGTTGGCCGTCAATGGGGTCGATTCCGGTTCGGGCACGGTTTTCTTCACCGCTAATAAAGACGATCCGCGGGAGGAAAAGCTTTTCTCGGTCAAGCTGGATGGCTCGGGCATGCGCGCGATTTCTTCGGAGGCGGGAAACTACACAGCGAAGTTCGCGGAGAATGGCCAGCACTATGTGGAGACGCATTCCGCCACGCTGACTCCGCAACGGATCTCGGTGTGCGCCGCGGCGGGAGCGTGCAAGAAAATCTGGGAAGGCCACAGCATTGCCGAATACCATCCGGTTCAACCCACGGCGCTGGAGTTCAAGGCTGATGATGGGACTGTGCTCTATGGCTCACTGATCTTGCCTCCGAACGCCGATCCGGGCGCGAAGATTCCCCTGATCGTTTACATCTACGGCGGTCCAGCCGGACAAACCGTGCAGGATGCATGGGGAGGCACGAACGCGCTCTTTCACCAGATGCTGGCCAGGGAAGGCTTTGCCATCTTCTCGGTGGACAACCGCGGCACGCCGAATCGGGGCAGGAAATTTTCGGCGGCCATCCGCGGGCAGTTTGGCGGGGTGGAGCTGCGAGATCAGATCACGGCGCTCGACCAGTTGTTTGAGAAGTATCCGCAGCTCGATCGCACGCGAACCGCGATGTGGGGATGGTCGAATGGGGGCTCCATGACGCTGTATGCGCTGACTCATTCGGAGCGCTTCAAGGCTGGCATTTCGGTGGCTCCCGTCACGAACCAGCGCGACTATGACTCGATTTACACGGAGCGTTACATGGGCCTGCTGCAGGACAATAGCGGCGGCTATGACAATTCGATCGTGAGCGCCGCCGGCAATCTGCACGGGTCGCTGCTGCTGGTCCACGGGACGAGCGACGACAATGTGCACTTTCAGAATACGGTTCAGATGGTGGATGCGCTTATCAAGTCGCAAAAGCAATTCCGGCTGATGGTGTATCCCAACAAGACGCACGGCATCGCGGGCCCGCAGGCGCGGTCGCAGTTGTTTCACATGATGGAAGATTTCTGGAATAAGGAATTGAAATAGGTGTCAGCCGTCAGCCATCAGCCGTCAGGAAAAACGTCTGGTGCGCGGAAGGCGTTGATCGCCTCTGGGCCAGGTTTGAACTGAGGGCTGATCGCTGAAGGGTTTCTATGCACACAACTACTCTGGGCGATTTCGAGCTTACTATCGTCTCCGATGGGACATATTTCCTCGATGGCGGGGCTTTTTTTGGCGTGGTGCCCAAGACCATGTGGTCGAAGAAGGCCGCTGTCGACGAGCAGAACCGCTTCGAGACGGGGCTGAATTCATTGCTCATCCGGACGGGAGAGAAAAATATTCTGGTGGAAACCGGGATCGGCAACAAGCTGCCGGAGAAGCTGGTGCAGGTGTTTAAGCAGCCGGCGAAATTGCTCGACAACCTGCATGAGGCGGGGCTTGCGCCCGAGGATATCGATATCGTGATCGACACGCACCTGCATTTCGACCACTGCGGGTGGAATACGGTGCGACGCGGCGACCAGGTCGTGGCTACATTTCCGAAAGCAAAATATTACGCGCAGCGAAAAGAATGGGAGCATGGAAGGCTGCAACTTGAGCGCGATGCGATCAGTTATATGAGTCCGAATTATGATCCTCTGATTGAGAGCGGGCAGATGGAATTGCTCGACGGGGATCGCGAGATTGTGCCGGGGGTGTCCGTGAAAATTTTCCCTGGACACACGGCGAACATGCAGGCGGTGATTGTCGAAAGCGGAGGGAAGAAAGCTTGCTACATTTCCGATCTGATACCGACCAGCATGCATCTTGATCTGACGTGGGTAATGGCGTTCGACCTGTTTCCTCTAACCACGATTGAAAGCCGGAAGAAATATTACGCGCAGGCGATTCCGGAGAGGTGGCTAACGGTGTTCACACACGACGACAAGACGCCCTGGGGATATGTCGAAAAAGGAGAGAAAGGGCGGCTGGGACTCACGAAGCCTGCCTAGCGCGAAAATTACTGCAGGGCCGTGAGCCTGGTTTCGAAGAAAGCTTCCACGCTTCCCAGTATCTCGACTCCGGTTTTCGCGTCGTAGATCGCCTTGCGGAGCGCCGCTCCGCCGGGCACGCCGTGTGTAAACCAGGAGGCGAACTGCTTCATTTTGCCTTCGGCTCCCTGGACTTCTTCTTCTAGCAGCATCTGGAAGTAGGTGCGGATCATCTGGTAGCGGTCGGCCTCGGAGGGCTCGTCGTAGGGCTTGTGGGCATGGGAGATCGATCCCTCAGCGGCTGAAGCCGTCGGAGGCGCGTTATGTTCGGCACGACTGAAGTCGTGCCCTTCCCGGTCGTTTTCACGACTCAGGTCTTCACCACTCAGGTCGCGCACCGTGGGATCCGAAGATGCGGCTGATTCTGTGGATCTCCGATACTGCTCGATCTGGCGGAAGATCCAGGGGTTGGCTGGCGCCATTCTGCCGATCATGACTGCGTCGCAGCCAGTTTGCGCGACCATGGCACAGGCGTCTTGCGGGGAACGGATGTCTCCATTGCCGATTACGGGGATCTTGACCGCCTGCTTTACCGATGCGATCCATTCCCAGCGGGCATTTCCACTGTAGCCTTGTTCGCGGGTGCGGGCGTGCAAGGCCACGGCGCCTAATCCGCAATCTTCGGCGAGGCGGGCCAGATCGACGCAGACGATTTCCTGGTCGCTCCAGCCGGCGCGGAACTTTACCGTGAATGGAATCTTCACGGCGGCGCGGACCGACTCGAAAATCTTTCGGATCAGCGGCAGATCGCGCAGCAGGCCGGAGCCGCCATTGCAGCGTACGACTTTCTTTGCGGGGCAGCCCAGATTCAAATCCACGAGATCGAAGCCCAAGTCTTCCACGAGGCGAGCGGCGTCGGCCAGGACCTCGGGATTGCTGCCGAACAGTTGGGCGGAGATGGGATGCTCGTCTTCGTAGAAATGCAGGTAGCGGCCGCGGACTTTTTTGTTGCGCAGCACACCATCGGCCGAGGTGAACTCGGTCATGATCAGTCCGCAGCCGCCGAGGTTCTTGATGAAGCGGCGGAAGACGGTGTCGGTCACGCCCGCCATAGGGGCGAGGACGGTTGCGGGACGGATTTGGACTCCGCCGATTTGGAGTGCGGCGGGGAATGGGCGCGGAATGACCTCCGTTGTGGAGACGCCACCGTCGGATTTGGCCCGCGGGTCGGTGTCCACCCGGTTCGGGCGCGAGGTCTCGATCGCGGCTGGATCCGATTTGTACCAGTACTTCTCCATTACTTCTCCATCGGTCTTAATTCCAGGTTGATTTCAGGATGACGTCTCTTCTTTCGCCCCTACGGGGCTGGTTCATTCCTGGCTCCCTACCCACGGCTCCGCCGTGGGCTGCACTCTTGCGCCGCTTCGCGGCTGGGGCGGTTTTGAAGCTTAGAAAGTATTTTGAACCTTGGAAAGTAAATAGAAAGCCCCCGCCTGGGCGAGGGCTCGATTTGTGGGAGACTGCGGTCCCCGCACCGTTACGGCGTTACTTTTTTCGCCGCTTCGTTTTTGGCGGCCTCGGCCTTGCCGGCATCGCTCTTGGCGTACTTGCGGCGGAAGCGCTCGACGCGTCCGGCGGTATCCATTAGCTTCTGCTTGCCGGTGAAAAATGGATGGCAGGCAGCGCAGATTTCTACGCTGATATCGCCCTTGTGGGTGGAACGGGTAACAAACGCATTACCGCAGGCGCAGTGCACCCGTATCTCGTGGTAATTAGGATGGATCGCTGCTTTCATGGTCTTGTCCTGATGGCCTCAATTCAATCGTTAGATTCTACAGGAGTTAGAAAGGATTCACAAGAGAGGCAGGTATCAGCGGTCAGCCATCAGCCATCAGCCGTCAGGAAAAACGCTGCGGGCGCAAACCCTTACGTATGGTCATCGTCCGGATGCTGGCTAGGGGTTTTCCTGAAGGCTGAAGGCTGAGGGCTGATGGCTAAACAACAAAACGGCAGGGCCGACCCCCTGCCGTCGCAGATTCGAATTTCTGAGGGCCCTTATTTGCCTTTATTGACTACCTTTTTGAGTTCATTACCGGGAGTGAATTTCGCGACTCTGCGGGCAGCAATCTTGATTGTGGCGCCGGTCTGCGGGTTGCGGCCATTGCGGGCCTTGCGCTGCGAGACGGAAAAGGTGCCAAACCCGATTAATGCAACCCGGTCTCCCTTGCGAAGGGAGGAGGTTATGCTATCCACAGTGGTGTCGATCGCGGTCGTCGCCTGCGCCTTGGAAATATTGCAGGCTCCGGCGATCCGGTCAACCAGATCAGCTTTGTTCATGCGCTCTCCTGACACTAATCTAATTCGGTTCCAACGCGTCCGCCGGGGAGGAAAATCGAAGGCGAAAAGAACCGGCGAGAGTCATTCTCCTCTATGTAAAGCGATTGTCAATGGAAAACGGGTACCGGTTGCCGCATTTGACACCCGGATGCACTTCCTATTGCCGATTTGGAAACATGGCGAGAAAGTTTTGTTGACTCTGCCCTGTTACGTGTGCATTTTTCCGCTTCTGCACAAGCGCGCCGCGGTCTGCACAGGAAGTGCACAGAGCGCCGCCGGTTTCTGGTTGCAGCCGAGGGCGGTTCCGGTGCAGAGTCTAAGTAGAGAGTCATGAAATCAGCGACCGAAATTTGTCCCCTATGCGCGGGCTCAGGATGGAAGTCCGTAGCCGGAGCGCCGGAACGTGGTGTCACGCGCTGCGATTGCCTGGTACGGGCGCGCGCCGGATCGCTGATCGCGGCTGCGCGGATTCCGAAGCGGTACGAGCATTGCGAACTGTCGAACTTCACCACGGACTTTCCCGGATTTGACCGTTCCGTCTCACTCGCCCATATCAACGCGTCGCGCTTTGTCCAGGAATTCGACCCGAGCGAAGGCAAGGGGTTGCTGCTGGTGGGCGGAATTGGGACCGGCAAAACCCATCTGGCGGTCGGCATTCTCAAGGAACTGATTGTGGCGCGAGGCTGCGCTTGCCTTTTTTGCGACTATCGCGAACTGCTCAAGCAGATTCAGAACTCCTACAACGATTCCGTACAAGCGACCGAACTTCAGGTGCTGCGGCCGGTGTTCGAAGCCGAGGTGCTGGCGCTCGACGAACTCGGAGCCGTCAAGCCCAGCGAGTGGGTCTGGGATACGGTCAGCTTGATCCTCAACACGCGCTATAACGACAATCGCACGACGATCATTACTACGAATTTTCCTGACGAAGCGGCCGCAGCTGCCAGTGCGGAGTTCTCTCCTCGCGCAGCGGCCTTTGCCGCGACGCGCCGGGAAACCCTGGGTGATCGCATTGGGGAGCGCATGCGCTCGCGACTGCACGAGATGTGCCGCATCGTAAGGATGGAAGGGCCGGACTTCCGGCAGAAATTCAAGAGCGCCAGCTTTGGGTGAGGGCGGAGGTTAGAGGCCGGATTGCAGAGGTTGACCCCAAATGGTTTTTACCTCTGTGATCTGACCTCTCACTTCTGACTTCCCACCGGCTCCTCTACAATCGGCTGGTGCTGCAGAACCTTCTCGAATTCCGTCCGGAGTTTGACGCCGAGTTGTTCTCTGAGGTTCCTGCCGCGCCGGCAGTCTTCTTGTTGCGCGGGTCCGATCCTGCTTCTGAGCCCTACGTCAGCAAGACGGCGAACTTGCGCCGGAGGCTGGAGCGATTGCTTTCTCCGCCTGAGGAGCGCAGCAAACGGCTCAACCTGCGCGAGCGGGTGCGCGCGATCGAATACTCGCTTACCGGGTCGGACTTTGAATCGGGATTTCTGCTTTATCAGCTCCTGCGCTCGGCATTTCCAAAGACATACGAAAAGCGCCTGCGGCTGCGGTTTGCGCCGCTCGTCAAATTGCATCTGGAGAATGAATTTCCGCGCGCCTCGATCACTACGCGCCTTGGACGACTGAGTGGCAGGAACATCTATTATGGTCCGTTTTTCTCCCGCGTAGCCGCCGAGAAGTTTATGAACGACGCGCTGGATTTTTTCAAGATGCGCCGCTGCATGGACGACCTGCACCCCGATCCGGCTTTTCCCGGCTGCGTCTATTCGGAAATGAAAATGTGCCTCGCGCCGTGTTTCAAGGGCTGCACCGACGATGAATACCGCGCGGAAGTCGTGCGCGTGGAAAATTTTCTGGACACGCGCGGGGAATCGCTGAAGCGGCAGATCGCGATGGATCGCGATCGCGCCTCCGAGTCCCTGGCGTTCGAGGAAGCTGCGGCGCTGCATGTACGACTGGAAAAACTTGCGCCTGTCCTGCAGCAAATGCCGGAGGTGGTTCAGCGCATCGACCGCATGCACGCACTCATAGTGCAGTGTTCCGCAACTCCAGAAAGTGTGGCTCTCTTTCGAGTCGACGGAGGCGCGATCGCCGGGCCGCTCACGTTTCCAATCTCGGGTGCGGAGCATACCAAGTCGCAGTCGATGGAGGCGCGCGTCGAATCCGCGCTGAGCGATTTTCCTCCCGCGCACCCGTCGAGCGCCATCGAACGCATGGAGCAACTCGCGATCCTCAAACGCTGGTGTTATCGCGGGACGCGCAAGGGGGAGATCTTCTTCGCCGACTCCAAGGGGCAATTGCCGATGCGGCGCGTGGTGCGCGGCATTGGGCGCGTGTACAAAGGGGAAGCGCCGGAGTCGGTGGTAGCGGAACCCGCGGCGATGCCAGCCGGGCGGCAGGAATCGCAATAGAATGATTGCAGCCGATGCGAGGAAATCATGCCCAAGAAGAAGACTACGAAAAGCAAGAGTGGAAAGCCGGGGAAGAAGACTCGGACACGCAAGGCGTCCGCGAGAAAAACAACGGGAGCCACAATTTCCCCCGACAAATCGGTGCGCGAGCACTTGCTCTACCTGCTGGGCGGTGGGGGAGCACACGCCGACTTCGATGCCGCCACCGGCGATTGGCCGGTGCAACTCGCCGGAGCCAAGGTCGCAAATTTTCCGCACACAGCCTGGATGCTGCTGGAACATATGCGTATTGCGCAGCGGGACATTCTCGAATTCAGCCGGCACCCGAAACATAAGTCCCCGCCCTGGCCCGAAGGGTATTGGCCTGCAGCCGAGGCGCCTCCGAGCGAGAAAGCCTGGAAGGCGGCGATGGCCGAGTTTAAGAAAGATCTGCGCGCTGTGCAGCAACTGGTGGCGAATCCAAGAACCAACCTCTATGCCAAATTAGCCTGGGGAGACGGGCAGACTGTGCTGCGCGAAGCCTTGCTGGTGGCCGATCACAATGCCTATCATCTCGGCCAACTCATCATGCTGCGCAAGTGCATGGGGATCTGATTTTCGTCAGCAGTAGGGATGCTTCGACTGCGGTTGAGCTTCGCTTCGCGAGGCTCAATCCTCGCTCAGCATGACAATGCTTCTTTACGTAGTTGAGCGGCCGTCAGTAGCGACATCATCCATGCACCTTTTTCCTTACGCGCTCTTGCGTGGGGCAGTTTGACTTTTCAGGTCGCCCGGGCGCTTGCGAAATACCACCCGCAAATCCTCGCGCCAGCGTTCGTCAATGCCCAGGAGTTCCCATTCAATCTCGGGCGACAGGTAGCGCAAAATCGTGTCGGTGGAGGGATGGACGCGGAGCGCAGGCGCCGCCAGCATCAGCAGCGGCTTTTCCGCCGAGATCTCGCGGCCCGGGAAATACCCGAACCTGGCAAACTCTCCCCGCGCCTGATGCCATGCGACACGCGACCAGTAATCCAATCCTTGCAGGGGCAGGTGGATGTCTTCGTCGGCTTTGAGTTCGATCACCGCCAGGCGGCCTTCGCGGGTTGCGGCGAGAATGTCGATCATGGCCCGGTCGGCGGCCGAGAACGCGGGTACTTGCCGGTAGACACAGTCCGGTTGCAGGCGTCCGTCCAGCGCTTCGATGTTTGCGACGGCCAGGGATTCCAGCCAGCGTTCGGGATGCATGCGCCACAAGGCGTGATTCTTCGGACCATCTTTGTGGCGCACGGCGGCGGCCAGTTGCATCAGTTGGGCAAACTGCTCTTCGTTGTCTGCGTCGAGCACACGCTCTTCCGAGCCGAGGCCGAAGACAATTTCTTCGCCGGCCTGGAAGTTTCGGGGATCGTGCGCTACCCGTGCTTGCGCGAACTCCAAGCCGCAGCAGCGAAACGAGACGAGCGCGGGGGAGAGCACGGTCACCTCGACCTGCGGAAGGATGGCGCGAATATGTGCGATCGATGAAGCGAAGCGTTCCAGCGCCTGCGCTTCATTTACGGCGCGAACCAGTCGAGTGGCCAGGTTTCCACAGTCGCCAGTCTCCATGCGAACGAGCGTATCTTCCTGCTGATCAAACTCGTTTAAATGCCATTGCGCCGCCTTGGGATGCAAGTGCGCGACGCGCTGCGCGGTCACGGCCGCTGCGCCTTTGGGGACGGCCAGCGCCAGACCCTCCACGACGTGCCGTTCCAGTTGTGCGAGGCGGCACTGCTCCAGCCAGAGGATTCCGCAGGTCAGTGCTCCATCGATCGTGGCCTGCGTTTCCTGATCGTTCACTCCGACCACTGCCAGGGCGCGCTGGCCGTGGCGCATCCATCCACGGAGGTAAGCAGGACCGAAGGAGCGTTCCAGATTCATGGCGGTCGTGAGATGAACCACGGTCCAGCCGGGAAAGTTGCGCTCGAGGGCACGGCGGAGGCAAGGCTCGTAACCCCTCCGCGCCGCGTTCCGCGATGCGGGTGAGCGCTGGTCGCGATCGCGGCAGATGTCGAGGCGCGTGGGGCGGTTCTGCCCCATGCGCTGTACCTGCAGTCGCAGGGTCGCGCCCTTGACTTCCGCATCGAGAACCCGCCGTACGAAATTGCGCTCGCTCGACCACAGATGGACCAGGCATTTGTTGTACTCGCCAGAGATCGAATACTTTGCCTCCGCCAGATCGAAGACCACGGTACTGTCCTCAACCACGACGGCGGCCCTCGAACCGTTGAGAAAGTCCGACACCATTCTGCTTAGCGATTCCGGGGTCATATTCAGAATTGTTCGCCTGTGGAGAGCCGGGGGCTGTGACGGAACGCACCGGGCGTTTGTGTCGAATCCTCAGCCGGCGAACGGAGAACGAGCGTCCTAATTAAGGAGGGGAAGCGCTTATCACCGATACCCCCTTTCATCTCTGGCTGTCCCTGTCTTACCTGGCGATCATCGCTTGCTGGCGAAGCCGTTACCTTCGTACCCGAGCCGTTCTTTTGCGTTGGCCGCCGCCCAGTTCCCGCTCATGGGATAATGGTCGCTCACGAGTCGTTTCCCTAATAAAGGCATCCAAACACTGTGACTAAACAACAGGAACGTTTCTTTTTTGAGCACTACGGGCTTACCAATCAGGATCTTGAGCACTATCTCGCGGCTGCGCTCTCGGCGGGCGGCGACTACGCGGATCTTTATTTTGAATACCTCACTTCGACCTCGCTGATGGTGGATGAGTCGATGGTGAAGTCGGCATCGCAGGGGATCTCGGCTGGTTGCGGTGTTCGAGTGGTTTCCGGAGAACGCACCGGATATGCTTACACCGACGATCTTTCTCCGGAGCGCATTTTGCACGCTGCCCGCACGGCGGCGCTGATCGCGAGCGCGCCTGCCAAGACGACCGTGACGGGATTTCAGCAGAAGCCGGCGCGGAGTCTGTATCCCGTGGCTCTGCCTTCGGTGGACGCGGAGATTACCGCGAAAGTCGAATTGCTCATGCGCGGCGATCGCACGGCCCGCGCCTTTGATCCGCGGATCAAGGAAGTCCGCGCCAGTTATGCCGACGAACTGCGGAACATTCTGATCGTCGGCTCCGATGGAACTTTTGCGGAAGATTCGCAACCGCTGGCGCGCGTGAATGTCTCCTGTATCGCGAAGACCGAAGCTGGTTCCGGCCGGGGGACCTCAGGGGGCGGAGGCCGGGTGGCGCTGGATTTCTTCTTTGGTGAAAAGACTCCTGAGTTTTTTGCCAAGGAAGCGGCGCGGCAGGCGATTTTGCAGCTGGATGCGCGAGAGGCCCCGGCCGGAGATATGGAAGTCGTGCTCGGTCCGGGTTGGCCGGGAGTCCTTCTGCATGAAGCGGTGGGACACGGCTTGGAGGCGGATTTCAACCGCAAGAAGACGTCTGCCTTTGCCGGACTGATCGGCAAGCGCGTGGCCAGTGAAAAATGCACGGTGGTCGATAACGGCACGATGCCCTGGCGGCGCGGGTCTTTGAACGTGGACGATGAGGGCCAGCCAACGCAGGAGACCGTACTCATCGAAAACGGAATCCTGAAAGGCTACCTGAGTGACAAGCTGTCCTCGAAACTGATGGGACTCGCCGACACCGGCAACGGGCGCCGTGAGAGCTACGAGCATATCCCCATGCCGCGAATGACGAACACTTACATGCTCGCGGGGCAGGATGATCCGGGCGACATCATTCGTTCTGTGAAGAATGGCGTGTATGCGGTGAACTTCGGCGGCGGGCAGGTCGATATCACGAATGGCAAATTCGTTTTCTCGGCATCGGAAGCGTATTTGATCGAGAACGGGCAGATCACGGCTCCGATCAAAGGCGCGACGCTGATCGGCAACGGGCCCGATGTTTTGACGCGCGTCTCCATGGTAGGCAACGATCTCAAGCTAGACGAAGGCGTAGGCACCTGCGGCAAAGACGGCCAAGCCGTGCCGGTAGGCGTAGGCATCCCGACCATAAAAATCGACCGACTAACGGTAGGCGGTACCGCAAGAAAAGATCCAGGCGGGTTTATGCAGTAAGATCCGCGAGACTGCGGCTAGCCTATGGCGAAATTTATCCAATCGCTGTCGCTTGGCACGGGCGCACTACTGATAGCGATCGTCTCCTCAGCAAGCGCGTGGTTCTTGGGCCGAGCATTCCCCCGATTAAATGGGGCTTGGCTGCTAGTTGTGCCGGCAGTGCTCACCTATTGTCTTTACTGGTCTCCCGTTTGGTTCGCTGGCGAGCCAGGATCAGAGTACGGTACTTGGCAATTTGTCTTCTACGTCCCGTGGTTTTTCGCTGGAGCCATCCCTACCGCTTTAGTGCTTCGTTTTGTCTTGAAACGTCGGTAGTTTGAGGCCAACGCTTCCAGCGTCACGAATTGGTGACCGTCGTAAGCTCGCGAACTACAAGTCCTCTGGCTCCAAGCCCGTGTGCTTCGCAATCTTCGCCAGCATCTTGGGTCCGATTTCCTCGTTCTCGTGGAATCCGAACATATAATTGCCGTGCTCGGGATGGCGCAGCTTGATGTGAGAACCGCGCTGGGAAACACCGTCCAACCTCTTCTGACGAGAGCGCGTAATACAGCGCGTGCTTTGGCGCTTGCCCACTGGCTCACGCCGACGCTCGGGGCACGCTGATCGTTTCCGGAATTTCCTTGTCTTGCCGCTCTATGTCGTCCGCAATCGCGTATAACGCTAACGCATACGCTTTTGCCTTCGCTTCATGGCGAGACGTGCCGTAGGCGAGCGCTCCGGGCACTTCAGGAATCTCGGCGATCCAGCGGCCGTCCTCCTCGCGATCAACCTCGAAGTTGAACTGGACGTGATTGCTCATCTCACCCTGGGGCGGTTTACGTCGCATAGCAGCGTTCTCCTGATGCTCCCGAGAAAACCCCGGAGCTAACCTTTAGGGTCAGGATAGCTCAATCCTCATCCGAGTGCGAAATCCCATCGAGCGCAGGGCCTGCAGCCGTGAATTACAACAACCGCGTCGCCATTCCTTGCAGTTTCAACATCTCCACTGCCTTCTTATCGAACGAGACGAACATCTCTCCGCCGAACAATCTTCCTTCGTAGGCAATGACTCCATCGGCAAAATCGCCGCCCGCATCGAGCATCGCCAGCCCGGCCTCAACCGCCAGCCAGTTGGTTTCTACATTCTCGGCCGCCAATACAACACGTATAGCTCTTGCCACCTGGTCCGAGCGAAAACGATAGACCCTACGCAGGACCCAGACAAACTCGCACAGGCTTGAAAGAGCGACCGCGACGACTTCGGCCCGGCTCATTAGTCTTGTCGCGGACTCGTATTGCTCGGCATCGTCACGCACCGCCGCGCGCACCAATACGTTTGTATCCACGGCGATTTTCATCTCTTGCCGACCCGGACCCTCCCCCCCCAACCGGCCGCCGCAGCCTCGTTCATCTCTTCAATCGTCGCTACCTTCCTGGTCTTGCCCGCAAGAATCCCAAAAAAGTCCTCAATCTTCCCAGTGGGCCGCGCCGCCCGGATCATGCCCCGGCCATCGGGCAGCAGGTCGATCTCAATCTTGCCGCCGGGCTTCACGCCCAGGTGCTCCATCACTTTCTTGCGGAAAGTGACTTGGCCCCTGGCGGTTACGGTGAGCGTCGACATAGTGAATCTCCTCAATACCGTTTATTGTAATGCAGAATTGCATTATTCACAACGCATCTGCAAAGCCCATGAATCCAAAGGGCCATTTCACCAATCAAATCAAATTGGCGCCAATCTCCGTGCCGCCGTGGTAGATTCAGAATTAAGCCATGACAACTACGACCGAAGCTGCCAGCCAGTCCGCCACTGACCTCAAAGCCCTCGCCTGCGACGTAATCCGCCGCGCCATGAAGTCGGGTGCGTCCGCTGCCGAATGCGTTGTCCGCGAAGGCGACGAATTCTCGACCACTGTCCGTCTCGGGCAGGTGGAAACGCTGAAGGAGTCCGGTTCGCGCGCGATCGGTGTGCGCGTTTTCTTTGGACAGCGCGCCGCCTCGACTTATTCCAGCGACTTTTCGGCGGCCGGCATCGACCGCATGCTTGCGTCCGCGCTGGAACTGGCGAAGATCACTTCGGAAGACCCGTTCGGGGGTATTCCGGAAGCCGCCATGCTGGGAGCGCTCTCTACTCCGCTCGATCTGTATCACGAAGATGTGTATTCTCTGCCCGGTCCCGAGCGCATCGACTACGCGCGCCGGGCCGAGAAGGCTGCGCTCGATACCGATCCCCGGCTGAAGAATTCCGACGGCGGCTCGTTCGATGCCGCAACCGGAAGCAAAGTTCTCGCCAACTCGCACGGATTTCTCGGCGAATACCGCCGCTCGTATTGCTCTGTCTCGGCCGTTCCGATTGCGCAGGATGAGCAGGGCAACATGCAGCGCGATTACTGGTACTCGGTCTCTCGTAGCCTAGCCAAACTTGATTCCGCCGAAAGCGTCGGCAAAGAAGCCGCCCGGCGCACTCTTCGCCGCCTCGGCGCGCGCAAAGTAAAGACCGCGCACGTTCCGGTGATCCTCGATCCGATGGTAGCCGCCTCCATGCTGGAACATATTTTCGAAGGCGTGAACGGGGATTCGGTCTATCGGGGAGCATCATTCCTCGCCGGAAAACTGGGCGAGCGGATTGCGAGTCCGAATGTCACGGTTATCGACGATGGCACGATGCCCGGCGGCTTTGGCACTGCGCCCTTCGACGGGGAGGGCGTTCCCACGCGGCGCACGGTCGTGATTGAAAACGGTGTGCTTCATTCCTATCTCCTCAATACATACACCGCAAAGAAACTGAACCTGACGACGACCGCCAATGCTTCGCGGGGACTGGCGGGCACGCCGGGAATTGCGCCGGGCAATTATTTTCTCCAGCCGGGCGGCAAGACCCCGCAGCAGATTATCGGCGAAGTCAAAGACGGGCTGTACGTCACGGAATTTCTTGGCCATGGCGCGAACCTGGTCACGGGCGACTATTCCCGCGGCGCATCCGGAATGTGGATCGTCAACGGGGAACTCGCCTATCCCGTGGAAGAAATTACCGTGGCCGGCAATTTGAAAGACATCTTCAAAAACATATCCGAGATTGGGTCCGACCTGGAATTCCGCGGCAGCGTGGCCTCGCCCACCATCCGCATTGATGGGCTTACCGTGGGCGGCGAATAGCTTCCGCGTTTTGTTTCCCTGCCCGGCGGATTCAAGGCCGCGATGTGCGGGGACTTTTCTTCCCGCGCACTGCGAAATATCCCTCTAAAGCAGCGGTCCTTCCCGCCGATATATGAGAAGTCAGCCGAAGAACGGCGGCAGGCGGCTTTGCGGCCCGACCGCGAACCCGCATATTGGTGGACATCATGGGGAAGATTCGGGCGCTCATCGTCGACGACTCTTCGGTGATGCGCAAGATCGTGGAGCGCTCACTGCGCCAGGCCGGTATCGACCTGGAAAAAGTTGTGGAGGCGGGAAACGGGGCGGAGGCTCTGGCCGCTCTGGGAAAGGAGCCGGTCGACCTGATTCTGTGCGACATCAACATGCCGGTTATGGACGGACTGGAGTTTGTCCGGCAGTTGCCCACGCTCGACAATGCAAGAGGGGTTCCGGTAGTGATGATCACCACGGAGGGCAGCGAAAACCACGTGGTGCAAGCGCTCTCGGCGGGCGCTCGCGGATATATCCGCAAGCCCTTTACTCCCGACCAGGTCAAGGAGCACGTTTTGCCGGTCATGGGGAAAAAATCATGAGCACAGATACGTCATTGGCGGTGCGCTCTCACGAAGAGAACTGGCTTCCGATTCTGGAACTGGCAACCGAGGAAGTTTTTGAAATCATGCTGGGTTGCCGGGTGAAGCCGATGGAAAAATCCGAGCTGCCGACGCAGCCCGGAGGATTCACGGCGATGGTGGGCCTGGCCGGCGCGCTGTGCGGGATTCTGACGTTTTCGAGCGACCGTGAAACGGCGCGCGCGTTAGCCAAGTGCATGCTCGGTCCGGAGACCGTCGATGCGGAAGATCAGGTCTCCGATGCACTGGGCGAAATCTGCAACATGATTGCCGGCAACTTCAAGAACAAACTGTCGGGCGCCGATGGGCGTTGTATGCTGAGCGTGCCCACCGTAATCAAGGGCGAAGAATACACGTTTCGTTCGCTGGCCGATGGCGAGAGTCTGGAGACCATCATGCTGTTCGGGGACTCGCCGATCTCGATCACACTGCAATTGCACAGCTGAAAAGCAGGAGCATGGCAATCGCGCCAGGAGATCCGAAGGCGCGAATTTTCTGCCGCGTCGCGCCCCGCCCGCGGCAGTTTTTGCCGGACTAACAAATCCTAAAACTATTCCAATTTTTCCTTCCGCGGCGCGCTCCGCCAAGCGATTGACATCAGGTCACTTGAGAAAACGCTAACCTTTCCGTCATGGCTACCCGCTTGCACCCAACTGTCAGCGAGGCATCCAACTGTGGACAGTGGATTCTATGCGGCGTGCGCCGGGCTGCGGGCGCAAAGCCAGGCGCTGGAAGTGGCGGCGCACAATCTGGCGAATGTAAATACCAGCGGCTTTCGCGGAGAGCAGACGACCTTTCAGTCGCTGGTCGCCTTGCCCCGTCCCAGTGTGCAAAGTGTTCTCAACCGGGCCACCAATAACTACGGCGTGCTCGAAGGGACGCATCTTGATCTGACGCCGGGCAATCTGGCGAGCACCGGGAACCAGCTCGACGTTGGCATTGAGGGCAAGGGCTTCTTTGCGCTGCAGACGGCACGCGGCACACGTTACACCCGGAATGGCAGCTTTCAGGTGTCAGCCGGGGGCGAACTGGTGACGGCGGCGGGCGATCCGGTGCTGGGTGAAAACGTCGGAAACAACGGAGTGATTCGCATTCCCGCGGGGGCGGTCACAATCAGTCCGGACGGGACGCTCTCGGTGGGGGGAACAATCGCGGGCAAGATCCGGGTGGTTGATTTTCCCGAGGGAACCAGGCTCACGTCCGAGGGAGGAACGTTGCTCTCGGCTCCGGAAAACAGCGAGCGGCCGGCGGCGAAGGCCACGCTGCGGCAGGCGGCGCTCGAATCGTCGAATGTGAGCGCGCTTGGCTCGGTCGTGACGCTGATCGGAGTGCAGCGCGAGGCGGAAATGCTGGGGCGGGCGATGAGCCTGTTTGACACGGAGTTCAACCACATTGCGGCGAGCGAACTGGCGAAGGTCTAGCGGGTTGGAAAGGGAGTCAGGGAGGGAATCATGTTCCGAGCGCTCTACACAGCGGCCAGCGGAATGCAGGCGCAGCAGACCAATCTCGACACGATTGCCAATAATCTTGCCAATTCGAGCACGGCCGGATTCTCACCCACCATCGGCATCATCGGCGCTGTGCTGGGACTGATTCAGGTCATGCAGCATCTGGACAAGATCGACGAGGTCGGGCGCGGCATTGCCGTCGCGTTCGTGGCCACGATTTATGGCGTCGGGGCGGCCAATCTTTTTTTCCTGCCTGTTGCCGGAAAATTGAAGATCAGGATTCGCGAAGAGCAGATCATCCGTGAAATGACGCTCGAGGGTGTGATCTGCATTCTCGAAGGCATGAACTCGCACATGCTCGAAGCCACGCTGCTCGGCTTCCTGACGCAGGCGCGCGAAATGCCGAACGAGCCGGAAGGTTCAAGCCCATGAGCCGACGAAGGAAACGCGCGAGCCACGTCAATCACGATCGCTGGCTGGTCTCCTATGCCGACTTCATTACGCTGCTGTTTGCCTTTTTTGTCGTTCTCTACGCATCTTCGCAGGTCGATAAGAGAAAAGTTGGCAGGCTGGCGTTGGCGATCCAGGTCGC
Organism: uncultured Acidobacteriaceae bacterium; assembly: GCA_963838315.1. GTDB lineage: Bacteria > Acidobacteriota > Terriglobia > Terriglobales > Acidobacteriaceae > Acidiflorens. The sequence continues at coordinate 173,678 of CAWIQW010000006.1, forward strand.
ATTTCAAGAGATGGGAGTTTTTGAGGCGTCGACGACGCATGTGCCGGTCAACCTCGCCGAGCCCATGCCCTTCAGCACCGTGCAAGCAATCGAGAATGTGGAACACACGGGCAGCGTCGCCCGAATAGCCGCTCACCCCGGCGGCACGCTTGGTGGTGGCACGGAGAACGGCGACTTAGCCCAGTTGCAAGCCGAACTGGAAACCATGCTGGCCGCGGAGATTAGGCGCAAAGAAATTGCGATGCGGCGGGATCCCGACGGACTGGTCATAAGTTTGAGAGAAGCCGGATTTTTTGACAGTGGCGTCGCCCAGATGAAATCCACTTCACAGGCTACCTTCGATCAAATCGCCAACATGCTGCTGCGGCGCAATTGCCGTTTGCGCATCGAAGGCCATACCGATAGCGTGCCCATTCACAACTCGCAATTCTCCTCGAACTGGGAACTCTCGACCGCGCGTGCCACCGAGGTGGTGAGGTTGCTCATTGTGCGCGACGGTTTCGATCCTGCGCATCTCAGCGCCGCCGGATTTGCCGAATTCCACCCGATTGCGTCCAACGCGAATGCGGACGGGCGCGGCATGAACCGGCGCGTGGATATCGTCATCCTCGGCCACGAACCAGCGACAGGCCCCGACGCCCAGGAGGTGACGCGCACGCAGATTCCGCCCGCGACGCCAGGTACTAGCCCGCTAGGCCCGCAGCGGGCGCCCCAAGTTCAGGCGGCCAAGCCATCTCCCGCCCTGCTACTCACCGAGCCACAGAGAAGGCACTGACGATGCAGTGGAAGGTATGGATTCGCCGCGCACTCGGATTTCTCTGCGGCTCTGAGCCGAAAAGCTGGATCGAGACCTGTCATGATGTCGCCCCGTTCCCAGAATCCTCAACGCCTGTGTAAAATAGAAAGTTAATCCCAAGTGTGGCGGAAGCCTCCGGCGACCTCACCCCATCCGGCCAGGAACGGCCTGCCGGGGAACCCGGACCTGCCTCGGCTGCCAAAATTCCTAGCAGAAGTGAAGGAGATGTAAAACAGCAATGTCGATTCCCGCGACCCAACTCCGTCCCGGCATGATCATCAAGCACAACAATGATCTGCATTCCGTGTTCAGCGTCGAGCACCGCACTCCTGGCAACCTTCGTGCCTTTATCCAGGCGAAACTCCGCAACCTGCGCACCGGAGCCATGTTCGAGCACCGCTTCCGCTCGCCCGATCCGATCGAGAAGGTCAACGTCGATGAGGTCAACATGGAATTCCTCTACAGCGACGGCGACGATTATTACTTCATGAACACCGAAAACTACGAGCAGACCCACCTGACCCGCGAAACGCTGGGCGATGCAGTGGAATATCTGACCTCGAACCTGCAGATCAAAGTAGAGTTTTTCGATGGCAAGGCCGTGGGCATCGAGTTGCCGCAGACGGTCGTGCTGACGGTGATTGAAGTCGAGCCCGGGCTGAAGAGCGCAACCGCATCGAGCGTGACCAAGCCAGCAAAGACTGAAACCGGTCTCATCGTGCAGGTGCCGCCGTTTATCAACGAAGGCGAAAAAATCAAGGTAGACACGGCCGAAGGAACTTATCTGTCGAGAGCGTAAGAAAAGTGAAGTCAAAAGTCAGAAGTCAGATTGAAGAAGTGAAAACGAAATCGGAGTGCAAGGTCAGATTGGACGGCCGTCATCATCGGTCGGGGTTACTTCTTCAATTTTGGCATCGCATTGACTTTAACTTCTTCAATTTGACTTCTGACTTCTGACTTGTTCAACATGACTTCCGCAAAAGAGCAGCTTCCCGTCCAGGCTCGCCGGTTCGTCGTTCGCGGCCGCGTTCAGGGCGTCGGATTTCGCTGGTTCGTAGAGCGCGAGGCGCATCTGCTGCAGGTTGCCGGATGGGTGCGCAACAATCCTGAGGGCACGGTCGAAGTTCTGGCTCATGGCACGCGCGAACAGTTGGCGGGATTACATTCGCGTCTGCGCGAAGGGCCGCGCGCGGCGCGCGTGGACAACGTTGAGGTTTTCGAAGCCGAGCCGATTCCGGGCCTGACTTCATTTCAGGTTCGAGGAGCGTAGATGCCGAACAAGCCAGCCGTGGATTGCGAGAGCCTGAAGAAGCTGATCCGTGAGGTTCCCGATTTTCCGAAAAAAGGCATCCTGTTCTACGACATCACCACGCTGCTGAAAGACAAGCTCGGTTTTGCCCGCCTGATCGACGCGCTCTCGGCAAATTACATTGGCAAGAAAATCGACCTGGTGCTCGGCATGGAGGCGCGCGGATTTATCTTTGGTCCGGCCCTCGCCTATCGCCTGAATGCCGGATTCGTTCCGGTCCGCAAGCCAGGAAAGCTTCCCGCCGAGACGGCCAAGATCAGTTACGAACTGGAATACGGCAGCAACGCGCTGGAGATCCACAAGGATGCGATTCAGAATGGGGAGCGCGTTCTGATCGTGGACGACCTGCTCGCCACCGGGGGAACCGCCGTAGCGACAGCGGAGCTGGCTACTGGTTTGGGCGCACAGATAGCCGGACTGGCGTTTGTCGTGGAACTCGATTTTCTGAAGGGCCGGGAAAAGCTGGCGAAGTATGATGTGTTTTCACTGCTGCATTATGAGAGTTGATGCTGTGGGCTCTAGGCGCTAGGCTCTGGGCTTTCGGCTTTCGACTGGGTTTTAGCTCAAACTCCGGTGCAATCCCATAAAGAAATCCGAGCCCTGGCGCCTAAAGCCGAGAGCCCAAAGCCGAGAGACGACCTAGTAGTACAATCGCGCCATGGGCGGCCTGCTTCAGCCGAACGCGAATCCCACCACCGAACCGGCGGAGTCCAGCCTGCGTCCGGTGCTGATCGGGATCGTCATCGTTGCCGTGGTTGTCGGAATCCTCGTTCTGATTCTGCGCTCCGAACAGAAGCCGCCTGCCGAGCCGTCGCCCTACGCAGCCAATCTGAAGTTTTCGGACTTGAAAGCCAGTGCCGCTCAGAATTTTGCCGGAGCAACCGTCAGCTATCTCGACGGTGTCATCACCAACACCGGCAACCAGACGGTTATTCACGCCATGGTGCAGGTCACATTCAAAGACGACATGGGACAAACCGCCCAGCGCGAAGAATTGCCCATCCACGTTCTGCATACGGGCGGACCGTATGATGAGGCCGTCGACCTGAATATGTCCCCGCTTCTACCCGGCCAGAGCAAGCCCTTCCGCCTGACCTTCGAGAATATTTCCAACCAGTGGAACCACGCCTATCCGGAGATGCGGGTCACGCAGGTGAACACCAAGTGAAAGTCAGAAGGCAGAAGTCAAATTGAAGAAGTGAAAACCCCATCGCGCGTGCAGAACATGCACAATCGGAGGGCTCTTACTTCATCAATTTGACTTCTGACTTCTGACTTTCACTCCGCAATCCTGGCCTCCGCTACAATGGCCTCGTGCCCGACACAAAACCATTCCGTCTCACGGAGTCGGTCAAAGCTGCGGGTTGAGCTTCCAAGCTGAGTCCGGCGGTGCTGGACACGGTGCTTGGGAAATTAGCCCGGCAACATGACCCGAACGTTCTGGTCGGCTTCGATTACGCCGACGACGCCGGAGTGTATCAACTCACGCCGGAGACGGCGCTCGTGCAGACCGTTGATTTCTTCACTCCCATCGTTGACGATCCGTACACTTTCGGCCAGATCGCCGCGACCAACGCGCTCAGCGATGTTTACGCGATGGGCGGAAGGCCGCTGACTTCACTGGCTCTGGTCTGCTTCCCGGATAAGGCTGACATCGAAATTCTTGAGCGCATACTGGCTGGCGGGCTGTCGAAGATGATCGAAGCCGGATGCACGGTGGTCGGAGGCCACAGCATCCGCGACGAAGAAACAAAATTTGGATACGCGGTGACGGGGGTGGTTCATCCCAAGCGCGTTCTTGCCAATCGAGGCGCGCAACCCGGCGACCGCCTGCTGTTTACGAAATCGCTGGGCACTGGCGTGATTTCGACTGCCATCAAGAAGGGCACCGCAAAACAAAGCTGGATTGACACCGCCGTAAAGTCGATGACAACTCTGAACAAAACTGCCGCGGAAGTAATCGTGGGCGAAGATGTCGTTGGTCGTTCGTCGTCAGTCGTTCGCGGAGCCCCGTTGGAATCCGGGCAGCCCTACCCCACAGCTAATGGTGAACAGCGAACAGCCAAGGACCAACGAGTCCGGAAAGTTCAACGACCAGCGACGAGCGACAGTTTCGAGGTTCACGCCCTGACCGATGTTACCGGCTTCGGCCTTATCGGGCACGCACGCGAGATGGCGTTGGCGTCAAATGTCGGCATGCTACTCGACTCGTCGAAGATTCCTATCCTCGATGGTGCTCTCGACTGCATCCGCGCCGGCTACATCCCCGGAGGTCTCAAAGCCAACCGCGAGTTTGCCGAATGCCTCGTTGGCTACGCCGACGGCTTGCCCGAAGAGCTTCGCACTCTTCTTTACGATCCGCAGACCGCCGGTGGATTGCTGATCTCCGTGGCTGCGGCGGGGGCTTCAGCTCTTACCGCAAAACTGATCGCGGCTGGAGTTCCCGCGGTTGAAATCGGGGAAGTGACGCCCTGCGGCAAGCCATTAGTCATGGTCCGGTGAGATGGCATAAGTAGTAAGGCGACTTTGTTCGCGATAATTTCTCACTTACATTTCCGCCAACTTGTGTTACATTGCCTGCGCTTGGAAAGTCAGACTCAATTATGAAGGATGGCTTGCATGGCAGACCCCGCGGTTAACTATCTCCCGCCCGATACGCACTCCGACCCGCTAGCGGCGCAACAGAAACTACGCGTCGAGCAGGCCCTCAAAAACCGCGCGAGCTGGTTTCTCGTCATTGCCGGATTGTCGATTTTGAATTCAGTACTGTCCATGAGTGGGGCGTCCCTCCACTTTATATTCGGACTCGGCCTCACTCAGATTGTGGATGGATTGGCTCATCAGGCAGGCACAGCGGGTTACGCGCTCGATTTCATTATCAACGGCATCATCGCTGGCGTCCTGGTACTCATCTGGAACTTCGCTCGCCAGGGACAAAGCTGGGCGTGGTACGTTGGGATGGCCCTCTACGCGATTGATGGCGTGCTCTTGCTGTTGTTCAGGGACTACCTCTCGGTCGCGTTCCACGCCTGGGCTCTTTATCGCATGTCGCCCGGGCTCAAGTTGCTCCCCATACTCAGGCAGTTCGACGAGGCTGCATCGACCGGTTCCATTTCTTCGTCGTTCTGAAATTCAGCCAGAGCGAAGTGCGCCGCTGTTACGGGTGGCGGATCATTCCCCAGATGATTGCCAGATGGTGATCATCGTGTTCGGCCACAAAGAACAGATGATCGACCAGCCGCATGGGCACCTTCATCCGTGGATGAGGCAGCACGCGTTCGAATAACGCCCGGTCGAGCGCCTCCACGCGCTTGACCAGTTCAAATCGCGCCCTGCGAAAATCCGCCAGTATCTTTTCCAGAGGACGCGTGTTGTGCGCGGCCTCAAAAGTTCCGCGGTTGCTCAAGTCGGCTGGGGTCAACGCGCTGCTGCCGGCAACGTAGTCTTCGACCCGGGCCATCCAAAGCGATTCAAGGTCGAGCAAATGCCCGGCGTGCTCCTGAGCGGACCACTTGCCTTGCTGTGCCCGAACCATAAGCTCCGGAGGGCATCCGTGCACCAACTCTTCGAGCCGCGCCGGAGTGCCACGCAAACGCATGCACAACTCGGGATACAACTGTACGGGGAACGAAAAATCAAATTTTCGCTCGAACCACTCGCCGACTTGCCAACGTGCGATGTCCGCCATGGGAATGTGTTAATCCAATCTGATACCGACCCCAGAATGCTTCCACAACCTGCAAAGTGTAAACTCTCTCTTGCCGCGCTACGAGAAAATGTCCGTGACAGGGTTTCGCTCGCCCCGTCGGGCTCATCTAAGTTGCGCCGACGCATGGCTATCTTATCGGCACGGAGTCATACATGAAATCCATTGAACTGGGTCATTCTGGCCTGCAAGTCAGCGCTCTGGGCCTGGGCTGCATGGGTATGTCGGAGTTTTATTCGGGTCGCGATGATGCGGAATCCATCGCCACCATCCATCGTGCCCTCGAACTCGGAATCACGCTGCTCGACACCGCCGATGTCTATGGCCCGCACACCAACGAAGAACTGGTCGGCTCCGCCATCAAGGGCAAACGCGACCAGGTGGTGCTGGCGACAAAATTCGGCATCGTCCGCGATCCCGCAAATCCGCACCTTCGCGGCGTCAACGGCAAGCCCGACTATGTTAAAAAGTCCTGCGAGGCAAGCCTCAAGCGGCTCGACGTCGATCACATCGATCTCTATTACCAGCATCGCGTCGACCCGGACACACCCATCGAAGAAACCGTAGGCGCCATGGCGGAACTGGTGAAGGAGGGCAAGGTGCGCTATCTGGGGTTGTCGGAGGCCAGCGTGCCGACCCTGCGACGCGCCGTCGATGTGCATCCGATTGCCGCGCTGCAAACCGAGTACTCGCTCTGGTCGCGCGATCCCGAACAGGAAATACTTCCCACTTGCCGTGAATTGGGAGTTGGTTTTGTTGCCTACAGTCCGCTGGGACGCGGCTTTTTGACCGGCCAGTTCAGGAGCTTTGACGATCTGCCGGCCGACGACTATCGCCGAACCAGCCCGCGCTTTCAGGGAGACAACTTCCAGAAGAATCTGAATCTCGTAAAGAAGGTCGAAGAGATTGCCAAAGGGCGAAAATGCGAGCCGGCGCAACTGGCGCTGGCGTGGGTGCTCGCGCAGGGCGGCGACATCGTGCCCATCCCCGGCACGAAACGTCGCAAATATCTGGAAGAAAATGTGGGCGCGATTGACGTGGAACTCAGCGCCGACGAAATTCGCAGCCTCAACGAGGTTTTCCCGGTCGGAGCGGCTGCAGGCGAGCGTTATCCCGAGCACGTGATGCGGCTGGTCAACGCATAATCGAATCGGACTTCAAACCGTCTCGTTCGCTTTGCGGGCCAGCGGACTTATCCCCCCAGCATTCTGTTCACGTCCGCGTATGGCATGGCATCGGCGAGCACTCCCCAGGTGCCATCGGACTTCAACTCAGCAGCAGCGCGTCGCAGCAGGCCCAGCGTTGCCCGCATGAAACCCGACCCGATGCTTACACGCGCCACGCCCAGCTTTCCAAGCTCGGAAATCGATGGCGCTCCGGGCACGGCCAGAATGTTCAGCGGGCACTCCACCGCTTTCGCCAGCCGCCCAATCGTGTCCGCATCCTTCAGGCCAGGAGCGAACACGCAATCGGCGCCCGCGTCGCGAAACGCTACCAGGCGGCGGACTGCTTCCGCATAGTCCGCGTCGGGATTTCCGCCCGGCAACATGAATACATCGGTGCGCGCGTTGACCACGATGGGAGCGCGCAGTTGCGCCGCCGCCTCGCGGACTGCTTTGATTTTTGCGACCGCGAGTTGCAGATTGAGCAGCGGCTGGTCCCGGCGGTCGCTCGCGTCCTCGAGGTTCATTCCGATGGCTCCCGCCTCGATCAATTCGCGGGTCGTGCGCGCGGCCTCGTCTGGGCTCGAACCATATCCGGCTTCGATGTCGGCGCTGACCGGAACTTTCACGGCGCGCGCGATGCGTCCGATGCGAGCAATCATCTCCTCGCGTGAAATGCGCTGGCCGTCTGGATATCCCAGCGAAAAGGCGATGCCCGCCGAGGTGGTGGCGATCGCGGGAAATCCGGCTTCCTCGAGGATGCGCGCGCTCGCGACATCCCATGCATTCGGCAACACGAGGACGCTCGTTCCGCGATGGAGCTGGCGGAACTGGATGGCTTTGTCGGCTTGAAATTCCATGGTGGATAACCTCTTATCCGAACTTCGCCATGAAGGTTGGCACGTGTACGATTGCGCGTCCCACCGTCCCGCGCCCGATTTCCTGTGTGCCGTCGTCGGCGGTAACGCGCATGATGTAGAAGCGGCCATCAATGGACTCGAGTTCGGCGCGCGCGTGAATTCGCATTCCAACCCTGCTCGCAGCGCGGTGTTCCACATGAATGGAGATGCCGACCGTGATCTCTCCCTCGTCGCAGAAAGGTTGCAGCGCGTGGAAGCAGGCGGTTTCCATCAACCGGATCATGTCCGGCGTCGAATACACCGGCGGCAATTCGGGATGATGCGCCGCCAGCGTATGTCTGCGCTCCACCACCTCTTCGACTTCGGCGCACACACCAATCGGAATGTGTCGAGCCACTCTCCTCACCTCCAGCACAAATCTAGCGCACCACCGCTGTTTTCATGGAGAAGCGCAATAACTAACAGCAAGACGCGCTCGGGTAACGCCCAGATTATAGCGGTGCGGGTGGCAACAGGACGGCCCGCGGAGCCTTGTTACAATGAAACAAGCCGCTTTCCCGCCTGGTTCAGGGGTTTCGAGCACGACGCATGCAGACTTTTAATGAAGATTTCGACGTAGTTGTGGTCGGCGCCGGCCATGCCGGATGCGAAGCCGCGATGGCTTCCGCCCGCATGGGTTTGAAGACGGCCCTCTACACGCTGAACGTCGATCTCATCGCCCAGATGTCCTGCAATCCTGCGATTGGCGGCATTGCCAAGGGACATCTGGTCCGCGAAGTCGACGCGCTGGGCGGCATCATGGGAGAGATTACCGATGCTGTCGGCATCCAGTTTCGCCTGCTCAACACTTCGCGCGGCCCCGCCGTCTGGTCGCCCCGCGCCCAGTGCGACAAGCAAGCCTACCGCCTGAAGATGCGCGAAGTGCTCGAATCGCAGCCGAATCTGAGGATCAAGCAGGCCGAGGTTGCGGACGTGATCATTGAGCCGTCAGCCACCAGCCATCAGCCGTCAGAGTCGTTGGTCGCTGGTCGTCAGTCGTTCGTCGGTTCCGGGCGGGACGATCGTTTTGAGCGGAGCGAAGAAGAAGCTTTTGCCAGCGGCCAGCGACTAACGACCAACGACTGTGCTCTTCCCAACGACCAACGACCAGCGACCAACGACCGCATCACCGGCATCCTTCTCCGCGATGGCCGCCGTGTGTCGGCGCGCGCTGTCATCATTACTACTGGCACTTTTCTCAATGGCCTCATCCACTGCGGCGAGCAGCAGTACCCTGCGGGGCGTTCCGGCGAACCGGCCGCCGTGTTGCTCGGCGAATCTCTTAAGAAACTCGGACTGCGCGGATGCCGCCTCAAAACGGGCACACCTCCCCGTCTCGATGGACGCACGATTGACTGGTCGAAGTTCGAAATTCAGCCCGGTGATGAAGACCCCACTCCATTCAGTTTTCGCACCCGCCGCGTCGCGCACCATGACAGCCAGGTGCCCTGCTACATCGCCTTCACCACTGAGGAAACCCATCGCATCATCCGCGAAAACGTCCATCGCTCCCCGATGTACAGCGGACAGATTCATTCCATCGGCCCGCGTTATTGTCCGTCAATTGAAGACAAGATCGTCAAGTTCCCCGACAAGCTGACGCACCAGCTTTTTCTGGAGCCCGAGGGCCTGAACACGCACGAAATTTATGTCAACGGCATGAGCACGTCCCTGCCGATTGATGTGCAGTCGGCAATTCTCAAGTCGATCCCCGGACTCGACCAGGCTGAGATGATGCGCCCCGGCTATGCCATTGAGTACGATTCCATCGATCCGACCGAACTGAATCGCTCGCTCGAAACCAAGAAGATTGCCAATCTTTTTCTGGCCGGCCAGATCAACGGAACCTCCGGCTACGAAGAGGCCGCCTGTCAGGGGATCATGGCCGGAATCAACGCGGCACTCAAAGTGAAAAGCCAGATGCCGCTCGTGCTGGACCGCACCGAAGCCTACACCGCAATTCTGATTGACGACTTGATTTCGAAGGGCACGAATGAGCCCTATCGCATGTTCACTTCGCGCGCCGAATTTCGCCTGCATCTGCGCATCGACAATGCCGATCGCCGGCTCACTCCGCATGGCCGCCGAGTGGGATTGATCTCCGACGCGGCCTGGGCCGACTTCGAGGCCAAGCAACAACGCGTGGAAGCAATGAAGCAGTTGCTGGAGCGCACGAAGCTGACAGGAATCATGGCTGCGCAGATCGACCGGGACGTGCTCGATCTGTCTTCCGCCGTGGGCCAGTCGCTCGCCCAACTTCTCAAGCGCCCCGAAATGACGATCGAGCCACTGGCGCCGATTCTGCGCGAAGTGTCTCCCCAGTTTTTTGCGAGAAACTCGACTGTGAGTTCTGCGCCAACCATTGGTAAGCTCTCTTCGGAAGAGAGGAACGAACTCAAGTCCATCGAAACCGAAATCAAGTACGCCGGCTATCTCGACCAGCAGCAGCGCGCCATCGATCGTCTGAAAAAGTCCGAGCAACGCCGCATCCCCGAATGGTTCGACTACCACTCGGTCAGCGGGCTGTCGCGCGAGATGCAGGAAAAACTGCGCAAGGTGCAACCGCAAACACTGGGGCAGGCTTCGCGAATTCCCGGCGTTACGCCCGCAGCCGTCTCGCTGGTCAATGTCTATATTGAAATTCAGGCGCGGCGGCGGGCACAGCCGGCTGCGTTGTAGCGCAATTCGTTTTCTCGGCCATTCCTTGTCCAGCGCCGTGATTCAGCGGGAGACCACTTTCTGGACAGCCGCCCGCAACTCGTCATACTGCATCGCGCCCGGATGGTACATGGCCACCTGTCCCGCTCGATTCACGAGCGCCAGCGTGGGCGTCGTGCTCGCGCCGTAGGTCTTGAAATTCTGCTTGCTCAGGGGTACGGGCATGTCCAGCAGCTGGGAGTAATATTTCTGGCGAACTGCCTCGATGTAGGCCCGTTCCTGCGCCGGGGTAGCGTCGTTGCCCTGCGCCGCATAGCCATAGAGTTGGGTGGGTCCGATCACGACCAGACCTTGCGGGCCAAACTCCTGTCGCAAACGGGCAATCAGCGGAACCTCCGCTTTGCAGTCGCCGCACCAGTGCGCCCAGAAAAATAGCAGAACGGGCGAGCCCTTCAACGAGGCCAGCGCCGGCGGCTCGGGTCCCAGGTAGTCCGTGGCTTGTAGCGGAGGAGCCGGCCGCCCGGTAAAGGTGATCAGGTTGAGATTCTTTTGAAGCCGGGGAGCGATTGAAGTGGTTCCATACTTTGCCAGCGCCGAGCGTAGCAGTCGCTCCGCTTCCGGCTTGTGCCCCTGCTCTACCATGCTTTGGGCGAGAACTTCATAGGCCGCACCAAGCGCGATCGGCAGATGGGTCTCCGCGTCCAGTTTGCGTTTGCTCAGTTGCTGCTCGCAAAGCGTGCGAGTCTCATTGGCGTAGGAATCTGCTTGCTGCCATTGCTTCGTCGCCGCCGCCCCGCGGGCCATCCAGGAAAGGCCTTCGAGATACTCCGGAGTAACGCCGTGTTGGGCCTTGTAGGTGCGGAGTTCTCCTTCCGCCGCCGTAAACAGATTTTGTGAGAGCAGAGTGCGAACGTCCCCAACCAAGTCAGACTGGGAAGCTAATGGAAGACACAGAACTGCCCCACAAATCAGCCCCACCATCATTCGGATACGCATCACTCGATGATGAATGAGATTCGTGAAGTTTTGCAAATACTCAGGCAGCCATGCGGTATTGCTCGTCCGCTTCGCCGAATTGAGCGAGAAGCCCCATCAGCTCCCGGAAACTGGCAACCTCAAACCGGCCCAGCGAATTTGTCATTGCGAGTCCGCTGAGAACAGCGTCGGAAGGGGAGAACAGCTTCAGCCGTATGTGGTGCTCGCGTGCCCAATGTTCAAGGAAAGCCAGCATACCCAGACCGCCGCCTCCGATGACCTCAACTTCCGACAGATCCAGCACAATAACCTTCGCCTCGGTTCTTGCTTGCACCAGATCGCGCAGCCTGAAGACATCATCGCTGCGGACAATCCTGCCTTTACACTCCACCACGGTCAGGTCCGTGAGTGTCTCCGCTTGCAAGGTCAGCATTCGGTCCTCCGTCACTCAAAGGCATCCACTGCATCTATGTGCACGAATCACGCCAAAAGAGAATGTGTCTTATTTTCAGATCGATACAAGACAGCATGGGTTGGGATCGGGCACTTTCGGCGGGTGCCGGCTGCAATGTGTTCCTACAGAAAATACGGGGGTGCGCCTGATCCGAATCCCGAGATGGTCGGTCAATAAAACCTCAGTCCCGGCACCTCTGTAAGCTCCAATCCTGTGGATATCGCGGTTGCGATTTGGCTATAATTTAGGCGCGTTTGACTTTGCGGTTGTAAGCAGTATCCCGCTCTACAGCGTGCCTGCCTGCACTATCCTGCGAGTTCCAGCGCATACTTCAACAAAAGGAACACAGTTACACCATGGAAACAGGAACAGTAAAGTGGTTCAACGATGCCAAGGGCTATGGATTTATCAGCCGTCAGAATGGTGAGGATGTTTTCGTGCACTTCTCCGCCATCCAGGCGAATGGTTTCCGCAGTCTGCAAGAAGGTCAACAGGTTCAGTTCGACGTAGTCAAAGGCCCCAAGGGCTGGCAGGCAGAGAACGTCAAAGGCGTCTAAGACCACTTCCACAATTCGACAGTTGTGAAAAGAAAGGCGGCTCACAAGGGCCGCTTTTCTTTTTGTGGTGGATAGGGATTGAGTCCCCGCCCGCGCGTGAGGCGGCGCGGCAGAGAGCGGAATCAGAAAACCTTGACGTGGAAGGTCAAATACTTCTTGGGATCTTCGCGAATTGACTTCACCAGCTCTCGCGTCTCCACCAGCATCTGGTTGCTGTTGTTGTAGAGCGCGGGATCCTTAAACAACATGCCCGCCGTGCCTTCGCCTTTTTCCAGCTGTTCCGAAAGCGCCGCCAGATTGTTCATGGTGATTTGGAGTTTGTTGGCGAATTCCTGATCGTGGGTGAACTTGCCAAGCGCGCCCTTGCCGGCGTTCATGTCATCGGTCAGCTGCCGCAGGTTGGCGACGGTTTTGTTGGTGTTCTCGTAAAGCTCGGGATCTTTCAGCAGCTTGCCAGCGGAACCCTTGCCGGCCTGCAGATCGTCCACTAGCAAATTGACCTTGTCGATCGCGGCGATCGCTTTCTTGTACGCCTCATCGCTGGTCAGGAGAGGCCCGATCGATCCTTTTCCGCTCTGGATGTCGTCCATCAGCGTCTTGAATTCGGCGACGGTGGCATTCAGCCGGTCATACAATTCGGTGCTGTAAATAACCTTGCCGATCGATCCCTTGCCGCTTTCGATGAAACCCACGATGTTGTCGAGTCGCTTCAGCAGCGCGTCCATGTTTTGCAGCGTGCCCTGGCTGGCCCGCACCACATCCTGAACATCGGGCTGATCCCGGCCCGGCAGTGAGTCTCCGTCGGCCACCTGCGCTCCCTTGGCCAGACTGCTGTCAACATCCACGAAGGTCTCGCCGAGAATGCCGGCGGTCGCCAGGGTTGTGACGGAATCCTTGCGCAGGTCGAAGGCGTATTTCGTGCTCACCTTCATAATGACTTCCACCGGCGTGGTCGGCTTGCCGGGGACGATGCGGATGCCCGTGACATTGCCGATATCGACTCCCGCCAGGCGTACGGGCGCGCCCTCGCGCAAACCTCCGGCATTATCGAAAAAGGACTTAAGTGTGATTTTGCGGGTGAACCACCCCCCGGTGCCGCTCATCAGGAAGATGAGGACCATAAGGATCACACTTCCGGCGACGACAGTCAGTCCCACCCGGAGTTGCGACCACTTGAGCTGCTTTTGGCTAGGCAAGGGGGTCTGGAAACCGAAAGAAGCATGATAGCAAACGGAGGGAATTTCAGGGATCGGGAATTTACAGCAGGACATTTGGACATAAACCAAAATTGAAGGCTTCCTTCCGCCAGAATTCCCGGCGACGGGAGGAAGCCTTCGTTAACTGCGACTTGCGGTTCGGGCGTTGGTTAGCGGCCCGGCCCACGCTCCTCGCGGCCACTACGTTTCTCTTCCTGCTGCTGCCGCTTCTGAGCCTGCTGCGCTTGTTTACGAGCGGCTTTATCCTGCTTCTGTTGCTGCTTCTGTTCCGCTTTGGACTGATAAGAACTGTTACGGGATGCGTTCCGGCTCTGTTCCGCGCGGTCGTTGTTCCGGTCTGCATCGCGATTGTTCTGGTAGCTGCGCTGCTCGGCTCCACGATTTGCCGGGGACGAACTGCGCGCTTCCTGGGGAGACATTCTCGGCGCCCGGTAAGGCTCGCCCGCTTCCCTCGCGGCCACTACGTTGCGGCCGCTGAATTCCCCGGCTCGTCCAGTGGCTGCGATCGCCGGACGCCCGTGATTTTCCGATGCGAACAACTGCCGGTTCTGGCTGGCTACGCGCTCATGCTGCACCTGCGCCGCCAGTGCTTCGCGATGCGGTTCCCGCGAATACCGCTCTTCTTCCGGAGTGGGCCGCGCATTGATTCCGCCCGGGCCGTTAAAGCTCACGTGATTATTGTTGACGATGACGTTGCGTTCGTAGACATTCGTCACCCGGGACCCACTTACATTCAGGACGGCGCGGTTGTAGAAGAAGGCTCCGCCGCGCCACTCGCCGCCAAAGAAGCCGACGCCGGTATAGCCAAAGCCGTAGTTGATGCCGCCGTAGAAGCCGACATGCGGCCCCCAGTACCCGGCGTGCCAGCGGTAAAAGCCGCTTTCCCAGCCCCAATAGCCGGGCGTCCAGAGCAAACCCACGGGCGCAACCACCCAGGTTCCGGGAACCCAGTAGTAGCCGCCGTCATCATTCCATGCCCAATAACCGGGCGTCCAAAGGTATCCCGGGCCGGGACAAACAGGCTGCGCGTAAACCGGAATGGCAGGCGGCCCAATGCGTACCGAGAACCCGATTGCGATCTCGGCGAAAGAAGCTGCCGAGAGCGACAAAATCAAGATTCCAAAAATCAACCAGCGAACGGATCGATTTGTGTTCATAAAGTTTTCCTCTGTCGTAAATGCGAAATCGCGAAATGCGAACTCAGGGATGTAAACACGGGAGGCGCGAAGTTGTTGCTGTGGGGTATAAGGTGCCGTTGATCAGCCGGTTAGGAGTCTGGAGCAGGAATCGGACGTTGCCCTTCCGTGGCGGAGATGAGGTACGAAGAAAACCCTGGTGACAACTAACCTGGGATTGCTTTTGCCAGCAGCTTCTTGTATTCCCTCGGCGAATGGCCAACAATGGACTTGAAATCGTTAATAAGGTGCGCCTGATCAAAGTAGCCAAGATCGAGCGCCAGCTGTGCCCAATCCGGTTCCCCGCCCGCATTGAATTTCTCGATCAACTCGTGTAACCGGTAACGCCGGATCACCCACTTCGGGCTGACGCCAACATATTCGCTGAACAACCGCTGCAGCGAGCGCTTGCCCATGCCTGTCAGGCGGACCAGATCGTCCACCATCTTGATCTCAGGTTCTTTCAGAATCCGGTCGACCAGGTGGCTTGCAAGAATCACCGCGGGATCGGGGTCAGGCTTGCGCGCATGGAAGAAAGCGTTGGCCGCTCGCACTCTCTCGTCCTCCGGGCAGGAGGAAAGCCCAATCTTCTCGAACTCCTTCAGCTCTTTTCCAAATATGCGGACCGCTGGAACCACGCGATCGGCAAGATCGGATACAGCAGCTCCGTAGAACGGGCGAAATCCGCCGGGCCGGAATTTAACCCCGAAAACCCGCGATTCTCCCTGCAGCGACCGTGAGAATTTGTGTGTCTGCACACCTGCGACCACCGCCGCACCGTTCTCGAAAATCAGGTGAACGTTGGGATGCGGCACGCTCTCGGCAACGTAGGGTTCGCACAAGCGAAGATCCCAATGAATCATCCAGTAGTGCGCGATCCAGGATACAAGATCGGGCGAGGGCTGACGCCGTGAATGGCGCATCTTTCCGGCTGGCAAAGCACGACGCAGCATTCCCCGGGCCGGGCCAACTTCCGGATCGAACACCTCTTCGATGTCGGAGTTGAGTTCCCGCGTTGCGCTCGGCCGCTTTCTCGCCGGCTGTTCTCCATCGCCGCGTCCCACCGTTTTTCCCTGTCGCGTTTTTCCAATCATTGGCTGGCGTGTGCGTTTAGAGTTTCGCGTAGTATGAAAAACGTGATCGAGCAGCAATTCCTGAGACGGCTGATCCACAAACTTGTAATCCGCGAAACTGCTTCTGCTGTTTCGCCCGCCTCTATAAGGAAGATTCTAATCGGACGGCCGGGGATGGCTGGGGCCATTGGCGTTGCGCTCATCTTTACAGCGTCTGCGCAGCCTCACTCGCCGGCGTCCGGACAAGCGCAAACAAACTCTGTTCCAACAAGTCCATGCCAACAAGGAGTATCCATGTCGAAGCACGCCAAGGGAACGTTTGACGTGACCGTAACTCCCCGGCAGCCAGACAGCACGGAAGCCGAGACCGCGAAGCTCGGCAGAATGTCTCTCGATAAACAATTTCACGGCGATCTCGAAGGGACGAGCGCCGGCGAGATGCTGGGCGCGATGACGGACGTAAAAGGGTCAGCCGGCTATGTCGCGATGGAGCGGGTGAACGCGACACTGCAAGGCCACCACGGGACGTTCGTTCTTCAACACAGCGGAACCATGTCGCACGGCGACTTTCACCTAAGCGTGACCGTCGTTCCCGATTCCGCCACCGGCGACCTGTTGGGTCTGGCAGGGTCGATGACGATCAGGATCGAAGAGGGAAAACACTTCTACGATTTTGAATACACATTGCCGGCGACGAAGTGAACTTCGAATGTCTGCTGGACGCCACCCAGCGAGGCGGGGCGGCGAGCGCAACGTTGGCCTAGGACAGCGTCGCCTGGTGGCTTGGTGGCCTTCGATTAATTCTCCAGAATGACATGCGCCAGGGCTTCCTCGGAGGTATGCGTGATCGAGAGCGAAATATTTTTCGATCCTAGTTTGGCGGCAATGGCCGCTGCCTGGCCGTGGAACTGCAGAGTCGGACGCTGTCCTTTGGGCCGAACCACCTCAATGTCGCGCCAGCGCACACCCCGGCTCCAGCCCGTGCCCAGAGCCTTCATACCCGCTTCTTTGGCGGCGAAGCGCGCGGCGTAGCTTTCAAAGCGCGTGGCTTTCGCCTCGCAGTATTGAATCTCGCCCTCCGTGAAAATGCGATGCAGAAATCGATCGCCATAGCGCTCGATCGATTCGCGAATCCGCGGAACTTCGGCGATATCCACCCCGGTGCCGATGATCATGCAGACATGGTAATGCAGACCTTGCCGTGCCGGCATGCGAAACGCTATGCGCCCATCCTTTTGCCTGCCGTTCCGAGGGGAGCCTGTGTCCGGCAATCCACCGGGCCTAGAAAAGCTGGTCGCCCCGGTAAATCATCCGGCCATCGATCACTCGCGCTTCGGCAGTGAGCTTGTGGGCTCGGGTCGGACCCTCGCCGTCGATATGCAGCACCTCGTGTCCGTGGGCCACCAGCCAGTCGGAGACGATCATGCGATGGCAGCGAAAATACACCCGCTCGGCGCACATGTAGGCAGTGCGGCGCTGCTGTGCCATGCTCACCAGTTCCTCCATCGCCCGTTCGAATTCGGGGGTGAGCGTGTGGTCCGCATAATTGCGAAAGCTGGCGTTGCGCAAGGCGACGTGCGGGGAGTCTTTGACTGTCGCTTTGCGGTATCCGCCCAGAGATTTCATCCATACATATTGAATGCCGCGCTTGGGGAGTTCGCTTTCCAGCGACTCGCGATTGAAATGCGGCAACCGGCGCGACATGGGGAAGGCGCGGATGTCGACCAGCGTTTCGATCCCGTGCGCTTGCAGCGCCGAGACGAGTTCCTCCAACGTGCGTGTGGAGTGTCCGATCGTGTAGACGGTAGCCACTGATCTACAGAGATGAGATTGCCGCGGCGACGGTTGCGTCCTGCGTGGGGAACACGGTGCGCAGGTCGAGCAGCACGCGTCCTTCTTCAACCCGGGCGATAATGGGTGGATCCGCTTCCCGCAAGCGCACGCTCAGATCGTCGGCGCCGATATCGCCATGCGTCAACGCGATCAGGCAGGTTGGCAGAACCGACGTAGGAGCGGCGCCGCCGCCGATGAGCGATTCGCCGTCCATAAGTTCAAGCCTGAGCGTGCCAGCACTGTGCGCGGGAGATTTAACCTGGGAGATCAGCGCCTTCGCCCGCGTAGCGATGTCATCCTTCGAGAGCCGCATCATCCGCAACACCGGCACCGCGTCATAATCGTGTTTCACATACGCGAGCAGCGTGGCTTCGAGCGCCGCATAAGTGAGCTTGTCGACCCGAAGCGCGCGAAACAGCGAGTTCGACCTCATGCGCGCGACCAGTTCGGCGCGTCCGCTGATCAGGCCGGCTTGCGGCCCGCCCAGCAACTTGTCGCCGCTGTATGTGACGATATCGACACCCGCGCGCAGGCTATCGAGCACGCCCGGTTCGTGGACGCCGATGGAACGCATATCGAAAAGCGCGCCGCTCCCCAGGTCTTCCATGAGAGGAATTTGGCGGCTCCGGGCAAGCTCCAGCAGTTCGGAAAGCGCGGGTTGCCCGGTGAATCCCGTGATCGCAAAATTCGAACGATGCACGCGCAGCAGCAACCGGGTGCGGTCGGTGATGGCGCGCTCGTAGTCGGCAACGTGCGTGCGGTTAGTCGTGCCCACTTCGCGCAGCGTGGCTTGCGACTTCGCCATCACATCGGGAATGCGGAACGAGCCGCCGATTTCCACCAGCTCGCCGCGGGATACGATGACTTCCCCGCCCTCAGCGAGCGAGTTCAAAGCAAGTAGCACCGCAGCCGCATTGTTGTTGACGACGATGGTGGAACACTGAGTAACGGCTTCGCCCGTCGATGCATAGCCCTCGACCAGCTTCTGGAAGAGGCGGTCGACGTGCACGTCGCGCCTGCCGCGCTCCCCACTTGCGAGATCGAATTCGAGATTCGAGTACGAAGTCGCTGTCGTCTGCATGTGATCAAGGGCCGCCGCCGCCAAAGGAGCGCGTCCAAGATTGGTGTGCAAGATCACGCCCGTGGCATTGATGACCGGACGCAGCGAGTATCCGAGCGATTGGCGAAGCTGGCGGTTGACCGCCGCGGGAAGACCCGCCAGGGCGAGGTCTAATGACTTGACGTCAAGTCGGTCTGCCGAAATTTCCTGCCGCAATCGCGCGACGACGACGCGAATACTGTCCGTGACGGCCGCGTGGCCTTCCCGAGCCACGAGTCGCTGAATTTCGCTGGACTGGAGAAGCTCGTCGGTCGAAGGCAGCTTCTGAAACAGCGCGGATTTGGCTGTGGTCGCCACCGTTCGCGATTATGCCATAGATAAGGTTGCCCTATTTCAGATGCACCGCCGCCTCGCTCTTTTTGGGCGCGGAAGAATTCCCGCCTCTCACTTGCGGCATCGCATACTTCGGGCGCATCTCGTGGCAGGCGTCCTCGCAATACACTCCGCCTGCCGCCGATTCTGGTGTGGGCATCGGAGAATTCACGGCGACCTCTCGATCCGCTTCCAGTTGGCGCTCCACATCCTGAATCAGCGAATGGTTCTCGTCCGCCGCCAGCCACTTCTTCTTGTTGACAAGGTAATCTTCCAGCCGCCCAATCGGATCGCGCCGCTTCCAATATTCAAACAGGGGTTTCGGCACATACTCGGCGGCGTCGTGGATGGCGTGGCCCTTCATGCGCATCATCTTTGCCTCGATCAACGTCGGTCCTTCGCCGCGCCGCGCCCGTTCGCAAGCTTCGTGGCACGCGTCATACACCTGGCAGGCGTCGGTTCCATCCACGATCACGCCGGGGATACCGTAAGCAATGGCGCGCTCCGCCAGATCCTTCACGCGAAACTGCATGTCCGACGGGGTCGAGTATCCCCACAGATTATTTTCGACCATCAGCACGAGGCCGAGATTTTGGACGGCGGCAAAATTGAGCCCCTCGTAAGTCACGCCCGTCGACTGCCCGCCGTCCCCGATGTAGGTCATGACCGCGATGTGCTTCCCTTGCAAACGCGCGCCCAGCGCCACTCCGGCAAGCACGGGAATCAGATCTCCCAGAGTAGAAATCGGAGCGACCACGTTGCGATCTTTAATGTCTCCGAAGTGCGACGACGCGTCCCGCCCCTTGGTGGGCGATCCGGATTTCGCCATGTACTGCATCATGATGTCCGCCGGAGAAAAGCCGCGCACCAGCAGCGCTCCCTGGTTGCGGATCATTGGCCCCAGCCATTCGTCTTTGCGAAGAGCATAAGCTGACGCGCAAGAGCAGGCTTCCTGCCCCAGCCCGAAATAAACGCCGCCAACTACCTTGCCCTGTTTGTAAAGATTCTCGAGCGCCGTTTCCATCCGCCGGTTAAGCAGCATCCAGCGGTAGATTTCGATCACTTGCTGCCTGGAAAGATATTTCGATTCGCGAATCGGTGGTGCGGGCGCGGAGAGATCGCCGCTCGCGACTTCGTAGCGCGTCTCGTCGCCAACACGGACCTGGCGGAGGGTAAAGGATGGTTTTTCGAGGCGGTAGTCGAGAATGGTGTAGGTGCGGGAGCCGGCATTCGGCTTTGCGCCAGGCTCACGGTTATGCGATGCCGACCTCGAGGCAGGCTTTTGATTGCGTGGAGTTGCTGCCGACTTTGGTTTCTTGCTCATGACACCGCCCGACTAAGTCGCTATCAGATCGTCTTCGCCGTGCAAAGCGCGCAATTCCGCCGGAGCCTTCATCGGCACGCCCACCGTGTTTCCCTGCAGAGCATCGATCGTTTCCACCCACAACATCTGCCGTCCAAATACCACGCCGAAGTTGCGCGAGAGCGAATGCGCGACCGCATTGATATCCACTTCGCGCCCCAGTTCTTTTTGCATCGAGGTCACCGGCTTCGAGGTAATCCCGCAGGGCACAATCAAGTCAAAGTAGCTGAGATCGATATTCACGTTGAGCGCGAAACCGTGCGACGTGACCGACCGTGAAATGTGCACGCCAATGGCGGCAATCTTGGCCTCGCGCCCACTGTCGGTCCATACTCCCGTGAGTCCTTTCACTGTTTTGGTCGCAATCCCAAAATCGCCGCACGTCCGGATCAGCACATCTTCCAGCCGCCGCACATAGTCGACCGCGCCCAGAGTCTTTCGCCAGGGGGGAAAGACTCGGAGGCGGACGCTGAAGGTTCCTCCTGATGGCTGACGGCTGACGGCTGACGGCTGTCATCGCGGCTGAACCCCCGCAGATCAAAAATCGGATAGCCGACAATCTGCCCCGGCCCGTGAACAGTAACGTCCCCGCCCCGGTCGCAGTCGAACATCTCAACTCCACGCGCTGCGAGCGCATCGGGCGATGCCAGCACATTCGACGCCTTCGCGTTCCGGCCCAGCGTAATGACCGGCGTGTGCTCCAGCAAAAGCAGCACATCGCCGATCTCTCCCGCCTTGCGCAGATCGACCAACTTGCGCTGCAACCGGAGGCCTTCGCTGTAATCAATTTTTCCGAGTTGGACGACAGAAATCACGTTGCTGACGAAATTATAGGCTCGCAACAGATACGGGCGTACGTGAAGGCATCGATTCTGCCGCGTATTTTCTCAGGCTTGGGTTCGGCCAGATCTTGCCAGCCGCACTGGATCACGCAGACGCAAGCATATGAACTGTCAGGTGTCGCGGCCGGTCCCATGCACGCTCATGCACGATGAACAGGTAGAGGCAGAAGTAGGCCACTCCGGCCACGCACTCGTGCGCCAGCCACCAGGGTGCCCCTCTGGTCATGGCAATAAAGCCAAGTTCGAGCCGGACAATGTTCAGCGCAAACACCCCGCCCAGCACCGCACTCAGCCGCACCACGTTCTCGAACCAGGAAACGCCCGTTCGCCAGAGCAGAGGGACGGCACCAAAGAAGGCATCGATCATGGTGCAAGCCACCACAAACCGCGCGCTGATTCCAGCCACCGTAATCACATCAAGCCCGGTGCGGTACATCGGCACTCCCAGCATTGCCGAGATCCGGACCAGTGTGACCGTGGTCAGTACCCGCAGCCAGGACCACTCGTCCAGACAGAAGCCGATCAGATAGCACGCCGCGACGAACACGGGAACGAGCAGCACACGGACCGCCAGTCCGTGTGCCACAACGTCATGTGCAAGCAGCTTGCGAAATCTGATCGTCATCTTCATTGCGCTAACTTAGTGGCACCTATACTCGCGACCGCGGGCGAAGTATCCACTGACGCCCGAGAATCAGGCCCCCGAGCATGCCGAGCGCGATCAGCGAAGCTCCCGCGTTATAGAACGGATAGTTCTGCGTCTGACTGCCGGGATTCGCGTTGCCTTGATTGGCCTGGTTCGATGCGAAGTCAGGTTGTCCCAGCACGGTGGCCGCCGGCGTTCCATTGCTTGCGGGTGCGGCGAATTCCAAAGTGCGGTTATTGCTCGTGTCTCCTACCCATAGCCCCTGGTCGCCCTCGATGACGATCCCGTACGGATAGGACAGTGTCCCCGCATTCGGAGTGCTCAGTCCTTGGTTGGAGCTACCGCTCGTAAAGTCAGTTTGACCGAGCACTAAAAAGGCGGCGCCCCCATTGTGGAAGTTGGGGTCGAACTGTAGCACGCGGCTATTTTGCGCATCCGCCACCCACAACTCATCTTGCGGGTCAAATCCGATCTGTTCAGGCCCGAAAAGCGAGCTGGCGGAAATGCCGCCATTGTTTTCCGTGGCGGAGGTAAAGGCCGTCGCGGCCGGCTGGCCCAACTCCAGGTTGGCGGTATTGGTTTGCGGCGCTTTGAACTCCAAAACCCGGTTGTTGGACGAATCCGCGACCCACAGATAGTTGTGATTGTCGAAGGCGAGCCCTGTCGGATAGCACAACGTGCTTGCGGTAGGAGGATAAACACAGCCACCGGAAATGAAATTCGTTTGCCCTACCACCAGATTGGCTGCTTCCCCGGTTTTGAAAGGCGGCTTGAAGCGCAGGACACGACTATTTCCTGTGTCCGCTACCCAAAGATTGCCAGCCTGATCAAAAGCCACGGCACCAGTATGACCCAGGGTGCTCGCGCTGGCCGTGCCCCCGCAGCCCGTGTTGAGATTCGCTTGCCCGATCACGAGGTGCGCTGCTTCTCCATTGGTGAGCGGTGGCGGAAACTGCAGTACACGGCAGTTCTCGGTGTCGCTCACGTAGAGGTTCCCCAGCTCGTCCACCGCAGTTGCGGACGGCGAGCTCATGGCCGTTGCCGAGGTGCCGGAAGCGGCATTGTTAAAGTTGCTTTGGCCGAGCACGACGTTCGCCGCCTGGCCATTCGCCACCGGAAAGTTATAGATCAGGACGCGGTTGTTATAGGCGTCGGGGACCGCAAGACTCGTGGTTTGGAAACGCGAGGAACCGTTGGCGAGCACCGCCCCGGCCAGTAAAGCTACCAGGCAAACGACCACTCTCAGGCGGAAACTGATTTGAGGCATGTGACGTCCTCCCTTTCTAGGTTGGCAGAACTCCGGATAGCGTGAAGGAATCACCGAGCGTGGAGCGGCGCTCGCGGTGATGCAGGGGCGACTTGCGATCGTCACGTCCAACTGCCAGAACGGCAGAGCATTCTTGACGGGTACGTAAGACGTGGTGCGTTTGCCGAAGCCAGATCCCCCACAGAGTTCCGATCACAACTCGACCCAGCGAATTGCGCACCAACATACCACAGGTTCAGCCGCTGTCAAGATGAAGCGCTTTGCACGCGCCTGCTCGTTCGGCGACCGTCTCGCGCAAAACCCTCGTGGGACGCCGTTTTTCAGCGTGTTACGTCGCGCGCGAAGCTCCCCGCGCGTCTTGTGGCGCGGCAGTCCGGAGGTTGGCAAGCGTTCGGCATCCTACCGTGCAATCGAAATCGCGCGAAGCCTTTGCGACCCGCGTTCGTCACCCGGATCCCGAAAATGGTTTGAGATCATAGGCCGGACAGATTCCTGAATTCAGTGCAGCGCCCGAAAAACTTCAGTAATGAATCCCTGAATGGCCTGCCCAGAGCCGCAATCGGTCCTCCTGATCGAGCCCATTAATTTTTTTGATTCTCCTCTTGCACGCCTCGGCGAGTTCTGCTATAACAAATTGACCGAGGACAAGTGACTGAGTGTCTGGGCTGTTTGCTGAATCCTCGCAGCAGCTTGTGGCATCCAATATCGTAAGCCTCTAATTAGCCCCTTTCCGGGGTTCGCATTCGGGGACAGAGTTCCCTGAAGGGTTTCCGCGTAGAGCAGAACCTCCAAGCGATCTTTAATTTTTGAACCGTCTTCCGTTTCGGCGCGCGTCGTTTTTCCGGCGCCCGAGCGGGAGAGCGTTTTCGAGCGCGCTGCAAAAGAGCTCTCCAGAGTGGTATCGCACATTCAGTTTAACCGGAAGATGTGCGCCTCGTTTTGGATTGACTGCTCCCCGGGCTGTTGATATCAGGTGGAAATCCTGTGATCTCAGAGGGTTGACAGCGGGCATCGCACGCTATAGGTTAAACAGGTTTCGAGGACGCGCAAATTCCGCAAGGGGTTTGGGCGGACTGAAGGCGCACCGCTCAGGCGGAAAGCGAGTTGGTCTTTGACAAAAGGTTGAACGTGCCAGTCGTGAGATGAATGCGTCTGCCGCGAGCTTCGGCTTTCGGTGGACGTTGTTGGAAATGTTCGGGCCAAAAAGTCTGAACGTACTCACAAATTAGGACCTTCCCCTCAGCTGGGGGAGGTTGCCGGTCTACCCAGACCGGCTCAGGTTTCAAATGAGAGTTTGATCCTGGCTCAGAATCAACGCTGGCGGCGTGCCTAACACATGCAAGTCGAACGGGAAAGTGGAGCAATCCATGAGTATAGTGGCGACCGGGTGAGTAACACGTGACTACCTGCCCTTGAGTGGGGGATAACCTCGGGAAACCGAGGCTAATACCGCATAATATCGCAAGATCAAAGGAGCAATCCGCTTTTGGAGGGGGTCGCGGCTGATTAGCTAGTTGGTAGGGTAATGGCCTACCAAGGCAAAGATCGGTATCCGGCCTGAGAGGGCGCACGGACACACTGGAACTGAAACACGGTCCAGACTCCTACGGGAGGCAGCAGTGGGGAATTTTGCGCAATGGGGGAAACCCTGACGCAGCAACGCCGCGTGGAGGATGAAGCCCCTTGGGGCGTAAACTCCTTTCGACTGGGAAGATTATGACGGTACCAGTGGAAGAAGCACCGGCTAACTCTGTGCCAGCAGCCGCGGTAATACAGAGGGTGCGAGCGTTGTTCGGAATTATTGGGCGTAAAGGGCGCGTAGGCGGTGCGGTAAGTCACCTGTGAAACCTCTGGGCTTAACTCAGAGCCTGCAGGCGAAACTGCCGTGCTGGAGGGTGGGAGAGGTGCGTGGAATTCCCGGTGTAGCGGTGAAATGCGTAGATATCGGGAGGAACACCTGTGGCGAAAGCGGCGCACTGGACCACTACTGACGCTGATGCGCGAAAGCTAGGGGAGCAAACAGGATTAGATACCCTGGTAGTCCTAGCCCTAAACGATGATT